>NZ_JBSGFY010000002.1:0-556 GCF_053603635.1 Agromyces sp. NPDC004153
CGGACACATTCCGAACCCGGAAGCTAAGACTCGCAGCGCCGATGGTACTGCAGGGGCGACCCTGTGGGAGAGTAGGACACCGCCGGACATACATTGAGGAATGGCCACCCGAGGACGGGTGGCTATTTCTCGTTAACGGGCCGCCGCAGTGCAGGCCGGAGTACGGTTGAGTCCCGATGAGGACTCCACACACGACAGGACAATCGTGAGCGATTCGAGGCAGGACTCTGGGGACCAGGAGCGTCCCGCACGGAACGATCGGGGCGGTGAGCGGACGCAACGGAGCGACCGCGGGTCCTCGAGGTCACGGTCCGGCCAGGGCACTCGCGGCGCCGCACCTCGCAACGGTGAACGCCCGTACGGCGATCGCGGCGGCAAGCCCGCGGGCGAGCGGGACGGGAAGCGCTCGTACGGTGACCGGGATCAGAAGCGTCCGTATGGTGACCGGGATCAGAAGCGTCCGTATGGTGACCGGGATCAGAAGCGTTCGTATGGTGACCGGGATCAGAAGCGTCCGTATGGTGACCGGGATCAGAAGCGTCCGTACGGTGACCGG
>NZ_JBSGFY010000002.1:652-1219798 GCF_053603635.1 Agromyces sp. NPDC004153
CCGGGATCAGAAGCGTCCGTACGGTGACCGGGATCAGAAGCGTCCGTACGGTGACCGGGATCAGAAGCGTCCGTACGGTGACCGGGATCAGAAGCGTCCGTACGGTGACCGGGATCAGAAGCGCCCGTACGGCGAGCGGTCCGGCGCCGGCCGCCGCACCGACGATCGACGCGGCGGGCGTCCCGACGCTCGCGGCAGTCATCACGACGGTCCGCGCGAGACGCACGGTGCCTCTGATCGCGCGGTCCGTCCGCGTCACGACGACCCGATGCTGCCCGACCGGATCGAGGCGAAGCAGCTCGACAAGGGCGCCCGCGCGGAGCTGAAGACGCTCAGCAAGGACAACGCCGACTGGGTCGCGCGGCACATGGTCGCGGCATCCGAGTACCTCGACAGCGACCCGGAGCTCGCGCACCAGCACGCGCTCTCCGCCGCCCGTCGCGGCGGCCGGATCGCCGTCGTCCGCGAGACGCTGGCGATCACGGCCTACGCGACCGGCGACTTCGCGCTCGCGCTGCGCGAGCTGCGCACGTACCGGCGGATCTCGGGAAGTAACGACCAGCTGCCGCTCATGGTGGACAGCGAGCGGGGCGTCGGCCGTCCCGACCGCGCGCTCGAGGTCGGCCGCTCAGTCGACCGCGCTGAGCTGCCCGCCGCGGTGCAGGTCGGGCTCGCGATCGCCATGTCGGGCGCGCGCCTCGACCTCGAGCAGCCCGAGCTCGCCCTCGCGGAGCTCGAGATCCCGCAGCTCGACCCCGATCGCGCGTTCTCGTACAGCCCAGCGCTCTTCTCGGCGTACGCCGAGGTGCTCGAGGAGCTCGGGCGCGGCCCCGAGGCCGCCGCGTGGCGTGCCCGCGCCGACCGCGCCGAGGAGGTGCTGAACCCGCCGACGGAGTCCGAGCTCGTCGAGATCTTCGAGGTCGAGCTCGAGGACGAGGCGGACGAGGTCGACGAGACGATGGAGAGCGAGCCGGGGGCGGGCGAGTCCGTGGCGAGCGAGCTCGAGGACGAGGCGGACGAGGCATCCGGTGTCGCCGACGCCGTCGACGCGGCATCCGGCTCGGACGAAGCGACCCACGACGACCTGCCCGAGGACTTCGGTGCCGTGCTCGAGGAGGACGTCGCCGCGGTGCTCGCGGAGGGCGAGGCGCTCGAGCGCGGTGAGACCCTCGAAGCCGGCGACGCGGAGGTAGCGGACGTGGCCGCCGACACCGACGAGGACGGCGCCCGTGGGCCTGTTCCGACCGAGGACTGAGGCGACGACACCGCTCGAGGGGATCGACGCGGTGTTCGCGGACCTCGACGGCGTCGTGTACGCGGGTGCGGGCTCGATCCCGCACGCCGTCGACAGCCTGAACCGCACGAAGCGGGAGCGCGCCGTCGGCTACATCACGAACAACGCGTCGCGCAGCGACGCCTCGGTGGCCCAGCACCTGGCCGAGCTCGGCCTCGACGTGGTGCCCGACGACGTCGTGACGTCGCCGCAGGCCGCGATGACGCTGCTCGAGGAGCGCGTCGAGCCCGGCGCCCTGGTCTTCGTCGTGGGCGGCGAGGGCATCGTGACCGAGCTCGAGAAGCGCGGGTACCGGGTCACGCGGTCGGCCGACGACGGCCCGGCCGCCGTCGTGCAGGGCTTCGCGCCCGAGATCGGATGGCGCGAGCTCGCCGAGGCCTCGTTCGCGCTCAACGCGCACGGCGGGCCCGACTCGACCGAGGCCGGCATCCCGTGGATCGCGACGAACATGGACTGGACGATCCCGGTCGCGCGCGGCATCGCGCCCGGCAACGGCACGCTCGTCTCCGCGGTGCACACCGCGGTCGGGCGGTTCCCGGTGGTCGCCGGCAAGCCCGAGACGCCGATCTTCGAGGAGGCGAAGCGTCGCTTCGGGGTCGAGCACCCGCTCGTGGTCGGCGACCGGCTCGACACCGACATCCTCGGTGCGAACCGGGCGGGCATGGCCAGTGCGGTCGTGCTCACCGGCATCGACCGGGCGAAGCAGGTGCTCGCCGCGGATGCCGCGAGCCGGCCCGACTTCATCCTCGGCGACCTGCGCGGACTGCACGAGCCGTATCCGGTCGTCGAGACCGTACGCGACGGCGCCGTGCGCGTCGGGAAGGCGCGCGTGCGCGTCGACGGACGCCGCGTCGTGATCGTGTCCGACGGCGACGGCGGGCTCGACCTGCTGCGTGCCGCCTGCGCGGCCATCTGGCAGTCGGGCACCAAGATCCACGCGCTCGACGTGCCGGCGAGCCTGTACAGCTGAGCGGTCGGGGCGGCGAGGCCGAGCCCCGCCACGTCCGGTCGGCGGGTCGGGGTAGCGTTGGTCGGGTGAGCACTGACGACGACACCCCCGATGCCGAGGCCGTAGACGCGCGCGATCGGGCGTCGTCGACGGATGCCGCCGGGCCGAACGCGGGCGACGAACGCGCCGGGGCGGCATCCGATGAGCTGCGGGCCGCCCTCGACGAGCTCGAGTCGCAGCCGCTCGCCGAGCGCGCCCCCGGCTACCTGCGGCTCGCCGAGCAGCTCCGCAGTCAGCTCGAGGAGTCCGACCCGGCCCGCGGCACGAACGGGCGATGACCGAGCAGCGACTCGACGCGGCCCTCGCCGCACGCGGACTCGCCCGTTCCCGCACGCACGCCGCGACGCTCATCGCGGCCGGCGTCGTCACGGTCGACGGGAAGGCCGTCGTGAAGCCGTCGGCCAAGGTGGGCGACGCGAGCGAGATCGTCGTCGCGGCATCCGATCACTACGTCAGCAGGGCCGCGCACAAGCTCATCGCGGCGCTCGACGGGTTCGGCGTCGACCCCGAAGGCCGCGTCGTGCTCGATGCCGGCGCGTCGACGGGCGGGTTCACGCAGGTGCTGCTGGAGCGCGGCGCCCGCACGGTGCTCGCCGTCGACGTCGGCCACGGCCAGCTCGCCCGTGAGCTGCACGGCGCACCCGGGCTCGTGCTCGTCGAGGGATGCAACGTGCGCACGCTCGATCGGCCGACGCTCGCGAGCCTCACGGGCGTCGACGAGCCGCCGTCGCTCGTGACCGCCGACCTCTCGTTCATCTCGCTCACCACCGTGCTGCCCGCCCTGCGCAGGACGGCGACGGATGACGCGGACTTCGTGCTGCTCGTGAAGCCGCAGTTCGAGGTGGGGCGCGGCGGGGTGCGCGAGGGAGTGGTGCGCGACGCCGCGCTGCGATCGGAGGCCGTCGCGAACGTGCTCTGGGCCGCGTTCGACCTGGGCCTCGGCACCGTCGGCGTCCTGTCCTCCCCAATCGCGGGGAGCCACGGCAACCACGAATACCTCGCGCACCTCAGCGCGACCCGCGGGGTGAATCCGACAGAATGGATGCGTCGGGTGGACCAACTGGCAGGAGGCGCGAACGCGTGAACGACGCACGGCACTTCCTCGTGGTCTCCCACACCGGCCGGCAGAACGCCCTCGAGGCGACCGGTGAGGTGTGCACGCAGCTCCTCGCGTCCGGCGCGGTGCCCGTCATCGCCGCCGAGCACTGGGACGACGTGCACGCGTTCGTGCCCGAGCTCGACGGTGCCGTCAAGCGGTTCGAGGAGGTCGATCCGGCGCGCATCGAGCTCGTCATCGTCCTCGGCGGCGACGGCACGATCCTGCGCGCGGCCGAGCTCATGCGCGACCACCCCATCCCGCTGCTCGGCGTCAACCTCGGTCACGTCGGCTTCCTCGCCGAGAGCGAGCGCGACGACCTCGGCTACACCGTCGCCCGCGCCCTCGCGCGCGACTACGCCGTCGAGGAGCGCATGACGCTCTCGGTGCGCGCGAAGGTCGGCGAAGAGGTCGTCTACGAGAGCTGGGCGCTCAACGAGGCGACCGTCGAGAAGGCCGAGCGCGAGCGCATGCTCGAGGTCGTGGTCGAGGTCGACCGCCGCCCGCTCTCGTCGTTCGGCTGCGACGGCATCGTTATGTCGACACCCACGGGCTCCACGGCGTACTCGTTCTCGGCCGGCGGTCCGGTCGTCTGGCCGAGCCTCGAGGCCCTGCTGCTCGTGCCGCTCAGCGCGCACGCCCTGTTCGCCCGGCCGCTCGTGGTGGGCGCCGACTCCTCGCTCGCCGTCGAGATCCTGCAGCGCACCGAGGCCGCGGCCGTGATCTGGTGCGACGGCCGCCGCACGTTCGACCTCCCGCCGGGCGCGCGCGTGATCGTGCGCAAGTCGTCGGTGCCCGTGCGGCTCGCACGCCTGCACGAGGCGCCGTTCACCGACCGGCTCGTCAACAAGTTCCAACTGCCCGTCACGGGCTGGCGAGGGCCGGTCGGCCGTGAGTGAGGGCGGCGCATGATCGAAGAGCTCGGCATCCGCGACCTCGGCGTCATCGCCGAGGCCACGCTGCCCCTCGGCGCGGGGTTCACCGCCGTCACCGGTGAGACCGGCGCCGGCAAGACCATGGTCGTCACCGCGCTCGGCCTGTTGCTCGGAGCCCGGGCGGATGCCGGCGCGGTGCGCTCCGGCGCGAAGCAGGCGTGGGTCGAGGGTCGCTGGCTCGTGCCCGACGACGGCGCGATCGCCGAGCGCGTCAGCGAGACCGGCGGCGACGTCGAGGGCGGCGAGCTGCTGCTCGGACGCTCCGTCTCGTCCGAGGGTCGAAGCCGCGCCGTCGTGGGCGGCCGCAGCGCGCCCGTGGGCGTGCTCGGCGAGCTCGGCGAGGAGCTCGTCGTGGTGCACGGCCAGGCCGACCAACAGCGGCTCCGCTCGGCGGTCGCCCAGCGCGAGGCGCTCGACCGGTTCGCGGGCGCGCCCCTGCAGCAGGCCGCCGCCGAGTACCGCGAGGCGTTCTCGGCGTGGCGCGCCGACTCGGCCGAGCTCGAGCGGCTGCGCGAGGCGCACGACACCCGCGCCCGCGAGGCCGAAGAGCTGCGTGAGGCGCTCGACGAGGTCGAGGCCGCCGACCCGCAGCCCGGTGAAGACGTCGAGCTCGCCGAGCGCGCCGACCGCCTCTCGAACCTCGAGGAGCTGCGCCTCGCCGCAGCCCAGGCCCGCAGCCTGGTGTCCGCCGAAGAGCTCGTCGACGGTGCGCCCGACGCGATCGGGCTCGTCGACAGCGCCCGCAGGCACCTCGAGCGCGTGGTCGAACACGACGCCGCCCTGGCGCCGATCGCCGAGGCGCTGCAGACCGCGGGATTCCTGCTCGCCGACGCGTCGACCGAGCTCTCGGGCTACCTCGACGGCCTCGACGCCGACAGCGGGCGCGAGCTCGAGGTCGTGCAGGAGCGGCGCGCCCTGCTCGCCGCGCTCGTGCGCCGGCACGGCGGCACGCTCGACGACGTGATCGACTTCCGCCGCAACGGCGGGCTCCGGCTGGTCGAGCTCGACGGCGACGATGAGCGCATCGAGGAGCTCGCGGCATCCGTCGACCGGCTCACCGCCGAGGTCGACCGACTCGCCGGTCGCCTCACCGAACTGCGCACCGAGGCCGCGTCGCGGCTCGCCGACGCGGTGACGGCCGAGCTCGGCGCGCTGGCGATGCCCGACGCCCGGCTCACGGTCGACGTCGACGCCGAGCACGAGCCGACGGTCCACGGTCGCGACCAGGTCGCGATCCTGCTGCGGCCGCATCCGGGCACGGAGCCGCGGCCGGTGTCGCGCGGCGCCTCGGGCGGCGAGCTCTCGCGGGTGATGCTCGCGATCGAGGTCGTCATCGCCGGCAGCGACCCCGTGCCCACGTTCGTCTTCGACGAGGTCGACGCGGGCGTCGGCGGCGCCGCGGCGATCGAGATCGGCCGCCGGCTCGCCCGGCTCGCCGAGCGCTCGCAGGTCATCGTCGTCACGCACCTCGCGCAGGTCGCGGCATTCGCCACGAACCACCTCAGCGTCGTGAAGGGCACCGACGGGCAGGTCACGTCGTCCAGTGTTCGTCAGCTCGCCGGTGCCGAACGCGAGGCCGAGATGGCGCGGTTGCTCTCAGGGCTCAGCGACTCCGAGAGTGGGCTCGCGCACGCGCGCGAGCTGCTGGAGATCGCCGCGGATCGGGCGGCCTGACGGAGGCTGCGAACGCGCAGGCGGAGGCGGCGGACGAGAGCGGACGGGGACGCCGCAGAAGGAAAAGGGGGACCGCGTGGGGCATGTCGGCGCAGACGGTCAGGATCGTGGGTTAGACTACAAGCCCGTGGTGGATGATCGCGGCAGAGACAATTCGAACGGCACGACCAAGCACATCTTCGTGACTGGTGGTGTCGTTTCTTCGTTGGGCAAGGGACTCACGGCGGCGAGTCTCGGCAACCTCCTGACGGCCAGGGGCCTCAGGGTGGTCATGCAGAAGCTCGACCCGTACCTCAACGTGGACCCGGGCACGATGAACCCGTTCCAGCACGGCGAGGTCTTCGTGACCGACGACGGCGCCGAGACCGACCTCGACATCGGGCACTACGAGCGGTTCCTCGACATCAACCTGAGCCAGGCCGCGAACGTGACGACCGGCCAGATCTACTCGACCGTGATCGCCAAGGAGCGGCGCGGCGAGTATCTCGGCGACACCGTGCAGGTCATCCCGCACATCACCGACGAGATCAAGCGCCGCATGCGGCTGCAGTCCACCGAGACGCCCAAGCCCGACGTGATCATCACCGAGATCGGCGGCACGGTCGGCGACATCGAGTCGCAGCCGTTCATCGAGTCCGCGCGCCAGGTGCGCCACGAGCTCGGACGCAAGAACGTGTTCTTCGTGCACGTCTCGCTCGTGCCGTTCATGGGCGCGTCGGGGGAGCAGAAGACCAAGCCCACGCAGCACTCGGTCGCCGCGCTCCGCTCCATCGGCATCCAGCCCGACGCGCTCGTGCTCCGTAGCGACCGCCCGGTCACCGACGCGAACAAGCGCAAGATCGCGCTCATGTGCGACGTCGACGAGGCCGCGGTCGTGAACGCGGTCGACGTGCCGTCGATCTACGACATCCCCACGATGCTGCACGACCAGGGCCTCGACGCCTACATCATCGAGTCGCTCGGCCTCGACGGCAAGGCCGACGACGTCGACTGGTCGGGGTGGCGCGAGCTGCTCGAGGTCGTGCACGACCCGAAGCACGAGGTCACCATCGGCCTCGTCGGCAAGTACATCGACCTGCCCGACGCCTACCTCTCGGTCACCGAGGCGCTGCGTGCCGGCGGGTTCGCGAACGACACCAAGGTCAACATCGAGTGGATCCCGTCCGACGAGTGCCGCACGCCCGAGGGCGCGCAGAAGCACCTCGCGCACCTCGACGGCATCTGCGTGCCCGGCGGATTCGGCGTGCGCGGCATCGAGGGCAAGCTCGGCGCACTTCGCTTCGCCCGCGAGAACGGCATCCCCGCGCTCGGACTCTGCCTCGGCTTGCAGTGCATGGTCATCGAGTACTCGCGCAACGTCGTCGGCCTCCACGGCGCGTCGTCGAGCGAGTTCGACCCCGACACCGAGTTCCCGGTCATCGCGACCATGGAGGAGCAGGTCGAGATCATCGCCGGCGGGGATCTCGGCGGCACCATGCGCCTCGGCCTCTACCCGGCCAGGCTCGCCGACGGCTCGATCGCCGCCGACCTCTACGGCAGCAGCGAGGTGAGCGAGCGGCACCGCCACCGCTACGAGGTGAACAACGGCTTCCGCGACCGCATCGCCGACGCCGGGCTCGTGTTCTCGGGCCTGTCGCCCGACCGAAACCTGGTCGAGTTCGTCGAGCTGCCGCGCGACGTGCACCCGTTCTACGTGGGCACGCAGGCGCACCCCGAGCTCCGCAGCCGCCCCAACGACGCGCATCCGCTGTTCCGTGGGCTCGTGGGCGCGGCCCTCGAGCGGCAGCAGGCGAGCCTGCTGTTCGACGTCGCCAATGGCTGACGCCCCGTCGGCCGACGTTCCGGCGGTCGACCTCCCGCCGATCGCCGACGAGCCGTCCGCGCTGCCCGTGCGGTCGAGCGAGCAGGTCTACAACGGACGCGTCTGGGACCTGCGCCGTGACGAGGTGGAGCTCGGCGACGACACGATGGTGCGCGAGTACGTCGACCACCCCGGCGCCGTCGCGGTGCTCGCGCTCGACGACGACGATCGGGTGTTCCTGATCTGCCAGTACCGGCACGCCGTGCGCAGCCGCGACTGGGAGATCCCCGCCGGCCTGCTCGACGTGCCCGGCGAGGAGCCGCTCGCCGCCGCGCAGCGCGAGCTCGCCGAGGAGGGCGACCTCGCGGCATCCGACTGGGCGGTGCTCGTCGACTTCCACACGTCGCCCGGCGGCAGCGACGAGGCGATCCGCATCTACCTCGCCCGCGGCCTCACGCCGACGCACGAGCCGTTCGCGCGCGAGGAGGAGGAGGCGCACATGGAGACGCGCTGGCTCGACCTCGACGCGTGCGTCGACGCCGTGCTCGAGCGTCGCGTGCAGAACCCGTCGCTCGTGATCGGCGTGCTCGCCGCGCAGGCCTCGCGCGCCCGCGGGTGGGCCGGGCTCGCCCCCGCCGACGCCGCCTGGCCCGGACGCTCCACCCCGCGAGAGGAGCCCGCGCCCCGATGACGGATGCCGCGTGGACCGCCGGGTACCTCCGGCACCTCGCGGTGGAGCGCGGCCTCGCGCGGAACACCGTCACGTCGTACCGTCGCGACCTGGTGATCTACGCAGACTGGCTCGCGGCGCACGGCTTCGAAGGCCCCGGCGCGGTGACCGAGCAGGACCTCGCGGATTTCGTGCGCTTCCTCGGCGCCGAGCGGCAGCCGCCCCTCGCCACGTCGTCCATCGCGCGCGTGCTCTCCGCCGTGCGCGGCGTGCATCGATTCCTGGCCGACGAGGGCGCGATCGCGACGGATGCCTCGAAGGACCTGCGCCCGCCGAAGCTGCCGATGCGGCTGCCCAAGGCCATCCCCGTCGAGGACGTCGAGGCGCTCATCGCCGCCGCCGGCGGCGAGGAGCTGCACCAGCTGCGCGACGCCGCACTGCTCGAGCTGCTCTACGCGACGGGCGCGCGCGTCTCCGAGGCCGTGTCGCTCAACGTCGACGACCTCGTCGACGACGAGGTGGTGCGACTCTTCGGCAAGGGCGGCAAGCAGCGCGTCGTGCCGCTCGGCTCGTACGCGCGTCGTGCGGTCGACGCGTACCTCGTTCGGGCGCGTCCGACGCTCTCGGCGCGGGGTCCGGCGACGCCCGCGCTGTTCCTCGGGCTCCGCGGCCGACGGATGTCGCGCCAGGCGGCATGGGACGTCATCCATCGCGCGGCCGAGCACGCGGGGCTCGCGGCATCCGTCTCACCCCACACCCTGCGTCACTCGTTCGCGACGCACCTGCTCGAGGGCGGCGCCGACGTGCGTGTGGTGCAGGAGCTGCTCGGCCATTCGTCGGTCGCGACGACCCAGATCTACACGCTGGTCACAGCCGATACACTCCGGGAGATGTACACGGCTGCCCACCCTCGTGCTCGCTAGAATCGACCAAGCGCTCGGACCGGAGCCGGCTCGCAGGACGCAGGAGAGAGACCAGACGTGACCCACCAGACGCACGACCCGGCGGACGGAGTCCTTTCGCTGGAGCCGGAGGTCGGTCCGACCGGGCGTCCCCTTCGCGACTTCCCCGAGCCGAAGCGGCTGCGCTCGCACGGGCCGGCCCGCATCATCGCGCTCTGCAACCAGAAGGGCGGCGTCGGCAAGACCACGACCACCATCAACCTCGGCGCGACCCTCGCCGAGTACGGCCGCCGGGTGCTCGCCGTCGACTTCGACCCGCAAGGCGCCCTCTCTGCGGGCCTCGGCGTGCAGACGCACGACGTGCCCACGATCTACGACCTGCTGCTCTCGCGCGGCATCGACCCCGCCGACGCGATCCAGCACACCGGCCTCGACGGCCTCGACGTGATCCCGGCGAACATCGACCTGTCGGCCGCCGAGGTGCACCTCGTCACCGAGGTCGCCCGCGAGCAGATCCTCGCGAGCGTGCTGCGCCGCGTCGCGCCCGACTACGACGTCATCCTCATCGACTGCCAGCCGTCGCTGGGCCTGCTCACGGTGAACGCGCTCACCGCGAGCCATGGCGTGGTGATCCCGCTCGAGTGCGAGTACTTCGCGCTGCGCGGCGTCGCGCTGCTCATCGAGACGATCGACAAGGTGCGCGACCGCCTCAACCCCGCGATCGAGCTCGACGGCATCCTCGCGACCATGTACGACGCGCGCACGCTCCACTCGCGCGAGGTGCTCGAGCGCGTCGTCGACGCGTTCGGCGACAAGGTGCTCGAGACCGTCATCACGCGCACGGTGAAGTTCCCTGACGCGACCGTCGCCGCGACCCCGATCACCGAGTTCGCCCCCGACCACCAGGCGTCGCGGGCGTACCGGCAGCTCGCGAGGGAGCTGGTGTTCCGTGGCGCGGTCGCCTGAGGCCGAGCCGGCTTCGGGGGAGCGCGTGACCGGCGCGACGGCGCCGGCGGAGGACACCGTGGTCGATGGCGGGGGCGCGCCCGCGGGCGCGACATCCGAGAGCGAGGCATCCGACCCCGGCTTCCGGGTGGCGCTCTCGAACTTCGAGGGACCCTTCGACCTGCTGCTCTCGCTCATCGCGGAGCACGAGCTCGACATCACCGAGGTGTCGCTCTCGGCCGTGACCGACGAGTTCATCTCGTACCTGCGCGGCCTCGACTCCGAGGAGGAGCTCGACCGCGCCTCGGAGTTCCTCGTGGTCGCCGCGACACTGCTCGACCTCAAGGTCGCCGGCCTCCTGCCGCAGGGCGAGCTCGTCGACGCCGAGGACGTGGCGCTGCTCGAGGCCCGCGACCTGCTCTTCGCCCGACTGCTGCAGTACCGCGCCTTCAAGGAGGCGTCGCGCTGGTTCGCGGGGCACCTCGAGGCCGAGGCGCGACGACACGCCCGCACGGTGCGGCTCGAGGAGCGGTTCCGCCAGCGCGAGCCCGAGCTGCGATGGACGCTGACGCTCGAGGACTTCGCGGCGCTCGCGACCCTCGCGCTCACGCCGCGCGAGCTCCCCACGGTCGGGCTCGACCACCTGCACGCGCCGCTCGTGTCGATCCGCGAGCAGGCGGCCCACGTCGTCGCGGTGCTGCGGCGCGGCGACGCCGTGACCTTCCGCGAGCTCATCGCCGGCATCGGCCAGCCGGGCGTGGTCGTCGCCCGCTTCCTCGCCGTGCTCGAGCTCTACCGCCACTCCGCGATCGGCTTCGACCAGGTCGAGCCGCTCGGCGAGCTCACGCTGCACTGGGCGGCCGAGTCGTGGGACGACGCAAACCTCGAGAGCCTGGGGGCCGACTATGACGAATGACACGGATGCCGCGGGCATGACGGATGCCGCGACGAACGGCCCAGAGCTGTCGATCGTGACGCCGCTCGACGTGCCCGGCCAGCCGCGGCTCGACCTCGACCGCGCGCTCGAGGCGATCCTGTTCATCGCCGACGAGCCGCTCAGCGTCGTGACGCTCGCCGCGGCCGTCGCGCGTCCGGTGGCGGAGATCCGCGCGGCGATCGCGCGCCTGCGGACGGACTACGACGGCGAGGGCACGTCGGGGGAGCCGCGCACCGACGTGGCCGACGAGGAGCATGCCGCGCGCGGCATCCGTCGCGGCTTCGAGCTGCGGGAGGTCGGCGGCGGCTGGCGCTTCTACGTGCGCGAGGAGTACGACGCCCTCGTCGCGGACTTCGTGCTGACCCAGTCGTCGACTCGGCTGTCGCAGGCAGCGCTCGAGACGCTCTCGGTCATCGCCTACAAGCAGCCGATCTCGCGGTCGTCGATCGCGTCGATCCGCGCGGTGAACGTCGACTCGGTCGTGCGCACGCTGCTCGGCCGCGGCCTCATCACCGAGGTCGCGACCGACGCCGAGACCGGCGCGATCCTCTACGGCACGACCGACCTGCTGCTCACCAACCTCGGCATCAACTCGCTCGACGAGCTGCCGCACATCTCGCCGCTGCTCGACGACGGCCAGGAGGGGTTCGATCGTGACTGACCGGGAGCCGGGCGACCGGGGCGACGGCGTCGAGGGCGGCGCACGGCCGCCGGCCGGGGAAGGACAGCGGCTGCAGAAGGTGCTCGCCGCCGCGGGCGTCGCGAGCCGCCGCGTGTCGGAGCAGCTCATCGTCGAGGGCCGCGTCGAGGTCAACGGCCGTGTCGTGACCGAGCTCGGCTCGCGCATCGACCCGGCGACCGATCTGGTCGCCGTCGACGGCGTCGCCGTGCAGCTCGACACCGCGAAGCGCTACTACATGCTCAACAAGCCGCGCGGCGTGGTCTCCTCGATGCGCGACGAGCAGGGTCGGCCCGACCTCACGCGGTTCACGAAGGACCTCGACGAGCGGGTCTACAACGTCGGCCGGCTCGACGCCGAGACGAGCGGCCTGCTGCTGCTCACGAACGACGGCGAGCTCGCGCACGTGCTCGCACACCCGTCGTTCGGCGTCGAGAAGACGTACATCGCGAAGGTGCGCGGCCGCGTGACGCCGGCCACGCTGCAGCGGCTGAAGACGGGCATCGAGCTCGACGACGGCCCCATCCACGCCGACCGCGCGCGGATCCTCCAGGCGCAGGGCGACGCGCGCCACACCATGGTGGAGCTCACGCTGCACTCCGGACGGAACCGCATCGTGCGGCGCATGCTCGACGCGGTGGGGCATCCGGTGGTCGACCTCGTGCGGCGCAGCTTCGGGCCGCTCAACCTCGGTACCCTGCGATCCGGCGCCATGCGCGAGTTGACTAAGGTGGAACTCGGCCAGCTCCTCACCCTCTCCCGTGCGGCGGACGCCGGCCGGAAGGGGAAGCGCTGACGTGGTCGAATCACGCCTGATCGGGCCCGTGCGCGTCGTCGGCGCCGGCCTGCTCGGCACGAGCGTGGCGCTCGGCCTGCGCGCCCGCGGCATCGACGTCATCCTCGCCGACGCGTCGCCCACGCACGTCGCGATCGCGGTCGACCTCGGCGCGGGCCGGCGGGCGCAACCAGACGACGCCCCGCAGCTCATCGTGGTCGCGGTGCCGCCCGACGTCACGGCCTCGGTCGTCGCCGCCGAGCTGGCGGCCTTCCCCGAGGCGATCGTGACGGATGTCGCGAGCGTGAAGTCCAGCATCCTCGACGAGCTCGTCGAAGCCGGCGCCGACGTCTCGCGGTACATCGGATCGCACCCGCTCGCGGGCCGGGAGCGCGGCGGACCGCTCGCGGCGCGCGCCGATCTCTTCGCCGGCCGGCCCTGGGTGGTCGCCGCGCACGACGAGATCAGCTACCGGCGCGCGAGCGCGATCGACGACCTCATCCTCGACCTCGGCGCGACGCTCGTGGAGATGACGCCCGACGAGCACGACCGCGGCGTCGCACTCATCTCGCACGTGCCGCAGGTGGTCTCGAGCATCATGGCTCGGCGGTTCATCGAGGCGCCGAACGCCGCCCTCGGTCTCGCCGGCCAGGGCGTCCGCGACGTCACCCGCATCGCGGCGAGCGATCCCGACCTGTGGGTGCAGATCCTCGGCGCGAATGCCGCGCCCGTGCGCGACATCCTCCTCGCTTACCGCGAGGACCTCGACCGCTTCATCGATGCGCTCGACGATCCGGCCGCGCCCGGGGCCCGACGCCGCGTGGCGGAGGAGCTGACCGGCGGCAACACCGGCGTCGAGCGCCTGCCCGGCAAGCACGGCACCGACAAGCGCTTCACGACCATCGTCGTGATGGTCGACGACCGCCCGGGGCAGCTCGCCCGGCTCCTCGCCGAGATCGGCGAGATCGGCGTCAACCTCGAGGACCTCCGGCTCGAGCACTCGCCCGGGCGGCAGGTGGGCCTCGCCGAGATCGCCGTGCTCCCCGAGGCGGCCGACCGACTCACCAACGAGCTGGCCGAGCGCGGCTGGCGGATCGCAGGATGAACGTGACCCACACCCCCGTCATTCCCCTCGTCGTCGCCGTCGACGGGCCAGCCGGCAGCGGCAAGTCGAGCGTGTCCAAGGAGGTCGCGCGCCAGCTGGGCTACGGCTTCCTCGACACGGGCGCCGCGTACCGTGCGCTGGCGTGGCACGCCGAGGCATGCGGGATCGACACCGACGACGCGGCATCCGTCGTCTCGAGCCTGCCGAGCTTCGCCTACCGGATCGGCACCGACCCGGCCGGCTACGCGGTGCACGTGGGCGAGGTCGACGTGACGACCGCGATCCGCGAGCCGCACATCTCGGCGATCGTGAGCCGCGTCGCCAAGGTCCCAGAGGTGCGCACGCACCTCATCGAGCTGTTCCGCGGCATCATGGCCGACGAGCGGCATCCGGGCATCGTCGTCGAGGGACGCGACATCACGACGGTCGTCGCGCCCGATGCGCCCGTGCGGATCCTGCTCACCGCGTCGGAGGAGGTTAGAATTGCGAGGCGCTCCGCCGAGCTCGTCGACGTTCCGACCGAGTACACGGGGGAGCAGTTGCGCCGGCGCGACGAGGCCGACGCCAAGGTGGTCGACTTCATGACCGCCGCCGACGGCGTGACGACCGTCGACTCGACCGAGCTCGACTTCGAGCAGACGGTCGAGGCCGTGATCGGCGTGATCCGGGCCGCGCAGCCCGAGGCGGTGCGCTAGCGCCGCGACGGGCCGGAGCCCGGCGCATCCAGACTTCCGAGGAGACACCATGACCGACCAGCGCGACGAGTACGACGACGAGTCCGTCGCCGACGATGACCTCGCCGAGCGGCTCGCCGACGTCGACGAGGACCTCGCCGAGCAGCGCGCCGCCGCCCTGCGGTCGGGACTCTCCGACTACGAGCTCGACGAGGACGACCTCGAGGTGCTCGAGATCTCGGAGGAGGGCGAGGAGGGCATCCGCTACCTCCCGGCGCTCCCCGTGATCGCGATCGTCGGCCGCCCCAACGTCGGCAAGTCCGCCCTCGTGAACCGCATCCTCGGCCGCCGCGAGGCGGTCGTCGAGGACACGCCGGGCGTCACGCGCGACCGCGTCTCGTACAAGGGCGAGTGGCTCGACCGGCGGTTCACGCTCGTCGACACCGGCGGGTGGGAGCCCGACGCACGCGGCATCGACGCCTCGGTCGCAGCGCAGGCGGAGGTCGCGATCGACCTGTCCGACGTCGTGCTGTTCGTCGTCGACGCCATGGTCGGCGCGACCGCGACCGACGAGCACGTCGTGCGACTGCTGCGCAAGACGAAGAAACCCGTCTTCCTCGTGGCGAACAAGGTCGACGATGCGCGCCAGGAGCCAGAGGCCGCCGCGCTCTGGAACCTGGGGCTCGGCGAGCCCTACCCGGTCTCGGCGCTGCACGGACGAGGCGTCGCCGACCTGCTCGACGAGGTCTTCAAGGTGCTGCCGCAGGTCTCGGCGGTGGCGAAGGAGGAGTTCGGCGGGCCCCGCCGGGTCGCGATCCTCGGCCGTCCGAACGTGGGCAAGTCGAGTTTGCTGAACAAGGCTGCGGGAGAGGAGCGCGTGGTCGTCAACGAGCTCGCCGGCACGACCCGCGACCCCGTCGACGAGCAGATCGAGCTCGGCGGCAGGATCTGGCGGTTCGTGGACACCGCCGGCATCCGTCGTCGCGTGCACCTGCAGCAGGGCGCCGACTTCTACGCGTCGCTGCGCACGCAGGCCGCGCTCGAGAAGGCCGAGGTGGCGGTCGTGCTGCTCGACGTCTCGCAGCCGATCTCCGAGCAGGACGTGCGCATCATCGACCTCGTGCTCGAGTCGGGCCGGGCGCTCGTGCTCGCCTACAACAAGTGGGACCTGCTCGACGACGACCGTCGCCGCTACCTCGAGCGCGAGATCGAGCAGGACCTGCACCACGTCGCCTGGGCGCCGCGCGTGAACATCTCGGCGAAGACCGGGCGGCACCTCGAGAAGCTCGTGCCCGCCCTCGAGCTCGCGCTCGACTCCTGGGACACGCGCATCCCCACGGGCAAGTTCAACGCCTTCCTCACCGAGCTCACGCAGGAGCATCCGCACCCCGTTCGCGGCGGCAAGCAGCCGCGCATTCTGTTCGGCACGCAGGCGGCGACCCGCCCGCCGACGTTCGTGCTCTTCACGACCGGGTTCCTCGACCCGGGCTACCGCCGGTTCATCCAGCGGCGCCTGCGCGAGATCTACGGCTTCGAGGGCTCGCCGATCGTGCTGAACATGCGCGTGCGCGAGCGTCGCCAGCGGTAGCATCACCGCAGGCCACGGGGGATTCCGCAGGCGGGGCGATCGCACTACGGAGGAGACCCATGGAGATCACCGTCCGCGTGAAGCCCGGCAGCCGGCGTGGCCCGTTCGTGGATGAGACGCCCGAGGACCCCGGCGCCTCGCTCACCGTGCACGTGCGCGAGCGCGCCGTCGACGGGGCGGCCAACGAAGGTGTCATCCGCGCCGTCGCCGCGCACTTCGGGGTGCGCCGTGGCGACGTCGTGATCCTCCGAGGGCACACCGCACGCATCAAGCGCGTGTCCGTCGGCGGGGTCGACTGACGGTTCGCGACGCCCGCGCCTACGATGGCGACATGGGCGACGCCGAGGACGAGCGCGAGGACGCGGGCGGATCCGCGACGCAGGCGTCGGAGCTCGCCTGGATGGACGCCGGCGAGACGGTGCTCGCCGCGGTGCGCGCGATCGGAACTCGGCTCGAGGAACTCGAACCGGCCGCGCTCGACGACGAGCCCGACGCGGTGCACCAGCTGCGCACGCACGTGCGGCGCCTGCGCAGCGTGCTCGCCGCGTACGCGCCGCTCTTCGACGCGGGGGTGGTGCAGGCGGTGCGCCGCTCGTTCCGCGAGCTCGGCCATGAGCTGGGCACGGTGCGCGACATCGAGGTCCGCGTGCAGGTGGCCGAGGAGGCGCTGCAGCTGGCCATGGACGAGTGGGGGCTCGACTCCGACGACATCGCGTCGATGCGTGCACGACTCGTCGACGACGAGGTCGTGGCCCATCGCCTCGCGCACGCCCGCCTCGTCGAACGGCAGCGGATGCCGCGGGCGGCCGCTCGGCGCGAGGTGCTCGCCGCGTTCCTCGAGGCTCCCGCCCGCACGCCGAGGTCCGACGAACCGGCTCGCGAGGAGCTCGGGCGCCTGCTCGGACGGGAGGCGAAGCGCGCCGTCCGCCGTGCCCGGCGGGTCGACGCGGCATCGGGCACCGACCGGCTGCACGACGCGCGAAAGGCGGGCCGGCGCCTGCGCTACGCGGCCGAGGCGGTCGTCGAGGAGCCCGTGGCGCTCTTCGGCGATCGCGCGAGTGCCCTCGCGGAGGCGGGGGAGGCCGTGCACGACGTGCTCGGCGACCACCGCGACGAGGTGCTCTTCGCGGAGCACGTGCGGCGGGCCGGGGCGCACGCGGCGCACGACGGCGAGCCGATGGACGCGTACGAGCGGCTCGCGGAGGCCGCCGACCTGCGGGCCGCCGATCGGCTCGACCACCTGACGAAGGTCGTGCACGAGCTCGAGCACGCGGCGAAGGAGTGGTCGTCGCGCTGACGGCCGGGCGCTGCGCGCCGCGACCGGGCGGTCGGGGTTCGCGGGCTCGCGGTCAGTCGCGCAACCGGAGCTGCATGATCGCCCGGTCGGGCTTGGGTCGGGCCACCTCGGTGAACCCCGCACGCTCGAACATGCCGACGGTGCCGTGGAACAGCTCGGCGGCCGGGACCTTCTGTCGTGCGGTCGGATCGACGGCATAGGCCTCGAGCACCCGGGCGCCGTGGTCACGGGCGTAGGCGACCGCCGCCTCGGCGAGGACCCCGCCCACGCCGCGCTTGCGGAACGCCCGCGGCACGACGAAGCACGAGACCGCCCAGATGTCGGGGTCGCCGAAGTCGGGGTCGGGCGTTCCGCCTGCGACGAGGCGGCTGTGGGGGAGTCGCACGAGGTTGCGGCGCGGCTCGACCGCGCACCAGCCGACCGGCGTGTCGCCGTCGTAGGCGAGCAGCCCGGGACCGGTGTCGGAGGTCGCGAGTTGCGCCTCGAGGCGGTCGGACAGGGCGTCGTCGCCCACGGAGCGCCAGTTGCTGCCGGGGATCTTGTACCACTGGCACCAGCAGTGCGCCGGGTCGCCCTTCGTGCCGAACACGGCCTCGACGTCGGCGAACGGCGCCTCCTGCGCGGGCACGACGCGAAGCTCGCCGGTGCGGGGGTCGTCGGTCGTGGCTTGCTGCATGTCGTCACCGTAACCCGGGCGTGCGACATCCGTCGAGCGGGCGCGGTCGGGCTCAATTCGTGAAGTGAGGTAACGATGTAGTAGCATCACGATATGACCAGCGAACCCATCGATCGAACTGCCGCAGCCGCGCCCGTGCCGACCGTGCTCGATCGGCTGATCGAGATCGGCGAGCTGTTCCAGCACGACATGGCGCGGGCGTTCGAGGGCACGTCGCTCACGCCGGCCCGGGTGCGCGTGCTCTGGGAGCTGTCGCACGCGGGCCCGATGACGCAGCAGGCACTCGCCACGCGCCTCGAGGTGAGTGCGCGCAACATCACCGGTCTCGTCGATGCGCTCGAGGCCGGCGGTCACGTCGCCAGGTCGCCCCATCCGACGGACCGTCGGGCCACGATCGTCTCGCTCACGGCGCAGGCCCGTCGACGCATGCGCGAGATGCAGCGCGAGCACGCCGAGCTCACCGCCGACCTGCTCGACGCCGTCGACCCCGCCGATCGACCGGCCCTCGAGCGCGGCGTCGACGCGATCGCTGCTCGCCTGCGGGAGCTCGTCGAGGCCGACGTCGCCGCGCGGGCCGCGCGTGAGGCGGCCGGGGCATGAGCGTCACGTCCGAACGCCGCGTCGCGGCATCCGCCTGGCTGCGCACCGGGTCGTTCCTGAAGCGCGCGCTCCTCGTCGAGCTCAGCATCTACGCGAACATCGGGCGGTTCTTCGCCCGGCGGCCGGCGATCCCGCGCGGGGCTGCGGGATTCGGCTACCACAAGCCCGTGCTGACCGTGCTGGTCATCTTCATCG
Organism: Agromyces sp. NPDC004153; assembly: GCF_053603635.1. NCBI lineage: Bacteria > Bacillati > Actinomycetota > Actinomycetes > Micrococcales > Microbacteriaceae > Agromyces > Agromyces sp. NPDC004153. The sequence goes on from NZ_JBSGFY010000002.1 coordinate 19,505, forward strand.
TGCTGTCGGCGGTCGAGGTCCCGATCGTCGACCTCATCGTGCACCGGTGGCCGGCGGTGCGCATCGGGTTCCTCATCCTCGGGATCTGGGGCGTCACCTGGATGTTCGGGCTGCTCTGCGCGTACCTCATGCGGCCGCACACGGTCGGGCCCGAGGGCATCCGGGTCAGGCAGGGCCTCGAGGTCGACCTGCCGCTCGCATGGGACGACATCGCGTCGGTCGCCCGCGTGAAGCGTGTCGACGAGCCGAAGTCGCCCCGCATCGTCGAGTCCGACGGCGGGCGCACGCTCGCGTTCCGGATGCAGGACGAGACGGTCATCGAGATCGAGCTCGAACGGCCGACCGTCGTGCGCCTGCCGGGTCTGCCGCCCAAGGGCGGCGAGCAGGAGATCACCGCCGTGCGCATCTGGGTCGACGACCCGAAGGCGTTCATGGACGAGGTGCGGAAGCACCTCTGAACGCCTCCGAGTCGCGTCCTCGGGTCAGGCCTTCGGGCGGTCGGTGTCGGATGCCGCGGACTCGTCGGTCTCGTCGGTCTCGTCGGTCTCGGCCGCGGCGGGCTCGGCGTCGGATCCGGGCGTCTCGGTCGCCGTGACGGCGGCGGATGCCTCGGCGGCCTCGTCGCCCGTGGTCTCGGCGGATGCCGCGGCGGGCACGGTGGCGGCAGCGGCCTCGTCACGCGCCGGAACGTCGGCTGCGGCATCCGCGTCGTCGAACTCGTCGAACTCGTCGACCTCGACGAACCCGACCGGCGCGGCGGCGGCGAGCGCCCCGCGCGCCACGACCGAGGCGTGGCGGTTGCGCGCGTGCACGGCCAGCGCGACGAGCACGCCGACGATGCCGGCGATGATCAGCATGCCGCCGATCGTTGACTGCGTCTGCAGGTCGAGGAAGGTGAGGTAGTCGGATCCGCCGGTGTTGTAGAAGTCGGCCTGGCCGGCGTTGCCCGCGCGCAGCTGCCAGTAGCCGATCGCGCCGACCGCGATCGAGGCGACCCACAGCACGATGAGCGGGATGTTCAGGGCGAGGCGGCGGGGGGTGGCGTCAGGCAAGGTGTCCTCCGGGGATCGGTCCGCGCGGGCGCGGGCATTCGACGATCGAATGCATGGGTCGTGCCGAGCCTATGCCTGAACCCTATGTGCGGGGTATGTCCCGGCGATGCATCGGCTGGGTGGTTCCCGTCGCGGCCCCGGGCGGCAGGCGGGCGGGCGCGTGCACGAGCACGCCTCCGGATGCCGCTATGATGGTCGAGTTGCCTTCCGAGGAATCGGTCGGCATCGGGCTGTGGCGCAGCTTGGTAGCGCACTTGACTGGGGGTCAAGGGGTCGCAGGTTCAAATCCTGTCAGCCCGACCGGGACGAAAAAGCCCCGGTGAGATGCGATTTCTCGCCGGGGCTTTTCTGCGTCTCGATGCGGCGTCCGATCTGTGGTGAGGGCCGGAGAGGAACCAACCGGTGTCGACCGGGAGTACTCGGAACGCCCGGCACCGGGCTTGTCGTTTGCTCAGTGCAGGAGTTCCGTCCCATTTCGGGTCGTCTACGAGGCCGCCAGCGACCGAGTCGGCCTCGGGCACCGTTGGCACTGCCTTCGCGAGCGTGGGAGCGACGGCGGAATCACTCGCCATGCGGTCACGACAGACCGGACGTCCACTGCTGGCGAGGGGTCGATGCCGCGAGAATCCCGGCCGGGGTGTCAGGATGTCCCCATGACGCTGTCGCCGTGGCCTGACCTGATCGAGGAGGCACGGCGCTATCCGTCGCCGCACAATTCCCAACCCATCAAGGTGCAGCCGATCGGCGACCGCGCGGCGCGGGTGTTCTACGACCTCGACCTGGGCCTTCCGGCAGAGTCGTACGGTATTCCGTTCGGCCATGTGTGCGCCGGGGTCTTCCTCGAGAGCCTCGCGACCGTTGCCGCCGGCCATGGGTTCGCCGTGGTCGAAGACCTCCGCCATGCCGATATGGACTTCGGAGCCGCCGATCGCCTGCATCCGATCGGTACGGTTCGCCTGGAGCCCGCACCGGTCACCGCCGAGGCATCCCGGCGGCTGGAGGCCTTTCGCGAACGACGCACGTCGCGACGGCCCTACGATCGAACCCTCGTTCGGCCAGACGTCATCGCCCGGGTCCGCGAGGTCGCCGCTGCGGACGGGCAGCGCTTCGAGACGACGGCTGACGAGCAGACGGTGCGCGACCTCGTGCACATCAATCAGGCAACGCTGTTCTCCGACCTACAGAACGACGCGGTATACGCGGAGATCATGCACTGGCTGCGCTTTTCGCGGTCTCAGGCGGCGGCAACCGCCGACGGCCTGTCCGCCGAGACGATGCTCATCCCCGGCGGCATCCTGAAACCGGCGATGGCCCACCGCGAGTGGTGGTCGGCGCCCGTCGTCGGGCGAATCATCCGCTCGATCTACCTGAACACCATGCGGGGGGTGCGTCAACTGGGCTGGCTGACCGGCCCGTTCGACGGCCCCGCCGATTTTGTCGAGGCCGGTCGCACGTTCATGCGGGTGTGGTTGGAGTTCACCCTGCATGGGGTGCGGCTGCACCCGTTCGGCACCGTCATCACGAACCCCGACTCCCATGCACGATTCGCCGAGGCCGTGGGCGTCGTCGAGAGCGAGGGACGCATGGCGTGGATGCTGTTCCGGTTCGGCCACTCCGCCGAGCCGCCGTTCGCGCACCGGCGTCCCGCTGCCGCGATGCTCCTTCGGGAGGAATCCGCGTGAAACCGTTCATCTTCGCTTTCGTCTGGGCGCAGGACGCCGTCGTGCGGCTCTTCACGCACAGCGTGCACACGCACAAGGTTCTGCTCGGTCCGGGCATCGAGCCGGTGCGCTGGGTGCTCGGCCGCTGGCGGGCCTGGCGGACGTTCGAGTTCGCGGCGCGTCGGGTGCCCGCATATCGGGCGTTCCTCGACGAGCGGGGCACGCCGAGCAAGCTGCGGCCCAAAGGCGATCTCAGTGCGGCATTCGCGGCGTTGCCGGAGATGGACAAGGACAGTTACGTCAAGCGGTGGCCGATCGCCGAGCGCAGCATCGGCGGACACCTGCCGCGGCGCGGTGTCGTCGTCGACGAGTCATCCGGCAGTTCGGGAACGCCGACGAGTTGGGTGCGCGGCCCAGATGAGCGGCTCGCGACACGGCAGCTCCTCCAGGTCGGCTTCTGGCGCACGGCGCACACGCTGAGGAAGCAGCCGTTCGTGCTGAACGCATTCTCGCTCGGGGCCTGGGCGACGGGCATGAACGTGACGACGAGCCTCACCGAGGTCACGATGATCAAGTCGATCGGGCCCGACCGGAACAAGATCATCCAGACGATGGCCGAGTTCGGCACCGACTATACATACATCATCCTGAGCTACCCGCCGTTCCTGAAGGCGCTCTTCGAGGACACGCGCATCGACTGGGAGCAGTACGACATCGTGGCGGCGTTCGGCGGTGAGGGAATCAGCGAGAGCATGCGCGCACACATCCTGCGCTATGCGCACAGCGCGTTCGGGTCGTACGGGGCATCCGACCTCGAGATCAACATCGCGATCGAAACCGACTACACGGTCGAGCTCCGCAAGGCGATCGCCGCGAGCCCGAAGCTCGCCAAGCGCATCACCAGGCACGCCGAGTACGGGGTGGTGCCGATGGTGTTCCAGTTCAATCCGTACGACTATCTGATCGAGACGAACGAAGCGGGCGAGCTCGTCATCACGATCGTGCGCAAGCAGAACATCAACCCGCGCATCCGCTACAACATCCACGACCGCGGGCACGTCATGCGCATCCGGGAGTTGACGCCCATTCTCGAGGAGTTCGGCCTGCATCGCCTGGTGCGTCAGCAGTTCCTCGACCTGCCGCTCCTGTTCCACTACGGCCGCAGCGACATGTCGATCGACTACAACGGTGCGGTCGTCGCCCCCGACGCCCTGCGCGACGTCATCTACGGTGACGCGAAGCTGCTCGAGGCGGTCGAGAACCACCGGCTCATCAGCTTCGAAGACGAGCGCGGCGACCGTCAGCTCCATATCGCCCTGCAGCTGACGGATGCTCCGGCCGCCGCCGCGATCGACGAGGCCGCGTATCGCACGCACATCGTCGCGGAGCTCCGCGCCCTGAACGGCGATTTCAACAACGCGATCCTCACTGCTCCCGATCACACGATGCCCACCGTCGCGTTCTACCCGCACCGCACGGGGCCGTTCTCGGGCGATGGCCGAAAGCTCAAGAACGAGTACGTGTGGCAACTCGAGGCGGACGAACTCGCCCAGTGGGACGTCGACCTCAGCCACCCCGCCGAGCGCTAGGCCGTATCTTCGTTATCGGTGGTGAGTCTCGCGGGATGCTGGCTGGATGAGTGAATCGCCCCGGGTTCGGCAGGGTCAGCTGGGCTGGAGCCGGCCGCGGAACGTTATTGGGACGGCGGCATGTGGACGGAGCACCGGCGGACCGCCGTAGCACCGGTCCATTACGCGGCCCCCGCGAATCGGCAGCCGGTGAAGAACCCGCGGGCGACCACGGCGCTCATCCTCGGGATCGTCGGGATGATCTTCGGCTTCTGGGGCATCATCTCCCTGATCGCCCTCATCTTCGGGATCGCCGGCCTCTCCAACAGCCACGAGCTCCCGCACCCCGACCAGCCTGGCAAGTTCGTCGGGAAGGCGGCTTCCATCTGGGGCATCGTCCTAGGCAGCATCGGCATCATCTACGGCATCTACACCCTCACGCAGCTCGCATAACCTCCCACGCGAGCGAGGCTGGAGGCGGAACGGTGACGAACCGCTCCTCCCGAGAAGCCCGAACCTTTGCGGGTGGTGCGTGCGCGCGTGGAACGCACGTGTGCACGGTCCCTGGTGGCAGTGCCCCGGTGGGGATGCGTGACGTCAGGCCACCAGTGAATGTTCGGGGGCGGAGGAGCGCTGCAGGACGCCCTGCGTGATCCCGCGGATGACCAGCCATGCCAGCGGCACGGCCGCCAGTGTGAGAATCTCGCCCGCGATGCTCATCCACATCGCGACACGGAACTGCTCGAGGTCCTCGGCCGTCGTGTAGATGCGGGCCGAGATCTGGACGAGGTAGTTGCTGACGACAAAGAGCAGCCACCAGGTGATCTGCCACGGGGGCCGAGTGCGCCCGACCGCTTGCCAGAGGTCTGAGATGTTCTGGTACGGGAACCAGAGGCTGACGATGGGCACGAACCAGGATCCGGCGTGCCAGCCGGCCGAGCGCCGCGTTCGGCCCGTGACCTGCTTGGCGGCTCGGTACTGCCACATGGCCCAGAGCACGCCGGTGACGACATAGGCGAGTACGGACAGCATGCTGACCACGAACGCACCTTGGTCGTACGTGTTCATCATGTCGATGGCCGCGTCGTGACCGTTGAGGTAGCCCGTGACCGAACTGATCCCGAATGTCTCGATCCCGATCGTGGTGACGGACATGACGCCGCAGACGATCAGGAGCGCTTGGGTCGCGATCGCGAGCTTGGCGATGGCGTTGGTCGTCGCGGGTTGCTGGCCGGCCTCGTGGTGCGGCAGCGCCCATCGTGTGCCGTCCCACCACCACGTTGCCGACGATCCGTCTGTCGCTGGGTACCAGCCGGCGGGCGGCGGCGGGGTGGGGGTGTCGGTCATCGGCTGGCTTCCTGGGGGTCTTCGAAACGTCGTGCGATCCGGACAACGCTGTTCGCTGGATCGCGTGCAACTCTAGTGATCCATCCGGGGGATCAGGACCACCGGCCATACTGTGTTGAGATGCGCAGCCGGGGGAGCACCTCTACGACACGGGGTGCTCGTGCACGGCTGACTCCAGCATCGTGCCGTTGACCTCGAGGTACATGCGGCGCTCGGTGATCGAGAGCGCGATCGAGTTGCGTCGTTCGAGCTCGGCGACGGCGGCGTCGACGAAGCCCGGGTCGAAACTGAACAGGGTGATCTCGTCAGCTCGGTGAATCCGCTTGCCGGCCCACGCCGCGGCGACCTTCGCAGGATCGCGGTGCGTGTAGACGACGGTCCGCTCGGCCTGCATGCTCCCGTAGTGCAGCCGGGCCGCGTCGGGCGCGCCGACTTCGATCCACGCGGTGAGCTTTCCGGTGAGGTCGCGCACGTACACCGCCGGCTCGTCCGTGGCGGCGATCCCGTCGCTGAACGCGATTCCCTCGGAGAACTCGAGGCAGTACGCGAGCACACGCATCATCATGAACGCGTCCGTCTCGGAGGGATGGCGCGCGACGCGGAGCGTGACGTCCTCGTAGACGCCGCGGTCCATGTCGGCCAGTTGTACCGCGAAGGTGTGGATCGTTGCGCCAGTCGCCATGGTGAGCGAGCCTACGCGGAGTTGTGACGCTGCCCGCGACCGCGGGGATCGCGATTCTCGTAGTCACGCCGAGGCCGTGGTGGGCAGCGCCCCGATCTGATTCATCAGGATGAAGAGGTCGCAGTACTGGGTGATCTCAGCCACACGCCCGTCACGGATGACCATGAGATCCCAGGCCGCGAATCTGACAGCACTCCCCGTGGGGGACACGCCCGCGAATTCGCCCTGATGCCGCCCCTCATACCTCAGCCAGGTTGAGACCAGATCCCCCTCGACCACGACGTGCTTCGGCGTGATGATCAGGTCGGGGAAGGCGGCCACGAACGCGCCGATGGACGCCTTGAGTGCCGCGAGGTCGGCACCCGCTCCGCCGTGGCCCTGGAGGTCGGGCGAACAGATCTCGTCGAGCTCGTCCAGCGCACCGGAGTTGATCGCCTCGTAGAAGCGAGCGGCCACAGCGTGCCCTTCTCGTGGATCGGTCATCTCAGCCGTCTCCGCTCCGTGCGGCCTCGGTCTTGCTCGCCCGGCTCTCGATGATCTCCTTCGCCCTGCGGAACTGCGCCTCGTCGGCTCGGCGGGCATCGATCGCGATCAGCGGCGCGAGCATCCGAAGGAGCGCCCGCCGGGGGTGAAGATCCGTGACGCAGGTCATGATCGTGCCCGCGCCGGACTCCGTCTCCTCGAACGTGAAACGGGACGTCGCGCTCAACGCACCACCGAACTCGATCTCGATCGACGCGGGCGGCAGGTATTCCGTGACCTCCCACGGGGCGACCAGGACGCGCCCGAGAGAGCGCAGCTCGTCCACTCCGGTGGTTCCCAGTGCGATGCGGTCTCCATCGACGGTCTTGCGCAGCAGTTCCGTGCTCCATTCCGTCGCATTGCGCGGATCGGTCAGGTATGCGAACACCTCGGGCCGTGGTCGGTCGATCTGGACTGTGGTCGTGATCCCAGTCATCGTCGGCCTCCTCTCATCACCGACCACGCTTCCAGCGACGGCCGTCTTCAGCATCGGGAAGCTGCCCTATTCCTGCGCCGGCTCTGTTCGCACCTGGGACGCGTTGACCACGGCGAACGCCGCGACCTCGGTTCGGCTGCGCAGGCCGAGCTTCTGAAGGATGCTGCTGACGTGATGGCCGGCAGTCTTGCGGCTGATGAACAGGCGCTGGGCGATCTCGGGGTTCGAGAGCCCCTCGGCGACGAGTCGCATCACCTCGCCTTCCCTGGCCGACAGGCGCCCGACATCGCGCGCTCCCGGCCCGGTCGGCACACCCATGCCCCGCAGGAACGCGCTGGCTTCGTCCGTGTCGATCGTGGCGCCCATCCGATGGAACGCGGCGCGAGCAGCTCGGGCCTCGGCGACGGCTGACCCGGGATCGGACTGCGCGGTGGCTCTCGCATACAGGAGCCGAGCGCGGGCGGCCGGCAGCGCCATCGCCACCTCGCTGAATCCGAGCATCGCCGCACGGAGCTCGGCCGGAGCGGATGCAGAGGCCTCCTGCAAGGAGATCTTGCCCGCCGCCAGATGCGCCTGCGCCGCATGCCGTGGGCTGCGGGTGCGGGCGGCGACCCTGGAGATGCGGACCGCGGTCCGATGGGCGGCCGCGACGTCGCCCTCGGCGAGCAGCGCGTCGACGAGCAGCGTCAGCAGCGGCAGTGATGCAACGGCATCGGTCGGCAGCTGCCCAGCCGCTTTCGACAGTCGGCTGACGGCGGATGGAGCATCTCCGGTGGCCAGGTCCAGGGAAGCCAGCGGGCGAACCGCCTCGGGGAGATCGGCGATGGAAGTGAGCAGCGCCGACGCCTCCTCGAACCTGCCCTGAACGGTCCGCAGGTCGGCGAGCAGGGCACGTGGGTGGACGCATCGAGATCTCAAGCCGGACCGCTCGAGGCCAGCGTCGGCCGTCAGCAGTGCGCCCTCCGCGTCGTCGAGTCGGCCGACCGCCAGGAAGATCCCGCCGCAGCACGATCCGCAGAACGCCGAGAGCGTGGCTTGGGCGCTGACCGCTCCGAACCCTGTGAGCGGACCGAGATCCAGCTGCTGGGTTCGCATCAGGTCGGTGCTCCATTGCGTCAGGGACTCGCTCCCGCCCAGCAGTTCGGTCGCGTCGACGAGTGCGCAGTAGACCTCCGCCAGCGTGCGTCGCTCGCGCGTCTCGCCGCTCACGGCGGCTGCCATCGCGCCATCCAGATCGCGGATCCCGTCGTCGGGGTCCGCCTGTCCGACGACGAGCAGGCCACGGCGGGCCAGCGCCAGGCACTCCAGGTCGGCATCGTCAGACGCTCGCGCCACCGCGATCGCCTGATCGTATTCGGACGCGGCGAGCACGACGTCCGCGGTGGACTCCGCGTCGGCGATCAGCACCCAGCCGAGAGCGGACGTGCGGGGCGCCCGCTCGGCAGCCTTGCGTGCGCGGACCCGCCATCCGCGGGGAACGGATCCCTCACCACGTTGGGCGCGCTTCTCACGCGCCACCCAAGCCGCTGCGCGAGCCGCCATCTCGTGGTCGCGGACCCGTGCGTACGCAGCGTAGGACTGGCTGCGCACGTCCGCGGCCTTCTCCACTTCGCCGAGCCACCAGAGTGCTTCGGCCAAGCCGTCGAGGCTTGCGCCGTCCGGTGAGGCGGCGGCGGCCCTCGCGTATGCCTCCCGTGCGGCGAGGTAGTCACCCAGCGCGAGACGCTCGGACCCGAGCTCGAGGAGCGCCGACGTATCAGTCATCACCTCTATCGTCCTCTCGGATCGGATCCCCGGCCAGACCAAGGAACGTGGCAGCGTACGAGAGGAACCGAGGAGTCGGCTCGCGGCCCGTTCAGGCTCGGCGCGGAACGTCCCGGCGGATCAGGAGACCTGCCGGGACTTCTCCATCTGGACCGATCAGCCGGTCACCAATCTCGGGCAGGACTTGAACGCCGGGAAGTCTGGATCGGGCGCGATCAGCTCCAGGTAGATCGGCCCCGGGCCGATGACCACGAACACGCCGGTCCCGACGACCTTCACGTTCGGCAGGTCGTAGTTGAACTCGACGAGGAGTCCGGGCCCTGCATCCCCGGTGAAGGGGACGAGGTCACCAGTGACGAAGCCGGACGCGATCAGGGGCCTCGCGAAGTTGTCCGCGTTGCTTCCGCCGGAGATCCCGGGCGGTGCGAGCTCATCCTGGCCGGAGCACCACTGGCCGACGATCTCGTGCACGGTGGCCGACGCCGGCGCCGCCTGAACGAATACGAGGCCGACCGTCGCGGCCACGGCGATCAGAGTTCGCGCGACGAGGTGTTTCCTGTGATGTGGCATGTTCGCCTCCTGGGTCGCAGTTCCGTCCGGTCGACCGGCCGGACGTCCTCTGCGAGGCGACGGGTTGTGATGGAACGCGCATCGCCCCGTAGGGGTCACTCACGCCACTCCGCACGTTACACCCGGGCACGCAGTGCAGGGAATCATCGTCGAGGATGCCTCATGTCAATCGACGGGTTCGTGGAGCCGAGCGTCCTTCGTGGCTACGGTGCCTTCGACACCTCGAGGACGACCTTCCCGGGAGGGCCCGCCAGGCCCCTGCTCGCGTAGGCGGCACGCCCGTCGGAAAGCGGATAGGTCCGCGCGACCGCGACCTCGATCCCGCCTTCGGACAGCAGCGCCGCAAGACGGCCGAGGTGCTCGGCATCGGGGCTGACCACGAAGAACTGCGCATCCACGTCGAACGCTCGGGCGACGTCGGCGTCGGGGGCTTCCTGCAGCGTGATGACGCGCCCCCGGGGACGAACCGCGCGATAGAGCCACTCGGGCGTGCCGGCCCCGACCGCGTCGATCGAGGCGTCGAAGCTCGCCGGCGCGATCGCGGCGGGCTCGTCGGCGACGAGCACCTCGTGCGCACCGAGGTGCTCGACGTACTCGACGGCAGCGCTCGACCGCACGGTCGCGGTGACCTCGATCCCCATGCGGCGCCCGAACTGGATCAGGAACGAGCCCACGGCACCGGTGCCGCCGCGGATGAGCAGGCGCTGCCCGGGTTCGAGTCGCAGGTGCTCCTCGAGCGCCTCCATCGCCGTGAGCGCGGGGAGCACCGCCGCAGCCGCCACGACCGCCGTGACGTTCGCCGGCTTGCGGGCGAGGTTGGCGGCCGGGACGCGAACGACTTCCGCGGCCGCACCGTCGTGGTCGAACGGCGCGAGCCCGAAGACCGCGTCGCCGATCGAGAGGTCGCGCACGTCGGGCCCGACCGCGGTGACGACCCCGGCGAACTCGTGCGACGGGATGACCGGGGTCCGGTCGACACCATCGGACTCCCACGTCTCGGGCCAGGTCAGCTCATCGAACGTGACGGCTGCAGCGCTCACCCGCACGCACACGTCCGAACCGGTCGGCGCGGCGGGCAGGGGCGCGTCCTCGTAGACGAGTTGCTCGGGCCCGCCCCGCGCATGCGCGCGGAGGGCCTTCATCAGTCGAGGCTGTTCGTCGGGAGACACTGCGGTGGTCATGGGCACACTCCTCTCGTAGCGTAGCCGGGCGGATGCCGCGACGCGCAAGGTTGACCGAGGCGCATGCATAGTTAATGTTATCGGATAAGCTTAACCACGTTCGCCGCTTGATGAAGGATACGTGGATGCCCCGATCGACGACGCCGCAGTCCGCCGCCGGCACGGCCGTGCGCTTCGAGACGCGTCCCTGGCACCCCATGGTCGCCCAGGACGTCGTCAGCCGACGCGTCTGGGAGCAGATCACCCGCCCGTACGAGGCATCCGTGCCCGCCGTCATCGCGGATCTCGAGTTCGACCTGCCCGACGAGGTCGTCGAGGACGTGACGAACGCCCAGCAGCAGCTCGTGCGGTTCGACACCGAGGTCGGCTCGATCACCGCGCCGTTCGCGTCGATCCTCCTGCGGAGCGAGTCGGCGTCGAGCTCGCAGATCGAGAACCTGACCAGCGGCGCGCGTGCGATCGCGGAAGCGGAACTCGGCGAGCGCGCCGACGGCAACGCCCCGCTGATCGTGAACAACGTCCGAGCCCTGCAGGCGGCGCTCGATGCCGCCGACGACCTGAACGCCGCGACGATCATCCGGATGCACCGGGAGCTGCTGCATCGGACGGATCCGGGCATCACCGGCAGCTACCGGACACAGCAGGTGTGGATCGGCGGCGGCAGCTACAGCCCGCACGACGCGGACTTCGTCCCGCCGCATCACGAGCGCGTCGCTGCAGCCATGGCGGACTTCGAGGCGTACTCCGGCCGGGTGGCGACGCTTCCGCTCGCGAGCATCGCGATCGCGCACGCCCAGTTCGAGACGATCCACCCGTTCCCCGACGGCAACGGCCGCACCGGCCGCGCGCTCGTGCAGGCGGCGCTCCGACGCACCGGCCTGACGAGGAGCGTGACGGTTCCCATCTCGGCCGGCATCCTGCAGCAGCGGAACCGCTACTTCAGCGCGCTCGACGCCTACCGGGCGGGTGACGTGGTGCCGATCGTCCGGGTGTTCGCCGACGGCGCCGTGCTCGCGATCGTGAACGGACGACAGCTCGTCGACGACATCGAGGCTACCCAGACGCACTGGGCCGACCGGATGTCGGGGCTGCGCGCGGATTCCGCAGCTCGCGAGATCGCCCGGCTTGCGATCGGCCACCCGGTGCTGACGTCGGCCTTCGTGCGGCGCGAGGTCGACCGGTCGGGCCCCGCGGTGTTCCGCGGCCTCGACCAGCTGGTCGAGCGCGGCGTGCTCACCGAGACGACGTCGCAGAGCCGCAACCGCCTGTGGGTGGCGCAGGACGTGATCCGCAACCTCGACGGGTTCGCGAAGCGGAGTATGCGCACGCGCTGAGCCGCCGAGCCCTACGACTCCGTCACGCAGCGCTCGGAGAGGGCGTACCGCAGCAGCGCCATGTCGCCGACCTGACGGCTCTCGGCGAGCACGGCGTGGCGCTCGGGCGTCCACGGGAACGTGCCGTCGCCGATCAGCCGCGGCGCTCGCGGGTCGCCGACGAAGAACGGGGCGATCGCCAGCTGCAGCTCATCGACGAGGTCGGACGCCAGGAACTGCGTGATCATCGTGCGGCCGCCCTCGACCAGGAGCGTGCGCACGCCGCGGCCGCCCAGGTCGTCGACGAGATCGGCCATCGTGATCTCCTCGCCCAGCCCGACCACCGTGGCGAACCCACCGAGCCGGTCGCGGATGCCACGGGCCGCCGATCGCGGGCAGTAGACCAGCTTCCCGCTGGTTCCGACGGCGAAGAACCTCGACTGCGGATCGAGGTCGCCGGTCGCGGTGACGGTCACCTTCAGGGGCGTCGGCGACAGGCCCTCGGCCTCGCGTCGGTCACGTCGCTCGTCGCTGCGCACCAGCAGCCTCGGGTTGTCGAGGCGCACGGTGCGCGCACCGACGAGGATGGCGTCGCTGTGCGCCCTCACCTCGTCGACGCGATCGAAGTCCGCCGCGTTCGAGAGGGCGAGGCGGGGCGGGGCCGCGGTGTCGAGGTACCCATCGATCGACATCGCCGCGCTGAGGATGACGTACGGCCGATCCGTCACGATCCCACCCTCTCATGCGCTCCCTCCGAGATGGCGGGGGATGCCGGCGCAGGGGTCCGCGGGCGGCGGAGGGCGGATGCCACGGCGAGCACGAGCCCGGGTGCGACGGCGATCATCGCGAGCACCCCGAAGAGGGCGGATGCCGCGACCCCCGTCGCCGCGCCGAGACCGGCGACGGCGAACGTCCAACCGGCGACTCCCTCGCGCGGGCCCCACCCGCCGAGGTTCAGCGGGATCGATCCGGCGAGCAGGATGACGAGCGCGAGGGCGGCGAGGCGCGGCGGCGGCACGCTCGCCCCGACGGCGGCGACCGCGACGCCGAGGGTCGCGACGTGGCATCCGACCACGACGATCGAGGCGACCACGACGCGCACGAACGCACCGGGTGAGCCCAGGCCCGCCGCGAGCTCGCCGAGCTCGCGTCGCAGCGCGCGTCGCGCTCGGGCGCTCGCCGCGGCCGTCGCGAGCACGGCCACGGCGAGCACCGTGAGGCCGATGCCGAGCACCGGGAGCACGTACCCCTCGAACTCGAGGCCGAAGCCCGCGAGCACGACGACCGCCAGCGCGATCTGCACGACCTGCCCGGCGGTGCGCTCGATGACGACGGCGCGCGCGGCCTGCGCGACGTTCCCCGCGTCGCGCCCATGGGTGACCGCACGCTGGACGTCGCCGACCACCCCGCCGGGGAGCACGGTGTTGAGGAACTGCGACCGGTAGTAGTGTCCGACCGCGTCGCGAAGGCGGACGCCGACGCCGAGCCGCCCGGCGATGACGCTCCAGCGCCAGGCCGCCGCGATCGTCGCCACGGCCGAGAGCGCGAGCGCGACCGCGATCACGGGGAGGTCGATGCTGGCCAAGCCGTGCAGGAACGGCTCGGACCCCACCTGGGCGACGACTGCGACCAGCACGGCGACGCCCACGAGCGAACGAACGGCGAGACGAACCCACGTCCTCGACAGGATCGCGCGGACCCGGGATGCGCTCGCCGACGCGAACATCACGGCCACGCTAGGAGGTCGGTGTGCACGACGACGGCCGAGAGCTCGCCGCGGCGGAGCTGCTCGGAACGCAGCGCCCGGTACGCCGCGCCCTCGTCGCGGAGGTCGGCGCGCTGCTCGAGCGCCGCATCGACCCATCTGTCGAACCACTGCTCGAGGAGGACGGGATCGTGATCGCCGAGCCGCCAGCGAGTGTCAGCGGTCCGGATGCTCCAGCCCGCCTCGCGGAACAGGCGCTCGGCGCGCCCGGCGGCGGCCGGCCCCAGGAGGCGGCGCCCGCCCGCGAGCCGCTGCTGATGCGCGTTGAAGGATGCCGCGAACACCTCGTCGCGGGGATCCGGGGGATCGAGGCGCACCTCGCCCGTGACACTCAGGCTCAGCAGCACGGGGCATCCGACCGCGACGCATGCCCGGATCACTGCGCGAAGCTCCCTCGTCGTCAGCACGTCGAGCAGTGCCGACGCGGTCACGAGCGACGCGCCCGCGAGCGCGCCCGCATCGAACCGTTCGAGTTCCCCGGTGCGCGCGCGAACGGAGACGGGCCGTCCGTCACGATCGAGCGGGACGACGCCGTTCGTCGCACGCTCGGTGAGGTCGGGGTTCCAGTCATGCAGCACCCAGGCCTGCGGGCCGGGCAGCAGGGGTGCGAGCCACCGCATCATCGAGCCCGTGCCGCTGCCCAGGTCGTGGACGACGACCGGAACCGATCCGAGCCTGCCGGATGCCGCGACGGCGAGTTCGCGGGACCGGGCGCGGGAGTCCTCCGCCTCGCGCAGGGCGAGCCAGTCGCTGCTGACCGCGATGATCTCGCTCATGCGCTGCGCCGCCGCTCGCGTCCCATGGCGTCCGTCGACGGGCGGACCTCGCGCAGCACCACGGCGACGGCGGTCGCCGTGGCCCCCCAGGTCCGCGTCGCGAAGACGGTTCGCGAGCGCATCGCCTCGGCCTTGAGCACCGCACCCCACCCGCGATCCACCTGCCAGCGACGCAGCACCGCGCGGAGCGCCACCGGGTCGTCCGGTCGGGTGAGGATGCCGCCCCGACTGCCGGCGATCGCCTCGGCCACGCCGCCGACCCGCGCGGCAACCACTGGGATGCCGCGAGCGAGCGCGTCGGCGACGACCATCCCGTAGCTCTCGGACCGCGACGGGACGACCACGAGATCAGCGCTCCGGTAGGCGTCCCCGAGTCGGCGACCGGTGAGCACCCCCGTCAGGTCGACGCGCTCCGAGAGCGCTGCCGACCGGATCACGGCCCTCACGCGGTCCGCGAACTCGCGATCGGCGTCGAGCGAGCCCGCGATCGTGCAGCGCCAGCCGGGCAGGTCGGTCATGCCCGCCAGCGCGTTGACGAGCACGTCCTGTCCCTTGTGCGGTGCCACGGCCCCCACGCACAGCAGGTGGCCGCCCGATCCCGATCCGGGCGTCGCCGTGACCGGGTCCGTTCCCGGGATCGCGACGGCGATCCGATCGGGCTCCGCGAGCCTGCGTGCGATGAGCTCGGCGCGGGTCCACTCGCTGGTGGTGATCACGCGCCGCGCGGCCTGCAGGGCCACCCGCTCGCGCTCGGCCGTTCGGGCATGGCCGGGCGCGCGATGCAGGGCACCGGCGACCATGTGGGCCAGCACGACGATCCGAAGGCGCGGCGCGTGCGCGCGGAGCACCTCCGACGCCGCGACGGCGATCAACCCGTCGACCAGCACGAGGGCGCCGTGGGGGAGCGCGGACATCGCGCTCGCGGCATCCGTCACGCGGTTCGCGGCCACTGGAACCAGCCGCATGTCGAGGCCCTGCGCCCGCAGGCCCTCGGCGAGGCGCCGGTCGTAGACGTTGCCACCGCTGACGCGGTCGTCGTCGTCGATGCCGTCGGGGACGAGGAAGTGCGCGGTCGGGTCCGTCATCCGTTCACCTCCCGCTCGTAGCTCGCCCACGCGATGTGCGACTCGTGCAGGGTCACCTCGATCGACGAGATGCGACCGCCGGATGCCCCGAGCCGGCCGTCTGCGACACGCTCGGCGAGGCGGTCGGCGATGACCTGGCACAGCCGTTCGGTCGTCGTGTTGATCCCGGCGAACTCCGGTACCTCGTCGAGATTGCGGTAGGTCAGTGCACCCGTGATCTCGCCGAGCGCCTCGGACGCCAGCGCGATGTCGACGACCACGCCGTCGGCGTCGAGCTCGCTCGCACGGAACGACGCGTCGACGATGAAGGTCGCACCGTGCAGGCGCTGCGCCGGGCCGAAGGTCTCTCCCGAGAAGCTGTGGGCGATCATCATGTGGTCTCGCACGGTCAGGGTGAAGGTCACGAGGCGTCCGTCCAATCGATGGTGCGGCAGAGTTCGGCGTCGGGTTCGGCGGCGAGTGCCGCCATCACCCCGGGCAGCTCGCTCCATGGGGAGTCGCCCGTGAGCAGGGCGTCGAACGCGTCGTCGCGCAGGAGCTCGAGGGCGAGCGTGAGCCGGTCGCGCGTCGACCGCGAGCCGCGTCGGCGTCGGGCCACCGCGCCCACCTGGCTCGACCGGATGGTCAGGCGGCGCGAGTGGAAGTCGGCGCCGAGCGGCAGGGTGACCGGCCGGTCGCCGTACCAGCTGGCCTCGATCACCTCCCCGTCGGTCACGACGGACTCGAGCGCGAGCCGCAGCCCGGCCTCCGACCCGCTCGTGTTGACGACGAGGTCGCGCTCGCCCGGTGCGTCCCCGGGTGCGGCGAAGCCGACGCCGAGTCGGTCGGCGACCGCGCGCCGCGACGGGTCCACGTCGACGAGCACGACGTCGAGACCCGGGATGCCGCGGGCCAGTCGGGCCACGCAGCATCCGATCATGCCGGCGCCGACGATCGTGACCCGGTCGCCCAGGAGCGGCGCGGCATCCCACAGCACGTTCACCGCGGTCTCGACGGCCCCGGCGAGCACCGCGCGTCGGGCAGGCACGCCGGACGGCACGGGAACCACGGCGTCGGCGGGAACGATGAACGCCGACTGGTGCGGGAACAGGGTGAAGACGGTCCGGCCGCGGAGCGCTTCGGGCCCGTCCTCGACGACCCCGACGTTGAGGTAGCCGTACTTCACCGGCCCGGGGAAGTCGCCCTCCTGGAACGGCGCGCGCATCCGCTCGTGCTCGCCGACCGGCACGCGACCCAGGAAGACGGATGCCTCGGTGCCGCGGCTGATGCCCGTGTACCGGGTGCGCACGAGCACCTCGCCGGCGCCCGCGCGCGCGATCGGCTCGCGGCGCAGGGCCCCGACGCCCGGTTCGTCGATCCAGAACGCCACGGCCTCACGCAACGGTGCTTCCCCCTCGGTGAACCATCCGGCGATCTCCTCCGTATACATGAATATGCTCCGTGCGACGCTCCCGAACAAGGACACGTGATGGCGGGCGACGAGGTTCAGCTCCCACCCATCGGGTCGGCCCTCCTCGGGGCGGTGGGCGTCGCGGCGATCTGGACCGCCGGCGGACTGCCCGCGATCGGCTGGATCGCCGCGCTGGCGTACCTGACGGTGAGCACGGCACTCCTGCTCCGCGCGCTGCGCCTCCGGCACACCCTGCGCTTCGGCTGGGCGAACGTCGTCACGGCCACGAGATCGGCACTGGTCGGCATCATCACCGGCCTCGTCGCCGCGTCCTTCGTCGAGCCGATCCCAGTGCCGCTGCTCATCGGCCTGGCGGTTCCGGCGCTCGCGCTCGACGCCGTGGACGGCTGGGTCGCACGGCGCACCGATTCCATCACCGAGCTGGGGGCGCGCTTCGACATGGAAGTGGATGCGTTCCTCCTCCTGGTGCTCAGCGTGTACGTGGCGCAGGTCCTCGGGCCGTGGGTGCTGGCGATCGGCCTGATGCGCTACGCGTTCGTCGTGGCCGGATGGATGCTTCCGTGGCTTCGCGCGCAGCTCCCGGCGCGGTACTGGCGCAAGGTCGTGACCGCCGTGCAGGGGATCGCGCTGACGCTCGCGGCATCCGGCCTGGTCGCTGATCTCTCGGGCGTGCTCGTGGTCGTCGCACTGGCCCTGCTCGTGGAGTCGTTCGGCCGTGACGTGGTGTGGCTGGCGCTCCGCAGCCGCAGCAGCGTGCGCACCCGCAGCCGCGCTCGCCCGGCGGAGGTGGATGCGTCGTGATCGACGCGCCCACCGGTCCGGGTGAGGAGGAGCTGCGGTCACGCCGTACGCGGCGCGCGGAGCACCACGGCCGTGGCGAAGGCGAGCACCACGATGCCGATCGACTCGATGACGACCGTCTCGGGGACGAGCGTGAAGTTCCACGTCTCGGTGATGCCGAAGAACCCGACCGTCAGCGCGAGCAGGAGCGCCGAGAGCGTCGCGATGACGAACAACAGGCTCAGGACCGTCGTGATGCTGAGGAGCCGCCCGTGCAGGAACAGCATCCCGATCGCCAGCACCAGGCCCGCGATGGCGTTCAGGACGAACAGCACGCCGAGCAGGCCGCCGACGCCGACGAAGACCAGGTAGAGGTGGATTCCGCCGACGACGAGGAGCACGATCGCGCTGAGGATCCGCATGACCCACAACATGGTCGAGTTGGTTCTCGTCGTCGTACTCGTGTTTCCAGTCATGGTCTGACCCGCTTCCGATCGAAGCCTCCGGCGGAGACGCTAGGAGTGACACGAGACGGCGGGGGAAAGAGTTCACCGGGCAGGAGGATGACCGTGCGCGAGCGGGTCTGGCTGGTGGTCGCCGTGCTGCTGCTCATCGTGGTGCCCCTCGTGCCGGCGGCCATCACGGACAGCTCGCCGGCGCCGCTCATCGCCCTTCCGGTGGAGTCCATCGTCGTGCTGGCCCTGCTCGTGCTGCTCCCGTGGCGGGCCGCCCGCGTCGTCGTCGCAGCCGGCTTCGGCGTCCTCGTCGTCCTCGCGCTCGTGCTCGCCGGGATCGACTCCGGCTACCGGACGGTGCTCGACATCCACTTCGATCCGCTCGACTGGCAGCAGCTGGGCGACGCGTTCGGGGTCCTCCGGGGCTTCATCGGCGGGCCGGCCGCGAGCGCACTGCTCGCGCTGCTCGTGATCGTCGCGGCCGGCACGATCGTCGTGCTCTCATGGGCGGCGCTCCGCGTCGCGAGTGCGCTTCGGCCGCGAGTACGTGGCACGACCGTGCTCTCCACGGTCGCAGCGGCATGGATCATCGCCGCCCTGGTGGGCGCGCACGTCGTCGCAGGTCAGCCGACCGCGGCGGCCGCCTCCGTCCGGGCGATCTCCGCGTCGGCGACGCGCGCCGCCGAGGGGATCGCCGCGGTCGCCGAGCTCTCGCAGCAGATCGCAACGGATCCGTACCGTGACGTCCCCGGCTCCGACCTGCTGACCGCGCTGCGCGGCAAGGACGTCGTCTTCGCGTTCGTCGAGAGCTACGGCCGGGTGGCCCTCGAGGGATCCGACGTGTCGACGGGCGTGCGCGAGGTCCTGCGCGACGGCGAGGAGCAGCTCCGTGCCGACGGCTACGCGTCGCGGAGCGCGTTCCTCACCTCCCCGACGTTCGGCGGGCTCAGCTGGCTGGCGCATTCGACCCTCCAGACCGGATTGTGGATCGACCGGCAGCCGCTGTACAGCAAGCTGATCCGGAGCGACCGGTTCACGCTGAGCGCCGCGTTCGGCTCGGCCGGTTGGCGCACGGTGAGCGTCATCCCCTCGAACACCGACCCGTGGCCGTTCGGCACCTCGTTCTACCACTGGGACACGCTGCTCGACGCGCACGACGTCGGATACCGGGGTCCCTCGTTCGGCTACGCGCGGATCCCCGACCAGTACACGTGGAAGCACTTCGCCGACACCGAGCTCGCCCGTGACGCCGAGCCGGTCATGGCCGAGATCGACCTGGTCTCCTCGCACACCCCGTGGGCGCCGCTCCCGAAGCTGGTGCCCTGGTCCGAGATCGGCGACGGCTCCGTGTTCGATCCGCAGCCCGCGGAGGGGCCGTCGGCGACCGAGGTCTGGCAGGATCCCGACCGGGTGCGCCAGGCGTACGGGCAGTCCATCGAGTACTCGCTCGGCGCGACGTTCGACTTCCTGCACGAGTCCGACGACGGGGACCTCGTGCTCGTGGTGCTCGGCGACCACCAGCCGGCGACGATCGTGAGCGGGCAGGACGCCGGCCACGACGTGCCGATCAGCATCATCGCGAAGGACCCGGCGGTGCTCGCGTCCATCGACGGATGGCGGTGGCAGGACGGGATGCTGCCCTCACCCGACGCACCCGTCTGGCCGATGAGCGACTTCCGGGATCGATTCCTCGACGCGTTCAGCGACGGTTGAGGGCAGGGCTTCACGGATGCCGCGCCGCGGTGTCCGAGGCGGGTGGGACGATGTGCGCATGACCAGGTACTGGCTCGGCGTCGTGCAGCGTGCGCACGTGCTCCTCGGCGTCGAGTGGGGGATCGCCCAGACGAACCACGGCAAGCGAGGCGGCGTGCAGCGGATGCAGCCGGGCGACGGGTTCGTGTACTACTCGCCGAAGACGAGCTATCCCGACGGCGATCCGCTCCGCGAGTTCACCGCGATCGGCCGCGTCGCCGACGGCGACGTCTACCAGGCCGAGGAGGATCCGAACCTGATGGCCGGCTTCCGTCCGTGGCGCCGCGCGATGGCGTACTCGTCGCACGCCCGGTCGGCGCCGATCGCGCCGCTCCTGCCCGTGCTCGACCTGACGCGCGGCAACGCGAACTGGGGCTACCAGCTGCGGCGCGGCCATCTCGAGATCACGAAGCACGACTTCGCCGTCATCGCCCGCGAGATGGGCGCCGACGAGCTGGTGGGCTGAGGCGAGCCCGTCGACTCGGTGCGGCCCCGGCGGGGCTGCACCGAGTCTCCGAGCTACTTCGACAGGGCCGCGATCCGCTCCGCGACGATCGTGCCGATCTGGACGATGTTGGAGCGGGTCATCTCGACCTCATCGGTGAGTTCGTCTCCGTCGATCCGCTTCGGAGGTACCCCGACGCTCACCCAGTCGTCGCCGACCACGAAGTCGATCCGGCAGTCGCGCGTGTCGTCCTCGCAGCGCGACAACGCGGTGCCACCGTTCGCCGCAGGAAGTCCGACGCTCACCGCGTCACTCGCCGACCATCCAGCGGCGTATCGCTCGAACGCCCAGGCACCGTTCGGAAGCACGCCGATACTGCCGAGGTGCCGATCGCTCATCGGAAGCTGCAGGAGGCAGCGATCCGCTCCGACCTGGTCCTTCGCGTACCAGTACTGGCCGATCCTCGGTCCGTCCCAGAACTCGGCGACACGCAGATCCGCGACGCCGGTCAACGGCATGATGGCGTCGGTCGGCGCGATGGTCGCGCACTCCGCTGCCGCGCTCGGGCTCGATGAGGCGGGCGTCCAGGGCTCTGCGATCGACACGTCGGACAGGCGTGAGACGAGCGGGTCCGTGACGTTCCGGAAGCGAGCGCGAAGGTCCTCGACCGAACTTCCCGTCTGGACGATGCCGTCGATGCGCAACTCGACCCACGTCGAGCCGACGACGCCGAAGAGCTCGCAGTATCCGATCTCCGTGACGCATCGGGGTCCCTGAACGTGGTCGCCGTAGGTCGGGTCCGCACTCTGGTAGGCATCGACGTATCGTGCCGCTGCATCGAGGCCCTCGGGCAAGACCGCCAGGGACACGGCCTGGCGGAGCGGCTCCCCGCTCCACGGCTGCCCGCTCCCGGCCGCTACGCCGTTCGACCAGACGCAGGTCAGAGCGCCGAGCTGTTCGGCAGCGGCCCGATCGGGTGTGGACATGTACAACTCGTCCGTGTCGGCGATCTGGCTCACCGGGCCGAGCACCGGCGTGCCGCTGTCACCGAGGAACGCGACGAGCGCGGCCGTGTCGACGAGGTCGTCGCAGGTGAGCCCGATCCGAGGCGTCGGCCCGGGATCGACGGGTGCGGGCGGCGCGGTTTCGACCGGGAACGTTCTCGCGGGTGGAGCGGTCGCGGCCGGGCTCGCGATGGACGCAGGTTCGGGCTCGGTCGGCGTCTGCGGCAGGATCCCGAACGCGAATGCCGCGCCGGCGGATCCGAGTCCGAGCGCCAGGACCGCGGCCACGACGGCGCCGACGATGCGGTCGATCCGGGTGCGCCGGGCCGCCGGCGTGTGCGCCGCGGCATCCTGCACCCTGCCCTTGATGTCGGCGAGCATGCGGTCGAGTTCGTCGCCCTTCGGAGGTTCAGTTCTCATCGACGGTCACCGCCTTCCGCAGTCGTGCCCGGCTTCGAGACACCCGTTGCTTCACCGCACCGACGGTGAGGTTCATCCGGCGTGCGACCTGGGCGTAGGGCACGCCCTCCACGAGGCACAGCTCGCACACCTGGCGATCGATCGGATCGAGTCGCTCGATCTCCTCGAGCACCCAGCGCAGGTCCTCACGCGCACGCTCCGCATCGCCGCGCCGGCCGTCGAGCGCGAGCAGGTCGCGGGAGTGCTCCTCGGGGAGCGCGTCCGCGCGGTTGCGTGCCGCCTTCCGGGCGGCGTTCCGTGCGAGGAACCGGCAGGTCACGAGCAGCCACGGCAGCAGCGATGCCTCGGCGATCGTGATCGACGCCGCCTTGCGCCACATCGTGACGAACGTGTCCTGCACGACCTCCTCGACGTCCGTGCGGCTCGGGGCCAGTGCCCACGCGTACCTGGTCACGGCCTTCGCGTGCCGATCGAACACGATCGACAACGCCTTCTGGTCACCGGCCGCCACCCTCCGTAAGAGATCGGCATCGGTGTCCTCCTCTGCATCCACGTGCACCTCCTCACCTTGGGAATGTCGCCGGCGAGGCGAAGGTCACACGCGGGCCGCAGAATCGTCTCATGGGATTCACGCGCGCCGAACTCGAGTCGTTCCGGGGCGCCAGCGTCGACGACCTGATGCCCGCGCATCCGCGGCTCGTCTTCGTCGGCATCAACCCCGGGCTGTGGACGGCCGCGACGGGCACCCACTTCGCGCATCCCGGCAACCGCTTCTACCCGGCGCTCGCGGCGGCGGGCATCATCCCGCGCGTCCCCGACTTCGCCGATGGGCTCACCGAGGCTGATCAGCGGATGTTCCTCGACGCCGGGATCGGCATCTCGAACCTCGTGCACCGGGCGACCGCCCGCGCCGACGAGCTCGATCGGGCCGAGCTGCGCGAGGGGGCGGTGCGCCTGGCCGACGACGTCGCGCGCTGGCGGCCGCGCGTGGTCGCCATCGTCGGCCTGACCGCCTACCGCCAGGGCTTCGATCACCCGAAGGCTCGCGCCGGGCGGCAGGACGAGCCGATCGCCGACGCTGAGCTGTGGGTCGTGCCCAACCCGAGCGGGCTCAACGCGCACGCGTCCGTCGCCGACCTGGCGCGCGCATACGCCGAGCCGGCCCGGGCCGCGGGCGTCCTTCCCGAGGGGCCCGAGACGGCGAGCTGAACGACCGTCCTACGAGGATCGGTGGGCTTCCCACACCGCGGGCGGCGTGGCAGCCGTGGGCTCGCCCATCCGCTCGGCCTGCTGGGGTGGAGAGCGCTTCCATCACGAGCCCTCGTAGCATGAACGCATGCCGCCGACGTCAGCAGATCCCCGATCCGAGCTCCTGGCGCTGTGCGAGCGGGGTCTCGAGTGGCGTCCCGACCTCACCGAAGCGCTGGCGGATGCCGGGGGAGCGCGTCCGGCCGCGGTGCTCGTGCTGTTCGGCGACCTCGACTCCATCCCGGCGCGTTCGGCGGGTCCGATGCCCCGGGACCTCGACGTGCTGCTGCTCCGTCGGGCGGCCACGCTCGCGAGCCACGCCGGGCAGATCGCGTTCCCGGGTGGGCGGCTCGAGGCATCCGACGACGGCCCGATCGCGGCCGCGTTGCGCGAGGCGGTCGAGGAGACCGGCCTCGATCCCGACGGCATCGAACCGCTCGGCACGCTGCCGCCGATGCCGGTCCCGGTGAGCAACCACGTCGTGACGCCCGTGCCGGCCTGGTGGACGCGTCCCTCGGAGGTCGCGGCGGTCGACCACGACGAGTCGGTGGAGGTGTTCCGCGTGCCGGTGGCGGACCTGCTCGATTCCGCGAACCGCGGGAACGTCGTGGGCAGCTACCAGGGCCGCATGTGGCGGTCGCCGGCGTTCGAGGTCGGCGGTCGCGTCGTCTGGGGCGTGACCGGGCTGATGCTGTCGCGCATGTTCGACGAGCTCGGCTGGGTCGAGCCGTGGGACGAGGACCGGGTGGTCGAGCGCGACGACCTGCCGCGGGGCTGATCGCGGGGTCATGCAGTCACGAGCAGCAGCACACCGAGCGCGATGAGCCACAGCGACCAGTCGTGTAGCCGATCGGCACGAGCACGGGAACCGGTGCGCGAACCTGCGGCTGCAGCACCCGCTGTGCCGCCGCGCGAGTTCTCGACGAGGCCGCCGACGTCCTCGTCGACTCCTCGGATCCCTCGCGCGGCGGGGGTGGAACTCAGGGCTCCCGACGGGACTGTATCCGATCGATGCTGTGAGCCCGCCGCGAGTTCCACGACACGCCGACACGGAATTCTCGAGCGCCCGATCGCAGCCCGCGAGTAGGTTGTGGCATGAGACGACCTGCCGCGCCGGCGGGTCCTGGGGCGGGCGAAAGGGAAGCGATGAACTTCATCGGCAGTGTCTGGGACATCTTCTGGTTCTTCTTCTGGGTCTTCGTGTGGGTCGCATACCTCTTCGTGCTCATCTACATCGTCATCGACATCTTCCGCGACCACTCGCTGAACGGGTGGCTGAAGGCCGTCTGGCTGATCTTCCTGATCTTCGTGCCGTTCCTCACCGCGCTCGTCTACCTCATCGCGCGCGGCAAGGGCATGGCCGAACGCTCCGCGGAACGCCGGCCCGAGTACGTGGAGTACTCCGACGCCGAAATGCGGAAGATCTCGTTCGCCAGCCCGTCCGACGAGATCGCGAAGGCGAAGGCGCTCCGCGACCAGGGCGTCATCAGCGACGGGGAGTACGAGGCGCTGAAGAACAAGGCCCTCGGCGGCAAGTTCTAGCCGTTCCGACGACGAGCGCCCCGGCCGCGCCGAAGCAGCGGCGGCCGGGCGCTCGGGACTGGGCTACGGCTCGATCGAACCTGCTGCGGCAAGGATGGCGTCCACCGTCGCATCCGGATGCGACACCATCGACACGTGGGACGCGTCGAGTTCGCTCACCGTCGACCCGGCGCGCTCCGCCAGGCGGCGGAGGACATCGACCGGGATGACCCGGTCAGCGGTGCCGATCACCGCCCAGCTGGGGATGGTGCGCCAGGCGGGTGGCCCCGACGGGACGACGTTCGCCACGAGCGACGCCGGCCGTTGGCTCGCGACGATCGTCCAGCGGTCGGCCTCGGGCAGGTCCTGCGCGAACGACCCGTGCACGACCTCGGGCTTCAGGAAGACTTCGGCCGCGCCCTCGGGAGCGCCCGGATAGCCTGCGATGTCGAACACGGTGGTGGGGTCCGCGACGGCGAGCGCCGACGACGACCCCTCGAGGATCTGCAGCACGCTCTCGCCCTCGTCGGGCATGAAGGCGTTCACGTACACCAGTGCTCGGACATCGCCGGCCTGGTTCCCCGCGTTCGTGATGACGGCGCCGCCGTAGGAGTGGCCGACGAGCACGACCGGTCCGCTCGTCCGCTGGGCGAGGAACGACGCCACGTACGCGGCGTCATCGGCGAGTCCTCGCAACAGGTTCGGCGGCACCAGCACGGTATAGCCCTGCGCCTGCAACGCCCTCGTCACGGCGTCCCAGCTGGAACCGTCGGCCCACGCCCCGTGCACCAGCACGATCGTGGGCTTCGTCGTCGCATCCGTCATGTCGTTTCCCCTCATCCATACGAAGCGGCGACTCGTCTCCGGTCGCCACGCCGAACGCTACGGCAGCCCGCATCGCGCCGCCAGAGCCGGAAGCTGGGAGTAGCCTCGGGCCATGACGGTGAGCGCGGCCCACCATGAGCCCACGGCATTCGACGTGCGCGAGTTCGCCCGCACCGCGCAGGGGAGCCTCCGCGATGAGCTCGACCTCGCGGCGATCGCCGCCGAGCCGCTGCCGCCCGAGGTCGCACGCACGCTCGGCGCGCTCGGAGTGCTCGAGGGCGCGACGATGGCGCACCTCCGGAACGTGCTCGTCACGACGACCCACAAGGACGCCCGGGTGACCGCGTTCCTCGTGACGTGGGCGTTCGAGAAATTCTGGATCGCCGACGCGCTGCGCGCGATCGTCGCTGTGGGCACCGGGGGTGAGCCGGGCGGTCACGGCCGACCGGGTCATTCGAGTGAACCGGCCGCGCCGACCCGACGGGTCGAGGCATCCGCGGGTCGAGGCCCGGTGCGCCGTGCGCTCGCGGGGTTCTCGCAGGGCTGGGCCGTCGTCGGCGTGCACATGGCCGTCGGCTTCGTCGACGATCGGATGCTGCGCGCCGCCCACCTGCGCGTCGTCGACGTCGCGCACAGCCCGGCGCTCGCCGCCGCGGTCGACCGCATCCTGCGGGTGAAGGCGCGCCACGCGGAGTTCTTCGAGGCGGAGGCCCGGGCGCGGCTCGGGGGTTCCACTCGGGCGGCCCGGCTCGCCCGACGCGAGCTCCGCCGCACGGCGTGGCCCCTCGGCCGATCCGCGGTCGGGCCGGCGGAGCTCGCCGCGTTCGCCCGGCTCGCGTTCGGCGGCGCGGCCGGCGACGCCGCCCTGCGCACGCTTGCGCACGACATCCGTGCACTGCCGGGCCTGGACGCGCGCACCGCGGCATCCGTCACCGCCGGCCTCACGACCCTCGCGGCCCGGCCCATGGCGTGATTGCATGGTCGCAGGCGGGAAGGGGGCCTGATGGCGTTCGACATCGACCGCTACACCGCGACCTCCGTGAGCGTCGCCTGGGACGACCTCGACCTCGAGTCGTTCCGCGACCGGCCGCTGCCCGCCGAGTCGCTGCGAACCCTGCGGTACATGGCCGACGTCGAGTACCACACCGTCTGCTACACCCGCGACCTCCTCACCACGCCCTCGCACCGCGAGGCCGACGTCAGCGCGTTCATGACGATGTGGAACCGAGAGGAGTTCTGGCACGGCGAGGCGCTCGCGGCGGTGCTCGCGATGCACGACGTCACGGTCGACTACGACGCCCTGAAGGCGAGCCGTCTGAAGCTCGGCTGGCGCGACCGGCTCGATCCGATCAAGCAGTCCGTGCTCGGCTCGCTCGTCGGCTCGGACTTCGTCGCCGTGCACATGTCGTGGGGCGCGGCGAACGAGTGGTCGGCGATCACGGCGTACCAGCGCATGGCCGACCTCGAGGAGCATCCGGTGCTCGCCGAGCTCCTGCAACGCATCGCGAAGCAGGAGGCGAGGCACGTCGCGTTCTACACCTCGCAGGCGCGCGAGCGGCTCGCGGCGAGCGCCAAGGCGCGGAAGGTGACGCGCTTCGCGCTGAGCCGGTTCTGGGCGCCGGTCGGCTCGAGCATCTCGACGGATGACGACGTCCGGCACGTGATGACGCACCTCATGAGCGGCCCGGAAGGCCGGCGCGCGGCCCGCAAGGTCGACGACAGCATCAGCGGGATGCCGGGCCTCGAGGGCCTCACGATCGTGCAGGATGCGCTCGACCGCATCGGCGTGCCCGGGTAGCGTGATGGCATGGCTCAGCAACGCGGGCCCGACACGTGGACGCACGGACGCGCCTACGAGTCGTACATCGGACGGTGGAGTCGCGAGATCGCGCCGCGCTTCCTCGACTGGCTGCGCATGCCCGCCGGGCTGCGCTGGCTCGACGTCGGCTGCGGCACGGGCGCGCTGAGCGCCGCGATCCTCGAGCACGCGATGCCGGCCACCGTCGACGGCGCCGACCCGTCCGAGGGGTTCCTCGAGGCGGCAGTCACCGAGCTCGGCAACCGCGTCACGTTCCACCGGGCGGGAGCCGAGGCGCTGCCGATCGACGACGCCTCAATGGACGTCGTGGTGTCGGGGCTCTCGCTCAACTTCGTGCCCGATCCCGACCGCGGGCTCGCCGAGATGACCCGCGTCACGGTCGGCGGCGGCGTCGTGGCCGCCTACGTGTGGGACTACGCCGAGCGCATGGAGCTCATGCGATGGTTCTGGGACGCAGCCGACGACCTCGACCCGGCGGCGACGGCGTTCGACGAGCGCGACCGCTTCTCGGACTTCACGCCCGAGGCGCTCACGTGGCGGTTCGCGGGAGCGGGCCTCCTCGACGTCGAGACGACGGGCATCGAGATCCCGACGGTCTTCCGCGACTTCGAGGACTACTGGACCCCGTTCCTCGGCGGGCAGGGCGTCGCGCCGGCCTATGCGATGTCGCTCGACGAGCCGACTCGCGCGCGGCTGCGGGAGCGGCTGCGCAGGCTGCTCCCGTTCGAGGACGACGGGTCGATCCGGCTCGTCGCCCGGGCATGGGCGGTGCGCGGCATCATGCCGGACTGAGCGCGGAACGGCCCCGGCGGGATACCCGCCGGGGCCGTTCACATCAGGTCACGCCGATTACGCCACGGTCTCCGCGTCGCGCTTCGGCAGCTTCCAGCCGGGTCGCACGTAGTGGCACGTGTACCCGTTGGGGTAGCGCTCCAGGTAGTCCTGGTGCTCGGGCTCCGCCTCCCAGAACGGACCAGCGGGGGAGACCTCGGTGGTCGCCGGCCCCGGCCAGATGCCGGAGGCGTCGACGTCGGCGATGGTCTCGTACGCCGTGACCTCCTGCTCGGGCGTCGTCGGGAAGATCGCCGAGCGGTAGCTCATCCCGATGTCGTTGCCCTGGCGGTTCCTGGTCGACGGGTCGTGGATCTGGAAGAAGAACTCGAGCAGGTCGCGGTACGACACCTTCGACGGGTCGTACACGATCTCGAGGGCCTCGGCGTGCGTGCCGTGGTTGCGGTACGTCGCGTTCGGCACGTCGCCGCCGGTGTAGCCGACACGCGTGTCGAGCACGCCGGGGCGCTTGCGGAGCAGGTCCTCCATGCCCCAGAAGCAGCCGCCCGCCAGCACGGCGGTCTCGGTGCCGGGGATGCTGGTGATCTCGCCGGGGTTGGTCATGATGCGTCCTCCTTCTCGGATGCCGCGGCATCCGGGGTCGTCGTCGGGAACAGCGAGCGGTACTGGCCGTACCCCTCCGCCTCGAGGTCGGCGGCGGGCACGAACCGCATCGCGGCGGAGTTCATGCAGTAGCGCAGGCCGCCCTCCTCGATCGGGCCGTCGTCGAACACGTGCCCGAGGTGGCTGTCGGCGCCCGAGGAGCGCACCTCGATGCGCTTCATCCAGAGCGTCCGGTCGACCTTCTCGGTGACGGCGTCGGGCTCGATCGGCCGGGTGAAGCTCGGCCAGCCCGACCGGCTGTCGTACTTGTCGGTCGAGGCGAACAGCGGCTGCCCCGAGACGACGTCGACGTAGATGCCGGGCTCGTGATTGTTCCAGTACTGGTTGCGGAACGCCGGCTCGGTGGCGTCCTCCTGCGTGACCTTGTACTGCTGGGGGGTGAGGCGGGCGACCGCCTCGGGAGTCCTGCGGTAGTCCTGTGGCACTTCGTATCCTCCTTCGCGGGCGCCGCTGGCTGTGGCGCTCGACGCACGATCGACCGGCTGGCGATTCACGGCGTCACCAGAGAAAACAGGTGACGCGGCCATCCTGTTCCGCACTTCGGGCCTCCCCGCTGTGACTTCCCTGTGAGCGCCGACGTCGGTTGGCGGACGCGCCGCCGTCGCTCCGCGGACGTACGATGGAGCCACGCCGGCCGGGGCGCTCTGGAAGGAGCAGCACTGGCCACCACCTGGCACCCGATCCTCGCCGCGGCCGAGCCCGAACCCGGATGCTGGCGCCTGATCGACAGCACCGGCCGCGAGTACGGCACCGTCACGATCGTGCGCGTCGACGGCCTGGTGCGGTACCGCGCCGAGTTCGGCGGGCGGCTGCTCGGCTGGGGCACGACCCTGCGCGGCGCGTGCGAGCAGGTGCACCACGCATTCGTGCGTTCGCA
Organism: Agromyces sp. NPDC004153; assembly: GCF_053603635.1. Taxonomy (NCBI): domain Bacteria; kingdom Bacillati; phylum Actinomycetota; class Actinomycetes; order Micrococcales; family Microbacteriaceae; genus Agromyces; species Agromyces sp. NPDC004153. The sequence continues at coordinate 49,239 of NZ_JBSGFY010000002.1, forward strand.
CGGCCCGGGGGACTGGCCGGGGTATCCCGACTTCCACGATCGCTGAGCCGCGTCCGAGCCACGATCGCCGAGCCGTCGTCGCGCCCGCGGGCCGCCATGCGCCAGACTTGGCGGCAGGATCCCGGGGGAGGTGATCGTCGGTGGAGCTCCTCGTCGTCGTCGTGCTCGGCCTCCTCGGCATCGCCGCCGCGACGGCGCTCGGCCCGCGCGTCCGCGTCTCCCCGCCGCTCCTGCTCGTCATCGTCGGCATCCTCGTGAGCTTCCTGCCGTTCGTGCCCGACATCGAGATCGACCCCGAGTGGATCATCGCGGGCGTCCTCCCGCCGCTGCTCTACTCGGCCTCGGTCGCGATGCCGTCGATGGAGTTCCGGCGCGAGTTCGGGGCGATCAGCGGGCTGTCCGTGGCCCTCGTCGTCGTGAGCTCGGTCGCGATGGGACTGCTGTTCACCTGGATCGTGCCCGGGCTGAGCCTCGCCGCGGGCATCGCGCTCGGCGCCATCGTGAGCCCGACCGATGCCGTGGCCACCTCGATCGTGAAGCGCGTGGGCGTGACGCCCCGCATCGTGACCGTGCTCGAGGGCGAGAGCCTGCTCAACGACGCGACGGCGCTCGTGCTCCTCCGCTCGGCGATCGCCGCGACCGCCGCGTCCATCACGTTCTGGGAGATCATCGGCGACTTCGTGTTCGCCGTGACGGTCGCCGTGGTCATCGGGTACGTGGTGGGCAAGGTCAACCTGTGGGTCCGGTCGCGGGTCACGGATGCCACCGTGAACACGGTCATCTCCTTCGCCGTGCCGTTCGTGGCTGCGGTCCCGTGCGAGGCGCTCGGGGCATCCGGGCTCGTCGCCGCCGTCGTGGCGGGACTCGTCACCGGTCGCGGCGCCATCCGCAGCCTCTCGCCCCAGCACCGGATGTCGGACGTGCAGAACTGGCGCACCATCGAGCTCATCCTCGAGGGCGCGGTCTTCCTCGTGATGGGCCTCGAGCTGTCCACGATCGTCAGCGACCTGACGAACGAGGTGCGCGGCATCGAGCTCGGCGCGCGCGTCGCGGGGGTCACGCTCCTCGGCGTCGTCGTCGTGCGCGCGCTGTTCGTCTTCCCGATGCTCGGGCTGCAACGCCGGAGCTTCCGGCGCGGCGAGCGCATGAAGCCGCACCTCACCGCCGTCCAGGAGCGGCTCGACCGCGCGGACCCGACGCAGGCCGACCTGCTGCTCGACCCGACGACGGACGAGGGGGAGGACTCCGAGGAGGTGACCGCCCGCCGTCGGCGGTTCCGGCGACGCCCGCCCGACCGGGCGATCTCCTCGGCCTCGCTGCAGCGGTTCCAGTCGCGGCTGCGACGCAAGGTCGCCGACATCGACTACTTCATGGCCGAGCCGCTGGGGTGGCGCGAGGGCACGGTGATCGTCTGGGCGGGCATGCGCGGCGCCATCACGCTCGCCGCGGCGCAGACGCTCCCGCAGGGCACGCCCGACCGATCCCTCGTCATCTTCATCGCGTTCCTCGTCGCCGCCGGATCGCTCATCATCCAGGGGGCGACGCTCCCGTGGCTCGTGCGGCTCGTGAAGCCGGCCGGCATCGACCGGGAGGCGGCGCGCACGGAACGCGCCGACCTGCTCGAGATGCTCCGCGGCGTCGCCGACGACGTCGTGCGGGAGCACCGCGAGGCCCGCACGGCCGCCGGCGAGCCGGCCGGACCACGCGACGCGGAGGCCGATCGCGAGCTCTACCGCAGCCTGCGCCTCGACATCATCGCTGCCCAGCGCGAGGCCCTCCTCGCGGTCCGCGACGAGGGCACGTTCAGCGCCTCGGTGCTCACCGGCGCGCTCGAGACCCTCGACGCCGACCAGATCAGCATGGAGCTGCGACGGTCGCACCAGGACGAGGCCTAGGCACGGCATCGGGCCGGCGTCGGGCGACGCGCGGGCGCGGCATCCGACCGCCGTCGAACGACCGCGCAGGATGCCCACTTGCTCCCACGAATCCTGAGCAAGGGTCGGAATTTGGAGGACATTCACAGGAACGCAGGAGGGTTTGTACAGAACCCCTCGGCAGACTGGCCACTTCGCCCGGGCGCCCCCGCGCCCGCGGAACGTCGAGTCAAGGTTCACGCGCCTACCCAAGCCCGAGAGCCGCCCCGTGAAAGTCATGCAGAACCAGTCTTCTTCCACTCCTTCCCACAACTCCATGTCCATCCAGGCGGCCGATCCCGAGACCGCCCCCCGCCGCGATCGTCGCGGCCACCGCGGCCGGCGTCGCGGAGCGTGGCTCGCAGCCGGAGCCGTCGTCGCCATCGGCGCCATGGTCGGCACCGGCTTCGCCGTGCAGGGCGCCGTGGCCGCGCAGAACGACCGCATCGCCGAGACCCGAGCGCTCACCGACGCCGCCAACAGCGACGTGCAGCAGCTCGACGCGCACGGCGGCATCCTCGAGGCCCGCGCGGTGCAGCAGGCCGAGGACACCCTCGCCGGCGCCAACGACACCATCACCGCGGCCCAGGGCAAGACGGATGCCACGGCGCTCGCCGCCGAGGTCTCCGCCCTCGGCGACTACAAGCTCCTCGCCCCCGAGCGCGTGTTCGACCTCGTCGACTCCACGCAGGCGCACGCCGAGACCGTCCGCGCCGCCGTCGCGGAGGTCGACCGCGTCGCCGCCGAGCAGGCCGCAGCCGCCACGGCCGCCGCGAAGGCCGCCGCCGAGGCTGCCGCCGCCGCCGAGGCCAAGCAGTCGTCGTCGTCATCGCGCCCCGGCGCGCCCGCGAACCCGACGGCCGCCCAGGCCATCGCCCGTGACATGCTGCTCCAGCGCGGCTGGGGCGACGACCAGTTCGGCTGCCTCGTCGAGCTCTGGAACCACGAGTCGGGCTGGAACGTGTACGCCTCGAACCCGAGCGGCGCCTACGGCATCCCGCAGGCACTGCCGGGCAGCAAGATGGCCACGGCCGGCGCCGACTGGGAGACGAACCCCGCCACGCAGATCTCGTGGGGCCTCGGCTACATCGCCGGCCGCTACGGCACGCCGTGCGGCGCCTGGGACACGTTCAACTCGCAGGGCTGGTACTGATCCGTCGCCGACCCGAAGCGACCCCCCAGGGAACGCCCCCGACCGCCGAGCGGTCGGGGGCGTTCCCCTGTCCGGGCGTCATCCCATCGCGAGAGCACGCCTGTCAAGCGACTGCGGTCACGACCCCCGCCTCGATAGCCTGACCGCATGGCCGAGCAGCAGACGCAGCGACGACCGGGTGGCCCGTTCGCCGGGATCGTCGCGTGGGGCACGAAGGTCACCGCCTGGGCACTCGCGACGCGGCCCGTGCGCGCGTGGTTCATCTACCTCGAGCACCACGGCCCGATGCTCGCCGACAGCGTCACCTATCGCACGCTCTTCTCGGTGTTCGCGGGGGTCTTCCTCGGGTTCGCGATCGGCGGCATCTGGCTCGCCGGGCGCCCCGACGCCGTGGAGGCGCTCGTCACGACGATCAGCATGGCGATCCCGGGCCTCATCGGTGAGAACGGCGTCATCGACCCCGACGACCTCATCCACCCCATCACGTTGAGCATCGCCGGCGTCTTCGCGCTCGTCGGCCTGGTGGGCGCGGCCATCGGCGCCGTCGGCTCGCTGCGCATCGCCTTCCGCAACCTCGCCGACCAGCCCGACGACCAGACCTTCTTCGTGTGGGTGCTGCTGCGGGACTTCGTGCTCGCGGTCGGCTTCGGCGCCGCGCTCACGGCGGCGGCCGTGGTGACCTTCGTGAGCACGAACGCCCTCACCACCCTCTTCGGCTGGCTCGGGATCTCGACGCGCGAGCCGGCCTTCGACGTCCTCGTCAGGATCGGCTCGATGATCGTCATCTTCGCGATCGACACGCTCGTCATCGCGGCGATGTTCCGGGTCCTCTCGGGGCTCCGGCCGAGCGGGCGGGCGCTGTGGACGGGCGCCCTCCTCGGCGGCGCCGGCCTGCTCGTCCTGCAGCTGCTCTCGAGCCTCTTCGTGGGCGGCGCCTCTGCCAACCCGCTGCTGGCGTCGTTCGCGTCCCTGATCGCCCTGCTGCTGTGGATCAACCTGTCGGCGCAGGTGATCCTCATCGCCGGCGCCTACATCGTGGCGGGCGTCGACGAGGACCACGACCGCGTGCATGCTCGGCACGGCGCCCCGACGCTCGCCCTGCGACGGCTGCAGCGGGCCGAGCGACGGGCGACGGATGCCGCGACGGAACTCGCCTCGGCCCGCGAGGCGGTCGAGAAGGAGCTGGCGGCGCAGCATCCGCCGGCGCCGTGATGCGGGCACCCTGACGCGTCGGGTTCTCCCGCGCCGGCGCGGGCGCGTGCGACGGCCGGGCGCCGATCCCTGCCATCGTGCGCCCGGCCGCCAGTCTTCGGGTCAGCGTTCGGGGGAGGTGGTGCCGTCGTCGATCTCGACGATCTCGACGACCTCGACCTCGTCGACCTCGTCATCGCCGCGCCCGTCCCGGTCCGCGTCGACGACCTCCTCGACCTCCTCGTACTCCTCCTTCGGCAGCTCCGCGCTGAGCGGCAGCTCCGAGTCGGTGTACTCGCCCTCGAAGGGCGCTCCCGGGCGCGCGTCCGACATGGTTCCTCCGATCGTCGCGGCCGATCGCGATCGCGGCGGCCTGCGCCCACGGTACGGCTGGGCACGGTGCGGCCGCAGGGGATTGACGAGCCGCGGTCAGCGGGGTAGCCGCCCGAGCCGGGCCGACGCCGGCCGGCGATCCGCGGCGCGAGGTGCTTCCCGAGGTCGTGCGCCCCGAGCAGAATGGGCACGTGCCCACCGTGCTGCAGGTCGTCCGCTCCGTGATCGCGCCGATCACGCGCACCCGGCTGTTCCGGGCGATCGGGCCCGTGCTGCTGCCGCCGGCCGAACGCCTCGTGGCGGCGCTCACCGGCGGGCGCGTGCAGCTGAGCGGTCTGCTCGTGCCGTCGCTGGTGCTCCACACGACCGGCGCGAGGTCGGGCGAGCCCCGCGACACGTACCTCATGTACACGCCCGACGGCCGTGGCCGCGCGATCGTGGCCGGCACGACCTTCGCGCAGGAGCGGCATCCGGGCTGGACCTACAACCTGATCACGCACCCCGACGCGTCGATCACCGTGCGCGGACGACGCATGCACGTGCGCGCGAGCCGCATCCCCGACGACGAGCGCGACGCCGCCTGGGCGCGCATCGAGGCGCAGTGGCCCGGCTATCGGGGATACGAGCGGGACTCGGGTCGGGTCGTGCGCCTGTTCCGGTTGCAGCCCGTGGCCGGTCCGCACGACGCGTCGATGTGAGCACGCTGCGTCCCGGCGCTCAGGCGATGGCGGATGCCTCGACCCGCCGTCCGGCGTCGAGGAGCAGGCGCACCGCGCGGCGGATGCCCGCGCTCTCGGCCATCGACCGGCGATAGGCCACGCGGATGTCGCGCACCTGGCTGTGGTCGGCGAGCGGTCGGGCGACGACGCCCTCGGGGAGGGCGGATCGGCCGAGTCGCGGGACGAGCGCGATCGCGACGCCCTGCCGCGCGAGCTCGATGAGCGAGGCGAAGTCGGGATCCTCGGCGACGACCCGGGGGACCGTGTCGAGGTCGGCGAAGATCCGCATGAGCGCCTCGTGGCAGATGGCACCCTTCGGCGTGCTCGCCCACGCCTCGTCGACGAGGTCGGCGCGCTCGAGTTCGTCGCGGCCGGCGAGCGGATGGTCGACGGACAGCACGACGTCGGCCTCGTCGTGGCACACGTGCTCGGTCGCCACGTGCGACGGCGCGATGAGCGGCACGGAGTTCCAGTTGTGCACGACGGCGAGGTCGGCGGAGCCCGAGGCGACCATGGCCATCGCCTCGACGGGGTCGACGCTCGTCACGGTCGCGAGCACCGCGGCATCCGCATCGCGCAGTTCGCCGAGCACCGGGCCGAGTAGCCCGCGCGTGGCGGTCGAGAACGATGCGATGCGCAAGGGAGCGGTCGGCCGGGTGCCGCTCGCGGCAACGGCCTCGAGCCGCTCGAGGCCGACGAGCAGTTCGCGCCCCTCACTCGCGAGCGTGCGGCCGCGCTCGGTGAGGAGCACGCCGCGGCCGCGGCGCTCGAGGAGGACCGCGTCGAGGTCGCGCTCGAGCTTCTTCACCTGCTGCGAGACCGCCGACGGGGTGTAGCCGAGCTGGTCGGCCGCCGCGACCACCGATCCGGCCCGATCGACGGCGACGAGCGCGCGCAGGCCCTGGAGATCGATCATGTAGTGATCGTACGTGATCAGGCGAAGAATTCGGAACTGGTGCTGAATCCATTTGCCTGCTTGGCTGGAGCCGTGACCCCGCGACACCTCCTGCTCGGCCTCCTCGTCGCCCTCATCTGGGGCGTCAACTTCGTGGCCATCGACCTCGGCCTGCGTGACACGCTCCCGCTCGTGCTGGTGGCGCTGCGCTTCGCCCTCGTCGCCGTGCCGCTCGTCTTCTTCGTGCCGCGACCGGATGCCCCGTGGCGGGTCATCGCGGGCATCGGCCTGTTCATGAGCGCCGGCCAGTTCGGCCTGCTCTTCACCGCGATGCACCTCGGCCTGCCCGCCGGCCTCGCCGCGGTCGTGCTGCAGTGCCAGATGATCTTCACGCTCGTGATCGGCGCCGTCGCGCTGCGCGAGCGCCCGACGCGGATGCAGCTCATCGGTGCGCTCCTCGGCGTCGCCGGCCTCGGGATCGTCGCGCTCGGCCGCCTCGAGGGCGCGCCGGGCCTCGCGGCGATCGTGCCGCTCCTCATCTGCGTCGCAGCCGGGCTCAGCTGGGGCATCGGCAACGTGATCTCCCGGTCGGCCGCCGGAGCCGACGGCTTCGGCATCGTCGTGTGGTCGGCGCTCGTTGTGCCGTTGCCCGTGCTGGCGCTCAGCCTGCTGCTCGACGGACCCGCGGCGGTCGGCGACGCGTTCTCCACCATCGGCTGGGAGACGATCGCGAGCGTCGGGTTCACGGCGGGCATGGCCTCGCTCGTGGGATACACGATCTGGAACATGCTGCTCGGGAAGTACCCGGCCGCGCTCGTGGCGCCGTTCGCGCTGCTCACGCCGCCGATCGGGCTCGCCGCCGCCGCCCTCGCGCTCGGACAGGTGCCGAACGCCCTCGAGCTCGCCGGCAGCGCGCTCCTCGTGGGCGGCGTGGCGGTCGGGCAGGTGCGCCGTCGGAGGCGGCCTCCTCCGGTCGCCGTCGAGGCGGATGCCGCGGCATCAGATGCCTCCGAGGACCGGGGGATCGCGGCATCCGATCGGGGGGTTGACCCGATACCGGCGGTGCAGCGGCGCTCCTAGCGTGAGCCGCATGACCACCGGAACCGCACGTTCGTCACAGCCGGCCGCCGCCGGAAGCCCGCGCGGGGCGTCGCCGCGTCTCGTCGCGACGCGGGCCGGCTGGGCCTGGGTCGTGCTCTCCTCGCTCGCCATCGCCGCCTTCGCGGTCGTGCCGTACCTCACGGCCTCGCTCGCGGAGCTGTCGGCCTCGGGCGCCGGCGTGGCCGACATCTACGCCGACCTCCCGGCGATCGTGCAGGCGGCGTTCTACGCCCACATCGTGGCCGGCGGCCTGGCCCTCGTCGCCGGCCCGTTGCAGTTCTGGCGCGGGTTGCGCGACCGGTACCGCGCGGTGCACCGCTGGATCGGCCGCAGCTACCTCGCCGCCGTGGCGATCGCCGGCGTCTCGGGCCTCGTCATCGCACCCTTCAGCGAAGCGGGCCTCGCCGGATTCGTCGGCTTCGGCACGCTCGCCGTGCTCTGGCTCGTCACGGCATGGCGCGCGTATCGGGCCATCCGGGCGCGTGATGTCGCGAACCACCGGGCCTGGATGATGCGCAACTTCGCGCTCACCTACGCCGCCGTCACGCTGCGGCTCTGGCTCGGCCTGCTCATCGGCCTGCAGGCGATCCCCGGCGGTTTCGAGTTCGACGCCGCGTTCGCGAACGCGTACGGCGTGGTGCCGTTCCTCGCCTGGCTGCCGAACCTCGTCGTCGCGGAATGGCTCATCCGTCGTCGCGGGCTCCCCTCGTACCGCATCGCGACGGGAGCCGAGGCGCCCGCAGGCGCCCGGGGTTAGGCTCGGGGCATGTGCAGGAACATCCACCCCCTCCACAACTTCGAGCCCGCCGCGACCGACGACGAGGTGCACGCGGCCGCACTGCAGTTCGTGCGCAAGGTGAGCGGATCGACGAAGCCGTCCAAGGCGAACGCCGAGGCGTTCGACCGGGCCGTGCACGAGATCGCGCACATCACCCGGCACCTCCTCGACGATCTCGTGACGAACGCGCCGCCAAAGGACCGCGAGGTCGAGGCCGCCAAGGCGCGGGCCCGCGCCGAGAAGCGGTACGCGACGCTCAGCGCGTGAGCGACCGCCGGCCCGGCCCGGGCAGGTGCCTGGCGTCGCCGCCGAACCGGCGCCCTGTCGCGGTGTCACCCCGGCACGATAGCGTCGCACCATGGCCGCCGAAGCTGTCACCCTCACCGTGCCCGGTCCCGACGGCGATCGCGAGGTGCGCATCTCGTCGCCGAACCGGGTGATCTGGCCCGAGCCGGGCATCACGAAGCTCGAGCTCGCCGAGTACCTCGTCGCCGTCGGCGGCCCGTTCATCGAGGCGAACGGCGACCGGCCCGTGTCGCTCCAGCGGTTCCCCGAGGGCATCGACGGCGAGCAGTTCTTCTCGAAGAACCCGCCGAAGGGCGCGCCCGCCTGGGTGCGATCGGTGACCGTGACGTACCCGAGCGGCCGCAAGCATCCGCAGGTCGTGCTCGACGAGCCCGCTGCTGCGGTCTGGGCCGCACAGATGAACACGATCGTGTTCCACCCTTGGGCCTCGAGCACGGCGAACACCGACAATCCCGACCAGCTGCGCATCGACCTCGACCCGCAGCCCGGCACCGGGTTCCGCGAGGCGGTGCCCGCGGCGCTGGCACTGCGCGACCTCATGGGCGAGGTCGGGCTCACGCCGTTCGTGAAGACGTCGGGCAATCGCGGCATCCACGTCTTCGCGCCCATCGAGCCCGAGCACGAGTTCCTCGACGTGCGGCACGCGGTCATCGCCCTCGCGCGCGAGCTCGAGCGGCGCATGCCCGACGAGCTCACCACCGCCTGGTGGAAGGAGGAGCGCGGCGACCGCATCTTCATCGACTTCAACCAGGCGAACCGCGATCGCACGATGGCCGGCGCCTACAGTCCGCGCCCCCTGCCGCACGCGCCCGTGTCCTGCCCCCTCGAATGGGACGAGGTCGAGTCCGCCGACCCGCGCGACTTCACGATCCGCTCGATGCCCGACCGCCTACGCGACGTCGGCGACCCGTGGGCGGGCATGCAGTCGCGGCTCGGGCGCATCGACACGCTGCTCGAGTGGTGGCAGCGCGACCTCGACGCGGGCCTCGGCGAGCTGCCGTTCCCGCCCGACTTCCCGAAGATGCCCGGCGAGCCGATGCGCGTGCAGCCGAGCCGGGCCCGCAACCCCGAGTGAGCGGATGCCGCGCGCCCCGGCGTGCGGTCAGATCGCGATCGTGCCGCGCCGGTGCGACGGCGCCCCATGCACCTCGCGGTGCAGGCGCTCCATGCGCGCGTCGAGCTCCGCGGCGGTGTGCGCGGCATCCGTCAGCCCGTCGACGAGCTCCTGCGGCACCTGGCGGTCGTACTTGTAGTAGATCTTGTGCTCGAGGCTGGCCCAGAAGTCCATCGCGATCGTGCGGATCTGCACCTCGACGGCGACGGGGTGCGCACCGGTCGACAGGAACACCGGCACCTCGACGATGAGGTGCAGGCTCTGGTAGCCGTTCTCCTTCGGCTCGGCGATGTAGTCCTTGACCTTGAGCACGCGGATGTCGGGCTGCTCGGTGAGGAGCTCGGCGAGCCGGTAGGCGTCGGAGACGAAGCTGCACGTCACCCGAACGCCCGCGATGTCGGTGATGGTGTCGCGGATCGTGTCGAACGTCGGCTCGATGCCCTTGCGCTGCATCTTGGCGATGACGCTGTCGAGGCTCTTCAACCGGCTCGAGATGTGCTCGATCGGGTTGTAGTCGTGGTTCTGGCTGAACTCCTCGCGCAGGATCGAGAGCTTCGTGATCACCTCGTCCATGCCGAACTTGTAGCGGAGCATGAAGCGCTCGGTCTCGTCCCGCAGGGCGCGCATCTCGTCGAGCGTGCCGCCGTCGATCGCCTCGAGGGTGCGTTGCGCCCGTGCCGTGAGCAGGTGCGGAGCGTCGGGGTGCCGTTGCGAGGGGATGCCGTCGAGCGGGGTCACCTGCCCGACGCTACGGGGCGAACCTCGGGATTCCCTTTGACCCGGCCATGAGTCGGCGGCCGGGCCGGGCCGTGCACCGCGATCGAGCCGTGGACCGCGCACCCGTCGTAGGCTCGGGGCATGGCCACCTGGACCACGGTCGCGCATGGCGTCCACCAGCGCCGCGGCGGCCCGTTCGACCTCTCTGTGGTCGTCGTGGAGGGCGACGACGGCCTCCTCGTCGTGGACTCGGGCGCCGACCCGGTCGAGGGCGCGGAGATCCTCGCCGACGTCACCGCCCGGTTCGCCCGACCCGTCGTCGCGCTCGTGAACACGCACGCCCACTTCGACCACACGTTCGGCAACCAGGTGTTCGGTCCGGGTTCCGCCACGGATGCCGCGATCCACGGTCATGCGGCGATCGCCCGGCACTTCGAGCACTACGAAGGGCCTCGGGTCGCGGCATGGCACGAGAATCCCGCCCTGGAGCCCGACCGGCCATGGGCTGACCTTCGCCTCGTGCCGCCGACGCATCCGATCGCGGACGCGACGACGCTCGACCTCGGCGGCCGGCTCGTGGAGCTGCGACCGCAGTCGCCGGCCCACACCGACACGGATCTCGTGCTGCTCCTGCCCGAGGAGCGGGTCTGGGTGCTCGGCGACCTGATCGAGGAGTCGGGGCCGCCGATCTACGGCTCGGGCTGCTACCCGCTCGACTGGCCCGGCGTGCTCGATGCGCTCGGCGCCGAGCTGGAGCCCGGCGACCTCGTGGTCCCCGGGCACGGCCGCGTGGTGCGGCGCGAGTTCGTGAGCCGGCAGGCCGATGAGCTCCGCGTGATCGCCGACCGGTTCGTCGACGCGCACGACGCGGGGCTCGGCGCAGCAGAGGCGCTCGCCGCCCATGCCGAGTGGCCCGTGCCGGTGCACGGGCTGGTCGGCGCGATCGAGCGCGCGTACGGCGCCCTCGACGGGCTGCGGCTCGACGACGGCGGCGAAGGCGACACCGCCGCCCCCTGAGCCGTCGCCGCGCCGTCGGGGTCCTGATCGGACCCGCTGATCAGCCCTCGCGGATGTCGGCCGCGGCTGGGAGGATTCGGGCATGACGGATGCCGCAACGCCCTCAGTCCTCCAGCTCCGCGTCGTCGTGGAGGCCGTCGACTACGACCAGGCGGTCGCGTTCTTCCGCGACACGCTCGGGCTGCCCGAGTACCTCGCCTTCGCCGAGGGCGGCGACGAGCGCGTCGTCATCCTCGATGCCGGCCGTGCCACGCTCGAGATCGCGAATCCCGTGCACAAGCAGGCGATCGACCGCATCGAGGCGGGGGGCGCCGAGAGCCCGCACATCCGGCTCGCGTTCGAGGTAACCGACACCGAGGGCGCCACGCGCCGGCTCGAGGCCGCCGGTGGCCGCGTCGTCGCCGAGCCGGTCGTCACGCCGTGGCAGTCGCTGAACTCCCGACTCGACGCGCCCGCCGGGGTCCAGGTCACGCTGTTCCAGGAGCTCCTCGAGTCGGGCGAGCGCGCGGTGCTCGACGGGTTCACGACGGATGACGAGCGGGCGTCCGCGGACGACTGACACGTCTCGCCGGGGCATCCGCCGTCAGCTGACGGGACCGACGTAGCTCCAGCGTCCGCCCTCGCGCACGAAGCCGCTCGCCTCGTGCTGCTCGCCCCGCTGCCCGTCGTGTCGGTAGTACGCCGTGAACTCGACGATCCCGTCGCGGTCGAGCGGCCCGCCGCGCTCGCGCCGCACGACGTCGAGTCGGAACCAGCGCATCGCCGGGTCGAGCTCGAGCTCCGAGGGTCGAGTCGACGGATACCACGTCGCGAGCAGGTAGGCGGAGTCGCCGACCACGAACGCCGAGTAACGCGACCGCATGAGCTGCTCGGCCGTCGGAGCATCCGCCGCGCCACCCAGGAATCGTCCGCAGCACGCGCCGAACACCTCGCCGCTGAGGCAGGGGCAGCGGTCGCTCGGCGACGGCTTCGGGAAGTCGGCTGAGGCATCGGACATGGCCCCAGTATGCCCACGCGCAAACCATGCATGGACATGGATTGCACAGGGAAAAGTGAGGGACTGCCCAGTTTCGTCATGCAGGGTAGGGGACTTGTGCCCACGCTCGGAGGCGCGCCCCCCGATGATTCCCCGTTCCGAGCATCTGTGAATCCATGCGAAACGACACTTCCTCCACGCACGCCCAGACCGACACGAACTCTGTTCCCACCGACACCGCCGCGACCACGCGTCGCGACCTCCGCCGCCGACGCACCGGCCGCAAACGCCTCATCGTCGCGGGCGCCATCGCCGCTGCCGGCCTCCTCGTCGGCACCGGCTTCTCCGTGCAGAGCGCAGTGGCCACGCAGGAGCGGATCAACGCCACCCAGGCGCTCAACGCGACCAGCGGCTTCCGCCACGAACAGCTCGGCGCCTACGCCGGCGTCGCAGCCGCGAAGGCCATCGACACCGCGAAGGACACCATCACGGCCGCGAACGAGACGCTCGCCGCCGCGGACGGCAAGGCCGACGCCTCGGGCCTCGCGGCCTCGGTCGCGTCGCTCAGCGACTACAAGACCATCTCGACCGAGAAGGTCGTCGACCTCACGAAGGTGACCCGCGCCGAGGCGGCCAAGACCGCTGCCGCGATCGCCGCGTACGACCAGGCGCAGGCCGAGTCCGCCGCCGCGGCCGCTGCGGCGGCCGCCCAGGCGCTTGCGAACGCCAACACGCCCGACGGCGCTCGCGCGTACGCCGCCGACCTCGCCGCCTCCCAGTACGGCTGGGGCGGCGACCAGTTCCAGTGCCTCGACAAGCTGTGGCAGAAGGAGTCGGGCTGGAACTACCAGGCCTACAACGCGTCGAGCGGCGCGACCGGCATCCCGCAGTCGCTGCCCGGCAGCAAGATGGCGACGGCCGGCGACAACTGGCAGACCAGCGCCGCCACGCAGATCCGCTGGGGTCTCGGCTACATCCAGAGCGCGTACGGCACGCCGTGCAGCGCGTGGTCGCACTCCCAGTCGGTGAACTGGTACTGATCCGGCGACGGAATCGTGAGCGGGCCGGGGTCGTGGACCCCGGCCCGCTTCGTCGTCAGCCGAGGGTGACGAGGGGCGTCATCGTCGCGAGCTCGGGTCCGAGGCCGAGGTCGACGAGCTCGATCCGCCCGGCGTAACCGGCGGCCGGTTCGCGCAGCAGGCCGGCCTTCACCGCGCCGAAGGTGACGGTGACGTCGGCGCGGAGCACCGTGGGATCTGGCACGGTGCCGTCGTCGGGGTGGATGCCGCTCGGCAGGTCGACCGCGACCACCCGGATGCCGCCCGCCTCGATGGTCGGGATCGCCGCGGCAACGAGGTCCCGGGCACGACCGCGCAGCGCCGGGGACGCGCTCGTGCCCGTGCCGAGGATGCCGTCGACGATCACGGCCGCGCCGCGGAAGGCCGCCTCGGCGGCACGGTCGTCGGATGCCCCGACGAATCGCGCGCCCGCAGCGCGAGCCGCGTCCGCTCCCTCGGCGTGCATCCGCTCGGACGTGGGGACCACCGTCACCACGACGCCGGCCTCGGCGAGCTCGGCACCGGCCCAGAGGGCGTCGCCGCCGTTGTCGCCGGAGCCGACGAGGAGCGCGATCGGCCCGTCCGGCGCCTGCGCCTCGGCCGACTCCCGCCGCAGCGTCGCCGCGAGGGCCGCCGCCGCCCGGCGCATGAGCGGCTCGCCCGCCGCGAGGTGCGGCGCCTCGGCGGCGCGCACCTGCGCGGCGGAGTAGCCGAGGATCATGGTCAGGCCGTCCGGGGATCCAGGAGCGCCCGGCGATCGGGGTGCCGGTCGAACCACTCGCCGACGTACCAGCAGCTCGGCACGATGCGGCGATCGGAGGTCGCCTCGACGTCGTCGACGGCGAACGCGACGAGCTCGCCGGCGAGACCGCTGCCGCGGTACGTCGGGTTGGTGAACGTGCGGGTGAACGCGACCGAGTCGCCGAGCACGCGGTAGTCGAGCACGCTCGCGATGTCGCCGTCGAGGCGCAGCACGTAGCGTCGGGCATCCGGTTCGTGGCTCAGTTCCTTCTGCACCGCTTCAGGCTACGCCCGGGCGGCAGACCTCACGGCGCACGGCGCGTCGGCGCCGACGCGCGGCGACGCATGAGCACCATGTCGACCGGGGGCGCGCCGGCGGGGAACGCCACGCCCATGCGCGCGGTGTAGTACGCGAGCCCGTCGACGACCCTCTCCACCTCGAGCCCGTGCCGCTCGTAGAACCGCACCGCCCCGTCGTTCCCGGCCACGACGAGCAGCATGTACGCGAGGTCGGCGGGCACTCTCGCGTGGAGTTCGCCCATCAGTCGCGCGCCGACTCCCGCGCCCCGATGGTGTCGGTCCACGTACAGGCGGTGCAGTTCCGGCTCGGGCCCGAAGACGTCGAAGTGCAGGAATCCCACGACGCGCCCCGACCGCTCGGCGACGAGGAAGCACGCAACGTCCGCTGAGCGACAGCGCTCGATGCAGTCGGCGACGGCACCGAGGGCGTACGTCTGCTCGACGGCGGCGGAGATGACGGCCGGATCGATGAGATCGACGTACTGCGCCGGCATGGCCTCCGTTCCGATCGCGGCGATGGCGGCCGCGTCCGCCGGGGATGCGTCGCGGAGGAGCACCGCTCGAGTCGATGGCACGACTGGGCCGCCGTCTTCGAGTGCGGAGCTCCTCGTTGGGATTATGCTCCACATAGGAGTAAATTTTCCTCCGTGGAGGAGCATATGTCAAGGACCCTGCCGGAGCTGACGACCACCTCGTACGCGATCCTCGGGCTGCTGGCGATCAAGCCGTGGTCGACCTACGAGCTCGCCAAGCAGATGCGGCGCGATCTCCGATTCATGTGGCCGCGCGCCGAGAGCAACCTCTATGCGGAACCCAAGAAGCTCATCGCGCACGGCTTCGCAACGGCGAGCCCCGAACCACGCGGCCGTCGTCGACGCACGGTCTACACGATCACCACGCTCGGTCGGCACGCCCTTCGCGAGTGGATCGGACAGCCGGCGGCCGGGTCGCGTTGGGAGTCCGAGGCGATCGTGAAGCTGCTCTTCGCCACCAACGGCACCCCCGGCGAGCTCCTCACGCACCTGCGCCGATTCCGCGAGGACGCGGTCGACCGATGGCGGGCGGCCGAAGCGATCTTCCGGCCCTACCTCGCCGGCGCTGAACCGTTCCCCGAACGGACCCACGTGAACGTGCTCGCGGCGACGCTCGTGCTCGAGACGGCTCACGCCGAGGCACAGTGGGCCGATCGCGCCATCGCCGAGGTGCGGACCTGGAGACAGGCAGCGGTCCCCGAACGCCTCGACGCCGCGTACGCCGCGCTGCGCTCCGCGCTCGATGCGGGCGCACCGTGACGCGCGGCGCCGTCAGCGCCCGCGCAGCCGATCGAGGTCGCGGCGCTCGCGCTTGGTGGGGCGTCCGGCTCCGCGGTCGCGCACGGGCACGGTCGGCACGGCCTGGCGGGGCGGTCGAGCCGGCGTGCGATCCTCGACCGCGGTGGCGGCGACGGTCGCCGACACGCGCTTCACGAGGGTCTGGCGCACTACCAGCATCCGGTCGAACCCGTCGACGCGCACCCGCACCTCGTCGCCCGGCCGCACCGGCTGGGCCGCCTTGGCGCGCTCGCCGTTGACGCGCACGTGTCCGGCGCGGCACGCGGCCGTCGCGGCCGAGCGCGTCTTGAACTGGCGCACCGCCCAGAGCCACGCGTCGATGCGCACGGGGTCCATGCGCACGGAATCCGCGCGCGCGGGGGAGTCGGCCATGCAGCCAGCCTACGACCGCGCGAACGACCACCAGATGAGCAGCATGGTCACGAGGAAGCCGACGGCGTAGTTGAGCGCGATGAACCGCCGCCATCCGCGGTTCGCCGTTCCCGACTCCGCATCGCTCACCGATCGGTACGGCCAGGCGGTGACGACGTAGGGCAGCACGAGCAGCGCCGCGAGCGGGCCGGGCCAGGCGGTCGCGAGCATGAGCACGCCGGCCGTGATCCAGAGGCCGAGCGCGATCCGCACGGTCGCGCGGGCCCCGAACGCGGTCGCGATCGACGCGATGCCGGCCTCGCGGTCGGGAACGACGTCCTGCACGGCGCCGAACGCGTGGCTCGCCATGCCCCAGCAGAAGAACGCCGCGACGACGGCGACGAGCTGCGGCGTCGGCACGGCGCCCGCCACCGCAAGGCCGTAGACGGCCGGGCTCACGAAGTGCGTGCTCGACGTGATCGAGTCGAGCACGGGCACCTCCTTGAACCGCAGCCCGGGCACCGAGTAGGCGAACACGGCGAACAGGCTCACCGCGAGCACGGCCCACGACCACGGATGCCCCGTGCCGCCGAACCACAGCATCGCGACGAGGAGCGGGGCCGCCGTGACGACGCCCGTCCAGACCACCGCGCGATGCAGGCGCGGCTCGAGGAGGGCGCCCTCCGAGCCGCCCTTGCGCGGATTGCGCAGGTCGGACTCGTAGTCGAACACGTCGTTCACGCCGTACATGAGCAGGTTGTACGGGACGAGGAAGAACAGCGTGCCCACGACGAGCAGCGCGTCGACCGCCCCGGTCGTGAGGAGGTAGGCGGCCGCGAACGGGAACGCGGTGTTGATCCAGCTGATCGGCCGCGACGAGAGCACGACCTGGCGGATCACGTGGCGGGCGCCCTGCTGCACGACGTCAGTCTTCATCATGGCCGCCCCTCGACCTGC
Source organism: Agromyces sp. NPDC004153 (assembly GCF_053603635.1). Lineage (NCBI taxonomy): Bacteria > Bacillati > Actinomycetota > Actinomycetes > Micrococcales > Microbacteriaceae > Agromyces > Agromyces sp. NPDC004153. The sequence goes on from NZ_JBSGFY010000002.1 coordinate 66,190, forward strand.
GCAAACGCGCGAGCGTCCAGATCGCCGGCACGAGCAGCACCGTGACGATCGGGTACGCGAAGTCTTCGATCGGCGCGAGCCCGATCGTCGGCCCGAGGCGCGTGCCGTCGGCGTAGCCGAAGAGGCCCGCGGCGATCATGAGCGAGTCGAACACGCCGGTGAGCACGAGCACGAGCGCGCCGGCGAACCCGATCGCGAGCCACCGCCGGCGGCGTGCGGGAGGCGGCAGCCGCCGAGCCGCTGCGAGCGACAGCACGACCGCGACGGCGAGGAACGGCAGGCAGACGAGCGAGTAGGTCACGACGGCCTCCCGCCCGGGTGTGCCGCGGCGTCGGCCGGCCGCGTCGCGGCATCCGTCGCACCCGGTCGCGTCGCGGCATCCGTCGTCGCATCGGATGCCGCGCGCTCGCCGGGAGCAGTCGACCGGCGTTCGAGCATCCGCTCGATCCCGAGCACCGCGACGAGCGAGAGGTAGCAGAGGAACACGAGGAACACGGGCTCCTCGAGCGGGAGCTCGGGCGCCAGGAGCACGCCCGTGGCCCACGGCGAGTCCCCGCGGAAGAAGACGCCGAAACCGATGCCCGCGAGGTCCCAGGCGAGCAGCACGAGCGTGCCCGCGCCGACCGCGAGCGCCGACGCGGCGGGCGCACGCCGGAACGCGAGCCGCCAGCGGACGTCGAGGAGGGCCATCGCGGTGATCGAGAGGACGAGCGCTCCGAGGTAGGTGAATCCGGTCATCCGCGGTTCCGGTCGAATGCTCGGGCATCGAGGTCGAGTGCTGGGGCGTCGAGGAGGTCGGCGACCTCGGAGGGTGGGAACGGGCGCGCGAGGCGGGGTCCGGGCTCGGGCAGCGGCCCACTCGACCGGTCGCCGCGCACGCGCTTCAGCACGTTCTCGGCTCCGATGAGGCACATCGGCAGGCCGATCCCCGGCACGCTCGACCCGCCGGCGTAGTACAGCCCGCGCACGCGACGCGAGCGGTTGGAGCCGCGCAGGAACGCGCTCTGCCGCAGCGTGTGCGCAGGGCCGAGGGCGCCGCCCCGCCAGGAGTGCAGCTGCTCGGCGAAGTCCGCCGGCCCGACGGTGCGGCGCACGACGATGCGGCGCGCGAGATCCGCAGCGCCCGTCGCCGAGGCGATGCGGGCGACGGCGCGGTCGGTCGCGTCCTCGACGAGCCGGTCGCCGGCGCCGTCCTCGCCGCCCCGGCCGATCGACACGTCGGCGGGCACCGGGATGAGCACGAACAGGTTCGTGTCGCCGGCGGGCGCGACGGTCGGATCGGTGGCGCTCGGCATGCACGCATAGAACGACGCGGGCTCGGGGATGCCGGGGTGGTCGCCGAAGATGCGGTCGAAGTTCGCGTCCCAGTCCTCGGTGAAGAAGAGCGTGTGGTGGGCGAGCCCCGGCACCGGCCCGCGCACCCCGAGCATCGCGAGCACCGCGCCCGGGCCCGACGTACGCCGTTCCCACCACGCCTCGGGGTACGTCTGCGCGTGCCGGGGGAGCAGCTCGGTCTCGGTGTGGTGCAGGTCGGCGGCCGAGACGACCCGGTCGGCGGCGGCGCGATGCACCGACCCGGTGGCGTCGACATACCGCACGCCCGTGACCGACGGCGTCGCGTCGCCCGTCACCTCGATCGCCTCGACCCGCGCCTCGGTGACGAGTTCGACGCCCGCGGCCGCGGCGATCCCGGCGATCCTCGCCATGAGGTGCCCGAACCCGCCCTGCGGATAGAACACGCCCTCTTCGAGGTCCATGTGGCTCATGAGGTGGTACATCGCGGGCGTGGCCGAGGGCGACGAGCCGAGGAACACGGCGGGGTACCCGAGCACCTGGCGGAGCCGGCGGTCGCCCACCGCGTGGGCGGCGAACCGGTCGAGCGGCGTGGTGAGGAGTCGCGCCAGGCGGCCCGCCCGGCCGAGCACCTCGGGTGCGAGGAACCCCCGCGGGTCGTCGAAGTTCGTGTAGAGGAACCGTCGCACCGCCACGTCGTAGGTCGACGCGGCCGAGTCGAGGTAGCGCTCGAGCGCCACCCCGCCGCCGGGCTCGACCGACTCGAACAGCTCGACGTTCTCGTCGCGCGTCGCGCGCACGTCGAGCGGCGCGTCGTACCCGTCGGCGTACACGCGGTACCCGGGGTCGAGGCGCACGAGCTCGAGCTGCTCGCCCGCGCTCGTGCCGAACATCCGGAAGAAGTGGTCGAAGACCTCGGGCATCAGGTACCACGACGGGCCCGTGTCGAAGCGGAAGCCCCGCCGCTCCCACGTGCCGGCGCGTCCGCCCAGCTCGGGGCGGGCCTCGAGCAGCGTCACGCGGTGCCCGTCGCGTGCGAGGAGCGCCGCGGACGCGAGCCCGGCGATGCCGCCACCGACGACCACGATGCGCTCGGATGCCGCGGTCATCGCCCGACCCCGGGTGCGATCGCCGACCGCACGGCGATCGCGAGCTTCTCGGAATCGGGCACGCGGATGCGCGTCGCGATGAGGCGCTCGGCCGGCGTCTCCCGGCAGCGCTCGGCCAACCGCGAGAAGAGCCCGTGCGCCGCGGCGACCGCCGCTCGGGCTCGGCGCGGCAGCTCGCGGATGGTGCGACCCGAGATCTCGAGATCGCGGTCGATGTCCGCGAGGATGCCCGCCTTGTCGGACTCGGTGAACGCGTCGGGGTCGACCCACGGGAAGTAATTGCGGCCGAGCTCCTGCCAGTCCACCGCGAGGTCGCGGAGGAAGTTGATCTTCTGGAACGCGGCGCCGAGGTGGGCGGCGCCCTCGTCGAGGCGCGCTCGGCGCGCGGCATCCGCCGGCTCGTCCACGAGGAACACGGCGAGGCACATGAGCCCGACCACCTCGGCCGAGCCGTGGATGTACGGCGCGACCTCCTCGGCGCGGATCGGCGACGGGTCGAGGTCGCGCCGCATCGACGCGAAGAACGGCCGGGTGAGGTGCACGCCGATGCCCGCGTCGCGGGCGGTGACCGCGAACGCGTGCACGACGAGGTTGGCGGAGTAGCCGCGGCGCATCGCCGCCTCGGTCTCGGACTCGAGCTCGTCGAGCACGTCGAGCAGCTCGCCGTCGTCGAGCCCCGCCGCCCGGGCGGTGCCGTCGACGACCTCGTCGGCCACGCGCACGAGGGCGTAGATCGAGCGGATGCGGCGGCGCGAACCGGGATCGAGCAGGCGCGCCGCCGCGCCGAACGACGTGGAGTACCGGCCGATGACCACGGCCGCACTCGCCTCGGCCGCGTGGTCGTAGCGGTCGAGGGGCGTGGGCTCGCGGTTCATCGCGCCCGCTCCGCCGCTCGCTGCGCGAGGTCGCCCAGCTCGGCCCGCAGCGCGGCGGGCAGGTCCTCGGCGTCGAGCTCGTAGCGCGCGAGCGTCACGTACTCGTCGGCCAGCCGTCGCGCCGCCTCGAGCGCCCCGCACGCGCGCAGCGCCTCGCGCAGCACGTCGGCGCCCTGGTCGTCGAGGTCGGCGTCGCCGAGGCGGGACGCGATCGCGGGCCATGCCTCGGTGGTCGCCGCGTGCGCCGTGAGCGCCGTCTGCTTGCCCTCGCGCAGGTCGGATGCCGCGGACTTGCCGGTGATCGCCGGGTCGCCGAACACGCCGAGGATGTCATCGGTGATCTGGAACGCGACGCCCACCAGCCGACCGTAGCGGGCGAGCGCGCCGATCGCACCGTCGCCGGCCCCGGCCAGCACGGCTCCAGCCGTGAGCGGGCACTCGAACGAGTACACCGCGGTCTTCTGCTCGAGGGTGGCCACGACGCGTGCCACCTCGGGCGGATGGTGCGAGCCCGCGTGCACGACGTCGGCGAGCTCGCCGGCCGCCGACACGAACACGGCCCGGTCGAGGATGTCGAGGAGCGCTGTCCTGCGACCGGGATCCACGGGCAGCGTGGCGATCTCGCGGTGCGCGCGGCTCAGCGCGAGGTCGCCCGCCAGCACCGCCGCGGTCTCGCCCCACACCTCGCAGGCGCGGTCGTCGGCGCCGTGCGCACGAGCCCGCCCCGCGAAGCGCGCGGCGATGTTCGGCGCGCCACGGCGCACGGTGTCGCGGTCGATGACGTCGTCGTGGATGAGGAAGGCCGTGTGCAGCAGCTCGAACGCGATCGCGACCCGCGTCGCGACGTGCCGGTCGTCGCCGCCGAACCCCTGGTAGGCGGCGTAGACGAGCTTCGGGCGGATGCGCTTGCCGCCCGAGCTCTGCTGCTCGAGCGACTCCCAGAGCGCCGCGTAGTGCTGCCCGTACTCGCCGGCGCGCTCGCGGGCGTCGGCGAAGAACGCACGCAGCTCCTCGTCGACCGAGGGGGAGAGCAGGTCGGTCACCGGAACAGCTCCAGCTCCCGCGCCTGCAGCACGAGCCACGGGCTGAACGCCCACGGCGCGGACTCGACGGCGCGCACGAGGTCGTGCGGCTGGATCCACGCGAACTCGGCGACCTCGCGCGGGTTCGGATCGGGCTCGTCGTTCGTGGTCGCGACGTACACCGGGCACACCTCGTTCTCGACGATGCCGTTCGCGTCGGTCGCTCGGTACCGGAAGAGCGGGAGCGCGAGCTCGACGTCGCCGAGGTCGATGCCGAGTTCGTGGTCGGCGCGGCGGCGCACCGCGGCGGTGAGCGACTCGGCCGGCTTCGGGTGCCCGCAGAACGAGTTGGTCCAGACGCCGGGCCAGGCCTGCTTGGAGAGCGCGCGGCGCGTCACGAGGACCTCGCCGATCGCGTTCACGACGTGGCACGAGAACGCGAGGTGCAGCGCGGTGTCGGGACCGTGTGCCGCGCTCTTCGGCGCACGGCCGATGGGGGTCCCCGCCTCGTCGAGGAGCACGACCTCGTCCTCGATCGCATCGATGGTCTGGGACATGGCTCCTCCAGCGTGTCGACATTAATTCACTAACTTGGTTAGTGATTTGACGATAGCATCGCCGTATGCCGAAGGGAACAACCGAAAGTCGGAGTGACGACCACTACTGGTACGGTCGCGTCGACGAGTCGGCCCTCGAGGTGCTCGAGGCGGTCCGTCGGCACCGCGCCGCCGAGGCGCTCATGCGCCGGCGGATGCGCGACGACATGGACATGGGCGACACCGACCTGGCCGCGCTGCGCTGGCTCATCCGCGAGGAGCGCGACGGGCGCCCCGCCACGAGCGCCGGCCTCTCCCGGGCTCTCGGCATCACCACGGCCGCGACCGTGAAGGTGGTCGCGCGGTTGAGCGAGGGCGGCTACATCGAGCGCACGCGGCATCCGTCGGACCGCCGGGTGCTGCTGCTCGGCACGCTGCCCGGCGCCCACGAGCGCGTGCGCAAGGCGCTCGGCCCGATGCACGAGCGGATGATGCGACTGGCGTCGTCCTTCGACCGCGCCGAGCGCGAGGTGATCGTCCGCTTCCTCGACGGCCTCGTCGAGGTCGTCGACACCGCCCCCGACACCGACCCGGCATGACCCGGGATTGCGGTCCACGACCGCGCCGGCCGGGGGAGTGCGTCATGCTGGAGCAATGCACAGAGGAAGCGGCGACACCTGGGTCGAGGGCCCCGACGGCGCGAGGTACTGGGGCCGCTTCGGCGCCGCCGGCCTGCTCGTGGTGAGCCCGCGGTCCGAGGTGCTGCTACAGCACCGCGCCGCGTGGAGCCACTTCGGCGGCACGTGGGGCGTGCCAGGCGGGGCGCGCCACGAGGGCGAGAGCGCGGTGGACGCGGCCGTGCGCGAGGCGGGCGAGGAGGCGGGCGTGCCGGCCGACGCCCTGCACGTGCGCTTCACGTCGGTGCTCGACCTCGGCTACTGGTCGTACACGACCGTCGTGGCCGACGCCGCCGACCGCTTCACGCCCGTCGTGAGCGACCCCGAGAGCATCGAGCTGCGCTGGGTGCCGATCGCCGACGTCGGGGACCTCCCGCTGCACCCGCGCTTCGCCGAGGCCTGGCCCGGCCTTCGCGAGCGGCTCTGACGCCGCTCAGGCCGTGCGCTCGCCGGCGGTCGCCTGCGGGCGCGGGAACCACGGCACGATCGCCGAGGTGCGCGCCCGGTAGGCGTCGTAGTCGGGGTACTTCGCGCGCGAGATCGACTCCGTGAAGATCGTCGAGCCGATGAACAGCAGGGTGAGCAGGACCGCGCCCGCGATCGTCCAGTGCAGCCACACGCCCGTGGCGGCCACGGCGAACCCGTAGAAGGCCCACCACTGCGCCTGCTCGAAGAAGAAGTTCGGATGCCGCGAGCTCCGGAACATCCCCGTCTGCAGGAACCCCGGCTCGGGCGTGCGCCCGGCGGCGCGCTCGGCCACCTTCCACCGGTGGAACGCCCACTGCTGCTGGTCGGCGATCGTCTCGCCCGCGAGGAACGCGAGGAACACGACCGCGAGCAGGACGTCCCACGCGCCGAGCGGCGTGCCGGCCACCTCGTACGCGGTGTACGCCGGCAGGCAGAACAGCAGGATGAGCGCGTTCTGGTAGATCGAGATGAAGAACAGGTTGAACAGCTGGTACTGCCACGGCTCCATCCGACCGCGGAGCACCGCCCAGCGGTAGTCCTCGCCGCCGGGCCGGTAGCCGCCCTTGCGCGCGTAGTTGAAGGTCAATCGGATGCCCCAGAGCGTCACCAGCACGGCCATGAGCACGAGCCGCGCGTCGAACCCGCTCCAGCCCGCGAAGACCCAGACGTAGGCCACCGGCACGATCGACCAGATGCGGTCGACCCAGGAGTACTCGCGCGTCGCCACCGAGGCGATCCAGGTCGAGGCGGTGACCGCCGCGCAGATGACGAGACACACGCCGAGGGGACCCATGGCCGCATTCTAGGGCTCGATAGGATCGCAACGTGGCCGGGGACAGCGCGGGGGCGGTGGGGACCAGGATCTGGACGATCCCCAACGTCCTGAGCATGCTGCGGCTCGCGCTCGTGCCGGTCTTCCTCGTGTTCATCGTGATCGGCGACTACGTGTCGGCGCTCGTCGTGCTCGTCGTCGCGAGCCTGACCGACCTCCTCGACGGGTACCTCGCCCGCCGGCTCGGGCAGATCACCAGGCTGGGCCAGCTCCTCGACCCCGCGGCCGACCGCCTGTACATCTTCGCGGCGCTCGTGGGTCTCGCCGCGAACAGCCTCGTGCCGTGGTGGATCGTCGTGGTCATCGTGGCCCGCGACGTGTTCCTCCTCATCCTCGGGATCGTGCTCGCCAACCACGGCTACGGGCCGCTGCCCGTGCACCAGCTCGGCAAGGTCGCGACCTTCGCGCTGTTCTTCGGGCTGCCCGTCATCATGCTCGGCCTCGCCTTCCCGACGGTCCAGCCGGTGAGCGAGCCGGTGGGCTGGGCGATCACGCTCTGGGGCGCGTTCCTCTACTGGTGGGCGGGCATCATCTACGCGATCGAGACGGCCCGAGTCATCCGCCTGCCGCTTGCGGCGGACGAGTCCCGATCGGATACGCTGGAACAGGGAGGTTAGCCGTGGCGGATACCGACAACATTCAGGCTGGCGGGGAAGAAGAGCCCCACGACGACAGGACTCCTCAGACGAGCTCGAACAGCATCATCGGCGACAGCACGGCCGACACGACGATCGGCTTCAGCCGCGAGGCCGCCGCGCAGCTCTCGGCCGTCGACACCGACATCTCCGCCGAGGAGCAGGAGGCGATCGCCGCGCTGCCCTCGGGCTCCGCGCTGCTCATCGTGCGCCGCGGCCCGAACACCGGTGCGCGGTTCCTCCTCGACACCGACGTCACGACCGTCGGTCGTCATCCCGACGCCGACATCTTCCTTGACGACGTCACCGTGTCGCGCCGCCACGCGGAGTTCCTCCGCCACCGCACCGCCTTCGAGGTGAAGGACCTGTCGTCGCTGAACGGCACGTACTTCGACGGCGTGCGCATCGACACCGCGCTCCTCAGCGACGGCGCGGAGGTGCAGATCGGCAAGTACCGACTCACCTTCTACGCCTCCCGACGCGACCTGGCGCCGCTGGCGAGCGGCTAGTGCCGGGCACCGCCGCGTCCGCGAACGCGAGCGGCCAGGGTCGGCTCCACGGCATCGGCCAGGTCCTCGCGCTGCTGCAGCCCGAGTTCCCCGAGCTGACGCCGTCGAAGCTGCGGTTCCTCGAAGAGCAGGGGCTCGTGTCGCCGGCGCGCACGGCGGCCGGGTACCGCAAGTTCTCCGACGCCGACGTCGAGCGCATCACCGTCGTGCTCTCCATGCAGCGCGACCACTACCTGCCCCTCAAGGTCATCCGCGCGCACCTCGAGTCCATCGACGCCGGCGAGACGCCCGCGCTGCCGGGCGCCGCGAACGCCGCCTCCTTCCTGGCCGGCGCACGCCGGTACCGTCGCGCCGAGCTCATCGAGGCCGCGGGCGCGACGCGCGCCCTGCTCGACGAGGCCATCTCGGCATCGCTGCTGCCCGCAGCCGAGCAGTACGGCGACGACGCCCTCGGCGTGCTGACCGCGCTGGTCGCGCTGCGCGGCGTCGGCATCGAGGCGCGCCACCTGCGCGGACTCCGGGCCGCCGCCGAGCGCGAGGCCGCCCTCGTGGAGCGCGCGATCGCCCCCTCCCGTCGGTCGGATCCGGCCGACAAGGCGCGCGCCGCGGAGGCCGCGCTGGAGCTCGCCGGGCACCTCGAGACTGTGCGCACGTCGGTCGTGCGGAGCGCCCTCTCGACGCTCGGCCGTTGATCGCGACACGCCGTGACGTTCGGCCCGATGTGTTTGGCCGACGACCCCCGGATGGGTAGCGTGGGAGACGCGCCGTCGGGGTGCGGGCGTGAGAGTGAGGGGCGATCGGATGAGTGAGCTCGACCGGAGCGAACGCTACGACCTCGGCCTGCTCTTCACCGATGGGATGCCCGAGCACGACGACGGCACCGGCTACCGCGGAGCGGTCGCCGCACGTGCTGCCGGCATCAGCTACCGCCAGCTCGACTACTGGGCTCGCACGCAGCTCGTGGAGCCCACGGTGCGCGGCGCGGCCGGCTCCGGTTCGCAGCGCCTCTACGGCTTCCGCGACATCCTCGTCCTGAAGCTCGTGAAGCGCCTGCTCGACACGGGCATCTCGTTGCAGCAGATCCGCACGGCGGTCACGCAGCTGCGCGAGGCCGGCATCGAGGACCTGGCGCAGACGACCCTCATGAGCGACGGCGCGAGCGTCTACCTGTGCACGTCCGACGACGAGGTCATCGACCTCGTCAACCGCGGCCAGGGCGTCTTCGGCATCGCCGTCGGCAAGGTGCTGCGCGAGGTGGAGTCCACGCTCGTCGAGCTCGACACGCAGCCCGCCGACCCCATGGACGAGCTCGCCGCACGACGCGGCTCGCGGTCGCGCAGGATCTCCTGACGCGGCATCCGCTCGACGCACCCCGGTGCGTCCGTCCGTCTGCGTGTCGCCGGTCGACGGATGCCCCGCGCCCGGGTTCATGACGTCGTGTGACGCCGATCACGACGGCGTCATCGGCGCCGGCGCGCGGTCGGGCGTCGGTCAGATGACGGGCGACTGGAGCTCGAGCGGCGTGCCCGAGAACTCGCCGATGCGCGCCGTGCGCAGCACGCGTTCGAGCAGCTGGTCGAAGTGACGCGACATCTCCTCGGCGCTCTCGCCGGGCCACATGTGCAGCGGCTTCGCCGCGCCCTGCGCCTGCTGCAGCGAGGTGCGCTCGGGCAGCTGCGGCGACAGCACGAGCGGGCCGAACATGTCGCGCAGCTCCTTGATGCGGAACTGGTGCTCGAGCGACTGCACGCGGGCGCGGTTCACGATGATGCCGAGCGGCTGGAGTCGGGGGGAGAGGCCGCGGCGGATCTCCTCGATCGCGCGGAGGGCGCGGTCGGCGGCGGCGACCGAGAACAGGCCGGGCTCGGTGACCACGGCCACGCGGTCGCTGGCGGCCCATGCGGTGCGGGTCAGCGCGTTGAGCGACGGCGCGCAGTCGATGAGCACGAGCTCGTAGTCGGCCTCGACGTTGGCGAGCGCCTCCTCGAGCTTCCAGATGTCGCGGATCGACGGGTGCGGCCCGTCGTAGTTGATCGCCGAGGGGCTGCCGATCATCACGTCGATGGTCGAGCTCGGGTTGGAACGGGCCCACCCGCTCGGGGCGATCGCCGAGCGGACGATCTTCTCCTTCGGGGAGGCGAGCACGTCGGCGACGTTGAGGTGACCGGCCATCTGGATGTCCATGCCGGTGGAGACGTCGGACTGCGGGTCGAGGTCGACGACCAGCGTGCGGACGCCGCGGGCGAAGGCCGCCGATGCCAGTCCGAGGGTCACGGTGGTCTTGCCGACGCCGCCTTTCAGGGAGCTGACGGAGAGAACGTGCACGAACAGATACGTTACCTTTAGACCTCGGGCGATACCTAAATGTTCGCTGTGCGGAAACCCTCGGAAAGGCCTGCATGTTCACGAAGATCCTGGTAGCCAATCGCGGAGAGATCGCCATCCGGGCCTTCCGCGCAGCCGTCGAGCTCGGTGCGAAGACCGTCGCCGTGTACCCGTTCGAGGACCGCAACTCCCTGCACCGCCTGAAGGCGGACGAGGCCTACCAGATTGGCACCCCGGGGCATCCGGTGCGGGCCTACCTCGACGTGTCGGAGATCATCCGCGTCGCGAAGGAGTCGGGCGCCGACGCGATCTACCCGGGATACGGCTTCCTCTCCGAGAACCCCGAGCTGGCCCAGGCCGCCGCCGAGGCGGGCATCACCTTCATCGGCCCGCCCAAGCAGGTGCTCGAGATGGCCGGCAACAAGGTCACGGCGAAGGAGCACGCGATCGCGGCCGGCGTCCCGGTGCTGAAGTCGACGCCCCCGTCGCGCGACATCGAGGAGCTCGTCGCCCAGGCCGACGAGATCGGGTTCCCCATCTTCGCGAAGGCGGTCGCGGGCGGCGGCGGCCGCGGCATGCGTCGCGTGAACTCGAAGGACGACCTCCGCTCGTCGCTCGAGGAGGCCATGCGCGAGGCCGACAGCGCGTTCGGCGACCCCACGATGTTCCTCGAGCAGGCCGTGCTCCGCCCGCGCCACATCGAGGTCCAGGTGCTCGCGGATGCCGCGGGCGAGACGGTGCACCTCTTCGAGCGCGACTGCTCGGTGCAGCGCCGCCACCAGAAGGTCATCGAGATCGCGCCCGCGCCGAACCTCTCCGACGACGTCCGCCGGTCGCTGTACCGCGACGCCATCGCGTTCGCGAAGTCGATCGGCTACGTCAACGCGGGCACTGTCGAGTTCCTGCTCGACACCGCGGGCGAGCGCGCCGGCCAGCACGTGTTCATCGAGATGAACCCGCGCATCCAGGTCGAGCACACCGTGACCGAGGAGGTCACCGACGTCGACCTCGTCGTCTCGCAGATGCGCATCGCGGCGGGGGAGACGCTCGCCCAGCTCGGCCTCGAGCAGGAGCAGATCCGCCTCCGCGGCGCCGCCCTCCAGTGCCGCATCACGACCGAGGACCCGACCGCGGGATTCCGCCCCGACACGGGCAAGATCACGACCTACCGCTCGCCGGGCGGCGCGGGCATCCGCCTCGACGGCGGTACCGTGAACCCGGGCGCCCAGATCAGTCCGCACTTCGACTCGATGCTCGCGAAGCTCACGTGCCGCGGCCGCGATTACCCGGCTGCGGTGGCCCGCGCGAAGCGTGCGCTGGCCGAATTCCGCATCCGCGGCGTGTCCACGAACATCCCCTTCCTCCAGGCGGTGCTCGAGGACCCGGCGTTCATCGCCGGCGACCTCAGCACCTCGTTCATCGACGAGCGCCCGCAACTGCTGCGCGGCCGCGTCTCGAAGGACCGCGGCACGAAGATCCTGAACTGGCTCGCCGACGTCACGGTCAACCAGCCCAACGGCCCGGCGCCCACGACCGTGCACCCCGCCGAGAAGCTGCCCGAGATCGACCTGTCGCAGCCGGCGCCCGATGGCTCCCGCCAGCGGCTGCTCGAGCTCGGCCCGGCCGGGTTCGCGGCGGCGCTGCGCGCGCAGACGCCGCTCGCGGTCACCGAGACCACGTTCCGCGATGCCCACCAGTCGCTGCTCGCAACGCGCGTGCGCACCCGCGACCTCGTCGCCGTCGCGCCCTACGTCGCGCGCATGACCCCGCAGCTCCTCTCCGTCGAGGCCTGGGGCGGCGCCACCTACGACGTCGCGCTCCGCTTCCTCGGCGAGGACCCCTGGGAGCGCCTCGCCACGCTGCGCGAAGCGCTGCCGAACATCAACATCCAGATGCTGCTGCGCGGCCGCAACACGGTCGGCTACACGCCGTACCCGACCGAGGTCACCGACGCGTTCGTGCGCGAGGCCGCAGCGACCGGCGTCGACATCTTCCGCATCTTCGACGCGCTGAACGACGTCGACCAGATGCGCCCGGCGATCGACTCGGTGCTTGCCACGGGCCATGCCGTCGCCGAGGTCGCGCTCTGCTACACGGGCGACCTGCTCGATCCTGCCGAGAACCTCTACACGCTCGACTACTACCTGCGGCTGGCCGACGAGATCGTCGCCGCGGGCGCTCACATCATCGCGATCAAGGACATGGCTGGCCTCGTGCGCCCGGCGGCCGCCGAGAAGCTCGTCTCGGCGCTCCGCGAGCGGTTCGACCTGCCCGTGCACCTGCACACGCACGACACGGCGGGCGGGCAGCTCGCCACCCTCCTCGCGGCGAGCCGCGCGGGCGTCGATGCGGTCGACGTCGCGAGCGCCCCGATGGCGGGCACCACCAGCCAGCCGTCGGCGTCGTCCCTCGTCGCGGCGCTCGCGCACACCGAGCGCGACACGGGCATCTCGCTGCAGGCCGTCGCCGACCTCGAGCCCTACTGGGAGGCCGTGCGCCGCATCTACCGGCCGTTCGAGTCGGGCCTGCCCGGCCCCACCGGGCGCGTGTACCACCACGAGATCCCAGGTGGCCAGCTGTCGAACCTCCGCCAGCAGGCCATCGCGCTCGGCCTGGCCGACGACTTCGAGCTCATCGAGGACATGTACGCGGCCGCCAACGACATCCTCGGCCGCGTGCCGAAGGTCACCCCATCGTCGAAGGTCGTCGGCGACCTCGCCCTGCACCTCGCCGCGGTGAAGGCCGACCCGGCCGACTTCGCCGAGCACCCCGAGAAGTACGACGTGCCCGACTCGGTCATCGGATTCATGGCGGGCGAGCTCGGCGACCTGCCCGGCGGCTGGCCCGAGCCGTTCCGCTCGAAGGTGCTCGCCGGCAAGGACGTGCGCATCGGCGTGACGGAGCTCACCGACGACCAGCGCGGCGCGCTCGAGGCCGACAGCGCGACGCGTCGCTCGACCCTGAACACGCTGCTGTTCCCCGCGCCGACCCGCCAGTTCGAGCAGATCCGCGAGCTGTTCGGCGACCTCTCGGTCGTCGACACGTCCGACTACCTCTACGGCCTGCGCCCCGGCGCCGAGCACGTGATCGAGATCGACAAGGGCGTGCGCCTCTACGCGGGTCTCGAGGCGATCGGCGAGGCCGACGAGAAGGGCATGCGCACGGTCATGACCATCCTCAACGGCCAGCTGCGACCCGTGTTCGTGCGCGACCGCAGCATCGTCGTCGAGACCCGTGCGGCCGAGAAGGCGGATGCCTCGCAGCCCGGCCACGTCGCCGCGCCGTTCTCCGGCGTGGTGACGCTGCAGGTCGAGCCGGGCGCCGAGATCGCCGCCGGACAGGGCGTCGCGTCGATCGAGGCGATGAAGATGGAGGCCGCGATCACGTCCCCCGTCGCGGGTGTGGTGGAGCGCGTGGCGATCCCCAAGACCCAGCAGGTGGAGGCCGGCGATCTGCTCGTGGTGGTGCGCCCGCGGTAGTCGTCGTGCGCCCGCGATAGGCTGTCGGTGAGTTCGCGCTGAACTCCGCACTGCATTCCGCACTGATGAGGAGGGGTATCGGTGTCAGACGACAGGGGCGATGACCACGACACGACACGCCGGGCGTCCGGGGGACACGCCGCAGCCGTCGACCGCGGCCGGCTGGCGCCGACCAGCGGGGCGCACGCCGCGTCGGCATTGCCCGACAGCCTGAACATCCGCGTGGACCTCCCGCCGGCCCCACGCCCCGAGATGCCCGAAGACGAGGTGGCCGTCGCGATCGACGACATCGCGGTGAACCCGGGCGAGGCGGGCGGCGGCCCGGGCACGACCTCGGTCGAGGTCGTGACCCCCGCGCTGTCGGCGGCCGGCTACCGGCAGTCCTACCGCCGCGACACCTCGCCCTACGGCGCCCTGCTGGCCGCCGACGAGTCCCGGCTGCGCCGCGAGCGCGTCACCACCGACACGGGCAGCCACGTCGCGATCGTCGACGTGCCCGACGCCGACGTCGTCCCGGCCGAGCTGCCCGAGCCGTCGGAGTCGCTGACCGCCGACCGGCTCATTGACGTCAACCGCGCGCCGCGGCCGGCGCCGCACGGTGGGTTCAACCGCTTCCTCTACGAGGCGTCGCTGCACCTGGTCAACCTCGGCGACTCCGCGAAGGTGCGCGCCCACAAGGCGCTGAGCGGCCGCATCCAGAAGCGCTTCGAGGGCGGTGCGCGCTTCGTGCCCGTGCTCACGCGCAAGGGCGGCGTCGGCAAGACGACCGTGACGACGCTCCTCGGCATGGCCCTGGCCGACGCGCGCGATGACCGCATCATCGCCATCGACGCGAACCCCGATCGCGGCACGCTCGCGGAGCGCGTCGACCGGCAGACCCGCGAGACGGTGCGCGACGTCGTGAACAAGGCATCGTCGATCGGCGGCTACACCGACTTCTCGGGGTTCGTCTCCCGCGACGGGACGCGGCTCGACATCCTCGCGTCCGACACCGACCCGACGCTCTCCGAGGCGTTCGACGACGACGACTACAACGTCGTGGCCGGCCTCGCGGCGCGCTACTACTCGATCGTGCTGACCGACTGCGGCACCGGCATCGTGCACTCGGTGATGCGCGCGACGCTGCAGCGCGCCGATTCGATCGTGATCGTGTCGGGCGGCAGCGTCGACGAAGCCCGCCTCGCGTCCGAGACGCTGACGTGGCTGGAGGCCAACGGCTACGGCGAGCTCGTGCGCAACGCCGTCGTCGTGATCAACCTGGCGACGCAGGGCACGCATCTCGTCAAGGTCGACGAGATCGAGGCCCACTTCGCCTCGCGCGTGCGCGAGATCGTGCGGATCCCGTACGACCCGCAGCTCGCCGCCGGATCCGTCGTGCACTGGGACGACCTGCGTCCCGTGACGCAGCACGCGGCCCGCGAGCTCGCCGCGCTCGTGGTCGAAGGCCTGCCCGCTGACCGCGGGCACTGATCGGAGCGCAATTGCCGGAACGTCCCATTCGCCTGTTCGGCGACCCCGTCCTGAAGACCGTCTCCGCCCCCGTCGAACAGATCGACGATCGGGTGCGCTCGCTCGTCGCCGACCTCGTCGACAGCGTGCGGCTCCCGGGTCGCGCGGGCGTCGCCGCGTCGCAGATCGGCGTGAACCTCCGCGTGTTCAGCTACAACATCGACGGCGACGTCGGCTACGTCATCAACCCCGAGATCGTCGAGGTGACGGGCGACCGCGAGCTCATCGATGAGGGATGCCTCTCGGTGCCGGGCCTGTGGCACAAGACGCCGCGGCATCCGTTCGCCCGAGTTCGCGGCATCGACCTCGACGGCAACGAGATCGAGGTCTCGGGCACGGGACTCATGGCGCAGGCCCTGCAGCACGAGACCGACCACCTCGACGGCATCCTCTACCTCGACCGGCTGGAGAAGGACGAGCGGCGTGCCGCGATGAAGGAGGTGCGCGAGTCGGACTGGTTCTGACGGCGCACGCGACCCGGGCACCGCGGATGCCGCGGGCCCGACGTGCGAGAGGGCCCCGCGGCATCCGCGGGGCCCTCTCGTGTCGTCGGGACGGCTCAGTGCACGATCGAGTGTCCCTCGGTGGCCGGAGCGCCCGAGTACATCGTCTCGATCTCCACCGAGAAGTCCTCGAGGATCACGTTGCGCTTGATGCTGAGCTTCGGCGTCAGGTGCCCGCTCGCCTCGGTGAGCTCGGTCGAGAGGATCGTGAACTTGCGGATGGACTCGGCGCGCGAGACGTGCTCGTTCGCCGCGTCGATCGCCCGCTGCACCTCGGCGAGGACGGCCGCGTTGGTGGTGGCCTCCTCGAGGCTCATGCCCGCGTCCTCGTCGTTGTTGTTCAGCCAGACCGGGAGCATCTCGGGGTCGAGCGTCACGAGCGCCGAGATGAACGGCTTCTTGTCGCCGACCACGACGACCTGGCCGACGAGCGGGTTGGCGCGGATCGGGTCCTCGAGCGCCGCCGGGGCGACGTTCTTGCCGCCGGCGGTGACGATGATCTCCTTCTTGCGGCCGGTGATCGAGAGGAAGCCGTCGGCGTCGAAGCTGCCGAGGTCGCCCGTCTTGAACCACTCGCCGTCGAACGCCTCGGCGGTCGCCTCGGGGTTCTTCCAGTACTCCTTGAACACGTCGACGCCCTTGACCTGGATCTCGCCGTCGTCGGCGATGCGGACCGAGACACCCGGGAGGGCCGGGCCGACGGTTCCGATCTTCGACTTCGTCGCGAGGTTCACGGTGGCGGGCGCCGTGGTCTCGGTGAGGCCGTAGCCCTCGAGGATCGTGATACCGAGCGCGTGGTAGAAGTGGCCGAGCCGCGGACCGAGCGGGGCCGAACCCGAGACGGCGTACTTCACGTTGCCGCCCATCGCATGACGGAGCTTGCCGTACACGAGCCGGTCGAAGAGCGTGAACTTCAGCTTGAGGCCGAACGGGACCTTGCCCGCCTCCTTGGCCGTCGAGTACGCGACGGCGGTGTCGGCAGCGGCGCGGAAGATCTTGCCCTTGCCGCCGGCCTCGGCCTTCTGCTCCGAGACGTTGTAGACCTTCTCGAAGACCCGCGGCACCGCGAGGAGGAAGGTCGGCTTGAAGCTCCCGAGCGACGGGAGGAGCTGCTTCGTGTCGGGCTGGTGACCGACACGGACGCCGGCGTGCACCGACAGGACCGCGATGAAGCGGGCGAAGATGTGCGCGGTGGTGATGAAGAGCAGCGTCGAGGCGCCGTTGGGGTCGGCCACGACCTCCTTGAGCGCAACCGCGGCGTTGCGGCAGAGCTCGACGAAGTTGGAGTGGGTGAGCACGCAGCCCTTGGGCTTGCCGGTGGAGCCCGACGTGTAGATGAGCGTGGCGATGTCGGAGCCGACCGCGAGGTTGCGGCGACGCTCGATCTCCTCGTCGGACACCCCGGTGCCCGCTGCCGCGAGCTTGTCGAGGTCGCCGAGGTCGATCTGCCAGACGTTGCGGATGGCCGGCAGCTCGGGGTGCACCTCGTCGAAGCGAGCGAAGTGGTCGGGCGTCTCGACGATGACGGCGATGGCACCGGAGTCGCTGACGTTCCACTTGACCTGCGAGGGCGAGCTGGTCTCGTAGATCGGCACGAGCACGGCTCCGGCGAACCACGTCGCGAAGTCGATGAGGGTCCACTCGTAGCGCGTCTTGCACATGAGGCCGATCTTGTCGCCTGGCTGGATGCCGGCGGCGACGAGGCCCTTCGCGAGGGCGACGACCTGTTCGTGGAACTCCCTGGTCGTGACCGGGGACCAGCCACCGTCACCGGTGGGGAGGGAGAACAGCACCGAGTCGGGCGTGGCCGCGACGCGCTGCACGAGGAGGTCCGTGACATTCGCGTCGGGGTCGGCCGGGACGACGGCGGGGGTATCGAATTGGATCACGGTAGCTCCTTCGGCACCGGGGAAGCTCGGGCGGCACGGGGCGCGCGAACCTCGGCATTGGGGTCGACTACACTCTAGCCGTTGCGCGTGCGGCCACGAGGGCTCGGGCGTGCTCGATCCCAACCCCCTTCGAAAGGCGGCTCCCTCGTGCACGCGATCGGCATCGACATCGGCGGGACGAAGATCGCGGGGGCCGTCGTCGACGAGTTCGGCGCCATCGTGCGGTCGGAGCGCGTGCCCACGCCGGCCGGCGATCCGCAGCTCCTCGAGGACGCGGTCGTGGCGATGATCGAGTCGCTGTCCCACGACGGGCCTGCCGCCGCGGTCGGCGTGGCCGCCGCGGGCTTCATCGACGCCGCGCAGTCGACCGTCTACTACGCGCCGAACATCCACTGGCGCAACGAGCCGTTCCGCGAGAAGCTCGAGGCCCGCGTCGGCACGACCGTGGTCGTCGACAACGACGCCAACGCCGCCGGCTGGGCCGAGTTCCGATTCGGCGCCGGACGACTCGTCAGCGACATGGTCATGCTCACCATCGGCACGGGCGTCGGCGGCGCGATCGTCGCCGGCGACCGGCTCTTCCGGGGCGGCTTCGGCGCCGGCGCCGAGCTCGGCCACATGCGCCTCGTCCCCGGCGGCATCGCCTGCGGCTGCGGGCAGCACGGATGCCTCGAGCAGTACGGCTCGGGCCGGGCGCTGCTGCGCATGGCGAACGAGATCGCCGACGCCGGCGGCATCGGGCAGGCGCTCGCGCAGGCCCGCGAGGAGCGCGGTGCGCTGGACGGCACGATCGTGGGCGGCCTCATCGAGCAGGAGGACCCCGGAGCCGTCGCCGCGCTCCGCCAGCTCGGCCACTGGCTCGGCGAGGCGTCGGCGTCGCTGTCGGCCGTCCTCGACCCGCAGCGCTTCGTGTTCGGCGGCGGCGTGGCCGTCGCGGGGGAGCTGCTGCTCGGCCCGATCCGCGAGTCGTACCTCCAGCACCTCCCGGCGCGCGGCTACCACCCCGAGCCCGACTTCGTCATCGCGGAGCTCGTGAACGACGCCGGCGTGGTCGGCGCGGCCGACCTGGCGCGCGTGTGGGTCGAGGAGCACGCCTGAGCAGCTCGGCGCTAGGCTGAAGCGTTCGTTCGGCGACGAGGGGAGGTCCGGTGTTCTACTGGATCATGAAGCACATCGTCATCGGGCCGATCCTGCTGGCGATCTTCCGGCCCTGGGTCGTCGGGCTCCAGAACGTGCCGAAGGACGGCGCCGTCATCCTCGCGTCGAACCACCTCTCGTTCATCGACTCGATCTTCCTGCCGCTCATCGTCGACCGCCGCGTCATCTTCCTCGCGAAGAGCGAGTACTTCACCGGCAAGGGCCTCAAGGGCTGGGCGACGCGCACGTTCTTCCAGGCGGCTGGGCAGCTGCCCATCGACCGCTCGGGCGGCAAGGCGTCCGAGGCCTCGCTCGCGACCGGCCTCCGGGTCCTCGGCGAGGGCGGCATCCTCGGCATCTACCCCGAGGGCACGCGCAGCCCCGACGCCCGCCTCTACCGCGGCCGCACGGGCGTCGCCCGGATGGTGCTCGAGGCGGGCGTGCCCGTCATCCCGGTCGCCATGATCGGCACCGAGAAGGTCATGCCCATCGGCACGCGACTGCCCAAGGTGCGCCGCATCGGCATCATCATCGGCGAGCCGCTCGACTTCTCGCGCTTCGAGGGACTCGAGGGCGACCGGTTCGTGTTGCGCTCCGTGACGGACGAGCTCGTCTACGAGCTGCGCACCCTGAGCGGCCAGGAGTACGTCGACGTGTACGCCAGCTCCGTGCGGGAGCAGCGGGCCGCGCAATCGGGGTAGGCTCGAACGTGCGGCGGCGCGCGTGCGACGCCGCGTTTCCCGTTCCGGCGCGCCCGCGCCCCGACCCCTCAGGACAGTCCCGTGGTACAGCTCGTCGAGCCCGTCGTCAGTGCAGATCCCTCCGTGATCGACGGCCTCGACTATTGGCGCACGCTGCCGATCAAGCAGCAGCCCACCTGGCCCGACGCCGAGGCGGCGCACGCGGCATCCGCTGAGCTCGCGACCCTGCCCCCGCTCGTGTTCGCCGGCGAGGTCGACATGCTGCGCACCCGGCTGGCCGCCGCTTCGCGCGGCGAGTCGTTCCTGCTGCAGGGCGGCGACTGCGCCGAGACGTTCGCCGGGGCGACCGCCGACCAGATCCGCAACCGCGTGAAGACCGTGCTGCAGATGGCCGTCGTCCTCACCTACGGCGCGTCGATGCCGGTCGTGAAGATGGGCCGCATGGCGGGCCAGTTCGCCAAGCCGCGCTCGAGCGACACCGAGACGCGAGGCGGCGTCACGCTGCCCGCCTACCGCGGCGACATCGTGAACGGCTACGACTTCACGCCCGAGTCGCGCCAGGCCGACCCGTCGCGCCTCGTGCGCGGCTACCACATGGCCGCGTCGACGCTGAACCTGATCCGTGCGTTCACGCAGGGCGGCTTCGCCGACCTCCGCCAGGTGCACTCGTGGAACCAGGGCTTCTCGGCCAACCCGGCGAACGCCAGGTACGAGTCGCTCGCCCGCGAGATCGACCGCGCGATCAAGTTCATGGAGGCGTGCGGCGCCGACTTCGAGGCGCTGAAGCACACCGAGTTCTACACGGGCCACGAGGGCCTGCTCATGGACTACGAGCGCCCGATGACCCGCATCGACTCGCGCACGGGCACGCCCTACCTCACGTCGGGCCACTTCATCTGGATCGGGGAGCGCACGCGCGACCTCGACGGCGCGCACGTCGACTTCCTGTCGCGGGTGCGCAACCCGATCGGCGTGAAGCTCGGACCGTCCACCACGCCCGAGACGATGATCGAGCTCGTCGAGAAGCTCGACCCGCACCGCGAGCCGGGCCGCCTCACGTTCATCACGCGCATGGGCGCCGGCAAGATCCGCGACGCGCTGCCGCCGCTGCTCGAGGCCATCAAGCGCAGCGACGCGAACCCGCTGTGGGTCACCGACCCGATGCACGGCAACGGCATCACGACGCCGAACGGCTACAAGACCCGCCGGTTCGACGACGTGGTCGACGAGGTGCGCGGCTTCTTCGAAGCGCACCGGGCCGCGGGCACCTACCCCGGCGGCATCCACGTGGAGCTCACGGGCGACGACGTGACCGAGTGCCTCGGCGGCTCCGAGCACATCGACGAGGAGACCCTCGCGACGCGCTACGAGTCGCTCTGCGACCCGCGCCTCAACCACATGCAGTCGCTCGAGCTGGCCTTCCTCGTGGCCGAGGAGCTCACCGCGCGCTGACGGCCGACGGCGGGGCGTCCGACGGATGCCCCGCCGCGGTCGCGTGCGCGCGCTGGTTCCGTGCACGTCCGACGGATGCCCCGCGGCATCCGATGCCGGGTCGAGGGATGCCCCGCGGCATCCGCCCGGGCTCAGCCGAAGTTGACCGTGACCTCGGAGCCGCGCTTGAGCTTCTCGCCGGCGACGGGGCTCTGCACGGACGCGACGACCGCGCCCTCGAGGAAACCCGGCACGTTCGACGTCACGCTGAAGCCGAGCGCCTCGAGCTGCTCACGGGCCTGCGCGACGGTCTGGCCGTTGATGACGTTGGGCACCTCGACGAGGTCGGGGCCCTTCGACACCGTGATGACGATCGTGTCGCCGGGCCGCACGGGATCGGTCGCGGGGGCCCATGAGATCACGTGGTCGGCGGGCACATCGTCGTCGAACTCGGGCTCGGCGGTGCCCACCACGAGTCGGGCGCCCGTGATCGCGGCCTCGGCATCGGCGACGGGCAGGCCCGTGACGTCGGGGATCGGGCCGACCGAGACGACGATCGACACGTCGCCGAGCTCGGGATAGGGGTCACCCGCGGCGACGGCGTTGCCGTCGGCCCCGAGGACCGCGATGACGGAACCCGCGGCCACGTCGCCCGAGAACTGCTGCGCGGACTGCTCGGCCACCGTGAAGTCGCCGAGGGCGGTGCGCGCATCGGCCTCGGGCTGGCCGACCACGTCGGGCATCGGCAGCATGAGCGGCCCGAGCGAGACGAACATCGTCACGGTGGACCCGCGCCGGGCCTGCTCGCCCGCGGCCGGATCGGTGCCGGAGACCTGACCCGCTGGCACCCGTGGGTCGTTGCGCTCGGCGTCGACGACCTGGAAGCCCTCCTCGGCGAGCACCTGGCGTGCGTTGTCGGGCAGGAGTGTCGCCGTCTCGGGGACGGTCGTCATGGCGCCGGGGCCGGCGCCGAAGTACCACCCGGTGCCCGCGGCGAGCCCGGTGAGGAGCAGCACGAGCGCGAAGATCCAGTAGCCACGGCGGCGACGGCGGTCGGAGCTCGTCGCGAGGGCGGTCGCGGCCTCGTCGTCGGATGCCTCGGGCGGCGCCGGCGGCGCGACCACCGCGCCGCCGCCGATGACGGCGGTCGCGGCAGTGGCGACGCCGACGGGCATCGCCGCGTCGGGCAGCACGACCGTGGCCTGCGTGCGCGGCGCCTGCCGCGGCGCGCGGATCGCGGGCTCGACCTCGCGGAGCCGGTCGAGCATGTCGCGCGCGTCGTGCGGACGCTCCTCGGGGTCGCGCGCCGTGGCCCAGAGCACGAGCTCGTCGAGCTCGACGGGCACCGCCGGGTTCTTCGAGCTCGGCGTGGGCACGGTGTCGTTGGCGTGCTGGTACGCGATCTGCATCGGCGCCTCGCCCACGTAGGGCTGCTCGCCGGTGAGCATCTCGTACATCATGATGCCGACCGCGTAGATGTCGCTGCGCGCGTCGGCGACGCCGCGGGTGACGAGTTCGGGGGACAGGTAGGCGATGGTGCCGAGCAGCGCCTGGCCGGTCGCGGTGTTGGCGCTCGCGGCGCGCGCGAGCCCGAAGTCGCCGAGCTTGATGCGGCCGTCGTCGGCGAGCAGCACGTTCTCGGGCTTGAGGTCGCGGTGCACGATGCCGGCCTTGTGCGCGGCGGCGAGGCCGGCCAGCACGGCGTCCATGATGTCGACGGTCTGCTCGGGCGTGAGCTTCTTGTAGTCCTTCAGCAGCTCGCGCAGCGTGATGCCCGGCAGGTACTCCATGACCAGGTAGGCCATGTCGGAGTCCTGGCCCTGGTCGAACACGTTCACGACGTTCGGGTGCGCGAGCCGGGCGGCCGAACGCGCCTCCTGCACGAACCGGGTCTTGAAGGTGTTGTCGTCGGCGAGGTGACCGTGCATGATCTTGATCGCGACGCGGCGCTCGAGGCGCAGGTCGGTCGCGAGGTAGACCGTGGCCATGCCGCCACGGGCGATCCGCGAGCGCACCTGATAGCGGCCGTCGACGAGACGGCCGATCATCGGGTCGGCGGGCGCGGTGGTCACCGTTCGAGTCTACGAACCCCTGCATGCCCCGACCCGACTACACACCGTGGAACGGCGGAATCGCAACGGCTTCGTGACCCCGGATGACGCGGGCACGTCGGGGCGGCACGGCAGGTCGGGCCGACGCGACCGTCGTCAGCCGAGCTCCGACAGCCAGGCCCGCGCCGACACCTCCCACTTCGCGTAGTGGTCGGGATGCGCCGAGAGCTGCACCGCCTGGGCGGCCTGCGTGACGGACATCGCCTCCCACCCGACGATGTCGAGCAGGCCGCTCGTGCGGCCGCGGTTCGGGTCGGCCGCACCGCCGTAGAACGCCGTCGTCGCGCGCACCGGGTCGAGGACCTCCTCGGGCGTGCCCCAGCCCTCGCTGGGCCGCTGCTGGAAGAGGCCGAGCGAGTCCTGGTCGCCATGGTGCAGGTTCCGCAGGCCCGACTCCTGCGCCGCGGCCGCGAGCGCGATCACGATGCCCTGCTCGGGCACGCCGA
This sequence comes from Agromyces sp. NPDC004153, assembly GCF_053603635.1. Classification (NCBI taxonomy): domain Bacteria; kingdom Bacillati; phylum Actinomycetota; class Actinomycetes; order Micrococcales; family Microbacteriaceae; genus Agromyces; species Agromyces sp. NPDC004153. Next base: position 89,677 of record NZ_JBSGFY010000002.1, read on the forward strand.
GGGCGCGTCCGAGGTCGATGACGATCCGGGCGTTCGCCCGCATCTCGTCGGTGAGGGGCACGCTCACCGATGCGACGGCGACGACTGGCTCGGGCCGACGCACGACGAGCACCTGCCCCGGGACGATCAGCGTCGAGCCGCCGAGGGCGTTGGCCGCGTCGAGGTCGGCGACCGTCACGCCGTACGCCTCCGCCAGGCCGAAGAGCGTGTCGTCGGCCGCCACGACGTGCGTGTCGGGGGACACGGACGCGTCGGGTGGCGGTGCGGGGGCGGCGGGCGCCGGCTCCGCGGATGGAGCGGGCGCAGCCGGCGGCATCGGTTGCGTCGACGACGGATCGGCGAGCGGCAGCACGATGGCCTCGCCGGGGAAGATGAGGCTCGTCGGGCCGAGGCCGTTGGCGCTCAGCACGTCCGCGGCGTCGAGGCCGTACGCCGCGGCGATGCTGCTCACGGTGTCGCCCTCGACGACGACGTGGCGGGCGATCTCGGGCGCGGCCGGCGGAGGGGCGGGCGCCGACCCGTCCACGGTGCCGCCGGGGAGGGCGAGACGCTGGCCGGGGAAGATGAGGCTCGACCAGCCGAGCCCGTTCGCGGCGAGCACCTCGGCGGTGGCGAGCCCGAACCGCTCGGCGATGCCGCTGACGGTGTCGCCCTCGGCCACCACGTACTCGGGCGGCGCGGGCGCGGACGGCGGCGCGGCGATCGCTGTCGCACGGGGCGCCGAACCCAGCGCCTTCGGCTTCGCGTGCCGCTTCAGCGGCGGCGCGGGGGCCGCATCCGCGGGCTGGGCGATGCCGAGGGTCACGGCGAGGGTGCTCGCGATGGCGATCGGCACGGTGAGCACCGCACGGATGCCGCGACGGCCGCCCCGCTCGGCGGCGGCGCCGGTTCGGCGCAGTCGCCCCCAGCGAACCGCCTCCGTTCCGTCCGACATGATCCCCCCTCGGGCCGGACCCCCTCGTCCGTCGCCAACGTCCCACAGGGGATGGGGCGAGTCAACGACCTCGCCGCGAGTCCCCGGACTCCGGGTCGAACGGCTCCGCGCGTCGCGGCGGGGATGCTTCCGATGCGCTGCATCCGTCTGGCAGGCTGGTGACGTGACCGACGACGACCAGACCGAGTGGCTGACCGTTCCCGACCTCGTCGAGCGGCTCGGGCTGACCCCGAGCCGCATCCGCAAGCTCATCGACGACCGCCACCTGCTCGCGATGCGCGTCGACGGCGTGTTGAAGGTGCCCGCGTCGTTCCTGCGCGACGACGCGCCGCTGCCCGAGCTGCACGGCACGGCCGTCGTGCTCGCCGATGCCGGGTTCAGCGACGCCGAGGCGCTCGAGTGGCTGCTCGGCGAGGAGGATAGCCTCGGCACCAGTCCCATCGCCGCGCTCCGCGCGGGCCGCAAGTCCGAGGTGCGCCGGGTGGCGCAGGCCCTCGCCTGATCCTCGCCCGCCGAAGCACCGGGTGGGGCGGCCGCCTCAGCTCGCCCGGCGCGTCACGGCCTTCGCGAGCGAGCCGAGCTCGGCGCGTGCGTCGCGGCTGAGCGGAGCGTCCTCGAGGACCGCGGTGGCGCGGGCCAGGTTGTCGGCGATCATCGCCTCGACCTCCTCGACGGCACCGCAGTCGGCGATCGTGCGCTGCAGCATCCGCACCTGGTCGGCGCCGAGGTCGGGGTCGCCGAGGAGCTCGTCGAGGAGCCGGCGCTGCCCGGTCGAGAGCCGCTCCCGGGCGATCGCGACGAGCATGGTGCGCTTTCCCTCGCGCAGGTCGTCGCCGCTCGGCTTGCCGGTGACCTCGGGGTCGCCGAAGACGCCCAGCAGGTCGTCGCGCAGCTGGTAGGCGATGCCGAGCGGCAGCCCGAACCCGCGCAGCGCCGCGAGCTGCGCGGCGGACGCCCCCGCCAGCGCACCGCCGATGACGAGGGGCGACTCGATCGAGTACTTCGCCGACTTGTAGACGATCACGCGCTCGGCCCGGGTGCGTTGCTCGGCCTCGGGCTGCACGAGCCAGGCACGCTCCTCGAGGATGTCGAGGTACTGCCCCGACGTCACCTCCGTGCGCATGCGCATGAACTCGGCGCGGGCGACGCGGGCCGCCCGGCGGTCGGCCACGGCGTCGAGGCCCTCGTCGAGCAGCTCGTCGCTCCAGCCCAGGAGGAGGTCGCCGAGGAGGATCGCGGAGGCGCGCCCGAACTCGGCCGAACCGCCTGCCCACCCCGAGTCGGCGTGCAGCGACTCGAAGAGGCGGTGCGCAGAGGGCGCTCCGCGGCGGGTGTCGGAGTTGTCGATGATGTCGTCGTGCACGAGCGCCGCCGCGTGGAACAGCTCGAGCGCCGAGGCGGCGGAGACGACGGGGTAGTGGTCGCGCCCGCCGTCGGACTCGAACGGGTCGAACCCGCGCCCCGCGACCGACTCCCAGCCCCAGTAGCAGAACAGGGCCCGGAAGCGCTTGCCGCCGCTGAGAAAGCGCCTTGAGAACGCGTCGAGCGGGTCGAGGTCGGGGCTGATGGAGCGGAGAATGGAAGAGCGTTCAGCGAGGAAGTCCTCGATGCGCGCATGCACCAGATCGACCAGCCGGGAACCACGAGCCACCCGCCTAGCCTAGCGAGGCGGCGCGGCGCTAGAATGAGCTCGGATGCGTCGATCCCGAGCCTGAGGGGAATGAGATGCCGCTTTCAGAGCAGGAGCAACGTCTTCTCGAGGAGATGGAGCGCAACCTCTACCGCAACGACGCGGATTTCGTGCACGCGGTGGGTGGCGTTCGGGGTCGTCGGCCCAACTATCGTTCGATCGTGCTCGGCGTCCTGCTCGCGGTCGCGGGCATCGGCGCCCTCATCGCCGGCGTCGCGCTCCAGCTGCTGATCGTCGGCGTCATCGGCTTCGCGCTCATGTTCGGCGGCGTGCTCCTGGCCATCACCCCCGGCAAGCGCGGCGCGACCGCGCCGGCTCCGGCCGAGCCCGCGGCGGGCTCGCCGAAGGGCAAGCGCTCGGGCGGCGGTTTCATGGACCGGCTGAACGACCGCTGGGACCGTCGGCAGGACGGCCGCGACTAGCCGCCCTCCACTTCCCACCACCACGACGGGTCGATCCTCGGATCGGCCCGTTTTTCGTGCCCTGAGCAACGTCAGGATGCCCCGCTCAGCCCTGTCGGGCCCCTGAACGCCGTCCTGAACGGCCCGATTCCTCCCGAGGGGCGCCATTTCGCCTTGGATGGAGCGAAATCCCTCCACTCCGCTCCACGGGTCGATTCCCTTGGATTCACAGGGATCTCACACCGTAGCGAGCCCGGAAACGAGCGAATGTCGTTGATCCGTGGATGGGAGTGGAGTAAAGTGGGGCCACCTGGATCCTGGCCGGAGGAAAGGGGGTGGCGTGATGTTCCTCGGGACCTACGAACCGAAGCTCGATGAGAAGGGTCGCGTCATTCTTCCGGCGAAGTTCCGGGAGGAGCTCTCGACCGGCCTCGTGCTCACACGCGGGCAGGAGCGCTGCATCTACGTGTTCAGCGCACGCGAGTTCGAGCAGATGAGCGACAAGATCCGCCAGGCCCCCGTGACGAGCAAGCAGGCGCGCGACTACATGCGCGTCTTCCTCTCGGGGGCATCCGCGGAGACCCCCGACAAGCAGCATCGGGTCACCATCCCCGCCACGCTCCGCAGCTATGCGGGGCTCGACCGAGACCTCGCGGTCATCGGCGCCGGCAGCCGGGTGGAGATCTGGGATGCCGAGGCATGGCAGACATACCTCGCCGAGCAGGAGGCGGCCTTCGCGGAGACGGCGGAGGAGGTGATCCCCGGGCTGTTCTAGTCCCGGATTGCGACTCCCAGCCGTGCGCGCCTGGTGCACTTCCCCGCATCAGGACGAACGGATGGGGATCGGAGTCCGGGAACCCGTCCCGAAGGAATCATGGACATCGAACGCATCCACACCCCCGTCATGCTCGAGCGCACCGTCGAGCTGCTCGCACCCGCGATCCAGCAGGAGGGCGCGGTGCTCGTCGATGCCACGCTCGGCATGGGCGGCCACAGCCGCGCGTTCCTCGAGCGCTTCCCGAAGCTCACGGTCATCGGCCTCGACCGCGACACCGACGCCCTCGGCATCGCACGCGAGCGGCTCGCCGCGTTCGGCGACCGCGCCCGGTTCGTGCACACGGTCTACGACGGCATCGCGGAGGCGATCCGGTCGGAGGGCTTCGACGAGGTGCATGGCGTGCTCTTCGACCTCGGCGTCTCGTCGCTGCAGCTCGATCGCGCCGAGCGCGGGTTCGCCTACGCGAAGGATGCCCCGCTCGACATGCGCATGGACTCAACACGCGGCCGCACTGCCGCCGACGTGATCGCCGAGTCGAGCGAGCAGGAGCTGCGCCGGATCTTCCAGGAGTACGGCGAGGAGCGGCTCGCGCAGCGGTACGCCCGCGCGATCGTCCGGGCGCGGGCCGAGGAGCCCATCACCCGCTCGGGGCAGCTCGTCGCGATCCTGACGGATGCCACGCCCGTCGCCGTGCAGCGGCAGGGCCACCCGGCCAAGCGCGTCTTCCAGGCGCTGCGCATCGAGGTGAACGAGGAGCTGTCGGTGCTCCAGCGTGCGATGCCGGCGGCGCTCGACTCGATCGCCGTCGGCGGCCGGATCGTCGTGCTGGCGTACCAGTCGCTCGAGGACCGCATCGTGAAGCGCGTGCTCCAGGCGGCGTCGACCTCCTCGGCTCCTCCCGGGCTGCCCATGGAGCTGCCCGAGCACAAGCCGCAGTTCCGCCTCCTCGTCCGGGGCGCGGAGCTGGCGAGCGAATCCGAGCAGGCGGAGAACCCGCGTGCGAAGCCGGTGCGCCTGCGCGCCGCGGAACGAGTGAGGAGGCCGTCGTGACCGCACTGCCGGCCCAGTCCGCCCCCGCACCCCGGAGGAACCCCACCCCGAAGCCCGAGCGACGCCTGCGCCCGGCGCCCGAACCTGGTCGCCGCGCGAAGCCGCGGCTCGCCTACGCCGTGATCGCGCTCGGCGGGGTCGCGGTCATCGTCGTCGCCCAGCTCCTGCTCTCGATCGCCGTCGCACAGGGCGCCTACGAGATCGACGCCTACCAGGTACAGCAGGCGGAGCTCGCGCGCGAGCAGCAGAAGCTCACCGAGGACCTCGACCGCGTGGAGTCGCCCCAGTACCTCGCGAGCAACGCCGAGGCGCTCGGCATGGTGCCCAACGCCGACCCGGTGTACCTGCGGCTGTCGGACGGTGCGGTGCTCGGCCAGCCGACGCCCGCGACCGGCGGCGCCGCGGCATCCGCCCCGCTCGTGCCCAATGCGCTCATCGACGGCGTGCCGCTCGTGACCGAGCAGCAGCAGGGGCAGACTCCGAACGGGGGAGCCTCGGGGGAGGCGCCGGCGACCGCCGCCGACGCCCCGCCGCCGCCCGCCGAAGGCCTCCCGACGCCCGCCACGCACTGATCGCCCGAGGAAAGGCTCGAATGAACGGCACCAGCCGCCACCCGATGCGCCGGATCCTCCTCGCCGCGGTCGTGCTGGTCGCGCTCGTCGGCGTGTTCGTCGTGCGGCTCGTCGACCTCCAGGTCGTGCGCGCGGCCGAGCTCAGCGAGGAGGCCGAGGGCCGGCGCTCGACGTCGGTCACGGTGTACGGCTCGCGCGGCGACATCGTCGACCGGAACGGCATCGTGCTGGCCGACACCGTGATGCGGTACGACATCGCGGTGTCGCCCAAGAACGCGAACGCCGGCCCCATCACGCGTGAGGAGCCCGATCCGCAGGATCCGTCGAAGACCGTGCCGGTCGAGGTGCCGCTCGAGCAGTCCGCTGCCGAGCTCGGGGCGGTCATCGGCCTCACCGGCGAGCAGGTGCAGCAGGTCATCGCCGACTCGCTCGCCGAGAACGCGAACTCGGACTTCGCCTACGTGGCCAAGCTCGTCGACACCGAGACGTACGAGCGCGTGAAGGAGCTCGACATCCCCTGGGTCGTGCCGTGGGAGCACCCGAGCCGCTATTACCCGAACGGCGCGGTCGGAGGCAACCTGCTCGGCTTCGTCGACCCCGACGGCAACGCCGTGGCTGGCCTCGAGTACTCGGAGGACGAGTGCCTCGCCGGGCAGGACGGGGAATACAGCTACCTGCACAGCCTCGAGGACTGGGTGCAGATCCCGGGCACCGAGGTCGTGGACGAGCAGGCCCACGACGGCGGAACGCTGAAGCTGACCATCGACTCCGACCTGCAGTGGATGGTGCAGCGGATCGCGGAGGCGCAGGTGCAGGCCGTCGGTGCCGACTGGGCCACGGTGACCGTCATGGAGGCGAAGACCGGCCGGCTGCTCGCCGTCGCCGACGTCCCGACGGTCGACCCGAACGCGCCGTCGGCCACGGACTCCGGGAACCGCGGCTCTCGTGCGTTCACCGCGCCGTTCGAGCCCGGATCGACGTTCAAGGCGCTCACCGCGGCATCCGTCATCGACGCCGGCAAGGCCGACCCGGTCAGCCAGATCATCGCGCCCTACCGCTACCTCCCGCCGAACGGCGCGAACGTCAACGACAGCGGATTCCACGGCGACGAGCGACTCACGCTCACGGGCGTGCTCATCGAGTCGTCGAACACCGGCATGTCGCAGTTCGGCGAGCGGCTGAGCGACCAGGAGCGCTACGACGACATGCTCGCGTTCGGCCTGGGGGAGCGCACGGAGGTCGGGTTCCCCGGCGAGGAGCCCGGCGACCTGCACGGCGGGCCCGAGGGCTGGGACAACCAGACCAAGTACGCGACCATGTTCGGGCAGGGGCTCACGACCACGGCCGTGCAGATCGCGAGCGTCTACCAGACCATCGCCAACGGCGGCGTGCGGATGCCGGTGCGGCTCGTCGACGGATGCGGCGACGAGACCCCGGAGCAGTCGTCGGGCACGCCCGTGATCTCGGCGTCGGCGGCGCAGCAGACGAGCGCGATCCTCGAGCGCGTGTACCTCGAGGGCTGGCTCGCCGACAAGTGGGAGATCCCGGGCTACCGGGTCGCCGCGAAGACCGGCACGGCGCAGGTCCCCGACGGGAACGGCGGCTACCTGAGCGGCTACCTCGTGTCGGTCTCGGGGTTCGCGCCGGCCGACGATCCGCAGTTCGTCGTTTCGGTGAGCATCATGAATCCCGTTAAGATGAACTCGTCCGCCGCATCCGCTCCCGTCTTCCAACAGGTGATGAGCCAGGTGCTGAAGAAGTATCGGACCGTTCCATCCGGCGCCGCGGCGCCCGAGCTGCCAGCCACCTGGTGAGAAAGTTGGGTTCGTGACCGGATCGCCTCCAACGGCCCTCCGGCCGCAGCATCCGAGCCCTCGATCGCTGCACGGCCTCGCCGAGACGTTCGACCTCGACGTGCGCGGCGACATCGACGACCTCGAGGTCACCGGCGTGGTGCTCAACTCCGCGGCCGTCCGCCCCGGCGACCTGTACGTCGGGGTGCCCGGCCGCAACGCCCACGGCGCCTCGTTCGCCGCTGCCGCCCGCGACGGCGGCGCCGTCGCCGTGCTCACCGACCCGGCGGGCGCCGAGCTCGCGGTCGAGTCGGGACTGCCGATCCTCGTCACCCCCGACGCCCGCGCCGCGCTCGGCGAGGTGGCCGCGTGGATCCACCGCACCGCCGACAACCCGGCCACGCTCTTCGCCGTGACCGGCACGAACGGCAAGACCAGCGTCGTGTACCTGCTCTACGGCATCCTGCGCCAGCTCGGCGTGGTGGCCGGGCTCACGTCCACGGCCGAGCGCCGCATCGGCGACGAGGCGGTCACGAGCTCGCTGACGACCCCCGAGGCGAGCGAGCTGCACGCCCTGCTCGCGCGCATGCAGGAGGTCGACGTGCGCGCCGTCGGCATCGAGGTCTCCGCGCAGGCGCTGTCGCGCCACCGCGTCGACGGGCTCGTGTTCGACGTCGTCGGCTTCACGAACCTCAGCCACGACCACCTCGACGACTACGCGTCGATGGACCTGTACTTCGAGGCGAAGCGCGAGCTATTCCAGCCCGAGCGCTCGCGCCGGGGCGTCGTCACGATCGACTCCGAGTGGGGTCGCCGCCTCGTCGCCGAGTCGCGCATCCCGGTCACGACGCTCTCGACGAACCCCGAGGTCGACGCCGACTGGCGCCTCACGGTGCTCGAGGAGACCGCGACGCACACGTCGTTCGTGCTCGAGGGGCAGGGCGGTCGGCGACTCGAAACCCGCGTGCCGCTGCTCGGCTGGTACATGGCGGCGAACGCCGCCCTCGCGATCGTGATGCTCGTCGAGGCCGGGTGGGACCTCGAGCAGGTCGCGCACGTGCTCGAGCGCGACGGCGGCATCGACGCGTACATCCCCGGGCGCGCCGAGCGCATCTCGGGGGAGCGCGGTCCGATCGTCTACATCGACTACGGGCACAGCCCCGACGCGTTCCTGCAGACGCTCGGCGCCATCCGCCGGTTCACGACCGGCCGCGTCATCATGGTGTTCGGCGCCGACGGCGACCGCGACACCACGAAGCGCGCCGAGATGGGCGCCATCGCCGCGCGCGGCGCCGACGTGGTGGTCGTCACCGACTTCCATCCGCGATGGGAGGATCCGGCCGCCATCCGCGCCACGCTCATCGCCGGCGCCCGCGAGGCCGTGCCCGACCGCGAGATCCACGAGATCGCCGACCCGCGGGCGGCCTTCCGGGCCGCGGTCGCACTGGCCGGCGAGGGCGACGCGATCCTCTACGCCGGACCGGGCCATGAGGACTACCACGAGGTGAAGGGCGTGAAGATCCCGTACTCAGCCAGAGACGACGCGAAGCAGGCACTGCGCGAGGCGGGCTGGGACGCATGATCGCCCTGACCCTGGCCGAGATCGCCTCGGCGGTCGACGGCACGCTGCACCTCGAGGGCACGGATGCCACGGCCGACACGGTCGTCGACGGCGCCGTGACCACCGACTCCCGCGAGGTCGGCGCCGGCGACGTGTTCTTCGCCAAGCGCGGCGAGTTCGACGACGGACACCGGTTCGCGCCGGCCGCCGTCGAGCAGGGTGCGGCGCTGCTCGTCGTCGAGCGCGCCCTCGAGCTCCCGGTGCCGCAGGTCATCGTGGCCGACTCGGTCGACGCGCTCGGCGCGCTCGCGACCGAGGTCGTGCGACGGGTGCGGGCGCGCGGACGACTGCGGATCGTCGGCGTCACCGGCTCGAACGGCAAGACCACGACGAAGAACCTGCTCCGCGAGATCCTCACGGCGCAGGGCGACACCGTCGCCTCGCGCAAGTCGTTCAACAACGAGGTGGGCGGCCCGATCACCGCGCTCGAGCTCACCGACGACACCGAGTTCCTCGTCGCCGAGATGGGCGCGTCGGCCGTCGGCGAGATCGCGCGGCTCGTGCGGATGGCGCACCCCGACATCGGCATCGTGCTGAAGGTCGGCCTCGCGCACGCCGGTGAGTTCGGCGGCATCGAGCAGACCGTGCGGGCGAAGTCCGAGATGGTGACTGAGCTCACGGCCGACGAGGTCGCGGTGCTCAACGCCGACGACCCCCGGGTCGCCTCGATGGCCGGCGTCACCGCCGCGCGCGTCGTGTGGTTCGGGCTGGGTGAGCGCGCCGACGTGCGGGCGACCGAGCTCGTCGTGCACGCGCGCGGCACCGAGTTCACGGTCACGGCGCCCGGCGGGGCATCCGCTCGCGTGCGCTTCGGCGTGCTCGGCGAGCACCACGTGATGAACGCGCTCGCGGCCACCGCCGCCGCGCTCGAGCTCGGCGTGCCGCTGCCGGCGATCGTCGAGGCGCTCGAGTCGGTCACGCTGGCCGAGCGCTGGCGCATGGAGGTCATGGGCGGCCGCGACGACGTCACGATCATCAACGACGCCTACAACGCGAGCCCCGACTCGATGGCGGCCGCGCTCAAGACGCTGGCGCAGGTGCAGGAGCCGGGCACGCGCACCATCGCGGTGCTCGGCGAGATGAGCGAGCTCGGCGAGTTCTCGGGCGAGGAGCACGACCGCATCGGCCTGCTCGCCGTGCGGCTCGGCATCTCGCAGCTCGTCGTGGTGGGCGCGGGCGCGCGGCGCCTGCACATCACGGCCATCAACGAGGGATCGTGGGACGGCGAGTCCGCCTACGTCGAGAGCGCCGACGAGGCGTTCGACCTCGTGACCTCGATCGCCCGGCCGGGCGACACCGTGCTGGTGAAATCGTCGAACGCGGCGGGTCTCCGCCTCCTCGGCGACCGACTGGGAGAATGGTTCGCATGAGCGGCGGGGCAGCACTGATGATCCGCCAGCTCGGCGACCGAACGGGAGATTCGTTCGCATGAGAGCACTGCTGACCGCCGGGGCGTTGTCGCTCGCCTTCACGCTGTTCCTCACGCCGCTGTTCATCCGGCTGTTCACGCGCATCGGGTGGGGCCAGTTCATCCGCGACGACGGGCCGAAGAGCCACCACGTCAAGCGCGGCACGCCCACGATGGGCGGCATCATCTTCATCCTGGGCAGCCTGTTCGGGTACTTCGGCGCGACGTTCCTCGTGAGCGGCGAGCCGCCGACCGCGTCGGCGATGCTCATCCTGTTCATGATGGTCGGACTCGGCATCGTCGGGTTCATCGACGACTTCCTGAAGACGCGCAAGAAGCAGAGCCTCGGCCTGGGCGGCTGGGCGAAGATCCTCGGCCAGGTCGTGGTGGCCACGGCGTTCGCGCTGCTCGCGCTGCAGTTCCCGAACGAGCACGCGGTCACGCCGGCGAACACGAGCATCTCGTTCATCCGCGACCTGCCGCTCGACTTCATGGTGTTCGGCACGATCGTCGGCGTGATCCTCTACGTCATCTGGATCTGCCTCCTCACGGTCGCCGCGTCGAACGGCGTGAACGTCACCGACGGCCTCGACGGCCTGGCGGGCGGCGCGTCGATCCTCGCCATCGGCTCGTTCGTCATCATCGGCTTCTGGCAGTTCAACCAGTCGTGCTTCAGCGAGAACCTCAACCCGAGCGACGCGTACCGCTGCTACGAGGTGCGCGATCCGCTCGACATCGCGATCGTGGCCACCGCGATCGTCGGCGGCCTCATCGGCTTCCTCTGGTGGAACACCAACCCGGCGCACATCTACATGGGCGATACCGGCTCGCTCGCGCTCGGCGGCGCCCTGGCGGCGCTCGCGATCGTCAGCCACACCGAGCTGCTCCTGCTCCTCATCGGCGGCCTGTTCGTCATCGAGACCGGTTCGGTCATCGTGCAGCGCGCGTACTTCAAGCTCTCGGGCGGCAAGCGCGTGTTCCTCATGAGTCCCATCCACCATCACTTCGAGCTCAAGGGCTGGGCCGAGGTCACGATCGTCGTGCGGTTCTGGATCATCGCCGGCCTGTTCGTGGCGGCCGGCGTCGGCAGCTTCTATTTCGAATGGCTGCAGAGTTGACCGACTCGGATGCCGCGGGCGTCGCCGCCCGGCTCGAGACGCTCACGAGCTGGAACGCCGACTGGCGGGGCCTGCGCGTCGCCGTACTCGGGCTCGGCGTCACCGGGTTCGCGGTCGCGGACACGCTGACCGAGCTCGGCGCCGAGGTGCTGGTGCTCGCGCCCGCCGTCGACGACGACCGCGCCCGGATCCTCGAGGTCATCGGGGCGCGGCTGGTGCGGCATCCGCTCGACGCGGTGCCCGAGGAGCTCGTCGCGTTCGCGCCCGAGCTCGTCGTCGCATCGCCCGGCTTCCACCCCGACCACCCCGTGCTCGAGTGGGCGTCGGCGAACGGCCTCGCGGTGTGGGGCGACATCGAGCTCGCCTGGCGCGTGCGCGACAAGGTGAACGCCGCCGAGTGGATCCTCGTGACCGGCACGAACGGCAAGACCACGACCGTGCAGCTCACCGCGACCTTCCTCGCGGCCAACGGCCTCCGCGCGGCGCCGTGCGGCAACATCGGCGTTCCCGTGCTCGACGCCGTCCGCGACCCGGGCGGATTCGACGTGCTCGTGGTCGAGCTGTCGAGCTACCAGCTGCACCATCTCCAGAAGACCGGGCCCGGGGCGCTGCATCCGTGGGCGAGCGTCTGCCTCAACATCGCCGACGACCACCTCGACTGGCATGGGTCGGCCGAGGCGTACCGGGCGGCGAAGGCCATGGTCTACGAGAACACGAAGGTCGCGTGCGTGTACAACCGCGCCGACGAGGCGACCATGCACATGGTCGAGGAGGCCGACGTCGAGGAGGGAGCCCGCGCCATCGGGTTCGGCCTCGACGTGCCGGGGCCGAGCGACTTCGGCGTCGTCGAGGGCATCCTCTGCGACCGCGCGTTCCTCGATGAGCGGCGCACCGCCGCGCTCGAGATCGTCACCGTCGGCGAGCTCGAGCCGCGGGGGCTCTCGGCGCCGCACGTCGTGCAGAACATCCTCGCCGCGTCCGCGCTGGCGCGTTCCTACGGCGTGCCCGTGGGCGTCATCCACGACGCGCTCGGCGAGTTCCGGCTCGACGCGCACCGCATCGAGACGGTCGCGGTGGCCGGCGGCATCCGCTGGATCGACGACTCGAAGGCCACCAACCCGCACGCGGCAGAGGCGTCGCTGCGCGCGTTCGGCCGCGTCGTCTGGATCGTGGGCGGCCTGCTGAAGGGCGTCGACGCGGACGCGCTCGTCGCCGCGCACGCGAGCCGCCTTCGCGCCGCGATCGTGATCGGCGTCGACCGGGCCGCGCTCGTCGCGGCGTTCCGGCGACACGCGCCCGAGCTGCCCCTCTTCGAGGTGGTCACCGACGACACTGAGACGGTGATGCCCGAGGCGGTCGCACTGGCCGCCGCCGTGGCGGAGGACGGGGACACGGTGCTCCTCGCTCCCGCTGCGGCGTCCATGGATCAGTTCGCCGACTACGCCGACCGAGGCCGGCGCTTCCACGAGGCGGTCAGGGCGAGGCTGGGAGGTGAGGCGGATGGCGACTCCGCCCCGCACGGCCCGACCTCCGAAGGCTGAGGCCGCGGGCGTCTCCGCCGCCCGCATCCGGCTCGGACGCGTCTTCCGGGTCGAGTCGAAGGACTACTTCCTGCTGCTCGGCACGACGATCTTCCTCGTGGTGTTCGGCCTCGTGATGGTGCTGTCCTCGTCGTCGGTCGAGTCGAACCTCGAGGACGGCGGGTTCTTCGTGCAGGCCCAGCGGCAGGGCCTGTATGCGCTGTTCGGCGTGCCGATCATGCTCATCGCGAGCCGGATGCCCGAACGCGCGTGGATGGTGGCCGCCTGGCCGCTGCTGCTCGTGTCGTGCGCGCTGCAGCTGCTCGTCGTCGCGACGCCGCTCGGCATCACGGTCGGCGGCAACACGAACTGGCTCGCCATCGGCGGGGTGCAGTTCCAGCCGTCCGAGCTCATCAAGGTCGCGCTCGTGATCTGGCTGGGCCTCATCGTCACGAAGAAGCAGGGGCTGCTCGACGACTTCGGCCGGGGCATCCTGCCGATCCTCCTCGTCGGCGGCACCGCGATCGGGCTCGTGCTCATCGGCGGCGACCTCGGCACCGTCATGATCATGGGCGCGATGCTCATCGGGGCGCTCTTCCTCATCGGCGTGCGCCTGCGGCTCCTGCTGCCCGTCGTGCTCCTCGGCGCCACGGTCTTCGTGATCGTGGCCGTGTCGAGCGACAGCCGGATGCGTCGGATCACCGCGTTCCTGCAGGAGAACTGCACGCAGTTCGACAACGACGACTGCTGGCAGATCCAGCACGGCCGGTTCGCGCTCGCGAACGGCGGCGTGTTCGGCGTCGGGCTCGGCAATTCGACGGCGAAGTGGTCGTGGCTGCCCGCGGCCGACAACGACTTCATCTTCGCGATCATCGGCGAGGAGCTCGGGCTCATCGGCGCGGTCGTGGTGATCGGCCTGTTCGTGCTGCTCGCGATCGCGTTCGCACGCGTGCTGCGTGCGGCCCGCACTCCGTTCGCCAAGGCGGTCACCGCGGCCGTCCTCGTGTGGGTGGTCGGCCAGGCCTGTGTCAATATCGGTGTCGTGCTCGGAGTCTTCCCCGTCCTCGGCGTCCCCCTTCCACTCGTCTCGGCAGGCGGCACCGCCCTGCTCACGACGCTCTTCGCGATCGGCGTGGTGCTCTCGGTCGCGCGCGACCCCGAGGCATCCGTGCGTGCCGCCGCTCGTGCGCAGGCCCGCGCCGGGGCCCGATCGGCCGGACGGCCGGCGCGATGACCACGTACCTGCTGGCCGGCGGAGGGACCGCCGGCCACGTGAACCCGCTGCTCGCCGTCGCCGACCGGCTCCGCGAGCGGAACCCCGACGACGAGGTGCTCGTGCTCGGCACCGCCGAGGGCCTCGAGTCCCGGCTCGTGCCCCAGCGCGGCTACGAGCTGCTCACGATCGCGAAGGTCCCGTTCCCGCGTCGCCCGAACCGCGCGGCCGTCGCGTTCCCGTCGCGGTTCCGCCGGTCGATCGACGACGTTCGGTCGATCATCGAGGAGCGCGGCGTCGACGTCGTCGTCGGCTTCGGCGGCTACGTCGCGACGCCCGCCTACCTCGCCGCGCGCAACGCGCACGTGCCCGTCGCGATCCACGAGGCGAATGCGAAGCCCGGGCTCGCGAACCGGCTCGGGTCGCGCTGGGCCGCGGGCGTCGGGGTGGCGTTCGGCGGCACGCCACTGAAGCACGCCGAGGTCGTCGGCATGCCGCTCCGCCGCGAGATCGAGGTGCTCGACCGCGCCGGACTCCGCGAGGAGGCCGCACGGCTCTACCGGCTCGACCCGGCTCGCCCGGTCCTGCTCGCCACGGGCGGTTCGCTCGGAGCGCGGCGCATCAACCGCACCATGGTGGCGAGCGCGGCGGCGCTGGTCGCCACCGGATGGCAGGTGCTGCACATCACGGGCGCCTCGTCCGACGTCGAGGACCCCGGCCTGCCCGGCTACCGCATGGTCGAGTACGCCGACCGCATGGACCTCGCCCTCGCCCTGGCCGGCTTCGCCGTTTCGCGCGCGGGCGCCGCGACCGTGAGCGAGCTCGCCGCGCTCGGCATCCCGGCGGTGTACGTGCCGTACCCGGTCGGCAACGGCGAGCAGCGGTTCAACGCCGCCGATGTCGTCGGCGCGGGCGGCGGCATCCTCGTCGACGACGCCGACTTCACGTCCGAGTGGGTCGCGGCCGAGCTCGTGCCCCTGCTCGGCGATCGGACGCGCGTCGACGCCATGGCCGCCGCCGCGGCATCCGTCGGCCACCTCGACGGCACCGACCGCATGGTGGCGCTCGTCGACGCGGCGCTCGGCGGGGGTGCCGGCGACTCGGCCGGCAGCGCGTAACGTGGAGTGAGCGGATGCCGCGGCATCCGCCGCCCGCCGACCGGCACGCATCGAACGCACCGCACGCATCGCTTCGCATCCATCGCCCCGAGGAAGAACCGCCGCACGTGACCATCAAGCCCGACCTCACCGCCCAGATCCCCGCCGACCTCGGCGCCGTGCACTTCGTCGGCATCGGCGGCTCGGGCATGAGCGGCATCGCCCGACTCGTGCTCGGCGACGGGCACCGGGTCACCGGGTCCGACGTGCGCGACTCCGCGAACATCGCGGCGCTGCGCGAGCTCGGCGCCGTCGTCGCCATCGGGCACGACTCCGCGAACCTTCCCGAGGACGTCGACACCGTCGTCGTCACGGGCGCCCTCTGGCAGGACAATCCCGAGTACCAGCTCGCGCTGCAGCGCGGGCTGCCCGTGCTGCACCGGTCGCAGGCGCTCGCGGCGCTCATCGCCGGCCGGCGGCTCGTGTCCGTCGCGGGCGCGCACGGCAAGACCACCTCGACGGGCATGATCGTCACCGGCCTGCTCGAACTCGGCGAGGACCCCAGCTTCGTGAACGGCGGCGTCATCGCCGACCTCGGCGTGAGCTCGGCGGCGGGCGACGCCGAGCTGTTCGTGGTCGAGGCCGACGAGTCCGACGGCTCGTTCCTGCTCTACGACACCTCCATCGCGCTCATCACGAACGTCGACCCCGACCACCTCGACCACTACGGCTCGCGTGACGCCTTCGAGCAGGCGTTCGTCGACTTCGCCGACCGCGCGCGCGAGCTCGTGGTCATCTCCTCCGACGACCCCGGGGCGACGCGCGTCCACGAGCGGCTCTCGCACGGCAACGTCGTCACGTTCGGCGAGGCGGCGGATGCCACGGTGCGCGTGCACTCCGTCGAGACCGACGGCCCCGTGGCGTTCGCGATCGACTACGCCGGGGCGACCTACACCGCACGCCTGCGCGTCCCCGGACACCACAACGCGATCAACGCGGCGGGCGCGTTCGCCGTGCTCGTCGGCCTCGGCCACGACCCGGCCGCAGCGCTCGCGGGCATCGCGACGTTCGGTGGCACGGGCCGGCGCTTCGAGCTGCACGGCACGGTCGGCGGCGTGAGCGTCTACGATGACTACGCGCACCACCCGACCGAGGTCGCCGCCGCTCTCGCCGCGGCGCGCACGGTCGTCGGCGACGGCCGCATCATCGCAGTGCACCAGCCGCACACCTACAGCCGCACGCAGGCCTTCGCGAAGGAGTTCGCCGAGGTGCTCGAGCAGTACGCCGACGAGACCGTCGTGCTCGACGTCTACGGCGCACGCGAGGACCCGGTGCCCGGCGTGACCGGCGCGCTCGTGAGCGAGCGCTTCGCCGACCCGTCGAAGGTCGCGTTCATCGTCGACTGGCAGGAGGCCGCCGACCACACCGCGAAGATCGCGCACGACGGCGACTTCGTGATCACGCTCGGCTGCGGCGACGTCTACCGCATCGTGCCGCAGCTGCTCGGCTCCCTCGAGCGGGAGCGCGAGTGAGGACGCGCCGCGCGTGAAGCGCCCCCAGGGCTTCGACCGGCCTCCCGCGCCGCGGGCGGGCGACCGCGGGGCGGTGCGGGGCCCGGGTGCGTCGCCCCCTGATGCTCCGGCGTCGGCGGTCGTGTCGCCGGCCGGCCGCGCGCCCGTCGCACCCGACGCCGACCGGACGTCGACCGAGCCGATCGCGGTCGTCGTCGGGGCGCCGACGACGGCTGCGGGCCCTGGCGCGCCACGCGTGACGAGTGCCGAGCGCGCGGTGCCCCCGACGTCGGCGACGAACGCGACCGAGGTGCTGCCCGACCTGCGTGACCCCGCCGGTGCGCGCGACCCCGCCGACCCACGCGACCCGGCGGTCGACGGCACCGCCGCCTTCGCCGACGGCGCCGGGGGCGTCGCCGACGCGCCACGCACCCCCCGCGCCGCGAAGCGCGCCCTCGCCGCCGCGGCACGGGAGCGCCGCCGCTACGAACGCCAGGAGGTGCGCCGCTTCACCAAGCGCTCACGACGCCGCCGGATCACGTGGGCGGTCGGCGTCGGCGCGGTGCTCGCCGTCGTGGCCGTCGTCGGCGTCGGCGCGTACTCGCCGCTCATGGCGCTCCGGGAGGTGCGCGTCGAAGGCGCGCAGCGCATCCCCGCCGACGAGGTGCAGGGCGCGTTCGCGACGCTGCTCGGCACTCCGCTCCCGCTCATCGAGGGCGCAGAGGTGCACGCCGCCCTCGCGCGCTTCCCGCTGATCGAGACGTACGCGACCGAGACCATCCCACCCGGCACGCTCGTGGTGCGCATCGTCGAGCGCACGCCCGTCGGCGTGATCGACACCGGCTCGGGCCTCGAACTCGTCGACGGTGCGGGCGTCGTGATCGAGCGCCCCGACGAGCGGCCGCCCGGCCAGCCGCTCATCGAGGTCGAGGGCGGCGTCGCCGACGAGGGTTTCCGCGCCGTTGCCGGCGTGGTGCGGAGCCTCCCGAACGACGTGCGGTCGCAGCTCGTCCGCGCGACGGCGGACACCGCGGACGACGTGCGGCTCGAGCTCGAGGGCGGCGCGAGCGTGGTGTGGGGGAGCGCCGAGGACTCCTCGTTCAAGGCCGACGTTCTCGCGACGCTCATGCGCGCGGCCCCGCCCGACACCGTCTCGCAGTACGACGTCTCGGCGCCGACGAGCCCCGTGACCTCCTGACCGGGTCGGATCGGGGTCGCGCCGGCGACGATCGAGGCGTCCTGCGCCCGCGGTTCGCGACACGCGGGGCGTCATTGCCGAGCGGCGTGCGAGCGGCACCTACCTTCGAATCAGGAATTGCATACTCAGCAAAACTTTAACCTTCGACTAGAGGTTCAAGGTTCAGAGTTCGCACGGAGGGCCGGACATGTCGTCTAACCAGAACTACCTCGCCGTCATCAAGGTCGTCGGCATCGGCGGCGGCGGTGTCAACGCCGTCAACCGCATGATCGAGCTCGGCCTGCGCGGGGTCGAGTTCATCGCGATCAACACCGACGCGCAGGCCCTGCTCATGTCGGACGCGGACGTCAAGCTCGACGTCGGCCGGGACCTCACCCGGGGCCTCGGCGCCGGCGCCGATCCCGAGGTCGGACGACGCGCCGCCGAGGACCACGCGGAGGAGATCGAGGAGGCGCTCGCGGGCGCCGACATGGTCTTCGTCACCGCGGGCGAAGGCGGTGGCACCGGCACGGGCGGCGCGCCCGTGGTCGCGCGCATCGCGAAGTCGATCGGCGCCCTCACCATCGGCGTCGTGACGAAGCCGTTCGGCTTCGAGGGCAAGCGCCGCCAGACGCAGGCCGAGCAGGGCGTCGCCCGGCTGAAGGAGGAGGTCGACACCCTCATCGTCGTGCCGAACGACCGCCTGCTCGAGATCAGCGACCGCGGGATCTCGATGCTCGAGGCGTTCGCCACGGCCGACCAGGTGCTCCTCGCCGGTGTTCAGGGCATCACCGACCTCATCACCACCCCCGGCCTCATCAACCTCGACTTCGCCGACGTGAAGTCCGTCATGCAGGGCGCCGGCTCCGCCCTCATGGGCATCGGATCGTCGCGCGGCGCAGACCGGGCGATCAAGGCCGCGGAGCTCGCCGTCGCGAGTCCACTCCTCGAGGCATCGATCGACGGCGCCCACGGCGTGCTCCTCTCGATCCAGGGCGGGTCGAACCTCGGCATCTTCGAGATCAACGACGCCGCGCGCCTCGTCCAGGAGGCCGTGCACCCCGAGGCGAACATCATCTTCGGCGCCGTCATCGACGACACGCTCGGCGACGAGGTGCGCGTGACCGTCATCGCCGCCGGCTTCGACGGCGGCGAGCCGAACGCGAAGCAGCCGGTCGAGGCCAGGCGGACGAACTTCGTGCCCGCCGCGGTGGGCGCGGCGGTCGGCGGGTCGTCGCTCGGCGCGTCGTCGCTCGGCGGCGAGGCCGCCGACGTGATCGGCGAGATCGACATCGACGAGCTCGTCGAGACCGCCAATTGGGGCGAGGCGCCGACCGCGGCGGCCGACCAGATCGTCTCGGACCCCGTGTTCGAGGACGACGGCGACGACGAGCTCGACATCCCCGACTTCCTCAAGTGATGCCCGAGGGACCGGTCGTGCGGAGGCGTCGATGAGCGACCTCGCCGACCGGCTCGCCTCGGTGCAGGGCAGCATCGCGGATGCCGCGAGGGACGCCGGCCGGAACCCGCACGAGGTGACGACCATCGTCGTGACGAAGTTCCAGCCGGTGTCGTTGATCCGCGACCTCGTGCGCCTCGGCGTGCACGACATCGGGGAGAACCGGCACCAGGAGGCGCAGCGGAAGGCGGCGGAACTCGCCGACCTCGACGTGCGCTGGCACTTCGTCGGGCAGCTGCAGGGCAAGAAGGCGCGCCAGGTCCGCGCGTACGCGGCCGCGATCCACTCGGTCGACCGGGCATCGCTCGTGGACGCGCTGCGCTCGGACGAGGCATCCGTCGACTGCTTCGTGCAGGTCAACCTGACCGACGACCCGAAGCGGGGCGGCGTGCAGCCCGACGACCTCGACCCGCTGGTCGAGCATGTCCTCGCGACGCCGGGACTCCGGCTGCGCGGGCTCATGGCGGTCGCGCCGCTCGGCGACCCGCCTCGCCCGGCGTTCGCCCGCGTGCGCCTCCTGTCGGAGCGCGTGCAGCGGATCGCACCCGACGCGGGCGACCTGTCCATCGGGATGTCCCACGATTTCCGCGACGCCGTGCTGGAGGGTGCGACACACCTGAGGATCGGCACTGCAATCACCGGCAATCGGCCGGAAGCCGGTTAGCCTCGGAAGAGACGGATCGAAGACGGAGGCAGCGATGTCGAACCCGCTCAAGAAGACCATGGTCTACCTCGGACTCGCCGATGAGGAGCTCGAGCACGAGGCAGCCCAGGCCGCGCCGGCGCCCGCTGCCCCGATCGTGCACGCGGCGGCACCAGCCCCCGCCCCCAAGACCGGAGCGGCCGTCACGCCGCTTCGCAAGCACCACGTACCCCAGAGCACACCGCAGGCGGAGATGAACGAGATCCTCACCGTGCACCCGCGTCAGTACCGTGACGCGCAGGTCATCGCCGAGTCCTTCCGAGAGGGAGTCCCGGTCATCATCAACCTCTCGCAGATGTCCGACGGCGACGCGCGTCGCCTCATCGACTTCGCGAGTGGACTTTCGCAGGGCCTCTACGGCAAGATCGAGCGCGTGACGAGCAAGGTGTTCCTGCTGTCGCCCGCCCACGTCGTGGTGTCGGGCGAGGCGGGCGAGGCCGACGGCGACGTCGACGCGTCCTTCTTCACCCACGCGTAGGCGCCCGTGGGCGTACTGGCAGTCGTCTGGAACATCCTCTACACGCTGCTCCTCATCTACTTCTTCGTGATGTGGGCGCGGTTCGTCCTCGATCTCGTGCGCACGTTCAACCGCACCTGGCGTCCGCGCGGGTTCTGGCTCGTCGTCGTGGAGGCGATCTACAGCGTCACGGATCCGCCCGTGCGCTTCTTCCGGCGGCTCGTGCCGCCGATACGCATCGGCCAGGTCGCACTCGACCTCGGGTGGAGCCTGGCCATGCTGCTCGTCATCGTCGCCATGACCGTGGTGTCGTGGCTGGCGGCCGGAGCCGCGGCATCCGGCTGACGATCTCCTGCGAGGGTGGCACGCCGTGACGTTCGGCACTGCGGCCCTCCTGAGACCTTTGCTACCGTTAGCAGAACGTGATCGAAACGGTCCGACAGATTCGAGGGATGGGAAGCCATGGCGCTAACTCCGGAAGATGTGGTCAACAAGCGCTTCCAGGCGACGAAGTTCCGGGAGGGCTACGACCAGGACGAAGTCGATGACTTCCTCGACGAGGTGGTCGTCGAGCTCCGACGCCTGAACGGCGAGAACGAGGAGCTGCGCCAGCGCCTGGCCGCGGCCGAGGCCCGTGCCGCGGACGCGTCGAAGGGCGCCGCCGCCGCTGCGCCGGCCCCCGCCGCGGTCTACACCGAGCCGGCCGCCCCGCCGCCGACCGTCGCGGTTCCGACGCAGGCGCCCGCCGCGCCGCAGTCCGAGCTCGACGAGCAGACCTCGACCACGAACCTCCTGCAGCTCGCCCGCCGCCTCCACGAGGAGCACGTGCGCGAGGGCATCGAGAAGCGCGACGCGCTGATCGCCGAGGGCCACGCCACCGCCGCGCGCGTCGTCGCCGAGGCCGAGGCCAAGCAGCGTCAGCAGATGGGCATCCTCGACCAGGAGCGCCTGGCGCTCGAGAAGCGGGTCGACGAGCTCCGCGTGTTCGAGCGCGACTACCGCGCCAAGCTGAAGAGCTACATCGAGGGCCAGCTGCGCGAGCTCGACACTGCCGCGCCGGTGCAGGTCTCGGGCAACCAGGGCTTCTCCTCGGGCATCGCCGCCGAGCAGACCCCCGCTCCGACCTTCCAGGGCTTTGGCGGCTGAGCGGGCCGCGAAGGTCGGCACCACCGCAGCACTCCTCATCCTGGTCGGGGCCGCCCTCGCGGTGTACGGCCTCGACCAGTTGAGCAAGTACCTTGTCGTCACGAACCTCACCGAGGGCGAGGTCGTCCAGGTCCTGGGCCCGGTGCTGCAATGGCAGTTCGTGCGCAACCCCGGTGCGGCCTTCTCGCTCGCGAGCGGCATGACGTGGATCTTCACGATCCTCGCGGCCGGCGTCATCACGTTCATCGTGTGGTTCGCCCGCCGCATCCACTCCATCGCGTGGGCGCTCGTCTTCGGGCTCCTGCTCGGCGGCGTGCTGGGCAACCTCACCGATCGGCTCCTGCGTGAGCCGAGCTTCGGCCTGGGCCACGTGATCGACTTCATCTCGACCCCGTGGATGCTGCCGGCGATCTACAACGTCGCCGACATCGCCATCGTGTCGAGCATGGTGCTCTTCATGATCCTCACGATCCGCGGCGTCGGCCTCGACGGCATCCGCGAGTCGAAGCGATCGGATGCCGCGCGCGACGCCGAGGCCACGGGCGATGCCGAGGCGACCGGTGGTTCCGCCACCCCCGCGCCCGGAGCGGTGACGGCGGACGGCACCGACGGCGCGCCCGCCGCCGGCGAGGGGAAGACCCCGCTCGCCGGCACGCAGCTGGCCGCCGAGTCCTGAGCATGGAGCACCGCTCGTTCCCCGTGCCCGACGGGCTCGACGGCGTGCGCGTCGACCAGGGGCTCGCGAAGCTCCTCGGCTTCTCGCGCACGCAGGCCGCCGACATCGCGGCCGCCGGGGGAGCCGCGCTCGACGGCGCGGCGGTCGACAAGTCCGATCGCCTGCGCGCCGGCGCGTGGCTCGAGGTGAGCTGGGAGCCGCCGCGCACGCTCGAGGTCGTGCCGGTGGCGGTTCCCGACCTCGGCATCGTGCACGACGACGACGACCTCGTCGTGGTGGACAAGCCCGCGGGCGTCGCGGCGCATCCGTCGCTCGGCTGGGACGGGCCGACCGTCGTCGGCGCTCTCGCGGCGGCCGGCTTCCGCATCTCGACGTCGGGCGCGCCCGAGCGACAGGGCGTGGTGCACCGGCTCGACGCCGGCACGAGCGGGCTCATGGTCGTCGCGAAGTCCGAGCGCGCGTACACCGAGCTGAAGCGCCAGTTCCACGACCGCGAGGTCGAGAAGATCTACCACACGGTCGTGCAGGGGCATCCCGACCCGCTCGCGGGCACGATCGACGCGCCGGTCGGGCGGCATCCGAGGTCGGAGTGGAAGTTCGCCGTCACGTCCGACGGCAAGCACGCGGTGACGCATTACGAGACGATCGAGGCGTTCCCGTTCGCGTCGCTGCTCGAGGTGCATCTCGAGACGGGGCGCACGCACCAGATCCGCGTGCACATGGCGGCCCAGCGGCATCCGTGCGCCGGCGACGCCATGTACGGCGCCGACCCGACGCTCTCGGCCAGGCTCGGCCTGACCCGGCAGTGGCTGCACGCGAAGGAGCTGTCGCTCACGCATCCGGGCACCGGGCACTGGACGACGTTCGAGTCGGAGTACCCGGCCGACCTCGCGCACGCGCTCGACGTGCTGCGCGGCGACTGAGCCCATCCGTCGTCGCCGCCGGCGCGACTCGCGAGCCGCGCCGGCGGCGACGTGGGCGGGTCGCCGTAGACTCGGAGCACCCCCGAGATCCACCAGCAGTACTTCGATGAGGAGCCCCGTGGCCGCCGATTCCTTCGTCCACCTGCACGTCCACTCCGAGTACTCGATGCTCGACGGCGCCGCTCGGGTCGGGGAGCTCATCAAGGCGACGCAGGAGCAGGAGATGCCCGCCGTCGCGGTCACCGACCACGGCAACGTGTTCGGCGCCTACGACTTCTGGAGGCAGGCGACCGACGCCGGCATCAAGCCCATCATCGGTACCGAGGCGTACATCACGCCCGGCACGGCGCGCGGCGACCGCACCCGTGTGCGATGGGGCAACGGCGGCGAAGACGACGTCTCGGGCTCCGGTGCCTATACGCATATGACCCTCCTGTCCGAGACGACCGAGGGCATGCACAACCTGTTCCGCCTCTCGAGCCTCGCCTCGATCGAGGGCTACTACTTCAAGCCCCGCATGGACCGCGAGCTGCTCCAGCAGTACTCGTCGGGACTCATCGCCACGACCGGCTGCGCCAGCGGCGAGGTGCAGACGCGCCTCCGGCTCGGCCAGTACGACGAGGCCGTGAGGGCGGCATCCGAGTACCGCGACATCTTCGGCCCCGACAACTACTACGCCGAGATCATGGACCACGGGCTCGGCATCGAGCGGCGCGTCATGGACGACCTGCTGCGCCTCGCGAAGCAGCTCGACTTGCCGCTCGTCGCCACCAACGACCTGCACTACACGCACGCGCACGACGCGAAGAGCCACGCGGCGCTGCTCTGCGTGCAGTCGGGCTCGACGCTCGACGACCCGAACCGCTTCAAGTTCGACGCCGACGAGTTCTACCTCAAGACCGCGGCCGAGATGCGGCACCTGTTCCGCGACCATCCGGAGGCCTGCGACAACACGCTCCTCATCGCCGAGCGCGCGAACGTGCAGTTCAACACCAGCGCGAACTACATGCCCAGGTTCCCCGTGCCCGAGGGCGAGAGCGAAGAGAGCTGGTTCGTGAAGGAGGTCGAGCGCGGCCTGCACGTGCGCTACCCCAACGGCATCCCCGACGAGGTGCGCAAGCAGGCCGACTACGAGGTCGGCGTCATCTCGCAGATGGGCTTCCCGGGCTACTTCCTCGTCGTCGCCGACTTCATCAACTGGTCGAAGAACAACGGCATCCGAGTGGGCCCCGGCCGCGGCTCGGGCGCAGGCTCCATGGCCGCGTACGCGATGCGGATCACCGACCTCGACCCGCTGCGGCACGGGCTCATCTTCGAGCGGTTCCTCAACCCCGACCGCGTGTCCATGCCCGACTTCGACGTGGACTTCGACGAGCGCCGGCGCGGCGAGGTCATCCGCTACGTCACCGAGAAGTACGGCGACGAGCGCGTCGCGCAGATCGTCACCTACGGCACCATCAAGGCGAAGCAGGCCCTCAAGGACTCGAGCCGGGTGCTCGGCTTCCCGTTCGGCATGGGGGAGAAGCTCACCAAGGCGATGCCGCCCGCCATCATGGGCAAGGACATCCCGCTCTCGGGCATCGTCGACTCCGCCCACCCCCGCTACAAGGAGGCGGGCGACATCCGCGCGCTCATCGAGACGGACGCCGAGGCGAAGACGGTCTTCGACACGGCGCTCGGCCTCGAGAACCTCAAGCGCCAGTGGGGCGTGCACGCCGCGGGCGTCATCATGTCGAGCGACCCGCTCATCGACATCATCCCGATCATGAAGCGGGAGCAGGACGGCCAGATCGTCACCCAGTTCGACTACCCGGCGTGCGAGTCCCTCGGGCTCATCAAGATGGACTTCCTGGGGCTGCGCAACCTCACGATCATCGACGACGCCCTCGACAACATCGAGGCGAACCGCGGCTTCCGCCCGGTGCTCGAAGACCTCGCGCTCGACGATCCCGAGGCGTACGCGCTCCTCTCGCGGGGCGACACGCTCGGCGTGTTCCAGCTCGACGGCGGCCCCATGCGCTCGCTCCTGCGCCAGATGAAGCCCGACAACTTCGAGGACATCTCCGCCGTCATCGCGCTGTACCGCCCCGGCCCGATGGGCGCGAACTCGCACATCAACTACGCGCTCCGCAAGAACGGACTGCAGCCCATCACGCCCATCCACGCGCAGCTCGAGGAGCCGCTGAAGGACATCCTCGACACGAGCTACGGCCTCATCATCTACCAGGAGCAGGTCATGGCGATCGCCCAGCGCGTCGCCGGGTTCTCGCTCGGCCAGGCCGACATCCTCCGTCGCGCGATGGGCAAGAAGAAGAAGTCCGAGCTCGACAAGCAGTACGAGGGCTTCTCGAAGGGCATGCACGACAACGGCTACTCGGATGCCGCGGTGAAGACCCTGTGGGACATCCTGCTGCCGTTCTCCGACTACGCGTTCAACAAGGCCCACTCGGCCGCCTACGGCGTGCTCAGCTACTGGACCGCGTACCTCAAGGCGCACTACCCGGCGGAGTACATGGCGGCCCTGCTCACCAGCGTCGGCGACGCGCGCGACAAGCTCGCGCTCTACCTCAACGAGTGCCGCCGCATGGGCATCAAGGTGCTGCCGCCCGACGTGAACGAGTCCATCGGGTTCTTCGCGGCCGTCGGCGACGACATCCGGTTCGGGCTCGGTGCGGTGCGCAACGTCGGCTTCAACGTGGTCGACGCGATCCGGGCCGCCCGCGAGGAGAAGGGCCGGTTCGAGGCGTTCCACGACTTCCTGAAGAAGGTTCCGATCCAGGTCGCCAACAAGCGCACGGTCGAGTCGCTCGTGAAGGCGGGCGCGTTCGACTCGCTCGGGCACACGCGCCGCGCGCTCGTCGAGATCCACGAGGGCGCCGTCGAGTCGGCCGTGAAGGAGAAGCGCGCCGAGGAGGTCGGCGACGTCGGGTTCGACTTCGACAGCCTGTTCGAGGAGCACGAGCGCGAGGCCGCGCCCTCGCTCGTGCCCGACCGACCCGAGTGGGCCAAGCGCGACAAGCTCGCGTTCGAGCGCGAGATGCTCGGGCTCTACGTCTCCGACCACCCGCTCGCGGGGCTCGAGGCGCCGCTCGCGAAGCACGCGTCGACCACCATCACCGAGCTGGTGTCGTCGGATGCCACGCAGGACGGCGACACGGTCACGATCGCCGGCCTCGTCACGAGCGTGCAGCACCGGGTCGCCCGCCAGAGCGGCAACCAGTACGGCATGATCCAGGTCGAGGACTTCTCGGGCGAGATCACCGTGATGTTCATGGGCAAGGCGTACCAGGAGTTCGCGCCCGGGTTGCGCGGCGACTCGATCGTGGTCGTGCGGGGCCGCGTGAGCCTGCGCGACGACGGCATGAACCTGCACGCCTACAGCGTGTTCTCGCCCGAGCTCGGCCAGGGCGACGAGTCCGGCCCGGTGGTGATCTCGCTGCCCGACGTGCGGGCCACGACCGACACGATCACGGCCCTCGGCGATGTGCTCATCCGGCACGCCGGCGACACCGAGGTGCGGCTGAAGCTCGTGAAGGGCCGCACCGCGCGGGTCTTCGAGCTGCCGTACCCGGTGAAGGTCACCGCCGACTTCTACGGGGAGCTGAAGAGCCTGCTCGGCCCGAACTGCCTGGTGTGACGTCGGCCGCAAGCCGACGCCGCACACGTCGGTACGCTGGATGATCATGCTGCGCACGATCGACCTCCGCGGAACCCGCCCGTCCGTCTCCGAGCTCCTCGCGCTCGTGCCCCGCGCCGCGATGGACGTCTCGGCCGCGTACGACATCGCCCGGGGGCTCATCGAGGACGTGCGTCGCGACGGGTCCGTCGCCCTCCTCGACCAGGCCGACCGGTTCGACGGCGGGCGCCCGCCGACGGTGCGCGTCCCGGCCGACGAGCTCGCGGCCGCCCGCGACGAACTCGCGCCCGATGTGCGGCATGCGGTCGAGTCGACGATCGAGCGCGTCCGAGCCGCGAGCGCCGCGCAGGTGCCCGCGCCCGTCGTGACCCGGCTCGGCGACGGCGCCGTGGTCGAGCAGCGCTGGCAGCCCGTCGAGCGGGTCGGGCTCTACGTCCCGGGCGGCAAGCTCGTCTACCCGTCGAGCGTCATCATGAACGTCGTGCCGGCCCAGATCGCCGGCGTGCGCTCGATCGCGCTCGCATCGCCGCCGCAGGCCGCATTCGGCGGTCGCATCCACCCGACGATAGCGGGCGTGGCCGCCCTGCTCGGCATCGACGAGGTGTACGCCATGGGCGGCGCCGGCGCGATCGGCGCCTTCGCCTACGGCGTGCCCGACCTCGGGCTCGAGCCCGTGCAGCGCGTGACCGGCCCGGGCAACGTGTTCGTCGCCGCCGCCAAGCGCGCCGTCGCGGGCGTCACCGGCATCGACGCCGAGGCGGGGCCCACCGACATCCTCGTCATCGCCGACGACTCGGCGGATGCCGACTTCGTGGCATCCGACCTCGTGAGCCAGGCCGAGCACGACGAGCTCGCGGCCGCCGTGCTCGTGACCGACGACGCCGCGTTCGCCGAGCGCGTGCAGCAGCGCGTGGCGGCGCGCGCCGACGCGACCCGGCACGCCGAGCGCGTGCGCACGGCGCTCACGGGCCGGCAGTCGGCCGTCGTCCTCGTCGACGACCTCGAGCAGGCCGCGGCGTTCGCGAACGCGTTCGGTGCCGAGCACCTCGAGATCCAGGTCCGGGACGCCGACGCCACGCTCGCGCGCATCGAGAACGCCGGCGCGATCTTCGTCGGGCCGTACTCGCCCGTGAGCCTCGGCGATTACGCGGCCGGCTCGAACCATGTGCTGCCGACGGGCGGCATGGCGCGCTACGCGTCCGGGTTGTCGGCCGCCACCTTCCTGCGCCCGCAGCAGGTCGTGCGGTACGACGAGGCCGCCCTGCGCGAGGTGGCCCCAGTGATCGCCACCCTGTCCGACGAGGAGGGCCTCCCGGCGCACGGCGAGGCCGTGACCGCCCGGTTCGGCGAGCGCCCCTGACGGCGCCGCTAGGCTGGGAGCACCATGTACTGTCCGTTCTGCCGTCACCCGGATTCCCGCGTCATCGACTCGCGCACGAGCGACGACGGACTCTCCATCCGGCGCCGTCGGCAGTGCCCCGAGTGCGGCCGTCGCTTCTCCACCACCGAGACCGCGAGCCTCTCCGTGATCAAGCGCAGCGGCGTCATCGAGCCGTTCAGCCGCGAGAAGGTCGTGCTCGGCGTGAAGAAGGCGTGCCAGGGGCGTCCGGTCACCGACTCCGACCTCGCGGTGCTCGCGCAGAAGGTCGAGGAGACCATCCGGTCTACGGGCGCGTCGCAGATCGAGGCGAACGACATCGGCCTCGCCATCCTGCCGCCGCTCCGCGAGCTCGACGAGGTCGCCTACCTGCGCTTCGCGAGCGTGTACCAGGCGTTCGAGTCGCTCGACGACTTCGAGGCGGCCATCGGCCTGCTGCGCGAGGAGCACGGCCGCCTGCCCGCCCGTCCCGTCGAGTGACGCGCGTCGGCTACGTCGGCTCTCCGATAGCCTGAGTCCCGGCATGTACCGACTCCTCTTCTCCCTCGTCTTCTCCCGCATGGACCCCGAGGACGCCCACCACCTCGCATTCCGCGTCATTCGGGCACTGCCGACCCTCGGCTTCGGCCGGCTGGTCGAGCTGTTCACGCGGCCCGACCGCTCGCTCGAGGTGCGGGCGCTGGGTCGCACGTTCTCGTCGCCGTTCGGCATCGCGGCGGGCTTCGACAAGGATGGGCTCGCCGTGCGCGGCCTCGGCCAGCTCGGCTTCGGCCACGTCGAGATCGGCACGATCACCGCGGTCGCGCAGCCGGGCAACGACCGGCCGCGCCTGTTCCGGCTCATCGAGGACCGCGCGCTCGTGAATCGCATGGGCTTCAACAACGGCGGGGCGGATGCCGCGGTGGGCCGCGTCTCGCGGCTCGCACGCCGCACGCACCGACCGGTGCTCGGCGTCAACATCGGCAAGAGCCGGGTGACGCCCGTCGAGGACGCGATCGGCGACTACGAGCGCAGCGCGCGCGTGCTCGCCCCCTACGCCGACTACCTCGTCGTGAACGTGAGCTCGCCGAACACGCCGGGCCTCCGCGGGTTGCAGGAGCTCGACGCGCTCGCGCCGCTGCTCGAGGCCGTGCGGGGGACGGCGGGCGACACCCCGCTGCTCGTCAAGATCGCGCCCGACCTCGACGATGCCGAGGTGGTGCGCATCTGCGAGCTCGTGACCCGGCTCGGCCTCGACGGGATCATCGCCACGAACACCACGATCTCGCGCGAGGGACTGCGCGCCGCGGCATCCGTCGTCGAGGCCATCGGCGCCGGCGGCCTGTCGGGGGCGCCGCTCGCCGCCCGGTCGCTCGAGGTGCTGCGGCTCGTGCGCGCGAACGTGCCCGCCGGGCTCTGCGTCGTGTCGGTCGGCGGCGTCGACACGGCCGCCGACGTGCAAGACAGGCTGGACGCCGGCGCGACGCTCGTGCAGGGCTACTCGGCGTTCATCTACCGCGGGCCGCTGTGGGCGCGGCAGGTCAATCGCGGGCTCGCCCGCATCCGCCGGTCGCGGGCCGGCCGCGCCGCCGCCGTCGCCGCGCCGGCGTGAGCTGACGCGGCCGGACCGCCGCCTCAGCTGCGGGATCCAGCCCGGGCGGGATCGGCGGGTCGAACCGGCGGATCAGAGCAGGCCGATGTCGGCCAGCTGATCGGCCAGGGTCGCGCCGTCGCTCGCCGACACCCACGGCACGTCGGCGCCGTGCTGCTCGGCCTTCGTGCGGCCACCGGCGAGCACGGCCTCACCCGTCGAGAGGCGACGGATCGCGACCGCGGCGACGCGCTCGGGGTGCTCGGCGGCGAAGCGCGCGTAGAGCTCCTCGTCGTGCTGCCCGTCGTCCCCGATGAGCAGCCACCTGACGTGGGGGAACTCCTCGGCGAGCCGCCGGAGGTTCTCCTCCTTGTGGGCGCGCCCGCTGCGGAACAGCCGGTCGTGCGTCGGACCCCAGTCGGTGAGGAGGAGCGGCCCGGCGGGGTAGAGGTTGCGCGAGAGGAAGCGGGTGAGCGTGGGCGCGACGTTCCACGCCCCGGTCGAGAGGTAGATGACGGGCGACCCGGGGTGCGCGCGCACGAGGCGCTCGTACAGCACGGCCATGCCCGGCGTCGGGATGCGGGCGTGCTCGTCGAGCACGAACGTGTTCCACGCCGCGACGAGCGGGCGGGGGAGCGCCGTGACCATCACCGTGTCGTCGACGTCGGAGATGAGGCCGAAGTCCACGTCGGTGCCGACGATCCAGATCGGCGCCTCGACCGCCTCCGCACCCTCGGTGCGGAGCGTCGCCTGGTGCCACCCGGGTGAGAGCGCGACGGGGACGCGCGTGTCGACGACGCCGCCGCGGTCGGCGAGCACCTCGATCCGCTCACCGCCGACCTCGATGACCACGGGCACGTCGCCCACCGGCACGCTCGTGAAGCTGCGCCAGCCGCGGATGCCCTGCTCGCGCCGCCGCCGGCGCCGCTTCGACGGCTCGTCGGCCGCGATGGGCTTCGAGAGCAGCACGCGGCAGAACACGCGGACCCACTCGGTGGACCCGTAGCCCGTGTAGGGGACCACCGTCGGCACGTGGCCGCGACGGCGCGCCCATCGCTCGCGAACGTCGTGGATCCAGTCCTCGACGCGCGCGGCGCGATGCCGGACCTGGCGCTCCATGGATCCGGCCGGGGTCGGGGGGCTCGCCGGCATCCACTCAGTCTGTCATGCGCCCCCGGCGGGCCGGAAAACGGGCTCCCGCCCGTCGTGTCGGGGATCGGGTGGTGCGACAGGTAGAGTGGAGCCGCACAAGAGGGAGGATCCGTGCCGAATATCGACCTGCTCCTCGGGGCCGATCCGAGCCGGAAGCGCGTGGTTCGCACCGAGCCGACGCAGCGACGCAGCACGCAGCGGTTGGATGCGCTGCTCGACGCCGCGGCCGAGATCGTCGACGAGATCGGCTTCGAACGACTCACGACGCAGATGGTCGCCGAGCGCGCCGGCGCGTCGATCGGGACGGTCTACCGCTACTTCCCCGACCGCGTCGCCGTGCTGCACGCGCTCCGCGAGCGCTCGGTGCGACGGTTCCGCGAGCGAGTGGCCCTGGACATGGCGAACACCGAGCTGCGCACCTGGTGGGACGTCGTCGGCGTCGCCCTCGACGCCTCGATCGCCCTCTACGGCGACGAGCCGGGGTTCAGCGTGGTGCACGCCGCACAGCGGGAGCTCGCCGACGACGGCACCGAGCCCGAGTTCGCGCACCGCATGGCGAAGCTCATCGAAGCGGAGTTCGACTACCAGTCGTCCGATCCCGAGCTCCGGTTCCGCCTCGGCGTCGCCCTCGAGCTCGGCGACGCGCTCATCAACCGGGCCTACGAGCGCGAGGCCGGTGGCGACCGGCGCTACCTCGCCGAGGCGAAGCGCGTCGTGCACGACTACCTCGCCGAGCACCTCGGCGCGGTGCGCATGGCCGGCTCGGCCGCCTGACGCCGCACCGCACGTCCCGCTCGGACGGGCGTGATCCGTCGCGCCGTCGGACGGTCGGTTCGTCGTGCCGTCCGACGTGCGACGTCTCGGAACGACGCGGATCGCAGCGGGAAGATCCGCCGTGTCACCCGCGTTGCCTAGAGACATGAATGATGTTTGGCTTGAACCCCGATTCGGGGGCGTCCGCCCCGCGCGGGAGTGAGGCAGCCATGATCGAGTTCCGCCGTGTCACGAAGCAGTACCCCGACGGCACCCTCGCGGTGGAGGACGTCGACATCGTCATCCCGCCGCACACGACGACGGTGCTCGTCGGCTCATCCGGGTCGGGCAAGACGACCCTGCTGCGCATGATCAACCGCATGGTCGACCCCACCTCGGGCCAGGTGCTCATCGACGGCCGGGATGTCGCGACGGTCGACCCGGTGCAACTTCGGCGCGGCATCGGCTACGTCATGCAGAACTCGGGCCTCCTGCCGCACCGGAAGGTGATCGACAACGTCGCCACCGTTCCGCTGCTGCGGGGGACCCGCAAGAAGGAGGCGTACGAGCGGGCCCTCGAGCTGCTCGACACGGTCGGGCTCGACCGTTCGCTCGCCGACCGCTACCCGAGCCAACTCTCGGGCGGCCAGCAGCAGCGCGTCGGCGTGGCGCGCGGGCTCGCGGTCGATCCCAACATCCTCCTCATGGACGAGCCGTTCGGGGCCGTCGACCCCATCGTGCGCGCCGAGCTCCAGCAGGAGCTCCTGCGCCTGCAGGGCGAGCTCGGCAAGACCGTCGTGTTCGTGACCCACGACATCGACGAGGCGTTCCTCCTCGGCGACCAGGTCGTCATCATGCAGCAGGGCGGCCGGATCTCGCAGGCCGCCTCGCCCGCCGAGATCCTCGCGCACCCCGCCGACGCGTTCGTCGCCGACTTCGTGGGCGCGGACCGCGGCAAGCGGGCGCTGCATGTGACGGACGTGGACGGCCGGAGCGTGGTCGTGGACGCCGACGGCCGGCCGGCCGGGGTCCTGGCCTCGTGAACTGGCTCTGGTCGAACCTCGACCTCGTCGCCGAGCTCACGCTCGTGCACCTGGCATTGTCGGTGCCGGCGATCATACTGAGCTTCGTGATCTCCGTCCCGATCGGGTGGCTCGCGCACCGCTACCAGTGGTCGAGGGGCGTGCTGCTCTCGCTCTGCGCCCTGCTCTACGCCATCCCGTCGCTCGCGCTGTTCATCGCACTGCCGCCGATCACCGGCCTGAGCCTGCGATCGCCGCTGAACCTCGTGATCGCCCTCACGCTCTACGGCATCGCCGTGATCGTGCGCACCGCCGCCGACGCGTTCGACGCGGTCGCGCCCGACGTGCGCCAGTCGGCCACCGCCGTCGGGTACTCCGAGCGCGGCCGGTTCTGGGGCGTCGAACTGCCGCTGGCCGGACCGGTGCTCCTGTCGGGACTCCGCGTCGTGATCGTGAGCACGGTGAGCCTCGTCACCGTCGGCGCGGTCATCGGCGTGCCGAGCCTCGGCAGCCTCTTCACCGACGGCTTCCAGCGCGGCATCCAGGTCGAGATCGCCACCGGCATCGTGATGACCATCGTGCTCGCGCTCGCGCTCGACGGAGCCGCCGTGCTCCTCGGGCGCCTGCTCATGCCATGGACCAGGGCGGGCGAGGTGGTGCGTCGCTCGTCGGCGTCCGTGCCCATGGCGAGACAGGTCGACGCATGAACCTGTTCCTCGAGGGCATCGCCTGGATCCTCGATCCCGCGAACTGGACGGGGCCGGGCAGCATCCCCGTCCGCATCGGCCAGCACCTCGCGATCTCCGCGGTCGTGCTCGTCATCGCCGCCGCCATCGCCCTTCCGCTCGGCGGGGTGATCGGCCACACCGGCCGGGGCAAGAACCTGGCCGTGAGCGTCTCGGGCGGCCTGCGGGCGCTGCCCACGCTCGGCGCGCTGACCCTCTTCGGGCTCTGGCTGGGCATCGGCCTCGCCGCGCCGATCATCGCGCTCGTCATCCTCGCGATCCCGCCGCTCCTCGCGGGCGCCTACGCCGGGTTCGAGTCCGTCGACCGGCGCACGATCGACGCGGCGCGGGCGATGGGCATGCGCGAGGACCAGATCGTGGGCAAGGTCGAGCTGCCCCTCGGCATGCCGATCGTCGTGGGCGGCATCCGCTCGGCCACGCTGCAGATCATCGCGACCGCGACGCTGGCGGCCTACATCGCCGACGAGGGCCTCGGCCGCTTCATCTTCGAGGGGCTGAAGACCCGCGACTACGCCGAGATGCTCGGCGGCTCCATCCTCGTGATCATCCTCGCGCTCGTCGTCGACGGATGCTTCGCGATCACCCAGCGACTCGTGGTGCCCGCCGGGGTGCGGGCCGCGAGGTCCACCGAGCTCCGTTCGCGACCGACCCGGTCCCGAGCGGCACTGGGGCAACCCATCAATGAAGGGAATCGAACATGATCACCGCAGGAAAAGGCCGGCTCGTTGCGCTCGCAGCGGTCGCGGTCGGGGCGACAGTGGCCCTGGCAGGGTGTGCGTCGGGCGATCCGCTCGACGGCGGATCCACGGGCGAGGCGTCGTCCGAGACGCTCGTCGTCGGCTCGCAGGACTACTACTCCAACGAGATCATCGCCGAGATCTACGCGCAGGCGCTCGAGGAGAACGGCTACACGGTCGACCGGCAGTTCCGCATCGGCCAGCGCGAGGTGTACATCCCCGAGATCGAGGGCGGCTCGATCGACGTCTTCCCCGAGTACACGGGCAACCTGCTGCAGTACTACGTGCCCGACACCGAGGCGACCACGAGCGACGACGTCTACGCCGAGCTCGAGACGTCGCTGCCCGAGGGGCTGCGCGTGCTCGACCAGTCGCCGGCGACCGACCAGGACTCGTACAACGTGACGAAGACGTTCTCCGAGGAGAACGACGTCACGAGCCTCGCCGACCTGAAGAACGTCACCACGCCGATCACCCTCGGCGGCAACTCCGAGCTCGCGACGCGTCCCTACGGACCCGACGGGCTGAAGTCGGTCTACGGCGTCGAGGTCGGCTTCACGCCGATCGAGGACAGCGGCGGCCCGTTGACCCTGAAGGCGCTCGTCGACGACCAGGTGCAGATGGTGAACATCTACAGCGCCGACCCGAACATCGCCGCGAACGACCTCGTGACGCTCGAAGACCCCGAGGGCCTCTTCCTCGCGTCGCACGTCGTGCCCGTCGTGAGCGAGAAGGTCACCGACGAGATCGCCGACGTCATCAACACGGTGAGCGCGGCGCTGACCGCCGAGGACCTGGTGCAGCTGAACGCGCTGAGCGTCAACGAGCAGGAGTCCGCCGAGCAGATCGCGAGCGACTGGCTCTCGGAGCAGTCGCTGTTCTAGGGCGGTCGTCCGAGCGGTCCTATCCGCGAGGCGAGGGGTCGGATGCTTCGGCGTCCGGCCCTTCGTCGTCGCGGTCGGCACCGACGGGTACCGTCCCCTCGGCGGCGGCGGCGGCGGCGCGGTCGGCCGCGGGCGCCTCCATGTGCCGTGACTCCACGCGCATGATGAGCTTCTTCGCCGCCCAGACCGCGAGGAGGAACACCGCGATGACCGCGACGAAGATGTAGCCCGCCCAGTGCAGTTCCCGGCTCAGCTCGCGGTAGCTGCCTGCGGCGAGCCACCCGACCGTGACGTACGCGAACGCCCAGATGACGCACGCAGGCACCGTCCACGCCATGAATCGGCGGTAGCTCATGGTGCTCATGCCGACCGTGAGCGGCACGAGCGAGTGCAGCACAGGCAGGAAGCGCGAGAGGAAGACCGCGGGGCCGCCGCGGCGGTCGAGGTAGCGCTGCGCGCGCGCCCAGTTCTCGTCGCCGATGCGCCGTCCGAGTCGGGAGCGGTGGATGTGCGGCCCGAACCAGCGGCCGAGGGCGAACCCGATGCTCTCGCCGACGAGCGCGCCCACGATGACGGCGAACGCGAGGGCGAGGTACTCGCCGACGCCGTCGACCGCGGTCGACGCGACGAGCACGATGGTGTCGCCCGGCACCACGAGGCCGATGAGCACCGACGTCTCGAGCATGATGCCGAGCCCCGCGAGCAGCGTGCGCACGACCGGGTCCACGGCCTGCACCGTCTCGAGGATCCAGTCGAGGAGCTCGTTCACCGTTCGAGCGTATCCACGGCGGGCGTCCGGCGCGTCACCCTATGGGACGATTCCGAGGATCGCGGCATACCCCAGCAGGGGGACGGCGACGAGCACGACGGATGCCGCGAGGGCGGCGACACGCGCTCCGCGCGCGTCGCGCGACCCACCGGGCGCCGAGCCGAGCCGACCGAGGCGGGCGGCGAGCATCGCCGCGTCGGGATCGGCTCCCGTCGCGGCATCCGGGAACGACGCGGACTCGCCCGCGTTGCCGACGCGCTCGAGGGCGCGTCGCAGCGGCTCGTCGCCCTTGACTCGGCGCGCCCCGTCGTCGGCGAGCATCTCGGTGAGCGTCACGACGGAGCGCTCGGCGCGGTTCGCGATGGGGAACCACGGGATGGCGCTGTGCCAGGCGCGGAACGCGAGCCGCACGAGATGGTGCAGCTGCTCGAGGTGCGTGCGCTCGTGCACGATCACTGCGCCGAGCTCGTCGGGGGAGAGCGCGTCGATGAGGCCGTCGGTGAGCACGGTCGCGGTGCGGATGCCCGGCACGCAGTAGGCGAGGGGCACCGGTGTCGCGAGGACGCGCGTGCGAGGCTCGCCGGGCAGCGGGTCGCTGAGGAGGTCGATGAGCTGGTGCTGCCTCCGGCGCTCGCGCTCGGCGCGCACGGCGACGAGCCCGAGGTTGAGCAGGAGCAGCAGCGTGACAGCACCCGCGAGGGTGAGCGCCGCGATCTCGGCGACGCCGAATCCGGCCGGGAGCGGGCCGTCGAGGAGGTGGGGCGCGAGCGCGGCCACCGTGGCGGGCAGCGAGCCCTCGGGTGCCGAGCCGTACGCGAGGAGGCATCCGATCATCGAGAGGCCGCCGGCGAGTGCGATGGCCTGCCAGAGGGCCAGAGCCGCGGCGGGCGTTCGGGCGGGCCACTCGGCGCGCGAGAGCGCCACGGGCACGGGCCACGCGAGTGCGAGGGCGAGGATCCCGAGCACCGCCGAGACGGCGAGCATGGTCAGCGGCGGGCGAGCTCGTCGAGCAGGCGGCGCAGCGTGTCGGCCTCGCCCACGGTTGCGGTGCTCACGAACCGGGCGAGGGCCGCGTCGCGGTCGGAGGCCTTGTCGAGCACCTCGTGCATGAGCTCGGCGGTGTGCTCTTCACGGCTGAGCAGCGCGTGGTAGCGGTGCGGCCGCACGTCGCGCGTGCGGGCGACGAATCCCTTGCGCTCGAGGCGCGAGAGCACCGTGAGCACGGTCGTGGTGGCCACCGTGCGACCCGGCTCGTCGCGCACGGCGAGCGCGTCGCGCAGCTCGTTCGCGGTGAGCGCGCCGTCGGTGGTCCAGAGCACCTCCATCACGGAGCGCTCCAACTCGCCAAGACTCGCCATGCCACCAGACTACCGCCGACGGCCCGAATGTTCTACGCTTCGTAGAAGAAAGATCTACGACATGTAGAAATCACGTCCTGGGACCTCGGCGCTTCCGAAAGGGGCATCCGTGAACGAACTGCTCGACCCGTTGCTGCTCGCCAGGTGGCAGTTCGGCCTCACCACCGTCTACCACTTCCTCTTCGTCCCGATCACGATCGGACTCGCCACCACCACCGCGGTGTTCCAGACCGCGTGGTATCGCACCGGCAAGGCCGAGTACCTGCGCATCACGCGTTTCTTCGGCTCGATCTTCCTCATCAACTTCGCGATGGGCGTGGTCACGGGCATCGTGCAGGAGTTCCAGTTCGGCATGAACTGGTCGGAGTACTCGCGGTTCGTCGGCGACGTCTTCGGCGCCCCGCTCGCGCTCGAGGGGCTGCTCGCGTTCTTCTTCGAGGCGACGTTCATCGGCCTCTGGATCTTCGGGTGGGACAAGCTGCCACGCGGCCTCCACCTCGCCACGATCTGGGCGACCGCGATCGGGAGCATCATCTCGGCGTACTTCATCATCGCGGCGAACGCGTTCATGCAGAACCCGGTCGGCTACGAGATGAACGCCGAGAAGGGGCGCGCCGAGCTCGTCGACATCGGGGCGCTGCTCACCAATCCGGTCGCGCTGGCCGCGTTCCCGCACACCATCGCGGCGTCGTTCATGGTGTCGGCGGGCCTCGTGATCAGCGCGGCGGCGTGGCACCTCGCCCGCAACCAGCACCTCGACACCATGCGGCCCGCGCTGAAGTTCGGCCTCTGGACGATGGTGGGCGCCGGCATCCTCACGACGTTCTTCGGCGACCAGCTGAGCCTCGCGATGGTGGCGACGCAGCCGATGAAGATGGCCGCGGCCGAGGCCACGTACGACACGGTCTGCGGTGCGGATGCCTCGTTCTCGCTGTTCACCCTGGGCACGCCCGACGGCACGTCGGAGTTGTTCTCGATCCGGGTGCCGTACCTGCTCTCACTGCTGTCGACGCACAGCTTCGACGGATGCGTGGAGGGAATCAACGACCTGCAGGCCCAGTACACGGCGCTCTACGGTCCCGGCGACTACGCCCCGATCATCTGGGTCACCTACTGGTCGTTCCGCTGGATGATCGGCCTCGGCCTGCTGCACGTGCTCATCGCGCTCGTCGGACTGTGGGTGACCCGCAAGGGGCGCATGCCGAAGCAGGCGTGGGTCTGGAAGGTCGCGATCTGGAGCTTCCCGCTGTCGCTCGCTGCGATGATCGTCGGCTGGATCTTCACGGAGATGGGCCGGCAGCCGTGGATCGTGTTCAGCCTGCTCTGGACGGAATCGGCGGTGTCGCCCAACGTCACCGGGCTCGACGTGCTCATCTCGCTCGTCGCGTTCACGCTGATCTACGGCGCCCTCGCGGTGGTCGAGGTGCGCCTCGTGATCCGCGCCATCAAGAAGGGTCCGCCCGAGGTGGGCGAGCCCCACCCCGAGACCGGCCGGGTCGAGCCCGCGACCACGGTGTACTAGGAGAGGGCCGACATGGATCTCGCACAGCTCTGGTTCTGGATCGTCGCGTTCCTCTTCGTGGGCTACTTCGTGCTCGACGGGTTCGACTTCGGCGTCGGCATGTCGCTGCCGTTCCTCGGCAGGGACGACACCGATCGCCGCGTGCTCATCAACACGATCGGCCCCGTGTGGGACCTCAACGAGACCTGGGTCATCGTGGCGGGCGCGTCGCTGTTCGCGGCGTTCCCCGAGTGGTACGCGACGCTCTTCTCGGGGTTCTACCTCGCGCTCCTGCTCATCCTGCTCGCGCTCATCGCCCGCGGCGTGTCGTTCGAGTACCGGCACCAGCGGCCCGAGTCGAAGTGGAAGCGCTGGTTCGACGGCATGATCGTCGTCGGCTCCGCCGTGCCCGCGCTGCTCTGGGGCGTCGCGTTCGCGAACATCGTGCAGGGGGTGCCGCTCGACGCGGACCACAACTACACGGGCACGCTGCTCGACCTGCTCAACCCCTATGCCCTCCTCGGCGGGCTCACGACGCTCCTGCTGTTCTTCACCCACGGGGTCGTGTTCGTCTCCCTGAAGACGGAGGGCGAGATCCGCGAGCGGGCGCGCCGGCTCGCGACCCGCGCGGGCATCGTCACGATCGTCGTCGCCGCGTCCTTCCTGCTCTGGACCGGGCTCGCCTTCGGCACGACGTGGTTCTGGATCCTCGCGGGGGTCGCTGCGGTCGCGCTCATCGGCGGCTGGCTCGCCAACCTGCGCGGGGCCGAGGGCGTCGCGTTCACGCTGCTCGCCGTCACCGTCGCGACGGCCGTGTTCGCGCTCTTCGCCGCGCTGTTCCCCGACGTGATGCCCGCCTCGAACGACCCGGCGAACAGCCTCACCATCGAGAACGCCTCGAGCTCGGCGTACACGCTCACGGTCATGAGCTGGGTGGCGGTCGTGTTCCTGCCGCTCGTGCTCGCCTACCAGGGCTGGACGTACTGGGTGTTCCGCAAGCGCGTCACGCGCGCCTCGATCGAGGCCGCAGCGCACTGATCCCGTGAAGCCGCTCGATCCCCGACTCGTCCGCCGCTCGCACGCGGCGCGATGGTTCCTCGTCGCCGGCGCGGCCCTCGCGGTCGTGCAGGCCGGGGCGGTCATCGCGTTCGCGTGGTCCCTCGCGTCGCTCGTCGCCGGCCTCATCGACGGCATGCGGATGCCGCAGGCATGGCCGCTCATCGCCGTGCTGCTCGTCGCGGCATCCGCCCGTGCCGGTGCGGCATGGCTCTGGGACGTGGTGGGCTCGGCCGGCGCGACGCGCGTCAAGGCGGAGCTGCGGAGCGAACTGCTGCGCGCGGTCGAGGGTCGCCCCGGCGGCGTGCCGGGATTCCCGACCGCGCGCATCGCGACGCTGCTCGGCCCGGGGCTCGACGCGCTCGACGAGTACTTCGGGCGGTACCTGCCGCAGCTCGTGCTCACCGTGATCGCGACGCCGGCCTTCATCGTGGCGGCGTGGCTCGCCGACCCGCTCTCCGGGCTCATCCTCGTGATCGTGCTGCCACTCATCCCGCTCTTCATGGCGCTCATCGGCATGGCGACGGCCGCGGTGCAGCGGCGGCAGTGGGACAGCCTCGCGGCGCTCTCCCGCGGCTTCCTCGAGGTGGTCGGCGGACTGTCGACGCTCGTCGTGTTCGGGCGCGCCGAGCGCCAGACGACCCGCATCCGCCGCATCACCGACGAGTACCGCCGCGGCACCATGAAGGTGCTCCGGATCACGTTCCTCTCCGGCTTCACCCTCGAGCTCG
This sequence comes from Agromyces sp. NPDC004153, assembly GCF_053603635.1. Lineage (NCBI taxonomy): Bacteria > Bacillati > Actinomycetota > Actinomycetes > Micrococcales > Microbacteriaceae > Agromyces > Agromyces sp. NPDC004153. Next base: position 130,218 of record NZ_JBSGFY010000002.1, read on the forward strand.
CGGCGAGCCTCTCGGTCGCGCTCGTCGCCGTCTCGATCGGGCTGCGGCTCGTCGGGGGCGACATGACGCTGCTGCCCGGGCTCTTCGTGCTCGTGCTCGCGCCCGAGGTGTTCCTGCCGCTGCGGAACGTCGGCGCGGCCTTCCACTCGTCGGCGGCGGGCGTGACGGCGTCGGCCGACGCGTTCGACCTGCTCGCCGCGGCGGAGGGGCCGCGCGGGTCAGGCGCCGGTGCCGGTGCCGGTGCCGGTGCCCGATCGGTCTCGGCGGGTTCGGCGGCCGAGCGGGCGGGCGCGGGAACGGATGCCACGGGCGGCCTCGTCATCCGCGACCTGCGTGTACGGCGAGGCGACCGTGTCGTGCTCGACGGGTTCGACCTCCAGGCGCGGCCGGGCGACGTCGTCGCGATCACGGGGGAGAGCGGCTCGGGCAAGTCGAGCCTCTTCGCCGCGCTGCTCGGGTTCGCCGAGGCGGACGGCGCGGTGCGGCTCGACGGGCGGACGCTCGCACCAGGCGACCGGGCCTCGATCGCGTGGGCGGGCCAGGCCCCGGCGCTCGTGGCGGGCACGGTGGCCGACAACGTGCGGCTCGGCGACGAGCACGCCGATCCGGCGCTGCTCGCCCGCGCCCTCGACCTCGCCGGCGTCGACCTCCCGCCGGAGCTGCGCCTCGGCCCGAGCGGCGGCGGCCTGTCGGGCGGGCAGGCCCAGCGCGTCGCCACCGCGCGCGCCATCCACCGACTGCTCGCGCGGGACGCGCACCTCTTGCTCCTCGACGAGCCGGGCTCGGCGCAGGACCCCGAGCGCGAGGCGCGCCTCGCCGTCCGGCTGCGCGAGCTGGCGGCCGACGGACGCGTGGTGCTCGTCACCACCCACCGGTCGGCGCTCGCCGAGGCCGCGGACCGCACGATCGACCTGGCGGTGGTGCATGCCTGATCCCACCCGCTTCGTGCTCCGCAGCGCCGTGCCGCCCCCGCGGCGACTCGCCCTCGCCGTGCTCCTCGGCCTCGCCTCGGCCGCGTCGAGCGTCGCGCTCCTCGCGTGCTCCGCGTGGCTGATCGCCCGCGCCGCCGAGCAGCCACCCGTGCTCTACCTCTCGCTCGCCGTGGTGGGCGTGCGCGCGTTCGCCCTCGGCCGCGCCGTGTTCCGGTACCTCGAGCGGCTCGTCGGGCACGATGCATCCTTCAGACAGCTCGCCGCGATCCGCGCCGGCGTCTACGAGCGGATGCTGCCGCTCGCCCCTGACGGACTGGCCTCGAGTCGGCGCGGGGACCTGCTCGCCCGGTTCGTCGACGACGTCGACGAGCTGCAGAACGTCGCGCTCCGTGCGGTGCAGCCGCTCGTCAGCGCCGTGCTCGTGCTGGTGCTCGCCATCACGGGCGTCGCGCTGCTCGCCCCCCAGTCCGCCGTCGCCGTGCTCGCGTGCCTCGTGGCCGGCATCGGCCTGACGCTCCTCGTGCAGCGCCGCGCAGCCGTGCGCGCCGAGCGCACGCTCGCCCCACTGCGCGGCGAGCTCCAGGCGGCGATCGTCGAGCACGTGCAGGCGCTCGACGTGCTCGTCGCCTTCGACGCCGCCGAGGCCGGACGGCGCCGGATCGACGCGATCGGCGCCCGCCTCGCCCGGGCGACGAGGTCCCGCGCCGCCGCGACGGGCGCGGCAGCCGCCCTCACGTCGGCGATCGGCGGGTTCGCCGTGGCTGCGAGCCTGGCCGCGGCGGCGCCGCTGCTCGAGGGCGGCCGCATCGACGGACCCACGTTCGCGGTGCTCTGCCTGGTGCCGCTCGCGATCGCCGAGGTCGCCGGGGCGATCCCGCTGGCCACGAGCGCCCTCCGGCTCGCACGCACGAGCGCCGCACGCGTCGCGCACGCGGTGCCGGCCACGGTGCCCGTGGAGATCCCGGTGCCGCAAGAGGTGCCCGCCTCGCCGCCCGCGGTCGAGCCGGCGCCGGCGATCGAGCTCCGCGACATCCGCGCGCGGTGGCCCGAGGCGACCGACGGCGCCGCGGCATCCGTCGAACGCCCGGCGGCGCTCGATGGACTCGACCTCGCGATCGCACCCGGCGAACGCGTCCTCGTGCGCGGCGGGTCGGGGGCGGGCAAGACGACGCTGGCGCACGTGCTCGTGCGGTTCCTCGCCTACGAGGGTTCCTACCGGCTCGGCGGCGTCGAGGCATCCGAGCTCGAGCCCGCCGCGGTGCGACGCCTCGTCGGCCTCGTCGAGCAGCGGCCGTGGCTGTTCGACGAGGACGTGCGGCAGAACCTGCTGTTCGCCCGCGACACCGCGACCGACGCCGACCTCCTCGACGTGCTCGACCGCGTCGGCCTGCGTGAGTGGGTCGAGCGGCGCGGCGGCCTCGATGCGCGGGTGGGGGAGCGCGGGGCGCTCGTCTCGGGCGGCCAGGCCCAGCGCATCGCGCTCGCGCGGGCGATGCTCGCCGACTTCCCGGTGCTCGTGCTCGACGAGCCCACCGCGAGCGTCGACCCGGCGCGCGCCGACGCGTTGCTTCGTGACCTCACGGATGCCGCGGGCCGCACGGGTCGGACCGTCGTGCTCATCTCCCACACGGGTGCGCCCGAAGGGCTCGTCGACCGTACGATCACGCTCGCGGCCGGGGCGGCGATCGGCGCCATGCGAAGCGGAACCTGAGCTCCGGATCGCTCGGTACGCGCGGAATCGCGCGTCACGCGCACGCGTCGTGCGCGGTGGGCGGGAAAGCCTTCCCGTGCCCGAGGGCGGTGCGCTACGGTCGCCGTCAACGGCACGCGCCATTCGACGTGTGCCGTCTCACCGCCCTCCACCCGAAGGAGCACCAGTGAACCACCGAACCAAGACCGGAATCAGCGTCGGAGCCGTCGCGGCGACCGCCGTCTGCGGAGCCCTCATCGTCGCCGGCTCCGCGCAGGCGGCGCCCGTCGTCGACACCTCGGACCTGCGCGACGCGGTGACCGTGGACGGGATCATGGCACACCTCGATGAGTTCCAGGCGATCGCCGACGCCAACGGCGGTACCCGCGCTGCCGGCACCGGCGGACACGTCGCGTCGCTCGAATACATCGAGGAGCTGCTCGACGACGCCGGATACACGACGTGGCGGCAGCCGTTCTCGTACGAGAGCGTCACCGTGCTCAGCTCGTCGCTCGAGCAGACCGCCCCGACGCCGACGACGTACGTCGTGAACGAGGACTACATCCCGATGGACTTCACGGGTCCCGGCGACATCACCAAGCCCGTGACCGCGGTCGACATCAACCTCGTGGGTGATCGCGCCTCGACGAGCGGCTGCGAGGACGCCGACTTCGCCGGCTTCCCCGCAGGCAACATCGCGCTCATCCAGCGCGGCACGTGCACGTTCGGCGAGAAGGCCGACAACGCGGCCCAAGCGGGCGCGAGCGGCGTCGTGATCTTCAACCAGGGCAACGGCGGCGCCGATCGCACCGACCTGTTCGGCGGCACGCTCGGCGACTTCGCGCGCGACATCCCGGTTGTGAGCGCGTCGTTCCCGCAGGGCGAGGAGTGGGCGAACACGCCGGGTCTCGTGCTGCATCTCGTGATGGAGACCGAAGTCCACGAGGTGCAGACCGAGAACCTGCTGGCCGACACGAAGGCCGGCCGCGTCGACCGCACCGTGGTCGTCGGCGGTCACCTGGACTCGGTCCGAGAGGGCCCGGGCATCAACGACAACGGGTCGGGGACGGCGACGATCCTCGAGGTCGCGCTGCAGATGCACGAGCTCGGCATCCAGCCCGAGAACCGCGTGCGGTTCGCGTTCTGGAGCGGTGAGGAGGACGGCCTCATCGGCTCGAGCTACTACGTGTCCCAGCTCAGCGCCCGAGACGTCAAGAACCACGCGCTGAACCTGAACTTCGACATGGTCGGCTCGCCGAACTACGCCAACTTCGTCTACGACGGCGACGGCGACGCGTTCGGCACCGCCGGCCCGAACGGGTCGAACATCATCGAGGGCGTCTTCACCGAGTTCTTCGCGTCGCAGGGCCAGTTCACCGAGCCCACGGAGTTCGACGGCCGGAGCGACTACTTCGGCTTCATCGAGGCGGGAATCCCGGCGGGCGGCCTGTTCACCGGTGCGGAAGGCATCAAGACCGCCGAGGAGGCGGACCGCTACGGCGGCACCGCGGGGGTCGCGTACGACCCGTGCTACCACCAGGCCTGCGACGACATCGACAACCTGAGCGAGGACGCGCTCGACATCATGTCGGACGCGGTGGCGCACTCGACGCTCACGTTCGCCGAGACCGAGTCGGCGGTGAACGGCACGAGCAAGGGCAAGGCGAAGGGCAAGCTCGAGCTCGAGTTCAAGGGCGACAAGGCACTCCGCTAGAACCGATCGATCCAACGGCCGGAGGGGTGGTGCGGGCGACCGCACCGCCCCTTCCGCGTGCCGGCGCGCCGTAGGCTGGGAGGATGCCGCGTCGCATCCGCACCCGCCCGGTCGAGGCGTGGCGAGACCCCGAGCTCGTGTTCCGGGCCCGGTTCGCCGACGCGACGCACGCGGTGTGGCTCGACGGGGGCACGGATGCCGTAACGGGCATGAGCGTCCTCGCCGCCGCGCATCCGGGCAGCCGTTTCGTCACGGCCGACATCGTGCACGGCACCGTCACGACGAGCACGCCGGCCGGTCCAGCCGACGCACATGAGACGCTCGCGGCATCCGTGTTCGAGGTGCTCGCGGAGGGGTTGGCCGACCGTGTCGACGCACCCGGCGACGTCGACCCGCTCGGCTGGTTCGGGTGGTTCGGCTACGAGCTCGGCGCGAGCCTCGACGACGTGCCGATCGCGCCGGCCGAGACGCCGGACGCCGCCTTCCTGTTCGTCGACCGCGCGGTGGTGTTCGACCACGCCGCCCGCGAGGTGCGGCTCGCGTGGCTCGAGGACGACGCGGACGACCTCCGCGCCGACGGCGAGGCGTGGGCGGAGGGGTTCGCGGCCGCGCTGGCGGAGCTGGACGAGGAGCCCATGACGTCGGCCCCCCTCCTGTCGGGGCGACCGCCGGTCGTGCGCTGGCGACACGAGCCCGAGCACTACGCGCACCTCATCGCCGAGTGTCAGGCTGCGATCGTGCGCGGCGACGCCTACCAGCTCTGCCTCACGAACCGCGTCGACGTCGACGTGCGGCCCGACCCCGCGGCCGCGTACCTCGCACTGCGCGCCTCGAGCCCGACCCACCACGGCGGCTACGTCCGCTTCGGCGAGGTCGCGCTGCTGAGCGCATCGCCCGAGCAGTTCCTGCACGTCGACCGCGACGGCGTCGTGTCGACCAAGCCCATGAAGGGCACGCGCCCCCGGGGGACCGACCCCGACCTCGACGAGCGGTTGCGCCGGGAGCTCCTCGAGAGCGACAAGGAGCGCGCCGAGAACCTGATGATCGTGGATCTCATGCGCAACGACCTCGGGCGCATCGCGGAGCTCGGCACCGTCACCGTCCCGAGCCTGCTCGAGGTCGAGGAGTACGCCCACGTGCACCAGCTCGTGTCGACCGTGCGCGCTCGCATCCGGCATCCGCTCACCGTGCTCGACGTCGTGCAGTCGGCGTTCCCGGCCGGGTCGATGACCGGTGCGCCGAAGCGGAGTGCCATGACGATCCTGCACGAGCTCGAGGAGGGGCCTCGCGGCGTGTACTCGGGGGCGTTCGGCTACCTCGGCGTCGATGGCAGCGCCGACCTCGCGATGGTCATCCGGTCGATCGTGCTCACGCCGGCGGGCGCGAGCATCGGCACGGGCGGCGGCATCACCGCCCTGTCGGTGGCCGAGGAGGAGATCGAGGAGACGCGGGTCAAGGCGCGCGCCCTCCTCGCGGTGCTCGGCGCGGCATCCGTCACCGACTGAGCGGCTCGACCGCCGGTCGGCCCGTGGCGAACGCGGGCGGCGGCGCCCTCCGAGTGAGTAGGCTGGATTCCCGAGTGCGTGCCGGGTTCCGGCGCGCCCGGAGATGTGCGGATCCCCCCACCGCAGCGACACACGATTGAGAGTCACGTGGCACACGATCAGGACCAGGCCAACGCCGACGCCGGCGCGTACGACTTCGCAGCCCTGCAGGCGAAGTGGCTTCCCGTGTGGGACGAGCTCGCACCGTTCGTCGCCGGCCGTCCGGGTGAGACGAAGCCGCGCAAGTACATCCTCGACATGTTCCCGTACCCGTCGGGCGACCTGCACATGGGGCATGCCGAGGCGTTCGGCTACGGCGACACCGTGGCCCGCTACTGGCGCCACCAGGGCTTCGACGTGCTGCACCCCGTCGGCTGGGACTCGTTCGGCCTGCCCGCCGAGAACGCCGCCATCAAGCGCGGCATCGACCCGCGCGGCTGGACGTACGACAACATCGAGCAGCAGAAGCGCTCGTTCCGCCTCTATGCGCCGTCGTTCGACTGGACCCGCGAGCTGCACACGAGCGACCCCGAGTACTACCGCTGGAACCAGTGGCTGTTCCTGAAGCTCTACGAGAAGGGCATCGCCTACCGCAAGGCCGGCCTCGTGAACTGGTGCCCGGTCGACCAGACCGTCCTCGCGAACGAGCAGGTCGTCGACGGCCACTGCGAGCGCTGCGGCGCCGTGGTCACGAAGAAGTCCCTGACCCAGTGGTACTTCCGCGTCACCGATTACGCCGACCGCCTGCTCGACGACCTGAACCAGCTCGAGGGATCCTGGCCCTCGAAGGTCGTCACGATGCAGCGCAACTGGATCGGACGCTCCGCCGGCGCGGACGTCGAGTTCCGCATCGAGGGCCGCGAAGAGCCGGTCTCGGTGTTCACCACGCGTCCTGACACCCTCTACGGAGCGACCTTCATGGTCGTGGCGCCCGACTCCGAGATCGCGGCCGAGCTCGCGGCCGGGGCATCCGCCGAGGTGCAGACCCGATTCCAGGACTACCTCGACTCGGTGCGCGCCGAGAGCGACATCGACCGCCTCTCGACCGAGCGGCCGAAGACCGGCGTGTTCCTCGAGCGCTACGCCGAGAACCCCGTGAACGGCGAGCGGCTGCCGATCTGGGCCGCCGACTACGTGCTGGCCGACTACGGCCATGGCGCGATCATGGCCGTGCCCGCGCACGACCAGCGCGACCTCGATTTCGCGCGCGCGTTCGACCTGCCCGTCCGCGTCGTCGTCGACACGAACGCGCCCGTCACGGGCGTGATCCCGGTGATCCAGCTCGACGACGAGGGCGAGCCGATCCTGCCCGAGGACCTCCCCGAGCTCGACCCCGCCGCGACCGGCGTCGCGCTCCCGGGCGAGGGCCGCCTCATCAATTCGGGCCCGCTCGACGGACTCTCCAAGTCGAACGCGATCCGCCGCATCATCGAGGTGCTCGAGCAGCGCGGCACCGGGCGCGCCGCGAAGAACTTCCGCCTGCGCGACTGGCTCATCTCGCGGCAGCGCTACTGGGGCACGCCCATCCCGATCATCCACTGCGACGAGTGCGGCGAGGTGCCCGTGCCCGAGCAGGACCTGCCCGTGCGGCTGCCCGATGCCGCGGGGCTCGACCTGAAGCCGAAGGGCGCGAGCCCGCTCGGTGCGGCCGACGAATGGGCGAACGTCGCGTGCCCGAACTGCGGCGGCGCGGCGCGGCGCGACTCCGACACGATGGACACGTTCGTCGACAGCTCCTGGTACTACCTGCGCTACCTCAGCCCGAACGACGACGCCCAGGCGTTCGATGTCGCCCAGGCCGAGAAGTGGCTGCCCGTCGACCAGTACGTCGGCGGCGTCGAGCACGCCATCCTGCACCTGCTGTACTCGCGCTTCATCACCAAGGTGCTCTTCGACCTCGGCTACCTGAGCTTCACCGAGCCGTTCACCTCCCTGCTCAACCAGGGCATGGTGATCATGGACGGCGCGAAGATGTCGAAGTCGAAGGGCAACCTGGTCGAGTTCGCGAGCGAGCTGGGCAGGCACGGCGCCGACGCGCTGCGCGTGACGCTCGCGTTCGCCGGACCGCCTGAAGACGACATCGACTGGGCGGACGTCTCGCCCGTCGGCGCGGCGAAGTTCCTCGCGCGCGCCTGGCGCATCTCGGGCGAGGTCACCTCGAGCCCCGACATCGAGTGGAAGACGGGCGACCTCACGCTGCGTCGCATGACGCACCGGCTGCTGGCGGATGCCCCCGCGCTCGTCGAGGCGTTCAAGTTCAACGTCGTCGTGGCGCGCCTCATGGAGCTCGTCAACGCGACGCGCAAGGCGATCGACTCAGGCCCCGGAGCGGGCGACGCCGCCGTGCGAGAGGCCGCGGAGGTCACGGCGATGATCCTCGACCTCTTCGCCCCGTACACGGCGGAGGACATGTGGGAGCGGCTCGGGTACCAGCCGAGCGTCGCGCTCGTGCCGTGGCGCAAGGCCGACCCCGCGCTGCTCGTCGAGGAGTCGGTCACCGCGATCGTGCAGGTCGACGGCAAGGTGCGCGACCGCCTCGAGGTCTCGCCGAAGATCTCGGGCGAGGAGCTCGAGGCGCTCGCCCGCGGATCCGTGGGCGTGGCGCGTGCGATCGGCGAGAAGGAGATCGCGAACGTGATCGTGCGCGCCCCGCGTCTGGTGAACATCGCCACGCGTCGCTGAGACGTCCCTGACTCGTCGCTGACCCGTCCTCGACAGGCCGTGTGAGCCGCTGAGCTGTTCGCGTCGCCCGTTTCATCGACTCGCCGGTGCGTCGTCGCGGCCTAGCCTGCGGGCATGCCCGCGACTCCTGACGACGATCCGCTCGGCGCGCTCGATCCGCGGGCACGCCGAGCGGCGCCGCGCGTACGCGTCGCGGTGGGCGCGGCGGTGGTGCTGTTCGTGGCCGCCGTCGCGATCGCCGCGCTGCTGTCGGTCGCGTCGAGCGGCGGCGGCGCGCAGGGCTCGATCCTCCCGGAGTCGGAGGAACGTGGTGCTTCAGCCGGCGGCGCCGTGGTCGCGACCGGCGCCGACGCCGCGCCGCTGCTCGTGCACGTGCTGGGCGCCGTCGCCGCGCCGGGCCTCGTCGAGTTGGCGCCCGGCGCGCGCGTCGTCGACGCTGTGGCTGCGGCCGGCGGCTTCACGGCCGACGCGGATCCCGCGGGCGTGAACCTCGCGCGACCCGTGGTCGACGGCGAGCAGCTCGTCGTGCTCGCCGTGGGGCAGGCGCCGCCTCCGGGGTCGGGTGCCGCCGGCGTCGCCGCCGCCGGCGGCGTGCAGGGTGCCGGCGACGGCAAGGTGCACCTCAACACGGCCGACCTGGCCGCGCTCGACACGTTGCCGCGCATCGGCCCGGCGCTCGCGCAGCGCATCATCGACTGGCGCGAGGCGAACGGCCCATTCACGAGCGTCGACCAGCTGCTCGAGGTGGCCGGCATCGGCGACGCGGTCTACTCGGGGCTCGCCGACAAGGTCGCGCTCTGAGTGGGCGACCTCCGCCTGCTCCTGCCCGCGGTCGGGACGTGGGTCACCGCCTGGTGCGCCGTCGCGGCATCCGATGCCGGTCTCGACCCGGTGCTCGTCGCGGGATCGATCTGGGCCGCCGCCGCCGCGCTGCTCGCCATGGTCTTCGTCGGACGGTGGCGTCAGCCCATCACGCCGGTCGCGGCGATCGGGTTGGTCGTGCTCGCCGCAGCAGGGCTCACTGCCTCATCGGCAGCCGCCCAGCTCGATCGGCGGGCGGACTCCCCGCTCACGGCGATCGCCGCGGCGCACACGAGCGCGAACGTCGTGATCGAGGTGGTCGCGGCGCCTCGGCCGATGCGCGCGATGTGGGCGCAGGCCGGCCGAGCACCGTCGCTGCGGGTCGACGCGCAGGTGGTCGCGGTCGACGGACGGGCGGTGACGCCGGTCCCCGTCACGACCACGCTCGACCTGCCGGCGCGTGAGCTCTCCCTGGGGGTCCGCATCGCCATGACCGCTCGCGTCGCCGTACTCCCCGGCGCCGAGCAGAGCGCCTTCCGCCTCCGGCCCGAGGGCGAAGCCGTGATCCAGGGCGCGCCGCCGGCCTGGCTCGCGTGGGCAGTGGTCCCACGCGCCGATCTCGCGGATGCCGCGACTCGCCTCGACGGCGACGGCGCCGCCCTCGTCCCGGGCCTCGCCATCGGCGACACGACCTCCGTCGGCGCCGAGCTCGACGAGGCGATGCGCGCGAGCTCGTTGAGCCACCTGACGGCCGTGTCGGGCGCGAACTGCGCGGTCGTCACGGCAGCCGCGTTCGGGCTCGCGGCGCTCTGCGGTGCCTCGCGATCCGTCCGCGTGCTGGCGGCACTGTTCGCGCTGGCGGGGTTCATCGTGCTCGTCACGCCCCAGCCGAGCGTCGTCCGCGCGGGCGCGATGGCCGTGGCAGTGCTCGTCGCCATCGCATCCGGACGCCCGGGCGGGGGAGTCGCCGCCCTCTCCGTCGCCGTCATCGGCCTGCTCGCCTTCGATCCGTGGCTCGCCCGCGACTACGGGTTCGCCCTCTCGGCTGCGGCCACCGCCGGGCTGATCCTGCTGGCCGGCCCGCTCGCGGCTCGCCTCGCACGTGTGATGCCCGTGCCGCTCGCCGTCGGGCTCGCCGTGCCACTCGCCGCCCAGCTGGCCTGCCAGCCGATCCTCGTGCTGCTCGACCCGGCGATCGCACTCTACGGAGTGCCGGCGAACCTGCTCGCCGCGCCGGCCGCCCCCATCGGGACGGTGGTGGGCCTCATCGCCTGCCTCGTCCTCCCGGTGCTGCCCGCCGTGGGCACCGCCCTCGTGCAGGTGGCGTGGTTTCCGGCCACGTGGATCGCGCTCGTCGCCCACGGCACGTCCTCGCTCCCGGGCGGACGACTGTCGTGGCTCCCCGACGCGCCGGGCGCCGTGCTGCTCGCGGCGTGCACAGCCCTCGCCCTCGTCGTCGTCTTCGCGGCCCGACGACGCACCAGGGCCTGGGCCGGCGCGGTGCTCGCGGTCGGCCTCGCCGTGCCGGTCGGGATCTCCGTCGGCGGACCGCTCGTGGTCGGCGCGACGCGGCCCGGCGACTGGGACCTCGCGGCCTGCGACGTGGGGCAGGGCGATGCGATGCTCGTGCGCGTCGAGGAGGCGACCGCCCTCATCGACACGGGGCCTGATCCCGCCGCCCTCGACCGTTGCCTCGCCGTGCTCGGCGTCGGCCGGATCGACCTCCTCGTCATCACCCACTGGGACGCCGACCACGCCGGCGGTGCCCGGGCAGTGGTCGGCCGCGTCGACACCGTGCTGCACGGGCCGCTCGACGGCGACCGCTCCGACCGCGTCATCGGGCCGCTCGGCGACGCCGGTGCCGAATCCGTGGAGGTCGTCGCCGGCGATCGCGGCACGCTCGGCGACGCGTCGTGGCGGATCGCGTGGCCGAGACCCGGTGCCGCGCCGGGCAACGATGCCAGCGTCGTGCTGGACCTCGAGGCATCCGGCTACCGCGCCGTCTTCCTCGGCGACCTCGGCGAGGAAGCGCAGGCGGGCCTGCTGCGGTCGACCGAGTTGGGGCGCGCCGACGTCGTGAAGGTCGCGCATCACGGCTCCGCAGACCAGAGCGACCGCATCTACGAGGAGCTCGCCGCGACGGTCGGGCTCATCGGCGTCGGTGCCGACAACGGGTACGGGCATCCGACGGCGCAGGTGCTCGAGCTGCTCGCGGCGTCGCGGACGACCGTCGTGCGCACCGATCGCTCGGGGACCTGCACGCTCACCGCCGACGGCGACGGCGGGTTCGGCCTCTGGTGCGAGCGCGGGGACGTCGGTGCCCGCTCGTAGACTTGAGCGGAACGGGAGGTGCGGTGGCGGCACGATCAGGCACGGCGAGGTCGAGCTCGGCGCGATCCGGCGCGGCACCGCGCACCAGGGTCGCGATTCCGCAGCTCGCATGGAACGAGGTGCGTCCCGCTCCGGTGGTGCTCATCTCCGGGCCCGAGGGGGTGCTCGCCGAGCGCGCCAGCGGGATGCTCCGCGACTTCCTGCGCTCCGAGGACCCGTCGCTCGAGGTCAGCGACCTCGAGGCCGACGGCTACCGCCGCGGCGAACTCCTCACCCTCGCGAGCCCGTCGCTCTTCGGCGAGCCGCGCCTCATCCGCGTCGGCGCCGTCGAGCGCGCGAGCGACGACTTCCTCCTCGACGCGCTCGACTACCTCGAGCAGACCGCGGAGTCCACGACCCTCGTGCTCCGTCACGCGGGCGGGCAGCGCGGCAAGAAGCTCCTCGACGCCATCCGGGCGGGCACCGGCGGCGGCATCGAGATCGTGTGCGCCGAGCTGAAGCGCGAGACCGAGAAGCAGGACTTCGTCGTGGCCGAGTTCCGAGCGGCCGGGCGCAGCATCAACGCGCGGGCGCTCCGGTCGCTCGTCGCCGCCTTCAGCGACGACCTCGGCGAGCTCTCCGCGGCCTGCCGGCAGCTGATCGCGGATGCCCCCGGCGAGATCACCGAGCAGGTCGTCGCGCGCTACTACGGCGGGCGCGTCGAGACGAACGCGTTCGCCGTCGCCGACGCCGCCATCGCCGGCCGTCACGGCGAGGCGCTCACCGCCCTCCGACACGCGCTCGACAGCGGCGCCGACCCCGTGCCGATCGTGGCCGCGTTCGCGATGAAGGTGCGCACGATGGCGCGCGTCTCGGGCGTGCGCGGCGGCGGACCCCAGGTCGCATCGTCGCTCGGGCTGGCGCCGTGGCAGGTCGACCGTGCCCGTCGCGACCTCGCCGGCTGGACCGACGAGGGCCTCCAGCGCGCCATCAGCTCATTGGCGGCAGCGGATGCCGCGGTGAAGGGCGCCGAACGCGACCCCGTGTTCGCGCTCGAACGTCTCATCGGCGTCATCTCCGCGCGCGGTCGGGACCTCGCCTGAGCCGCCCCACCCCTCCGGCGATTGCGGTCCTGCGGCAACGCCCCGCGGAACGACGAAGGCCCCGCACGACGTGCGGGGCCTTCGTCAGTGCCTGTGCGTCAGAGCGCGGCGGCCTGCTTCGCGATCGCCGACTTGCGGTTCGCGGCCTGGTTCTGGTGGATCACGCCCTTGGAGACGGCCTTGTCGAGCTTGCGCGACGCGACGCGCACGGCGGCGGTCGCCTTCTCCTTGTCGCCGGCGGCGATCGCCTCGCGGGCGGCGCGGACGACGGTCTTCAGCTCGCTCTTGACGGCCTTGTTGCGCTCCTCGGCCTTGCGGTTGGTGCGGATGCGCTTGATCTGCGACTTGATGTTTGCCACGTGGTTCGTTCTTTCGTTCGTGTGCGGGTACCGGATGTGCCGCGCGCGGTAGAGGGGCCGACGCGGCGTCTCGTGCGGGGTGGGACCCACACGCAAGCCAACAGACAATGATACCAGTTCGCCCACGACGGCACCAAAGCGAGCGCTGCCGGATGCCTCGCGGCCGTCAGCGCTCGGGCGGGACGAACTGGCTGGCCGTGAACAGGCCGCCCTGCGGGTCGCGGATGACGGCGTCGTGCGTCCACTCGGTGTCGATCGACGACACCACCTGTCCGCCCAGGCGCTCGGCGATGGCGGCGGTGCCGTCGCGGTCGGCCACGGTGAAGCTCATGTGCCAGCGCGACGGCTCGTCGCCGGGCGGCGTGTCGAGCCACGCGATCGCGTCCTCGAACCCCTGCGGCGTCGCGACGCTCGCCTGTCGCTCGCGGATGCCGGGATCGACCGTCGCGGCGAGGTGGTCGCCGTATCCCGGCATCCGGATGAGCGTCGCGAAGCCCTGGGCGGCGAACTCCCAGCCGAACACGCGCGTGTAGAACGCGGGCTCCGCGGCATCCGTCGTCTGCAGGTAGGCGAAGTTCCACGCCCCGGGCTCGTTCACGGCCTGCACGCCGGCCCGGGTGCCGGCCTGCCAGAGCCGGAACGCGGCGCCGGCAGAATCAGTCGCCAGGGCCGCTCGGCCGGCCTTCCCCGCCTCGACCGGCCCCGTCGTGATCGCGCCGCCGGCCTCGACGATCCGCTGAGCGGCGGCCTCGACGTCGGCCACGGCGACGTACATGTTCCAGGCCGGCGGGGCTTCGGGCGACACGACGTGCGCCGCCAGCCCGGCGGCTTCCCGGCCGTCGTGCCGGGCCACCACGTAGGCCGTGTCGCCGTGCGGCCCTTCGGCGGACTCGAAGCTCCAGCCGAACAGCCCGCCGTAGAACGCCATGGCCGCCGGGAGGTCGGGCTGCTCGATATCGATCCACGAGGGCACGCCCTCGGGATACGTCCTCGTCTCGTGCATGGGATCACCTCGTCGTGCACGACCCTCGTCCAACCGCCCGCTCGCCGCAAGGGGTGGTGGCGTCCGCGCGTCATCCGGCCGTCGCCGCGGGACGCTCCCCGGCCGCCGCCGTCCGCCGGCGCGCCACCGACGCGCGCCGTTCGAGCTCGGCGACCGCGCCGAGCACCGCCGCGGTGAACTCCTCGGGCCGGGCGAGGCTCACCAGGTGGGTCGCGCCGGGCACGACGACGAGGCGGCCGTCGCGGGTGGCCCGCAGCATCCGCCGCTCCTCGATGCGGAAATGGTCGAAACGGCCGTTCACGAGCCACACGGGCACGTCGATGCGGGCGAGCGCGTCCTCGGGGTCGAGCGCGGCGACGGCGCCGAGCACGGGGGCCATGACGTCGAGCGCGACGCCGCCGGCGAGCACGTCGGCGACGCTCTCGCGCGGGAGGAAGACGCGCACCATGAGGTCGTTGAGGGCCCGCCCGCGGTCGGGCAGCCGGCCGATGGCGTCCGCGAGCCGCCGGTAGCCGGCGAGCCCGGCGCCGCGCGGCCGGGTGCCGCACGACGCGGCGACGAGGCCGTCGATCCGGCCCGGATGCGTCGCCGCGTACTCGATGCCGAGGTAGCCGCCGAGGCTGAGCCCCACGAGCAGCCGCGGCGTGCGGCCGGACCCAGGCGCGACGACGTCGGCGTCCGCGTCGGAGCTGGAGTCGGCCGCGGAATCCGCCGGGAACGCCTCGTCGATCACCCGCATCGCCGCCTCGACCGAGAACGGCTCGCGCATGCGCGTGCCGTGGCCGGGCAGGTCCACCGCGACCGCGTCGATGCCGTGGTGCGCGAGGGCCGCGACCTGGCGGCGCCACATCGTCGCCGAGGTGCGGAGTCCGTGCACGAGCACGACGTGGGCGCGCGGCATCCGTCACCCCGCCCTGATCGCTCCGAGCTCGCGAGCCCGCGCGACCGCGGCCGTGCGCGAGCCGACGCCCAGCTTCGTGAAGATGTGCACGAGGTGCGACTTCACGGTCGCCTCGCTGAGGAACAGTGTGCGGCCGATGTCGCGGTTGGAGCGGCCCTCCGCGACGAGCGTGAGCACCTCGGCCTCGCGTGCGGTCAGGCTGTCGGCCGCCTCGCGCGACGCACGGAGGCGCGACGAGACGGCGGGAGCGAGCGCCGACTCGCCGGTCGCCGCGGCGCGCACGGCGGCGACGAGCTCGCCGGGCGGGGCGTCCTTGAGCAGGTAACCGCTCGCCCCTGCCTCGATGGCGCCGAGGATGTCGGCGTCGGTGTCGTAGTTCGTGAGCACGAGCACGCGCGGGGCGCCCTCGTGCGAGCGGATGCGCCGGGTCGCCTCTGCGCCCTGCATCGCTCCCGGGAACTGCAGGTCCATGAGCACGAGGTCGACGTCGGATGCCGCGGCGAGCCGCACCGCGTCCTCGGCCGTCGACGCCTCGCCGACCACCTCGAGGTCGGCCTCCGACTCGAGCATCGCGCGGATGCCCGCCCGGACCACCGGATGGTCGTCGCCGAGCAGCAGCCGGATCATGCCGCCTCCACCGGGATGCGCACCGACACCGCGGTGCCCTCGCCGGGCGCCGACTCGAGCTCGATCGTTCCGCCCTGCCGTTCGGCCCGCTGGCGCATCGCGCGGAGGCCGAACGCGACGCCGTCGACCTCCTCGCGTTGCGCGGCCGCCGGGTCGAAGCCGACGCCGTCGTCGACGACGTCGAGCGCGACCTCGTCGCCGAGGTAGCTCAGCGTGAGCTCGGCGCGGCCCGCGTCCGCGTGGCGGAGCACGTTGGCGAGCGCGCCCTGCGCGATGCGCAGCAGCGTCGCGTCGACCGCCATGGGCAGTACGGTTGGCTCCCCGCTCGTGCGGAAGCTCACGCGCGTCGACGACCCCGACTGCTCGGCCTGCTCGTTCACCGCCTCCGTGAGGCGGCGGAGCGATGCCGGCAGGGTCTGCTCGTCGAGCGAGGGCGGCGTGAGCTCGCGGATGAACCGCCGCGTCTCGCCGAGGTTCTCGGCCGCGGTCTCGCGCGCGAGCCGCAGCTTCTCGCGCGTGGGCTCGTCGTCGACGTCGCGCTCGGCGGCGTGCAGCAGCATCTGGATGCTCGAGAGGCCCTGCGCGACGGTGTCGTGGATCTCGCGGGCGATGCGCTCGCGCTCGGCGAGCGTGCCGGCCTCGCGGCTCGCGGCAGCCAGCTCCTCGCGGGTGGCGAGCAGGTCGAGGATGAGGGCCTGCCGGTCGCGGGTCTCCTGCGACATGGCGCGGTAGCCGAGGCCGATCACGATCGCGACGCCCGCGCTGATGAGCGGGCCGAGGATCGTGCCGACCGCGAGTCCGAGGTGGGTCGCCGCGCCCCAGACGGAGATCCCGAACGTGACGACCACGAGCGGCACGGCGACGGCGGCGGGCAGCACGTGCAGCTCGATGAAGAAGAGGGGGAACGCGAGGAACGCGGCATCCGGCGTCAGGGCCGACATCGCGACCCACAGCGCGAGCAGGGCGACGAGCCAGGCGACCCGCGCCCACGTCGGGAAGTGCCGGTGTGCGGCGGCGACGCCCGCGGCGTACCACGCGAGGAAGGCGATCGCGAGGACGGTGACGGGGACTTCGGCGGGCGCGTCGTCGAGCAGCGCCCGGACGACCACGAACAGCGTGAGGCCCGCGACGAGCAGGTGGAGTCCGAGCCGGAGCGTCAGGAACACCGGGCGCAGGGCGGACGGCGCCACGCGCGCGTCGGGCACGTCGATCACGGTCATGGTGCTTCGAGCGTAATCCCGGCGCCTGCGGGCGGCATCCGCCGAAAGTGGGACCATGGCGTCGGGACTCGGCGTGCTCGCTCGACCGTGGGGAGCGCGAGCCGGGGAGCGCGGGAGATCGGCGCTCCGAGTCATGGGAGAATCGTCGGGATGTCTCCGAGAGCCTCCGACCCGCCGGTGCCCGCCGCCACCGATCCCGCGCTGATCCGCAACTTCTGCATCATCGCGCACATCGACCACGGCAAGTCAACGCTCGCCGACCGCATGCTGCAGATCACGGGCATCGTGTCCGACCGCGACATGCGCGCGCAGTACCTCGACCGCATGGACATCGAGCGCGAGCGCGGCATCACCATCAAGAGCCAGGCCGTGCGCATGCCCTGGCAGCTCGGCGACACGTCGTACGCGCTGAACATGATCGACACGCCCGGGCACGTCGACTTCAGCTACGAGGTGTCGCGGTCGCTCGCGGCGTGCGAGGGCGCCATCCTGCTCGTCGATGCCGCGCAGGGCATCGAGGCGCAGACGCTCGCGAACCTGTACCTCGCGCTCGAGAACGACCTCGAGATCATCCCCGTGCTGAACAAGATCGACCTCCCCGCGGCCGAGCCCGAGAAGTACGCGAAGGAGCTCGCCGACCTCATCGGCGGGTCGCCCGACGACGTGCTGCGCGTCTCGGGCAAGACCGGCATGGGCGTCGAGGACCTGCTCGACCGCGTCGTCGAGCGCATCCCGGCCCCGGTCGGCGATGCGGACGCACCCGCCCGCGCGATGATCTTCGACTCCGTCTACGACAGCTACCGCGGCGTCGTCACCTACGTGCGCATGGTCGACGGCAAGCTCAACCCGCGCGAGCGCATCCAGATGATGTCGACGAAGGCGACCCACGAGATCCTCGAGATCGGCGTGAGCGCGCCCGAGCCGACCCCCACGAAGGGCCTCGGCGTCGGCGAGGTCGGCTACCTCATCACGGGCGTGAAGGACGTGCGCCAGTCGAAGGTCGGCGACACGGTGACGACGGCGGTCAAGTCCGCCACCGAGCCGCTGTCGGGCTACACCGAGCCGCTGCCGATGGTGTTCTCGGGGCTCTACCCGATCGACGGCAGCGACTACCCCGAGCTCCGCGAGGCGCTCGACAAGCTCAAGCTGTCGGATGCCGCGCTCGTCTACGAGCCCGAGACGTCGGTGGCCCTCGGCTTCGGCTTCCGCGCCGGGTTCCTCGGACTCCTGCACCTCGAGATCGTGACGGAGCGCCTGCGTCGCGAGTTCGGGCTCGACATCATCAACACGGCGCCGTCGGTGGTCTACGAGGTGACCACTGAAGACAGGAAGACCGTCACCGTCACGAACCCGAGCGAGTTCCCGACCGGCGGCAAGATCGCCGAGGTCCGCGAGCCCATGGTGAAGGCGGCCATCCTCGCACCGAAGGACTACGTCGGCACCATCATGGAGCTCTGCCAGTCGCGTCGCGGCAGCCTCCTCGGCATGGAGTACCTCGGCGAGGACCGCGTCGAGATCCGCTACAACATCCCGCTCGGCGAGATCGTGTTCGACTTCTTCGACCAACTGAAGTCCAAGACGGCCGGCTACGCGAGCCTCGACTACGAGCCCTCTGGCGAGCAGGCCGCCGACCTCGTGAAGGTCGACATCCTGCTCCAGGGCGAGCAGGTCGACGCGTTCAGCGCCATCGTGCACCGCGACAAGGCCTACGCCTACGGCGTGCTCATGACCGGCCGCCTGCGCGAGCTCATCCCGCGCCAGCAGTTCGAGGTGCCGATCCAGGCCGCGATCGGCGCGCGGATCATCGCCCGCGAGTCGATCCGCGCGATGCGCAAGGACGTGCTCGCCAAGTGCTACGGCGGCGACATCACCCGCAAGCGCAAGCTGCTCGAGAAGCAGAAGGAGGGCAAGAAGCGCATGAAGATGGTCGGCCGCGTGGAGGTGCCCCAGGAGGCGTTCATCGCCGCGCTCTCGGGCGAGACCGAGTCCAAGGACGCCAAGAAGAAGTAGCGTTCAGAGCCGACTGTTCGGACGACCGTCGGCGCGGTTCGGGTTCGTCGAGCGGGCACGGCAACGGAGGTTTCCTCGGTGAATTGACACCGCGCCCGAACGCCCGCCATCCTGCTCTCCGCGTGCAGTCACCTGCAGGTGCGACGGTGCACGTTCGCCTCGTCGCGCCGGCCCCGAGAACGAGGAGTTCGCAGTGAGCAGTCCGGTCGACATCGCCCCCGAGCGCGACGACGAGGCGGCGACGCGTCCGGCGAGGCGCCGGGCCCGGCTCGTGTGGCTCGCCATCGTCGGCATCATCGCGTTCGTGGCGGCGTGGTGGGGGAGCCAGGCGCTCCTCGGCCTCCTCAGCCCGGGTGCGGGCGGATCCGGGCAGGCGGGCGGCGTCAGACACACGAGCGAAGCGGGGTACGAAGTCGTGTTTCCCGGCGAGCCGGAGGAGAGTCGGTCGACGAAGTCCTACCCCGGGTTCGAGTCCCAGGTGACGGTGGCGACGTGGTCCGACGACTCGGCGACCTATACCGTCCGGACACGCGAATTCCCCGCCGAGCTCGTGGAAGGTGCCGGCGACCGCATCCTCGAGGACCTGGTCTACGAGCTGCGCGAAAGCACTCCCGGCGAGCACCTCCGCGAGAAGCACGAGACGTCGCTCGACGGCGAGCCGGCGCTGAGCGGCACGATCTCCTCCGGCGACCGCGACATCCACTTCACGGTGGCGATGCACGGCACCGCCGACGTGCTCCTCACCCAGTCCGTTCCGGCCGGCGATCCTGCCTCACCCTTCGCCGAGACCCTTCGCTTCGTCGACTGACGCGACCGGGTGCGGCGCTCGGGCGCGGGCGCGTTCCGTAGAATCGACGGATGACCCGACGCAGCACCTTCACCGACCAGTCGGTCACGTACGGCGCGATCGGCGCGACCCTGGCGCCCGATCTCCTGCGCTACCCGCCGGCCGGCTATCGCCCCGCGGAGGACGCCGTGCGGCTCGGCAGCGGAGCCGAGCGCTTCGCGCGCGCCGCCGAGGCGCTCATGACCTGGGGCATCCAGCGCGGCGCCGGCTTCGAGGTCGTCGACATCTCCGAGGGCACGGGTGCGCAGTATCCGGGCATCGTCTACGACGCCGAGGGCGCCCCCCTCGCCGAACAGCCCGCCCCGCGCACCGAGGACCGGTTCGGCGCCGACGGCACTCCGTACATCACGGCCGGCATGACCGCCACGCTCCGGCGTCGCCGACGCATCGGGCACCGCGACACCCCCGTGCTCGTCGTCTACGTGATCGACGAGCCCCAGCGCATCGGCTTCGCCTACGGCACGACGGCCGCCGGCCCAGAGAGCGGAGAGGAGTCGTTCATCCTCGAGCACCGCGACGACGACGGCGTGTGGCTCACGATCCGGTCGCTCCTCGGCGGGCGCGGCGGCATGCGACGCCTGGGCTCCGGCCGGCGGCGTCGCAAGCGCCGGGAGCTCACCACGCGCGAGCTGCGCGCGCTGCATCCCGCCTTCCCGAGCTGATCGTGGGGTCGGCGCTTCCGCTCGGCGAGCCGGCCCCGCTCGACGGCCTGCTGCCCGCATCGGCCGCCGCGGGCGCCGCCGACCGGGCGTTCGGCGTGTACCTGCATGTGCCGTTCTGCCGGGTCCGTTGCGGGTACTGCGACTTCAACACCTACACGTCCGACGAGCTCCGCGGTGCGCGCCAGGCGGACTACGCCGACCACGCGATCGGCGAGGTCCGGATGTCGCGGCGCGTGCTCGAGGCATCCGGCGTGCCCGCTCGCGTCGCCTCGACGGTGTTCTTCGGCGGCGGCACCCCCACGCTGCTGCCCGCCGACGACCTCGTGCGCATGCTGGGCGAGGTGCGCGAGGAGTTCGGCTTCGTCGAGGACGCGGAGGTCACGACCGAGGCGAACCCCGACTCGGTGGGGCCCGACGACCTCCGCCGGCTCGCCGACGGCGGATTCACACGCGTGTCGTTCGGCATGCAGTCCGCGGTGCCGCACGTGCTCGCCGCGCTCGATCGCACGCACGATCCGGATCGCATCCCGCTCGTCGTGGGCTGGGCCCGCGACGCCGGGCTCGACGTGAGCCTCGACCTCATCTACGGCACGCCGGGGGAGTCGCTCGCCGACTGGCGGCGCAGTGTCGAGGCGGTCGTGGCCCAGCGTCCCGACCACGTCAGCGCCTACGCGCTCATCGTGGAACAGGGCACGAAGCTCGCGCGGCAGATCCGTCGCGGCGAGCTCGCCCAGCCCGACGACGACCTCGAGGCCGACATGTACGAGCTGGTCGACGACGTGCTCGGCGCCGCCGGGTACGAGTGGTACGAGGTGAGCAACTGGGCGACCACGCCCGAGCACCGCTCGCGCCACAACCTCGGGTACTGGCGCGGCGACGACTGGTGGGGCGTCGGCCCCGGCGCGCACAGCCACGTCGGCGGCGTGCGCTGGTGGAACGCGAAGCATCCGGCCGCCTACGCGGAGCGCGTCACGGCCGGGCTCTCGCCGGCGGTGGGGCGTGAGGTGCTGGACGAGCCGACGCGGGAGACCGAGCGCGTCCTGCTGCTCACGCGGATCCGGGAGGGCATCGACCTCCCGTCGCTGCACGCGGGCGGGCGCCACGCGGTCGCCGGGCTCATCGCCGACGACCTCGTGGACGCGAGAGCCGCCCTCGGCGGGCGGCTGACGCTCACCCGGCGAGGACGGCTGCTGGCGGACGCGGTGGTCCGGCGGCTGCTGGACGCCTGAGGAGGACCCCGGAAACGCGCAAGCCCGCCCGACGGTGCTGTGCGCACCGCGGGCGGGCTTCCGCGCGACGGGTCCGGCGGCCGGCGCCGGCTGCCGTCAGCTCACGAACTTGATCGAGAGCGGGTAGGTGTAGAGCTGGCCCTGGTTGGCCTTGATGGCCGCGATGATGCTGAAGACGATCTTCACGATCTCGATGGCGATCACGAGCAGGATGCCGATGAAGAGGAAGATCAGGATGTAGCTCACCACGAGGGCGATCGCGATCGTGATCTGGAAGTTCAGCGCGGTCGCGGTGTGGTGGCGCACGAACGGGCCCTTGTCCTTGAGGACGAGGTAGCCGATGAGCGCGGGAACGAAGTAGAAGAAGATGCCGCCCACGTTGATGAGCGTCGCCCACAGCTTCTCGTCGGCGGGGCTGAGCTGCTGCGGGGCCTGACCCCCGTACGGCTCCTGCGGCGGCGGCGGACCCTGCGGCGGCTGGCCCGGAGGCGGCGGCGGGGGCCCCTGCGAGGGCGGCGGCGGCGGCGGAGGGCTCTGGGGCGGCGGGGGAGGCTGGGGCGTGTCGGACATGCGCGGACTCCTTGTTCGGGGCCTCTGAGCGAGACTCGGTCGATTCTCATGCTGGCACAGCGACGCCCGCCGCGGGAGTAGGCACTCCTGCGGCGGGCGTAACGGTGCGACGCCTGCGCGCTACTTGATGAGGCGGATGGCGAAGGGGTAGCGGTAGTGCTTGCCGTCCTTCGCCTGCAGGAAGGCGATGATCGAGAACACCACGCCGAGGATCCACACCGCCCAGACGAGGATGGCGCCGATGAAGACGACGACGAGGATCCACGAGATCACGTAGCCGAAGAGCAGCGTGATCTGGAAGTTCAGCGCCTCCTTCGCCTCGGTGTTCGTGAACGAGCCGCGGTCCTTGAAGACCAGCCAGATGATGAGCGAGGGCAGGACGCCGAGGACGCCGCCCAGGTGGGCGAACGAGCCCCACTGCACGTCCTGCTCGGGCGTGAGCGGCACGACGCCGGTGGGGGACGACGAGGCCGGCTGCTGCGGCGGGGGCGGCGGGACGTTCGGGTCGGGGGTCTGCGAGTTGGGGTCGGTCATTGCGTGCCTTTCGGGGGTTCTGGGGTGAACCGCGGGCTGCGAGCAGGGTGGATCGCAGCCGGGGTGACTCGCGGGGTACGGCTACGGTATCGCCGCGGTCGTCGGGTGGCAACGGCCGGGTCGCGGCATGTCGCGATAGGATTGGCACTCAGGAAGAACGAGTGCTAAGCGGTGAGGGAAGCGAGGAACATGGTCTCCGAACGCGGTCTCGAGGTGCTCCGCGCCATCGTGCAGGACTACGTCGCTTCGCGCGAGCCGGTGGGCTCGAAGACCATCGTCGAGCGCCATGCGTTCGGCGTGTCCGCGGCGACGATCCGCAACGACATGGCCCTCCTCGAGGAGGAGGAGCTCATCGCGGCGCCGCACACGTCGTCGGGTCGCATCCCGACCGACAAGGGCTACCGCGTCTTCGTCGACCAGCTCACCGACGTCCGGCCGCTCACGCGGGCCCAGCGACAGGCGATCGAGACCTTCCTCGGCGAGTCGAGCGACCTCGACGAGCTCCTCGCGCGCACCGTGCGGCTCATCGCGTCGCTGACCAAGCAGCTCGCCGTCGTGCAGTACCCGAGCTTCGGCAGCGCCCGCGTGCGCCACGTCGAGCTCGTCTCGCTGGCGCCCGCGCGCGTGCTGTGCATCCTCATCGCGGACTCGGGCCAGGTCGAACAGCGGCTCGTCGAGCTCGAGCAGCCCGTCGACGAGGAGACGCTCGCCGGGCTGCGCGTGCGACTCAACGAGATCGCCGGCGGTCGCACGATGGCGGATGCCGCGGTGGCGCTGTCGGGCGAGATCCCCGGCACCGACCGCCGTCATGCGCTCGTCCTGCACACCCTCGCCCTGACCCTCGCCGAGCAGGCGCGGGCGCAGCGCAGCGACCGGCTCGTCGTGGCCGGCGCCGCGAACCTCGTGCGCACCGAGCAGGACTTCGCCGGGTCGATCCTCGAGGTGATCGAGGCGATCGAGGAGCAGGTCGTGCTGCTGAAGCTCTTCGGCGAGATGTCGGGCGACGAGCACGCCGTGGCCGTGCGCATCGGTCGCGAGAACGCCTCGTTCGGCCTCGGCGAGACCTCCATCGTCTCGAGCGCGTTCGAGATCCCCGGCCGCGACGTGTCGCGCCTCGGCGTCGTGGGCCCCACGCGCATGGACTACACCACCAGCATGGCGGCCGTGCGAGCCGTCGCCCGCTACCTCTCCCGCACCCTCGGCGAGAGCTGACTCCCGCTGCCGACCCACCCGCTCGGCATCCGGCAATCGAAAGGACACGCCCTCCGTGGCAGACCACTACGAGGTCCTCGGCGTCGCTCGCGACGCCACCCCCGACGAGATCAAGAAGGCCTATCGACGCCTCGCACGCGAACTCCACCCCGACGTCAACCCGGGCGCCGAGGCATCCGAGCGCTTCAAGCAGGTCACGCACGCGTACGACGTGCTCTCCGACCCGAAGCAGCGCCAGCAGTACGACCTGGGCGGCCGCGGCGGCGGGTTCGGCGACCAGGGGTTCGGCGGGTTCGGCGACATCTTCGAGACGTTCTTCGGGGCCGGGCAGCAGACCCGCGGACCCCGCTCCCGGCGCGAGCGCGGCCAGGACGCGCTCATCCGCGTCGAGGTCGGCCTCGACGAGGTGATCTTCGGCACGCACCGCGACATCGAGGTGGACACGGCCGTCACCTGCGAGACGTGCCACGGCTCGTGCTGCCAGCCCGGCACGGCGCCGGTCACCTGCGACATCTGCCACGGCACCGGCTCGATCCAGCGCTCGGTTCGCTCGCTGCTCGGCAACGTCATGACCTCGAGCCCCTGCGGCACGTGCCGCGGCTACGGCACGATCATCGCGACGCCGTGCGTCACCTGCCAGGGCCAGGGGCGCGTGCGCGCACGTCGCACGGTGCCGGTCGACATCCCCGCGGGCGTCGACACGGGCGTGCGGCTGCAGATGCCGGGCTCGGGCGAGGCCGGGCCGGCGGGCGGCCCGAACGGCGACCTCTACCTCGAGATCAAGGTGAAGAACCACGACGTGTTCAGCCGCAACGGCGACGACCTGCTGTGCACGCTCGAGGTGGCGATGACCGACGCGATCCTCGGCACGACGACCACGATTCCCGCGCTCGACGGCGACGTGCACGTCGAACTGCGGTCGGGCCTCCAGAGCGGCGAGGTGATCACCGTCAAGGATCGCGGCGT
Organism: Agromyces sp. NPDC004153; assembly: GCF_053603635.1. NCBI lineage: Bacteria > Bacillati > Actinomycetota > Actinomycetes > Micrococcales > Microbacteriaceae > Agromyces > Agromyces sp. NPDC004153. The sequence continues at coordinate 155,134 of NZ_JBSGFY010000002.1, forward strand.
CACGAAGCTCCGCGGCACGGGCCGCGGCGACCTCCGCATCGGCGTGCAGGTGCTCACGCCGTCGAAGCTCTCGTCGAAGGAGCGCGACCTCATCCAGCAGTTCGCTGCGTCGAAGAAGGCGCCGAAGCCCGAGCTCACGCACTTCCAGCAGGGCCTGTTCGCGCGACTGCGCGACCGGTTCCTGGGTTGATCCCTCGACGAACCTTCGACGAGCTCAGGAACCGAGAAGAAGGCCGGATGCCGCGATGAGCCACCTCTACCTCGACGAGTCGCTCGACCTCGCCGCCGTCGCGCCCGGCGCGGTGGTCGAGCTCGCGGGCGACGAGGCGCGCCACGCGGTGACGGTGTCGCGGGTGCGCCCGGGCGAGCGCATCGCGATCGGCGACGGCCGCGGCACGCTCGTGCACGGCGTGGTCGCGTCGACCGGCCCGCGCGAGCTCGCCCTCGAGGTCGACGAGGTCGTCGTCGAGCCCGCCGCGTCGCCGCGCCTCATCCTCGTGCAGGCCCTCGCGAAGGGCGACCGCGACGAGCTGGCCGTGCAGGCCGCGACGGAGCTCGGCGTGGATGCGGTCGTGCCGTGGCAGGCGGGCCGGTCGGTGTCCCGCTGGGAGGGCCCGAAGGCCGAGAAGGGGCGTCAGCGCTGGGCGTCGATCGTGCGCGAGGCCGTGAAGCAGTCCATCCGCGCGTGGCTGCCCCCCGTGGCATCCGTGACCGCGACCGCCGGCCTGCCGGCCGCGCTCGTCGGCAGCCGGATGCTGCTGCTCGAGCCGACCGCGACGACCGCGCTCACCGAGCTCCGGCCCGACGACCGCGACCTCGCGCTGGTCGTCGGCCCCGAGGGCGGATTCGCGCCGGCCGAGCTGGAGCGCCTCGTGGCGGCCGGGGCGGAACCCGTGCGGCTCGGGGCATCCGTGCTGCGCACCTCGACCGCGGGGCCCGCCGCGATCGCCGTGCTGAACGCAACCCTCGGGCGGTGGTGAGTCATCCGTCGCTACGATGGTGAGATGACCGAACACGCTGAGCCGACCCTCTTCGAGCGGATCGCCGCGCGTGAGATCCCCGCGCAGATCGTGGCCGAGACCGACCGCGTGATCGCGTTCCACGACATCGCGCCCAAGGCGCCCGTGCACGTCGTCGTGACCACGAAGGAGCAGGGCGGCTACCGCGACGTCGTCGAGCTCGCCGCGGGCGACCCGGCGCTGCTCGCCGAGCTCGTGGCCGTGGCGCGCGGCGTCGCCGACGAGCTCGCCGACGGCGACTTCCGGCTCGTCTTCAACACGGGCGGCAACGCCGGGCAGACCGTCTTCCACGTGCACGCCCACGTCCTCGCGGGCGGCCTCGAGGAGGGATCGCTTGCCGGCTGACCTTGAGGGTCCCGACGGTGCTGCCCCGCGGCCCGCTCGCGACGACGAGGAACGTCTCCGCATCGATGGCATCGCCATGGTGCGGCTGCTCGGCCCGCAGGATCGGCTGCTCACGTCGATCCAGCGCGAGTACCCCGGCGTCGAGGTGCACGTGCGCGGCAACGAGATCGCCATCCGCGGCGATGCCGACGAGCGCACCCGCGTGCGCCGCCTGATCGAGGAACTCCTGGAGCTCGTGCGAGCCGGCCAGGATCCGACACCCACCGAAGTGAGGAGCTCGGCCCGAATGCTCGATGCCGATCCCAACTCCCGGCCGTCCGAGCTGCTCGGACAGGTCATCGTGTCCGCGCGCGGACGCACCATCCGGCCCAAGACCGAGGGCCAGCGCGAGTACGTCGACGCGATCGACGAGAACACCATCGTGTTCGGCATCGGCCCCGCCGGCACCGGCAAGACCTACCTCGCCATGGCGAAGGCCGTGCAGGCGCTGCAGCGCAAGGAGGTCAGCCGCATCATCCTGACCCGGCCCGCCGTCGAAGCGGGGGAGCGGCTCGGCTTCCTGCCCGGCACGCTCACCGACAAGATCGACCCCTACCTGCGCCCGCTCTACGACGCGCTCAACGAGATGATGGACCCCGAGGTCGTGCCGAAGCTGCTCGCCTCGGGCACCGTCGAGGTCGCCCCGCTCGCGTACATGCGCGGCCGCACGCTGAACGACTCGTTCGTCGTGCTCGATGAGGCGCAGAACACGACGCCCGAGCAGATGAAGATGTTCCTCACGCGACTCGGGTTCGGCTCGAAGATGGTCGTCACCGGCGACGTCACGCAGATCGACCTGCCGGGCGGCGCCAGCGGCCTGCGGCTCGTGACCCGCATCCTCGACCACGTCGACGACATCCACTTCTCCCGGCTGACGAGCGACGACGTCGTGCGGCACAGCCTCGTCGGGCGCATCGTCGACGCGTACACCGAGTTCGACCAGCGCCAACAGGCGCAGCGGTTCGAGCGCGAGCAGGCCCGCGAGTTCGCGAACCGGGCGGAGCGCCGCGGCCACACGCCGCGCGACCACCTGCCGCGGAAGGGCAAGGCGTGAGCCGGTGGGACGAGGCGTGAGCGAGCGGAGGGGAAGCCGGTGAGCATCGAGGTCAACAACGAGTCGGCGATCGAGGTCGACGAGGCCGCGCTGCAGCGGCTCGCGGTCTACGCGCTCGACGCCATGCACGTGCACCCCGACGCCGAGCTCGCGATCGTGCTCGTCGACGAGGGCGCGATGGAGCAGCTCCACGTCCAATGGATGGACGAGCCCGGGCCCACCGACGTGCTGAGCTTCCCCATGGACGAGCTCCGCCCGGGCACCGAGGACCAGCCCGCGCCGCCCGGCCTCCTCGGCGACGTCGTGCTGTGCCCGCAGGTCGCCGAGACCCAGGCGAAGTCGGCGGGGCATCCGCTCATCGACGAGCTGCTGCTGCTCACGACGCACGGCATCCTGCACCTGCTCGGCTTCGACCACGCCGAGCCTGCAGAGGAGAAGGAGATGTTCGGCATCCAGCGCGACATCCTCGTGGGCTTCGCGATGCAGGAGCGACGCCGCTGACCATGCAGCCCTGGCTCTTCCTCGGCGCCGCCTTCGTGCTCGTCGCCTTCGGCGGCCTCATGGCCGCGGTCGACTCCGCCCTCGGCGTCTCGAGCCGAGCGGATGTCACGGACCTCGCCTTGGGCTCCCGTGTCCGTCGCTCGCTCCTCGCGATCGCCGACGACCCGGGCGCGCACGTCAACGCCGTCAACTTCGTGCGCATCATCTCGGAGACGACGGCCGCAGTGCTCGTGACGCTCGCGTTCACGTCGTTCCTCGACAACGTCTGGCTCGTGCTGCTCTACTCGGCGCTCATCATGACTGCCGTCTCGTTCGTGCTCGTGGGCGCGAGCCCTCGCAGCGTCGGACGCGCGCACGCCGTGACCGTGCTGCGACTCACCGCGCCCGTCGTGCACTTCCTGCGCGTGCTGCTGGGTCCCCTGGCGAACGCGCTCGTGTCGCTCGGCAACCGGGTGACGCCCGGGCGCCTGCGGTTCGCGGGCGTCTCGAGCGAGGAGCAGCTGCTCAGCATGGTCGACGAGGCCGCCGAGCTCGAGGTGCTCGAGCCGGGCGACCGAGAGCTCATCCACTCGATCTTCGAGTTCAACGACACCGTTGTGCGCGAGGTCATGGTGCCACGCACCGACATGGTCACGATCGACTCGACCGCGCACCTGCCGCAGGCGATGGCGCTGTTCCTGCGGGCCGGCTACTCGCGCATCCCGGTGATCGCGCGCGACGCCGACGACGTCACGGGCATCCTGTACCTCCGCGATCTCGCACGGCTCGGGTTCGAGCGGCCCCTCGACGCCGAGGGCCTCACCGTCGGCGAGCTGGTGCGACCCGCGGTGTTCGTGCCCGACTCGATGAAGGCCGACGCGCTGCTGCGCAAGATGCAGCTCGAGTCCAACCACCTCGCGATGGTGGTCGACGAGTACGGCGGCATCGCCGGCCTGGTGACCCTCGAAGACCTGATCGAGGAGCTCGTCGGCGACATCTCCGACGAGTACGACCGGGAGGCGGCGCAGGTCGAGGACCTCGGCGACGGCCGGTACCGCGTGAACGCGCGCCTGCCGATCGACGAGCTCGGTGAGCTGTTCGGCCTCGACCTCGAGGACGAGGACGTCGACAGCGCGGGCGGCCTGCTCGCGAAGGAGCTCGGCCGGCTCCCGCAGACTGGCGAACGGGTGACCGTCTCGGGGCTCGTGCTCGAGGCCGAGCGCACCGAAGGCCGGCGCAAGCGCATCGCGACGATCCTCGTCGAGCGCGACCAGGCGCTCATCGACGCGCAGGCCGCGTTCGAGACCGGAGAGTTCGAAGGAAGGAATCACCGTGGCTGAGTACCGGGCCGGATTCGTCTCGATCGTCGGGCGCCCCAACGTGGGCAAGTCGACGCTCACCAACGCGCTCGTCGGCGAGAAGGTGGCGATCACGAGCTCGAAGCCGCAGACCACCCGGCGGGCCATCCGCGGCATCGTGCACCGTCCGCACGGCCAGCTCATCCTCGTCGACACCCCGGGACTGCACCGTCCGCGCACCCTGCTCGGCGAACGCCTCAACTCGCTCGTGCAGTCGACGCTCGGCGACGTCGACGTCATCGCGTTCTGCGTGCCCGCGAACGAGCCGATCGGCCCCGGCGACCGCTTCATCAACGAGCAGCTCGACCAGTACCCGAACGCGAAGAAGGTGGCGATCGTCACGAAGACGGATGCCACGTCGAAGGCCAAGGTGGCCGAGCAGTTGCTCGCCGTGTCCGACCTGCGCGACTGGGCGGCCATCGTGCCGGTCTCGGCGCCCAAGGGGGAGCAGCTCGAGGTGCTCGTCGACGAGCTGCTCGCGCTGATGCCCGAGGCGGAGCATCCGCTGTACCCGGCCGAGACCCTCACCGACGAGGACGTCACCGAACGCATCGCGGAGTACGTGCGCGAGGCCGCGCTCGAGGGCGTGTCCGACGAGCTGCCGCACTCGATCGCGGTGACGGTCGACGACCTCATCGAGCGCGAGGACAAGGACCTCGTCGAGGTGTACGCGAACCTCTACGTCGAGCGCGACAGCCAGAAGGGCATCATCATCGGCAAGGGCGGTGCCCGCCTGAAGGAGGTCGGCGCGACTGCGCGCGCCCAGATCGAGCGGCTCCTGGGACGCAAGGTGTTCCTCGCGCTGCACGTGAAGGTCGCCAAGGACTGGCAGCGCGACCCCAAGCAGCTCGGCCGCCTGGGGTTCTGAGACGGTTCGCGCCTATTCGTCCGCGCGCGCGAACGTCGACGTGATCTTCAGCGAGCCCCTGCCGAAGCGTTCGTCGACGGCTGCCTGCAACGTGCCGTCGTCGTAGAGGACCTGGACGGTCACGCACTCGTCGGCGAGGTCGAACATGACGGAGACGATGTCGGGCACGGCGTCGCGCAGGTGCGGTACCGTCGCCTCGGATGCGCACGCCGGATCGGGCGACCGTGTCGGCACGGGCGCGTTCGGTTCGTAGGTCGCCTGCGCGACGGACTGCTGCACCGGCGGCCGGTCGAGGGTGAACGCGTCGCCGTCCCACGTCCCCTGCATCCGGTACTCGCCCCAGGTCGTATCCGCGGCAGCGTTCTCGCCCTCGACGGCGTCCCAGTCCCAGCCGACGATCGCCGGACCCGTGCACTGCGGCGGGAGCGAGTCCGCGATCATGCCGGCGCACAATCGAGGACCGTCCGCATCCTCCAGCACCATCCCGGAGGCGGTCACCGCCGCGGGCACGCTCGCGCGTGCCGGCGTCCACCCGTCCTTCGCATCGGTGCTCGTGACGCCGCTGCCGGCGTCGGCCGCCCCGGCGCAGGCCGCGAGCAGGAGCAAGACGGAGACCGCGAGCACCGTGCCGACCGTCCGAGGTCCCATGTGTCCCCCCAACGACATCATGTCGACCGAACGCGCGATTCCGCGACCCAACGTTTCGGGCGCGTCGTTCGTCGGGACGCCTCGGGTCGCGCGTACGACTCGAGGATGATTCCGCACTCGGGCGCCGGTGGGGCTCCGGGCGAGCGCGTACGGTGGTTCGGTGCACACCTCCCTGAGCCGCGGCAGGCTGACGACCGACATCGTCCTCGCCGTCGTGTTCGGGCTGCTCTGCCTGCCGTTCGCGCTGCTCGGCAACACCGTCGACCTCATCGTCCTCGTCGGATTCGTCGGGGCGCTCGCGGTGCGCCGACTCTCGCCGGCCTGGTCGCTCGGCGTCGCCTGGGCGGCGGCCATCGTGCAGATGGTCGCGCTGCGCGACCTGCAGCTCTACGACGCGGCCGTGCTCGGCGTGCTCTACTCGACGGCCGCGCACGGCGGCCGCGTCGTGAAGTGGGCGGGGCTCGCGAGCGCCGGCGCCGGCGCGGTCATCGCGACGGTCTACCTCGGTGTCCTGAAGCCGCTGTTCGGTGGTGCCGCGGTCCTCGGCACGCCGGGCGACGCGTTCGGTGCGACCTTCATGCTCGGCTTCCTCTTCGTCGCCTCGATCGCCGTGCTCGTCCTGGCATGGACGGCCGGCCTCCTCGCGCGATCGGTGCGCGACTCCCGCGAGGTGCGACGCCGCGAGGACCTCGCGAACCGCGAGCGGGCGCTCGTCGAGTACCGCTACGCGGTCGAGCAGGAGCGGAACCGCATCGCACGCGACATGCACGACGTCGTCGCCCACTCGCTCGCGGTTGTCATCGCCCAGGCCGACGGGGCGCGCTTCGCCGCGCGCACCCGGCCCGAGGCGGCGGTCGGCGCGCTCGACACCATCGCCGGCGTCGCGCGGGGCGCCCTCGGCGACGTGCGCGTGCTGCTCGCCGAGCTCCGCCACGACGAGGCGGACACCCCGCAGCCCGTGCTCGACGACCTCGACGGCCTGCTCGAACGCGTCCGCGACGCCGGGCTCGACGTGCGCTTCACCGAGACGGGCGACCGCCTCCCGCTCGGCACCGGACACCAGATCGCCGTCTACCGCATCGTCCAGGAGGGGCTCACGAACGCCCTGCGGCACGGCGACGTCACGGCTCCGGTCGACCTCGGCCTGCGCTGGGACGAGGGGGGCGTCGACCTCGAGGTCGTCAACGCGATGCGGGCGGATGCCGCGACCGCCGTCGAGTCGCACGGCATCCGCCACGGCATCCCGGGCATGCGCGAGCGCGCACAGCTCGCCGGCGGCTCCCTCACCGCCGATGCCGGTGCGGACGGGATGTTCCGCGTGCGCGCGCGCATCCCCGCCGTGACGGGGAGGGTGGCGTGAGCGGCATCCGGGTGGCCCTCGTCGACGACCAGGCGCTGTTCCGCGCCGGCGTGCGCATGCTCGTCGAATCGCAGCCCGACCTCGCCGTCGCGGGGGAGGCCGGCGACGGGGCCGCGGCGGTCGAGCTCGCCGCACGTGCACAGCCCGACGTCATCCTCATGGACGTGCGGATGCCGCTGCTCGACGGCATCGCGGCCACCGAGCGGATCCTCGCCGATGCCGACCGCGACGGGCGCACGCCGCCGCGCATCCTCGTGCTCACGACGTTCGACCTCGACGAGAACGCCGCACGGGCGATCCGCGCCGGCGCGAGCGGGTTCGTGCTGAAGGACGCCGATCCCGAGTTCCTGCTCGCCGCGATCCGCACGGTGCATCGGGGCAACCAGGTGATCGCGGCGAGTGCCACGCGCGAGCTGTTCGCCCACGTCGGCCGGGGGAACGGACGGCGTCCGGCGCCCGCCGCATGGGCGGAGCTCACCCCCCGGGAGCGGGAGATCTTCGCGCTCGCAGCCCGCGGGCTGTCGAACTCCGAGATCGCGGCATCCGAGTACCTGTCGGAGGCGACGGTCAAGACGCACGTGAGCCGCATCCTCGCGAAGCTCGGCCTGCGCGACCGCGTGCAGCTCGTGGTGTTCGCCTACGAGCACGACCTCCCGGTGGTCGAGGAGCGCCGGGGTCATCCTGGAGGATGACCCCGGACCATCCGGCCGCCCGATGACCCACCGGCACCTCGGTCCGTAGCGTCGGAGGCATGCAGATCCAACCCTCCGACCTCGGTCTCATCGCCCGCGTGACGGGCCTCGGCAAGCGCTACGGACACGGCGCCGGAACCGTCACCGCCCTCGACGACGTCTCGCTCGGACTCCGCCGCGGCGAGTTCACCGCGATCATGGGCCCGTCGGGCTCGGGCAAGTCCACGCTCATGCACATCATGGCGGGCCTGGACTCGCCGACCGCCGGACGCGTCTGGCTCGGCGACACCGACATCACCGAGCTCTCGGACTCGGCGCTCACCGTGCTGCGCCGGCGGCGCATCGGCTTCGTGTTCCAGTCGTTCAACCTCGTGCCGACGCTCGACGTGCGGGGCAACGTGCTGCTGCCGTTCGAGCTCGACGGTCGCCGCCCGAGCCGCGACGAGCAGGCGTGGATCGACGAGCTCATCGGCACCCTCGGGCTCGGCGCCCGCCTGCGCCATCGTCCGCACGAGCTCTCGGGCGGACAGCAGCAGCGCGTCGCCATCGCGCGCGCCCTCGCGACGCGTCCCGACCTCGTCTTCGCCGACGAGCCGACGGGCAACCTCGACTCGCGCACGGGGCGCGAGGTGCTCGGCCTGCTCGCGACGGCGAGCGCGAAGTACGGACAGTCGATCGCCATGGTCACGCACGACCCGGTCGCCGCCAGCCACGCCGATCGCATCCTGTTCCTCGCCGACGGTCGCATCGTGCGCGATGCCACGCGATCGTCGGCCGAGGAGATCTCGGCGTTCATGCTGTCGATGGAGGTCGCGGCCTGATGCGCACGCGGATCAGGGACCAATGGCCGACGCTGCTCGTCGCGGCGCTCGCGGGCACGTTCGGCGTGATGCTCCTGCACGTGACGGGACTGCTCGGCGCGGCGATCGCGGCCGACGACGTGACCGGCGAGAGCGGCACGGTCCGGATCATCCTGGGCATCGTCGCGACCGTGTTCATCGTCATCGCGGTCTACGTGAGCGCGATCGTGACGGCGAACACCGTCGCCACGGTCGTGGCGGGACGCACGCGGCTCATCGCGCTGCTCCGGCTCATCGGGTCGAGCGCCCGCGCCCAGCGCGCGCAGATCGCGAAGGAGGGCCTGCTCGTCGGGCTCGTCGGCGCCGTCATCGGCGTCGGCGCGGGCACCGGAGCAGCGATGCTGCTCGAGCAGGTCGCGGTGGCGACCGACCTCATGCCCGCGACCGACTACGACGTCCTCAATCCGGTCGTCGTGCTCCCCGCCGTCGCCGTCGTGATCACGACGTGGCTCTCGGCATGGGTGGGTTCGCGACGCGTGCTGCGCGTGCGGCCGATCCAGGCGATCGGGGACTCCCACGAGCAGGACCGCGAGGAGCTCGCCCGGCATCGGGTCCGCAACATCGCCGCGATCGTGCTCGTCGTGCTCGGCCTCGGGCTCCTCGTGGCGGGCATCCTGTGGGGCCTCACCGAGCCCTACGGCGTGCTCGTGGCGATGGCCGGCGGCATCCTCTCGTTCACCGGCATCGTGCTCGGCGCGCATGTGGTCATGCCGCCCGTGCTGCGGCTCGTCGGCCGCGCGTTCGGCAGCTCGCCCGCGGCGCGGCTCGCAGCCGAGAACGCCGTGCGACACCCCGAGCGCAGCTCGCGCATGACGATCGGCCTCGTCATCGGCGTGACCCTCGTCACGACGTTCGCCGTGACCATGGAGTCGTACCGCGAGCTCATCCGCGCCGCGCAGCGCGCCCAGCCCGAGGTGTACGAGGGCGTCGACCAGATGCTCGACGTGACGGTGGCGGTCTTCACGGTGCTCATCGGCTTCAGTGCGCTCATCGCCGCGATCGGCATGGTGAACACGCTGTCGCTGAGCGTCATGCAGCGCACGCGAGAGCTCGGCCTGCTCCGAGCGCTCGGCTTCGAGCGCCGTCAGCTGCGCTGGATGATCGTCGCCGAGAGCGCGGCGCTCACCCTCGCGGCCACGGTCACCGGCATCGTGCTCGGATTCGGCTACGGCTGGGCCGGCGCTCAGTCGCTGCTCGGCGGCGCGCAGGGGGAGGGGACCATCGTGCTCCCGGGCATCCCGTGGGCGATGTTCGGCGTGCTCCTCGTCGCAGCGGGACTCCTCACGCTGGCCGCCTCGATCGCACCCGCCCGCCGCGCGATGCGCGTCGCGCCGGTCGTCGCGCTCGCGGTCGAGTAGGGCCCGAACCGACGACGTGAACGGGCGGATGCCGCTGCCACGCGGCATCCGCCCGTTTTCGTCATGGTTGCGCACGTGCATGACGCAGGTGTTAGCCTGAGGTCGTGCTTCGCGGCCTGCTTCTCCTTAGCTGCCGCAGCGAGTCCTAGTTCACAGGCCTCCCTCGCTGCGGAGTTCGTCGTCGGCTGAAACCCCCGAGTAGCGAGAAGAGCACCCCAATGCAGAACCACCAGAAGCCGTCGCCGATGCCCGTGCATCGGTATCGTCCGTTCCACGAGCAGATCCGCGTCGAGTTGCCCGACCGCACGTGGCCGTCACAGCGCATCGCGAAGGCGCCGCGCTGGTGCGCCGTCGACCTGCGCGACGGCAACCAGGCCCTCATCGACCCGATGAGCCCCGAGCGCAAGCGCATCATGTTCGACCTGCTCGTGCGCATGGGCTACAAGGAGATCGAGGTCGGGTTCCCGAGTGCGAGCCAGACCGACTTCGACTTCGTGCGCAGCCTCATCGAGGAGGGCGCGATCCCCGAGGACGTCACGATCCAGGTCCTCACGCAGGCCCGCGACCACCTCATCGAGCGCACGTACGAGTCGATCCACGGTGCCAAGCAGGCGATCGTGCACCTCTACAACTCGACGAGCGTGCTGCAGCGCGAGGTCGTCTTCCGCACCGACAAGCAGGGCATCATCGACATCGCCCTGCACGGTGCCCGCACCTGTCGCGAGATGGAGTCGACCGTGCCCGGCACCACGGTGTACTACGAGTACTCGCCCGAGAGCTACACGGGCACCGAGCTCGAGTTCGCCGTCGACGTCTGCAACCAGGTGTTGGAGGTCTTCGAGCCGACGCCCGAGCGGAAGGTCATCATCAACCTGCCCGCGACGGTCGAGATGGCGACGCCCAACGTCTACGCCGACTCGATCGAGTGGATGAGCCGGCACCTCGCGTACCGCGAGAACGTCATCCTGTCGCTGCACCCGCACAACGACCGGGGCACCGCGATCGCGGCCGCCGAGCTCGGGTACATGGCCGGCGCCGACCGCATCGAGGGATGCCTCTTCGGCAACGGCGAGCGCACCGGCAACGTCGACCTGGTCGCGCTCGGCATCAACCTGTTCACGCAGGGCATCGACCCGCAGATCGACTTCTCCGACGTCGACGACGTCAAGCGCACCGCCGAGTACTGCAACCAGCTGGCGGTGCACGAGCGCAGCCCGTGGGCGGGCGACCTGGTCTACACGGCGTTCAGCGGCTCGCACCAGGACGCCATCAAGAAGGGCTTCGAGGCCATGGACGCCGAGGCCGAGCGCCGCGGCATCCCGGTCGACCAGATGCACTGGGCGGTGCCGTACCTGCCGGTCGACCCGAAGGACCTGGGCCGCAGCTACGAGGCGGTCATCCGCGTCAACTCGCAGTCGGGCAAGGGCGGCGTGGCCTACCTGCTGAAGACCGACCACGCGCTCGACCTGCCGCGCCGGCTGCAGATCGAGTTCTCGGGCGTCGTCCAGGCGAAGACCGACGCCGAGGGCGGCGAGGTCACCAGCGAGGAGATCTGGCGCGTATTCAACGACGAATACCTGCCCGCTCCGGCCGAACGGCCCGAGGAGAAATGGGGCCGGTTCGAGCTGCTGTCGCTGCGCACCGAGAGCGACCTCGATGGCGTCGTCAACGTGCGGGTCGGCCTGCGCGACGGCGACGAGCGCGTCGAGGCCGACGCGAGCGGCAACGGCCCGATCTCCGCGTTCCTCGCGGTGCTCGGCGCCGAGGGCGTCGAGGTGAAGCTGCGCGACTACGTCGAGCACACGCTCGCGGCGAGCGGCGACTCGCTGGCGGCCGCCTACGTCGAGCTCGAGGTCGAGGGCCGCGTGCTCTGGGGCGTGGGCATCGACGCCGACATCTCGACCGCGTCGCTGAAGGCCGTGGTCTCCGCGGTGAACCGCGCGCTGCGCGTCACGGCGCACGCCGAGGCCGAGCGCGAGGTCGTCGGGGTCTGACCATCCGGCCGATCCGGTGGTCGAGTAGCTCGCGAAGCGTGGTATCGAGACCCTCCCACGGGTCTCGATACGCGTCGCGCTCCGCGCGGCGCTACTCGACCACCGGGACCTGCGTCGTCACGCCCGACGCCACACCCGCCAGCTGCCGAGTGCGCGCTGCTCGGGGAGGCTCCAGCCGAAGCGCACCGAGCCGAGCCGGATGAGCGTCGTCACGATCACGCACGCCGTGCCGGCGATCACGATGTTCACGCCGAACGCGACGAGCACGACGAGCAGGACCGTGCCGGCCGTCGCCGCGATCGCGTAAAGCGAGCCCACGTGCATGAGCGCGATGGGGAGGTTCAGCGTCACATCGCGCAGGATCGAGCCGCCGACCGCCGAGAGCACGCCGACGAACACGGCGGGCACGACGGGGACGCCGTAGGCGAGCGCCTTCGAGGTGCCGATCGCGCCGAACAGGCCGATCGTCACGGCGTCGAGGGCGATGATGAGCCCGTTCAGCCGCGTGAAGAGGCGCAGCAGCAGCATCCCGAGCAGGGCCGCCGCGGTCGCGACGGGCAGGTACCAGTTGTCGGAGATCGCGGCCGGCAGCTGGTTCAGCAGGATGTCGCGCATGAGGCCGCCGCCGAGGCCCACGATGACGCCGATCAGCGCGATGCCGAGCAGGTCGATGCGGCGCTCGGTGAGCCGGGCCGAGAACATGGCGCCCTGGATGGCGCCGATCGCGACGGCGGTGAGGTCGAGCCACAGGGGGATGGTGAAGAGCGCGGAGGACACGGCACCAGTGAACCATCTGCGGCGCGTCCGTGACGCCGAGCGGGGCGTCGCGGCATCCGCGGGGCTCGGCCGTCGGGTCTGCAGGCCGTGGGATGATGAAGGGTGCCCGTCTACCGAGATGAAGCCGTCGTGCTGCGCACCCACAAGCTGGGCGAGGCCGACCGCATCCTCACGCTGCTGACGAGGCGCCACGGCAAGGTGCGCGCGGTCGCCAAGGGCGTCCGGCGCACGGGCTCGAAGTTCGGCGCGAGGCTCGAGCCGTTCATGGTCGCCGACCTGCAGCTCTACGAGGGCCGCACGCTCGACGTGGTGACGCAGGCCGAGTCGCTCGGCTCCTACGGCGCCGAGATCACGCAGGACTACGCGGCGTACACGGCCGCGAACGCCATGGTCGAAGCGGCCGACAAGCTCACGGAGGCCGAGGGCTCGCTGCAGCAGTACCTGCTGCTCGTGGGCGCGCTGCGCTCGCTCGCACGTGCCGAGCACGGCCCCAGCCTCACGCTCGACTCCTACCTGCTGCGGGCGCTCGCCCTCGCAGGGTGGGCGCCGAGCTTCCAGGACTGCGCGCGCTGCGGTCGCACCGGCGAGCACACGGCCGTCGTCGTGCAGCTCGGCGGCGTGGTCTGCGACGACTGCGCGCCCCCGGGCACGCCCCGCATCGCGCGGTCGACGGTCGCGCTCCTCGGCTCGCTGCTGGCGGGCGATTGGGAGCACGCCGAGTCGGCCGCGGCATCCGATCGCAACCAGGCGAGCGGCATCGTCGCCGCCTACACCCAGTGGCACCTCGAGCGCGGCCTGCGTTCGCTGCCGCACGTCTCACGGGAGACGACCCCCACCGCAACGATCCCCAGGGAAGCGACCCCCACGTGACGCCCAAGCCCTACACCCACAAGGACGCCGTTCCCTACCGGCCGCTCGACTGGACGGGCCTGTACCCGCCCGCCCTGCCGAAGGGCGCCGTGCCGAACCACGTCGCCATCGTGATGGACGGCAACGGACGCTGGGCGAACAAGCAGGGGCTCACCCGCATCGAGGGGCACAAGGCCGGCGAGGAGGTGCTGCTCGACGTCGTCGCGGGCGCCGTCCAGATCGGCGTGAAGCACCTCTCGGTCTACGCCTTCTCGACCGAGAACTGGAAGCGGTCGCCCGACGAGGTGCGCTTCCTCATGGGCTACAACCGCGACGTGCTGCATCGGCGCCGCGACCAGCTCAACGAGTGGAACGTGCGGATCCGCTGGGCGGGGCGCAAGCCGCGGCTCTGGAAGTCGGTCATCGACGAGCTGCAGTACGCCGAGCGGCTCACCGCCGGCAACACGGGACTGCAGTTCACGATGTGCGTGAACTACGGCGGGCGCAACGAGCTCGTCGACGCGGTGCAGTCGATCGCCGACGACGTCGCCGCGGGCCGCCTCCGCGCCTCGGCCGTCTCCGAGAAGCTCATCGCCAAGCGCCTCTACGTGCCCGGAATGCCCGACGTCGACCTGTTCGTGCGCAGCTCGGGGGAGCAGCGCACCTCGAACTTCCTGCTCTGGCAGTCGGCGTATGCCGAGATGGTCTTCCTCGACACGCTCTGGCCCGACTTCTCGCGCGTCGACCTGTGGCAGGCGATCGAGCTCTATGCGGGCCGCAACCGCCGCTTCGGCGGCGCGATCGACGCGCCGACGGCGTAACGGCGGGCGCGACGGTCGAGCGGATGTCGCGACGGCGTCTGCTTCGTCGCGGACTCCTGAGTCGAAGGACAACCTGACGCGACACGCCGAGCCAAGCCGGCGTGTCGATGCATTCGTCCTTCGACTCGCGGATCGGGGACGAACGTGGACTCGACTCCGCGAGTTGCATGCGCGGGAATACGGATGCCGCGGCATCCGTTCGCATTGGACGTGACGTCCCCCATCAAGATCGACATCTGGTCCGACATCGCCTGCCCGTGGTGCTACATCGGCAAGCGACACCTCGAGGGCGGCCTGGCCGCGCTCGGCGACGACGCGCCGGAGGTGGAGATCGAGTACCACTCGTTCGAGCTCGCCCCCGACACGCCCGTCGACTTCGAGGGGTCGGAGGTGGACTTCCTCGCGGGGCACAAGGGCATCCCGATGGAGCAGGCCCGCATGATGATCGACCGCGTCACCGGCGTCGCCGCCCAGGCCGGCCTCGACTACGACTACGACGCGCTGCAGCACACCAAGACTCTGAAGGCGCATGAGCTACTGCACTTCGCGAAGGAGCAGGGGAAGCAGCTCGAGCTGTCGGAGCGACTGTTCCGCGCCTACTTCACGGAGGGTCGACACGTCGGCCGCACCGACGAGCTCGTCGAACTCGCCGCCGAGGTCGGGCTCGACGCGGATGCCACGCGCGAGGCGCTCGAGTCGGGCCGCTACGGTGCCGCGGTGCAGGCCGACATCGCACAGGCGGGCGCCTACGGGATCCGCGGCGTGCCGTTCTTCGTGTTCGAGGGCAAGTACGGCGTGTCGGGTGCTCAGCCCGCCGAGGTGTTCTCGCAGGTGCTCACGCAGGTGGCCGGCGAGCGCGATGGGGCTGCAGCGTGAGCGAGCAGCCGACGACGGATGCCGCAGGCCCGGTGCCGTTCACGATGGTCGCTGGAGAGGCGTCAGCGATGGTCTGCGAGGGCGACGTCTGCTACATCCCCGCGCCGGTGATCGAGTAGCGCCGGGCGCAGCTCGACGCGTATCGAGATCAGGCATCTCGATACGCGTCCGCCTTCGGCGCGCGCTACCCGATCACCGGGATGGCTATTCCGGCTCGCTGATGTCGGCGACGGTCGCGTCGAGGGCCTCGACGAGCCGATCGGCGTCGACGAACAGGCTGCGGCCGTGCTCGCCGGCGCCCATCGACACGCGTCGTCCGGGGATCGTCTCGTCGACGACGACGGGCCAGGCGATGGTCGAGCCGAGCGGCGTGATGGTGCCGCGCTCGTAGCCGGTCGCCGCGAGTGCGAGCGAGGCATCCGGCAGCTGGAGCTTGTTCACGCCGAGGAGCGCTCGCAGCTTCGGCCACGAGATCTTGCGACCGCCGGGCACGAGCGCGAACACGTAGGTGTCGTCGCTGCGCTTCACGACGAGCGACTTCACGATGTCGGCGGGCGTGATGCCCATGAGCTCCGCGGCCTCCTCGAGGCTGCGTGCCGCGGGCCGCTCGATGATCTCGACGTCGAGGCCGCGCGCCGCGGCATCCGCTCGCACGCGATCTGCGCCCGTCGGCCCGTCGCCCGTCGCCTGCCCGCCGTCGCCCATCTCGTCCTCCACACGTGGTCCTGCAGGTGCATCCTAGGCGCGCTGCCGGGGCACCGGGCGACTGGCCCCTGTTCTCTGGGAGAATCGAGGGTGATGTCCGCTTCCACCACGCTCCCGGCCGGTCCGCTCGCGATCGGCGACCTCGCCCTCGACGTGCCCGTCGTGCTCGCCCCCATGGCGGGCATCACGAACACCGCCTTCCGGCGACTCTGCCGCGAGTTCGGCGCGGGGCTCTACGTCAGCGAGATGATCACGTCGCGCGCGCTCGTCGAGCGCACGCCCGAATCGATGCGGCTCATCACGCACCACGAGTCCGAGACCCCGCGCTCGATCCAGCTCTACGGCGTCGACCCCGAGACCGTGTCCGAGGCGGTCACCATGCTCGTCGCCGAAGACCGGGCCGACCACATCGACCTGAACTTCGGATGCCCCGTGCCGAAGGTCACCCGCAAGGGCGGGGGAGCCGCCCTGCCGTGGAAGAGCGGGCTCTTCCGCGACATCGTCGAGGGTGCCGTGCGCGCCGCGGGCGACGTCCCGCTCACCGTCAAGATGCGCAAGGGCATCGACGCCGACCACCTCACCTTCCTCGAGGCCGGCCGCATCGCCGAGGGCGCGGGCGTGGCGTCGATCGCGCTGCACGCGCGCACCGCGGCCGAGTTCTACTCCGGCCAGGCCGACTGGTCCGCCATCGCCGAGCTCAAGCAGGCCGTCACGAGCGTTCCGGTGCTCGGCAACGGCGACATCTGGTCGGCCGAAGATGCACTGCGCATGGTCGCCGAGACCGGATGCGACGGCGTCGTGGTCGGGCGCGGCTGCCTGGGGCGTCCATGGCTGTTCGGTGACCTCGCGGCGGCGTTCCGCGGTGAAGACCGCAAGGCGGAGCCGAGCCTCGGTGACGTCGCGCGCACGTTCCGCCGTCACGCCGAGCTGCTCACCGAGTTCTTCGACAGCGAGGAGCGCGGCTGCCGCGACATCCGCAAGCACGTCGCCTGGTACTTCAAGGGGTACCCGGTGGGCGGCGAGCTGCGCGCGAAGCTCGCCACGGTCGAGTCGCTCGCCCAGCTCGACGACCTGCTCGGCACCCTCGACTGGACGATGCCGTACCCGGGCGAGGGCGCCGAAGGCCCGCGTGGCCGCGCCGGTACGCCGAAGAACCCGTCGCTGCCCGACGGCTGGCTCACGTCGCAGGAGCTCGCCGGGCACGACCGGGTCACGCTCGTCGGCGCCGAGCTCGACACGAGCGGCGGCTGACATGCGCGAGCGACTCTTCGGCGGCTACGACGACGCCGACACCGAGCGCTGGCTGCCCGAGGAGCACACGAGCCGCCGCAGCGACTTCGCGCGTGACCGAGCCCGCCTGCTTCACTCGAGCTCGCTGCGCCGCCTCGCGGCGAAGACGCAGGTCTTGAGCCCCACCGCCGGCCTCGACTTCGCCCGCAACCGCCTCACGCACTCGCTCGAGGTCGCCCAGGTCGGGCGCGAGCTGGCCGCGAGCCTCGGGCTCGACCCCGATGTCGTCGACACCGCGTGCCTCGCCCACGACCTCGGCCACCCGCCGTTCGGGCACAACGGCGAGCGCGCCCTCAACACCTGGGCGGCCGACGTCGGCGGGTTCGAGGGCAACGCGCAGACCCTGCGCATCCTGACCCGCCTCGAGCCCAAGGTCTTCGGCGACGACGGCCGCAGCTACGGACTCAACCTCACTCGTGCGAGCCTCGACGCGAGCTGCAAGTACCCGTGGCCCGAGGCGACCTCGGTGGCCGATCCGAGCGGGCGCGCGAAGTTCGGGTTCTACCGCGACGACCTCGAGGTGTTCCAGTGGATGCGCGCCGGCGCCCCCGAGCGCCGGCTCTGCATCGAGGCGCAGGTCATGGACCTCTCCGACGACATCGCGTACTCGGTGCACGACTTCGAGGACGCGATCGTGAACGGCTACGTCGACGTCGAAGCGCTCGGCGCCCGAGTCGACCACGACGCACTCGTGTCCTCGATGCACGACTGGATCGGCGGCGCCATCCCGCACGACGAGCTGATCGCCGCGTTCGACCGGCTCGACTCGCTCGACGGCTGGCTCGAGTCGTGGAGCGGCAGCCGGCACGAGCAAGGCCGCCTGAAGAACCTCACGAGCCAGCTCATCGGCCGCTTCGCGCACGCCGCCACCGAAGCGACGCGGTCGGCGTTCCCGCTCGCGAGCCTGATCCGGTTCGACGCCGACGTGGTCGTGCCGCGCGAGATCCAGGCCGAGATCGCGGTGCTGAAGGGCATCGTCGCCGCCTTCGTCATGTCGAAGAACACGCGGCAGCCCATCTACACGCAGCAGCGACAGGTGCTCACGTCGCTCGCCGACGTGCTCTTCGTCTCGGGCGACGAGCACTTGGATCCGGGCTTCGCCGCCGACTGGAACGCCGCGTCCGACGATGTCGCGCGCAAACGGGCTGTCGTCGACCAGGTCGCGAGCCTCACCGACCAGTCCGCACTCGCGTGGTACGAGCGGCTGTGCCAGTAGCCATCGGCGACCGGCCGCGGCATCCGTTGCGCGGAATAGGATGAGAGCCATGGCGGGCCGCATTCGACAGAGCGATGTCGATGAGGTGAAGGCCCGCACGAACATCGCCGACATCGTCGGCGAGCACGTGAGCCTCAAGTCGGCGGGTGTCGGCTCGCTGAAGGGCCTCTGCCCGTTCCACGACGAGCGCAGCCCGAGCTTCCACGTGCGGCCGCAACTCGGCTACTACCACTGCTTCGGATGCGGCGAATCGGGCGACGTGTACACGTTCCTGCAGCGCATGGACCACGTCACGTTCGCCGAGGCCGTCGAACGGCTCGCCGGACGGATCGGCTACGAGCTCCACTACGAAGACGGCGGACCCGCGACCGACCACGGCAACCGGGCGCGACTGCTCGCCGCGAACCAGGCGGCGTGGGAGTTCTTCGTCGAGCGCCTCTCGTCGCCCGAGGCCGAGCCCGGACGCCGCTTCCTCGGCGAGCGCGGCTTCGACGCCGAGGCGGCCCGCCACTTCGGTGTCGGCTTCGCGCCGAAGAGCTGGGACGCGCTCACGAACCACCTGAGGGGCCGCGGATTCAGCACCGAGGAGCTCGCCGCCGCCGGGCTCGTCTCCCAGGGCGACCGGGGCGTGTACGACCGGTTCCGCGGACGCCTGGTCTGGCCGATCCGAGACGTGACGGGCCAGACGGTCGGCTTCGGCGCGCGACGCCTGCTCGACGACGACCAGGGCCCGAAGTACCTGAACACCCCCGAGACCGCGATCTACCACAAGGCGCAGGTGCTCTACGGACTCGACCTCGCGAAGCGCGACATCGCGAAGACCCGACGCGTGGTGCTCGTCGAGGGCTACACCGACGTCATGGCGTGCCACCTCGCGGGCGTCACCACGGCCATCGCCACCTCGGGCACGTCGTTCGGCGTCGACCACATCAAGGTGCTGCGCCGCGTGCTCGGCGACGACTCGGGCGTCGGCGAGGTCGTGTTCACGTTCGACGGCGATGCCGCAGGTCAGCAGGCCGCCATGCGTGCGTTCGCCGAGGAGCAGCGGTTCGCCGCCCAGACCTACGTGGCCGTCGCGCCCGACGGGCTCGACCCGTGTGACCTGCGTCTCGCGCGCGGCGACGCGGCGGTCCGCGCGCTCGTCGAGACGAAGACGCCCATGTTCGAGTTCGTGCTCCGGCACACGCTCTCGCGCTACGACCTCGAGACCGTCGAGGGCCGAGTTTCGGCGCTGCGAGCGGCCGCGCCGGTCGTCGCGGAGATCCGCGACCCGGCGCTCCGTCCGGGGTACACGCGCGAGCTCGCGCGCATGCTCGGCATGGAGCTCGCCGAGGTCACGCGGGCGGTCCGCGCGGCACCCAGCGGCGGCCGGGCCGGCGGTGGCGACCGGAACAGGGGAGCGTCCGGCAGCACCGGCGGCGAGCGCTCGACCTCGGGTGCCTCCGGGCGGCCGGGCGGACCCGGCAGCCAGCGCGGAGAGCCCGGCGCCTCGAGCCCATCCGGCGCTCCGGGCGTCCCGGGCACCGGCGAGGGCGTCCCTCCGGATGCCGCGACGCGCCCCTTCTCGATCGCCGACCTGCCGAACGACCCGTCCACACGCCTCGAGCGCGACGCGCTGCAGGCGATGCTCCAGTACCCCGACTCGGTCGGCGACGACCTGCTCCGGCACGCCGTCGACAGCCGGTTCGGCAACGCCAACCTCGCCGTCGTCCGCGACGGCATCGCCTCGGTGCTGGCCTCACCCGACGCCGCCGTGCGGGTCGACCGGGTCGTCGACGAGGTGCCGGCCCCGTTCGCGGGCATCGTGCGCCAGCTCGCCGTCGCACCCGTGCCACAGCGCAGCGAGGCCGAGCTCGCGGCCTACGTCAGCGGCGTCGTGAGCGCGCTCGTCGACCGCGAACTCCTCCGCCAGAAGTCCGAGCTGCTGGGCCGGCTCCAGCGCACGGACCGGAACGACACGGCGACCTACGCCAGCCTGCAGCGGGCCCTGGTCGAGCTCGAGGCCGAGCGTCGAGCACTCAGGGGCGACTGAGCCGAGCGTCCCGTGCTGAAGCGCCTGAGCGGGACATCCGGCGCGGGAACCCCGTGTCGACGCGCATCGGTTGCGTCCAAGGTTGCACTTCCATAAACATTCCGCCGTCCGCCCCGGCCACCATGCAACATCCCCGGGCTCGTGTGCTACCTGTGGGGGATACGACAACGTGCCGCGAGGCTTCGCTGCGCGTTTCAGTTCCTGACAGGAAGAGGTAGACGGATATGACATCCGCATCCACGAACCGGCGCGTGCTCGTCGCGGCAGCCGGTGTCTCGGTGGCAGCCCTCGCCCTCGCCGGTTGCACGGCGGGCGGCGGCGACAGCACCGAGGCGGCCGGCGGCACCCTGACGATCGGCACGACCGAGCAGATCACCGCGCTCGACCCGGCCGGCTCGTACGACAACGGCTCGTTCGCCGTCATGAATCAGGTGTACCCGTTCCTGATGAACACCCCCTACGGCAGCCCCGACGTCGAGCCCGACATCGCGGAGTCCGCGGAGTTCACGAGCCCGAGCCAGTACACGGTCACGCTGAAGCCCGGCCTGAAGTTCGCGAACGGCAACGACCTCACGTCGTCCGACGTGAAGTTCACGTTCGACCGCCAGCTCGCGATCGCCGATGAGAACGGCCCCTCGTCGCTGCTCTACAACCTCGACTCGGTCGACGCGACAGACGACACCACGGTGGTCTTCAACCTGAAGTCGGAGAACGACCAGATCTTCCCGCAGATCCTGTCGAGCCCGGCCGGTCCGATCGTCGACGAGGACGTGTTCTCGGCCGACTCGCTCACCTCCGATGACGACATCGTCGCGGGCAACGCGTTCGCCGGTCAGTACGTCATCACGGCCTACGACTTCAACAACCTGGTCTCGTACGAGGCGAACCCCGACTACCAGGGCCTCCTCGGCGAAGCGAAGACCGAAACGGTCAACGTGCAGTACTACACGGATGCCTCGAACCTGAAGCTCGACGTGCAGGAGGGCAACATCGACGTGGCCCACCGCACGCTCAGCGCGACGGACATCGAGGACCTCCGCGGCAACGACAACGTCAAGGTCGTCGACGGCCCCGGCGGTGAGATCCGGTACCTCGTGTTCAACTTCAACACGATGCCGTTCGGCGCCACGACGCCCGAGGCCGACCCGGCCAAGGCGCTCGCGGTGCGGCAGGCGATCGCCAACCTCATCGACCGCGACGCGATCTCCGAGGACGTCTACAAGGGCACCTTCACTCCGCTGTACTCGTACGTGCCCGAGGGCCTCACGGGTGCGAACGAGTCCCTGAAGGAGCTCTACGGCGACGGCAACGGCGCACCCGACGCCGACAAGGCGGCCGAGGTGCTCTCTGCGGCCGGCGTCGAGACGCCGCTCGACATCTCGATCCAGTACGTGGCCGAGCGCTACGGACCGTCGTCGAGCGACGAGTACGCGATCATCAAGGACAACCTCGAGGCGAGCGGCCTGTTCACCGTGAACCTGCAGTCGACCGAGTGGGTCCAGTACTCCGAGGACCGCGTCGCGGACCTGTACCCGGCCTACCAGCTGGGCTGGTTCCCCGACTATTCGGACGCCGACAACTACCTCACGCCGTTCTTCCTCGCGGAGAACTTCCTGGCGAACCACTACGACAACCCCGAGGTGAACGACCTGATCCTCGAGCAGGCTGTCACGGCGGACCCCGACGCCCGCGCCGCCCTCATCGGCGAGATCCAGGACAAGGTCGCCGCCGACCTGTCCACGATCCCGTACATGCAGGGTGCGCAGGTGGCGGTCGTCGGTTCCGACGTCGAGGGTGCGGAGGACACGCTCGACGCGTCGTTCAAGTTCCGCTACGCGGCACTCTCGAAGGGCTGACGACGGACTAGAGTCGTTGAAGCTCGACGACGGGGGCGACCTGCTACCGCGGGTCGCCCCCGTTCCCCTGTACCCCTGAGGAATCCATGAGCACACTAGACACCACGGCCCCGACGGAGGATCTTCCCGCCGCCGCACGGCCGAAGCCGAAGTCGCAAGGAGGCGGGTTCGGGCGATACCTGCTCGTCCGCTTCCTGCTGATCTTCCCGACCATCTTCAT
Organism: Agromyces sp. NPDC004153; assembly: GCF_053603635.1. NCBI lineage: Bacteria > Bacillati > Actinomycetota > Actinomycetes > Micrococcales > Microbacteriaceae > Agromyces > Agromyces sp. NPDC004153. Next base: position 177,851 of record NZ_JBSGFY010000002.1, read on the forward strand.
CCTCGTCACCCTGGTCTTCTTCCTGATGCGCACCACGGGCGACCCGATCACCGCCCAGCAGGGCGGACGGCTCGGACCCGAGGCGCTCGCGGAGCTGCGAGCCGCCGCCGGCTTCGACCGGCCGCTGTTCATCCAGTACGTCGAGTACCTCGGCCAGATCGCGACCTTCAACTTCGGCGAGACGCTGACCACGAACCGCCCGGTCCTCGAGGTGCTCGCCACCTACGGCCCGGCCACGTTCGAGCTCGTGTTCTACTCGCTCATCGTCGCCTTCGCGGTCGGCATCCCGCTCGGCCTGCTCACCGCCTACTACCGCGACAAGCCGCAGGACGCCGTGTTCCGCGTGCTCGCGATCTACTGGTACGCCGTGCCGGTCTTCTTCGCCGGCCTCATCCTGAAGCTGATCTTCTCGGTCTGGCTGGGGTGGTTCCCGGTCGCCGGGCGGGCGAGCGTGAGCGCCCAGCTGCAATTGCAGACGCTGCCGAACAAGACCGGCTTCTACACGATCGACGCGCTCATGACCGGCAACCCCGAGGTGCTCGGCGACGTCCTCTCGCACGCGGTCCTGCCCGCCATCGCGCTCGGCCTGCTCACGGCGGGCATCTTCCTGCGGCTGGTCCGCACGAACGTGATCGGCACGCTCGCGACCGACTACGTCGACGCGGCCCGTTCCCGCGGCGTCGGCGAGCTCCGGCTGCTCCGGAAGCACGCCTACCGGCCGGCCCTGATCCCGATCATCACCGTCATCGGCCTGCAGATCGCGCTCCTGCTCTCGGGAGCCGTGCTCACCGAGACGACCTTCGAGTGGAAGGGGCTCGGGTTCATCCTCGTCGAGTTCATCGAATCCCGGGACTACGTGGCCGTGCAGGGCATCGTCGTGATGCTCGCGATCATCGTGGCGATCACGAACTTCGTCGTCGACATCATCGCGGCGTTCATCGACCCGAGGGTGAGGTACTGACATGACCGCGGCATCCGTCACCCCCGCCGCTCCGAAGCGGCGGCTCCGCGACCGCCTTCCGGTCGTGCACCACCTGCGGCAGAGCGTCGGCCTCCAGCGGGGCATGCTCGTCGCCGGTCTCGTCCTGCTGGCACTCTTCCTCGTCTGCGCGATCTTCGCGCCGCTGCTCGCGCCCTACGGCTTCGCGCAGCGGGCCGATGCCGAGGGGAGCTTCGGCACGCAGCAGCCGCCGTCGGCCGAGCACTGGTTCGGCACGACGGTCGGCGGCTACGACGTGCTCTCCCGCGTCATCTTCGGTGCGCAGACCGCGATCCTCGTGGTCATCGTCGCGGTCGTGCTGTCGCTGTTCATCGGCGTCGCCCTCGGCCTGTATGCGGGGTACTTCGGCGGCTGGCTCGACAAGACGATGGTCGTCGTGTTCGACGCCATCTACGCGTTCCCGTCGCTGCTGCTCGCCATCGTGCTGTCGATCGTCATCTCGGGCGGGCAGTCGAGCCTGCTGGGCGGCGTCCTCGCGGCCGGCGGCTCGATCATCGTGGTGTTCATCCCGCAGTACTTCCGCGTGATCCGCGCCGAGACCGTGCGCATCAAGGCGGAGCCGTTCGTCGAGTCGGCGAAGGTGCTCGGCGCATCCAACTCGCGCATCGTCTTCAAGCACGTGTTCCGCAACGCGACGCGCACCCTGCCGCTGATCATCACGCTGAACTCGGCCGAGGCGATCCTCACCCTGGCGGCGCTCGGGTTCATCGGGTTCGGCATCGAGCCGACGGCCGCGGCCGACTGGGGTTACGACCTCAACAAGGCGCAGTCGGATGTCACGAGCGGCATCTGGTGGACGGCGACGTTCCCCGGCGTGGCCATCGTGCTGGCGGTGCTCGGCATCATGCTCGTGGGCGAGAGCCTCAACGACCTCGCCGACCCGCGCCTGCGCAGCCGCCGACGCGTCGCGCAGTCGGCCGGGCAGGTCGCCGAGACCTCGGTGGTCCCCGGCGGCACGCTGTCCGCCGGCCCCGGCGGACTGACCGGCCTCGAAGACGGGGAGACATTCGACGAGCACGGAATCGAGGTCAAGCGATGAGCACGGTGGTCGACATCAAGAACCTCGGCGTCTCGTTCTCCACCGACGCTGGAGCCGTGAAGGCGGTCGACGACGTCTCGCTCTCGGTCGAGCGCGGCGAGGTGCTCGCCATCGTCGGCGAGTCCGGCAGCGGCAAGACCGTGACGGCCAAGACGATCCTCGGGCTCCTGCCCGAGACGGCCACGACGCGCGGCGCCGTGCTGCTCTCCGACCGCGACGGCGGCCGAGCGCAGGACGTCATCAGCCTGTCGAAGCAGAAGCTGCGCGAGGTGCGCGGCGAGGACGTGGCGATGGTCTTCCAGGAGCCGTCGACGGCGCTGAACCCCGTCTACACGGTCGGCTGGCAGATCATGGAGGGCCTACGCGCCCACGGCGAGATCTCGAAGAAGGACGCACGCGCGAAGGCGATCGACATCCTCCGTCGCGTCGGCATCCCCGACCCCGAGCACCGCGTCGACCACTACCCGCACCAGTTCTCGGGCGGGCAGAAGCAGCGCGTCGTCATCGCGATGGCGCTCGTGCTCGACCCGGGACTCATCGTCGCCGACGAGCCCACGACCGCGCTCGACGTGACCGTGCAGGCCGAGATCCTCGACCTGCTGCGGCGCTGCCGCGACGAGTTCGGCACCGCGATCGTGCTCATCACCCACAACATGGGCGTCGTCGCCGACCTCGCCGACCGGGTGGCGGTCATGTACCAGGGCCGGGTCGTCGAGGAGGCCGACGTCAAGACGCTGTTCGCGGCGCCGAGGGCCGACTACACGAAGGCGCTGCTCGCCGCTGTGCCGTACGTCGGTCACGGCACCGTGCGTGCGGCCGAGCGGGCTGCGGAGCGTCCGGCAGGCTGGGCCGAGCAGACGCCGGTCGTCGAGGCGCGCGGGCTCGAGATCGTCTACCCGGGCCGCTTCGGCCGTGAGGGCTTCCGTGCGGTCGACGGCGTCGACCTCGTCATCCGGCCCGGCGAGGTGCTCGGGCTGGTCGGCGAGTCGGGCTCGGGCAAGACGACCATCGGCCGCGCGATCGCGGGACTCACGAAGGTCACCGGCGGCTCGCTGAAGGTGCTCGGCGCCGAGATGAACGGCATCCGCGAACGGCAGTTCCGTCCGCTCCGGAGCCGTATCGGGTTCGTGTTCCAGGACCCGGCGTCGAGCTTCAACCCGCTGCTCACGATCGCCGAGTGCGTGGCCGAGCCGCTCGTCATCCACGGCCGGGCGAAGGATCCCGGTTCCGCTCGCAAGCGGGTCGACGAGCTCCTCGAGGCGGTGCAGCTGCCGAAGGCGTACGGCGACCGGTACCCGCACGAGCTCAGCGGCGGCCAGCGCCAGCGCGCGAGCCTTGCGCGGGCCCTCGCCCTCGGGCCCGAGCTGCTCATCGCCGACGAGCCCACCTCGGCGCTCGACGTGTCGGTGCAGGCGCGCGTGCTCGAGCTGTTCGGCGAGCTGCAGCTCGAATTCGGCTTCGCCTCGCTGTTCATCAGCCACGACCTGGCCGTCGTCGACCTGCTCGCCGACCGCATCGCGGTGCTCTACCGCGGTCGGCTCGTCGAGGAGGGCACCGGCGTCGAGGTCCTCGGCGCACCCGAGGACGAGTACACCCAGCGGCTCCTCGCGTCGCTGCCCGTGCCCGACCCGATCGCCCAGGCCGAACGACGAGAGGAACTCCGCCGGCTCCGGGAGGCGATGTGATGCGCGGAGCGGCACACGGCTTCCCGATCGTGCTGAGCGACCTCACGCTCGAGTACCCCGCCCATGGCGCGAGCCCGGCCCACGTGGCCCTGCACGGGCTCACGCTGACGGTGGAGCCGGGGGAGGTGCTCGGTCTCCTCGGCAGCGCCGGCAGCGGAAAGTCGACGCTCGCGAAGGTGCTCTCGGGCGCCGCGCTCGAGCAGGTGCGCGGCGGGGACGTGCGGCCGGTGATCACCGGCGGCGAGGCGAACGTGCTCGGCCATCGCCTGCGCACGCTGCCGAAGCGGAAGCTCCACGAGTTCCGGTTCCACGTCGGCTACCTGCCGCAGGATGCCGCGGCGACGCTCCCGCCCGACCGCACGGTGGCGGAGATCGTGGGCGAGCCCATCCTCGAGCGGGACCGGCGCTACAACCGGCGCGCGCTGGCGACCCGGGTCGCGACGATGATCGACGCAGTGCGGCTTCCGCTCAGCATGCTCGAGAAGTTCCCCTACGAGCTGAGCGGCGGGCAGCGCCAGCGGGTCGCCCTGGCTCGCTCGCTTGTGCTCGGGCCGGCGCTGCTCGTGGCCGATGAGCCCACGGCGGGCATCGACCTCACGGTGCGCGACGCGGTGGCCCAGCTCATCAGCGAGCTGCGCGACCGCGAGCACGGCACGTTCTCGGCGCTCATCATCAGCCACGACCTCCCGGTGCTGCGGCGCACGGCAGACCGCATCGCGGTGCTCGATCGCGGCGAGCTCGCGGCGATCGGCACGATCGACGAGGTGTTCCACGACCCGGGCCACCCGTACGTCATGGCCCTCGCGGGTGCGCTCGACGGCGGGCACGCGGTGATCGACGAGCTCGACGAGGGTCCCGCGGTATGACGGATGCCGCGGCGGCGCGTCCTCGGCATCGAGCCGTCGCGGGATCCGAGCCGCCACCCTCGGCGAACGCCGTCGCGGCGCCCGAGTCGGGTCCGATCGCGGTGCTGCCCGCGGACGACGTGGTCGAGGCGGCGGTGCGCGGTGGCGGTGGCACGGTCGCGCCGCCCGACGACGCCACGCGCGGGCTCGTGTGGACCGCGGCATCCGGTGCCGGCGACCTCGACGCCGTGCTCGCGGCGCACCCCGGCATCGCCTGGGTGCAACTGCCGTGGGCGGGGGTCGACGCCTTCGCCGACGTGCTGCGGCGCCACCGCGACGACGGCCGCGCCTGGACGAGCGCGAAGGGCGCGTACGCGCAGCCCGTCGCGGAGCACGCGCTCATGCTCGCCCTCGCCGTGCTCCGCGAGGTGCCGCACCGCGTGCGGGCGAACCGCTGGGAGGTCGACGAGCGGGGCCGGACGCTGTTCGGCGCCGAGGTCGTCATCGTGGGCGCCGGCGGGATCGCGACGGAGCTGCTGCGGCTGCTCGCCCCGTTCGGCGTCCGCACGACCGTCGTGCGCCGCCGCGACGAGCCCGTCGCCGGCGCGACGCGCACCGTGACCGAGGCGGGCCTCGGCGAGGCGCTCGCACGGGCCGACGTCGTGTTCGTCGCCGCGGCCCTCACCGACGCCTCGCGCGGCCTGATCGGCGCCGAGGCACTCGAGCGGATGCCGCGTGGCGCCGTGCTCGTCAACGTCGCGCGCGGCGCCGTGGTCGACACCGACACGCTCGTCGCCGCGCTCGCGTCCGGACGGCTCGGCGGTGCGGGCCTCGACGTGACGGATCCCGAGCCGCTCCCGGCGGGGCATCCGCTCTGGTCGGCGCCGAACTGCGTCATCACGCCGCACGTCGCGGACACGGAGGAGATGGTCGTGCCGCTCTTCGCGGAGCGGGTGGCGCAGAACGTGCGCGCATTCCTCGACGGGGCGCCGCTCGAGGGCCGGATCGACCTCCACGCGGGGTACTGACCGGACGTCGGAGGCGAGGGGCGCTCGGATTGGGAGTCCGCGCCTCCCTTTGCTAGAGTGACTCTGCTGAAACACGCGATCCTCCATAGCTCAATTGGCAGAGCAATCGGCTGTTAACCGATAGGTTCTTGGTTCGAGTCCAAGTGGGGGAGCAGCAAGGGCCGTCCGGGTGCACCGGGCGGCCCTTTCGTCGATTCGGGAGGGGTGCGTGGACGAGCACGAGACGTCGACCGGGCGCACCGCGGTCGTGCGCGACAGCGTCGGCGTGGGCCTCGCAACGGCCGCCTACGGCATCTCGTTCGGAGCGCTGTCGGTGGCCGCGGGCCTCGACGTGTGGCAGACCTGCTTCCTCAGCCTCGTGATGTTCACGGGCGGGTCGCAGTTCGCGCTCGTGGGCGTGCTCGCGTCGGGCGGCGTGGCGGCCGGCGGCTCGGCGATCGCCACGGCGGCGCTCCTCGGCATCCGCAACGTCGTCTACGGCATGCGCATGAAGCCGCTCGTCGACCGCGGCGGGCTCGCGCAGCGCATCGCGGCGGCGTGGATCACGATCGACGAGTCGACCGCAGTGGCGCTCGCGCAGTCGGATGATCGAGCGGCCCGCCGGGGCTTCTGGCTCACCGGGGTCGTCATCTTCGTCGGCTGGAACCTGACGACGCTCGCGGGGGCGCTCATCGGCGATGCGCTGGGCGACACGCGGGCGTGGGGGCTGGATGCCGCGGCCGCCGCCGCGTTCCTCGGGCTCCTCTGGCCGCGGCTGAAGCGCTTCCAGGCGGGCGCGGTGGCGGTCGCCGCCGCGCTCGTGGCGACCCTGACGACGCCCGTGCTCATGCCCGGACTTCCCGTGCTCGTCGCGGCGCTCGTCGCCGTCGTGGTCGGCTGGTTCGACCTGTTCTCGCGGCGGAGCGCGTCGTGACCACGTGGCACGTCATCCTCATCGCCTCGGCGGCGACGCTCGCCCTGAAGCTCGGCGGCTACTTCGTGCCCGCCGGCCTCCTCGAACGGGAGCGTCCAGCGCGGATCGCCGACCTGCTCACCGTGGCGCTGCTCGCGGCGCTCATCGCCGTGCAGACGCTCGGCGCGGGGCAGGCGATCGTGTTCGATGCCCGGGTCCCGGCGGTCATCGTCGCCGCCGCGCTGTTCGCATTGCGGGTGCCGTTCCTCGTCGTCGTGATCGTCGCGGCGCTCGTCGCCGCCGGGATCCGCGCGTTCGTCTGAGGCGGCCGGCCGTTCAGCCTGCCGGGAGTGCGCCGCCCCGCTCAGTCCTCGAGGTGGTCGACGCCCGGCAGCCACGAGACGCCGGGCTTGCCCCAGCCGAGCTTGCGGGAGATCTTCGCGACGATGCGCTGGTCCTTCTCGCCGAGGCGGTCGACGTACAGCGTGCCGTCGAGGTGGTCGTACTCGTGCTGGAAGATGCGCGCGAGCCAGCCCTCGGCGTCGATCTCGAACGGCTGCCCCTCGAGGTCGGTCGCCCGGAGGATCGCCCGTTCGGCGCGACGAAGGCCGAACCGCTCGCCCGGGAACGACAGGCAGCCCTCGGACTCCACGTCGAGGTCGGGATCACCGGCGGGCGGGGGTGAGATCCACAGCTCGGGGTTGATGGCGACGCCGCGCCACTTCGTGCCCGCCTCGTCGACCCAGCCGTACGTGAACAACCGCAGCGGCACCCCGACCTGCGGTCCTGCGAGCCCGACCCCCGGCGCGGCATCCATCGTCTCGAACATGTCCCGGACGAGCGCCCGCAGCTCGTCGTCGATCGTCTCGACCGGAAGGGCGGGGGAGTGCAGCACCGGATCGCCGGTGATGCGTATGGGGAGCACGGCCATTCGCCAAGGATATCGGCGGCGCAACGGGTAGGGTCGTCACCGTGGATCCGGACCTGAGCGACCTCTCCGAGCAGATCGCGCTCGACCCGACTTCGTTCATCGGCATCCCGCTCGCGCTGATCGGAGCGGTCTTCCTGTCGCTCGGCGCGCAGTTCCAGCACCGCGGCGTCGTGAAGGTCGAGGCGCGCACGGTCGACACGCTCGGCAAGGGACTCAACGGCAAGCAGCTCGCCCTGCTGCTGGCCCGGCCGTCGTGGGTGATCGGCACGCTCATGCTCGGCCTCGCCATCGTCTTCCAGCTCGGCAGCCTCTACTTCGCGCCCATCATCGTGGTGCAGCCGCTCGGCGCGATCGCGCTCGTGATCACGTCCGTCATCAACTCCCGCGTCAATCACGTGAAGCTGAACCGCAAGTCGATCATCGCCATCGTGATGTGCGTCGGCGGCGTGTTCCTGTTCGTCGGCGTCGCGGCGTTCACGGCCGTCGACAAGCCGGTGACCGACCGGCAGCTGATCACGATCCTGATCATCCTGGCGGTGGTCCTCGCCGTCGCCGGCGTCACGTTCGCCCTGTTCCGTCGACGCATCCGCGCGGTCTTCTACGTGGTCATGGCCGGCGTGCTCTACGGCTTCGTCGTCACCCTCGCGAAGGTCGTCATCGGCCGGCTGCAGCAGGGTGAGTTCGAGTGGCTCACCTTCACGTGCGTCATCGGACTGCTGCTCGCCATGGCGCTCGGGGCGTACTTCGTGCAGAACGCCTACGCGACCGGGCCGCCCGACCTCGTCATCGCGGGCCTCACCGTCGTCGACCCGCTCGTCGCGGTGGTCATCGGCATCGTGGTGCTCGGCGAGGCATCGCAGGCGCCGCTGTGGGCGAACCTCGTGTTCGTCGTGGCGGGCGCGATCGCGGTGTGGGGCGTGTTCATGCTCGCGCGGAACCACCCGCAGACGCGCCTCTGATCGGCGCGCGAGCGCGCATCCGAGCGCACCTCACGACATGCGACCCGGGCAACGCGCAGGCGGCGATGCGTAGACTATGGTCGGATCCAAACCCCGCGCCTGACCCCTGCGCCGTGATCCCCGAGGCCGATCGCCTCCATCCCGACGAACTGTGAGGAACAACACCACGTGTCTGACACACCCGGTGCGACTACCCCCGCCGGCACCGACGGCGCAGAGACGGAACGCCCGCTCAAGATCCTGATCGGCGCCGACACGTTCGCCCCCGACGTGAACGGCGCCGCCCGCTTCGCCGAGCGCCTCGCGGCCGGGCTCGTCGAGCGCGGCCACGACGTGCACATCATGGCGCCGGCCGCCAGCCGCAAGCACGGCACGTGGAAGGAGGTGCACGAGGGCCAGGAGGTCACCGCGCACCGTCTGCGCAGCTGGCGCTGGTACCCGCACGACTGGCTGCGATTCGCGCTGCCCTGGCGCATCAAGCAGAACAGCGCGCGGGTCATCGACGCGGTCAAGCCCGACGTCGTGCACTTCCAGTCGCACATCGTGGTCGGCCGCGGCCTCTCCGTCGAAGCGCAGAAGCGCGGCATCCGGATCATCGGCACCAACCACTTCATGCCCGAGAACATGCTCGAGTTCACGCTGCTGCCGAAGTCGGTGCAGGACTTCGCCGTCGGGCTGGCCTGGAAGGCCGCGGGCCGCACGTTCGGCCGCGCCGAGGCCGTCACCACGCCGACCCGAAAGGCAGCGCAGTTCCTCGAGAAGCACACCGGCCTCGAGAACGTGCACGCCATCTCGTGCGGCATCGACGCGCACAAGTACTCGCCCGACTGGGAGCCGCGCACCGAGAACCGCATCCTCTTCGTGGGCCGGGTCACCGGCGAGAAGCACATCGACGTCCTGCTGCGCGCGCTCACGCTGCTGCCGGCCGAGCTCGACGCCAAGGTCGAGATCGTCGGCGGGGGCGACCAGCTGCGCAACCTGCAGCACCTCGCATCCGAGCTCGGCATCGCCGACCGGGTCACGTTCACGGGCTACGTGACCGACGACGAGTTGCGCGAGGCCTACCACCGGGCATCCGTGCTCGCGATGCCGTCGATCGCCGAGCTGCAGTCGATCGTGACCATGGAGGCCATGGCCTCGGCGCTGCCGGTCGTTGCCGCGAACGCGATGGCGCTGCCGCACCTCGTGCACGACGGCGAGAACGGCTACCTCTTCGAGCCCGGCAGCCACGCGGACCTCGCGGCGAAGCTCCGCACGGTGCTCGAGGCGTCACCCGACGAGTACCGTGCGATGAAGGAGGAGTCGATCCGACTCATCGCGGCGCACGACATCCAGCGCACGCTGTCGACGTTCGAGAGCCTGTATCGTGGGAAGCCGGTGACCGATCCGGTCACCGATGTCGCGCCGGTCGCCCTTCCCGAGTGACGCGCCGCGAGGGGCGGTAGCTCAGCCGGTCAGAGCAGTGGACTCATAATCCATCGGTCACGGGTTCAAGTCCCGTCCGCCCTACCTCAAAATCCCTGATCAGGGCGATTTACTCACCCGCCGAATGCGCGAATGACTTGATCTCCGGTCTCGGGTTCGAGTGCGGCGACCCGCTGCGCGATTCGCCCACTGGTCAGGCAATTTCGGTGCATGGCGACGGCAACGAGCTGAGGACGAGAATCGTCCGCGACGAACGTTTCTCGCTGTCGTTGAGTCCATGCGCGGGTTGGGTCGTCGACGCGGCACCGACTTCGGATCGCATTGGCGACGAGCCAGACGCGACAGAAGACTGCGTCGCAGAGGCGGCGGCATCTGGAGTGTCCGGCCGTTCGTCAACCCACTGGAGGAACGTCCAGCCGGGCGGGGGGGGCGGCCAAGATGGGTCCGGCGTCCAGCCCGTTTCCGGCAGCCAACCTGCTGGGGCGTAGGCCACCCAGGAGGCGCACTGATATAGCCCCGGCGTTACCCACCTAACGCTTGTGACCATTGGATTGTCCCACTTCGAATACCTGAGCGCCACATGGTGGGCGTGGCCCGACACCTCCCCCGTATGGGGGCTAGACGGCGCGTCCCGCGTCGGGCGAGTGTCATCCCTGAACCATGGTTCCGGGGGATGGGGGATGCCATGGATGCCTCGAAGCTTCCGTGGATCACGCTGGTGCTGGCTCGGACGTTCGATCGGCCCAATGCCCGCGCCTTCTTGATCGAGTTCGAGTTTCCGGACTCGGTGCTGCGAGTCTACGACCAGGCCACCATGGACCCCGGTTGGGCTTCCGCTCCGGGCGCGGCCGATCGGGCGTACATCGTGCTCAGGGTGCTCGAGACGGACGCAGCGATCCGTGCCGCGTTCGAAGCCGATCACGACGCCGGTCGACTTGGCCTCGGAGCAGGCGACGATGAGGAGTTCGACCGCGAGCTCGACCGGCTCAGCGAGATCGTGCATTCGGAGCAGGGCGGCGCCTGGATCGAGCCGCCGCTTCGCAGGACCGACCCGCCTCTTCTCGATACGGAGCCGCCGCTTCTTGAGGTCGGGGTGCCGCCCACCGATGCGGAAGGGCCCTACGAGCCTGAGTCGGAGATGCCGACGCGTGGCCGCGATATCGGCCTCCCCATCCCTGAGTCGGAGATGGGCTCGAACGGCGCCAGCCCCGGCGGTGGGGTGATCAGCGGAGAAGGGCTCGGCCCCGATGTTCGCGTGGTGGTCGGTGGTGGGAGGTGGCCCGACGACGGCCTGCTCGGCGGTACCGAAGTCGGCGGCGACAGCGGTAACGGCCTGCTCGGCGGCGACGAACTCCTCGACGGTGACGGAGTGCGCGACGGGGACAATGACGGACTCGTTGGCGATGACGACCTTCTCGGCGGCGAGGAATGGCCGCCGACGAACGGTCATGCGACTAACGGAGAGGCCGGAACAACCGGGACTTCATTACCATCCTCGCCAGAACCAGAGGCAGAGCGGGCCAGCCCGGAGGTCGTTGAGACCTGGCTCAAAGCCGAGCTCGACGACGTCGACACCTCCAAGCCGCTCCAGGTCGGAGAGGAATACGTGCTCGCGCTTTCCTTCGGAGCGAAGGTAAGCGGCGCGGTCGGGTCCGCTGTTGCCACGCTGACATTCCCTGTCGAGGCCGACCATCTCGACCTGACGATACGGCTGCTCAGCGCCGAGTTCGACACACCCCCGCTTCCGCAGTCCATCCGAGTCCGTCGGAACGGGACCTCCGTGGGCCGATCGCTCTTCGCGATCACGCCGAAGAAGGCCGGGCCCGCCGTCCTGACCGCGATGGTGGACTTCGAGGGAAATTTCGTGCAGCAGCTCGTGTTGCGCTTCGACGTGGGGGGCGCTCCGGCCGCTGACGTGGAGGTGACGAACCTCGGCCGCCCCGCCGCCGCGGCGACGGTGCTCGAGCCGCGCGAAGCATCCCTGCGCTTCACCCCCGAGGTCGGCGGCTACAAGCTCTTCGTGCCGGGGGTCACCGAGAACGAGGTGTTCGTGCAGATCACCGCCGACCAGCTCGCTGCGGCGATCGAGCAGGTACGGTCCGCGCTGCTGACAATGGTCAAGAACGAGATGTTCGCGCTCGGCATGGACATTCCGCCCGACCTCGGTGCACGGGCGCTCAATCAGCTCGCGTTCGCCGGATTCCGCCTCTACCAGCAGATCTTCGAGGGCCCGTTCGCGTCTTCCGATCTCCGTGCCGTCGGCACCTGGCTGCGAGACACACTGTCGAACGACGTCACGACCCTGCAAGTCGTCTCGAGCGGATTCCCAGTGCCGTGGGCGCTCATCTACCTCGCCGAGCGGTGGGACGAGACGCAGCTCGACTGGGAGAACTTCATCGGCATGCGCCACGTCGTCGAGCAGGTACCGATGCGCGAGATCACCGTCGCGCCGCCGTCCGCCACGATCGACTCGACCCCGGCGCTGGCGGTGCGCGTGCTCTACAACGACGGCATCGACGCGCAGATGCCGTCGCATCCGGTCGCGGCGCAGCGCGCCTTCTGGGAAGGCCACGGCGGGCTCGAGCTCGCCGAGGGCACCTCCGCGGCGGACTTGCTCGGCGCCGCCCTCGCCCCGGCCAGCGTCGACAAGGTGCTGTACCTCTACTGCCACGCGGTGGCGTCGAACACGAACCCCGATGATTCGCACCTCGTGCTTTCCGGCGACGAGAAGGTCACCCTCGGCCGCCTATCGGCCAAGGCCCCGACCAAGGACCTCCTCGCGAGTCATCCGCTCGTCTTCATCAACGCGTGCGAATCGGGTGACCTGTCGCCTAACTTCTACGACGGCTTCGTGCCCTACTTCCTCGGGAAGGGCGCACGCGGAGTGATCGGCACGGAGTGCAAGACTCCCGGCTTCTTCGCGAGCGAGTGGGCGAAGGCGTTCTTCGACCGCTTCTTTGCCGGCGAAAGGCTCGGCGACACCGTGCTCGCCCTGCGGCGACAGTTCCTCGCCGACCACGGCAACCCGCTCGGGCTGCTCTACGGCGTGTATTGCGACCCCGACACCCGCGTCGACCCCGCCCTCATTCCGGGCGCCGTCGGCTAACGAAAGGATGACCCATGGCGCTCCGACACATCCCGGGCGGGGATCGGTCGTACCACCTCATCGCGTTCGACAAGCGCGGCGTCGAACAGCGGGATCCCGACGGCACACTCGGCAGCGAGACCGCCATCGAGGCGCTCACCTCACCGCCGAGCGACGTGACCGACGTGTTTATCCTGAGCCATGGATGGCTCGGCGACTACCAGGACGCGATCAGCCAGTACGACTGGTGGCTCAGCGCGACCAACCCCGACCGGCCCGACGACGACATCCGTCCGTTCGTCATCGGACTGCACTGGCCAAGCAAGGCATGGAGCGACCGCGCGCTCAAGGGCCGGCCGAGCGGGCTGCTCGGCGACGTGACGTCCGGCGGCGATCACGCGATCACCGTCGGGGAGGCGGTTGACGAGTTCGCCGCGCACCTCGCAGGGACCGATGCGGCGCGGGCAGCGCTCGCGACGATCCTCGACTACGCGGCATCCATCGACCCCGACGCCGACGCGACGAGTGCGGACGCGCTCCCGGCCGAGGTCGCCGAAGCGTACCGCGTGCTCGCTGCCGAGGCCGCCGCCCGCTCCGACGACGATCCGCTACTCGGGGGCGGGTGGGATCCCGACCTCGCGTTCGCCGAAGCCGCCGAGCACGGGGCGGACGGCGAAGACGGCCTGCTCGGCGAGGGCTTCTGGGGCAAGCTTCGCGAGGCGGTGCTCACGCCGCTGCGGCAACTGACCTTCTGGAGTATGAAGGATCGCGCCCGGGTCATCGGTGAGAGCGGCGGATCACAGTTGCTGCGGAAGATCCAGGAGGCGGCCCCGCACGCCCGGGTGCACCTCATGGGGCACAGCTTCGGCACGATCGTCGTCTCCGCGACGGTGCGCGGCCCCGGCAAGACGCCGACACCGCCGCTCAGGCCGGTCGAGTCGATGTTCCTCGTGCAGGGCGCGGTGTCGCTCTGGGCATTCTCCGCGGACGTCCCCGAGTCGGTCGGCGGCGGACGCGGGTACTTCGCGGATGTCGCGCGGCCCGAGTTCGTCGCGGGGCCGATCATCGCGACCCGCTCGAAATGGGACTACGCCGTCGGCAAGTTCTATCCCCTCGCTGTCCGGGTCACGAGGCAATACCTCCTTGGCGAGCCGCCGAAGTTTGGCGGGATCGGCGCATTCGGCATCCAGGGCGCCGGGGCGAAGGAACTCACCGCGCTCGCGACCGGGGCGCGTCCGGAGCCCGCATTCGCGGCGAGCGAGATCTACAACCTCGACGCGAGCGACGTGATTGCCAAGCTCGACGGTCCCGCCGGCGCGCACAGCGACATCGCGCACAGTGAGCTCACCTGGCTCGCGTGGAACGCAGCGCGGTCGCGCATCCCCGCCGGCTGAGCCGCGCGGGACGGGTACCAGCATTCGAGGTGACGACGCCGTTTCGGCGTTGCTTGCGTTGTCCGGCGACGGCTCGTGATGGTGGTCGAGCCTGCGCGCCGTGCTGGTTGCCTCGATCGGAGGGCTTTGGTAGGGCAACTTAGGCAGGCCTTGCCGCGTCGCGCCGGCCCGATCCACGCCTGGCAGCGACCAGCTGCTCACCGCGCTGTACCCGAGGCCCACATAGACGCCGACCACGATCGCACCCGCAAGTGCCACTCCACCGGCGGTGTTCAGCGCAAGGAACATGAGGCCTTGGCCGAACGCCCGAGTCCGACGCCCTGAGAAGGCAAGCCATGCCCACCGCAGCCGCCACTCAGTGCCCTCTCAGATTGAGCTTTGAGCAGTCCATACTTTGACGGACATTTGGTTCGGAACTCGAACGAGTAGACGCTATTGGGTGTTGAACCTGGAGCCTCCGCTCGCTCACGGAGCGCGGGATCGATCTTCTTCGGCAAAGCTGCCATCCTTCCAACTCGAAAAGATGCGGTATCAAGCCTGTGGCGGTTCAAGGCGAGGCGCCATTCAACCTCGCGTCGCGATCGAGCACTCCATCTTCACCGCTGCTTGGCACATGCTCGCCACCGGCAGCGCCTACGCCGATCCCTGCCCCGAGCCAGCCGCCAGCACCGAACGCGCGAAGAACCGAGCCATCAGACAGCTACACGAACTCGGCTACGACGTCGCTATCACACCAGCAGCCGCGTAGGTCACCACGAATCTCGTGTCAGATGTCACCCGTCCGTGCAGCAGACCCACGTCTAGCGCAAAGCGTGGCTCCTTGGCAGGTCACCCGGGTCGTCTCTGTGGGACGCGCGCGTACGCCGGCCGGCGGGCCTCGGTGCGCTCCACGCCAAAGTTGCGGCTCACCGCCACTGGGCCGGCCAAACCTGCCGCGCGATCACGCGACCGTCACGGAGGAGGGTCTCGCCGGGCTTGAGCCCCGCGACCGCGTTGTAGTCCCACCCGGAAGCCTGCACCAGGATGCGGAAGTCGTCTCTTCCATACCACTCGTTGCGACCGGAAACCTTGTCCGCTCCGATCGAGTAGCGGAGTGCTACGAACTCGCTGCCATGCGAGAAGTGGTGCACGGATTGGGGGGTGAGGTAGTACCCGTTTCCATTGTCCTCACGGCGTGCGATGAGCGCCATTTCGTCATCTCCCTGATCTTGTCGGCCTTGGCCGCTGAGTGGATCGCCCCCGAAGAACGGAGCGGGGTCGATGACGCCGACGGAGCCGGGATCGCCGTTCTGACGGGAGGCGGTGAGGTGCAGATGCGCGGCGGTGGACGATGATCCGGAGTTTCCGAGCAGCGCTACGGCTTCGCCGGGGTTAACCGTCGATCCGACCGGGAGGCCGGGGTCCTGGAGGAGATGACAATAACCGAGGTAGACATCGTCCGAGGGGTAGAACACGACGATGCGATGGCCGAGCCCGGTATCCTCGGCAGCCCCGTCAGACATGTGGGTGCGCCAAGCGACCTGCCCCTCGCCCGATGAGCGGATCGAGGTCCCCGCCAACAACCCGTTCGTATCGAGGCCGCGATGGGGTCCGAGGCCCATGTCCTTGCGCCACGGAGGCCAGTCCCCGAACGGGTCGCTCCAGTTCGTCGACGGAAACGGCGGAGCGAGCGTCATGACGACTCCTTTCCGATCGATCGGCACGCGTGGCGCCGGCAGCGCACCTGTGCGACTCGGCAGGAACGGGCGGAGCGGTCTCCGCCTCCAGGTCAACTCCGCATGAACATTGCTCACGTAGGTACGTGATGCCAGATGCCGAGACGAGGTGCACATCAGGCGGGTGACCCCATTTCGCGGGTAGGCGCCATGTCGTATGAGTGGCAGCGACGACACCCTGCGCGACAGCGGTCGCCGTCGCCGTCGCCGTCGCCGTCGCCGAGACATTCACGCCTCGAAGTACAAGCTTCCAGTCAAGTCGGCAGCGCGGGTTGAACGCGGATGAGCAGCTCGGGCAGGCGATCGAGGCGCGTAACTCCTCAATCATCGACTCACGCCCGCACGCGCCGCGGAGGATCGCCTCCTCGCGCCACTCGCCCAGCGGCCACACCCGTGCCGGGTGTGCCTCCGCCTCGGCGTCGCAGCGGGGCGTCTGGTCGTCAACCGTCCGGCTGTGCACGCGAGGCCTGGGGTCACTCATTCGGAGCAGATTACGGAGTTTGGTTCCAGCACATCGTGAACGGGTGTCCCCGGGGACATCGTGAACGCCGGGATGGCACTTCGCCCTTCAGCAGATCAGGGCCGTGTCCCCGAAGCAACGTCCATGGACACCACACCTAGCTAGTGCGACGCTCGCGTCTATTCGCGCGGTCTGGTGCGTTGACGCGGCAAATCCCCGTCGGCCATACTGACCCCGACGGGGAGGGGTGCCCGATGGGGGACGACCAGATCGGGGTAGGCGTCGCGGAGGCCATCCGCGTGCTCCGCGCCGAACTCGACGAAGCGTTGGACGCGGGAGAGGGCGAGCGGGTTCGGTTCAGATCCGACGCGATCGAATTGACGCTCGACGTGGCGGTCACGAAGGACGTGAACGGGAAGATCGGCTGGCAGATCGTCGGCGTCGGAGGCTCGTACGAGCAAAGGCGGTCGCAGACGCTGAAGCTCACCCTCATGCCCCTCGTGCGCGGTCAGGAAGGCGTCTTCGGCGAAGCGCTGCTCGGCGGGGAATGATGTCGAGCGAGACGCCGATGCTCCCCGATCCGGACGACGTGCTCGCCGGGATTCCGCGGCGACGCGTGGTGAAGATCCGCCGGACCGCGCCGAATGACGATACCCTGATCGGAACCGGCTACCTGGTGGATGCGACCACCGTGATCACCGCCGCGCACTGCACCCACGTCAAAGGCACCGGTGAGGCGGCGAAGCGGCTCGAGGCATTCTCCGCGTCGGACGGGTCCGGCATCGAGGTGGTCGACCTCGTGGAGGACCGGGAACTCGACGTCGCCGTCATCACCGTCGCCACCGCCTCGGACGACGACCCGCCGTTTCGCTCCACGGTCTTCGCGCGCGTCGACCGCGACCACGTCGGCACACTCGAGAACTGCTCGTGTGTCGGGTACCCGAACTTCGCGAAGGACCCGCGCGCCGGTGTTCGAGACCTCGCGGAGGTCCACGCGACCATCAACCAAACGGACGGCGCGGAGGCCGGCTACCTCACGGCGGTCGATCTCCGGCTGCCGTCAGGGAAGCCGGCGGACGGCGGCGCCCTTCCGTACGGTGGGTTCTCCGGGGCGCTGGTCTTCCACCAGCACCGTGCAGTCGGGTTGGTCGTCGACTACCGGCCCGCCCTCGGGGAGAACGCCATGCGGCTGGTTCCCTTCGACCGCATCGCCCGATCCGCGGTCGCGGAACGCCTCGGCATCGCTGGGCCGGACGAACTGCCGACCGCGAGTCAATCCGACACCGAAGAAGCTGCGCGGCAGGCGATCCGGGACGCGTTGTCACCGGCCGATATCGCGAGGATCTGCCGATTGCAGGTCGAGGACGCGATCACGGCGTTGAGCCGCCGACGGGGTGTCGACCTCGAGCACCGGATCGATCGGCCGAGCCTCGACGCCGTCCGCGAGTCCGTCGTCGACCCTCGGCACCGAATGTCCGTCGTCATCGGTCAGGCTGGATTTGGCAAGTCCACCGAGCTCGCTAAATGGGCTCAGGACTCGGCGAGTCCCGCGCTCTTGGTCCGCGCGAGCGAGGTCGGGCCCGAGGCGGGCGACCTGTCGACCGCTGCGGAGGCGGTGCTCCGACGGTTCACAGCGGCAGCCGCGGAATTGGATGCCTCGGACGAGGAAGCGCGCCGCGCCGGCGCCATCCTCGCCCGGTTCGATCGGCGACTCGACATGCTCGTCCGGCTCGGCGGACCGCTCACGATCCTGCTCGACGGCTTCAACGAGTTCCGTTGGCGGGACATGACGCGAACACCGTCCGATTGGGTGTCGGATTCGCTCCGGTGGCTCGAGTCCCGCGGCGCCCGCGCGATTATCACCACTCGACCCGAGCGCTGGTCGCAGGTCGGGTCCGCTGCCGACCCGAAGGACGTGAACGAACAGCGGATCGATGTGTTCACCGCCGATGAGGGCGAGACGGCGCGCGAGCGCCTCGGCATCCAAGTTCCGTCGCCGCTTTTCCGCCTTCCGCTTGCCGCGGGACTGCTCAGCGGCCTCGGAGCCGACCTCACTGTGTCCTCCCTCGACGACGTCGTTCGCGTCTTCGTCCACAACAAATGCGAGAAGATCGCGGTCTCCCTCGACGTCGACCGCTCCGAGTTCTGGCAGCGGCTCCGGCGGATGGCTCACACGATGTACCAGAACGAGCAGGACACCGTGACGCACGACGAGGCCATGGCATCCTTCTCGGATGTCGAACGCAGACGACTCCTCGAGGAGCAACTGCTCATCCGAGTCGAGAGCGGCGACCTGCACGGTGCCGACCGCTATCGCTTCGTCTATGACGACGTCGGCGAATGGGTGCAAGGCACGACGATCGACCTCGAGTCGGTGTTCGGCACCGCAGAGTTGCCGCCGGGTACCAGAGCGGGCCCGTTGGCCGCCGCCCTGCGGACCCTGGCCGCTCGACCCGACACGGGGGTGGACGCGGTCGTTCCGTACCTTGACTCGCTCGTGCAACGGGCGCTGTCGCATGACCGGATGGCGCCACTCGTGCTCCGCGCGGTATTCAGCAAGGTGCCGGATACCCGCCCTTATCTCGACCTCCTGCCGAGTGTCGACGACGTCGAGGCGGAAGAGAGCATCTGGCGCTACTCGCTGAGCGCCGACTTCTGGGCGACCCTCGCGATGCCGTACGAGCATCGGCTGGAGTACCTTCGCGCGATGGCCGGCGGCGAGGGCGGAGGCGAGTGGTCCGCCTTGGTCTTCCCGTTCGATCCCGCCTCGTGGCTGATGGCCGAGCGACTCGATCAGGATCCAACCGCACGCGCCATCATCGGATGGATCGAGGACGACCACCAGTCGGCACGTCGCGCACTGGTCCGCTTCCTGGACGATGAGAAGCCGCTCGGCCGGACGCCCTGGATCGTCGGACCTGCTCGGTTCGGTGAGCTCATCACGGCATGTCTCTGGCGGACACGGATGGACCACCCCGACGATCTGCTCGACCGGCTCGCAGAACGCGGTGAGACGGGCCCGGATTGGCTCGACCTGTGCCGACGCCTCTTCGCGGCGGCCCCGATCGAGACGCTCGAGGACGCCGTGGACCGTTGGCTGGCCGACGAGCCGATGGCGCAGGCCGCAGTCATGGTCGCCATCGACGTCCGGGGCCTGTCCGCGTTCGGACCCCGTGTGCGTTCCCGGCTGGTCGAGTTCCTCGAGGCCGCGTGTCAGGGGCGGAACGACATCCGTCCGAGCGTGGCCCTCTCAGCCCTGCTCGCGGATGCGGACACCGCGGACGACTGGGCAGGCGCGTTTGTCGAATCCGTTCGCGCCCAGGCGGATGCGCCCTTGGACCCGCTCGCCGGACTCCTCGCGGGCTCGCCGCACGCCGAGTCGATCGAGATCGTTCATCTCGCGATGCGGAGCCCCGACCACGACCGCCTCTCCACGCTGATCTGGACGCTCGCGCGCGCTCCGTTGAGCCTGCCCGATGCCGTGTACGCCGAAGTCGCGAATGCGGCGACGGATCGTGTTGCGGCGGACGTGGACGCGCTCGAACCCAAGACCGTCCTGACGAGGAAGGTCGCTTCGACGAACGGCGAATCGACCCAGGAGAGATATGTGCGCGCACCGATCGGGGTGGACGGCACATCGGCCGTGCAGACGACCTTCGCCACCGGTGAATCGGAGTCGTCGAGGGTCACCGCTGACACGATCCGAGTCGAACCGCTCGCTTGGGCACTCGGCGTGCTCGTCTCCGAGCTGCTCCGGGACCGTGCCTCGCTCGAAGCAGAACTCCTGGACGCGGTCGAGCGTGTCCTCCGTGCAGGCGGGTTCGATGAGGCCGGGCTCGTCGATGCGCTCACCCAACCCGAAGCGCTGCGCGACGAACCGGCGTCGGGCCGACGGCTGCTGCTTGCCCTGACGGCGAGGGGAACCGGCGCCGAGGTCGTCCTCCGGCACCTCGTCGCGAACGGGGCGACGCATCGGCTCGACGCCGAGTTGGCAGCGGCGATCGCCGGACGCCTCCGGCCGTCCGCTATGGACATCGTGATCGTGCAGTCGGCCGCTGCGACGGCGGAGTCCGAGGCGACGATCCGGCAATTCGTCGACCTGACGCGCGCGCCGGGCCGGCGGACGAAGGAACTCCTCGCCGCACCGCCGGCCGAGTGGAGCGCGGCGGTCGAACGCGTCGGGAAGAAGTACGAAAACGACGAACCTGAGGCGAACGCGCTGGCCAATTGGTTCAATCGCCGCTTCTAAATAATCAGCTCGACTGGAACCTTGGGTGGGGTGCTCCACCATGCAAACGGATTGATCCAACTAATCGTGCGTTCGAGGTGCACGGCGGCAATGCTGGCACTTGAGTCCTCCCGGCGTGCTCGGAGCCGCGATCCCATGGAGGGCCCCGCCGCCGAGAACGGCCATAGTGTCGAGCGGGCGGGCCCGGTCGATGACTGTCATGTCGCAGGACATCGGTGACGGTTATGCATCTTTGCATCGGTGATGGTTCGGAGCGGTTTGGTGGTGACAGTTCCTCGACGTTTGGGGGATGAGCCGCAACTCGCCTGTCGATCCTCGTGTCCGTCTCGCGATCGCGCAGTGGCGGCCGGATGCGCCACGCGGGGCGGTGTCGACGTTCTGTTTCGAGCACGGGATCTCGCGGAAGACGTTCTACGAGATCCGTCGCCGCGTCGCGGCTGATGGGCCGGCTGCGGCGCGCAAGCAGCGCAGCCGGCGACCTAAGACGAGCCCGAACACGATCGGTGACGACATCAAGCAGCAGGCGATCGGGGTGCGGGCCGCGTTGGAGCGCTCGGGTTTGGATCACGGGCCGATCAGCGTGCACGAGATGCGCTCGCTCAGGATGACCGCGCCGTCACCGGCGTCGCTGGCGCGGATCTTCCGCGACGCCGGGGTCGCCAAGTTCGAACCGCTGAAGAAGCCGCGGGCCGCGTTTCGCCGGTTCGTGTACCCGGCGCCGAACGCGTGCTGGCAGCTGGACGCGACCGAGTACGTCCTCGCCGATGGGCGCAAGTGCGTGATCTTCCAGCTCATCGACGACCACTCCCGGTACGCGGTCGCGTCCCTGGTCGCGGACGCGGAAACCTTGGACGCGGCGATCGCGGTCGTGGACAAGGGCATCGCCGCGCACGGGTGCCGCAGCGGCTGCTCACCGACAACGGGTCGGCGTTGAACCCGTCCCGGCGCGGCTACGACGGTCAGCTCGTCGCGCACGTGAAAGCGCTCGGCGTGCAGCCGATCACCGGGAAGCCGTACCGGCCCACGACGCAGAGGAAGAACGAGCGGTTCCACCAGACCCTGTTCCGGTTCCTCGACAAGCAGCCCATCGCCGAGACCATCGTCGAACTACAGGAGCCGGTCGACCGATTCGACGCGATCTACAACACCGAGCGCCCGCACCAGGCGCTGCCCGGCCGGATCACCCCGCAACAAGCCTGGGACGCGACTCCGAAGGCCGACCCACCGAAGCCTGGCCCGCCGCCGCCGCGCACGCTGATCGCGTTCCGGACAGATGGCCGCGACGACCAGGTGCGGGTCGTGAAGGTCGCGGGCAACGGCACCACGTACGCCCGCGGGATCAGCTTCCAGACCGGCCGCGACACCATCGGCCCGCATGTATTCGTGGTCTACGAGCCCGAGGGCGTCATGATCTTCGATGACCGCGGCACCCTCATCGTCGAGCTCCCCTGGCCGGCACCCGGAACCCGATACGTCGGCAACGGCAAACCCCGCGGCCGACGGCCCAAGACCCTCCCACCGTCACCGATGTCCTGAGACATCAACTGTCACCGATGTCCTGAGGCAGAACTGTCACCGATGTCCTGAGACATCACAGCTCGGTCGATGACTTGATCCGCGCACGTTTATCCAACACTCGTGACCCGAGACGGCTCGAGAACGGTCGAGGTCAACGGGTAGCATCGACACTCGACAGATTCGATCTGTGGCAAGGAATTCCTGATCATGTCGAGATTCTTCGAGGTATTCCATCGCACGCCGAGACGGCGGGTCCAGACCGGGTAGTTCCATCGGTCACGGGTTCAAGTCCCGTCCGCCCTACGGTGAAATCGATCTGATCAGCGGTTCTTGCCTTCACTGAAAGGCAGAGACGTGTTGGGCTCTCCGCCTGTTCACCGTCTATCGCGGCGATGCCGCGCTGTGCCGTCCGTCTCCGCGAAGGTGCGCGCTCGTGTTCGGCGAACCTCGGCTGGTCTCGGCTTCGTGGTTCGCAGATCTCGATTCGTCTGAGCGGGCCTGGCGCTGACCGAACCCAACGCGCCCATCAGCTAATGGCAGCTGGTGGCCGGGTCCCCGTCGATGTCGCCGAGGAAGCTGCCGAACTCGCCGACGTGGGCGTCTTCGCCCAGGATTTCTCGGGTGACGTTCCCGAGTCCGAGGCGTGGCTCCTCCTGGGACGATGCGTGCTCGCCGATGTCGTGGTGGGCTATCGCTCGCTGCTGGGTCACCACGCCCAGGCAGTTGGCGGAGTCGGGCGTGTCTGCCGCGACCGGTCCGGCGGCTCCGAGTACGAGGAGCGACGCCGCCACCGCTATCGCCAGTGTCCTGTTCATGCTGTCTCCTGATCGGGGTCTGGGCTCGAAGGAGTGTCCTCGAACCGGCGCCAATCTAATTCAGCGCTGCCGAGCGCCGCAATCGTTTCGGGCCCAGCCGAAACGTGGCGGCCGTCGTTGGCATGATCCGGCCTCGGGCCGACAATGAATTCATGCTGCGTCTTCACTTCGGGGTCGACGACCTTGCCCGGACGACGTTCGAGATGCCGTCGGTGATCGATGACATCGCCGGCAGCGCGCAGTCCGTGCAGCAACCTCACAGCCGGGTGCGAATGCAATTCCAGGGCGCCAGGATGCCGCTGCCCCCCGCGGCCCGGCCGCTGCTTGAGCTGGCCCCTGCCCACGGTGATGTGCCCGGCTTCCTCATCCCCGAGGCCACCGGCACGGTCGAGGAGCTGTTGGACCTGGTGATGGCCACCCCTCCAGCGCAGGTTCGGGCCGACTTGGAAGCTGCGACGGCCAGGTCGCCGCGAGCAGCCTGGACGAGCGAACTCGCCACCGGGAGAGGGCGCGCGATGGATCTGCTCGGCGCGGCGTTGGACGCCTTCCACCGGGAAGTAGTGGCACCGATGCGGCCCGGGTTCCGCAGGATCGTGACCGCCGAGCTCGGCCGCCTGGCCTGGCATTCCGCCACACTCGGGATGGAGTCGGTCCTGAACAGCATGCATCCCGCGATCAAGTGGCGCGAAGGGCGGCTCGATGTCGATCTCCCGGTCGACGCCGACGTTCATCTGGAAGGGCGTGGCCTGATCATCAGCCCGTCCGCCGCCTGGTCCCGTCCGGGATTCACGTTCCACTGGCGCGACCAGCTGGGCCTGATCTACCCGGTCCAGACCGACTGGGCAGCACCGGCTGCGGTCGCCGACGACCCGAATGTCCGACTGGGCACCGTGCTCGGGGCGACCCGGGCGAGGGTGCTCATTGCTCTCGCCGAAGGGCCGGCCGAGGGGCACACCACGAGCAGCCTGGCGACCGACCTCGGCATCGCCCTGGCATCGGCCTCCTCCCATGCGGCGGCACTGCGCGGCGTGGGCCTCGTCACGACCAGGCGCGCCGGGCGGGCCGTGCGACACACCCTCTCAGACCTGGGCCGCAGGATGGTCACCGCCGAGCCGAGCGCCGAACCCGGCAATGCCGACCTGCGCCTGCTCGGCTCGTGACAGCCACGTCTCGACAGTGGGGGGCCCTGCCCCGCACGCCCTGTGCTGTGGGGAGGCTCCACCGACCCGTTCGACCACGGGGTCGAGCGCTTCTGGCGCCAACTGGGTCGCGCGCGTCGTCGTCGTAGCGCGCCGCATCGTCGGCGGTCCACTGGGTGCCGCTCGCCATGGGTGCACGCCACAGCCCGGTGCCGCGCACGCGGAAACGTCGCGACCACTCGAAGGCTCAGACAGCCGCTGGAAGGTCCAGACGACAGCCGATCCGTGTATCAGCCCCTGGGCGATGTGGACCGCGTGGCCGCGTTGCGGAGATCGGCCTACTCTGGCGCGTACTTGAACGAAAGCTGGATCCGGGATCGGAACAACAGCGTCCCGTCGTCGTGGACGACGACGTCCTGCTTCGTCACCTCGGCGATGCGGAGATCGTGCAGCGATCCTGCGGCGGTGCTGATGGCTTCTCGGGCAGCGTCCTCCCAGGACGAAGCACTCGTGCCGACGACGTCGATCACTCGGTAAACGCTCATCATTGCCCCTCTTCGCTCGATGCCGGTAGGTCCATACTGATCGCGCTCGCGCTCGAAGGGAAGGGCTGCTTCCGAGCGCCGCGAGGCGTGATTCCCCGTCTCGGCTCCGGGTGCTGTGCCCCGCGGTGCGATTTGGCCACTGGTCAGGCAGTTCCCGTGCTGCGACCGGGTGAGCCACGGCAGGTCGCCCTCAGCGCCGACCACAAGGGGCCAAAGACCCATCCATCGGCCCTCCTCTGGGTGATGCTGGGAGCGCGAACAGGAGAAGGCTGAGATGGCTGACACGTCGATCACAACGCCGCGGGCTGGCGACCAGGCACCCCGGGACGAACGTCCGGGCGCCGATGCGACGCCTGGACGGATGTCCGATCGGGATCGTGCCGCCCGCGGCAAGGCCGCCCGGGCCACGACACCGCTGGGAGCACACGCCGATTTCCGGCGGTCCGATGAGGTGGACCCGATCGCACTTCTCCTCGGGCAGGCTGAGACACGGGTGCAAGAACTGGTGCCGATCCGGCATGGCCGGATGCTGGTGTCTCCGTTCACCTTCTACCGCGGCGCCGCGCTGGTGATGGCCGCGGATCTGGCCGGCACGTCGACCTCCGGGCTCGAGACCCAACTCTGCGGGGATGCGCACCTGTCGAACTTCGGCGGGTACGCGTCCCCCGAGCGGAGACTGGTGTTCGACATCAACGACTTCGACGAAACCTTCCCGGGACCGTTCGAGTGGGACGTCAAGCGGTTGGCCGCCAGCTTCGTCGTGGCCGGCCGCGACAACGGATTCACCGCCAAGCAGTCGCGCACCGTGACGAGGGCTGCGGTCGAGAGCTACCGGATCGCGATCCGCACCTTCGCCACCCAACCCATACTCACCGTCTGGTACGCCCACCTCGAGATCGAGGACGCGATCGACCGGTTCGCCGCTTCCCTGTCCGACCGGGAACGAAAGGGGCACAAGGCGGCCGTGAAAGACGCCCAGAAGGCGCTGGCCAAGGCGCACACCCGCGACAGCCTGCAAGCGCTCGACAAGCTGACCACCGTCATCGACGGTCAGCCGCGGATCGTCAGCACCCCACCGCTGATCACCCGGCTGGACGACATGACCGGCCTCGACACCGATGACCTGCTCCAGCGGCTCACCACGCTCATCGCCGACTATCGCGACACCCTGACCGCGGACCGCCGACGGCTGTTCGACCACTTCGAGCTGGTCGACGTCGCGCACAAGGTCGTCGGGGTCGGCAGCGTCGGCACCCGCGCCTGGGTGCTGCTCTTCCAGGGCGGCGTCGAAGGCGAAGTCCTCCTCCTGCAGGCCAAACAGGCGCAACGCTCGGTCCTGGCTGACTTCGTGCCCGACCTCGGCGCGGCATCCCCAGCACCAATGGACCCCGCCGACCCGCGCGGCCACGCGCACGAAGGACGGCGAGTGGTGATCGGGCAGCGGTTGATGCAGGCGAGCAGCGACATCTTTCTCGGCTGGCTACGCGCCACGCCGACCGGTCAAGGCGAGCAGGACTACTACCTACGGCAACTGCGGGACTGGAAGGTCTCGGCCGAGATCGAACAGCTCACACCGAGCAGCATGGAAACGTATGCCCGGCTGTGCGGGTGGACGCTCGCCCGGGCACACGCCCGGGCGGGGGACCGGGTCGCCATCGCGGCCTACCTCGGCAAGTCGGACAGGTTCGACCGGGCCATCGGTGACTTCGCCGAGACCTACGCCGACCAGAACGAACGCGACCACGCATCCCTGGTCGCGGCCGTCGATTCCGGACGAGTCCAAGCGCAGTCCGGGTTGTGACCGGAGCGGAGGATCCCTGATCCGGGCGCGAAACCTGGAGGCTCTCTGACCGCGTGCTGGTCGTCGAGGCCGACTCGCCCGCAGACGTGTCGTGGGATCGACGACTTCACGACCCGGATCCGATGTCACAGCATGGTCGCCCGAGGGGTCGTATGTACAGGGTCCTCGATATTGGGCCGAGGCTCGAAGGGAAGACCATGAGCATGCTCGACTGGTTGCACCGCCCGCTGCACCACAGGGCGGTGCATGTATTTCGCCGCGCGGCCGAACGCGGTGACGGCGAACGACTGGCCGCGCTGTTGGATCCCAGCGTCGCCGTGGTCGTCGATGCCGGTGATCAAAATCACCCCAGGGTCAGAGTCGTATACGGCGTCTACGAGGCGATCGCGCTGCTCATGCACGGCATGGCGGCCAAGCCGGGCCTCATCATCGACGAGCGCTCGGTCAACGCCCAGGCCGGGCTCTTGCTCAGCCGAGGCGGGGAGACGATCGCTGCGATGACGGTCGACTTCACGCGAGGGCTCATCAGCATGGTGTGGATCCGATTGCGTCCGGAGAAGCTGCGGCACTGGAACGAGGTCTGATGAATGTCCACTCCGGCACGAGTTCGTCGCCGAGCGAGTTCCGGGAAGTAGGGTTCACACATGGCGCGACTCGAAGACGTACGTCGTCTGGGCACCGAGCTCGAGCGGTCGTACGAGGTGTATGTGCGCGGCAGGTTGAAGTTCCGCGTCGGACAGCTGGTCTACGTCGCGTTCTCCCTCGATGAGACGGTGATGGGCTTCGCGTTTCCACGGGAAGAGCGGGGAGCACTCGTCGGGGGCCAGCCACACAAGTTCCAGATGCCGAGCCCGGCCGACATGCGCTTCAACTGGGTTCACGCCGACCTCGCGGCGCTGGAGCCGAGCGAGGCGCGCGAGTTCGTCGTCGACGCCTGGCGCATGGTCGTCCCCCAGAAGGTCTCCCGCGCCTACGATCTCGCGAATCCCAACGGCCCGGGATGAGTCCGGGGCATGCGACAGCCGGAGGAAGCGTTCCGCGAGATGCTCGTACATCGGCGGCCGCGGCCGATGCCGTCCTGGGGGAGCCGGCCGTGGCATACTCGCCATCGTGACCCGGAACGCACTCACCGTCGTTCTCGTCGGCGTGCTGACCTTCGGCGGACTCATGGTCATGGTCGAGCTCACCACACCCGGGGGGCTCATCATCGATCGGCCCGACGCGGAGATCGCGGCGCTCGCCGATGAGGCGTTCCTCACGGTGGAGGGGCGCGAGATCTTCTTCGATGCCCGGCCGCGATTGCGCGACGAAGACGAGTTGTTGCGGGCTTGCGACCGGCGTGCGTTCGAGCCCGATGACTCCGGCGGCAGCACGACGGTCGGGTGCTACAGCGGGTACGACGTCATTTCGATCTTCAAACCCGACGATGCGCGACTGCGGCCGATGATGGTGACGACGGCCGCGCACGAGCTGCTGCACGCCGTGTACGCCCGACTGGATCCCGCAGAGCGCGATGAGGTCGACGCGCTCGTCGAGGCGGAGCTCGTGCGGGTGCCCGCCGACGACGTGGTGCACGAGCAGATCGCGGCGTCGGTCGGCGACCGGTCCGAGAACCGCGCCAGCGAGCTGTTCGCCTATCTCGGTTCCCAGGTCGCGCTCGACGGCGGGTTCGACCCCGAGCTGGAGGCCTACTACGCGCGGTACTTCACCGACCGGGATGCACTCGTCGACGTGTTCCTCGCGTTCGAGTCGACGCTCGACGGAAGCGGCGTGGAGCTCGAGAACGACTGGGCGGATACGGGTCGCTGGTGACGTCGGCTCAGAACCCCGGGCTCACGCGGCGCTCCAGGGCTTCGATGACGGTCTCGGCGATGTCGATGCCGTAGAGCCGCTCGACGCTCTGGAACCCGCCGGGACTCTCCGCGTTGATCTCCACCACCTGGTTGCCGATCACGTCGATGCCCACGAGGAACATGCCATCGGCGACGAGCTTGTCGCCGATCGCCTCGACGATGCCGAGCTCGGCGTCGCCGATCTCGAGGGGCACGGACCGGCCACCCTTGCTGATGTTGGCGCGCAGGTCGTTGCCGTTGGGCACGCGGCGGAAGGCGGCCGGTCTGCCGTCGCGCTCGAGGATGCGGCCCTCCAGCAGGAAGATCCGGGCATCGCCGTCTTCGGCTCCGTCGATGAACTCCTGGATGATGGCGTAGCCGTCCTGCAGGACCGCCTCCGTCATCTGGGCGAGGTTGGTGGCTCCCGGGCCCTCGATCATGAAGACGTTCCGACCCTTCGCCCCGTACAGCGGTTTGACGACGCAGCGGCCGACTTCGTCGACGAACCGCTCGATCGCCTCCGGATTCCGTGTCACCAGCGACCGTGGTCGGACCTTCTCGGGGAACTCCTCCAGGTAGAGCTTGCTGGTCGCTCGATGGAGGGTGTTCGGGTCGTTCACCACCGCCACGCCTCGGTCCGCCAGCATCTGTCCGAACACCACGCCCATCGGGCTGGCCCACGGGCGCGCCTGCAGGTCGTCGATCGACTCGTTGCGCAGGACGAGCGCATCCAGGTCGTCCATGACGATCCGCTCGGCGTCGCGCGCCTTGATGCCCTCCATGAAGCTCGCGAGGGTGTCGTCGCTCTTCCACCTCGCGGCGCGAGCCATGGCCGCGAACAGCCCGTCGCTGCTCCCGAACTCGAGGTCCCCGACGCCGACGTACCAGGTCTCGTGCCCGCCCCTGGCTGCGGCCCTGGCCAGTCGGGTGGTCGCGTACTCGTCCACTTCGGTGTCGACGTCGTTGACGAGGAATGCGAGCCTCATGCCGCCACGTCTCCCTCGTAGAGGTCGGTGACCGTCGCGCCCGCGCGCAGTCGCTCCAGACGCTCTGGTGCACCTGGCACGTCCAGCCAGCGTGGCCGAACCCACGGCGCGTGGAGCACCTCGCGGTCGAGCAGGTCCTGCACCAGGGGGATGTGGTCCAACGCGAGCTTGCCGACGAGCAGGACGTCGAGGCGGCTGCCCTCGGCGAGGGCGTCGAGGATGCGCGTGATTCCACGCAGGTAGATCGCGTCCTTCACCGAACCGCCCCCGACGACGACCCGGATGGCGATGGACCACGCGGTCCGTGCCGGTATGCGGTGGTCGGCCCGCAGCGACTCGAAGATGTCCAGGAAGCCGGCGCCGTCGAGCATCCTGCCGACTGCGACCACTCGCGCCGCGAGTACGCGCAGCCGCCGCGGATCCAACCCGCCGGTCAGGTACTCGGCGAGCACGGCGAGGCCCTCCTGCGTCTCGTCGTAGCCGGGCAGGCCGATGGTCAGCAGCGTCAGTGGCTGCCGGGCACCGTTCTGGTAGGTGACCACGTGGGTGCCGACCTCGTGGTGCAGCAACGGCTCGACCCGGTCGGCCCGGAAGGCGGCCGACTCCGGGATGAGCAGGCGCCCGAACGACACCATCAGCTCGGAGATGTCGTCCCGTACCTCGACGCGGACCGGGAAGTCCGGGTACGCGGCGCGGTACCGCTCGAACTCCGCACGAGCCGCGTCGGCGAACGCCCCGGCCGTGACGGTCTGGGTGCTGGGCGCCTGCGGGGGAATGGTCTCGAGCAGCTCCTCCGCCGTCGCCGCCAGCGGCGGAGCCACCGTTCCGTAGAGCTGGAGCGACCCGTAGAGGAACCGTGACGTGTCGCGGTCCTCCAACGCGGTGATCTGCCGGGCGATCTCGTCCCGTTTCGCACGGAAGAGCGTGTGCAGCGCCGGGTCGTCCACGTTCTCGACCGCGAGGTCGTACAGGTCGCGCTGCACCAGGTCGGGGTCGAAGTCCAACGGCCGCAGCCGCAGCGTGGGGGCCGTGCTGAAGTCACTGCGTTCGAAGTCCGCCCACGCCTCCGCCGCGTTGAGTGGCGTGACGTTGACGAGCAGGTTCACGCGGCGCTCGATCGCGGTGAGCCGGGCGTCGATGTCGAGTGCGGGCGCCAGCCGCTCGGTCGGTGATGACACGTCCCGGTCGTTGTCGTTGCCGGCCATCGGAGACCCCCTTCTCGTGCTCACACGGTACTTCTCGAGCGAAACGGCAAGGAACCCCTTGCGGATCGACGTGATCCGCGCATCGCATTCCTCGACCGGAGTAGATTCCAGATCACCCGCGCCGTTCCGGAACGGAAGCGGCCTCAGGCGAGGAGGCTTCGATGACCGATCCAACGACGCAGGACGGACCTGCCCCGTTCACCGCCGCGGACTTCGCCGCGAGGCTGGAGCGCGCGGCGCGTTCCGCGGACTCGGCTGGACTGTCCGGGCTGCTGCTCACCCCGGGACCCGATCTGCTCTACCTCACCGGGTACGCGCCGGTGGCGATCACCGAACGCATCACCATGCTGGTCGTCCCGGTCGACGCCGAGCCGACGATGATCGTCCCGAGACTCGAACGGCCCGACGCGGAGGAGGCGGTCGGGGCATCCGTCT
Organism: Agromyces sp. NPDC004153; assembly: GCF_053603635.1. NCBI lineage: Bacteria > Bacillati > Actinomycetota > Actinomycetes > Micrococcales > Microbacteriaceae > Agromyces > Agromyces sp. NPDC004153. The sequence goes on from NZ_JBSGFY010000002.1 coordinate 208,834, forward strand.
TCCGGCTCGCCGACTGGTCCGACGGCAGCGACCCGTACGAGGCCACCGCGCGACTCCTCGGGCCGGGGCGCTACGCGCTGTCCGACTCGGCATGGGCGATGCACCTGCTCGGGCTGCAGGGCCGGCTCCCCGACACGTCGTACGTGTCGATGACGACGGCACTCCCGATGCTGCGGGCGATCAAGGACGACGACGAGCTCGAGCGGCTGGCCGCGGCCGGCGCTGCGGCCGACGCCGCATACGGGGAGATCCTCGAGGTCCGCTTCGCAGGTCGGAGTGAAACCGACGTCGGCACCGAGCTGGCGGCGCTCCTGCGTCGGTTCGGACACTCGCAGGTCGACTTCACCGTGGTCGGCTCGGGTCCGAACGGGGCGAATCCGCATCACGAGATGGGCGACCGCGTGATCGAGCACGGCGACATGGTGGTGCTCGACTTCGGCGGCCTCAAGCACGGCTACGGATCGGACACCACGCGCACGGTCCACGTCGGCGAGCCCACCGAGGAGGAGCGCGAGGTGCACGAGATCGTGCGCCGAGCCCAGCAGGCGGGGTTCGAGGCAGTCCGGCCGGGCGTCGAGTGCCAGGAGGTCGACCGAGCCGCGCGCGCCGTGATCACCGAGGCCGGCTACGCGGAGTACTTCATCCACCGCGTCGGGCACGGGATCGGGCTCACCACGCACGAACCGCCGTACATGGTCGAGGGGGAACGTCAGCCCATGCAGCCGGGCATGTGCTTCTCGATCGAACCGGGCATCTACCTTCCGGGGCGGTTCGGCGTGCGCATCGAGGACATCGTCACGGTCACGGAGGAGGGCGGGCGCCGGCTCAACCGCACGCCCCACGACATGGCGATCGTGGAGTAGCGCCGCGTCGCGGCATCCGCCCGGGAAATGACGAACGCCACGTCCGTGGCATTCGCGCGGTCCCTGCTGCGCTCGACACCCATGGACCGTGGGGATAGCGTGTGCCTCGGGGGGTGAGATGGCCGACGCCAGTGACCGCGCGATCCTCCGCCGATTCCTCCTGGGACTCGCCGAGGGGATGAACGCGGCCGCCGAGACGGTCGACGGGATCCGCGACACGATGCTGGCCGTGTCGCGCGCCTATGGGCGTGACGACACCGACATCCTGGTGCTGCCCACGGCGATCATCGTGCAGACCGGGACGGCGGAGGAGGGCCGGGTCGCGCTGCGGTCGACGCTGACCCCGTCGTTCCGATTCGACCAGATCGCCGCGCTGTACGCACTCTTGGAACAGGCGAAGCGGGCGGCGATCGAACCGCTCGAGGGCATCAGGCGCCTGAACGAGATCGGCGCCATGCGGCCGAAGTACGGGTGGTTCGTGCGCACCATCGGGCACGCGCTCCTCGTGACGGGCCTGGCGCTCCTGTTGACGCCGACCTGGCAGGGAGCGGTCGTGGCCTTCGTGCTCGGCGCCTTCATCGGTCTGGCGAAGCTGGTGCGATCGCAGACGCTGCAGCTGGTGTTCCCGGTCTTCGCCGCGTTCGCATGCGCGCTCGCCGTGTTCCTGATCGCGCCCTATGTCGAGATCGGTGATCCGATCCGGCTGCTCATCGCCCCGCTCGCGACGTTCCTCCCCGGTGGGGTGCTCACGACGGGCACCGTCGAGCTCGCTGCGGGAGAGATGGTCGCCGGCGCGTCGCGTCTCGTGTTCGGGCTCGTCCAGCTCGCGTTGCTCTCGTTCGGCATCATCGCTGCGGGCACGGTGGTGGGCGTCGAGAGCTCGAGGTACCTGTCACTTGCAGCATCCGACCCATTCCCCTGGTGGGCCGCGATCGGCGGCGTGCTCCTCTTCGCCGTGGGAAACTTCCTGCACTTCTCGGCGCCGTCGTCGACGTTCGGGTGGGTGCTGCTCGTGCTGTTCGTCGCCTATGCGGGACAGCAGGTCGGCCAGGTGCTGGTCGGCTCGACCGTGAGCGGGTTCATCGGCGCCCTCGCGATGACCCCCGTCGTGTTGTGGATCGCGAGCCTCCGCCACGGCGTCCCCTCGCAGCTGACCTTCCTCCCGGGCTTCTGGCTGCTGGTGCCCGGAGCCGCGGGGCTGGTCGGGCTCACCGAGGCCGTCGGCACGAGCGAGGGCCTCCAGGACTTCGCCACCGCGCTCACGTCGGTGATGTCGATCGCGCTCGGCGTGCTCATCGGCACGGCGCTCTATCGCGTGGTGCACCGCGGCGCCGAGGAGATCGCGGCGTTCCACATCGACGTCCCCGCGGCGCTGGCGGAAGAGGAGGAGCCGCCGTTCTGGGCCCGGATGGTCCCGGGCACCCCGAGGTCGATCTGGGGGGCGCGTCGGCGTGCACCGCAGGCGTCCGCTTCGGATGGCGGGACCGGGGGAAGCGCGGCATCCGACCCTCGTTCCCAGTCGCCGAACGCGTGACTCGAGCTCGACGGCCGACGCCGAGCAGGAGCCGGCCCGGCGGCTTCGACAGTCGCTCGGCGCGTATTGACGAGAAATGAAGTTGGGAGCATCCTGAGTACCAGATCCGCATTCGATGCGTACGGCGATCTTGGGCCGGTCCCCATGTGGGCAGCGCGGAGATGCGCCGTATTGGGGGAGGCGGTCGTCATGGTCGAGCGATCGAGGTCGAATGTCGAGGGGCGCCGTCGCCTGCACCCGGTGACGCACCGATCGGGGTGGGCACGATGAGCGCCGCAGATGCCTCCGCCGGTCGCGACGATGCGTCGGGCATGACGCGCCCGAAAGCGCCTGCCGTGGCGTACATCTCGTGGGTCGCGCTCGCACTCATGACCACGGCGTCGGTCGCGAGCCTGCGGCCGGCGCCGACGATGGCGGTGTACGGACTTGCGTGCATCTTCCTGTACGTCGTGCCCGCGATCGTCTTCCTCATCCCGACGTCTCTGGTGTCGGCGGAACTCGCCTCGGGGTGGAAGGGCGGCGTCTACAACTGGGTGGCCCTCGGCATCTCGAAGCCGATGGGCTTCCTCGCGGTGTGGTGCCAATTCGCGATGACGATCTTCTACTACCCGACCCTGCTCGGGTTCGTGGCATCGACGCTCGCCTACGTGATCAATCCCGAGCTCGCGAGCAACGGCGTCTGGACGGCGCTCGTGATCGTGGTCTGCTATTGGTCGGGCGTGTTCATCTCGTCACGCGGCACCAAGGGTGTCGCGGGCCTGGCGAGCGCCGGACTCATCATCGGCACGCTGATCCCCGGCGCCCTGCTGATCGTGCTCGGCGCCGTCTACCTCGGCCAGGGCAACCCGTCGGCTGCACCGATGACCGCGGAGAACCTCCTTCCTCAGTGGGCGGGCCTCGCGAGCCTGGTCCTCATCGTGAACAACTTCCTGTCGTACAGCGGCATGGAGATGAACGCGGTGCACGTCTCGTCGCTGCGGGACCCCGCCAAGCAGTTCCCGCGTGCGATCTTCCTCGCGATGGGCCTGGTGCTGCTGATCTTCATCCTGCCGGCGCTCGCGATCAGCTGGATCGTTCCCGCGGATCAGCTCTCGCTCACCGCCGGCGTGATGCAGGCGTTCGACGCGGTGCTCGCGGTGTTCGACTGGCAGTGGCTCACCCCGATCATCGGCCTCGCGCTCGTGGCGGCCTCCCTCGGTGGCATGCTGACCTGGCTCGCCGGGCCGTCGAAGGGCCTGCTGCTGATCTCGCGCCAGGAGGGCTACCTGCCGCCGTTCCTGCAGAAGCTGAACAAGCACGGCGTGCAGCAGAACCTGCTCGTGACGCAGGGGATCATCACCACGGTGATCGCCCTCGGCTACGCGCTCATCCCGGATGTCTCGAGCGCGTACTGGATCTTCTCGGTGATCACGACGCAGGTGTACCTGATCATGTACCTGCTGATGTTCGTCGCGGCAGTGCGCCTGAGGCGGAACCACCCCGACCACCCACGCGGATACCGCGCGCCGATGCTCATCGGCCTGTGCGGCGTGGGCTTCGCCGCCTCGCTCGCGGCGCTCCTCGTCGGGTTCATCCCGCCGTCGCAGTTCGGCGGCGGAAACCCGTGGGTCTACTTCCTGATCGTCGCCGGCGGAGCCCTCGGGCTCGGCCTGCTCGTGCCGTGGCTGTTCTACCGGTTCCGGAAGCCGTCGTGGAAGCTGCCGGACGCCGCTGCGACAGCCGGTGAGTCGGAGGAGGTGGCGAAATGAGCACCGGGAACGAGCAGTCGACTCCGCGCCAGCGCTCCGTGCTCTACGTCGTCGTGTCGGTCGTCCTCGTGATCGTCGGCGTGTGGGCGGTGATCGCGTTCAGTTCCGCACGAGGCGCGCAGCGTGCCGAGGAGATGGCCGATGAGCTCGTCCAGCAGCTCGAAGCCGCCGGCGCGACTGCGCCGCCGCCCGAAGTCATCGCCCGGGTCCTCGGCGACGACGGCGGTGCGGTGTGCGCCGATCCGAACGCGGCGCTGAGCCGGGCGACGCTGTACGGAATGCTGACGACCGGCTCCGGCGGCCCGGGTGAGCGCCCGGTCATCACCGACAACAGGGTCCTCCAGGGTCAATTGGCGATCATCGAGGTGTACTGCCCCGACGAGTTGGAGGATTTCCAGCAGTTCGTCGACAGCCTCCAGACCACCTCGGCGAACGGATGACGGTGGACCTGCGCGCTCGCATCGGCGAGCTGATGGGTGGCGTGCGACCCGAGCTCGCCGAGCTCGTGGCGATGCGGTCCGTGGCCGACCCGCACCAGTTCCCGCCCGAAGAGTGCACGAAGGCCGCGGAATGGGTCCGCGACCGGTTCGCCGAGTTGGGCTTCGCCGACGTTCGACTCGAGCCCACCCCCGACGGCAGCCGAGCGGTCGTCGGGTCTCGTCCCGCGAGCGATCCGGACGCCCCGACGGTACTGCTCTACGCGCACTACGACGTGCAGCCGCCGCTCGACGAGGCGGCGTGGCGCACTCCACCGTTCGAGCTCACCGAGGTCGACGGGCGCTGGTACGGACGGGGAGCCGCGGACTGCAAGGGCAACATCGTCATGCACCTCCTCGCGCTGCGCGCGCTCGGCGACGACATCCCGGTGCACCTGAAGCTCGTCGTCGAGGGCTCCGAGGAGCAGGGCACGGGTGGGCTCGAGGCCTACGTCGCCGCCAACCCCGACGTGCTGCGAGCGAACACGATCCTGGTGTGCGACACCGGGAACGCCGCGGTCGGACGACCCGCTGCCACCGTCAGCCTGCGGGGCTTGGCCAACGTGGTCGTGACCGTGGAAGCGCTCGCCTCCGAGGTGCACTCGGGCATGTTCGGAGGCCCGGCGCCCGACGCCCTCGCCGCCCTCATCGAGATGCTCGCGAACCTCCGCGACGAGCGCGGCAACACGACGATAGAGGGGATCGATGCGACTCGGACCTGGCACGGCGAGCCGTACCCCGCCGAGCAGTTCAGGGTGGACGCGGGTGTGCCAGACGGCGTCGAACTCCTCGGCGACGGTGCCGTCTCCGACATGCTCTGGGCGCGACCGGCGGTGACCGTGCTCGGCATCGACTGCCCACCGGTGACGGGCTCGTCGGCGGCGATCGTGCCACGCGCCGCGGCACGACTCAATCTCCGGATACCGCCGGGCACCGACGCGGCGGCCGCTCACGACGCGTTGGTCGCCCAGCTGCGAGACGACGCCCCGTGGGGCGTGAAGGTCGACGTGCGCACGGAAGCGGTCGGCTCGCCGTTCGAGGCCTCCGTCGACGGTTCGGGATTCCGGGCGATGGGCGTGGCGATGCAGGAGGCGTACGGCACGCCGATGACGACGCTCGGGCAGGGCGGATCGATCCCCCTCTGCAACGTGCTCGCCGACACGTTTCCCGACGCGGAGATCATCCTCATGGGCGTGGAGGAACCCCTCGCGCTCATCCACGCGCCGAACGAGAGCGTCGACCCGTCCGAGATCGAGCGCCTCGCGCTGAGCCTGGCCCTGTTCCTGCGCAGTTACGGCACCGCACGCGACTGAGGAGGGGGAAGCTGCGACGGATGCCGAAACCGACCTGATCGCGATGGCGGTCGGTGCCCTATTCGTGTTCGGGCAGCATCGGCGGCGACCAGCCCGGGTCCCGCCCGAGTTGCGCTGCGCGTGAGACGGATGCTGCGCCGAAGCGATCGCGTACGGCGTCGAGCATCGTATCGAGGCGCTCCCCGTCGTCCCAGTCGATCGGCAGCTCGGGCTGGACGCTGTCGGCGCGCGCCAGCTGCGAGAACGAGACGCCGATCAGGGTGATGCCGCGCTCGGCGATCCGGGGCTGCGCGGCGGCGAGCAACCCCTCCGCGATGGCGAGCAGCACCGAGGTGCGGTCGGTCGGGGAGCGGAGGGTGCGCGATCGGGTCGCCTTCGCGAAGTCGCCGTAGCGCAGGCGCAGGACGACCGTGCGGCAGACCCGGTCCCGATCGCGGAGGCGACGGGCGAGCCGATCAATGAGCTGGGTGAGGATGACGTCGAGTTCGTCGGGCGAGCGCGGGCGGGTGCCGAGCGCGCGTTGAGATCCGATCGAGCCGCGGCGGTGCGTGCTGTCGACCGGGCGCGGATCGCGCAGCCGGGCCAGCGCGTGCAGGTGGGCGCCGGTCGCCGTGCCGAGCAGCCGTTCCGCGGCCGCCGCTTCGAGCTCGGCCAGTTGCCCCACCGTGCGGATGCCAAGCCGGTGCAGCTTCTCGGCGGTCACGGCACCGACGCCCCACAACCGTTCGACCGGCAGCGGGAGCAGGAACTCCTGTTCCCGCTCGGGCTCGACCAGCAGCAGCCCGTCGGGCTTGCTGACCGCGCTGGCGACCTTGGCGAGGAACTTGGTGCGCGCGATCCCGACCGAGATGGGCAGCCCGACCTCCGCACGAACCCGTTCACGCAATCGCATCGCGATCTGCTCGGGCGTGCCCGCGATGCGACGCAGACCCCCGACCTCCAGGAACGCCTCGTCGATGGAGAGCCCCTCCACGAGCGGCGTCGTGTCGCGGAAGATCGCGAACACGGCTTTGCTGGCCTCCGAATACGCGTCCATCCGAGGAGAGACGACGACGGCATCGGGGCACAGGTCGCGCGCCTGCCGGCCGCCCATCGCGGTGCGCACCCCACGGGCCTTCGCCTCGTAACTCGCCGCCAGCACGACGCCGCCGCCGACGATGACGGGCCGGCCGCGCAGCTCGGGCGCGTCACGCTGCTCGACCGAGGCGTAGAACGCGTCGAGATCCGCGTGCAACACGGTCGCCTCGCCCCGCATCCCGCCCTCCCGTCGAACATCTGTTGTACGGATCGTCGCACGCACCGGGGACACCGGGTGGAAGGCCCGAGGGACCTTCTACCCGTCGTCCGAGCATCCGTTGCGGCAGACTCGGCCCGACGGAGCGGAGGTGCGGTCATGCACGAGGCGACGGTAGTGGGATGGGATGGAGGCAGGACCGCCGAGGCGGCCCTGGCATGGGCGATCGCGCGAGCCGAGCGGCAGCCCGCCGAAGCACGGAAGCTCAGGATCGTGCGCGTGTTCGACGAGGCCGCGATCACCGGGGAGGACCGCGCGATCGAGGACCTCGTGCGCGTCGCCGAGTCCGCCGCCGATGCGGCGGGCGACCGGGTCCGAACGGAGCATCCGACGTTGGAGGTCGAGGTCGAATTCGTGCGCGACGAGCCGGGCGAGGCGTTGCGGGACCGGACGGGCGATGACGTCGTCGTCGTCGTCGGTGCGGAGAACGGGCGCACGGACGAGTACTGGCACAGCTCGAGGCTCGGCGCGAGGCTCTGCGGCATGGCCGATGGGCCGGTGGCGGTGATCCCCGAAGGCGATCTGGCGACGCGGACGGGTGTGCTCGTCGCCGTCGATCACGGGCTCGCGGCTCAGGGCCTGTGCCGGTTCGCCGCAGCCTTCGCGGCATCCGCCGGCGAGCCTCTGCACGCCATGCACATCGGTTCGCGATCGCACACGGTCGGCGCCGACGTGGAGGAGCTCGAGGACGCGCTCGGTCCGGCCCGGCGAGAGTTCCCCGATCTCGAGATCGTGACGCACGTCGAGTCGGGCCCGACGGCGACGACGCTGCTGCGACGCGCGGAGGATCACGACACGGTCGTGGTCGGTTCGCGCGGGCTGGGCGCAGTCGGGAGGATGTTCCTCGGATCCGTGAGCCATGCGATGGTCACGAACGCCCGCTGCCCGACGATCGTCGTGCCGCCGGCGCGCCGTTGACGAGGTTCAGGGATCGGAGCAGCGTCGGAGTCGATCCTCAGCACGAAAAGTCACCTTCAACCCATGGCGTCGCGCGCTGATTTGCGGAATCGTGTGTGGCACAGAGGGGGAGCTGCCCCTCCGCTATCGACAGGGGGAATGCAATGTCCGACGCATCGAACGCTTTCGCCAGGGTGATCGCACGTGCTTGGGGCGACGACGCCTTCCGCGCCCAGCTGCTCGCCGACCCGAACGCGGTGCTGGCAGGCGAGGGCATCAACGCACCCGAGGGCAAGCGGTTCGCCATCGTCGAAGACACCGACGATGTGGTGCACGTCGTGCTGCCGGCTCGTCCGACCGAGCTGTCAGACGACGAGCTCGACTCGGTCGCCGGCGGCATGAGCTACATCCCGCCGTGCGGCACCCGGGACGGCGGCTTCTCGCTGTAGCCCGAAGAACCGAGCGTGCGCCCCGTCGCCGACACCACGACGCGGCCCGACGTCTCCGCCGCGGCATCCGTCGCCGCAGGCGCCGAGCCGCGCTGGGCCGTCGACCCTCGCGTCGTGCTGCGTGCGCTCGACGGGAATGGACTCGTGGTGCTCCGTGGGGACGAATCCACCCTGCTGCGCGGGGAGGTCTTCGCGGCGATCGTCGAACTAATCGACGGTGCCCGCACCTCCGATCAGATCGTGGACGAGATCGGCGATCGAGTGCCGGCCGCCCATGTCTACTACGCCATCCAGCAGATGCAACGGCGCGGCCTCATCGTGCCGACCGCGGAGCCCGGCGCGATCGAGGAGCGCGCCCTGTGGTCCGCCATCGGCGCTGACGCCGAGGATGCCGAGATCGGTCGCAAGGCCGTCGCGGTGTTCGCCACGGCCGGCGTACCCGGTGACGTGCTGGCCGCCACCCTCGATGGCCTGCAGGCGGATGCCACGACCGCGCGGCTCTCGCCGGGCGCGCCGACGTTCGACGACGACCCGCCCGACCTGCTCCTCGTGCTCTCGAGCGACTACACCGATCCGGTCCTGGAGGGGATCAACCACGCCTGCCTCGCCGCCGGCGTGCCCTGGCTCCTCGTGCGGCCCGACGGGAGCGAGCCGTGGATCGGCCCGCTCATCCAGCCCGGGACGACCGCCTGCTGGGAATGCCTGATGAACCGCCGCCGCATGCATCGGCGCATCCACGCCGTGCTCGGTCACCCCGACGGGTACTCCGTACAGGTGCCGATCGTCTCGACCGCGCAGTCGGCGGCGCTCATCGGGCGAATGGCCGCCCTCGAGGCGTCGAAGGCGCTGCGCGGCATCCGTCCCACGGTCGTCGAGGGGGCGCCCGACGGGTCTGCGATCATCACGGAGCTGTCCGTGGCCGACTGGACGACGCAGCAGCACGTCGTCGTGCGCCGACCGCAGTGCCCGGCGTGCGGCGACCCGACGCCGCCCGAGAGCGCACGGGTGGAGCCGCGCGCCGAGCGGGCTCACGGACACGACGACGGCGGCCTGCGCACGGTGCGCGCCGAAGAGACCCACCGGCGTTACCGCCACCACGTCAGCCGCATCTCGGGTGCGGTCGTCGAGCTCGCCGAGCAGCCCACCCCGTACGAGGGCGTGCACGTGTGGTACTCCGGATCCAATCTCGGCCTTGCGCCGAAGGACCTGCTGACGATCGGGCGAAGCCTCAGGGCCGTCACCGCGGGCAAGGGCACCACGGCCGAGCAGGCGCGCACGGGCGCCCTCGCCGAGGCCCTGGAGCGCTACTCGTCGACCCGCCACGGCGAGGAGCGCACCGTCCGCGGGTCATTGCGGGAACTGCGGCCCCGAGCGCTCCACCCGAACGTCGCCATGCTGTTCAGCGAGGAGCAGCTCGACGACGCAGCATCCCTGGGGTCCACGCGTACCTCGTGGTTCAACTCCGTTCCGGCGCGGTTCGACGAGGATGCCGTCATCGACTGGACTCCGGTCTGGTCGCTGACCGACGAGCGTGAGGTGCTGCTGCCGACCGCGTACTGCTTCTACGGCACCCCCGGCGACCGCGAGCTGGGCATCGTCGCCGACTCGAACGGCTGCGCGGCCGGCAACACCGTGACGGAGGCGCTGCTGCAGGCGTTCTTCGAGCTCGTCGAGCGCGACGCGGTCGCGGTGTGGTGGTACAACCGCCTGCGCCGACCGGCCGTCGACCTCGCCGGCCTCGGCGACCCGTGGATCGACGACATGATCGAGGAGTACCGGTCGAAGGGCCGGGAGGTGTGGGCGCTCGACGTCACGACCGACCTCGAGATCCCGGCCTTCGCGGCGATCTCGCGGCGCACGGATGCCCCGTTCGAAGCCCCGCTGCTCGGCTTCGGCGCTCATCTCGATCCGCGGATCGCAGTGCTGCGCGCGCTGGGCGAGATCAACCAGATGTCGCCGGTCGACGTGGACCTCGACGACGCGAATCCGCGGGACGCCGACCACGAGCTGATGACGTGGCTGCGCACCGCGACCACCGAGAACCAGCCGTACCTCGTCCCCGACCCCGACGCGCCCGCGTGGCGATGGGCCGACCACCCCGCCGAGACCGGGGCAGACCTCGCCGAGGACGTGCGCATCTGCCGCGAACGGGTCGAGCGGTCGGGAATGTCGATGTACGTGCTGGACCAGACCCGACCCGATATCGGGCTGCCGGTCGTGCGGGTCGTCGTCCCCGGATTGCGTCCCTTCTGGTCGCGCTACGCACCCGGCCGCTTGTACGACGTGCCAGTGCAACTCGGATGGCTGGGGAAGCCGAACACCCGCGCCGACCTCAACCCGATCCCGTTCTTCCTGTGAATGCACCACTGCTCCTCGCCGTGCGCGGCGAAGTCCACGACGCGACGATCGACGGAGTGGCGGCATCCGTGCTCGCGTGGACGGGAACGACGATCGCGGTGCCCCTCGTCGACTCGCCCGAGGGGCGAGCATTCGAGCGGCTGCGCGAGGCGCCGGCGACCGCCGAAGAGCTCGACGACATCGCCGCCCGTGCGGGTGCCACCGGGCTCGCCAGATGGTTGCTGTGGAGCGGGCGCGCCCTGGCGCGCGGACTGCTCGTGTACCGGGTGGTGGATTCTGATGGCGCAACCTTCGCCGAGGTCGTCCTCGTGCACGATGACGTGCCGGATGTCGCGCGCGGCCTGCCGTCCTCGATGACGACGACCGCTCGCCTGCAGCTGTCCCGGTTCGCCATGCTGCACCGGCGCGACGGCGCGCTCGTGCTCGAGTCGCCACTCGCCCCCGTGCGCGTCGAGCTCTCCCCGCCCGCGGCCGCCCTGGTCGCGACCTTCGCCGCTGCGCGAACGCTCGACGACCTCGCCCCGGGGGAGACCGACCGCGAAGCCGCGCGGAGCCTGATCGCCGTGCTCGTCACCACCGGCATCCTCGTCGCGCTCGGCGACGACGGTCGGGCCGACGAGGACCGCGACCCCGTGCTGTCGCAGTGGGAACCTCACGACCTCGTCCTGCACACCCGTACGCGCACGTCCGGGGTCGACGCGCCTCGGGGCGGCACGTTCCGGTTCGCCGACCAGCGGCCCGCGCCGCCGGCGCTGCGGCATCCGGTCGGCGCTCCCGCCATCATGCTCCATCGCCCCGACCTCGACCGCCTCATCGCCGAGGACGTACCGTTCGCACGGGTCATGGAGGAGCGGGCGTCCCGCCGACGACTCGGGACGCTGGACGCCGCCCGGCTCGGCGAGTTCCTCTACCGCACGGTGCGGGTGCGGCGGCAGATCCCGGCGGGCGATGACCCGACGGCGTATCCGCGCACCGATCGACCGCACCCCGCCGCCGGCGGGATGCACGAACTGATCACCTACCTCGCGATCGCGGACTGCGACGGCATCCCGGCCGGGCTGCACCGCTACGATCCCGTCGGTCACGGGCTCGACCCCGTCGCGGCATCCTCGCCCTCGATCGACCGCCTCCTCGATGACGCGCGGGCCGCCGCGGCGGCGGAGCGCACGCCACCCGTGCTCGTGATCCTCGCCGCCGACTTCGCGCGACTGTCCTGGAAGTACGAGGGGATCGCGTACGAGCTGCTACTCAAGGACGTCGGGGTCGTCCTCTTCAGCATGCAACTCGTTGCGACGGCGATGGGGCTGGGCAGCTGTCCGCTCGGCGGCGGCGACTCCCGGGTGTTCTCGATCGCCTCCGGACTCCCGTTCCTCGATGAGACCTCGGTCGGCGAGCTGATGCTGGGATCATGAGGATAGTCTGCAGACAGGGGGAGTCATGCCGTCGATGACGATGAGCGAGCGACCGGGGAGCTGACGTGAGTTCGCCGATGTACCGAGCCGGTGCCCTGAAGCACCTGTCGAGCCCCGAGCAGCTCGACACGGAGGTGCGGCTGGTGCGCCCGGCCGGATGGATCGCACTCGGAGCCGTGGGACTCGCGCTCATCACCTTCATCGTGTGGTGCTTCGTCGGCACGGTGAAGACCACGTTCCCGGCCGCGGGGGTCCTTGCCACGCAGTACGGCACGGTGAACAGCGTGACACCGGATGCCGGACAGCTCTCCGAGGTGTTCGTCGCAGCAGGCGACGAGGTGTCCGCCGGGGACCGCGTGGCGACGGTCGAGACCGCCGAGGGCAGCGTCACGGTCGAGGCGGCGGCCGGCGGAACGATCGTCGAGCTGCTCGCGCACCCGAGCGACGCCGTCGAGGCCGGTGCCACGATCGTCAGCATCCAACCCGATGACGAGGACCTGCGCGTGTACGCGTTCATCGCCGTCGCCGCGAACCAACCGATCAAGCCGGGCATGCCGGTGCAGATCTCGGTGACGACCGTCCCCTCGGAGGAGTACGGCCTGCTCCTCGGCACGGTGACCCGTGTGGGGACGCACCCTGTCACCCGAGCCGGCGTCGGGGCGCTCCTGAACAACGACGAGATCACGAACATCGTGGTCTCGGGCCCACCCGTGATCCAGATCGAGGTGGCCCTCACCCCTGCCGACACGCCCACGCGGTACGCCTGGACGTCCGGAGACGGTCCGCCTGAGCCGCTGGCGGCGGGAACCCTGGTGAACTCCACCGTCATCACTGCCGTGCAGGCACCGATCACGCTGCTGTTCCCGGCGAATCGGACGGAAGGATGACGCGGACTGCGGAACGGACGGCCGCGACCGGGGTGGGGAGGTCCGATCCGCCCCGATCCCGTCGAGAGCACACGCCGACCGTCATCCAGATGGAGGCGGCCGAGTGCGGCGTCGCGTCGCTGCGCATGGTGCTCGCGCACTACGGACGGTGGGTGCCGCTGGACGAACTGCGGGAGGCCAGCGGCGTCTCGCGCGACGGTGTCAAGGCCAGCAGCATCCTCAAGACGGCCCGCGCCTACGGCATGACCGCCAAGGGACTCCGCCAGGATCCCGACGAGATCCGCGGCGGGCTCCTCCCGACGATCGTGTTCTGGAACTTCAACCACTTCGTCGTCGTCGAGGGCTACGCGCCCGGGCGTTGGTTCCTGAAGGACCCCGGCGTGGGTTCCCGCATGGTGACCGACGACGAGTTCGACGCGTCGTTCACGGGCGTCGTGCTGCGACTGGAGCCCGGCCCCGAGTTCGAGCGCGGGGGCTCGCCGCCACGCGTGCTGACCGGCCTGGCACAGCGACTCCGTCATTCGATCGCGGGACTGCTGTACGTCGTGCTCGCGGGGCTCGCGCTCGTCATTCCCGGGCTCGCCGCCGCCGTCCTGACCAAGGCGTTCATCGACCAGGTGCTCGTGGCGGATCAACCCGAGGCGATCGGGCCGATCCTGGCGCTGCTATTCGGCGCGGCCCTCGCGATCGGCGTGCTCACCGCCCTTCGGCAGCGATACCTGATGGCTCTCGAGACCAAACTCTCGATGCACAGCTCGGGTGTGTTCCTCTGGCACGTGCTGCGACTTCCGATCTCGTTCTACGCCGGCCGATCGGCAGGCGAGATCTCGGGACGCGTACCGAGCAACGACCGCGTGGCCGTGCTGCTGTCGAGCGAGGTCGCGGCGGCCCTCATCGACTCGGTCGTGGTGGTCTTCTACTTCGTCGTCATGTTCGGGTACAGCCCCGCGCTGGCGCTCGTCGGGGTCGCCGGCGTGGTGATCAACGTGCTCGTGCTGCGCGCGGTGGGCCGTCGGCGCCGTGACGAGAACCTGCGCATGCTGCAGGACACCGGGCTCCTGCTCGGCAGCTCGATGAGCGGCATCAAGTCGATCGAGTCCATCAAGGCGTCGGGTCGCGAGTCCGACCTGTTCACGCGGATCACGGGCTTGCACGCACGCACGGTGTCGGCGGCGCAGCGCCTGGGGCGGGTGTCGCTGCCGCTGCTCGTCGTGCCCCCGTTCCTCGCGGCGCTCACGACGGCCGCCGTCCTCGGCTGGGGCGGTCTCAACGTCATCACGGGAGCGATGAGCCTCGGCACCCTCATCGCCTTCCAGGTGCTGATGAACCGCGCGATCGAGCCGGTCGGGCGCTTCGTGCAGCTGGGCGGGACGCTCCAGGAGATCGGCGGCGACCTGGAGCGGCTCGACGACGTGCTCGCCAATCCCGTCGACGTGGACGATGACGGCTCCCATGCTCCGGTGACGCGGCTGGCGGGAATGCTGGAGCTGCGCGACGTGACGTTCGGCTACAGCATCCTGGATCCGCCCCTCCTCGACGGCGTGAACCTGACCCTGCGGCCGGGCAGCCGAGTGGCCCTGGTCGGCGGATCCGGGAGCGGCAAGTCGACCATCAGTCGGCTCGTCGCAGGACTCTACGAGCCGTGGAGCGGCGAGATCCTCTTCGACGGCCGCCCGCGCAGGGACTGGCCGCGCGACACCATCACCTCCTCGCTCGCGCTCGTGGACCAGGACATCCGCCTGTTCAGCGGCACGGTGCGCGACAATCTCACGATGTGGGACGGCACGATCCCGACCGCCCGGGTCGTGCAGGCCGCGCACGACGCGGCCATCCACGACCAGATCGCCCGGCGCCCCGACGGCTACGGCACCGAGGTGCGGGAGGGTGGTGCCAACTTCAGCGGTGGCGAGGCGCAGCGGCTCGAGATCGCCCGGGCGCTCGTCGCCGAGCCCCGCATCCTCGTGCTGGACGAGGCCACCAGCGCCCTCGATCCCAGCACCGAGCAGCTCATCGACGGGAACATCCGGCGCCGCGGTTGCACCGCGCTGATCGTCGCACATCGACTCTCGACGATCCGCGACTGCGACGAGATCATCGTGCTCGACCGGGGCAGGATCGTGGAGCGCGGCACGCACGATGAGATGATCGGCAGCGGGGGTCCGTACAGCGCGCTCTTCGCCGCAGACGGGGGCGCCGCCGAATGACCGACGACGAGACGGATGTCGCGGGCGACCTCGCGCTCGGCGCAAACCGACCGCTCCTGCTGACGGATGCCGCGCGCTCCTGGCTCGTCGTCCGCGGTGTCGTCGAGGTCTTCGCGATCGGCGTCGACTCCGGTTCGCCCATCGCGCGGCTGCACCTCGGCACGACGGTCCCAGGAGGACGGCTCTTCGGCATCGAGGACGACGCAGGCCGCGGCATCCGGCTGCTCGCGGTGGGCGGCGTCGACACCGTCGTGCGTCCCGCCCCGGCGGAGGGGTCGGACGGAGGCGACCGACTCGCCTGGATCGGCTCGCTCGCGGATGCCGCGTCGGGGGACGAGCAGCCGGATCCGGCCGCTCCGGCCGCCGACACGGATCCCGTCGAGCGCCTGCGGACGGCCGTAGAGCGCCGACGCGCGGAGATCGAATCCGACGGCCTGGCACGCGTGCGCGCGCAGCGCGGCGGTCGCACGAGCGCGATGGCGAACGGACTCGAGCGACTGCGTGCCCTGGTGGACCGTCAGGCGCCCCTTCCGGTCGCAGCCGAGGGCGACGACCCCATCGACGCGGCGTTCGCCGTCGTCGCCAAGGTGCACGGCGTGACCGTGGCAGCGCTTCCGCCCGGGCGGGGATCCGCCGACCGGATCACACTGCTCGCGCGATCGGCGCGCGTGCGGACGCGCCGTGTGCGCCTGACGGACGGCTGGTGGCGGCAGGACTCGGGCCCCATGATCGGCTACCTCGCCGAGGACCACCGCCCGGTCGCGCTCGTGCCGCGCGGTGCCACCCGCTACGAGCTGATCGATCCGCAGCAGCGCTCTCGCGTCGTCCTCGACGCGAAGACCGCGGCCGCCGTCGAGCCCGACGCCGTCGTGGTCTACCGCCCGCTTCCGGACGGTCCGCTCACCGTCGGCGCCCTGCTGCGCTCGGCACTCGTGCACGCGCGGTCGGACATCTTCTGGCTGGTCGCGTTCGCGATCGGGTCTGCGCTGGTCGCCCTTGCCGTGCCGATCGTGACGGGTCGCATCGTCGGGATCGTCATCCCCGAGGCGGACGTCCCGCAACTGGTGCAGCTGATCCTGGCCCTAGTGGTCGCGGCGATCGCGGGCGCCCTGTTCCAGCTGGCCACGGCGATCGCGGTCCTGCGCATCCAGGGTCGGCTGGGCGGCTACCTGGTTCCCGCGATCTGGGGTCGCCTGCTCTCGCTCCCGGCCGCGTTCTTCCGGCGCTATGCGGCCGGCGACCTCGCGGTGCGGGTGCAGTCCGTCGAGACGATGGTGCGAGTGGTCGGAAGCGGGGCGGTCGTGGCGCTCCTGGGTGTGGCGACGGCCGTCGTGAGCCTTGGGCTCATCTGGTTCTACAGCATCGCCTTCGGCATCGTCGCCACGCTCCTGCTGTTGGCCCTCGTGGCCGTCGTCGTGTTCTCCAGCCGGGTGCAGTATCGCCGGGCCCGGGCCGTCGAGCAGACGGCCGGGCAGCTGAGCGGACTGGTGCTCGAGTTCGTCTCCGGCATCAGCAAGCTGCGGGTGGCGGGCGCCCACGAGAAGGCGTTCGGGCGCTGGGCGGAGCGCTTCAGCACGCGGCGTGCGGCGCAGAACGACGTGCGCCGCGCGCAGAACGTCGTCACGACCGCCATCGCCGTCTTCCCGGTGCTCTCATCGCTCGTCCTGTTCGCCGTGGTCGGGGTGAGCGACCCGCAGGCGATCCCAGCGGGAACCTTCCTCGCGATCAACGCTGCCTTCGGTCAGGTCGTGGCCGCGGTCGTGTCGATCACCCTCGTCGCGACGCAACTCGTGCAGGCTGCTCCCGCCATGCGACGCGTGCTCCCGGTGATCGCCGAGGTCCCGGAGGATGACGCGTCGAAGTCGGACCCGGGCGTGCTCCGCGGCGATGTCCAGTTCAGCGGCATCACCTTCCGCTACCAGGAGGACGGACCGCTCGTGCTCGACGACGTCTCCCTCCGGATCCCTGCGGGCAGCTCGGTCGCCCTGGTGGGGCCGTCGGGCTCGGGCAAGTCCACGCTCGGGCGGCTGCTGCTCGGCTTCGAGGTGCCCGAGGAGGGCGGCGTCTACCTCGACGACCAGGACCTCGCGGGACTCACCTGCGCGCGGTGCGCCGCCAGCTGGGGGTGGTGCTCCAGTCGGTCGAGCCGCTGCCGGGCTCGATCATGTCGAACATCCTCGGCGACGCCGTGGACCTGACGATCGATGACGCGTGGCGTGCCGCCGAGCACGCGGGACTCGCCGACGACGTCCGAGCGATGCCGATGGGCATGCACACCGCGATCACGGAGGGTGGCTCGACCCTGTCCGGCGGACAGCGCCAACGACTCCTCATCGCACGTGCCCTCGCCGGCGACCCGCGCGTCCTGCTGTTCGACGAAGCCACGAGCGCCCTCGACAACGTGACGCAGGCCATCGTGGCTGAGAGCCTCGACCAGCTCTCGGTGACGCGCATCGTCATCGCGCACCGGCTCAGCACGGTGAGGAACGCCGACCGCATCTATTACCTCGAGCGCGGACGCATTCTCGAGTCGGGCACGTTCGACGAGCTCATGGCGCTGCGCGGCCGCTTCGCCGCTCAGGCGAGTCGCCAGTTGGCGTGATCCCCGCGCCGTGCCCCAGAACTGCCGTGCCCCAGAACTGGGGTCAAAGTCGAGGATCTCTCGAGCCCTGAAGCTGTGGACACGCTCTCGGATTGGTGGGACAGTCGGAGGTATTCGGGGGGCCCTGTTTGCTCGCACCCACTTGGGGGGCATCATGACCCATCAACGATTCGTCAGTCTGGTTGCCGGCACGATCGTCGCATCGGCCGCGTTCGGCGCGTACGGCGTATCGGTCGTACCGCTCGTCGCATCCGCCGCACCGCCTGTTGCAGCGGACGCCACCGCCGTCCTCCACTGGAACCAGGTCGCAGCGACCACGCTCGCCGCCGTTCCGGGACCGAACGGCGGCGCGCCACCCGCGTTCCAGATCAACATGGGCATGACCCAGGGCGCCGTGTACGACGCGGTCAATGCGATCGGGCCCAAGCAGCATCAGCCCTATCTCCTCGACAAGCGTTTCGGGGCGAAGGCGTCAGTGGAAGCCGCCGTGGCGACCGCCGCCTACGACGTGCTCGCGGAGCTCGTCTCGAGCGCACCGGAGCGCGCGCCGTTCCCGGGCCGGGCGGGCCTCCTGGCGACGCTCGCCACCGAGTACGCGACCTCGCTCGATGCGGTCGCCGATGGCCCCTTCGAGAAGCAGGGCGTCGCCGCCGGACACGCAGCGGCCGCCGCCATGCTCGAGGCACGAATGGACGACGGACGGTTCGGCGAGTCCCAGTGGGTTCCCGACACCTCGCCCGGGCACTGGTGGCCGCTCCTGAACGCGCAGGGGCAGCCGATCCTCGACCCGACCCCATGGGCGGGCGGCGTCGAGCCGTTCCTGATCGAGAGCCCCTCGCAGTTCCGCACCGAACCGCCGCCCCCGCTCGACAGCGAAGCCTACGCGGCGGAGGTCAACGAGGTCCAGGCGCTCGGACGAGCCACGGGGTCCACTCGGACGGAGCACCAGACGTACGTCGCCAAGTGGTGGCAGAGCGCGCCCATCCTCAGCTGGAACGAGGTTTCCCGACAGCTCATCGATCGGAACGAGCTCACCGCCGCCGACAGCGCGAGGCTCCTGGCGCTGCAGAACCTGAGCGGGGCGGATGCCGCGATCAACTGCTGGAACGACAAGTACTTCTACGACCTCTGGCGACCGTGGAACGCGATCCCTCGGGCCGACGAGGACGACAACCCCGCGACCATCGCCGAGCCCGGATGGGCGGCCCTGATCACCGCGCCGTACCCCGACACGCCGTCGGGACACAACTGCCTCGACGCCGCCCACGTGACCATCATGCGGATGTTCTTCGGCGACGTGATCGAAGGCGGCTTCCAGATCACGAGTTTCTCCGCCCTCCTCACGGCCGCCGAGCCGAAGGTGCGTAGCTTCGACTCGTTCTCGCAGCCGCTCGCCGAGCTGATCGAGGCGCGGATCTGGGCGGGCCTGCACTACCGCTTCGCAGACGTCCAAGGCCAGCTGCTCGGCGCGAACGTGGCGAACTACGGAGCCGCGAACTACTTCCAGGCGGTGGGCCGCTGAGCGCTTCCGGATGGAAGGATCCCACCTCACGTTCGGGTCGGAGGCCGCCGACACGGCCCCGGCCCCGGCGTACGTGATGACCTGGCTGCGCGACGGCGGCTGACCGGCGTTCCGTGTCGGGGGTGCGGCATACGCTCGGTCCGTGGCCACCCTCGACGACGTCCGCCGCACCGCCATTGGGCTGCCCGGCAGCGAGGAGCGCGCGACCACCGGGGGCGCAGCGTGGTTCGTGCGCGGCAGGCTCTACGCGTGGGAGTGCCACCCGTGGCCGAGCATCCCCGAGGACATGCG
This sequence comes from Agromyces sp. NPDC004153, assembly GCF_053603635.1. Classification (NCBI taxonomy): domain Bacteria; kingdom Bacillati; phylum Actinomycetota; class Actinomycetes; order Micrococcales; family Microbacteriaceae; genus Agromyces; species Agromyces sp. NPDC004153. The sequence continues at coordinate 228,684 of NZ_JBSGFY010000002.1, forward strand.
CGCGATCATCGCGGGCGAGCTCGTCGTCGGGGTCAAGGTCGCCGACCGCATCGACGCGTTCGCCCTCGTCAAGATGGCACCCGACGTGTTCCTGCGCACGACGACGAGGTGGGGCGAGCCGAAGGTCGCGTTCCGCATGGCCGCCATCGACGACGACCACCTCGTCGAGCTCGTGACCGAGGCGTGGCGCATCCAGGCACCGAAGTACCTCCGGCGCGAGTTCGACGACGCGGGCGGCAGCTCGGGCGCCGGGTGAGGTGCAGCGCTGCGTGCCCCACCCGCTCAGTCGCCGAGCGCGTACGCCGCGGCGGCCGCCGTCCCGAGGTCCGCACCCGCCGCCACCCATGCGGCGAACCCGGGTTCGTGCCCGTGCTCGGCCTCGAGCCGGCGCGCCGTCTGCGCGAAGGCGGCGAGCGGTGGGCTGTTGTAGACGCCGCTGATGGCGCGTGCCGCGCGCGCCGCACCGAGCAGCGTCGCCGCACGCTCGACGTCGCCGCGATCGGCCGCGACGGCGCACAGTGCCTCGAGCGCGTGCGCGATGCCCTCGACGTAGAAGAGCCGGAGCGAACGCCGGAGGCTGTTCTTGAACCGCGGCTCGGCGGTGACCGGGTCACCCGCGAGCACCTCGGCGACGCCGACGTGATGCTCGCTCATCGCTCGGCTGAACTCGTCGCGGCCGGCCGCGGCGATCTCGTCGCCGCGCAGGAACGCGCGATGCGCGCCCGCGACGTCGTCGGCCGCCAGCCGCAGCAGGCCGTGTATGACGTGCGCCAGGCTCTCCCCGAGCGGATGGCGCCGCTGCGCGAAGAGGGCGAATCCGCGCGCGATCTCGCGGTCCGCGCCCGGCAGGTCACCAACGCTCCGGTCGGCGAGCGCCAGGGCGAGCGAGTTGCGCGCGAACGCCTCGCCGAGCACGTCGCCGACGGCCGCGAAGCCGTCGGCGCTCTCGCGCAGGTCGCGCACCGCGTCGGTGCGATCCGCGTCGCCGAAGGTGATCGAGCCGGTGAAGTAGAGCGCCGACGCACGTGCTCGTCCTTCGAGCGGATGCCGCGCGAGGAGCTCGCGCATCCAGGCCGTCACCTCGCCCTGGCGGCCGCTCGCCCACCAGAACGGGAAGAGGCGCCACGCGAGCACCTCGAGCTCCTCGGCGCGACCCTGCTCGAGGAGCGTCCGCCCGGCCGCGCGGAGGTTCTCGTGGTCGGCGCGCAGGGCCCAGAGCGTGTCCACCCCGCCGGGTCCGTACAGCTTCGGGCCCTCCTGCCGGGCGACCGCGATGAAGTGCGCCGCGTGGCGGTCGGCGAGCTGCGCCGCCGCGCCGCGCTCCGCCGCGCGCTCGAGGGACGCGGTCCGCACGGTCGTCAGCATCGTGAACCGGCTCGACCGGCCCGTCGTCTCGTGCACGACGAGGCTCGCGTCGACGAGCCGGGCCAAGGGTTCGAGGGCGTCGTGACCGATGACTGCGGATGCCGCGTCGAGGTCGAATCCCCCCGAGAACACGCCGACCGCGTCGAACGCGTCCCGTGCCTCGTCATCGAGGAGCTCGACGCTCCAGTCGATCGTGCGAGCGAGGGTGCGCTGCCGTTCGGGCCGGTCGGGGCCCGCTTCGGGGAGTACGTCCATGCCGCGGTCGAGTCGTTCACGGAGTTCCGCGGGCGTCAGGAGCCTGGTGCGTGCGGCGGCCAGCTCGATGGCGAGCGGCAGCCCGTCCAACGCCCGGCACACGGCGCGGATGTCGTCGAGGTCGCCGTCGCCGAGGCCGACCGCGCCAGCGGCCTTCGCGCGGTCGAGGAACAGCTGCTCCGCCGGGCCGGGCGACGCGGCATCCGCCCGGTCGTCGCGGATCGCGAGTGGGCGCACCTCGTAGCGGTGCTCGCCCGCGATGCCCAGCGCGACGCGACTCGTCGCCAGCACCACGGCGCCGGGCGCGGCCGCGAGCAGTCGCGCGAGCTGCGGTGCCGCCTCGAGCAGGTGCTCGAGGTTGTCGACGACGAGGAGCGTCGGGCGATCGCCGATCGCCGTGGCCACCCGCTCCTCGAGGCGGCCGTCGCCGACGTCGATGACCCCGAGGGCCGACGCCATCGCCGGGGTCACGAGCGCGGCGTTGCGCACCGGGGTGAGGTCGACGAAGTGCACGCCGGCGGCGAACGCCCCCGAGGCATCCGCCGCCGAGGCGATCGCGAGCCGGGTCTTGCCGACTCCGCCCGGTCCGATCAGCGTCACGAGACGATCGTGCTGCGACCGGAGCAGGTCGCCGACGGCCGCCACATCGACCTGCCGTCCGACGAAGGAGTCGACCGGGGCGGGGAGGGCCTCGCCCTGCCGCGACGGATCCATCGCGTGCGCCCGGTCGAACCGCTCGCCGATGAGCAGCGCCAGGTCGCGGGCCACGAGCTCCTCGAGCTCCGCGGCGTCGCGGAACGTGGAGTACGACACGTCGTCGCGGTTTCGGATCCGGTCCACGAGCGCCTCGAGTCGTTCGTCGCGGGGACCGTGCCCGTTCGTCAGGTAGACGAGTCGCGGCATCCCTTCGGCGAGGGCGTACTCGTCCTCGAGGCCCGAGATGTCCTCGCCGGGCGCGATCCACCCGGAGCTCGCACCGAAGATGCCGACGAAGATGTCGCTCTGCGCGAGGTAGGCGCGGTAGAGGTCGCGGGGCGGGTGCGGACGCGAGCCGAGCTCGAACATGACCGGCGTCAGCATCAGTCGCTCGATGGCGGCGCGTGCGGCGGTGCGCTCGGCCGCGAGCTCCCGGAGCGTGGAGCTGACGAACACGCGGAGTCGCTGGTCAGGTGTCCGGATCGCCGTCGAGTCCACCGCCATGACCTCCCCAGGGCGCCGACTGGCAGCAGTCTAGCCCTCGGGCCCGCCGGCCCGGCTCGGGTCCGGCGTCACGGCCATCGGCGCGTCGCGATCCCCACGCGCTGGACGCGTCGCCGCCGTGGGGTGAGAATGACCACATGTGGCGCCGGTCCTGGTGCGCGCAGCGGTCGAGGGCCTCGTCGTGAACGACGCGACCGACGAGCCGAGCATCCGGACGCCAGACCGGCTCCTGCGGATCTTCGTCAGCTCGACCCTTCGGGAGCTCGGACCCGAGAGGAAGGTCGCTCGGCGCGCGATCGAGCGCCTGCACCTCGCCCCGGTGATGTTCGAGCTCGGGGCGCGCCCGCATCCTCCGCGGGAGCTCTACCGTTCCTACCTCGCGCAGAGCGACGTGTTCGTCGGCGTCTACTGGCAGGAGTACGGCTGGATCGCGCCGGGGGAGGACATCTCAGGCCTCGAGGACGAGTATCGGCTCGCACCGCGTGCGATGCCGAAGCTCATCTACGTGAAGCAGCCCGCCGAGCGGCAGGCGCGGCTCGCGGCGCTCATCGAGCGGATCCGCGAGGACGACACCGCCTCCTACGTCTCGTTCGGCACCCCGGGCGACCTCGAGCGGCTCATCGAAGCCGACCTGGCGGGCCTCCTGGCCGAGCGCTTCGACGCATCGCGGATCCCAGGGGCGGGCGACGTCGAGGCGATCCCGGCAGGGCCGCTGCCGGTCTCGTCCACCGACGTCGTCGGGCGCGACGCGGACGTCGCGTCGCTGCGCGCGTGGATCGGCGCCGCCGACGGTCCACGCCTCGTCACGCTCGTGGGAGCCGGCGGCATCGGCAAGACCCGGCTGGCGATCGAGGTCGCGCGAGGACTCGACGACCGATTCGACCGGATCACGTTCGTCGCCCTCGAGCACGTGCGCGAGGATCGCGACATCCTGCCCGCGGTGGCGCGGGCGTTCGGGGTCCGCGACGTGGGGGAGCAACCCCTGCTCGACCGGCTCGCTGCGGCGCGCTCGGATCGGCGCGACCTCATCGTGCTCGACAACTTCGAGCAGATCGTGTCGTCGGCACCGCTGGTGGCGAGGCTGCTGACCGCGTTGCCGGACGCGACCGTGCTGGTGACGAGCCGCATGCGGCTCCGGCTGCGCGATGAGCAGGTCTTTGACGTCGACCCACTGGGCCTGCCGGCAGAAGCCGATGGCACGGCGCTGCAGGAGATCGTGGCTGCGCCGGCCGTCCGACTGTTCCGGGACCGCGCACGAGCCGCGGATCCCCGGTTCGACGTCACCGAGCAGAACGCCGCGGCCGTGACCCGCATCTGCCGGGTGCTCGGCGGCGTGCCGCTCGCGATCGAGCTCGCGGCGACCCGCATCCGCGTCCTCACGCCCGAGGCGCTGGTGGCGCGCCTCGACCGGGTGCTCCCGGTCCTGGCGACGGGTGCCCGCGACGTGCCCGAGCGCCAGCAGACCATCCGAGCGACGGTGGAGTGGAGCATCGACCTGTTGAGCGCGGATGCGCAGGCATTGTTCACCCGCCTCGGCGTGTTCTCCGGCGACTTCAGCCTCGACGCGATCGAGGCGGTCGTGGGCGGCACGGCGCTGGCCGACGGGGCGTTCGACGCGGTGGTGGAGCTCGTCGACTGCAGCCTGCTCCGCCAGCACGACCACGCCGGGATCCCGTTCTTCTCGATGCTCGTGCCGGTGCGCGAGATCGCGACCGCGAGGCTCGAGCACGAACCGGATGCCGCGGCGGCGCGACAGGCGCACGCCGACCATTACGTGCGCCTCGCCGCCGAGATCGAGCCGAAGCTGCGGGGAGGCACGCAGCTCGCGGCGCTCGACCGGCTCGAGGCCGAGCGGGACAACATCCGATCGGGCTATCGCCATCTCATCGACCTCGGGGAGACGGAGGCCGTGGTCGATGCCGTGTGGCGCCTGCTGCTGTACTGGTGGATCCGGAACCTGCTGCCCGAGGCGAAGGCATGGATGGGAGACGTGCTCAGGGCTGGCGTGCCGCTCGCCGACCGCACCCGCGCGATCGCGAACGCGATCTCGGCCTGGGTCTCGCTGCTGCAGCCGACTGCGGAGATCGACCTCGCCCCCATCGAGGAGAGCGTCGAGCTGTTCCACGACCTCGACGACGCATTCGGGGAGGGGTGCTCGCTGACGGTGCTGAGCATCGCGTGCACCTATCGTTGGCCGCCCGACCTGGACCGTGCGGAGGCGTTGCAGCGACGAGCGGTCGAGCTGGTCGGACCGGAGCTGGATCCCACGTTCAACGCCTTCTTCAGGTCCAGCCTCGGCACGATCGAGCTCTACCGGGGGAATGCCCGCGGCTCGCTCGAGGTCGCGGAGACCGTGATCGCGGAGGCCGCCGCGTTCGGCGATCGCTTCGTGGAGTCGATCGCGCTCACGAACGCCGGGTGGGGACGGCTCGGCCTGGGCGAGGCGCGCCCTGAGCTCTTCATGCGAGGGCTGGAGCTCTCACTGCAGCTCGGTTTCGAGGACGGCAACGGCTATGCGCTGGAGGGACTGGCGGCGTGCGCCGCGCTGCGCGGGGACATCGCGCGCAGTGGCTTGCTGCTGGGAGCGGCCGAGGCCTCGCGTACCCGCACGGGGATGGCTGACCAGCGGGCACGGATGACCCACGCACCGTTCGTGCAGCAGATCCTCGCTTCCGAGGCGGCCGAGCCGTTCGAGGCCGCGCGGGCCGACGGACGCGTCCTTTCACGAGCCGAGGCGCTCGACCTGGCGTTGGACGAGCGGGCCGAAGCGGATCGATGAGTCCGGCCGGCCCGCCCGAGCGCGTCAGTCCTTCGCGAGGTCGGCCTTCACGAGCTGACCGCCGGCGAGACCGGCGAGGATCGCGCCCACGTCGAGCCCGGTCAGCGACTTGACGACCTCGGTGCCCTCGCCGAGCACCTGGCCGACCGTCTTCGTAATGGCGCTCGCACCGTCGGTCGAGACGACCGTGAGCGAGTCGATGTTGCCGATCGGTTCCGCGGCGGCGCGCACGATCTCGGGCAGACGGGAGATGATCTCCTGCGCCAGGGCGGCCTCGCCGTACTTCTTCAGCGCGATCGCCTTCGCGTCGGTCGCGGCGGCATCCGCGATGCCCTCGGCCTGGATCGCCGCGGCGCGCGCCTCGCCCTCGGCGCGGACACCGGCGGCGAGGGCCACCTGGCGGTCGCGCTCGGCCTCGCCCGACACGCGGACCGACGTCGCGGCCGCCTCGGCGTCCTGCACCGCGGCGACCTTGTTCGCCTCGGCGATCTTGGTGCGCTTGTACGCGTCGGCCTCGGTTGCGGCGTTCGCGGCATCGCGCTGCGCGTTCGCGCGCTGGACCTCGGCGTATGCGTGCGCCTCGGCGGGCTTGCGCACGTCGATGTCGAGCTTCTCCTGCGTCACGAGCGCCTGCTCGGCGAGGGCCTCGCGCTCCTGCGTGGCGACGAGCTTGTCCTGCTCGGCCTTCGCGAGCATGCCGGATGCCTCGGCCTCGGCGTTGGCGCGATCGGTCTCGGCCTTGATCACCGCCTGCTTGAGGCTCAGCGCCTTCTGCCGCTCGGCGATCTGCTCGGCGGCCTCGATGCGGGCGAACTCGCTGGCGCGGGCCGCCTCGGCCTCGCTGACCTCGGCGACCTGGCGGGCCCGAGCCGCCTCGGCGCGGCCGAGGTTGGCGAGGTAGTCGCTGCCGGGCGTCGAGATGTCGGAGATGTTGAGCAGGTCGACCTGCAGGCCCTGCTCGACGAGGTCGGCCTTCGTCTCGGCGACGACGCGGTCGGAGAGGCTCTTGCGGTCGGAGATGATCTGCTCGATGGTCATGTCGCCGACGATCGAGCGCAGCGAGCCCTCGAGCGACTCCTTGATGATCTCGGTGAGCAGCTCCTGCTGCGAGAGGAAGCGCTGGGCGGCGCGCCGCACGCCCTCTTCCGTGCCGCTCACCTTGAAGTTGATGGAGGCCTTGATGGCGATCTTGATGCGGTTCTTGTCGACGCCCTCGACGGTGATCCCGATCTGGCGCTGCTCGAGCGAGATCGCGAAGCCCTGCTGGAGGACCGGCCAGACGAACGTGCGGCCGCCGATGACGACCCGCTGACCGACCGGCGCCTCGCCGGGAGCGGGGCGCCCGGCGCCGCGACCGACGATGACGAGGGCCTCGTTCGGCGGGACGCGCCGGATGCGGCGGCCGATGAAGACGAGCAGTGCGATGAGCGCGATCGCGATGGCGATGATCGAGATCACCTGCACGAGGAAGGGGTCGAGCACGGGCGGTCCTTTCGGGAACGGGAGCGATCAGGAGGGGATGAGCAGGTCGTTCGTGGAATCCGAGGAGCGGTCAGTCGGCGACGACCTTGACGCGCGTGCCGGCGTGCTCGATCACGCGGATCCGCACGCCCTCGGCGATCGGGGCATCCGACCAGGCGAGCCGTCGTTCGATCTCGCCGGGGCCGTCGAGGCTCACCTCGCCGCCCGCCGAGGACACGTCGGACTTCGCGACGCCGGTGAGCCCGAGCGCCGAGGCGGGCACCCCGTCGGAGCTGCGGGTCAGGCTGCGGACGGCGACGGCGCTGAGCAGGTAGGCGATCACCGCGAGGACGGCCGCCAGCACGTACGCCCAGAGGAGGTCGAGGCCCCAGGTCACGGTCAATGCGCCGGCCGCGCCGAAGACCACGAGCCCTACGGCGAGTGCCGTGCCCGAGATGGCGCCGTCGCCGATGTCGAAGTGGTCGAAGATGTCGCCGAGCACGAGCGAGATGACGAGCAGGACGAGGCCGAGGCCTCCGACGATCAGGAAGGGCAGGAGCAACGTCGGAAAGCCTCTCTCGCGCACGAATCCCGCGGGCGACCACCCGCGGGTGGACTCACCCTATCGGCGGCGGGGCCCTCCGCGCATCAATCGTGCGAACCTTGCTCGGCGAGGCGTCACGGCAGCGCCGGATGCACGATCGAGATGGCATCGACGGCTGCGTCGCCGCGGATCCGGCGCATGCAGGCGACGACCTCGTCGGCCACCGCCGGGGAGAGCGCCGTGCAGACGATGCTGTTCCGCCCCAGGGCATCGAGACCGCCCGCACGGATGCGCACGACCTCCCAGCCCACCTCGCGCAGCGCCTCGTCCTTCTCGAGGTCGGAGCCTTCCTTGAGCCCACGGTGGGCTCGCCGGGACCGACCCGGATCGTCGTACTCGATCGCGATGCGCAGCTGCGGCACGAGGATGTCGGGCCAGACCTCTTGACGGCCGTAGAACGTGCGGGCGATGCGCACCGCGTTGACGCCGTGGTGCAGCCGGATGCGCTCGCCCAGCAGGATCTTCAGCCGCTGCTCGGTCTGCGACGTGCGGGTGCGCAGGCCGGGGTTCATGTACGCGACTCCCGCCTCGCGCGCCGCCGTCGGACCAGCCGCGTTGACCCGGCACTTGGGGCAGCCGGGGCCGGTGAGCACGTCGCTGATCGTGGCGGCGTATCGATCGTGTCCGCGCTCGCAGCGCCAGTCGTAAGTCGCGCCGATCCGCGTCTCTCGGGCCAGCGCCGATCGTTGGGCGGGCGCGACCCGACCGAGGAGCTCGCCACGGCTGCGGTGCGTCTCGTCGATGAGCATGCACAGCGGGCAGACCCGACGGAGCGCGACGACCCCGTCTGCACCCGCGGCGGCGCCGTGACCGCACCGGAAGCTCACGGCGACCACGATCGGACCCTTCGCTGCACCATGCGATCCATGGTGCGGCATCCCGCCGACACTCGCGCAGCCGGAGTCCGCCGCGGTGTCACCGGCGACCACGAGAATGGAGCCATGCACGTGGTGGTCGGCGCAGGAGCGCAGGGTCGGATCGTCCTCGTCGACCCCGACGACCCGGCCCGACCCCTCGCCGAGGTCTCGCTCGACGGGTTCGCCGAGGCCGTGCGCACGCTGGAGGCGCGCGATCACCCCCGCTGGGTGTGGACCGAGACGCGACGCTGGTATCCGCGCCTCCTCGACGCGGGCGTCCGCGTCGAGCGGTGCCACGACCTCCGGCTCTGCGGCGCGATCCTCGACCGCTCGACGTTCACCGAAGCGGCCCGGGCCGGCGGGCGGAACCTCCGACCCGCCTGGCTGCCGCCCGGACCGGCGGAGGCCGGCGGCGCGGCCGCCGAGGGCACGACGCAGTCGCCGGTCGCGCACAGCGCGCTCTTCGACCTCGACGACTTCGGCGACGACCGGGCGACCGACCCCGAGCGCACCGCGCCGCCGGGCTCCGAGGTCCTCGCACCATCGACGGATGCCGCGGCACGCACCTCCGGGGCATCCGTCGCCGTCGACGCGGTCGCGGCCGAGCTCGCGCGCCAGCTCGCCCTCGTCGCCGAGGGCGCCGACCCCGGCCGGCTGCGGCTCCTGCTCGCCGCGGAATCCGCGGGCGCGCTCATCGGCGCGGAGCTGCACGCCGCGGGCCTCCCGTGGGACCGCGCCGTGCATGAGGCCGTCCTCGAGTCCGAGCTCGGCCCCCGCCCATCGCCGGGATGGAAGCCGGCGCGGATGGAGGCGCTCGCGACGCAGGTGCGCGAGGAGCTCGGCGCGGCATCCGTGAACCTCGACTCGCAGGCCGACCTGCTGCGGGCGTTGCGCGGGTCGGGCATCCCGGTCGAGTCCACCGCCAGATGGGAGCTTCGCGAACACGACCACCCCGCGATCGAGCCGCTCATCGCCTACAAGAAGCTCTCGCGGCTCCTCAGCGCCAACGGCTGGACCTGGCTCGACGAGTGGATCGTCGACGGACGCTTCCGGCCCGAATACGTGCCGGGGGGCACGGCGACGGGCCGATGGGCGACCTCGGGCGGGGGAGCGCTGCAGCTGCCCAAGAACGTCCGCAGCGCCGTCGTCGCGGATCCGGGATGGACGCTCGTCGTGGCCGACGCCGCGCAGCTCGAGCCGCGCGTGCTCGCCGCGATCGCCCGCGACGAGGCCATGGCCGAGGCGGCACGCGGCCGCGACATCTACCGCGGACTCGTCGACGGCGGCGTCGTGGGCACGCGCGACGAGGCGAAGGTCGCGATCCTCGGCGCGATGTACGGGGCGACCACGGGCGACAGCGGCCGCCTCGTCCCGCGACTGGCCCGGGCGTTCCCCCGGGCCATGGCCCTCGTCGACCGGGCCGCGACCGACGGCGAGCGCGGGCTTCCGGTCACGACGCTCCTCGGCCGCTCCTCACCCCTCCCGTCGGCGGAGTGGCGTGCGGTGCAGGCCCGCGCGAGCGAGCCCGACGCGACGGCGACCGATGAACGGCGCGCACGGTCGCGCGCCCGCGACTGGGGCCGGTTCACCCGCAACTTCGTCGTCCAGGGGAGCGCGGCCGAGTGGTCGCTGTGCTGGATGGCCGCGCTGCGCGGCCGGCTCGCCGAGATCGGGTCGACGGTGACGGATGCCGCGCCGGCCGCGTCCAAGTCGGGACCGGTGTTCGGCCGAGCGCCCCACCTCGTGTACTTCCTGCACGACGAGCTCATCGTGCACGCGCCGCGCGAGACCGCCGACGCGGTCGCCGTCGCCGTCGTGGAGACCGCCGCTGCCGCGGGGCGCCTGCTCTTCGGCGACTTCCCGGTCGACTTCCCGCTCGACCTCGCGATCGTCGAGAGCTACGCGTCGGCCGGCTGAGCCGCCGCGGCCGGGCGTCGCCCGCGCTTGGGGCGCTCCGCGCGGGGCGCGAAGGGGATCCGCTCCTGCGACGACACTGCGTCGAGCCAGCCGAGCACCGCCTCCGCGCGCAAGCGCTCGGCGGCCGTGACGAGCGCGGCGAGCCGCCGTTCACCTTCGCGCGCGGCGTCCTCCTCATCGAGCGAGCCGGCCGCCGCCGGGCTCTCCACGGCGCCGGCAGCGGATGCCGCGTCCCGCCGCCGCTCCCACCGATTCCGCTCGGCGGCGAGCACCGCCTCGGCGTCGACCCCGGGCAGCGATCGGGCGATGAGCACGCGATCGACGGTCTCGTCCCACGGGTCGGCGCCCGCGGCATCCGTGCCCTCGAGCCACGACCGCGCCGCGGCGTCACCTGCGGTCGTGAGGCCGTAGAGGGGGAGCCCGTCGTCGGTGGTGCCCGCGGGCTCGACGAGCCCCTGCTTCCGGAGTCGCTCGAGCGTGGCGTACGTCTGGCCGACGTTGATGCTGCGACGGCCGCCGGTTCGCGCCGCGAGACCGCCGTGCAGCTGGAACCCGTACGCCGGACCGACGGTGAGCAGCGCGAGCAGCGCGTCGCGCACGGCCATGTGCACCTCCGGAGGGGGATCGGGAACGCTTCACCGAGCATACTGTTCCGCGCAAGTGGTCGTCATCGGGCAGCGTCGGCGGTCCCGGAATGCGTCGCCGACCCGCGCGGATCCTTGTCAGGGCCCGGATTCCGCGGCATACTCGTCCCTGACGGCTCGCCGTCCACAATCGAACACCCGCTGTCCGGCGGTTCCGAGGTCGTAGGGGAAGACGCACCTCGAGAACGGAGACGGAGATGGCGGAGAAGGTCACGCGGGCCGTGCGCGCCGCGCGAGGCGTGCTGTTCGTGCACTCCTCGCCGCGGGCGCTGTGCCCGCATGTGGAGTGGGCTGCCGGGCGTGCGCTCGGCACGGCCGTGAACTTCGACTGGTCCGAGCAGCCGGTCTCTCGCGGCCTGCTGCGCGCCGAGTTCTACTGGGAGGGCGAGGCCGGCACCGGTGCGAAGCTCGCTTCTGCGCTGCGCGGCTGGGACCAGCTGCGCTTCGAGGTGAGCGAGGACCCGACGCCCGGGTCCGACGGCGCGCGATGGATGCACACGCCCGACCTCGGCGTGTACTTCGCGCAGACCGACACGGCAGGCAACACCGTCATCCCCGAGGACCGCATCCGTTACGCGATGGAGATCGCCGGCCACGACGCGGTCGAGCTGCATCGCGAGCTGCGCCTCGCGCTCGGGCAGGCGTGGGACGACGAGCTCGAGCCGTTCCGCCACGCGAGCGACTTCGCCCCGGTCGTCTGGTTGCACCAGGTGGGTTGAGCGGCGACGCCGCCCGAGCGGCGCGACGCGGACGTCGGATGACCCTTCCCGGCGACCGCACGAGCGAAGCAGCAGGCGGCGACGAAACGGGCCCCGCGCCGTGAGGCGTCGGGGCCCGTTCCATGAGCCGTACGGATCAGACGGTGCGGAAGCCGACCACCGCGTTGTGCCCGCCGAAGCCGAACGAGTTCGAGATCGCCACGAGCTCGCCGTCGCCGAGCGCGCGCGGCTCGCGCACGACGTCGAGGTCGATCTCGGGGTCGAGCTCGGTGACGTTGATCGTCGGGGGAGCCGTGCGGTGATGCAGCGCGAGCACCGTGAAGATCGCCTCGATCGCGCCGGCGCCGCCGAGCAGGTGCCCGGTCGAGGCCTTGGTCGCGCTCACGGCGATGTTCGGGAGGTGCTCGCCGAACACGGCCGCCAGGGCGGTGTACTCGGCGATGTCGCCGACGGGCGTGCTCGTGGCGTGTACGTTGATGTGGGCGACCTCGTCGATGCCGACGCCGGCCTGCTCGAGGGTCGCCACCATCGCACGGGCGGCGCCGGTGCCCTCGGGGTCGGGCGCCGTGATGTGGTAGGCGTCGCTCGTGACCGCGCCGCCGATGAGCTCGGCGTAGATGCGCGCACCGCGGGCCTTCGCGTGCTCCTCGGTCTCGACGACGAGCGCCGCTGCGCCCTCGCCCATGACGAAGCCGTCGCGTGCGACGTCGTACGGCCGCGACGCGTGCGCCGGGTCGTCGTTGTTGCGGGAGAGCGCCTGCATCGAGTTGAAGGAGGCGATGGTGATCGGGTGGATGGCGGACTCCGAGCCGCCCGCGATGACCACGTCCGCGAGCCCCGCCTGGAGGTGGTCGTACGCGTTCACGAGCGCCTCGGTGCTCGAGGCGCACGCGGAGACGACGGTGCGGATGCCGGCACGCGCGTGCAGGTCCATGCCCACCGCCGCGCCCGGGCCGTTCGGCATGAGCATCGGCACGGTCATCGGCAGGACGCGTCGGGGGCCGCGCTCGCGCAGCGTGTCCCACGCGTCGAGCAGCGTCCATACGCCGCCGATGCCGGTCGCCCAGTCGATCGCGAGGCGATCGGAGGGCACGTCGGGTGCGCCGGCGTCGGCCCAGGCCTCGCGGCCCGCGATGAGCGCGAACTGGCTCGACGGGTCGAGGCGCTTGATCTCGTGGCGCTCGAGCACGTCGGCCGGCGACACCTTGGCGTTGGCGGCGAAGGTCACGGGCAGCTCGTACTTCGCCACCCAGTCCTGCTCGATGGTGCGGGCGCCGGACTCGCCGGCGAGCAGGTTCGTCCAGCTGTCACGGGCGGTACCCCCGAGCGGGGAGGTCGCACCGATGCCCGTGATGACGATCTTCTTGGTCATTCGAGAATCACTCCAGGAGGGAAGAGGGCAACGTGATCGAGCGGGCCGGACCGATCGGCCGGCCCGCTCGGGTCAGCGACTAGGCCTGGGCCTTGACGATGAAGTCGACGGCGTCGCCGACGGTCTTGAGGTTCTTGACCTCCTCGTCGGGGATCTTGACGTCGAACTTCTCCTCGGCGTTGACGACGATCGTCATCATCGAGATGGAGTCGATGTCGAGGTCATCCGTGAACGACTTGTCCAGCTCAACCGTGTCGGTCGCGATGCCGGTCTCGTCGTTGATGAGCTCGGCCAGGCCGGCAAGCACTTCTTCGGTGGACAATGCCATGGTTCTTCTCCTTGGGGGGTGTCTCGTTTGACCGAGACTCAGTCTAGATGGACGATGAACGGCGGTTCAGGGAAGAACCACCACTTGGGCGCCGAACACGAGGCCTGCGCCGAAGCCGATCTGGAGGGCGAGCCCTCCGGAGAGTTCCGGGTGCTCCTCGAGCAGCCGGTGGGTCGCGAGCGGGATCGACGCCGCCGACGTGTTGCCGGTGGTCGCGATGTCGCGGGCGATGACGACGGACTCGGGCAGCTTCAGCTGCTTCGCGAACTCGTCGATGATGCGCATGTTGGCCTGATGCGGGATGAAGGCCGACAGGTCGGCGCTCGTCACGCCTGCGGCATCCAGCGCCTGCTTCGCGACCTTGGCCATGTCCCACACGGCCCAGCGGAAGACGGTCTGCCCCTCCTGGCGGAGGGTTGGCCACTCGGATGCCCCGTCGCGGAACTCCACGAGCGTGTGGTTCATGCCCACCGCGGCGGCCTTCGAGCCGTCGGAGCCCCACACCGTGCGCGCGATGCCGGGGAAGTCGCTCGGGCCGATGACGATGGCGCCCGCGCCGTCGCCGAGCAGGAACGAGATCGACCGGTCGGTCGGGTCGACGACGTCGGAGAGCTTCTCGGCGCCGATCACGAGGGCGTAGTGCGCGACGCCGGTGCGGATGAGCGCGTCGGCCTGGGCGACGGCGTAGGCGTAGCCGGCGCACGCGGCGTTGGCGTCGTACGCGGCGGCGGGGTTCGCACCGACCCGGTCGGCGACGACGGCCGCCATCGACGGGGTCTGCTGCACGTTGGAGATGGTGGCGACGATGACGAGGTCGATGAGCTCGGGGGCGACGCCCGACTTCGCGATGGCCTCCTTCGCGGCTTCCGTCGCGAGGTCGAGCGCGGACACGTCGGCGCCGGCGCGGGCGCGCGTCACGATGCCGGTGCGCTGCTGGATCCACTCGTCGGACGAGTTGATGGGGCCGATGAGGTCGTCGTTCGGCACCGCGTTCTCGCCGCGGGCGGCCCCGATCGCGTAGATGCGCGTGTAGGCGGGTCCGTGCGACTGCTGCAGGGTGGGTTTCGTCATGCTCGGCTTTCTCTGTGCGCCCGTTGGCGGTTCGTGCCCGGTCAGGCGGCCTGCTCGATGAGCTCGATGGCCGCGGGCAGGTCGTCGGGGGTCTTCACGGCCACGGTCGGCACGCCCTTCAGGGCACGCTTCGCGAGGCCGACGAGCGCGCCGGCGGGGGCCACCTCGATGAGGCCCGTGATTCCGGCGGCGGCGAACGATTCCATGTCCTTGTCCCAGCGCACCGGCGACGAGACCTGTCCGACGAGCAGGTCGACGAACGCCGTGCCCGAGGTCACGACGCTGCCGTCGCGGTTGGTCCAGAGGGTGACGCCGGGGTCCGACACGTCGAGGCCGGAGGCGACGGCGCCGAGGCGGTCGACCGCGGGGCGCATGTAGCGCGTGTGGAAGGCGCCGGCGACCTGCAGCGGGATGACCCGCGCGCCGGCCGGCGGCTCGGCCCGGAGGCGCTCGAGCGCGTCGAGGGCACCGGCGACCACGATCTGGCCGCCGCCGTTGAAGTTCGCGGGCTCGAGTCCGAGTTCGTCGAGGCGGGTGGTGAGCTCGGCCTCGTCGGCGCCGATGACGGCGCTCATGCCGGTGGCCTCGAGCGCCGCGGCATCCGCCATCGCTCGGCCGCGCTCGGCGACGAAGCGCATCGCGTCGGCCTCGGCGAGCACGGCGGCGCCGGCCGCGGCGGTGATCTCGCCGACCGAGTGGCCGGCGATACCGCCGATGCGGTCGCGGCGGCCGTCGGCGAGGAGCCGGGACAGCGCGAGCAGGCCCGCGGCGACGATGAGCGGCTGGGCGATCGCGGTGTCGCGGATGGTGTCGGCGTCGCTCTCGGTGCCGTGCGCCGCGAGGTCGACGTCAGCGGCCGCCGAGTACGCGGCGAGCTGCTCCGCTGCGGCGGGGTCGGCCAGCCAGGGGGCGAGGAATCCGGGGGTCTGCGAGCCCTGTCCAGGGCAGACGACGACGATCACCCTCCCTATCCTGCCAATGACCGCCACCTCGGGTGTGTGTCATTGCGACAAGCTCTCGCGAGAACCCTTGTGCGCGCCCGACATGCGGGGCCTCGCGGATGCCGCGGAGCCGCTCGGATCGGCGTCAGCTCGGGCGTCGGCGCGGCTGGTGCTCGTGGTCGCTCATCGAGCCGATGATGAGCGCGGACTGCAGGATGAGCGCCTCACGGGCACCCGTGGCATCCCACCCGATGACGTCGGAGACGCGCTTCAGGCGGTAGCGCACGGTGTTCGGGTGCACGAACAGCTCGCGGGCGGTGGCCTCGAGGGAGCGACCGTTGTCGAGGTAGCTCCACAGCGTGGTGAGGAGCTCGGTGGAGTGCGCCTGCAGTGGCCGGTAGATGCGGTGCACGAGCGTCGCGCGGGCGAGCGGATCGCCCGCGAGCGCGCGCTCGGGCAGCAGGTCGTCGGCGTGCACGGGTCGCGGCGCGTGCCGCCACGACCGGGCGACCGCGAAGCCCGCGAGCGCGGCCTTCGCGCTCTTCGACGCGTCGACGAGGTTGGGGACCTCGTGCCCGAGCACCAGGTGCCCCTGGCCGAAGTGCGGTTCGAGTTGGGTCGCGATCTCCATGAACGTGAGCGCGGGGGACGTGCCGATGGCGTCCTCGGGCTCGCGTCCGAGCGGGTCGGATCGACCGATCACGAGCACGAGCCGGTTGCCCTGCACGCCGATCAGCACGTCGGCGTGCATGTGCCGCGCCGCCCGACGCACGTGGTCGACGTCGAGCTGCTTCGGCGCGGTGCCCACGAGCACCGCGACCTCGCCGTGACCGTGCCAGCCCAGTGCCGCGATGCGACTCGGGAGCTCGTCGTCGTACTCGCCCGAGAGGATCGAGTCCACGACGAGCGCCTCGAGGCGGGCGTCCCAGAGGCCCCGCGCCTCGGCGGCGCGTGCGTACACGTCGGCCGCGGCGAAGGCGATCTCGCGGGAGTAGAGCAGGATCGCCTCGCGCAGCTCCTCGCCGCCGCCGTTCTTGACGCGCTCCTCGACGACCTCCACCGTGACCCGGATGAGCTGCAGCGTCTGCTGCAGGCTCACCGAGCGGAGAAGCTCACGCGGCGCAGCGCCGAAGACGTCGGCCGCGATCCACGGCGTCGACCGCGGATCGTCGTACCAGGCGATGAACGAGGAGATGCCGGCCTGGGCGACGAGGCCCACGGCCGAGCGGCGGCTCGGCGGCATGTCGCCGTACCACGGCAGCGTGTCCTCCAGACGCTTCAACGTCTGGGTCGACAGCTCGCCCGCGATGGTGCGCAACCATGCGAGCGTCTCCGCCTTCGTCCTGGGCTTCGTCGCCACCGGGTCGCCTGCTAGCTCTCGCCGCCGGCCGTTCCGGTGGTGCCGGCGTTCACGTCGCGGAGTCGGTACTTCTCGATGGCCTGCGCCGGAAGCGACCGGTCGACCTCGCCGCGCTGGGCGAGGAGCTCGAGCGTGCGCACCACCACCGACGGACCGTCGATCTTGAAGAAGCGACGTGCGGCCGGACGCGTGTCCGAGAAGCCGAAGTTGTCGGCGCCGAGCGTGGCGTAGTCGCCGGGCACGTAGGCGCGGATCTGGTCGGGCACGGCATGCATGTAGTCCGACACGGCGACGAACGGCCCGCCGGAGCCCGAGAGCTTCTGCGTCACGTAGGCGGTGCGGCGCTCCGCGTCGGGGTTCAGGAAGTTGTGCTCGTCGGCGGCGACGCCGTCGCGACGCAGCTCGGTCCAGCTCGTCACCGACCAGACATCCGCCGACACGCCCCAGTCGTTCGCCAGGAGCTCCTGCGCCTCGATGATCCACGGCACGGCGACGCCCGAGGCGAGCAGCTGGGCCTTCGGGCCCTGCGCGGTCGACTCCGAGAGGCGGTGGATGCCGCGGACGATGCCCTCGACGTCGACGCCCTCGGGCTCGGCCGGCTGCACGAGCGGCTCGTTGTAGACCGTGAGGTAGTACATGACGTTCGGGTCGGGGTGGGTGCCGCCGTACATGCGGTCGAGGCCCGAGCGCACGATGTGCCCGATCTCGTAGCCGTAGGCGGGGTCGTACGATACGACCGCCGGGTTCGTCGAGGCGAGGAGGATCGAGTGGCCGTCGGCGTGCTGCAGGCCCTCGCCCGTCAGCGTCGTGCGGCCCGCCGTGGCGCCGATCATGAACCCGCGCGCCATCTGGTCGCCGGCCGCCCAGATCGCGTCGCCCGTGCGCTGGAACCCGAACATCGAGTAGAACACGTAGATCGGGATGAGCGGCTCGCCCTCGGTGGAGTACGAGGTGCCGACGGCGGTGAACGCGGCGAGCGCGCCCGCCTCGTTGATGCCGACGTGCACGATCTGGCCCTGCGGGCTCTCCTTGTAGGCCAGGAGCAGCTCGCGGTCGACCGACGTGTAGTGCTGGCCGTTCGGGTTGTAGATCTTCGCGTTCGGGAAGAACGCGTCCATGCCGAACGTGCGCGCCTCGTCGGGGATGATCGGCACGATGCGGTTGCCGAAGTCCTTCGCCCGCATCAGGTCCTTCAGGAGCCGGACGAACGCCATGGTGGTGGCGATCTCCTGCGTGCCCGAGCCCTTCTTCGCGATCGCGTACGCCGAGTCGTCGGGCAGCGAGATCGCGGTGTGGTTCGTGCGGCGCTCGGGCAGGTACCCGCCGAGCTCCTTGCGGCGCTCGTGCAGGTAGCGGATCGCCTCGTCGTCGTTGCCCGGGTGGTAGTACGGGGGCAGGTAGGGGTTCTCCTCGAGCTGCGCGTCGCTGATCGGGATGCGCATCGCGTCGCGGAAGGTCTTGAGGTTGTCGAGCGTCATCTTCTTCATCTGGTGGGTCGCGTTGCGACCCTCGAAGGACGGACCGAGGCCGTAGCCCTTGATCGTCTTCGCCAGGATGACCGTCGGCTGGCCCTTGTGCTCCGTCGCCGCCTTGAACGCGGCGTACACCTTGCGGTAGTCGTGACCGCCGCGCTTGAGGTTCCAGATCTGCTCGTCGCTGAGGTCCTTGACGAGCTCGAGCGCGCGCGGGTCGCGGCCGAAGAAGTTCTCGCGCACGTACGCGCCCGACTCCGCCTTGTAGGTCTGGTAGTCGCCGTCGGGGGTGACGTTCATGAGGTTGCGCAGCGCGCCGTCGTGGTCGCGGGCGAGCAGGTCGTCCCACTCGCGGCCCCACACGACCTTGATGACGTTCCAGCCGGCGCCGCGGAAGAAGCTCTCGAGCTCCTGGATGATCTTGCCGTTTCCGCGCACGGGGCCGTCGAGGCGCTGGAGGTTGCAGTTGATCACGAACGTGAGGTTGTCGAGGCCCTCGTTCGCGGCGACCTGCAGCTGGCCGCGGCTCTCGACCTCGTCCATCTCGCCGTCGCCGAGGAACGCCCAGACGTGCTGGTCGGACGCGTCCTTGATGCCGCGATTGGTGAGGTACTTGTTGAGCTGCGCCTGGTAGATCGCGTTGATCGGGCCGAGGCCCATCGAGACGGTCGGGAACTGCCAGAAGTCGGGCATGAGCCGCGGGTGCGGGTACGACGACAGGCCGTTCGGCGCGTGCGACTTCTCCTGGCGGAAGCCGTCGAGCTGGTCGGCGCTGAGCCGGCCCTCGAGGAAGGCGCGGGCGTACGTGCCGGGGGAGGCGTGGCCCTGGACGAAGATCTGGTCACCGCCGCCGGGGTGGTCCTGGCCGCGGAAGAAGTGGTTGAAGCCGACCTCGTAGAGTGCGGCGCTCGAGGCGTAGGTCGAGATGTGGCCGCCCACGGCGATGCCGGGGCGCTGCGCCCGGTGCACGAGCATGGCGGCGTTCCAGCGGATCCACGCGCGGTAGCGGCGCTCGATCTCCTCGTCGCCGGGGAACTCGGGCTCGTTCTCAGGAGCGATGGTGTTGAGGTAGTCCGTCGTGGGGACCATCGGCACGCCGAGGTGCAGCTCCTTCGAGCGCTTCAGCAGGCTGAGCATGATCTCCCGGCCGCGCTGATGCCCCTTCTCGGTGACGAGCGCATCGAGCGACTCGGCCCATTCCGACGTCTCCTCGGGATCGGAGTCCATCGCCTCGACCGAGTAGGGATCCTGGTCGTTGACAGTCACACTCGACCTCTCTCTTCAGCAGGTCTTGCCTGCGGCTGGGGGCGTGCGCACGACGAAGCGACCGGTTCACGGTCGGGTGGGCACCACGCCATCCTAGTGATTCTATGCCCGGTGCGTCGGGGCTAGGCTGGGCGCCGTCCCCGCCCCGAGTCCACTGGGAGGAACGGCCCCGATGATCCTCGGCCCCGGCGCGATCGCCCCCGATTTCACGCTCGCCAACCAGTTCGGCCAGCCCGTGTCGCTCGCGGACTTCCGCGGCGTGAAGCCGGTGACGCTCGTGTTCTTCCCGCTCGCGTTCTCGCGCACGTGCCAGGGCGAGCTGTGCGAGCTCCGCGACCACCTCGCGATGTTCGAGGCGTCGGGAACCGAGCTCCTCGGCGTCTCGGTCGACTCGAAGCACGCGCTGCGGGCGTGGGCGGAGGAGCAGGGCTACGGCTTCCCGCTGCTGGCGGACTTCTGGCCGCACGGCGAGGTCGCCCGCGCCTACGGCGCATTCCTCGAAGAGCGCGGCTACGCCAACCGGGCGACCTTCGTGATCGGCATCGACGGCGTCATCCGATCGAGCTTCGCGACCGCGCCCGGCGAGGCGCGCACGCTCGAGCAGTACCGGGCGGCCCTCGCGGGCTGACGGATGCCGCGGCATCCGCTCGCGACGATGCGCGGATGCCGCGGCATCCGCTCGCCCTCAGTCGAGGATGCCGACCGACCGGGCGATCACGAGCGCGAGGATCACGAACCCGCCGAACGCCTGCAGCCCCATGAGGAGCTTCGTGCGCTGCCGCAGCGGCATCGAGTCGCTCGCGCTGAACGCCATCGAGTTCGACAGCGACGTGTAGAGGTAGTCGACGAACCGCGGCGTCCAGTCGACGCGTGCCGACGAGCCCTTGGCCACCTCCTCGATGGTCTGCTCGTCCTCGTCCTGCGAGAAGCGGAAGTCGGCGGGCGGGATCTCGGTGCGGGCCCAGGCGGTGCGCACGACCGGGCCGCCGCGGTCGAGCTCCCAGTACAGCAGCGCGAACCCGATCACGTTCGCGACCCAGACCTGCAGCGCGGCGAGCAGCAGCCCGGGAGCGTTGTGGTGGCCGGCGACGAGCTTGTACACGAGGATCACGAGCGCGATCTGGTTGATCAGCACCAGCAGGGCCACGAAGGCGACCGAGACCATGCGGTACCACCGCGTCTGCCGGCGCAGCCGGTGGGGGTTCAGAAAGCTCAGCGTCACGAGGAAGGCGACGCCCGCCCCGACGAGCACGAACCGCTGGCCGCCGAAGATCTCGTTCGGCAGGAACGCGTAGAGCGCCATCGCCACGAGCAGCGCCACGACCGCGGGCCAGCGATACTCGGGCTGAGCCGTGCGACTCGGATGCTGCTCGACCACCTCCATGGGCGTGAGTCTATGGACGCTCCGATAACATGGGCGTGCGCCGCGCGGCGCGGGCGCGAGCCCGTCGTGCAGCGATGGGCCTTTAGCTCAGTTGGTAGAGCGCCACGTTTACACCGTGGATGTCGTCGGTTCGAGCCCGGCAGGGCCCACCATCGGATGCCGCGCGGCTCCGCTCCGGCCGTGCCGCCGAACCGCGCCGCTAGGCTGGGGCGCGTGCCAGTCGTTCTCGCCGAGGTCTTGACCACGATCGATCGGCTGTGGCCGCTCGAGGGCGCGGAGCCGTGGGATGCCCCGGGGCTCGTGACGGGCGATCCCGACGCCGCGATCGAGCGCGTGCTCTTCACCGTGGATGCCGTCGGCAGCACCGTCGACGAGGCCGTCGGGCTCGGCGCCGACCTGCTCATCGCGCACCACCCGCTGCTCCTGCGCGGCGTCACGTCCATCGCCGAGGACCGCTACAAGGGCGCGCTGCTCG
Source organism: Agromyces sp. NPDC004153 (assembly GCF_053603635.1). Lineage (NCBI taxonomy): Bacteria > Bacillati > Actinomycetota > Actinomycetes > Micrococcales > Microbacteriaceae > Agromyces > Agromyces sp. NPDC004153. Next base: position 250,154 of record NZ_JBSGFY010000002.1, read on the forward strand.
CGCGGCTCATCCGCGCCGGGTGCGCGCTCGTCGCCGCACACACCAACGCCGACGTCGTCGACCAGGGGACCTCCGCCGTGCTCGCCGCGCGGCTCGGGCTCGTCGAGGTGCGGCCCATCGTGCCCGGCGCCGACCCCGCGCTCGGGCTCGGCCGGGTCGGACGGCTTCCCGAGCCCACGACGCTCGGCCGCCTCGCACGCGTCCTCGCCGAGGTGCTGCCGCCCACGGCCACGGGCGTGCGCGCCGCAGGCGGGTTCGACGACCCGGTCGAGACCGTTGCGCTCTGCGGCGGCGCCGGCGACTCGCTCCTCGGCGACCCGCTCGTGCGCGGCGCCGACGTCTACATCACGGCCGACCTCCGGCACCACCCGGCCTCCGAGGCACGCGAGCAGGCACTCGTCGGGGGTGGGCCGGCCCTCATCGACGTCTCCCACTGGGCGAGCGAATGGCTCTGGCTCGACGCCGCCGCCGCGGAGCTGCGCGCCGCCCACCCCGAGCTCGACGTCCGCGTGAGCGAGCTCCGCACCGACCCCTGGGACTTCCAGGTCGTGCAATGATGACCACTCCCGCACCGTCCCCCACGAGGAGCACCACGTGAAGGCCAGCCCCGCCGACCAGCAGGAACTGCTCAGGCTGCAGTCCCTCGACACCCGACTCCAGCAGCTCGCGCACCGCCTCGGCTCGCTGCCGCAGGCCGCCCCGCTCGCCGAGCTCGCCACGCGCGACACCGCCGTGCGCGGCACCCGCGCGGAGGCGGTCGGCGGACTCGAGGACGCCCGCGCCGAGCTGAAGCGGCTGGAGTCCGACGTCGCCATGGTCGAGGCGCGCATCGCCCGCGACGGCGACCGGCTGCAGCACACGTCGTCGACGAAGGACGTCGCCGCGCTCGAGTCCGAGCTCGCCTCGCTCGCCCGACGGCTCTCCGACCTCGAGGACCAGGAGCTCGCCGTCATGGAGAAGGTCGAGGCGGCCGAGGCGGCCGTCGCCGGTATCGACGCCGAGCGCGCGACCATCGCCGCCGAGGCCGCCGCCCTCGAGGCCGAGCGCGACGAGGCGGCATCCGGACTCGGCACCGAGCGCGACGCGGCCGAGCGCGACCGGGCCGTCGTCGCCGGCGGCGTGCCCGCGGAGCTCCTCACGTTCTACGAGCAGCGTCGCCTCCGCGGCGGGGGAGTCGGCGCGGCGCTCCTGCGCCAGCGCACCTGCGGCGGCTGCACGATCACGCTCACCGGCTCCGACCTCGAGCAGGTGCGCCGTGCGGCGCCCGACGACGTCCTGCAGTGCCCCGAGTGCGATCGCATCCTCGTGCGGACCGACGAATCCGGGCTGTGACAGGCGTCGAGCCGGAGCCCAGCTGCGACCTGTAGCCTTGGAGGGCGAGCGGGTCGGCAAGACGGTCGCGTCATCCGAGTGATCGGATGCCGAGGAACGTCCGGGCTCCGCAGGGCAGGACGGTGGGTAACACCCACCCGGGGCAACCCGCGAGACAGTGCCACAGAAAGCAGACCGCCACGGACGCGAGTCCGGGGTAAGGGTGAAACGGTGGGGTAAGAGCCCACCAGCGGCCGCGGTGACGCGGTCGGCTCGGCAAACCTCGTCCGGAGCAAGGCCAGACAGGGAACCATGGGGCGGCCCGTCCCGTTCCCGGGTAGGCCGCTGGAGGGCTGCGGCGACGCAGCTCCGAGAGAGATGGCCGTCCAGCCGGTGTCGCGCAAGCGCCCGGTGAACAGAACCCGGCGTATCAGCCGGCCCGCTCGCCCCGAGTCGGCGCGGCGCCCGTCAGCGGTTGGCGAGGGCCGCGGCGCCCAGGATGCCGGCGTTGTTGCGGTGCACGGCGGGCACGATCTTCGTCTTCAGGTCGAGCAGCGGCAGAAACTCCTCGCTGTGCTTCGACACCCCGCCGCCGACGATGAACAGGTCGGGCGTGAACAGGAACTCCACGAACGAGTAGTAGCGCTGCAGCCGCTTCGCCCACTTCTCCCAGCTCAGCGACTCGCGCTCCATCGCGGCGTACGCGGCCTTCTTCTCGGCGTCGTGCCCGTCGATCTCGAGGTGCCCGAGCTCGGTGTTCGGCACGAGCACGCCGTCGTAGATGAGCGCCGAGCCGATGCCGGTGCCGAGCGTGGTGAGGATCACGAGCCCGTCGACCCCGGCGGCCGCGCCGTAGCGGAGCTCCGCGAAGCCCGCGGCATCCGCGTCGTTGATGAAGTGGATCTCGCGCCCGAGCGCCTGCTCGAAGAGCTCCTCGGCCTGGAGGCCGATCCATTCGTCGGAGATGTTCGCGGCCGACAGCGTGTAGCCGCGCTTCACGATCGCGGGGAAGCACACGCCGAGCGGGAGCTTGTCGCCGGCGGGGAGCTGCGCGTCGATCTGGTCGACGAGCTCCTCGGTGGCCCGCAGCATGTCCTTCGGGCGGCCGCCCTCGGGGGTCTTCACCTTGAACCGCTCGGTGACGAGCTCGCCGGTGCCGAGGTCGACGACCGCCCCCTTGATGCCCGTGCCGCCGATGTCGATGCCGATCGCGTGGTCAGTCGCCATGGCGCCACACTATCGCGCGGCAGCTGGGCGATTCCGTCGCCTGCCCGGCGGTGCCTCAGGGCAGGGTGAGGATCTCCGCGCCGCGTTCGGTCACCACGAGCGTGTGCTCGAACTGCGCGGTGAGCGCCCGATCGCGCGTGACGACCGTCCAGTCGTCGTCCCACACGTCCCACTCGATGGTGCCGAGCGTGAGCATGGGCTCGATCGTGAACACCATCCCGGGTTCCATGACCGTGTCGAACTCGGGGGCGTCGTAGTGGGGGATGACGAGGCCCGTGTGGAACGCGCGCCCGACGCCGTGTCCGGTGTAGTCGCGCACGACCCCGTACCCGAACCGCTTCGCGTACGTCTCGATCGCGCGGCCGATCACGTTCACCTGCCGTCCGGGGGCCACCGCACGGATGCCGCGGGCGAGCGCCTGCTCGGTCCGTTCCACGAGCAGCGCCGCCTCCTCACTCGCCTCGCCGACGAGGAAGGTGCGGTTGAGGTCGCCGTGGTAGCCGTCGAGGTACGCCGTGACGTCGAGGTTCACAAGGTCGCCGTCCTCGAGCACGGTGTCGTCGGGGATGCCGTGGCAGATCACCTCGTTGACCGACGTGCACGACGACTTCGGGTACCCGCGGTAGCCGAGGGTCGACGGGTAGGCGCCGTGCCCGACGACGACCTCGTGCGCGATGCGGTCGAGCTCGTCGGTCGTGACACCGGGTGCGATGGCGGATGCCGCGGCGTCGATCGCCTGCGCCGCGATCCGCCCCGCGGCGCGGATGCGCTCCACCTCGTCGGGCGTGTAGCGGTCGCCGGCCGTGTTGGCGGCGGGCGCACGGCGCCCCACGTACTCGGGACGGCGGATGCCGGCGGGGACCTGGCGCGTCGGCGACAGGCGTCCGGGGATGAGGTGGCCGGCGGCATCCTTGGGCATAGGATCACCCTATGGCGCAGGATGTCGAGCACCAGTTCTGGTACAACATGAAGACCGGCGAGGTGGAGCAGGGCTACGTGTCGCCGGCTCCCGATCGTGTCGGACCGTTCGAGACGCGCGCCGAGGCCGAGCGGGCCCTCGAGATCCTGCGCGCGAACAGCGCGAAGTGGGCCGAGGAGGAGGCCGCCGAGGACTAGGAGGCGTCATCGTCCCCGCGCACCTCGCCGGCGACGCGCACTGCGCCCGCCGGGCGAGCCGACCCGTCACTCGTAACTGTGCTCGGCGTTCGGGTAGCTTCCCGCCTCGACGTCGGCGCGCCACTCGCGGGCGGCCTTGGCGAGGATGCCCGACAGGTCGGCGTACTGCTTCACGAACTTCGGCACGCGCCCGACCGTGAGCCCGGCCCAGTCGGTCCAGACGAGCAGCTGCCCGTCGGTGTACGGTCCGGCGCCGACGCTGATGGTGGGGATCTCGAGGATCTCGGTCACCTGGCGCGCCGCATCGGCCGGCACCATCTCGAGCACGACCGCGAACGCCCCGGCGTCCTGCACCGCCTTCGCATCGGCGAGCAGCTGCTGCACGCCCTCGCCGCGGCCCTGGATGACATGGCCGCCGAGGCCGTGCTCGCTCTGCGGCGTGTAGCCGATGTGCGCCATGACCGGGATGCCCGCCTGCACGATGCGGCGGATCTGCTTGTGGCTGCGTTCGCCGCCCTCGAGCTTCACCGCGTGCGCGCCGGTCTCCTTCATGAACCGCACCGCGGTGTGCAGCGCGTCCTCTGGGCCGTTCTCGTAGGAGCCGAAGGGCATGTCGGCGATGACGAACGCGCGCTTCACGGCGCCGGCGACCGCGCGCGTGAGCGGGATGAGGTCGTCGATCGTGACGCGCAGCGTCGTGTCGTAGCCGAGCACGTTGTTGCCGGCCGAGTCGCCGACGAGCAGGAAGTCGATGCCCGCCTCGTCGAAGATGCGCGCCGTGAGCATGTCGTAGCTCGTGAGGCCGGTGATCTTGATGCCCTCGCGCTTCGCGTTCTGGAAGTGGCGGGTGCGCACCCGCTTCGGTCCTCCGGATGCCGCGGCGCCCCCGTACGGGTTCGTCTCCGCCACGGGCTGGGTCGCGGATGCTGCGTCGTCGACGGGCTGCTCTGACATGTCGCCAGTCTGGCACACGCGGCATCCGTGCCCGGCGTCTCGCCCGGCCCCGAGCCGCTACCCTGAGAGGTGCGAGAGAGGGTGTGGATGGATAAGCAGCGCGACTTCGTTCTCCGGACCATCGAGGAACGAGGAGTCAAGTTCGTACGACTCTGGTTCACCGACGTGGTCGGCACCCTGAAATCGGTGGCGATCGCACCCGCGGAGGTCGAAGGGGCGTTCACCGAGGGCATCGGGTTCGACGGCTCCGCGATCGAGGGCCTCAGCCGCACCTTCGAGTCCGACCTGCTGGCCTTCCCCGACCCGACGACGTTCCAGACGCTCCCGTGGCGCGGCGACATCGACCCCACCGCGCGCATGTTCTGCGACATCACGACGCCCGACGGCGAGCCCGCCGTGGCCGATCCCCGCAACGTGCTCAAGCGCACCCTCGCACGCGCCGCCGACCGCGGGTTCACCTTCTACACGCACCCCGAGATCGAGTTCTACCTGCTGCGCTCGTCGAAGTACGGCGAGGAGGGCCCCGTGCCCGTCGACTCGGCCGGCTACTTCGACAACGTCCCGGGCGGCACCGCGCACGACTTCCGTCGTCGCAGCGTGCGGATGCTCGAGGACCTCGGCATCTCGGTCGAGTTCAGCCACCACGAGGCCGGCCCCGGCCAGAACGAGATCGACCTGCGCTACGCCGACGCGCTCACCACGGCCGACAACATCATGACCTTCCGCACGGTCGTGAAGGAGGTCGCCATCGAGCAGGGCGTGTACGCCACCTTCATGCCGAAGCCGTTCTCGCAGTATCCCGGCAGCGGCATGCACACCCACCTCTCGCTGTTCGAGGGCGACACCAACGCCTTCTACGAGCCCGGCGCCCAGTACCAGCTCTCGAAGATCGGCCGCCAGTTCATCGCCGGTCTCCTTCGCCACGCCAACGAGATCTCGGCGGTCACCAACCAGTTCGTGAACTCGTACAAGCGCCTCTGGGGCGGCGACGAGGCGCCGAGCTTCATCTGCTGGGGCCACAACAACCGCTCCGCGCTCGTGCGGGTGCCGCTGTACAAGCCCAACAAGGGCCAGAGCGCGCGCGTCGAGTACCGCGCGATCGACTCCGCGGCCAACCCGTACCTCGCGTTCTCGCTGCTGCTCGCGGCGGGCATGAAGGGCATCGAGGAGGGCTACGACCTGCCGCAGGAGGCGGAGGACGACGTGTGGGCCCTCACCGACAGCGAGCGCCGCGCGCTGGGCTACCACCCGCTGCCCGCGAGCCTCGACCACGCGATCGAGTACATGGAGGAGTCGGAGCTCGTCGCCGAGACCCTCGGCGAGCAGGTCTTCAATTACGTGCTCGCGAACAAGCGCTCCGAGTGGCGCGACTACCGTTCGCAGGTCACGACGTTCGAGCTGCAGCGCAACCTCGAGATCCTCTGACCAGCACCCGATGTCCCGCCAGGCGCAGACCCTCGGCCGGCTCGCACGCGCGGGCTTCGACGACCTCGACCGTGCCGCGACCGGCCTCGAGGCGCTCGCCTCGGCGACGGGCCTCGACGATACGGCGCTGCTCGAGGCGTTCGCGCACGCGGGCGACCCCGACGAGGCGCTGAGCGCGACCCTGCGCCTGCAGGAGCGTGCGCCGCATGACGTCGCCGCCGTGCTCGTGCACGACGCCTCAGCCGAGCGCATGGCGCGGCTCCTCGGCGCATCGCGGGGCTTCGCCGACGTGCTGGCGCGGCATCCGCGCGAGCTCGCCGTGCTGCAGCAGGTGCCCATGGCGCCGTTCGGCACCGACGAGGCCCGCGCCGTGCTGCTGCAGGCCCTCGACGAGGTCGACGTGCCCGCCGCCCGGTACCTCGAGGCGGCCGCGGCCGCGATCCGCGTGCGGTACCGGCGGCTCCTCGCGGCCATCGCCGTGTACGACCTGACCCGCCCCGACGCGATCGAGGCCGTCGACACCGTCGCGTCGGGCCTCGCCGACCTGGCCGGCGCCGCGCTCGACGTCGCGATCGTCGCAGCCCGGCGCGCGACCGCGCGGGCGGAGGGCGAGGCGGCCGGGCCCGGCAGGTATCCGGCCACCGAGGTGGAGGCGACCCGGCTCGCGGTCATCGGCATGGGCAAGGCGGGGGCGCGCGAGCTCAACTACGTGAGCGACGTCGACGTGATCTTCGTCGCGGAATCCGCCGACGAGGACGTCGTCGCGACGCCCCGCGCCCTCGACATCGCCACGCGACTCGCCATGATCGCGATGCGCGTCATCTCGGAGCCGGGCATCGAGCCGCCGCTCTGGGAGGTCGACCCGAACCTCCGTCCTGAGGGCAAGGACGGCGCGCTCGTGCGCACCCTCGAGTCGCACCTGCAGTACTACGATCGCTGGGCGAAGAGCTGGGAGTTCCAGGCGCTCCTGAAGGCCCGCCCACTCGCCGGCGACCATGAGCTGGGGGAGCGGTACGCCGCGGGTGTGGCCCCCAAGGTCTGGGCGAGCTCGGGCCGCGAGGGCTTCGTCGAGTCGGTGCAGCGCATGCGCGAGCGCGTCACCGAGCACATCCCGGCCGACGAGGTCGACGTGCAGCTGAAGCTCGGTCCGGGCGGACTGCGCGACATCGAGTTCACCGTGCAGCTGCTCCAGCTCGTGCACGGGGCGACGGATGCCGCGATCCGCCAACCCGGCACGCTGCCCGCCCTGGCGGCCCTCGCCGAGCACGGCTACGTCGGACGCGAGGAGGCGGCAGAGTTCGCGCGCGACTACCGGATCCTTCGCGTGCTCGAGCACCGCCTGCAGCTCGCACGCCTGCGGCGCACGCACCTCATGCCGCGCGGTGCGGCGGAGCTTCGCACGCTCGCCCGGTCGTCGGGCCTCGGGCGGAGCGCCGACGACCTCACGTCCAAATGGCAGGCGACCCGCCAGCGCGTGCGCGGCCTGCACGAACGGCTCTTCTACCGCCCGCTGCTCTCGGCGGTGGCCGCGCTGCCGGCCGCGGGCCTCGAGCTCACGAGCGAGCAGGCGGAGGCGCGCCTGCGCGCCATCGGGTTCCGCGACCCGCGCGGCGCGCTCGCGCACATCGGTGCGCTCACCGCCGGCGTCTCGCGCCGCGCGACCATCCAGCGGCACCTCATGCCCGTGCTCATCTCGTGGTTCGCCGACGGCGCCGACCCCGACTACGGCCTGCTCGCGTTCCGGCGCCTGAGCGACACGCTCGGCACCACGCACTGGTACCTGCGGTTGCTGCGCGACTCGTCGGATGCCGCGCTGCGCCTCACGCGAGTGCTCTCGGGGTCTCGGTTCGCGGGCGAGCTGCTCGAGCGCATCCCCGAGGCGGTGGCGTGGCTCGAGGACGTCGACGAGCTGCGCCCGCGCCCGCTCGCCGCGCTCGACGACGAGAAGCGCGCGGTGCTCGGCCGCCACGGCGACGCGGATGCCGCGGTGAAGGTGTTCCGCGCCATCCGCCGCCGCGAGGTGCTGCGCCTCGCGCTGTCGGCGATCCTCGACGTCTGCACGGTCGAGGAGCTGGGGCACGGCCTCTCCGATGTGACGCAAAGCCACATCGCCGCGATCGTCGAAGCGATCCGCGGCGAGGAGCCCGACGGCGTCGAGTTCGCGGTCATCGGCATGGGCCGGTTCGGCGGACGCGAGCTCGGCATCGGGTCGGACGCCGACATCGTCTACGTGTTCCGGCCGGCGGGAGCGGAGCCCGAGGCGGCGCAGTCCCGGGCGCTGCGGATCGTGGCGGAGCTCGTGCGACACACCGAGGACGCACGCCTGCCGTTCGAGCTCGACGCCGACCTGCGACCCGAGGGCCGGAACGGCGTCGTCGTCCGGTCGCTCGACGCCTACCGCGCCTACTACGCCCGCTGGTCGCTCACGTGGGAGGCGCAGGCGCTGCTGCGCGCCCGCGGCGTCGCCGGCGACGCGGCGCTCATCCGCGACTTCATGGAACTCGCCGACTCGGTGCGCTATCCCGAGAAGATCTCGGAGCGCGACGTCCGCGAGGTCAAGCGCATCAAGGCCCGCGTCGAGAACGAGCGGCTGCCCCAGGGCGCCGATCCCACGCGTCACCTGAAGCTGGGCCGCGGGTCGCTCTCGGACGTCGAGTGGTTCGTGCAGCTCGTGCAGCTCCAGCACGGCGCGGAGGAGCCCTCCCTCCGCACGCCGTCGACGCTCGACGCCCTGTCCGCGGCCGTCGCGCACCGGCACATCTCGGCACGCGACGCCGAGACGCTTCGCGCCGCCTGGATGTTCGCGTCGCGAGCCCGCTCGGCGCTCACGCTCTGGCTCGACCGCACGACGGACGTGCTGCCCGTCGAGCGTTCGCAGCTCGAGGGCGTCGCCCGCATCATGGGCTATCCGCCGGGCTCGGCGTCGCGCCTGGAGAGCGACTACCTCGCCCTCACCCGGCGGGCGCGCACGGTGTTCGAGCGCGGGTTCTACGGCGTCGAGCCGCGTCGCGAGCCGACGACGGGCTGAGCGTCGAGCGGACGGGTGCCTACGGACCTTTCGGCCTGCGGTCGCCCGGACGACCGATGCCGTTCCATTCGGTCTGGTCGCGCTGCGAGCGGGCGTACGCGTCGGCGCCCTCCTTCCGCATCGCGTCGTCATCCGCGTCGTGAGGAGCACTCCGATCCCGCACGAGCCGCATCACGAGGACCGCGATTCCCGCGAGCAGGATGACGACGACGATCGCGAGCGGCAGCCAGGTGTCCATGCCGCTCACGATACTCGCCGGAGACCGCGAAACCGAGGATTCCTCGTAGTCGACGTCAGACCGCTCGCTCCCGCACGACGAAGCCCCTCCCGGTGGACCGGGAGGGGCTTCGTGTTCGGGTCTCACGCGGTTCCGGATCCTGGGGAGGGGGACCGGAACCGCCGATCAGGGTGTGATTGCGGACTAGACGCCGTAGTAGAGCTCGTACTCGAACGGGTGGGGACGCTGGGCCAGCGGCTTCAGCTCCTTCTCGCGCTTGTAGTCGATCCAGGTCTCGATGAGCTCCTTGGTGAACACGCCGCCCTCGAGGAGGAAGTCGTGGTCGGCCTCGAGCGCGTCGAGCACGGCGTCGAGCGAACCCGGCACCTGGGGGATCGACTTGGCCTCCTCGGGCGGGAGCTCGTAGAGGTCCTTGTCGACCGGCTCGTGCGGCTCGATGCGGTTCTTGATGCCGTCGAGGCCGGCCATGAGCTGCGCGGCGAAGGCGAGGTAGGGGTTGCCCGAGGCATCCGGCGCGCGGAACTCGATGCGCTTGGCCTTGGGGTTGGTGCCCGTGATCGGGATGCGGATGGCCGCCGAGCGGTTGCCCGCCGAGTAGACGAGGTTCACGGGAGCCTCGAAGCCCGGCACGAGGCGGTGGTAGGAGTTCACCGTCGGGTTCGTGAAGGCGAGCAGCGCCGGGGCGTGACGCAGGATGCCGCCGATGTACCAGCGCGCGATGTCGGAGAGGCCGCCGTAGCCCGCCTCGTCGTAGAACAGGGGCTTGCCCTCGTTCCAGAGCGACTGGTGGGTGTGCATGCCCGAGCCGTTGTCGCCGAAGAGCGGCTTCGGCATGAACGTGGCCGTCTTGCCCCACTCGTTGGCGGTGTTCTTGACGATGTACTTGAACTTCAGGATGTCGTCGGCGGCGTGCACCATCGTGTCGAACTTGTAGTTGATCTCGCCCTGGCCGGCCGTGCCGACCTCGTGGTGCGAGCGCTCGACCTCGAGGCCCGCGTCGATGAGCTTGAGCACGATGTCGTCGCGAAGGTCGGAGTGCTGGTCGACGGGCGAGACGGGGAAGTAGCCGCCCTTGTACGCCGTCTTGTTGGCGAGGTTGCCGCCCTCCTCCTCACGGCCCGAGTTCCAGGCGCCCTCGCTGGAGTCGACCGAGTAGAAGCTCGCGTTCTGCTTCACCTCGTAGCGCACATCGTCGAAGATGTAGAACTCGGCCTCGGGCGCGAAGAACGCCGTGTCGGCGATGCCCGTGGATGCGAGGTACTTCTCGGCCTTCTTGGCGACCTGGCGCGGGTCCTTGCCGTAGATCTCGCCGTTGCGCGGGTTGTAGATGTCGAAGACCATCACGAGCGTGCGCTCGGCGCGGAAGGGGTCCACGTAGGCGGTGGAGACATCCGGGATCAGCTGCATGTCCGACTCGTGGATCGAGGCGAAGCCGCGGATCGACGATCCGTCGAAGAGCTGGCCGACCGTGAAGAACTCCTCGTCGACAGTCGACGCCGGGATGTTGAAGTGCTGCTGCACGCCCGGAAGGTCGGTGAAGCGGATGTCGAGGAACTTGACATCCGTCTCCTTGATGAACTTGAGCACTTCAGACGAATCACTGAACATGTGTCGGAATCTCCAAGAGGGGCGAGTGGGACCGGACGGACGTCGACAGCCGTACCCGACGCTAGCGAGTCGCCGTTTCCCGACCGTGACGCGAATGTTTCCGCCATGTTACGCGCAGGCGGGCTCGGTAGACTCGTCGGGTGCCTGACGCGAAACCCCGAACCTCCGGCGGCCTCGAACCCAGCCGCTGGCCGGGGGAGCGGCTCGGCCTCCCCGATTCCGGGCCCGGATCGGTCGGTCGCGTCGGCCGCCGCATCGCCGCCATCGCCATCGACTGGGCCGCGGCGATGCTCATCGCGCTGCTGTTCGCGCCGTACGACTCGGCGGTGTTCTCGTGGATCACGCTCGGCATCTTCGCCCTCATGCAGGTGCTCTTCATCCCCACCATCGGCGGCAGTGTCGGCCACCGCATCGTCGGCCTGCGGGTCGTGCCCATCGCCGGCGGCTGGATCGGTCCATGGCGCCCCGTCGTCCGCACGCTCCTGCTCGTCCTCGTGATCCCGGCGGTCGTCTGGGACTCCGACCAGCGCGGCGTCCACGACAAGCTCGCCGGCACGGTGCTGATCCGGGCGTAGCCCCGAACATGCAGAAGCGGCATCCGCCGGTGACGGATGCCGCTCGCTGGTCGTCGGGGTCAGCGCATCTTGCCGCGCTGGGGCCGGACCTTCATCGGGTCGATGCCCTTCGGGATGGGCAGCGCGGTCTGGAGCGAGTTCAGGCGGTTCGAGACCGCGAGCACCTCGGGCTTGGTGAGCGTGCGCTTCGTCTTGCGCAGGGTGGCGGCGAGGCGGTGCAGCTCGACGGCGCCCTCCTCGTGGCCGACGGCGATGAGCGTGACGGGGACGTTGGGCAGCACGCGCGCGATCTTGCGCTTCTCGTCGTCGAGCATGCGCTGGGTCCGCGACACCGGGCCCTCGCTGATGAGCACCACACCGCCGCGGCCGACCGCGCGATAGACCGCGTCCTGCGTCTTGCCGTTCACGGCGACGGGCATCTCGTTGCCGACCCAGCCGCGGCGCAGGCCGCTGCGGAGCACGGCGCCAACGGCGCCCGGCTGCCCGTCGATCTGCGAGTACGCGGCGCGCTCAGCGCGGCGGCCGAGGATGACCAGGGCGAGCAGGAAGCCCGCGAGCACGCCGGCAACGATCCAGAGTGCGATCGTGAAGCCGTTGCCGTCGCCGAGCCAGAGCGCGAGCGCGAGGCCCACGAGGACGGGCGCGAGGAAGCCGAGGAGCATGAGCCACTGCGCGCTCGGGTCGTAGCGGCGGGTCATCTGGAAGACCTGCCACATCTGCTTCATGCGGCCGGGCTCCTTCGGAGCGGACGGCTTGTCCTTGGTGCGTGCCATGGTCTCAAGGATAGCGGCGGCGGACGCCGCCTCCGACCGCGTTCACCGACGGCGGAGGCGGCATCCCGATGCCTCAGCCGACGGCCTGCGCGAAGCCGAGCGACGCGTCGGCGAGGTGGCTGAGCTCGGGCGGCAGCTCGCGGCCCTTCGCGTGCATCGACTGCGCCCAGAGTCGGCCGGCACGGTACGACGAGCGCACCAGCGGACCGGCGAGCACGCCGAGGAAGCCGATCTCCTCGGCCTCCTGCTTGAGCTCGACGAATTCCTCGGGTCGCACCCAGCGGTCGACCGGCAGGTGGCGCGGGCTCGGGCGCAGGTACTGGGTGATCGTGATGATGTCGGTGCCGGCGTCGTGCAGGTCCTGCAGGGCCTGCGTGACCTCGGCGCGCTCCTCGCCCATGCCGAGGATGAGGTTCGACTTCGTGATCAGGCCCGCGTCGCGGCCCTGCGTGATCACATCGAGCGACCGCTCGTAGCGGAAGGCCGGACGGATGCGCTTGAAGATGCGCGGCACCGTCTCGACGTTGTGGGCGAACACCTCGGGTCGGGCCGAGAAGACCTCGCCGAGCAGCTCGGGGTTGCCCGAGAAGTCGGGGACGAGGATCTCGACGCCCGTGCCGGGTGACTGGCGGTGGATCTCGCGGATCGTCTCCGCGTAGAGCCAGGCGCCCTCGTCGGGCAGGTCGTCGCGGGCGACGCCGGTCACGGTGGAGTAGCGCAGCTGCATCCGCACGACGGACTCGGCCACGCGGCGCGGCTCGTCGACGTCGTAGTCGGCCGGCTTGCCCGTGTCGATCTGGCAGAAGTCGCAGCGACGCGTGCACTGGGAACCGCCGATGAGGAAGGTGGCCTCCCGATCCTCCCAGCACTCGTAGATGTTCGGGCAGCCGGCCTCCTGGCAGACCGTGTGCAACTCCTCGCCCTTCACGAGCTGCTGCAGCTGGCGGTACTCGGGTCCCATCTTCGCCCGCGTCTTGATCCACTCGGGCTTGCGCTCGATGGGGGTCTGGGCGTTGCGGACTTCGAGGCGCAGCATCCGGCGCCCCTCTGGTGCGGTGCTCATGCGGCGACCGCCGCCTCGGCCTCGGCGCGGAACCGCCGGGTGATCGGGTCGACCAGGTCCTCGGGGGTCACGTCGTATCCGAGCTCGCGCGTGATGGTGGTCACGCCGGCGTCGCGGATGCCGCAAGCCACGATCTTCTCGTAGGGGTCGAGCGAGTTCGAGCAGTTGAGTGCGAACCCGTGCATCGTCACGCCGTCGGCGACGCGGATGCCGATGGCGGCGATCTTGTTCTCGTGGCCCGGCTCGCCGACCCAGACGCCCGAGCGTCCCTCGACGCGGCGTCCGTCGACGCCGAGTTCGGCGAGCACGTCGATGAGGATGCCCTCGACACGGCGCACGTAGCCGACCACGTCGACCGGCTCGGCGAGCCGGAGGATCGGGTAGCCGACGAGCTGCCCCGGTCCGTGCCAGGTGATCTTGCCGCCGCGGTCGACGTCGATGACGGGGGTTCCGTCGGTCGGCCGCTCATCGGGCGCAGTCCGCTTGCCGGCGGTGTAGACGGAGGGGTGTTCCAGGAGGATGACGGTGTCGGGGCGTTCGCCCCTGACGACCGCGCGATGGACGGCGCGCTGAAGGTCGAGACCCTCGATGTACGGCACGGAGTTGGCGCTTAGCCCCGCGACGACGAAGTCGAGCATGCCGTCCAGTCTATGCGGGCGGATGCCGCGACTCGTCCTCCACACGGCGGGCGGCCGTGTGGCTGCCCTCGCGCGGTCGTCTTCCGACCGTCTGCGCCCAGCCGGCGCGACATCCTTCCACCATGAGCCGCCGATCGCGACGCGAGCACCCGACCGAGCGCCGTCCCGATCCGGTCGCGCGCGGCGTCGCGGCGGCACCCCTCGACGGCCGGCTCGTGGGCTACCGGCTGATCCGCCGCATCGCGTCGGGCGACCGGGCCGACGTCTACCTCGCTGCGGTCGGTCGGCCCGCACCGCCCGGCTCCGACGGCGTCGGGCCTGCGGGCCGGTCGACCGCTGTCGCGAGTGGTTCGACCGGTGTCGCAAGTGGAGCGCACGGCGTGCCGGCGCTCGTGGTGCTCCGCGTCTACGACGCCGAGGCCGACGACGCCGCGATCGCGTGCGAGCTCGAGGCGATGTCGACGGATGCCGCGGGCGCCCTCCCGCGGCTCCACGACGTGGCGACCCTGCCCGACGGGCGCTGCTGCGTGGTGGTGGAGCGGCTCGGCGGCGGCTCGCTCGCGCGGACACTCTCGAGTCGCACGATCACCGCCGGCGAAGCCGTCACGATCCTCGCGCCGATCGTGGTCGCCGTGGGCGACCTCGCGTCGAGGGGATACGCGCACACGCGGCTCGCGGTGAGCGACATCGTCTTCGACGACGGCGGTCGTCCGCGCATCCTGGGGCTCGGCGCCCTGCAGCGCATGCCCGACCGCGGCGCCGACCGCACGGCGCTTCGACGCGTCGCCCACGAGCGCCTCGCCGATCTCGTGGAGGACGTGGCGGCCGCAGTGATGCCAGTGGGCGCGCTCGTGGAGGCCGTCGACCTCATCCGCTCGCGCCTTGCCGCCCGTCCGTTCGCGCCGTGCGAGGCAGAGCTCGAGCGTCGCCTGTTCGAGCTCGCGACGCCCGAGCCCGTGCGGGAGATCGCCACGGCGGTGAGCCCGCGCCGGCTGCCCGCTCGGGTCGCGCCGCCGACCCCGTCCCCTGTGGAGGCGGACATGGACGCGGAGGGGGCCGTCGTGGCGCCCAAGCCGCATGGTGCCGTCCCCGGCGGATGGCGGCGATGGCTCGCGCTCGTCCAGGCGCCCGAGGGCGTCGTCGAGCAGCTCGCCGCGGCGGCCGACGTCGACCGGGTCGCCAACGGCCGCACGCGGCTCGCGGACCTCATCCGAGCCCGCGGCCGGGCGGTCACGGTGGGCGCGCTCCTCGGCGGAGCTGCGCTCGTGTCGATGCTCACGCTCGTGCCGCCGGCGGGTGCCGAGGGCGGCCGTGTGGCCGGAGCGTCGGGCGGCGCAGCGGGGGAGCCCGACGTGGGCGAGGTCCAACCGATCGAGGAACCGACGGCCGACACTCAGGCCACGAACCCGCCGGTGTCGCCGGAGGCCGATACCGCGGCGCCGCCCTCGTCGGTGGACGATCTCGGCGGGAGCACTCCCGACGACGTCGTGGCGGCCGCGCGCGACCTGCTCGGTCGACGAGCGGAGTGCTTCGCGGCGCTCGACCTCGGCTGCCTGGGCACGGTCGTGCAGCCGGGCTCGGCGATCGAGGCGTCGGATCGAGCCGCGTTGGTCGCCGCACGCGACGGCGAGGCGCTGCCGCCGACGGATTTCGACCCGGCCACCCTCGAGGTCGTGGCCGAGATGGGCGGCGCCGTGCTGGTGCGCGCCCGAGCGACCCCCGAACGCGAACCGGCCTCGCTCCTCATGGTGAGGGGCGAGGCCGGTTGGCGCTTGCGCGAGGTGTTCGACTAGATGCCGAGCGACGACTGGAAGTCGCCCTCCTCGAGGCGCTCCTTGACCGCGGTCAGGAAGCGGGCGGCGTCGGCACCGTCGATGATGCGGTGGTCGTACGACAGGGCCAGGTAGACCATCGAGCGGATCGCGATCGCGTCCTCGCCGTCCTGCTTCACGACGACGGGGCGCTTCACCACGATGCCGGTGCCCAGGATGGCCGACTGCGGCAGGAACACGACCGGCGTGTCGAACAGCGCGCCGCGCGAGCCGGTGTTCGTCAGCGTGAACGTGCCGCCCGAGAGCTCGTCGGGCTTCAGCTGGTTGTTGCGCGTGCGGTCGGCCAGGTCGGCGATCTGCGCGGCGAGCTGGGCGATGTTGAGCTCGCCCGCGTCGCGGATGACCGGCGTCAGCAGGCCGCGCTCGGTGTCGACCGCGATGCTGATGTTCTCCGTCGACGGGTAGACGATACTCTCGCCGTCGACCGTCGAGTTGACGATCGGGTAGGCCTTGAGCGCCTCGGCGGCGGCCATCGCGAAGAACGGCAGGAAGGAGAGCTTGTTGCCCGTCTTCTCGAGGAACTCGCCCTTGACGCGGTCGCGGAGGCGCGCCACGCGCGTCACGTCGACCTCGACGACGGTGGTCAGCTGCGCGGTCGACGTCATCGAGACGACGGCGCGCTCGGCGACCACCTTGCGCAGGCGGGTCATCGGCACCGTGGTGCCGCGCAGCGGCGACGTCTCGAGCGGCGTGCGGGCGGGTGCTGCGGCAGGAGCCTCGGCAGCCGGCGCCTGGCCGGCGGTCAGCACGTCCTGCTTGCGGATGCGGCCGCCGACGCCCGTGCCGGTCACGCTCGCGAGGTCGACGCCCTGCTCGTTGGCGAGCTTGCGCACGATCGGCGTCACGTAGCCGCTGGGGCCTGCGTGCGCACCGGCGGGCGCCGCTTCGGCAGCGGGGGCCGCAGGAGCGGGAGCGGGAGCCGGCGCGGCAGCGGGGGCCGCCTGCGGAGCGGGCGCGGGTGCCGTCGGAGCGGCCTCGGGGGCCGGTGCGGCGGGCGCCGGAGCAGCGGCTGGCGCCGCAGGTGCCGCCTGCGGGGCGGGTGCCGGAGCAGCCTCGGGAGCCGGCGCGGGAGCGGCGGCCGGTGCGGGTGCGGGCGCAGGCGCCGGAGCTGCCTCGGTGGCCGGCGCCGGCGCTGCCTCGGGTGCGGGGGCGGGCGCGGCAGCCGGCTCGGCTGCGGGCGCCGGAGCGGCGGGCGCCGCCTCGGCGGCAGGAGCCGGAGCGGCCGGCGCAGCCTCGGGAGCGGGTGCGGCCTCGGCGGCAGGAGCCGGAGCGGCCGGGGCCGCTTCGGGAGCGGGCGCGGCCTCGGCAGCAGGTGCCGCCTCGGCGGGCGCCGCAGCGCCGGATCCGTCGCCGATCGTGACGAGGGGCGTGCCGACCTCGACGGTCTCGTCCTCCTGGACGAGGATCGCCTCGATCACGCCGGCCACGGGCGACGGGATCTCGGTGTCGACCTTGTCGGTCGACACCTCGAGCAGCGGTTCGTCGACCTCCACACGGTCGCCGACGTTCTTCAGCCATCGGGTGACCGTGCCCTCCGTGACACTCTCACCGAGTGCCGGGAGGCTGACGGATTCGCTCATGCGCTTGTCTCCTTCACAGCGTGTGACGCTTTCTAGCTTATTGCAGTCGTGTTCGCGGGCGCGGGCTCAGAGCGCGTGCAGCGGCTTGCCGGCGAGCTTGAGGAACGCCTCGCCCAGCGCCTCGTTCTGGGTCGGGTGGGCGTGGATGAACGGGGCGATGTCCTCGGGGTACGCCTCCCAGTTCACGGCCAGCTGGGCCTCGCCGATCAGCTCGCCGACGCGGGCGCCGATCATGTGCACGCCGACCACGGGTCCGTCGTTCACGCGGACGACCTTGATCGAGCCGCTCGTCTCGAGGATGTGGCTCTTGCCGTTGCCGGCGAGGTTGTACTCGTACGAGGAGACCTGGTCGGCGCCGAACTTCTCGGCGGCACGGGCCTCGGTGTAGCCGATGGAGGCGACCTCGGGCTCGCAGTAGGTGACCTTGGGGATGTTGACGTCCTCGACGACGATCGGGTTGAGGCCCGCGATCTCCTCGGCGACGAAGATGCCCTGCTGGAAGCCGCGGTGCGCGAGCTGGAGGCCCGGGACGATGTCGCCGACGGCGTAGACGCCCGGCAGGTTGGTGGCGAGTCGCTCGTCGGTGATGACGAAGCCGCGGTCCATGGTGACGCCGACCTCTTCGTAGCCGAGGCCCTGCGTCGCCGGGCCGCGGCCGACGGCGACGAGCAGCAGCTCGGCCTCGACGGTCTCGCCGTTCTCGAGCGTCACGACGACGCCCTGGTCGTTCTGGGTGACGCCCTGGAAGCGCACGCCGAGCTTGTAGTCGATGCCGCGCTTGCGGAACGCGCGCTCGAGCTGCTTCGAGACCGACTCCTCCTCGTTGGGCACGAGGTGGGGGAGCGCCTCGATGATGGTGACCTCGGCGCCGAACGACTTCCAGACGCTCGCGAACTCGACGCCGATGACGCCGCCGCCGAGCACGGCGACCTTGTTGGGCACGAAGTCGAGCTCGAGCGCCTGCTCGCTGGTGATCACGCGGCCGCCGATCTCGAGGCCGGGGAGCGAACGCGAGTACGAGCCGGTCGCGAGGATGACGTTCTTGCCGACGATGCGGTCGTCGCCGACCTGCACCGCGTTGGCGGCGACGAGACGGCCCTCGCCCTCGATCACGGTGATGCCGCGGGCCTTGACGAGGCCCTGCAGGCCCTTGAACTTGCTGGTGACGATGCTCTGGCGGTACTGCGTCACCGCGGGGACGTCGATGCCCTCGAAGGTCGAGCGGACGCCGAAGCGGGCCGACTCACGCGAGTTGTCGGCGATCTCGGCGGCGTGCAGCAGCGCCTTCGTCGGGATGCAGCCGCGGTGGAGACACGTGCCTCCGAGCTTGTCCTTCTCGATGAGGCCGACGGTGAAGCCCAGCTCGACGGCCCGCAGCGCCGCTGCGTACCCTCCGCTGCCGCCTCCGAGGATGACAATGTCGAAGTTCTGCTCGGACAACCGCAATCTCCCTTGCGCATCGATCTGCGACACGGTCTGACCCCGGTAGGTGATCGGGGGCAGGGTGCTGGGCGACGATCTCGCCCATAGCACCCTACTACCCTTCGGCGAGCTGCTCGCCCAGCTTGACGAGCGTGCGGACGGCGACTCCGGTGGCCCCGCTTCCCGTGAATCCCCAGGGTCCGCCGGCGTTGTTCGACGGCCCCGCGATGTCGAGGTGCGCCCACGGGATCCGCTCCTCGGAGCCCGCTCGCGTGCCCACGAACTCGCGAAGGAAGACGCCCGCCAGGAGCATCCCCGGGACGGTCTGCCCGAGCTTCGTGTTCGCGAGGTCGGCGACGTCGGACTTGAGGAGCGCGAGCAGGTCGGCGGGGAGCGGCATGGGCCAGGTGGGCTCGGCGACCGCGTCGGCTGCGGCGCGGACCCTCGCGACGAGCTCGTCGTCGCCCATCAGCCCGGCGATGCGGTGACCGAGCGCCACGACCTGCGCGCCCGTCAGGGTCGCGACGTCGACGATCGCGTCGGGCTGCTCCTCGCTTGCCGCGACGAGTCCGTCGGCGAGCACGAGGCGCCCTTCCGCATCGGTGTTCAGCACCTCGACCGTCGTGCCGCCGTGGATCCGCAGCACGTCGTTGGGCCGCACGGCGGTGCCGGACGGCAGGTTCTCGGCGAGGCAGAGCCATCCGGTGACGCGCACGGGCACCTGCAGCTCGGCGAGCGCGACGATCGCCGAGAGCACCGCGGCCGCGCCGGCCATGTCGGTCTTCATGCCCACCATCGACGCCATCGGCTTGATCGAGAGCCCGCCCGAATCGAACGTGATGCCCTTGCCCACGAGCGCGAGGTGCACGGATGCCCCGGCCGGCGCGTAGTCGAGGCGCACGAGCCTCGGCCCGCGGCTCGAGCCCTGCCCGACGGCGAGGATCCCGCCGAAGCCGTCGGCGGCGAGGGCCTCCTCGTCCCAGACCTTCGCCGCGACGCCGGCGCCGCTCGCCGCCTCGACGGCGAGTTCGGCCAAGCGCGCTGGGAAGAGCTCCGCGGGCGACGTGTTGACGAGGTCCTTCGTGCGCGCGACCGCGGCGGCCACGGCGCGGACACGGTCGAGCCCGAAGGTGTCGACGTCGAGCGAGGAGTGCAGCGTGATCTCCTCCACGGGCGACTTCGGCTTCGCCTTGTAGGCGGTGTAGGCGTAGGCGCCGAGCGCCGCACCCTCGAGGACCGCCGCAGCGTCCTCGGGGTCGTCGACCGGGATCGCGACGGCGAGCGTCGCCACGCCGGTGAGCTGTCGCACCGCGCTGCCGGCCGCGAGGCGGAGCGCCGCGGCATCCGCTGCCTCGCCCGTGCCGACCACGACGACCAGGCGCGGCCCGCCCTCGGGGCCGGGGACCTTCACGACCTCCTCGGCCGTGCCCTTCGCGCCGAGCGCCACCAAGGCCGCGGGCACCCATTCGAAGCCGTCGACCGCGAGCAGCTCGGCGCCGTCGGCGCCGCTCCTCGCGGCGAGCAGCACGGCGTCGGCGCCGGACTCGGCGGCGGGGGCGGGGGAGACGGAGAGCAGGGGGACGGTCATGCAGCCGATCGTACGTGTTCGCTCTCGGCATCATCCGACGCGCGCGGCGACCGCCGGGCGCCCTCCGGGCCGTCGTTAGGCTGGAGGCATGCGCGATCCACGCTCCCTCTACGAGCGCAATCCCGACGTCCAGGTGCCGCCCGGACTCCCGCTCATCGCGGGGCTGACCGGCTTCGCCGACGCGGGCTCGGCCGTCGCGCAGACGACGGAGTACCTCCTCACGACCCTCGACACCACGGTCGTCGCCACCTTCGACGCCGACGAGCTGCTCGACTACCGGGCACGGCGTCCGATCATCCTGTTCGAGGGCGACCACCTCGCCGACTACCGTCCGCCGCGGCTGAGCCTCGACCTCGCACGCGACGAGATCGGCCAGCAGTTCCTCATGCTCACGGGCTACGAGCCCGACTTCCAGTGGGAGCGGTTCGGGGCCGCCGTGCTCGGACTCATCGACGAGTTCCAGGTCTCGTCGACGACCTGGATCAACTCCATTCCCATGCCCGTGCCGCACACCCGCCCGATCGGCATGACCGTGAGCGGCAACCGCACCGACCTCATCGAGGCGATGTCGATCTGGCGGCCGACGACCGAGGTGCCCTCGAACGCGCTCCACCTCGTCGAGTACCGCCTGCAGCAGGAGGAGCACCCCACGACGGGCTTCGTGCTCCTCGTGCCGCACTACCTCTCCGACGCGGAGTACCCGACGGCGGCGATCGCCGCGCTCGAGGCCATCAGCGCATCGACCGGCCGCATCTTCCCGACCGACGCGCTGCGCGAGCAGGGCCGGGAGTTCGTCGCCCGCATCGACGAGCAGGTCGCCGAGAACGCCGAGCTCGCGAAGCTCGTCGGCACGCTCGAGGAGCGTCACGACTCGTACATGGAGGGCACGACGCTGCGCTCGCCCCTCACCGACGAGGACGGCGAGCTGCCCTCGGCCGACGAGATCGCGGCCGAGCTCGAGAAGTTCCTCGCCTATCGCCGCACGCGCGACGACGACACGCCGCTCGGCGGCTGAGCCTCCGATCCAGCCGCGTCGCCGCGCGGGCGCCCGCGCGATGGCCGGAGTTCCGCGGAATCCCGGGCCCGAGGGGAATGCACAGGGCAGGCCGGGCGTTGCAACCAGCGGGGAGAAGAGCGCGGGCGTCCGCGAGTCCGACGGGCTGTCAGGCTGTATAATAGAGGCAGGACCCGTTCTGGTCTGCGGGTGCGAGATCGTCGCACCGGTTCACGCGGACTTGACATGGGTCCTCATAGTGTCCGAAATCGACCGGACCGACAGCACGAGCCGAACGTCCGAGAGGGCAAGCGCCGCGCGACGGTAGGAGAGGTTCAAACGAATGGCAACGACGAAGGCTGCGACGTCGGCGAAGGGCGAGGCGGAGAAGCCCGCCGCAGCGCGCACGACGGCCGCGAAGTCGACCGCCGCCAAGACGGCCACGAAGGCCACCGCCGCGACGTCAGCGGCGAAGACGAAGGCATCCGCTGCGAAGACCGGCGGCACGAAGGCGGCCGCGTCCAAGAGCGCGACGACGCCGGCGACCAAGAAGCCGCGCACCAGCACGGCGAAGTCCGCCGCGAAGCCCAAGGGCAAGGCCAAGGCCGGCGCCGTGGGTGACGACGAGGACGAGCTCGACCCCGAGGACCTCGAGGAGGTCGACGTCGAGGCCGAGGTCGCCGCCGAGGGCGACGAGGCCGCCGAAACCGCCGACGCGGCATCCGAGGGCGCAGCCGACGCCGAGGGCGCGGCAGAGGCCGACGAGGAGGACGCGAAGCCCGAGGTCGCGGTCGAGCCGCACCCCACCGGTGCGCTCGTGCTGCGCGCGGTCGACGACGAGGACGAGGTGCCCGTCTACTCGAGCGCGATCACCGGCGCGACGGCCGACCCGGTCAAGGACTACCTGAAGCAGATCGGCAAGGTGGCGCTCCTGAACGCGGCCGAGGAGGTCGAGCTCGCGATGCGCATCGAGGCCGGCCTGTTCGCCGAGGAGAAGCTGTCGCACATGAGCGACGCCGAGAAGCGCTCGCAGCTCGGTCGTGAGCTGCAGTGGGTCGCGAAGGACGGCCAGCGCGCGAAGAGCCACCTGCTCGGCGCGAACCTGCGCCTCGTGGTCTCGCTCGCGAAGCGCTACACCGGCCGCGGCATGCAGTTCCTCGACCTCATCCAGGAGGGCAACCTCGGCCTCATCCGTGCGGTCGAGAAGTTCGACTACACCAAGGGCTTCAAGTTCTCGACCTACGCGACGTGGTGGATCCGCCAGGCGATCACCCGCGCGATGGCCGACCAGGCCCGCACCATCCGCATCCCGGTGCACATGGTCGAGGTCATCAACAAGCTCGCCCGCGTGCAGCGCCAGATGCTGCAGGACCTGGGCCGCGAGCCCACGCCCGAGGAGCTGTCGAAGGAACTCGACATGACCCCCGAGAAGGTCATCGAGGTGCAGAAGTACGGCCGCGAGCCGATCTCGCTGCACACCCCGCTCGGCGAGGACGGCGACAGCGAGTTCGGCGACCTCATCGAGGACACCGAGGCGGTCGTGCCGGCCGACGCGGTGGGCTTCACGATGCTGCAGAAGCAGCTCGAGTCGCTGCTCGACTCCCTGAGCGAGCGCGAGGCGGGCGTGATCCGCATGCGCTTCGGCCTCGGCGACGGCATGCCGAAGACCCTCGACCAGATCGGCGACACGTTCGGCGTCACGCGCGAGCGCATCCGCCAGATCGAGTCGAAGACGATGGCGAAGCTGCGCCACCCGTCCCGCTCGCAGTCGCTGCGCGACTACCTCGAGTAGGCCGGCGGTGCGCTACGCGCCGGCGATCCTCGTCGGCAGGCTCACCCGATTCGCCGCCCGGCTGCGCAAGCCCGGCGGCGGATCGGCTGTTCCCGGCCTCGTCGTCAACCGCATCGCGCCCGGGTACCTGAAGCGCACGCTCTCGGGCTTCCCGCAGGGCCTCGTGGTGGTCTCGGGTTCGAGCGGCAAGTCGACGACCACGAAGATGCTGGTCGCGATCCTGCGTGCGCACGGCGTCGACGTGTTCACGAACCCCTCCACCGCGAACATCAGCCAGGGCCTCACGTCCGCGCTCCTCGAGCGCGCCGACTGGCAGGGCCGTGTACCCGGCGACGTGGCCGTCCTGGAGATGGACGAGGGGCACGGCGCGCTCGTCATGCAGGGCGTCGACGCGCGCATCGTCGCGCTGACCAACGTCATGGTCGACCAGATCGACCGCTTCCACGACTCCGACATGGTCGCCGGCATGCTCGAGCGCATCGCCGCTCGCGCGCACGAGGCCGTCGTCCTGAACGCGGACGATGCCTACCTCGAGCGCCTCGCCTGGGCGACCGGACCCGCCGTGGCGGTGCATCGCTACGGCGTCTCCGCCGAGGTGCTCACGCGTTCGCCGCGCGGCCTCGGCTACACGGAGACGGCGCCCGAGCGGCTCGCGCCCGGGGCCGGCGTCGTGGTCGAGTCGGTGAGCGGCGCGTCGGCCGTGCTGCGCGACGGCGCGGCATCCGTCGACGTCAGGCTGCCGGCCCGCGGCACGCACTACGCTGTCGACGCGGCCGCCGCCTACGCAACCGCGAAGGCGGTGCTGGGGGAGCGGTTCTCGCCGACGACCGCCGCCGACGCGCTGAGCGCCATCCCGGCCGTCTTCGGTCGCGGCGAGCGCGTGCGCGTGCGCGACCAGGACGTCGAGTTCGTCCTCGTGCAGAACCCCGCCAGCTACCAGCTCAACGTCGACAGCATCGAGCCGGGCACCGAGCAGATCCTCTTCGCGATCGGCTCCGACGTGCGCGACCCGTCCTATTTCTGGCCCACGGATGCCTCGTCGCTCGGCCGTGTCGCGATCGTGAGCGGCTCGAAGGCCCATGAGGCCGCCCTCATGCTCGCGTACGACGGCGTGGAGATCGACCGGGTCGAGCCCGACCTCGGCCGCGCGCTCGACGACTTCCTCGCGGCGCCGGCGCCGGCGACCGGCGTGAAGACCATCGTGTTCTCCGCCGACGCGATGCGCCGCACGCGCGCCCACCTCGGACTCTCGGGAGCGGAATGACGAGCCTCACGATCGCGGCGCTCCTGCCCCGACTGCAGAACACGAACGGCGACGCCGAGAACGCGCACGTGCTCGCTCGTCGCGCTGGCTGGGCCGGGCTCGACGCGCGCGTGGTCGCGGTCGAGTCGCGCGACGACCTCCCCGACCGCGTCGACGCCGTGGTGCTCGGGTCGGGCAGCGATTCGTCGCTCGCGGCGAGCCGCACGGCGTTGCTGGGCCTGCACGACGAGCTGCGCACCTGGGGCACCGAGGGCGTCCCGATCCTCGCGATCGGCACCGGGTGGGAGCTCCTGAGCTGGGGCGTCGAGCGCCCCGGCGGATCGAGCCTCGAGGGTCTCGGCATCCTTCCGGGGCGTGCGGTCCCGCGCACCGGGCGGGTCACGGACGACCTCGTGGTCGCGTCGCCGCGGTTCGGCCTGCTCGTCGGGTTCGAGAACCACGCCCGCGACTACGTGGGCGCCGAGGGATCGCCGCTCGGGCGCGTGCGCGCCGGCACCGGAAACGGACGAGACTCCGGCCAGGAGGGCGTCGTCATGGGCGCCGTGATCGGCACGCACCTGCACGGTCCGGTGCTCGCCAAGAACCCCGCCTTCGCGGACCACCTGCTTCGGGTCATGGCCGAGCGCGCCGGCGTCGCGTACGCGCCGGGCGAACAGGCCGCCGTCGTCGACGGCTACGCGACCGCCGCGCGAGAGGCGCAGCTCGCCGCGGCGCGGGTCGCGGCATCCGCCGCCGACGCCTGAGCTCGCCCCCACTCGACCGGCGACGCCCGGAAACGACGAACGCCCCGGCCGAAGCCGGGGCGTTCACGTCGTTCGGGCGTCAGTCGCGGTCGTCGACGAGGAGTCGGCTCGACTCGTCGTGCCAGCTGTGCGCGATCTGCGAGAGCTTCTCCTGGTGCTTGCGTCCGTGGTGGGCGCAGAAGAGCAGCTCGCCGCTCGCGACGACGACTCGGATGTAGGCCTGCGCGCCGCAGGCGTCGCAGCGGTCGAGCGCGGTGAGCTCGTAGGGGGTGTCGAGTTCGTCGACCGCACCGGGGCTGTCGGTGTACTGCGTCATGGCTCCTCCTCCTGGCTCACGATCGATGTTCCGTTCATCAATGAAAACACGCGGAGGAGCCGGTTCCTTCCGTTGGTCGCCGCATTTCGCTGTGCGCGTAGCGCCTGCGCGGCGGTGTCCTCGGGCGACAGTAGAGTGATCCGACGTGAGCTCCGACTATTCCGCACGCCACCTCTCCGTCCTCGAGGGCCTCGAGGCGGTTCGCAAGCGACCCGGCATGTACATCGGGTCGACCGACTCGCGCGGGCTCATGCACTGCCTCTGGGAGATCATCGACAACTCGGTCGACGAGGCGCTCGCGGGGCACGGCAGCGAGATCGGCGTGCTGCTGCATCCCGACGGCAGCGTCGAGGTGCGCGACCGGGCGCGCGGCATCCCCGTCGACATCGAGCCGAAGACCGGGCTCTCGGGCGTCGAGGTCGTGTTCACGAAGCTCCACGCGGGCGGCAAGTTCGGCTCTGGCTCCTACGCGGCCTCGGGTGGCCTGCACGGCGTGGGCGCGTCGGTCGTCAACGCCCTGTCCGAGCGCCTCGACGTCGAGGTCGATCGCGACGGCAAGACCTGGGCGATGTCGTTCCACCGCGGCGAGCCGGGCGTGTTCGCCGACACGGGCGCACCGACGCCCGACGCCCCGTTCACCCCGTTCGAGGAACGCAGCGAGCTGCGCGTCGTCGGCAAGGTGGCCAAGGGCGTCACGGGCACGCGCATCCGTTACTGGGCCGACCGGCAGATCTTCACGAAGGGCGCCGAGTTCCAGACCGACGAGCTGCTCGGGCGCGCGCGACAGACCGCGTTCCTCGTGCCGGGCCTCGCGATCGACGTGACCGACGAGCGCGGCGCCGAGCCGCACACGACCTCGTTCCAGTTCGAGGGCGGCATCTCCGAGTTCGTCGAGCACCTGGCGACGGATGCCCCGCTCACCGACATCTGGCGCATCACCGGGTCGGGCGGCTTCGCCGAGACCGTCCCCGTGCTCACGGACGGCGGTGCGATGGTGCCGACCGAGCTCCAGCGCGAGTGCCACGTCGACATCGCCCTGCGCTGGGGCACCGGCTACGAGACGATCGTGAAGTCGTTCGTCAACATCATCGCCACGCCCAAGGGCGGCACCCACCAGACGGGATTCGACCAGGGGTTGTTGCGATTCCTGCGCCAGCAGGTCGAGCAGAACGCCCGGCGCCTCAAGGCCGGCAACGACAAGCTCGAGAAGGACGACGTGCTCGCCGGCCTCACGGCCGTGATCACCGTGCGACTGCCCGAGCCGCAGTTCGAGGGGCAGACGAAGGAGGTGCTCGGCACCCCCGCCGTGCGCGCCATCGTGGCCAACGTGCTCACGAAGGAGCTCGGGGCGCGCTTCGCCTCGACGAAGCGCGACGACAAGGCGCAGTCCGCCCTGCTGCTCGACAAGGTCGTCGCCGAGATGAAGTCGCGCATCTCCGCCCGCGCGCACAAGGAGACCCAGCGCCGCAAGAACGCGCTCGAGAGCTCGTCGCTCCCCGCGAAGCTGGTGGACTGCCGCTCGAGCGACGTCGCGCACAGCGAGCTGTTCATCGTCGAGGGCGACTCGGCGCTCGGCACGGCCAAGCTCGCCCGCGACAGCGAGCACCAGGCGCTCCTGCCGATCCGCGGCAAGATCCTCAACGTGCAGAAGGCGAGCGTCTCCGACATGCTCGGCAACGCCGAGTGCGCCTCGATCATCCAGGTGATCGGCGCGGGATCGGGCCGGAGCTTCGACCTCGCGTCCGCGCGCTACGGCAAGGTCATCATCATGAGCGACGCCGACGTCGACGGCGCGCACATCCGCACGCTGCTGCTCACGCTGTTCTTCCGGTACATGCGGCCGATGATCGAGGAGGGCCGCGTCTTCGCCGCGGTCCCGCCGCTGCACCGCGTGGTCGTGATGAACCCGGGCTCGAAGCCCAACGACACCATCTACACGTACTCCGAGGCGGAGCTCCAGGGCGTGCTCGCCCAGCTGAAGAAGCAGGGCCGCCGCTACCAGGACCCGATCCAGCGTTACAAGGGCCTCGGCGAGATGGACGCCGACCAGCTCGCGACGACGACGATGGACAAGCGGCACCGCACGCTGCGCCGCGTCGGCCTCGGCGACGCCGAGAACGCCGGTCGGGTGTTCGAGCTGCTCATGGGCAACGACGTGGCACCGCGCAAAGAGTTCATCATCGACAGCTCCGACGCGCTCGAGCGCGACCGCATCGACGCCTGACGCCGACGCAGCCGACGTGTCGACCCGCTTCAGCGAGTCGACGGGCGGATGTTCTGGTTCAGGTGGAAGACGTTGCCGGGGTCGTACGCGTCCTTCACCGCGGTCAGCCGGGTGAGCTTCTCGTCGGAGTACGCGCGGCGGAGGCCCGCGGCGCCGTCGTCGCCGAGCACGTTGACGTAGGCGCCGCTCGCGAAGCGGTCCATGGCGCCGGCATAGCGTCGCGCCGCCGACATCCGGGCCTCGTCCTCCGACGGATCGCCCCACCGCGCGGCGGCGACGAACTCGAACGCGGTGTCGCGCCGTGAGAAGGCGGCGTCGTCGTCGACGACGTCGGCGATCGCGCCACCGTAGGCCTGCAGGCTCACGTCGGGAAGGTAGGGTTCGTCGCGCTCGAGCACGAGGTCGATGAGCTCGTCGTCCAGGGTGCGGAAGTAGTGGCCCTTCCAGTACCGCCGCCAGGTGTGGCCCTCGACGTCGTCCTCGCGGGTCTGCAGCTGCAGGTAGGACATCGGCTCGATGACGCGGGCGGTCGGCTCGGCCGCCGCCGACAGCTCGCGGTCGAGCTCCGCGATCGCGGCGCCTCCCGCCTCGGGGTCGCCGACCCAGACGAGCCCGAGGGCCACGTCCTGCCCAGAGATCGTTGCCGTGAAGGTCGCCTGCCGCGCCGCGATCGTGCTCAGGTCGCGCCATCGTCGCATCGGCAGCGCCGCCACCGCCGCGGGGTAGTGGAACTCCGCCGCGATCGTGCGCCCCGGTTCGGGGTGGAGGACGAACTCGAACTCCGTCACGACACCGAAGTTGCCGCCGCCGCCGCGCAGCGCCCAGAACACCTCGGGGTGCTCCTCGGCGCTCGCGCGCACGATCGAGCCGTCGCCGGTGACGACCTCGAACGAGACGACGTTGTCGCAGGTCAGGCCGTGCCGTCGCGCCAGCCAGCCCATCCCGCCGCCGAGCGTCAGCCCGCCGACTCCGGTGTGCGAGACGTTTCCCGCGGTCGTCGCGAGGCCGTGCTCCTGCGCCCCCACGTCGAGCGCCGCGAGGAGCGCGCCGCCCTGCACGCGAGCCCGACGCGTCGCAGGATCGACCACGACCGCGCCCATCGGGCGGAGATCGATCATGAGGCCGCCGTCGGGCACCGCGTGTCCGACGATGCCGTGCCCGCCGCAGCGGATCCCGACCTCGAGGTCGTGCTCGCGCGCGTACCGCAGGGCCGAGACGACATCAGCGGCGTCGGAGCACCGCACGACGAACCTCGGATACCGGTCGACCATGGCGTTCCACACCGTCCGCGCCTCGTCGTAGCCGTCGTCGCCGGGCGCGAGCACGCCTCCGCCGATCGCCTGCTCCAGCACCGCACGCGTCATCGCAGCCCCCAGCCGTCACGGGCCGGATGCCGCGGGCGGTTCCGCTCGCGCCGGCCACGGCCGAATATGCCGGTCGTGGCTGCCGACGTCAAGCGTGCGGAGTAGCCGTCGAGCGGCGCTCAGCCGATGCGCCGCCCCACGGCGGCGACCACGGCCTCGAGCGCCTGGCCCGAACCGTCGCGCTTCGCGCCGCCGTCGGGCAGCTGGCGCGCGGATCCGTCAGCGCCCACCGCGAGCGCGGGAGACGGGCCGACCCAGGCGAGGTGCAGGGCATCCTCGCCCTTCAGGAATCGCTGCGCCCGTACGCCACCGGTCGCACGGCCCTTCGCCGGGAACTCCGTGAACGAGCTCACCTTCGCGCTGCCGGGGTCGGTGCCGAGCAGCGTCTCGTTGCTCGCGGCGACCGTGACGACCACCGCGTCGGCCGCGGAATCGGCCGGCACGCTCGTGAAGTGCACGACGTGCGCACCCGAGGCCAGGTTGATTCCGGCCATGCCGCCCGCCGGGCAGCCCTGCGGGCGCACGGATGCCGCGGGGAACCGCAGCAGCTGCGCGTCGGAGGCGACGAACACCAGCTCGTCGGTCTCGTCGCCCTGCACCGCGCCGACGACCTCGTCGCCGGCCTTCAGGCCGATGACCTCGAACTCGGGCTTGTTGGGATAGGCGTTCGCGGCGACGCGCTTCACCACGCCCTGCTTCGTGCCGAGAGCGATCGAGCGGTCGCCGTCGAGCGCCACGATCGCGAGCACCTTCTCGTCTCGGTTCGGCAGCGCGAGGTAGTCGCCGACGCGGACGCCGGCGCCGAGCTGCACCGAGGTCGGCGGCAGCATCGGCAGGTCGACGGGCGTGAACCGGATGAGGCGGCCCAGGCTCGTGACGGCGCCGATCTCGGCGCGGCTCGTCGTGTCGAGCGTCGAGCGGATGGCGTCGTGCTTGCTCCGGCGAGCCGGCTGCGTGATCGCTGGCCGGCCGTCAGGACCGTCGGGGAGGTCGACGCGGGCGATGCGACCCGTCGCGCTGAGGAACACGCGGCACGCGACATCCGCCACCTCGAGGTCGGCCGCGGCGTGCTTCGCACGCGTGCCCGCGATGCTCGGTCGGGCATCGGTGAGCAGCGTGCGCCGCGGCGTGCCGTAGCGCTCGGCGATCTCGGCGAGCTCGTCGGACACGAGCGCCTCGATGCGGTGGCGGCTCGCCAGCAGGGCCTCGAGCTCCTCGATCTCGGCGCGGAGCTTGTCGCGCTCGGCCTCGAGCTCGAGGCGCGAGAACTTCGTGAGCCGGCGCAGGCGGAGCTCGAGGATGTACTCGGCCTGCAGCTGGCTGAGGTCGAACACGTCCATGAGGCGGGTGCGCGCCTGCTCGGCCTCGTCGCTCGTGCGGATGACCTGGATGACCTCGTCGATGTCGAGGATCGCGATGAGCAGGCCTTCGACGAGGTGCAGCCGCTCCTTGCGGCGCGCCAGGCGGAACTGCGACCGTCGCGTCACCACCGAGATGCGGTGCGCGACGTACACCTGCAGGAGCTCGCGCAGCCCGAGCGTCTGCGGGCCGCCGTCGACGAGGGCGACGTTGTTGATGTTGAACGAGTCCTCGAGGGGCGTCAGCCGGTAGAGCTGCTCAAGCACCGCCTCGGGGCTGAACCCCGTCTTGATGCCGATGACGAGGCGCAGGCCGTTGGTGCGGTCGGTGAGGTCGGTGACGTCGGAGATGCCGCTGATCTTCTTGGCGTTGACGCCGTCCTTGATCTTCTCGATGACCTTCTCGGGGCCCACGAGGTAGGGGAGCTCGGTCACCACGAGCCCGGTCTTGCGTGCGGTGATGCTCTCGACGCTCACCTTCGCGCGGGTCTTGAAGCTGCCGCGGCCGGTCGCGTACGCGTCCTTGATGCCGGCGAGGCCGACGATCGTGCCGCCGGTCGGCAGGTCGGGGCCGGGCACGTACTCCATGAGCTCGTCGAGCGTCGCGTTCGGGTGGGCGATGAGGTGCCGCGCGGCCGCGACCACCTCGATGAGGTTGTGCGGCGCCATGTTCGTGGCCATGCCCACGGCGATGCCGCTCGCGCCGTTGACGAGCAGGTTCGGGTAGGCCGCCGGCAGGACCTCGGGCTGGGTGAGCTGGTTGTCGTAGTTCGGGACGAAGTCGACGACGTCCTCGTCGAGCCCCTCGGTCATCGCGAGCGCGGGGGAGGCCAGGCGGGCCTCGGTGTAGCGCGGTGCGGCCGGACCGTCGTCGAGCGAGCCGAAGTTGCCGTGCCCGTCGACGAGCGGCACGCGCAGCGTGAACGGCTGCGCCATGCGCACGAGGGCGTCGTAGATGGCCGTGTCGCCGTGCGGATGCAGCTTGCCCATGACCTCGCCGACGACGCGCGCCGACTTCACGTGGCCGCGGTCGGGCCGCAGGCCCATCTCGACCATCTGGTAGAGGATGCGTCGCTGCACGGGCTTCAGTCCGTCGCGCGCGTCGGGCAGGGCCCGCGAGTAGATGACCGAGTAGGCGTACTCGAGGAACGAGCCCTGCATCTCGGTGGCGACGTCGACGTCCTGGATGCGTTCGACGATCGGCTCGTCGGCGGGCGGGTTCTTGGCTCGGGTCATCCGTGGTCTCTGCTGCTGGCGTGCGGTGCACGCGGGGGAACGGGCGCGCGCCCGGCCTGTGCCAGACTGGGCGCGATGCCTGCCATGCTACCGGTGCCCGCCGTCACCGTTCCGCGGCTTGCCGGGGTCCTCGCGAGTTCGCTGGCGAGCCTGCGGGGCGTGCAGAACGGGTTCGAGCTGCCCGCGGCATCCGGTGTGGTGGTCGTGCTCGTCGACGGCCTCGGCGCCAGCAACCTGCAGGCGCGCGCGGGACACGCCCGGTTCCTCAGCTCGCGGATGACGCGGCGCGACGTGATCCGCACGGTGCTGCCGTCGACGACGGCCGCCGCCCTCGCGAGCTTCACGACGGGACGGATGCCGGGGGAGCACGGCCTCGTCGGCTACCGGGTCCTCGACGCGGCGCGCGACCGCCTCGTGAACCAGCTCAACGGCTGGGACGCCGGCATGGTGCCCGAGACGTGGCAGCGCTCGGAGACGCTGTTCGAGTCGGCGAGCGCCGACGGCGTCCCGACCTTCGCGATCGGCGCCGCGCGTTACGCCGACTCGGGCTACACCCGGGCGGTGCTGCGCGGGGCGGAGTTCCGCGCAGCCGCCTCGGTCCCCGACCGCTTCGCCATGGCGCAGTCCGTGCTCGAGCAGCACTCGGGTGCCCTCGTGTACCTCTACGTGCCCGAGCTCGACCAGGCCGCGCACGCGCACGGCTGGGAGTCCGACCGCTGGCTCGGGCTCCTCGAGCAGCTCGACGCCGAGGTCGGCGCATTCGAGCGACGGATGCCACGTGGCACGGGCCTGCTCGTCACGGCCGACCACGGCGTGGTCGACGTGCCCGCCCAGAAGCACGTGTTCGTCGACGCCCGCCCCGACCTCCTCGACGGCATCCGTCACGTCGGCGGCGAGCCGCGGTTCCTCTCCCTCTACGCCGAACCCGAGCTCGACGAGGCCGCCCGCGCGCGGCTCGTCGAGGGCTGGCGGGCCGCGGAGGGCCACCGGGCATGGGTGCTCGGGCGCGACGAGGCGATCGAATCCGGGCTCTACGGGCCGACGGTCGACGAGGAAGTGCTGGGCCGGATCGGCGACGTGCTCATCGCCGCCCGGTCGGGCATCGCCTACTACGACCGGCGCGAGCCGAACCGTCAGGCCGAGCTCATGGTCGGGCAGCACGGCTCGCTCACCGGCGAGGAGACCCGGGTGCCGCTCATCCGGGCAGGGGCGTACGCGCGGGCGTGACCTCGCGCGGCATGTTCGGACGCGCGGACATCGCGATGCGGCATCCGTCGCCGTTCGACCCGACCGCGGGCCGGGCTCGGATCAGGACGGGTACTGGCCGCGCTTGACCTGCGGCTTCGGCAGCCGGAGCGGACGCAGCTGCAGCGCGCGCATCGCCGCGTACCAGCGGACCTTCTCGACCTTGTTCTCGCCGAACTTCGCCGTGAGCTTGCGGGTCAGGATGGTGCCCAGGATGATCACGTCGACCACGGAGACGAGGAAGAAGCCCCAGAGCGCGAAGATGCCGATGGTCTGCACCTCGTAGCTCGGGATCAGCGTGAGCACGATGACGAGGAACATCACCGGGATCAGGATCTCGCCGATGCTGAAGCGCGCGTCGACGTAGTCGCGCACGAACTTCTTCTGCGGGCCGCGGTCGCGCGCGGGCAGGTACTTGTCCTCGCCCATCGCCATGCCGACGCGGGCACGCTCACGGGCCTCGGTCTGCTTCGCGCGCGCCTGCCTCGCCGCTTCCTTGCGGTCGTTCGGAACGAGCGGGCGCTTGCGTGCGGCCTCCTGGGCGGCACGGCTGGGAGTGGGCGTCCCCTTGCCGACCTTGGGGGTCGACTCGGATGCCGCGTTGTCGGCGCCGGCTTCGGGCGCGGGGGTGTTGGTGGAGTTGTTGGCCACGGGAGTCCTCGGATCGGTTCCCTTAAGATTACCGGCATGACCCAGCCCCCTCCCACCGGATCCACGATCGCGCCCACCGAGACCGCCGCGGCGATCCGCAGCGCCGTGGACGCCGGCTTCCCCGCGACCGTCGCCGACCTCGCCCGCCTCGTTCGGATCCCGTCCGTGTCGTGGCCCGCGTTCGACCCGGCCCACGTCGCCGAGAGCGCCGACGCCGTCGCCGAGCTGCTCCGCGGAACCGGCGTGTTCGAGCTCGTCGAGATCCACCGCGCCGCCGTCGAGGACGGCTCGGAGCTCGGCCAGCCCGCCGTGGTAGCGAGCCGGCCCGCGCGCAACGGACGCCCGACGGTCCTCCTCTACGCGCACCACGACGTGCAGCCCCCCGGCAAGGACGACGACTGGGACACGCCGCCGTTCGAGCCGACGCAGCGCGGCGACCGCCTGCACGGCCGCGGCGCCGCCGACGACAAGGCGGGCGTCATGGCGCACGTCGGCGCCATCCGCGCGTTCGCCGAGGCGGCGGGCGACTTCGACCTCGGCATCGCCGTCTTCATCGAGGGGGAGGAGGAATGGGCGTCGCGCTCGTTCGCGAACTTCCTCCGCGAGAACCGCGACCTCCTCGCCGCCGACGCGATCATCGTCGCGGACTCCGGCAACTGGGACCTCGAGACTCCCGCCATCACCGTCGCGCTCCGCGGCGCGGTCGCGTTCAACCTGCGCATCGACACGCTCGCTCACGCCTCGCACTCGGGCATGTACGGCGGCGCCGTGCCCGACGCGATGCTCGCCGGCATCCGCCTGCTCGACACCCTCTGGAACGCCGACGGCTCGGTCGCCGTCGAAGGCCTGCGCGACGCGGGGCTCGAGACCCCGGCGTACGACGAGGCGCAGCTCCGCACGGAGGCGGGCCTGCTCGACGGCGTCGCGCCGATCGGCACGGGCACCATCCTGTCGCGCATCTGGTCGCAGCCCGCGATCACGATCACGGGCATCGACGCGCCCGACGTGGCGAATGCGTCGAACACGCTCCTACCCGGCATCCGGGTGCGCGTGAGCGCCCGCATCGCCCCCGGCCAGGACGCCGACGAGGCGTTCGCGGCGATCCGCGCCCACCTCGAGGCGAACGCGCCGTTCGGCGCGAAGCTGACCTTCGAGGACGTGGACACCGGGCAGCCGTTCCTCGTGGACACGAGCGGCTGGGCGGTCGCCGAGACGCGCGCCGCCATGGCGGAGGCGTGGGGGCGCGAGCCTGTCGAGATCGGGGTCGGCGGCTCGATCCCGTTCATCGCCGAGCTCGTCGAGGAGTTCCCCGGCGCGCAGATCCTCGTGACCGGCGTCGAGGACCCCGAGTCCAAGGCGCACAGCCCGAACGAGTCGCTGCACCTCGGCGTGTTCAAGCGCGCGCTGCTCGGCGAGGCACTGTTCCTCGCCCGGCTCGAGGCCCGCGGCGACGCGTCCTGACGGCTCGTGCGACTTCCCGAGTCCGAGCGGGGCGGGTATTCAGGATCCGCGGTTACCATGGATGCAGGCTTTGATGTACCTGATGCACGAGGAGTGACATGAGCGACACGATCACCGACACGACGCACGGCGTGAAGCTGAGCGACCCCGCCGCCGACAAGGTCCGCAGCCTCCTCGAGCAGGAGGGTCGCGACGACCTGCGACTGCGCGTCGCGGTGCAGCCCGGCGGATGCTCCGGGCTCATCTACCAGCTCTACTTCGACGAGCGGCTGCTCGACGGCGACGCCGTCGTGGACTTCTCGGGCGTCGAGGTCGTGGTCGACAAGATGAGCGTGCCCTACCTCGACGGCGCCTCGATCGACTTCGAGGACACCATCCAGAAGCAGGGCTTCACCATCGACAACCCCAACGCGCAGGGCAGCTGCGCGTGCGGCGACTCCTTCCACTGAGGGTTCGTCGACTCCGCTCCCGAAGGGAGGCCGCCCGGGCGGCCTCCCTTCGGCGTTTCCGCAGGTGGTTTCGGGAATCCGTGCATCGCCGTCCGACACCGCCTCCGGGTGCACACCCGGGGGGTCGAGTCGGAGTAGGCTAGGGATCGATCACCGCGCTTCGCTGTGAAGCGCCTTCGAGTCTCCCGAAAGGTCACCGGTGCGCCACAATCGCCGTCTCCGATGGGCTGCAATCCCGATCGCAGCGTCGCTCAGCCTCGTCCTCGCCGGATGCACGCAGGCACAGCTGAACGGATTCCTTCCGGGCTTCGAGGAGGGCGAGCCTCCCGTTACCAACCACACCGACCTCGTCTCGGGCCTCTGGGTGACGTCGTGGATCGTGCTGCTCGTCGTCGGCGTGATCACCTGGGGCCTCACCATCTGGGCCGTCATCGCGTACCGCCGGCGCAAGGGCCAGACCGGCCTCCCGGTGCAGCTGCGCTACAACATGCCGATCGAGGTCTTCTACACGATCGTGCCGCTGATCCTCGTGCTCGGCTTCTTCGCCTTCACGGCCCGCGACCAGGCGGTCATCGAGCAGCGCTTCGCCGAGGACGAGATCGACGTCAAGGTCGAGGTCATCGCCAAGCAGTGGGCCTGGGACTTCAACTACGTCAACGAAGACGTCTACTCGCCCGGCATCCAGGGGCAGCTCTCCGACGAGGGCCCCGCCGGCTCGCTCGTCCAGTCCGAGCTCCCGACCCTCTACCTCCCGGTCGGGAAGAACGTCGAGATCGAACTCGAGGCGCGCGACGTGATCCACTCGTTCTGGGTCGTGGACTTCCTCTACAAGAAGGACATGTTCCCGGGCAAGACCAACTACATGTCGTTCGTCCCCGAACGCGAAGGCACGTACGAGGGCAAGTGCGCAGAGCTCTGCGGCGAGTACCACTCGCTCATGCTCTTCAACGTCCAGGTCGTCTCCGAGGCGGAGTACGAGGACTACATCGAGTCGCTGCGCGACCTCGGCCAGGAGGGCCAGCTCTCCAACGAGTACGACCGCAACCAGAACCAGCCCGGCAAGGGCGCGCCCGAACTGAAAGAGGAGCACGAAGCCGAATGAGCACCACGACCGCACCGGCTCGGCCGCAGTCGAGCAGCCTGCCGTTCGGCGCCCCCAAGGTCGAGCGCAAGGGCAACGTCCTCGTCCGGTGGATCACGTCCACCGACCACAAGGTCATCGGGTACCTCTACCTGATCACCTCCTTCATCTACTTCTGCATCGGCGGCGTGATGGCCCTCATCATCCGCGCGCAGCTGTTCGAGCCCGGTCTCGAGATCATTCAGACCCGTGAGCAGTACAACCAGCTGTTCACTATGCACGGCACGATCATGCTGCTGATGTTCGCGACGCCGCTCTTCGCGGGCTTCGCGAACGTGCTCATGCCGCTGCAGATCGGCGCGCCCGACGTCGCGTTCCCGCGACTCAACGCGCTCGCGTACTGGTTCTTCAACTTCGGCTCGCTGATGGCCGTCGCCGGCTTCTTCACCCCGCAGGGTGCGGCGTCGTTCGGATGGTTCGCCTACCAGCCATTGGCATCGACCACGTTCTCCCCGGGCGTCGGCGGCAACCTCTGGATGCTCGGCCTCGGCCTCTCGGGCTTCGGCACGATCCTCGGCGCGGTGAACTTCATCACGACGATCATCACGATGCGCGCGCCGGGCATGACCATGTTCCGCATGCCGATCTTCACCTGGAACACGCTCGTCACGTCGATCCTCGTCCTGATGGCGTTCCCGGTGCTCGCGGCCGCGATCCTCGCCGCCGGCGCCGACCGCATCTTCGGTGCCCACATCTACGACCCGGCCAACGGCGGCGTCATCCTGTGGCAGCACCTGTTCTGGTTCTTCGGCCATCCCGAGGTGTACATCATCGCGCTGCCGTTCTTCGGCATCGTCTCCGAGATATTCCCGGTGTTCAGCCGCAAACCGATCTTCGGATACAAGACGCTGATCTACGCGACGATCGCCATCGCGGCACTGTCGGTCACCGTGTGGGCGCACCACATGTACGTCACCGGCTCGGTGCTGCTGCCGTTCTTCGCCCTGATGACGATGCTCATCGCGGTGCCGACGGGCGTGAAGATCTTCAACTGGATCGGCACGATGTGGCGCGGATCCATCACGTTCGAGACGCCGTTGGTGTGGGCGCTCGGCTTCCTCATCACCTTCGTGTTCGGTGGCCTCACCGGCGTGATCCTGGCGTCGCCGCCGCTCGACTTCCACGTCTCCGACACCTACTTCGTCGTGGCGCACTTCCACTACGTCGTCTTCGGCACGGTCGTGTTCGCGATGTTCGCGGGCTTCTACTTCTGGTGGCCCAAGTGGACCGGCAAGATGCTGAACGAGCGGCTCGGCAAGTGGCACTTCTGGCTGCTGTTCATCGGCTTCCACACGACGTTCCTCATCCAGCACTGGCTGGGCGTCGTCGCGATGCCGCGCCGGTACTACTCGTACCTGCCTGAAGACAACATCACCTGGATGAACCAGCTGTCGACGATCGGCGCGGGCATCCTCGCGGTCTCGCTCATCCCGTTCTTCCTGAACGTCTACATCACCGCGCGCCGCGCGCCGAAGGTGACCGTGAACGACCCGTGGGGCTACGGCCGCTCGCTCGAGTGGGCGACCAGCTGCCCGCCGCCGCGGCACAACTTCACGTCGATCCCGCGCATCCGCTCGGAGGCGCCGGCGTTCGACCTCAACCACCCCGAGGCCGGCATCCCGGTGGGCATCGGTCCGGCGAAGGACGCCCCGCAGGCTCCGGTGTTCGACGCAGCGACGAAGGAAGTCAAGTAGATGCGCGCCAATGTCATCATGTTCTGGATCCTCGCGGTCTTCTTCGGACTCGCGGCGGTCGTCTACGGGGTCTGGAGCGCGATCGACGAGGTGGACCCGGGCATGGAGTGGGCCGGCACCGTGGCGCTGTCGCTCACGACCGTCCTGTCCGCGTTCATCGCCTTCTACCTCGGGCGTGTGCACCGTGCGCAGGGAGCTGAGCTGCCCGAAGACCGCCTCGACGCCAACATCGACGACGGCGACGCGGAGCTCGGCTTCTTCAGCCCGTGGAGCTGGTGGCCCATCATCCTCGCGACGGGCGCGGCGCTCGGGTTCCTCGGCCTCGCCATCGGGTTCTGGATTACGTTCCTCGCGGTCCCGCTCGTGATCATCGCGCTCGTCGGCTGGGTGTACGAGTACTACCGCGGCAACTTCGCTCGCTGAGCGATCCCGTTCGAAGGGCCCGGTACCGATGGTGCCGGGCCCTTCGACATTCGGCACGTGATGCGCTGCGCAGCATGGTGGGGTCGAGCGACGGAGCGGCTCAGCGAATCACCCGACGGCCGAGGTGCCGGCAGGGGCCGGCTCACGCACCGCGACAGCGATGTGCCACCGCTTCGAGCGTTCGTAGGTGCGCAGCGCGAGTCCGTGTGCGCTGAGCACGCCCAGCATGGCCTCGGGGGAGTGGACGAACCCGCGGTAGTCATGTCCGGCGATCGCCATCCGGGCGTTGCTCATGGCCACGACCGCCCGGGTGAAGAGGTTCCGAGCGGGATGGCTGAAGACGACCGCAGACCTGGCATGATCCGCAGCCGCGCCCAGGAGGCCCGCGAAGTCGGGGTAACAGCAGATCACGCGGTGCAGCAGCACGTAGTCCGCTCGGGCGACGTCGGCGTCGGATGCCGCGGCGAGGTCGACGCCCACGATGCGGGTGACGCGTCCGTCGACGCCGCTCGACCGCATGAGCTCGTCGGCCTGCTCCTCGTAGGCGTCGGAGAGCTCGAGGTTCACCGTCTCCGCGGCGCCGCGTGCGAGCAGCTCGAGCTGGAGCTCGCCGATGCCGCCGCCGACCTCGAGCACGCTCGTGCCGCGGAGTCCGAGTCCCGACAGGGCTTCGATGATACGTCCCTCGGGTGCGGTGAGGCCGCGTCGGCGATACCGACGGGCGATGCTGCTGGCGAACCGCTCGTCGAAGATCTCGGAGTACCGGCCGTCCGGCGCCGGCCCGCAGCATCCCGACATGAACCCAGTATGACGCCGACGCCGCGCGACGGCGTCGGTCGATGGTGTGGACGGTTCAGTCGCCCGAAGCGTGCTCGAACACGAGCACGTCGACGGAGACCGTGACCGTGCGTGCGTGCTCGGGCTGGTGCGGCCGACGATCGGCGTGATGGGCGGCCGGCCCCATGTCGGCGATCAGCGCCTGCGTCGCGGCCGTGGCCTCGAGCGGGTACGTCACCGTGGTGCGTGCTCGACGCCTGAGTCCCGCTTCGCGGAAGCGATCGGCGACGAGTTCGGCCTTCTCGGCCGGCACGTCGAGCATCGCGCCCTCGGCGCGAAGCTCGCGCAGGTGTTCGGCGGTCGGCACGACGACGACGATGACGCCGTCGGGTCGCAGGATGCGGGCGAACTCGAGAGGGTTGCGTGGCGCGAAGACGTCGAGCACGACGTCGGCGACGTCATCGCGCACCGGGAGGGGTCGCCAGGTGTCGAGGACGACGCCCGTGGATCGCCCGATGGCGCGGCGGCTCATCCGCACCGCATCGGGGGAGCGGTCGGCGAGGAGGAAGTCCGCTGTCGGGAGCGCGTCGGCCAGGAACGCCGAGTAGTACCCGGTGCCGCAGCCGAGATCGGCGATGCGAAGAGCATCCGTTCCGCGGTCGGTGCCTGCCGAGCCCACCGCGTCCGCGATGGCGGTCGCGATCGGCGCGTAGGCCTCGCTGTCGAGCAGCGCTGCGCGCGCGTCGAGCATCGCACGGTCGTCGCCGACCGTCCGCGGCGCCTTCGGCGGGAGCAGCGTGACGATCCCATGCTTCGAGAGGTCGAAGCGGTGCCCGGTCTCGCAGCCGAGCGTGCGCTCATCGACGGGATCGAGGTCGAGGAGACAGTTCGGGCACCGGAGCCATGTCGTGTCGATCGACATGGGACCGGTGCCCGAATTGACGTGCGGTCGGCTCAGTGGTGCGACGAGTGGTGCGCCGCCTCGAGCTCGCCCTTCGTGACCGGCACGATGCGGTCCTCGAAGAACCAGCGCGACAGTCCGGCTCGGACTCGCTGGCCGACGGTGATCTTGCCACGGGAGTTCGGGCGGATCATGAGCGGCTCGTACGAGTCGTAGCTCACGAGGCGCCAGCGGTCGTACTCGTCGAGC
This sequence comes from Agromyces sp. NPDC004153, assembly GCF_053603635.1. Lineage (NCBI taxonomy): Bacteria > Bacillati > Actinomycetota > Actinomycetes > Micrococcales > Microbacteriaceae > Agromyces > Agromyces sp. NPDC004153. Next base: position 290,814 of record NZ_JBSGFY010000002.1, read on the forward strand.
GGCTGGTGGACCTCGATGAACTCGCCACCGGGCAGCTTCACGATGCGGCCCGACTCGTAGCCGTGCAGCACGATCTCGCGATCCTTCTTCTGCAACGCGATGCAGACGCGCTTCGTGACGAAGTAGGCGATGAACGGGCCCACGACCGTCGTGAACTGCAGCGCGTGGATGACGCCCTCCATCGTCAGCGAGAAGTGCGTCGCCAGGATGTCGGAGCTCGCCGCGGCCCAGAGGCTCGCGTAGAACGTCACGCCGGCGGCGCCGATCGCGGTGCGGGTGGGCGCGTTGCGCGGACGGTCGGCGATGTGGTGCTCGCGCTTGTCGCCGGTGATCCACGCCTCGATGAAGGGGTAGGCCACCACCAGCACGATGAAGATGCCGATCGCGATCAGCGGGACGAGGATGTTGAACGACCAGGTGCGGTCGAGCCACACGAACTCCCAGCCCGGCGGGATGAGGCGGAGCGCGCCGTCGGCGAAGCCGATGTACCAGTCGGGCTGCGTTCCGGCCGAGACGGGCGAGGGGTCGTACGGGCCGTAGTTCCAGATCGGGTTGATGGTGAACAACGCCGCGATGAGCGCGATCACACCCCAGATGATGAACATGAAGCCGCCGGCCTTGGCCGCGTAGATCGGCAGGATGGGCGGGCCCACCGAGTTCGTCGTCTGACGACCGGGTCCTGCGAACTGCGTGTGCTTGTGGATGAAGACGTACACGACGTGGATCGCGATGAGCGCGACGACGAGCGCCGGCAGCAGCAGGATGTGCAGCGTGTAGAGGCGTCCGACGATGGCCGTGCCCGGGAACTCACCGCCGAAGAGCAGGAACGAGGTCCACGTGCCGATGATCGGGATGCCCTTGATGAGGCCGTCGATGATGCGGAGGCCGTTGCCCGAGAGCAGGTCGTCGGGGAGCGAGTAACCGGTGAAGCCCTCGCCCATCGCGAGGATGAACAGCGTGAAGCCGATCACCCAGTTGAACTCGCGCGGCTTGCGGAACGCACCCGTGAAGAAGATGCGGAGCATGTGCAGGCCGATGGCCGCCACGAAGAGCAGCGCCGCCCAGTGGTGCATCTGCCGCACGAACAGGCCGCCGCGGATGTCGAAGGAGATGTCGAGCGTGGACGCCATGGCCACCGACATCTCGACACCCTTGAGCGGCACGTACGAGCCGTCGTAGTGGACCTCGGCCATCGACGCCTGGAAGAAGAACGTCAGGAACGTGCCGGAGATGAGCACGACGATGAAGCTGAAGAGCGCGACCTCGCCGAGCAGGAACGACCAGTGGTCGGGGAAGGCCTTGCGGCCGAGGCCCTTGATCGCGACCGCGATCCCTGTGCGGTCGTTGAAGTAGTCCGACGCCGCCGCGGTGAACGTGCGCTTCGCAGGCGTGTCGGTTCGGGTGGGTACGGTAGTCAACTGCGCTCCCAGAAACTCGGGCCGACGGGTTCGGTGAAGTCGCTCTGCGCGACGAGGTAGCCCTCCTCGTCGACCGCGATGGGCAGCTGCGGCAGCGGGCGCTTGGCCGGGCCGAAGATGACCTCGCAGTGGTTCGCCACGTCGAACTGCGACTGGTGGCACGGGCAGAGCAGGTGGTGCGTGTGCTGCTCGTAGAGCGCCACGGGGCATCCGACGTGCGTGCAGATCTTGGAGTAGGCGACGATGCCGTCGTACGACCAGGACTCGCGATCAGGCGCCTGGTTGAGCTCGCTCGGCTCGAGGCGCATGAGCAGCACCGCTGCCTTGGCCTTCTCCTCGAGCCGGCCGTGCTCGAGCTCCGCGAGACCCTCGGGGATGACGTGGAACGCGCTGCCGATGGTGACGTCGGCGGCCTTGATCGGCACGCCCGACGGGTCGAGCGTGAGGCGCGTGCCCTTGGCCCACATCGTGTGGCTCAGGAGCTCGACGGGGAGCTGGTCCTGCGGGGCGAATCCGCGGAACAGGACCACGGCGGGCAGGGGGAAGACGAGCAGTGCGCCGATCAGGCTGTTCCGGATCACGGTGCGGCGCGAGAACCCGGACTCCTCGTCGGCCTGGCGCATCACGTGCACCGCGCCCGCCTTCGTGGGCTCGGCGCCGCCGATCGGGTGGCGGATGTCGACCGACTCCGCGGAGGTCATGAGCGACTTGCCCCAGTGGATGGCGCCGAAGCCGATGCCGAGGAGGGCGAGCGTGGCGCCGAGGCCGATGAACATGTTGTTCAGTCGAACCATCCCGACGTCGTTCGACTCGATCGGGAAGAGCATGTAGGCGGCGATGGCCCACACGCTGCCGAGGATCGACAGGTAGAAGAGCGAGTAGACGGTGCGCTGGGCCCGCTTCTCGCGCTTCGGGTCCTCATCGGTGACGCGAGGACGGTGCGGCTCGAAACCGGGATTGTCGAACGCGTCCTGCGCGACGACCGCCGTGCCGGGCGACCGGGTGTATACGTCTGCCTCGTGCGACGAGTCGGCAGCAACGACGTCCGTGCCGCTGTGGTCGTCCTGGGCCATGGTTCTCCTTCTTGGGTGCTTCGAGCCGAGCGGGCGCTAGTTGGACTTCGCCGTGATCCACACGGTGACCGCGACGATCGCGCCCAGACCGAAGATCCAGATGAACAGGCCCTCTGCGACCGGCCCGAGCGAGCCGAGCTCGAATCCGCCGGGCGAGCGGTTGTCCTGCACGTACTGGAGGTACGTGATGATGTCGCGCTTGTCTTCGGGTGAGATGTTCAGGTCGTTGAACACCGGCATGTTCTGCGGACCCGTGACCATGGCCTCGTAGATGTGCACGCCCGAGACGTCGGTGAGCGGGGGAGCGAACTTGCCCTCGGTGAGCGCACCGCCGGCGCCGGCCACGTTGTGGCACATGGCGCAGTTGATGCGGAACAGCTCGGCGCCGTTCGCGGCGTCGCCGCCGCCGTTGACGAGGTGCTCGGCGGGGATGTCGGGGCCGGGGCCGAGGGAGGCGACGTAGTAGGCCAGCTGCTTGACCTGCTCGTCGGTGAACTGCGGCGGCTTCTGCTGGGCCTGCGGACCCTGCATCTGCATCGGCATGCGGCCGGTGCCGACCTGGAAGTCGACCGCGGCGGCGCCGACGCCGATGAGGCTGGGACCCGTGCCCGTGCCCTGGGCCTCGAGGCCGTGACAGGTGGCGCAGTTCGCCTGGAAGAGCTTCTTGCCCTGCTCGATGGTCTCCTGCGACGTGGGCTCGCTCTCGGCCTGCGCCGCGGTCCCGGTGCTCAGGGCGGCGTACGCGCCACCCGTGAACACGAGTCCGAGCGCGAGGAGCGCGACGGTGGCGAGCGGGTGCCGGCGGCCGGTGCGTCGCTTCGAGCGGTTCATCAGTTTCTTCCTGTTGGCGGTCATGCGGTTCGTGACGCTCCTGCTGGGACTATCTGAGGACGTAGATGACGAGGAACAGGCCGATCCAGACCACGTCGACGAAGTGCCAGTAGTAGGAGACGACGATGGCGCTGGTCGCCTCGCGGTGGCCGAAGTTCTTCACCGCGAACACGCGGCCGATGACGAGCAGGAACGCGATGAGGCCGCCCGTGACGTGGAGGCCGTGGAAGCCCGTCGTGAGGTAGAAGGCCGAGCCGTACGCGTTGGAGTCGAGGGCGATGCCCTCGGAGACGAGCTGCGCGTACTCCCAGATCTGGCCGGCGACGAAGACCGCGCCCATGGCGTAGGTGAGGAAGAACCACTCGACCATGCCCCACTGCGACGGCTTCCACCCGGTGGCGTAGGGCTGCAGCCGCTCGGCTGCGAACACCCCGAACTGGCAGGTGAACGACGAGAGCACGAGGATGATCGTGTTCGTCAGCGAGAACGGGAAGTTCAGTCGATTCGCCTCGAACTCCCACAGCTCGGGCGACGTCGACCGCAGCGTGAAGTAGATCGCGAAGAGGCCCGCGAAGAACATGACCTCGCTGCCGAGCCAGACGATCGTGCCCACCGCAACGGTGTTCGGTCGCTTGATCACGGGCGCGCTCGCCTGATAAGTGATTGAGGTGCTCGTCACGCTCCCCATTATGGCTGAAATCGGGGCTGAGTTTTCGTCATCCGGGGGAGTCGTGTCGGTGCTTCGGGGTTAGGCAACCCTCAGTTGCGGTGTGCGTCAGCCGCGAATCCGCCCTGAATCCCCGTCGATAGGATCGGAGCATGCCCGAGCAACAGAACTGGCCCGCCATCATCACCGCGCTGCTCGACGGCGAAGACCTCAGCGTCTCGGATGCCGCGTGGTGCATGGAGCAGGTCATGACGGGCACCGCGACCGACGCGCAGCTGGCCGCGTTCCTCATCGCGCTGCGGGTCAAGGGGGAGACCGTCGACGAGATCGTCGGCTTCCGCGACGCCGTCCTCGAGCACGCCGTGCCGCTCCACGTCGACCCCATGGCGCTCGACATCGTGGGCACGGGCGGCGACCGCTTCGGCACGGTGAACGTGTCGACCATGGCCTCCGTGATCGCCGCGGCATCCGGCGTGCCCGTCATCAAGCACGGCAACCGCGCGGCGAGCTCGGCGTCGGGATCGTCCGACGTGCTGGCCGCGCTCGGGCTCGACCTCGGCCTGTCCGCCGACCGGGTGGCAGCGGTGCTCGACACGGCGGGCATCACGTTCGCATTCGCCGGCGCGTTCCACCCCGGGTTCAAGCACGCGGGTCCGGTCCGCGCGCAGCTCGGCGTGCCGACGGTCTTCAACTTCCTCGGTCCGCTCTGCAACCCGGCCCGGCCCGAGGCGTCGGCGGTGGGCGTGGCGCACCTCGATCGCGTTCCCCTCATCGTCGGGGTGTTCCAGACGCGCGGCGCGACGGCGCTCGTGTTCCGCGGCGACGACGGACTCGACGAGCTCACCACCACCGGCCACAGCCACGTGTGGGAGGTGTCCCGCGGCACGGTCAAGGAGCACGACCTCGATCCGCGCGAGCTCGGCATCCCGCGGGCGAGCATCGACGACCTCGTCGGCGGCGACGCCGCGCACAACGCCGAGATCGTGCACCGCGTGCTCGCCGGCGATCGGGGCCCGGTGCGCGACATCGTCGTGCTGAACGCGGCCGCCGGACTCGTGGCGTTCGAGCTCGCGAAGGACCCGAGCCAGTTCCAGCGCGCCATCCTCGACCGGTTCCGCGACAAGATGGCGGTCGCCGAGGAGGCCATCGACAGCGGTGCGGCCGCTCGCAAGCTCGAGGAGTGGATCGCGGCGACGAAGGCCTGAGCCGGTCGATCGCTTCGACGATCGGTCACCGGCGCCCGGGCGGCGCACACGAACGGCCCCGCGGATGCCGCGGGGCCGTTCGCCGTTCGGATCACTCGTGCGAGACGTCCTCGTCGACCCAATCGAAGGTCTTCGTGACCGCCTTCTTCCAGAGCCGCAGCTGTCGCTCACGCTCGTCCGCGTCCATCTGCGGCTCCCAGCGACGGTCCTCCTGCCAGTTGGCCCGGAGGTCGTCGAGGCCCGACCAGAACCCGACCGCGAGGCCGGCGGCGTACGCTGCGCCGAGCGCCGTGGTCTCCGCGACCACAGGCCGGACGACGGGCACGCCGAGGATGTCCGCCTGGAACTGCATGAGCGTGTTGTTCGCGATCATGCCGCCGTCGACCTTCAGCTCGGTGAGCTCCACGCCCGAGTCGGCGTTCACCGCGTCGAGCACCTCGCGCGTCTGGAACGCCGTCGCCTCCAGCGCGGCGCGGGCGATGTGGCCCTTGTTCACGTACCGGGTGAGGCCGACGAGCGCACCACGTGCATCGCCACGCCAATACGGCGCGAACAGCCCCGAGAACGCCGGCACGAAGTACGCGCCGCCGTTGTCGTCGACGGTCTTCGCGAGCTCCTCGATCTCCGGGGCGCTCGAGATGAGCCCGATGTTGTCACGCAACCACTGTACGAGCGCACCCGTGATCGCGATCGACCCCTCCAGCGCGTAATGCGCCGGCTCGTCGCCGAGCTTGTAGCCCAGCGTGGTGAGGAGGCCGTTCTTCGAGTGGATGATCTCGGTATCCGTGTTGAAGATGAGGAAGTTGCCGGTGCCGTACGTGTTCTTCGACTCGCCGGCGTCGAACGCCGCCTGGCCGAACGTCGCGGCCTGCTGGTCGCCGAGGTCGCCGGCGATCGGCACCTCGCGGAGGAGGCTCGACCCGTGGGCCATACCGAAGACGCCCGACGAGGGCTTGATCTCGGGGAGCATCGACTTCGGCACGTTGAACGCCGCCAGGATGTCGTCGTCCCACTGCAGGGTCTCGAGGTCCATGAACATGGTGCGGCTGGCGTTCGTGACATCCGTGGCGTGCACGCCGCCGTCGACGCCGCCGGTGAGGTTCCAGAGCACCCACGTGTCGGTGTTGCCGAAGATCAGGTCGCCCGCCTCCGCCTTCTCGCGGGCGCCCTCGACGTTCTCGAGGATCCACACGATCTTGGTGCCCGAGAAGTAGGTGGCGAGCGGGAGGCCCACCTTGTCCTTGAACCGCTCGACGCCGCCGTCGGCCGCGAGCCGGTCGACGATGGGCTGCGTGCGGGTGTCCTGCCACACGATGGCGTTGTAGACGGGTTCGCCGGTGTTCTTGTCCCACACGACGGCGGTCTCGCGCTGGTTGGTGATGCCGACCGCGGCGATGTCGTGCCGGGTGAGCTGCTTCTTGCCGAGGGCCTGGCCGATGACCTCGCCGGTGTTGCGCCAGATCTCCATGGGGTCGTGCTCGACCCACCCGGGCCTGGGGAAGATCTGCTCGTGCTCGAGCTGGCCCGACGACACGATCGAGCCCTTCTTGTCGAAGACGATCGCGCGTGTGCTCGTTGTTCCCTGGTCGATGGCCAGGACGTAGTCAGCCATGACTTCCTCTCAATGTTGCGGATGTCCCGCCGGCGTCCTCGTCGGCGAATGCACGAGCTTGCCCGTGCCGAACGAAGCGGGGCCGGCCCGCATGGGCCGGCCCCGCCGGATGGTCAGGTGAGGACCGGCAGCAGCACCAGGGCTGCCCAACCGGCGAGCAGGCCGCCGATGATGGGGCCGACCACCGGGACCCAGGAGTAGGACCAGTCGCTGCCGCCCTTGCCGCGGATCGGCAGGAAGGCGTGCGCGATGCGCGGACCGAGGTCGCGGGCCGGGTTGATGGCGTAGCCGGTCGGACCACCGAGGGAGACGCCGATGCCGACCACGAGGAGGGCCACCGGCAGCGCGCCGAGCGAGGCGAGGCCGGATGCGTCGCCCTGACGGCCGAAGCCGATGACGACGAAGACCAGCACGAAGGTGCCGATGATCTCGGTGATGAGGTTCCAGGCGTAGTTCCGGATGCCGGGGCCCGTCGAGAAGGTGCCGAGCTTCGGCGCCGGGTCGGGTTCCTCGTCGAAGTGCTGCTTGTACGCCAGCCAGCAGATCACCGCACCGACGATCGCGCCGATGAGCTGCGCCACGATGTACGCGAGCACCGACGTGAAGTCGACCGGGACGGTGAGCCCGAGGGCCGCATTGCCGAACTCCGTCGCGCCGTTGGCGACCAGCCCCAACGTCACGGCCGGGTTGATGTGCGCGCCCGATGCGTAGGCGACGATGACGGCGGCGAAGACCGCGAAGCCCCAGCCGAACGTCACCATGAGGAATCCGCCGTTGAAGCCCTTCGTCTTGGCGAGGGCGACGTTGGCCACGACACCGCAACCCAACAGGACCAGCATCGCGGTCCCGACGAGCTCGGAGAAGAACAACACCCAGAGAGTGTCCACGTTGACCTTCCATCCTTCGTGCTGAGCCCGGGGGCCGCGCCCACGGGCGGAACACCCCACACCATACTCGCGGCGCGTACGCGCAGGGAATGGCCGGGCGCCTTTTTGTGGAGGCGCCTCTCCGATTTCCGGGAAGCTCTTACCTCGGGCGCCGCTTCGGGCGTAGGTTGACGGGGGAGTGCTGCGACGGCGCCGATGCATGGTCGCGCGGTGTTCGGCAGCCATGGTGAAGGGATGCCCGTGAAGAAGATCATCAACGATCCGAAGCGCGTCGTCGACGAATCGGTCGCCGGATTCGGCCTGGCCCACGCCGACATCATTCGCGTCGAGCTGGATCCGATCCATGTCGTGCGGGCGGACGCCCCGATCGCCGGCAAGGTCGGCATCGTCAGCGGCGGCGGCAGCGGACACGAGCCGCTCCACGCCGGATACGTCGGCTTCGGCATGCTGGATGCCGCGGTGCCCGGCGCCGTCTTCACCTCGCCCACACCCGATCCGATCCTCGCCGCCACCAAGGCGGTCGACGGCGGAGCGGGCGTGCTGCACATCGTGAAGAACTACACCGGCGACGTGCTCAACTTCGAGACCGCGGCCGACCTGGCGGCCGCCGACGGCATCACCGTGCGCGCAGTCGTCACGAACGACGACGTCGCCGTGAAGGACAGCCTCTACACGGCCGGCCGCCGCGGCGTGGCGGGCACCGTGCTGGTCGAGAAGATCGCGGGCGCGGCCGCCGAGCGCGGCGACTCGCTCGACGAGGTCGCCGACCTCGCCGAACGCGTCAACGCCAACGCGCGCTCGATGGGCCTCGCCCTGACGCCCTGCATCGTGCCGCACGCCGGCGAGCCGAGCTTCACGCTCGCCGAGGACGAGATCGAGATCGGCATCGGCATCCACGGCGAGCCCGGACGCGAGCGTATCAAGCTCGAGCCGGCCGACGGCCTCGTCGACCGCCTCATCGAGCCCGTGCTCGACGACCTCCCGTACTCGGGCGGCGACCGCGTGCTGCTGTTCGTCAACGGCATGGGCGGCACGCCGCTCATCGAGCTGTACCTCGCCTACCGACGTGCTGCCGAGGTGCTCGCCGAGCGCGGCATCACGATCGCCCGGTCGCTCGTGGGCAACTACATCACGTCGCTCGAGATGCACGGGATGTCGATCACGCTCCTGAAGCTCGACGACGAGATGATCGAACTGTGGGACGCGCCGGTGCAGACGGCTGCGCTCCGATGGGGACGATAGAGGGAGGCATCCGTGGGTCTGGACATCACCTGGGCGGTGGACTGGGTCAGGCGAAGCGCTGACGTGATCTCCGAGCACCGGGTCGAGCTCATCACGCTCGACCGGGAGATCGGCGACGGCGATCACGGCGAGAACATGGATCGCGGCTTCCAGGCCGTGCTCCCGAAGCTCGACGACCTGCCGGCCGGGTCCACCCCGGGCGATGTCCTGAAGCTCGTGGCGACGACGCTCATCTCGACGGTCGGCGGGGCCGCCGGTCCGCTCTACGGCACCGCGTACCTGAAGGGCGCCGTGGCCGCCGGATCCGAGACGTCGCTCGACGGCTCGGCGATCGCCGCGGTGCTCACGGCGGCACGCGACGGCATCGTGATGCGCGGCAGGGCGGAGTCGGGCGACAAGACGATGGTCGACGCCTGGACGCCCGCCGTCGATGCGGCCGACGCAGCAGCGTCGAACGGGTCGGATGCCGCGGCAGTCCTCGCGGCTGCAGCGGCCGCCGCCCGTGAGGGCGCGATCGCAACCGAGCCGCTCGTCGCCCGCAAGGGCCGCGCGAGCTACCTCGGCGAGCGTTCCGCCGGACACCGCGATCCCGGCGCCGAGTCGACCGCGCTGCTGCTGCAGGCCGCGGCCGACGCGGCCTCCGCCTCGGCGGGGGCGTGAGGGTGGCGACCCCGGGAAAGGTCGGCGTCGTCTTCGTCTCGCACTCCGCGCGTATCGCGGAGGGCCTCGTCGAGCTCGCGCGTCAGATGGCGCCGTCGGCGGCCCTCGTGGCCGCCGGCGGCACCGATGACGGCCGCATCGGCACGAGCTTCGACCTGGTGAGCTCCGGCATCGCAGAGGCCGACTCGGGCGCGGGGGTGGTGGTGCTCTGCGATCTCGGCTCCGCGATCCTCACGACCGAGACGGCGCTGGACTTCCTCGACGACGAGGTGCGCGAGCGCGTGCGCATCGTCGACGCTCCGTTCGTGGAGGGCGGAGTGGCTGCGGCCGTCGCCGCCGAGGCGGGCGACGACCTCGCACACGTGGTCACCGCGGCGGAGTCGGCGCGCGGCGGCGCCGAACCCGGCGCCGGCGCGACGACACCCGTTGCCGCATCCGGTGCGGCCGGGGCATCCGGTCATGTGCATGCTCGCACCGTGACGCTCGTGAACGCCGACGGCCTGCACGCGCGCCCCGCCGCCGAGCTGGTGAAGCTCGCGAGCACGTTCGGACCGCGCGTCACGGTGAACGGCACCGACGCGAAGAGCCTGCTCAGCATCATGTCGCTCGGCCTCACGAAGGGCGCGACGGTCGAGATCGCGAGCGACGATCCCGATGGAGGTGCGGCGGTGGCGGCGATCGCGGCGCTGGCCGAGTCGGGATTCGGCGAGGCTTGACCCGGCGGGCAGGGGAGGGGACCCGCGTCGCGCGAAAAAGAACGATCGTTCTCTGCTCAGTTGCCGCCGGCGACCCTGATGTCGGCGCCCGAGGTGTACGAGGCATCCGACGACAGCAGGTAGGCGACCGCGCCGGCCACCTCGTGCACTTCGCCAGGGCGGCGCATCGGGATGCCGGGCGCACGTTCGTCGGGCGCGTTCGGACGCCCGGCGGCCGCGTGGATCTCGGTGCGCGTGGTGCCGGGGGAGACCGTGTTGACGCGCACGCCGACCGGTCCGAACTCCTTCGACGCGCCGGTCGTGAGGGCGTTGAGCGCGGCCTTGCTCATGGAATAGGGGATGTAGGTGTTCGGCGCGCCCGTGGTCGCGGCGCCCGACGAGATGTTGACGATCGAGCCGCCCGCGCCGCCGCGATCGGTGGCCATGTGGGCGATCGCCGCCCGCGTCAGCACGATCGGGGCGAGCACGTTGATCCGGAACACGAGCTCCGACTCGTCGATCGACCCGTCGAGGAACCCGCCGATGCGGCCGGTGATGCCCGCGTTGTTCACGAGGCCGCTGACGGCCCCGAAGTGCACGACGGCCGCGGGCACCACGGTGGCCGCGGCATCCAGGTCGGCGAGGTCGACCTGGAGCAGCAGCACTCGGGCGCCGGATGCCTCGCAGACGCGCTGCACGGCCTCGGCGTCCTGAGCGCGGTCGCGGTAGGTGAGCACGAGGTCGTGGCCGTCGGCGGCGAGCCGTTCGGCGATTGCGGCCCCGATCCCACGGCTGCCGCCCGTGACGATCGTGACCGGGCGGTTCGTGGCATCCGTGTGCATGCCACCACCCTACGAGCCGGCGCGGATGCTGGCGTGCCTCGGGGGAGCGGGCGTACCATCGGGCCCATGACACGCGACGCGGCGGGTCGCCCAGGCGACGGCAACGCCTTCTCCAGATTCTTCGTCCGAGTCGACAATGCGCTCGAGCCCATATTCACGACGACACCGCTCGTCGACGACTCACCGCCGGCCGACGAGCAGGAGCTGCGCTCCCGTCCGTGCCCGGTGTGCGGCCGCCCGATCTCCGAGCATGCGTTCGAGGAGACGAACGGCAACGTCATCATGGAGTGCCCGACCGACGAACGGCTGCCCGAGCCGCTCTCGAACGGACCGCTCAACGAGTTCGGCATGCCCGCGACCGGGCGCCGGCTCGAGAAGTACGAGGAGCGACAGGCCCGCAAGGAGGCGGAACGCGAGGCCCAGCGCGAGGCGCGCGAGGAAGCGGAGGCGGAGCGCGCGTAGTCGGATGCCGGGTCGCCGACGGAGTCGGTCTATTCGTCGCGCTCCACGGGCAGCCACAGCTCGCAGGTCGCGGTGCTGAAGTCGGGGGAGCGGTCCAGCACGGCGACCATCGATGGGCCTGGACGAAGGCGCCAGGGATTGGACGGGGCCCAGTTCGCGGGTGCGACGCCGACCGAACTGCTCGCCGCCGTCCTCGCCGTCGATGTCCGGCCACGGACCGGTCCGAGCGAACCGGACCGAGGACGCAGCGCAGCCGGGTCCGTGGCGGATCACCTCGAGCGCATGCGTGCGCTCATCGCCTCCGCCGAGGATCAGGCCGACCTGCGTCGCAGGGTGGGGGCGAGGGCGCTCGAGCTGGAGGCAGCGTCGCCCGGAGCCCGGCAGGCGCAGTGGCGCGCGACCGTCGCCTCACGCCTGCCCAGTCCCGAGTGGCCCCGTCGACGCATCCTGATCACGGCGGTGGATGCCGAGACCGGCGAACCGATCGTGTTCGATCGCGACAGCGGCATCGACCTCGTGGATGCCGTGGCCGCCAGCTGCTCCAGCGGCGCCACCTACCGGGTCGGCGGGCATGCGTACATCGACGGCGGCTTCCGATCCAACGCGGAGAATGCGGACCTGGCGAGCGGATGCGCACGGGTGCTCGTCTTGTCGCCGTTCGGTGGCAGGTCGCTGGTGCCGGCATCCTGGGGCACGCATCTCGCGACGCAACTCGACGAGCTGCGCGCACGGGGGAGCGGTGTCGAGACGATCGTCCCCGACCGCGAAGCCGAGCACCTGTTCGGCGCGAATGGGATGGATCCGACGCTGCGCCCGCCCGCTGCACGAGCCGGATACGACCAGGGTCGGGCCCTCGCTGAGCGCGTGACCGAGTTCTGGCGCTCAGGCGCTGACCCCGCGAGCTGACGGGATCGCGGTGCTCCGTCGATGCGTCGGGGCCTACGGAGAAACCGGCGTGGCGTAGCGCGCGACCATCGTCCGAGCCGCTTCGTCCACCACCCGCTGGGTCTCCGCCTGGGTGAGCGACCAACCGACGTGCACCAGGCGAGGCCAGAAGACGACGGTGGCGATCATGCCGAGGAACTGCGTCGCCGCCATGTCCGGGTCATCCACCTGTGCGGTTCCCGCAGCGTTCTCCGCACGGAAGTAGCGACCGAGCGCCGCGAGGACGGGAAGGGTTCCGAAGTCGAATGTGCGCGCGCGCAGCTCGGGGAACCTCGGTGACTCGGCGATCACGGTCCGGATCAGCTCGGACATGCGGGGCCTCGACAGCAGCTCCGCATACGCGCGGCCCAGCATGACGAGACCCGCATGGAAGGCTCCGGGTGGCGGGAGCTCGATCGTCTCGTCGGGCGAGTCGCCAGCAGCGAGCACCGTCGCCTCGAACAGGGCCGCCTTCGTCGGGAATTGCTTGAACAGCGTCGCCTTGGAGATTCCCGCACGCTCCGCGACCCGCGCCAGCGAGGTCCGGTCGTAGCCCGACTCGAGGAACAGGTCCGCGGCCGCGTCGAGGATCGCCACGCGGTTCGCCGCAGCGATCCGTCGATGGTAGGCCGAGGGTTCAGGTGACATGGATCAAGTCTGCCATGAGGTGAGTCGGTTGACTCACCACGAAACGCTCGGTAGAGTCAGGAATGGTGAGTCACCTGACTCACCATTACGGAAGGAGGGGTGATGGCACGCGTCATCGTTCACGCGACCGTGACCCTGGACGGCTTCATGGCCGACGCGGATGGGGGGATCGACTGGATGTTCGACATTCCGGCGGCTCCCGAGGACGAAGTGGTCGTACGGCGGGTCATGGACGAGATCGGCGCGGTGGTCGGGGGAGCGAACCGGACGCAGACCATCGAGGACGGCGAGGTGCCGTACGGGGGAATGCTGAAGGTTCCGGTGTTCCTCATGACCCGGAGTGCGCACGATCCCGTGGAGCGGGACGGCATCACGTACACGTTCGTGGTCGACGACATCGTGCAGGCGGTCGAGTCCGCCAAGGCGGCGGCGGGGGACAAGTGGGTCAGCCTCCTGGGCGGCAGCATCTCGAGGCAGTGCCTCGAACGCGGACTCGTCGACGAGCTCCACCTCGACATCGTGCCGATCCTGCTCGGCGGCGGTATCTCGCTGTTCGCCGGCCTGGGTCAGCGCATCGACCTGGAGCGCCTCGAGACCTCCGCGTTCGCCGGCGAGACCCATCTCCGCTACCGCGTGCTCAGCACGGAGGGGAGCGGACGAGCAGCAGTTCCATCCAGGGCGTGATCGGATCGGATGTCGTCGGCTGTCACACGGACGGATCCCAGGCAGCGAGCTGATCGAAGATACGACGCTCGCCTTCGAACTCCAGCGAATCCAGCGGTATGCGGCCGTAGAAGAACAGGACCAGGTCGCTGGCCGTGCCCCAGGCAGTGACGTCGGCCGAGTCGGGGTCACCGCCGGCAGCGGCGTGAGGTGGGCGACCTGTGCGCCGTCCTGCGACAGCCGGAGGCGCCAGGAGCGGCCCTCGGCGGCGTGGTACTCGACGATGGCGGGGTCGTGCGGCCAGGGGACCGTCGTCGCGCAGAGGATGAACTGGCAGTCGTCGAAACCGTCGAAGGCGATCCGCTCCGGTATCGGCTGCGGGGCACCACCGGTGAGTTGGACGTCGTAGGTGTGCACTGCGATCTCGCGGAGCTGGCGCCGCGCCCAGGCCCCGGAGGTCTGCGGTGACGGCGAATCTCCCCACCATGTCCAGCAACCGCGATCCGGGCCCGCCTTGCGCAGCACGCTCCCCAGCTGCTCGACGGACTCGACCCACCAGGCCAGGAGAGCCTCGCGCTCCCGAGGCGCACCCGTGCCGCCTCCCCAGGCGGACTCGTCCGGTGGAGCGTCCGCGGGTCCGGCGGTGACGATGGCGGCTGCCTTGCGACGACCCATGCCCACGTGTTGCACGTGATCGAACAGCGTCCGCTCGGGATGGGTCGGCATCCGAACATCGAGACTGGGTGCCGCGGCGACTGCAGCGTGGAACGCGGCCGACCGTTCATCGATCAACCGCAGCTGATCAGCGAACGTGAGAATCGGGTGCATCCCGCCCTCCTCTCACCGTGCTTCGATGACCGGACAGGCTCAGGAGGGAAGGGGCTTTGGCGGGGCGAACCGACATAATGTGCATTATCGGCGCGTGCGGCGCGCCGCCTCACCACGGCATCGGGCGATCGACGGTCCGCTCCGAGTCATCCGGGAATTCCGGCAGCTCCGTGCCGCCCGCCCGGATGCACAGCCAGCGCAGCAGCTCCGATCCGTCGGGCGCACATCGCCACGTGCGCCAGACGCCTTGGCCGACGCGCACCAGCGTCCCGGCCTCGACGTCGACCACGTCGTCGTCGAGGCCCATCTGGCCATGTCCGGCGAGGAACACGTACAGCTCCTCGACGTGGGCATGCCGATGCCAGTAGCCGGCTTCCTCGCCGGGTTCGAGCGCATTCGCCGTCAGCCCGATGAACTGCATCGTGAGCTCGTGGTCGACGACGCGCCGGCCGTCGCGCGAGCTCTCGGGTCGGAACCCGCCGTAGTGCGAGCGCCAGTCGTCGAGCCCGCCGATCTCCAGGACCTCGTAGTTCGTCACGGCTCCCACGATAGATCCGCCCACTCCCCCCACCGACTCCAACCACTGGGCAAGCGCTTCCCCATGATCACTCCAGATCACGGCCCCGAACACGCTGCTCAGTCGCAGACCGAGCTGATCGCCGGTCGGCAGTCGTCCGGCGTGTTCCCGCTGACGCGCGTCAGTCGCAGCGTCGTGTTCGCGTTCTCCTGGTAGATGCCGCCGCCGGTGGCCGTTCCACCGGGTGCGGTCGCGGTGTTGTGCTGCACCCGGCTGGTGGTGAGCTTCGCCGTCCCGAAGTTCGCCAGGCCGCCGCCGACGGCGACACCACCTGTCGGCCCGACCGACGAATTGTCTCGGACCGCGCTGTTGACGAGCGCCAGGGTCGCCCCGGTGTTGTTCGTGACGCCGCCGCCCACCGCGGCGGTGTCACCGGTCGCGGTGTTGTCGCTCACGATGGTGTTGGTGAGCGACGCCGTGCCGCCGTTGACGATGCCGGCGCCGCCGACGATCGCGCCGCTGCCCGCCGCCGTGTTGTCGACGACGCGGGTGTTGACGAGGGTCACGGTGCCCGAATTCAGGATGCCGCCGGCGCAGATCGCCGCACCGCCATCGGGGCAGTCGACCGCACTCCCGCCGCTGATGCTGCCGTTCACGATCGTCAGCGCTCCCCCACGCACCACGTGGACGATCCGGAACGCCGCGGCATCCGGGGCCCTCGAGATCGTGGCATTGACGATGGTGAGCTCGCTCGTGACGGTGGGCAGGCCCGTTCGGCTCGACGAGCCGACGGGCACCTCGGTGAGCACGAACGTACCCGCCGCCTGCAGCGTGTCGGCGCCGTGCCCCGCTCGGCACGCGTCGCGCACCGCATCGGTGTTCGCCGCGATGATCGCCTCCACCAGCGAGCAGTTGCCGTTGACGAGGTCGTCGACCGCACGCGGCGTCACGCGGATCGACGCTCCCGGCTGCGGGACGGCGCCGGTCAACCCGACGACAGCCGCGGATGCGGCCACCACCGCGAGGAGCGCCCCACGCCACCGTATGCGCGTCTCCACCGCTCGACGGTCGGATCGCGTCGGACTCAGCGGTCGGACCCCTCGATCCGAGCCTTCTTCCAATTGCTCGTGCACTCGAGCGTGACGGTGAATGTTCCGCTGCCGATGGCCCAGTTCGTGAAGGAGCCCTCGATGGACTTCACGGCGACGAACTCCTTCCTCCCCTCGATCCGGCGCTCCGACGAGGTCGCGACCACGAGCGTCGCGACCGAGGACGCCGTGTCGATGATCACGCCCAGCGGAAGGATGCGGTCGTTCGAGAACTTCTTGTCGGTGAGATACGGGAAGTCCGCCGGGCACGCCCCGCTGAACCGGGCGTTGGCCCAGAGCCCCTCGTACCGAACGGAGTAGATCTGCACCCGGATGACCTCGGGATCGCTCGGCGGGTCGGCCGCAGCCGGTACCGCGACGGCTCCGGCGAACAGCATCCCGAGCCCCGCTCCGACCGCCAGCAGTTTCCGATACCTGGACATCGTCGTCCTCCCCCGATGTGAGGGCCCTCCCGTGATCGCCCGGGCAGCGCCCGACCGCCAGTATGCTCCGAGTTCGCGACGTTGTCTTCCCTCGCGTGTCACCTCGGCTGCCGCATGCCGGCGCGTCGGGCGTCGGGTCAGGCGCCCACGTAGTCGGCGAGGTGCTCGCCGGTCAGGGTGGAACGAGCGGCGACGAGGTCGGCCGGCGTGCCCTCGAACACGATCCGCCCGCCGTCGTGACCGGCGCCCGGCCCGAGGTCGATGATCCAGTCCGCGTGCGCCATGACCGCCTGGTGGTGCTCGATCACGATCACCGACTTCCCGGCGTCGACGAGGCGGTCGAGCAGGCCGAGCAACTGCTCCACATCCGCGAGGTGCAGGCCGGTCGTCGGCTCGTCGAGCACGTAGACGCCGCCCTGCTCCCCCATGTGCACCGCGAGCTTCAGGCGCTGCCGTTCCCCGCCCGACAGGGTCGTGAGGGGTTGCCCGATCGTGAGGTAGCCGAGCCCGACATCGGCGAGCCGCTGCAGGATCGTGTGCGCAGCCGGGATCCGAGCCTCGCCCGCGCCGAAGAACTCCTCCGCCTCGTCCACCGACATGGCCAGCACCTCGCTGATGTCGCGGCCTCCGAGCTTGTAGTCGAGCACCGAGGCGTCGAACCGCTTGCCGCCGCACACCTCGCACACCGACGCGACGGTCGCCATAGGCCCGAGGTCCGTGTAGACGACGCCGTTGCCGTTGCAGTTCGGGCACGCCCCCTCGGAGTTCGCGCTGAACAGCGCCGGCTTGACGCCGTTGGCCTTGGCGAACGCCTTGCGGATCGGCTCGAGCATGCCCGTGTAGGTGGCCGGATTGCTGCGGCGGGACCCTCGGATGGCGCCCTGGTCGATCGAGACGACGCCCTCGCGGCCCGACACGGAACCATGGATGAGCGAGCTCTTGCCCGAGCCGGCGACGCCGGTCACGACCGTGAGCACGCCGAGCGGGATGTCGACGTCGACGCCCTGAAGGTTGTTGGCGTCGGCACCGCGCACCTCGAGCGCGCCCGACGGCGTGCGGACCGAGGGCTTGAGCGCGGCACGGTCGTCGAGATGCCGGCCGGTCAGCGTGCCGCTTCGGCGCAACTCGTCGACGGTCCCCTCGAACACGATCTCGCCGCCGCCGGCGCCCGCGTGCGGACCGAGGTCGACCACGTGGTCGGCGATCTCGATCGCCTCGGGCTTGTGCTCGACGACGAGGACGGTGTTCCCCTTGTCGCGCAACTGCCGGAGCAGGTCGTTCATGCGCTGGATGTCGTGCGGGTGCAGCCCCACCGTCGGCTCGTCGAAGACGTACGTGACATCCGTCAACGACGACCCGAGGTGCCGGATCATCTTCGTGCGCTGCGCCTCGCCACCCGACAACGTGCCCGATGAGCGATCGAGCGAGAGGTAGCCGAGCCCGATCTCGACGAACGAGTCCATGAGCTGCTGCAGGTTCGCGAGCAGCGGCGCGACCGTCGGCTGGTCGAGGCCGCGCACCCACTCCGCGAGATCGCTGATCTGCATGGCGCACGCGTCGGCGATGCTGATGCCGTCGACCTTGGAGGAGCGGGCGCCCTCCGCGAGCCGCGTGCCGCCGCACTCGGGACAGGCGGCGAACGTCACCGCCCGCTCCACGAAGGCGCGGATGTGCGGTTGCATGGCGTCCAGGTCCTTGGAGAGCATCGACTTCTGCACCTTGGGCACGAGGCCCTCGTAGGTGAGGTTGATGCCGTTGATCTTCACCTTCGTCGGCGACTTGTACAGGAAGTCGTGCAGCTCGGCCTCGGTGAACCGCTCGACCGGGGTGTCGCCGTCGAAGAACCCGGACTCCGCGTACAGGCGGGTCGACCAGCCGTCGGCCGTGTACCCGGGCACCGTGATCGCCCCCTGGTTCAGCGACTTCGTCGCGTCGAAGAGCTGGCCGAGGTCGATGTCGGAGACCGTCCCCATGCCCTCGCATCGGGGGCACATGCCGCCGAGCTGGGTGAAGTCGATGGACTTCTGCTCGCCGCCCTCCACCGTGATCGCGCCGCTCCCCTGAACGGTCGGGATGTTGAACGAGAACGCCTGCGGCGAGCCGATGTGCGGGCGCCCGAGGCGGCTGAACAGGATGCGCAGCAGCGCGTTCGCGTCGGTCACCGTGCCGACCGTGGAACGGGCGTTCGCGCCCATGCGCTCCTGGTCGACGATGATCGCCGTCGTCAGGCCCTCCAGCACGTCGACGTCTGGCCGGGAGAGGCTCGGCATGAAGCCCTGCACGAACGCGCTGTACGTCTCGTTGATCATGCGCTGCGACTCCGCGGCGATGGTCTCGAACACGAGGGAGCTCTTGCCTGAGCCCGAAACGCCCGTGAACACGGTGAGCCGGCGCTTGGGAATGGCGACGCTGACGTCCTTGAGGTTGTTCTCGCGCGCACCCTGCACGCGGATGAGGTCGTGGCCGTCGGCCGCGTGCGACCCGTTCGTCGCGTGGTCGGTCGTGATCGTCATCGGTTCTCCAAGCGGGGGACGTGGTCGGTTGCATGCGGGAGGTCCTGCACGGCGGCGTCCGTGCAGGACCTCGAGTCGGAGCCGGCAGTGCTCAGCGCGGCTCCTGGATCCTGACCATGTTGCCTGCGGGGTCGCGGAACGCGCAGTCGCGTACGCCGTAGGGCTGGTCGATGGGCTCCTGGGCGACCTCGGCGCCGCTGGCCTGCACCTGCTCGAACGTGCCGTCGACGTCGGCCGTGGCGAGCACGATGCTTGCGAACGTGCCCTTCGCCATCATCTCGGCGATCGTGCGTCCCTCGTCTTCGGTGACGCCGGGGTCGGCCGTCGGCGGATAGAGCACGACTGAAGTGCCCGGCTGGCCGCTCGGGCCGACGGTGATCCACCGCATCCCTTCGTATCCGACGTCGTTGCGCACCTCGAACCCGAGGACGTCGCGATAGAAGCCGAGGGATGCCTCGGGATCCGTGTGCGGGAGGAACGTGTACTGAATCGTGATGTCCATGTGCGCCACGCTACTGCCGCCGCTCGGCGGCCGCTTCTCGATTCCTGACCGGTCGCGCCACCCGCTTCGCCATGACCGACGGCACCCCCGCCATCACGGACGACACGCCCTCGATCGGCTGGCGTGCCTCGCGCTGGTAGACGCTCGGCGGCACGCCGACGAGCTCGGTGAACCGGGTGCTGAACGTGCCCAGCGACGAGCAGCCGACCTCGAAGCACACCTCGGTGACGCTCAGGTCGCCGCGCTGGAGCAGTGCCATCGCGCGCTCGATCCGCCGGGTCATGAGGTAGCTGTAGGGCGATTCGCCATAGGCGCGCTTGAACTCGCGGCTCAGGTGCCCGGCCGACATGTTCACGCCGCGGGCGAGCGCATCGACATCGAGCGGCTTCGCGTACTCGCGGTCCATGCGGTCGCGGACACGCCGCAGCAGCGCGAGGTCTCGCAGGCGCTGCTCGTCGGCGGGACTGCTGTTCACCCCTCGATCGTGCCACGCCCCGGCGACCATGCCCACCCGTCGCGGACCCGCCGGCTGGGTCACGTCGGTGCCGTCCCCGGTGGGTGGCGCGGCCCTCCTGCACCGAACGCGCGGTGACGATGCCGCGGAACCCGAGACGGATCGCGTCGGCGACGCCGCTCATCCGCGCGGTGGAGGTGTCGACCCGCCGGCATCCGCTAGGCATGGAGGATGGAGTTCTCCCTCGAGTTCACGCCCGACCTGCTCGCCGTCTTCCTCACGCTGTTCGTCCTCGAGGTGGTGCTCGGCGTCGACAACGTGATCTTCATCTCGATCCTCGCGTCGAAGCTGCCGGTGGAGCAGCAGGCGCGGGCGCGCAACCTCGGGCTCACGCTGGCGATGCTCATGCGCGTGCTGCTCGTGCTCTTCGCCGGCTGGATCATCACGCTGAAGGCCGACCTGTTCGTGATCGCCGGCATCGGCTTCTCGGGACGCGACCTCATCCTCATCGCGGGCGGGCTCTTCCTCGTCTACAAGGCGGTGCACGAGATCCACCAGAAGCTCGAGGGCGTCGAGGAGCACGGCGCGGGCGGTGCCGCACGCGCGACGTTCGGCTCGGTGATCTTCCAGATCCTGCTGCTCGACCTCGTGTTCTCGCTCGACTCGGTCATCACGGCCGTCGGCATGACCGAGAACCTCGTCGTCATCATCACGGTCGTCGTGCTCTCGTTCGGCCTCATGCTGTTCGCCGCGCGCTACATCTTCACGTTCGTCAACCGTCACCCGACCGTCAAGATGCTCGCGCTCGCGTTCCTCCTGCTCATCGGCGTGTTCCTCATCGCCGACGGCTTCGGGGTGAAGATCGACAAGGCGCTCATCTACGGCCCGATGGCGTTCGCGATCTTCGTCGAGGCGCTGAACCTCCTCGCCGCGTCGCGCCGCGCCAAGCGGCTCGGCGCCGTCAGGGAGCCCGTGCGGCTGCACACCGGGTACCCCGTCGAGAACGAGGTCGAGGCCGTGCACGCGGCGACCTCGACGGGCCCCGAAGCGGGCGCCGTGCACCTGTCGCGCCGTCCGGTCAGCGGCGCCGTGACCGACCACGACGGGCACGAGGAGCCGCGCGGGCTCGGCTGATCGCTACTCCCCGTCACGCGACGACACGGGAGGACGCGCGCACTCACATCCGACACTCAGGCACCGGCGAGGCATAGCCTGACCCTTGCAACGCCCCTCAGTCGTCGCCTCAGAAAGGACATCCCATGTCGACGCCGCAGTCCAGTACGGTCTTCGCCGCCTTCTCGCTCGACTCAGCGAACCTGTCGAAGTCCGCCATCAACACCGTCCGCGCGACCCTCGGCATCAGCGGGGTCATCGCCCTCATCGTGGGCATCCTCATCACGTTCTGGCCGAAGAACTCGGCGCTCGTGCTCACGGTCATCCTGGCCATCTACTTCGTCATCGCGGGCCTCGCCTACCTGGGCCTCGGCATCTTCTCCAAGGGCATCTCGGGCGGCGCCAGGACGCTCGACATCATCCTCGGCCTGCTGTTCCTCATCGGTGGCGTCATCGCCCTGTTCAACGTCCAGACGGCGGCGGCGGCCCTGGCCGTGTTCCTCGGCATCCTGATCGGAATCCTGTGGATCGTCGAGGGCGTCGTGGCGCTCGTCCAGTCGGGCGACTCGCCGTCGCGCGGGTGGACGATCTTCTTCGGCATCCTGAGCGTCGTGGCCGGCATCATCGTGCTGTTCTCGCCGCTCTGGGGCGCCGTCGTGCTGTTCGTCATCGCGGGTATCGCGCTGATCGTGCTCGGCATCATCCAGATCGTGCGCGCGTTCACGTTCGGTCGTGGCGCGGGCGGAGCGGCCGCGACGGCGTAGCGCCGCGGCATCCGACGATGAAGGCCGGTCCGGAGCGCACAGCGCTCCGCGACCGGCCTTCATCGTGTCGTGCGGCTCAGGCCTCGGGCGCGAACCCCGAGGTGTCGCCGACGTAGCGGGTGTTGCCGGCCGGGATCGGCTCGGCGACGGCGGCCGCGACCTCCGCGGCGAACTCCGAGACGTTGTAGAGCCGACCCGCGTCCTCGCGGCGCGCGGCGATCGCGCCGGGGTTGGCGCGCTCGAGCAGCGTGGCGGTGATGGTGCCCTCGATCATGTCGCCCGACACGACCACGAACTCGATGCCGGATGCCGCGAACTCGGGCAGCTTCGCCCGCAGCGCGTCCTCGCCGGCGCGCTTCGAGAGCGCGACGGGCTCGTACTCGGGCATCGTCGGCGTCGTGCGGATGAAGTGCGCCTGGTGGCTCGTGACGAAGACGATGCGCGCGCCCTCGGCGAGGTGCGGCAGTGCGCCCTCGACGACGTTGACCTGCGCGTCGCGGTTGAGCCGCATGGCGTAGTCCTCGCCCATGCCCGACTCCATGCCGCCCGACGCGTTGAGCACGAGGATGTCGATGGGACCGAGCTCGGCGACGGTGCGCTCGAACATCTCGGCCACGGACGCCGGGTCGGTGAGGTCGGCGCCCACGGCGATCGCCCGGCCGCCGGCCTCGGCGATCTCGGCGACGACCTTCTCGGCGCGCGGCGCCTTGCTGCGGTAGTTGACGACCACGGCGGCGCCGGCCGCCGCGAGGTAGCGGGCCGTGTCGGCGCCGATCCCGCGCGACGAGCCCGTGACGAGGGCGACGCGACCGTCGAGCGATCCGGGGGCGAGTGGGTTGGTCACGGCGGGGACTCCTCGTGGCTTTCTGGGACGGACCGATGGGTCCTGGCGATGCGCCGAACCGAGACTATCAACTCACCCGTCGCGGCATCCGCCCTGCTAGTTTCGAAGCGGGGACGCGTGCGAAGGAGACCATGACTTGGATGTGCTGACGCAGTACGCATGGATCGTCTGGCTCGTCCTGATCCTCGTGTTCGCGACCATCGAGGTCTTCACGCTCGAGATGACGTTCCTCATGCTCGCGCTCGGCAGCGTCGCCGGCCTGCTCTCGGGGCTGTTCGGCATCCCGTGGTGGGCGCAGTTCATCATCGCCGCGGTCGTCGCCGTCGCGCTCATCCTGACCCTTCGACCATCGCTGCTGCGGCTGCTCAGGCGCGGCGGCGATCCCGCGCGCAGCAACATCGACGCGCTCATCGGCGCCGACGGCGCGGTCGTGCGCACGGTGACACCCGCGGGTGGCCAGGTCCGCCTCCAGAACGGCGAGGTGTGGACGGCCCGCCTCTCCCCCATCACCGAGCAGACGGATGTCGCCGTGGGCGAGCGCGTGCTCGTCACGGGCATCGATGGTGCGACGGCCGTCGTCGTGCCCGTTGAGAGGAGCACCCCGCAGTGATCGACTCCGGCACCATCATCATCGCGGTCGTCGTCCTGGCGATCGTCATCTTCGTCATCGTCGTGCTGGCGAAGTCGATCCGCATCATCCCGCAGGCCTACGCGGGCATCGTCGAGCGGCTCGGCCGCTACCACAAGACGCTCATGCCCGGCCTCAACGTGCTGGTGCCCTTCATCGACCGGCTGCGTCCGCTCGTCGACATGCGCGAGCAGGTGGTGTCGTTCCCGCCGCAGCCCGTGATCACCGAGGACAACCTCGTCGTCTCGATCGACACCGTGGTCTACTTCCAGGTCACCGACGCGCGGGCCGCGACCTACGAGATCGCGAACTACCTCGGCGCCGTCGAGCAGCTCACCACGACGACGCTGCGCAACGTCGTCGGCGGGCTGAACCTCGAAGAGGCACTCACCTCCCGCGACAACATCAACGGCCAGCTGCGCGTCGTGCTCGACGAGGCCACCGGCAAGTGGGGCATCCGCGTCTCGCGCGTCGAGCTGAAGGCGATCGACCCGCCGCTTTCCATCCAGGACTCGATGGAGAAGCAGATGCGTGCCGAGCGCGACCGCCGCGCGCTCATCCTCACCGCGGAGGGCACCAAGCAGTCGCAGATCCTCACGGCGGAGGGCGCGCGGCAGGCGGCGATCCTCCAGGCAGAGGGCGACGCGAAGGCCGCCGTGCTCCGCGCGCAGGGCGAGGCGGAGGCGATCCTCACGGTGTTCGACGCCATCCACAAGGGCGACCCCGACCCGAAGCTGCTCGGCTACCAGTACCTGCAGATGCTGCCGCAGCTCGCCGAGGGCGCCTCGAACAAGCTCTGGATCATCCCCAGCGAGCTCACCGAGGCGCTGAAGGGCATCGGCAAGGCGTTCACGCCGCCGGCAGCGCCGACGGACGCCGCACCGACCAGGTCGACGGATGCCGCGACGACCCGGCCGCCGGGTGCGCCGTCGCCCGAACAACCCTGAGCCGCGTGGCCTCGACCTACCTCGATCCGCCCGCGCCGCGGGTGCTCGCGCACCGCGGGCTCGCACTCGATGCACCCGAGAACACGATGCTGGCGTTCTCGAAGGCGGTCGAGATCGGGGCGTCGTACCTCGAGACCGACGTGCACGTGTCGCACGACGGCGTCGCCGTGATCTCGCACGACCCGAGCCTGCGGCGCGTCGCCGGACACGACCTCCGGGTATCCGACCTCACGATGGACGAACTGCGCCGGATCGATCTCGGGCACGGCCAGGCGTACTGCCCCCTCGAGGAGGCGCTCGACGCCTTCCCGCAGACGAGGTTCAACATCGACATCAAGGTGGAGGGCGCGCTCGCACCCACCGTCGACGTGCTCCAGCGCACGGGAGCGGGGCCGCGTGTGCTGCTCACGAGCTTCACCGACGGCCGGCGGCGCCGCGCGGCGCGCCTCGTCGTCGACGCCGTGAGCTCTCCCGGCCGTGCCGGGGTCATCCGCTCGCTGTTCGCCGCACCCTTCGGCCCCGCGGCGCTCGCCTGGGCGGTGCGCGGTGCCGTGGCGCTGCAGGTGCCCGAACGCGTCGGACCGTTGCGAGTGGTCACGCGCGCCTTCGTGGAGCGCGCGCACCGCGCCGGCCTCGAGGTGCACGTGTGGACCGTGAACGACCCCGCGATCATGACGCGACTGCTCGATCTCGGCGTCGACGGGCTCGTGACCGACCGCGCCGACCTCGCCCTTCCCCTCGTCGAGGCGCGTACCTGAGAATTCCCCGGCAATCCCCCAGTCGGTGGCAAGGGAATGCCCAGCTTGGTCGTTTATACAGGTAGACGATCGAGAGGAGTACGCCATGGCGGACCGGAGCCTTCGGGGCATGCGTATCGGCGCCCAGAGCCTGCAGAGTGAGGACGGCGTGGTCTTCGCCGACCGTGCCGACTACACCTACCGCTGCGAGGCGTGCGGTCGCGAGACCGTGATGACCTTCTCGACCGAGGCGGAGCTCCCCGAGAGCTGGGAGTGCCGCTACTGCGGCGCCGCCGCGACCCTGCTCGTGGACTCGAAGCCGGTCGAGATCGATCGCTCGGGCGAGAAGGTCGCCCGTACCCACTGGGACATGCTGCTCGAGCGCCGCACCCGCGCCGAGCTCGAGGAGCTCCTCGAGGAGCGCCTCGCCTACCTGCGAGCCCGTCGCGGCCAACAGAAGATCGGCGCCTAGCCCTCGCCGTCGCCCTCCTCGACGACGTCGCGACGTGAACGTCGTGCGATCACGCCTGCGGCGATGAGTCCGCCGAGCGATCCGGCGACGATGAGCAGCGG
This sequence comes from Agromyces sp. NPDC004153, assembly GCF_053603635.1. Classification (NCBI taxonomy): domain Bacteria; kingdom Bacillati; phylum Actinomycetota; class Actinomycetes; order Micrococcales; family Microbacteriaceae; genus Agromyces; species Agromyces sp. NPDC004153. The sequence goes on from NZ_JBSGFY010000002.1 coordinate 316,594, forward strand.
GACCGCGCCGCCGAGCACGACTGAGGGTGTGAGGCCCTCGCGCAACTCCACGTCGGTGACCATGGCGCCCGGCTCGTAGGCCGGCAGCGCGTCGATGGTGCGGCCGGTCGGATCGATCACCTGGCTCGTGCCCACCGTGGAGATGTTCACGACCGACCGGCCCGTCTCGATGGCGCGCAGGCGCGCGATCGCCAGCTGTTGCTGGTTCTCGTCGGTGCCGCGGAAGTCGGCGTTGTTCGTCTGGAACATGTAGAGGTCGGCGCCATCGCGCGCGCCCTCCCAGATGAGCTCGTCGTAGATCACGTCGAAGCAGATCGCCAGGCCCGTCACCGCGTCGCCGAGGTCGAACACCGGCGGATTCGTGCCCGGGGTGTAGCCGCGCTGGATGAGCCCCGTCAGGTCGCCCGCGATCGCGTCGTAGAACCAGCGGTCGGGGATGTACTCGCCGAACGGCACCGGGTTGCGCTTGTCGTAGCTCGCGACCGCGCCCTCGTCGGCGCGCCAGAGCAGGGAGGTGTTGAAGAACTCCGCGCCGTTCGTGGTCACCGTGTTGAGCACGAGGGGCGCGTCGAGCTGCTCGCTGAGGTCGTCGAAGATGTCGGCGACGTCGGGGCTGCGCGTCGGGTCGATGTCCGACCCACCCTCGGGCCAGAGCAGCACGTCGATGTCAGGCTGGTCGAGGATCGGCTCCGTCGCCTCGAGCTGCGCCTCCAGCACGTCGCCGGGTTCGCGCTCGTCGAAGTACCCCGCTGGGCCGTTGCCCTGCACGCTCGCCACGCGGAGCTCCCCGGTCGTGGTCGTCGGCCACGCCGGCACGAGGAGCGCCACGAGCGCCAGCGCAGCGACCGGGACAGCCGAGCGCAGGTCCTGCCACCCACGGAGGCGAACCCACTCGATGACGCCGGCGACGAGCGCGACCATGATGAACGAGAGGCCCGTCGACCCGACCCACGACACCACGTCGGCGAACGGGCTCTCCGACTGGCTCTGCGCGGCACGCCCCCACGGGAATCCGCCGTACGGCAGGGTGCCCGTCGCCGCCTCGCGCACGCACCAGAGGCCCGCCACGAGCAGCGGGAGCCAGATGAGCCGCACCCACCGCGACGAGCTGGCCCGCGGCACCCAGCGGTACGCGAGCGTGATGAGCACGGCGCCGCCCGCGACGAAGAACGATTCGAAGATCGACAGGGCGAGCCAGGGCACGGGCCCCAGGTACAGCGCCGTCCACGACACCTGCTGCAGGTAGAACGCCACGCCGAAGGCGAAGCCGACCAGCGCGGCCGACCATCCGCTGCGGCCGATCAGGCTGACGAGTGCGAGCCCGATGCCGACGAAGGCGAGCGGCCAGATGCCGGCGCCCGGGAATCCGAGGTCGTACACCAGCCCGCCGGCGATCGCCGCGAGGAGTGCGACCCACAACGGCAGCAGCGGACGCGGGTCGTTCTCGGGCACCAGATCAGCCTAGGCGACGATTCCCGGCGTTCACGCGACCGACCCGTAGGCCACCACGCCGCGCCGCACGGCGTCGATCGCCGCCCGCGCGGTCGCGCCGAGCTCGGCGTCGGCGACGATCGAGACCTGGTCGAGCAGGTCGACCACCTGCTTGGTCAGGCGCACGAAGTCGCCGGCCGCCAGCTCGGTTTCGGCGAGCACGGTGCCGAGGCCCGCCCCGCCCGCCCAGGCGTGCATGGCGAGGGCCAGTGCGGGCGACGGCTGGTCGCTCCCCGTGAGCCGGTGGTCGCGTTCGAGGTCGTCGAGTCGGCTCCACACGTCGGTGGTCGCCTCGAACGCCGCACGGAATCGGCCGCGGGGCATCCGGTAGTCGACGCCGCGGTCGTCGCGCCGCGGCTCGTAGACGAGCGCCGCCGCCATCGCGGCGATCGACGGCACGTCGAGGCCGTCCCACAGCCCCTGCCGCAGGCACTCGGCGACGAGCAGGTCGCGTTCGCCGTAGATGCGCTTCAGGATGCGACCCGCCGACGTCGAGACGAGCGATCCGTTCGCGTCGCGCTCGAGGTAGCCGAGCTGCTCGAGCACCTCGGTCACGCGGTCGAACCGCTTCGCGACCTGGCCGGTGCGGGTGCGGATCTGCCGCGAGAGCTGGTCGTGCTCCTGCTTGAGGCGCCACCACCGCTCGGCCCAGCGCGCATGCTGCTCGCGCTCGGCGCAGCCGTGGCACGGATGCGCCCGCAGCTGCTTGCGCACCGCGACGAGCTCGCGCTGCATCCGCTCGCGCTGCGCGTGCGTCGGGTTGCCCTTCGACGACTGGCGCTCGAGCTCGCCGATCCGCCGCCGGATCGCGGCGTACTCCGCGAAGTCGCCGAGGTGGCACCGCATGGCCTCCTCGTAGCCCGCCATCGACTCCTCCTGCTTGCGGAGGGTGCGCGCGAGGTCGACGACCGCGCGGTCGGCCTGGAACTGCGCGAACGACAGCTCCAGGATCTGGCGCGTGCGGTCGCGCCCGAACTGGTCGATGAGGTTGACGGCCATGTTGTAGGTCGGCTTGAAGCTCGAGTTCAGCGGGTAGCTGCGACGCGACGCGAGCGCGGCGACCGCCTCGGGGTCGAGCCCGTCGGCCCACTGGATCACGGAGTGGCCCTCGACGTCGATGCCGCGCCGTCCGGCGCGGCCCGTGAGCTGGGTGTACTCCCCCGGCGTGATCGGCACGCGCGCCTCGCCGTTGAACTTCTCGAGCTTCTCGAGCACGACCGACCGGGCGGGCATGTTGACGCCGAGCGCGAGCGTCTCGGTGGCGAAGACCACCTTCAGGAGCTTCAGCTGGAACAGCTCCTCCACGACCTCCTTGAAGGCGGGCAGCATCCCGGCGTGGTGCGCCGCGACGCCGCGCTGGAGGCCCTCGATCCAGTCCCAGTACCCGAGCACGGCGAGGTCCTCGTCGCGCAGCATCCGGGCCCGCTCCTCGACGATGGCGCGGATCTCGTCGCGCTCCTCGGCGTCGGTGAGTCGGATGCCGGAGCGGAGCACCTGGCGGACGGCCTGGTCGCAACCAGCCCGCGAGAAGATGAACACGATGGCGGGGAGCAGGTGCTTGCCGTGCAGCAGGTCGACGACGTCGGGACGCTCGATCCGCCCGCTCGGCTGCCCCTGCTGGTGGAACCGGCCCCGGTCGCTCCCGCGTCGCCCGCGCGCGGAGCGCGACGAGATCGACCGTCCGCCGGTGCGCGCCAGGCGCTGCAGCTCGGGATTGACCCGATTCGTGGCCGCGAGGCCCGACGAGTCGAACAGGTCGAGGAGCTTGCCCTTCACGAGCACGTGCTGCTCGAGCGGCACGGGGCGCTCCTCGGAGACGATCACGTCGGTGTCTCCGCGCACGGCCTGCAGCCAGTCGCCGAACTCCTCGGCGTTCGACACGGTCGCCGAGAGCGAGACGAGTCGCACCGCCTCGGGGAGGTGGATGATGACCTCCTCCCACACCGCGCCGCGGAACCGATCGGCGAGGTAGTGCACCTCGTCCATCACGACGTAGGCGAGGCGGTCGAGCAGCGGCGAGTCGGCGTAGAGCATGTTCCGCAGCACCTCGGTGGTCATCACCACGATGCGCGCACCCGAGTTCACGTTCGTGTCACCCGTGAGCAGGCCCACCTGGTCGGCGCCCCACTCGTCGGCGAGCTCTTGGAACTTCTGGTTGCTGAGCGCCTTGATCGGGGTCGTGTAGAAGACCTTCGCCTTCGGCTCCTGCATGGCGAGGAACACCGCGAACTCGGCGACCACGGTCTTGCCGGCGCCCGTCGGCGCGGCGACAAGGACGCTGCGGCCCTCGTCGAGCGCGGCGCACGCGGCCTGCTGGAAGGGGTCGAGGTCGAACTTCAGTCGTGAGGCGAACTCGGCGAGGCGGGGCTTGCGGCGCTGCTCGCGCGAGATCGCGTACCGCTCGGCCGGGGAAAGGGTCTCCACCCCTCCAGCCTAGACAGCGGCTCCGAACTCCACGCGGTTGCGGCGCTCGACACGGCGGTCGTGCAGGTGCGCGATGAACCACGCGCCGAAGTACAGCGCGATCATCGGGATCGCGAGCATGAACATCGAGATGATGTCGGCCGAGGGGGTCGCGATGGCCGTGAACAGCACGATCACGAGGATCGCGATGCGCCACGACTTGATGATCGCCTTCGCGCTGATGATGCCCGCGAAGTTCAGCAGGACGATGAACACCGGCACGACGAACGCGATGCCGATCGCCACGACGAGCTTCAGGACGAAGTCGATGTACTCCTTCGCCGTGAGCAGGGACTCGGCGCCGTCGGGCACGAAGCTCGTCATGAGCTTCACGATGTTCGGCAGCACGAACCACCCGGCCGCGCAGCCGGCGAAGAAGAGCGGGATCGCGGTGGCGAAGAACGCCAGGGTGAACTTGCGCTCACGCGTGTTGAGCCCGGGCACGAGGAACGCGAAGATCTGGTAGAGCCAGACGGGGGCCGAGATCACGATGCCGAGCGTGAACGCGATCTGCAGGCGCAGGTCGAACGCGCTCGAGATCGTCGGGAAGATGATCGCCGTGTCGCTCCCCTGCGCCTCGGCGACCCGCTCGACCGGCTCCTGGATGGCCTGCCAGACGAAGGCGTCGGTCAGCCACCATCCGAGCGCCATGCCCACGACGATGGCGATGGCCGAGATGAAGAGGCGCTTGCGCAGCTCGATGAGATGCGCGCCCAGCGACATCCGCTTCTCGCGGTTCTTCTCCCCGCGATCCTTCACCGCGGACATCGGGGTCAGCGGCTCTTGCCGGTATCGGCCTCGTCGGTCTTGGCCTGGCCGCCCGCGACGTCGGACGTCGCCGGAGTGCTCGTCGCGGTGGTGCTCGACGTGGTGCCGTCGGCCGCCTCCGCGTCAGTCGCCGCACCGTCCTTCTCGGGACGGACCTCGCTCTTGAGGATCTTCATCGACTGCCCGAGGCTGCGGGCGAGCGCCGGGAGCTTCGGCGCGCCGAAGAGCAGCAGGATGACCACGAGGATGATCAGCGCGTGCCAACCAGTGAAGCCTTGCCACATAGGTGTTCGTCCGTTCTCGGGGGGATCGTGCGGCCAGTCTACCTGCCGAATCCCGCGGGCGAGACAATCGAGGGCCGGGCGGCTCCGGGCCGCCCGAGGCGCGGCACTCGAGCATCGAGTCAGCGAGGGCCGGCGGATGCCTCGCGGTCGCCGTATCCCGCGAGCCCCGCCGCCGCCCATTCGACGACCGCCGCCCGCGCCTCGGCCGGGGCGACGACCGTCACGAGGCCGGGCAGGCCGGCGACGAGGCGCTTCAGCCCGTGGACATGCGCGAGCCGCAGCGTGACGCGCAGGCGCCCGTCGATCTCGCGGGTGCTCGAGTCCGCGAGGTAGTCCGCGAGCAGCGGCAGCGCCGACGGCTCGACGTCGACGATGACGTCGAGATCGGACTCCGAGCCCTGGAAGAGGGTGTCGGGCACCGCGCGACCCGAGTGGTCGCCGATCGGCTCGTCGGTGAGCACGAGGTCGCTCATGCGGTCGACGCGGAAGTTCCGCACGTCCTCGCGGGTGTGGCAGAACGCCTGCAGGTACCAGTCCGCGTCCTGCGAGATGATCCGCAGCGGATCGGCACGGCGACGGCCGCGCTCGCCCCTCGCGTTGAGGTAGTCGAACTCGAGCTGCCGGCCCTCGGCCACGGCCTCGCGGATCAGCGCGAGCGACGCATCGGCCTCGGTCTCGGCGACCGCGAGCCGGCTCGGCGCAGCGGAGGCGCCCGCGGTCAGCTTCGCCATGAGCGAGGCGAGCGACGCGCTGCCGGCGTTCTCGGGCGAGGCCGAGAGGTACTGCAGTCCGGCGATGAGCGCGGCCGCCTCGCGCGCGGAGAGCCGCGGCGCGTCGTCGATCGCGACGTGGTGCACGACGATGACGACGTCGTCCTCCTCGAAGGAGTCCCAGTCGATGTCGAACAGGTCGTTCGGCTGGTACGTGCCGGTCTCCCCCGGCAGACCCGAGGTCGCGATGAGCCGCACCGCGTCGCGGATCTCCTCCTCGGTCATGCCGAAGTGCTGCGCCGCCTCGGACACGTCGACGACCCGCCGCTCGAGCAGGTACGGCACGAACGAGAGCAGGAAGACGAGCTTGTCGGGCGCCTTGAGCGGCTTCTGGCGCTTCGCCATCACGCGACTCCCCCGTTCCGGTGCGCGGCCACGACCGCCTCGAGCCGGGCGCGCACCGCCTCGCGCAGCGGTACGGGACCGATGACGCGCACCTCGGGGCCGTAGGCGGCGAGCTCGTCGGCGAAGACCGCGGCATCCGTGTAGTGCAGCCGGATGACCCCGGCGTCCTCGTCGCGCAGCACGGCCCGCTTGCCGAGGCGCACCTCGGCGTCGCTGCCCGCGGTGACCGCGAGGTCGGCGGCGTTCTGCAGCCGGAGCTCGTCGAGCTCGGCGAGGATGCGGTCCTGGATGCCGGGTGGCGGCGCGTCGAACGTGAGGCCAGGCACCGGCTCGACGGCGCCGACGATGCGCGAGAGCAGGAACGTGCGCGGGCCCTGCGCGTCGCGGTCGAACGCGTGCAGGTGCCAGCGGCCCTCGTGCAGCACGACCGCGAGGGGGTTCACCGTGCGCTCGCGCGGCGCGGCCTCACCCGGCTTGAAGTAGCGGAAGCGCACGACCTGCCGGCGGTCGAGGGCCTGGCGCAGCGGCTCGAACGCCGCATCCCGGACCCGAAGGCGGGGTGCGTAGCCGATGACGGGTTCGCGCGGCTCGATGCCGAGCGACCGCAGCTTGGTGAGCGCGCGCTGTGAGTCGGCAGAGAGCGACGCCTCTCGCCAGACCTCGGCGGCGAGGCCCAGCAGCGCGAGCTCGTCTGGCGTGAACCGCACCTCGTCGGGCAGGTCGTACTGGCCCTTCGGGATGCGGTAGCGCAGGGCCTGGTTGTCGCCGGGGCGGTCGGGCGACTCCACGGTCTCGAGCGGGATGCCGAGCTCGCGGATGTCGTCCTTGTCGCGCTCGAACTGCCGCTCGAGGTTGGCGTTCTGGCCGGACTCGTCGTACCGCTCGGCGTAGCCGCGCACGGTCGAGAGGATCTCGGACTTCAGCAGCCCGGTCTCGGTCGCGAGGAGCGCGAGCACGAGGCTGAAGAGCCGATCTTCGACGGGGATGCGCTGCTCGCCCGTTCGTCCTCCACCAGCCACACGAGCGATCATACTGAACCGCGGGCGGCGTCAGGCCGCCGTCGCCGGCTCAGATCACGCCCAGGATGTCGATCACGAAGAAGAGCGTAGAATTCGCCGGGATCTGGGAGTTCCCCTGCTCGCCATAACCCTCGGACGGCGGGATGATGACGCCGACCTGCGAGCCCACCTGCTGTCCGATGAGCGCATCCGCGAAGCCGGGGATGACCTGGGCGTCCTCGCCCTTCGTCACGACGAACGTTGCCGGGGCGCCGTTCTCCCAGGTGGAGTCGAACACCGTGCCGCCGTCCCAGAGCACGCCCGTGTACTGCACGACGACCGAGTCGCCGTCTTCGATCGTCTCTCCGTTGCCCTGCTTCAGGACCTCGACCTCGGTGTGGTCCTTCGCGGGCGGGTCATTGTCGGGCACCGTGATGCCGGGCCGGCCGTCGGGCGCGAGCACGACCGCCGGGAAGCCGTCGCGGCTGAGGCGCGGCGCACCGTCGGCTCGCGACCTGAACGCGCGGTCCACGTCGACGACGAGCACGAGGCTGTCGTCGGGCGAGATGTTCAGCGACGGGTTGCCCTCCTCGCCGAACCCGTCTGCGGGCGGCACGACGACGGCGACGCGGGAGCCGACCTTCGCGCACGACAGCGCCTTGTGCAGGCCGGGCAGGATGGCCGTGGAGTTGGTGACCGAGATGGGGTCCTCGTCGCCGAAGCCGGCGACCTGCAGTTCCTCGCCCGTCGCGCCGTTGTAGACCGCGAGGCCGACGAGCGCCTGCTGCCCCTCCTGCAGGTACTCCCCCTCGCCCGCGATGACCTCGGTGCACTGCGTCTCCTCGGGCACGAGCGGCGTGGGGAAGTCCACGCGCGGTGCCGTGCCGAAATCGCCCTTCACCACGACGGCGTCTGACGACTGCCCCGGCGCCGCGTCGGGCGCGGGTGCGGTGGCGCAGCCGGACAGGGCGACGGCGACCAGGCCGGCGGTGGCGATGAGCGCGAGTGACGAGCGCACTGATCCTCGTTTCTTCGAAGGGGGAGCTTCGGGGCGTAGGTAGCCTACCCGCCGTTCCCGGTGGGTTCGGTGTCGGTGGTTGCGGCGGGGTCTGCCGGCTCGGCGACGTCGGCCTCCGCCTCGCCGTCGGCGCGCGAGCGCTCCGCCGCGGCATCCGCTGCGCGAATGCGCTTGCGCAGCGCCTTGTCGCTCACGACGCGTTCGCCGAGGGCGCCGGGCGTCCATGCCTCGACGTCCTCCTCGCTGAAGTCGGTCTTCGACGGGCGGCGCTTGAGCTCGGGCAGCACGGTGCCCGGCGCGAGCCGGCGCGCCGTGATGAGGAACCCGGTGTGCGCGATCATGCGATGGTCGGGGCGTACGGCGAGGCCCTGCACGTGCCAGCCGCGCACCATGGTCTCGTTCGACACCGGGTCGGTGTAGTCGCCCGTCGCCCGGATGGCCTCGGCCACGCGCGAGAGCTGCGTGACGGTGGCGATGTAGCAGAGCAGCACGCCGCCGGGCTTCAGCGCCTCGGAGACGACGTCGATGCACTCCCACGGCGCGAGCATGTCGAGCACGACGCGGTCGACGGATGCCGCGGCGGCCTGGCGGGGCAGCTCCTCAGCCAGGTCGCCGAGCGTGATCGACCAGTTCTCGGGGTCGTGGCCGTGGAACGTCGCGACGTTGCCGCGGGCGACCTCGGCGAACTCCTCGCGGCGCTCGAACGACATGAGGCGGCCCTGCGGCCCGATGGCCCGCAGCAGCCACAGCGAGAGCGCACCCGAGCCGACGCCGGCCTCCACGACCGTGGCGCCTGGGAAGACGTCGGCCTGCGCGAGGATCTGGGCCGCGTCCTTCGGGTAGACGATGGCGGCGCCGCGCGGCATCGACATGACGAAGTCGCCGAGCAGCGGCCGCAGCGCGAGGTACTCGACGCCGACCTGGTTCGCGACGACCGAGCCGTCGGGCAGGCCGATGAGGTCGTCGTGCGCGATGGGCCCCTTGTGGGAGTGGAACAGCTTGCCCGGCTCGAGCGTGATCGTGTGCATCCGGCCCTTCGGGCCGGTGAGCTGCACGCGGTCGCCCGGACGGAAGGGCCCGCTGCGCTCCCCGCGGCTCTCGGTCATGCGCGGCCCTCGCGGACGGCGAGGAGCTCCGCGACATCCGACACCGTCTTGTCGGCGAGCGTCGGCCAGAGCACGTGGGCCGGCGCCTCGTCGAGGGCGAGGAAGTTCGGGACGCCGACCGTGACGGCGCCGGCCGACCACGCGGACGTGAGCCCCGCGGGCGAGTCCTCGATCGCGACGCAGTCGCGCACGTCGACCCCGAGCTCGGTTGCGGCGACGAGGTAGGGCTCGGGGTGCGGCTTGGGGTTCGCGACCACGTCGCCCGTGACGATCACGTCGAACGCCTCGAACGGGATGGCCGCGATCACGTCGTCGGCCATCGAGCGGATCGACATGGTGACGAGCGCTGTGGGCACGGATGCCGTTCGCAGCGCCTCGAGGAGCTCGCGGGCGCCCGGGCGCCACGGCACGCCCTGCTCGACGAGCTGCTGCTTCACCCGGCCCGTGAGGCGGTGGACGATCGTGTCGGCGTCGAGGTCGACCCCCGCGGCCTGGAACACGCGGGCGGACTCCCAGAGCCCCATGCCGACGAGGCCGAGGCCGTCTTCATGCGTCCAGCGACCGCCGAAGGACTCGACGAGCTCCACCTCTGCCGCCATCCAGTACTGCTCGGTGTCGACGAGGGTGCCGTCCATGTCCCAGAGGACGGCGGCGGGAAGGCGAGTGGTCACAACCCGCAAGTCTACGGCCACGGCCTATTGTGGAGGGGACCCCGGTCCACCCGGGGCGGAGAGCGGGGCACCTTTGGTGGATCAGCGGGCCGGTTTCGAGGGCGGAAGGCTCCTCGTCGTCGCCTTCGAGGGCTGGAACGACGCCGGTGAGGCCGCGACCGGTGCCGCGAAGCTCCTCGCGGAGCGCCTCGGCCTCGTCGAGATCGCCGCGGTCGATCCCGAGCTGTACTTCGACTACCAGTTCACGCGGCCCACCGTGGCGGTCGGCGACGACGGCACGCGCCGGCTCGAATGGCCCGGCGCCGCGATCCTCGGCCCCGGTGGCCGCCCGGCGCCCGCCGACGAGGACCGGGTGACCGGCCCCGGCGCCGCCGCGCTGCACGTGCTGCTCGGCGCCGAGCCGGCACGCAGCTGGAAGGGCTTCGCCGCCGAGCTCGTCGACGCGGCGCTCGCCGCCGACATCGAGGGCATCGTGCTGCTCGGCGCGATGCTCGCCGACGCCCCGCACACGCGCCCGCTCGCCGTCTTCGCCTCGAGCGAGAACCGCGAGGTGCGCGACGAGCTCGGCGTCGACCGCTCGAGCTACGAGGGGCCCGTCGGCATCCTCAGCGTGATCGCCGACCAGGCCGAGCGGGTGGGCATCCCCACGGTGTCCCTGTGGGCGTCGGTGCCGCACTACGTGCACAACGCGCCCTCGCCGAAGGCCGTGCTCGCCCTGCTCGCGAAGCTCGAGGAGCTGACGGGGCTCAGCATCCCGCGCGGCTCGCTCGAGACCGAGGCCAAGGCGTGGGAGGCCGGCGTCGACGCCCTCGCCGCCGACGACGAGGACATGGCGGGCTACATCGCCCAGCTCGAGCAGGCGCGCGACGCGGTCGACGCGCCCGAGGCGAGCGGCGAGGCGATCGCGCGCGAGTTCGAGCGCTACCTGCGGCGTCGCGGCGACGGTCCCGAGGGCGGCCGGGCCGACGGTCGCGAGGGCCCCCGCGACGAGCCCTGGCGGCCGCGCGACGGGTCCTGAGCCGAGCGGATGCCGCGGCGGCATCCGTCATCTGAACGCGTGCCATCGCGGCATCCGCTCATCGCCTGAGGCCGCGGCGCGGCATCCGTCACGCGTCGATGGTGCCCGTCGCGAGGAGCGCGAAGATCGTGCCGCCGAGGACGATGCGGTAGATCACGAACGGCAGGAAGCTGTGCCGCGAGATCCACTGCATGAAGAACGCGATGACGAGGATCGCGACGACGAACGCGACGAGGGTCGCGGCGGCCGTCTCGATGGGGCCGTACACCGCGGGCTCGCCCCAGCTCTTGAACAGCTGGTAGAAGCCCGAGCCGAACACGGCGGGGATCGCGAGCAGGAACGCGTAGCGTGCGGCGGCCGCGCGCTCGTAGCCGAGGAACAGGCCCATCGTGATGGTGCCGCCCGAGCGGGAGACGCCCGGGATGAGCGCGAGCGCCTGCGCGAGGCCGAACAGAATGCCGTGCGGCACCGTGATCTGGTCGAGCGTGCGGCGCTTGGCGCCCGCCCAGTCGGCGAGTCCGAGGATGAGGCCGAACACGACGAGCATGGTCGCGACGATCCAGAGGGAGCGGAACACGGTCTCGATCTGGTCCTGGAACAGGATGCCGAGCACGACGATCGGGATCGAGCCGATGATGATCAGCCAGCCCATCCGGGCGTCGGGATCGTGCCGCGGGACGCGCCCGAACAGCGAGCGGAACCAGTGCGAGATGATGCGCACGATGTCGCGCCAGAAGAACACGACGACGGCCGTCTCGGTGCCGATCTGCGTGATCGCGGTGAAGGCGGCGCCGGGGTCCTGCGCGTTCGGCAGGAACTCGCCGAGGATCCGGAGGTGCGCGCTCGAGGAGATCGGGAGGAACTCGGTGAGGCCCTGCACCAGGCCGAGGATGATCGCTTCGAGCACGTTGGGGAATCCGCCTTCCGCCGGCTCTCGCTGAGCGCCGGGAGTCGTCGTCGGTGGGCCGTCGAGGTCAGTAGTCGAGGAGCAGGTCCTCGAGCACCCGCCTTCCGAAGGATAGTGCGTCGAGCGGAACGCGCTCGTCGACGCCGTGGAACATGGCCGGGAAGTCGAGGTCGGCGGGCAGGCGCAGCGGCGAGAACCCGTAGCCCGCGATGCCGAGCCGATGGAGCGACTTGTTGTCGGTGCCGCCCGAGAGGAGGTAGGGGAAGACGGGCGCGCCGGGGTCGTGCCGGCCGAGCGATCGCGTCACCGCGTCGACGAGGGGTCCGCGGGTGGATGCCTCGAGCCCGACGTCCTTGTGCACGAACTCGATCTCGATGTCGTCGCCGATGATCTCGCGCACCTCGGCGAGCACGGCCTCCTCCTGCCCGGGGATCGTGCGGATGTCCACGAGCGCCTCCGCGCGGTCGGGGATCACGTTGTGCTTGTAGCCCGCGTCGAGGACCGTCGGGTTCGTCGTGGTGCGCAGCGTCGCGGTGATGAAGCCCGACGCGGATCCCGTCGCGAGCGCGAGCTCGTCGGGCGAGACCTGCTCGGGGTCGACGCCGAGCGCGCCGGCGATCGCGCCCAGGAGCTCGCGCGTCGTGTCGGTGAGGTGCAGCGGCCACTCGGTGCGGCCGAGGCGCGCGATCGCCTCGGCGAGCCGCGTCACCGCGTTGTCGCGGATCAGGCGCGACCCGTGCGCGGCGACGCCGCGGGCGATGAGCCGGACCCAGATGAGCGACTTCTCCCCCGTCTGCAGGAGGTACGCGCGCGTGCCGCCCACGGTGATCGAGTAGCCGCCGACCTCGCTGATGGCCTCGGTGGCGCCCGCGAAGAGCTCGGGGTGGTGGTCGACGAGCCAGCTCGCGCCGCGTCCGCCGCCCGCCTCCTCGTCGGCGAAGAACGCGACGACGAGCTCGCGCTCGGGCAGCGACCCGTTGCCGATGATGTCGGCGAGGGCCGTGAGGATCATGGCGTCCATGTCCTTCATGTCCACGGCGCCGCGGCCCCAGAGCATGCCGTCGCGGATCTCCCCCGCGAACGGGTCGACGCTCCAGTTGCGCGGGTCGGCCGGCACCACGTCGAGGTGCCCGTGCAGGACGAGCGCCGGCTTGTCGGGGTTGCGGCCGGGCACGCGGGCGACGACGCTCGTGCGGCGCGCCTCGGGCTCGAACATCCTGGGCTCGAGGCCCAGCGCCGCGAGCCTCGCCTCGACGTACTCTGCGGCCTCCCGCTCGCCCTTCGCGCGCCCCTCCCCGTGGTTGGTCGTGTCGAACCGGATGAGGTCGCGGGCGACCACCGCGGTCTCGTCGAGCTCGGTGCCGGAGTGGGTCGTCTGCGGGGCTGCGGGTGACTCGGCCATGCGTCTCACCGTAGCCCGCCGCCGTGGCGGCGCGTGTACGAGGCGCCCCGGATTCCGTGCTAGTGTCTTCTCTCGGGCCTGCGGGAGACTGCGGGGCCGACACAACGCGCGGGTGGCGGAAATGGCAGACGCGCTAGCTTGAGGTGCTAGTGCCCTAACGGGCGTGGGGGTTCAAGTCCCCCCTCGCGCACGCGTTGTGCAGAAGGCCGGATCATTCGTGATCCGGCCTTCTCTCGTCTCCGGGCGGATGCCGGGTGCCCTGGCGTTTCTCAGGAGTTTCCGGCCCGGCCGGCGCGGATTCGCGGCGTGTCGCCCTGAGGACGGCACCGTTCGCGCGGCGCCGTCCTGAGAAACGATCGTGGCGGGCGCGACACGCCGTCGGGCCCCGAACGCGGGGTGGACGGTCGGCTCTGCGGACTTGCCGGATTCGAACGTATGTTCGAAACTGGAGCATGACCATGACCGCTCCCCTCGTCGCCCCAGCGCCCCGCCCGGCGCGCGTCGAGGAGCTGCAGGCCCGCATCCGCGGGATGCAGGCGACGCGGCTCGACTCGAAGGCCGTGCCGACGCATCCGGCGCTCGAGTCGGTGCTGCCGGGCGGCACGCTCCGCGAGGGCACCGTGGTGCAGGTCGAGGGGTCGACTACGCTGCTCATGGCGCTGCTGGCGGGGCCGAGCGCGAGCGGTCGCTGGGTCGCCGTCGCGGGCATGCCCGAGTTCGGGGTCGAGGCGGCCTCGCGGTTCGGCATCGCGCTCGAGCGGCTCGTGCTCGTGCCCGATCCGGGGCGCCAGTGGCTCACGGTCGTCGCCGCGCTCGCCGACGTCATCCCCGTGGTCGCGGTGCGGCCGGCGGGGCGGGTCTCTCCCGCAGAGACGAGCCGCCTCCAGGCCCGGCTGCGCCAGCGCGGCACCACGCTGCTCGTCGCGGGCGAGTGGCCCGGCAGCGACGCCCGCCTCGGCGTCGAGGCGAGCGAGTGGCAGGGGCTCGAGCGCGGCCACGGGCACCTCGCCGGGCGCGAGGTCGTGGTCAGCGTCGCGGGCCGCGGCGAGTTCGTGCGCCGCACGCAGTCGCGGCTGCGGCTGCCCGGGCGTTCGCTCGAGTTCGCGCCCGTCGAGGCCGCCGCCGCCCCGCCCGTCGAGCCGATCCGCCTCGACGACCTCGAGCGGAGGGCCACCGGATGACCGTCGACCCCGGTCGCACCATCGTGCTGTGGTGCCCCGACTGGCCGATCCTCGCGGTGTGCCGCGAGCTCGGCCTCGACCCCGACGCGCCGCTCGCGCTCACCGAGTCCGGCCTCGTCTTCGCCTGCTCGGCCGCCGCCCGCCGCGACGGCGTCGCCCGGGGGCTGAAGCTCCGCGAGGCGCAGTACCGCTCCCCCGCGCTCACCGTGCTCGACTACGACATCGCCCTCGACGTGCGCGTCTTCGAGCCCGTGGTGCGCCGGGTCGAGGCCACGGTGCCGGGGGTGCAGCTCATCCGCCCCGGCACGCTCGCCATGCGCGCCCGCGGGCCCGCGCGCTACTACGGCGGCGAGGAGGCCGCGGCGGCGGCCCTCCTCGAGACCGTCGGGGTGCCCGGCGCCAGGGTGGGCATCGCCGACGGGCCGTTCGCGGCCGAGCAGGCGGCGCGCACCGCTCGCACGTCGTCGGTCGCGATCGTGCCGCCCGGGGCATCCGCGGAGTTCATCGCGCCGCTGCCCGTGGGCCTCGTGGTCGACGCGCGCACGACGACGCTGCTCACCCGGCTCGGCGTGCGCACGCTCGGCGAGTTCGCTGCGCTCCCCGCCGACGACGTACGGCGCCGCTTCGGCGCGGCCGGGGCGCTCGCGCACGACCGGGCGGCCGGCCGCGAGCAGGCGCGGGTCGTCGCGCGCACGCCACCGCCCGAGTTCGAGGTGGAGCAGCACTTCGAGCCCCCGCTCGACCGCATCGACCAGCTCGCCTTCGCGTTCCGCGTGGGCGCCGAGGAGTTCATCGAGCGCATGCGCGCCGTGCGACTCGTGTGCACGGGCCTGCGCATCGAGCTCGACGACGAGGACGGCGGCCACTCGAGCCGCAGCTGGCTGCATCCGCGGTGGTTCACGCCCGCCGACGTCGTCGACCGGGTGCGCTGGCAGCTGCAGGGCGCCGGCACCGCCGACAGCGGGCTCGCCTCGCCGATCGTGCGGCTGCGGGTCGTGCCCGAGCGCATCGACTCGACGGGCAACCACGAAGAGGGGCTCTGGGGCGGCGGCCCCGACGAGCGCGTGCACCACGGGCTCACGCGCGTGCAGAGCATGCTCGGGCACGAGGCCGTCGTGACCGCGGCGATCGGCGGCGGCCGCATGCTCGCCGACCGGCAGGTGCTCGTGCCGTGGGGCGACCGACCGCCCGAGCGCGCGGGCGACGCGCCGTGGCCCGGCAGCCTGCCGGCGCTGGCACCCGCGAGCGTGTTCCGCGAGCGGCTGCCGATCGCGCTCCTCGACGCCCGAGGCGAGCTCGTCGCCGTCGACGGCCGCGGTGCGATCTCGGCCGCGCCCGAGCGGTTCGCCGTGGGCGGCGGCGAGTCCGCGCCGGTGCGCGCCTGGGCTGGTCCGTGGCCGGTCGTCGAGCGCTGGTGGGACGCCGAGCAGGCCAAGCGCGTGCACCGGTTCCAGGTCGTCGACGACGACGGCTGCGCCTGGCTCCTCGTGCGCGACCGCGAGGGCTGGTGGGCCGAGGCGAGGTACGACTGATGGGCTGGAACAACCCGTCGATCCCGTGGTCGGAGCTCGAGCAGAAGCTCTCCGACCGTCGGCGCCCGGGCGGGCCCCCGATCATCGCCGACGGCGGCGACAGCCCCGCGTGGAGTCGCAAGCGGCATCCGTACCGCCCATCGGAGGGCCTCGAGGCGCCCGCGGGTCCGATCGTGCCGTACGCCGAGCTGCACGCGCACTCCGCGTTCAGCTTCCTCGACGGCGCCTCATCGCCCGAGCAGCTCGTCGAGGAGGCGCACCGGCTCGGGCTCTCGGGTCTCGCGATCACCGACCACGACGGCTTCTACGGCATCGTGCGGTTCGCCGAGGCGGCCGAGAGCTTCCCCGAGCTCACCACGGTGTTCGGCGCGGAGCTCTCGCTCGGGCTGCCAGAGCCGCAGATGGGCGTCGCCGACCCCGAGGGCGAGCACCTGCTCGTGCTCGCCCGGCAGGAGGCGGGCTACCACCGCCTCGCGAGCGCCATCACCGCGGGACAGCTCGCGGGCGGCGAGAAGGGGCGCCCGGTCTACTCCCTCGAGCAGCTCGCCGCGCAGTCGGGCGGCGAGTGGGTGATCCCCACTGGATGCCGCAAGGGCGCCGTGCGGCGCGCGCTGGCCGACGGCGGGGCGGATGCCGCGTGGCGCGAGCTCGACCGGCTGGTCGCGCTGTTCGGCCGCGACCACGTCGTCGTGGAGCTCTTCGACCACGGGCACCCGCACGACCAGGATGCGAACGACGCCCTCGCGGCGCTCGCGGAGCGCGCCCGCGTGCCGCTGCTCGCGACCAACGCGGTGCACTACGCCACGCCCGGCGAGCACCGCCTCGCGTCGGCGCTCGCGGCGGTGCGAGCCCGGCGCAGCCTCGACGAGCTCGACGGATGGCTCCCCGCCTCCGACGGGCTGCACCTGCGCTCGGGCGCCGAGATGATTCGCCGCTTCGACCGGTACCCGGGCGCGGTCGCTCGCTCGGTCACGCTCGCCGAGGAGCTCGGGTTCCGGCTGCGCAGTGCGCGCCCGCGGCTGCCCCGCCAGGAGGTGCCGGAGGGGCACACGCCCATGAGCTGGCTGCGCGAGCTCGTGTGGTCGGGCGCCGAGCGACGCTACCCCGGGCTCCCCGACCACGTGTGCGAACGGCTCGCCCGCGAGCTCGACGTCATCGAGCAGAAGGACTTCCCCGGGTACTTCCTCATCGTGTACGACCTCGTGCGCGAGGCGCGCAGTCGCGGCATCCTGTGCCAGGGTCGTGGCTCAGCGGCGAACTCGGCGGTCTGCTACGTGCTCGACATCACTGCGGTGGACTCGATCTACTTCGACCTGCCGTTCGAGCGCTTCCTCTCGGCGCTGCGCGACGAGGAGCCCGACATCGACGTCGACTTCGACTCCGATCGGCGCGAGGAGATCATCCAGTACGTCTACGGCAAGTACGGCCGTCACAACGCCGCGCAGGTGGCGAACGTCATCAGCTACCGGCCGAAGGTCGCGGTGCGCGACATGGCGAAGGCGCTGGGGTACTCCACCGGGCAGCAGGACGCCTGGTCGAAGCAGGTCGAGCGGTGGGGCGCCGTGGTCTCCACCGACGACCACGACATCCCCGCCCCGGTCGTCGAGCTCGCCGAGCAGCTGCTCACGTTCCCCCGGCATCTCGGCATCCACTCGGGCGGCATGGTGCTCACCGACCGACCCGTCGGCGAGGTGTGCCCCATCGAGCACGCCCGCATGGAGAACCGCACGGTGCTGCAGTGGGACAAGGACGACTGCGCGTGGATGGGCCTCGTGAAGTTCGACCTGCTCGGCCTGGGCATGCTCGCCGCGCTGCAGTACACGTTCGACCTCGTGCGCGAGACCACGGGCGAGGAGTGGGAGCTCGCCACCATCCCGAAGGAGGAGGCGGCCGTCTACGACATGCTCTGCCGTGCCGACTCGGTGGGCGTCTTCCAGGTCGAGAGCCGGGCGCAGATGGGCACGCTCCCCCGGCTGCAGCCGCGCTGCTTCTACGACCTCGTGGTCGAGATCGCGCTCATCCGGCCCGGCCCGGTGCAGGGCGGTGCGGTGCACCCCTACATCCGCCGGCGCACGGGCGAGGAGCCGGTGAGCTACCTGCATCCGAAGCTCGAGCCCGTGCTCGCCCGAACCCTCGGCGTGCCGCTGTTCCAGGAGCAGCTCATGCAGATGGCGGTCGCGGTCGGCAACTGCAGCGCGGCCGACGCCGATCTGCTGCGCCGGGCGATGGGCTCCAAGCGCGGCATCGAGAAGATCGAGCGGCTCCGCGAGAAGCTCTACGCCGGCATGGCCGAGAACGGCATCGCCCTCGACGTGGCCGACTCCATCTACGAGAAGATCGAGGCGTTCGCGAACTTCGGCTTCGCCGAGAGCCACGCGCTGAGCTTCGGGCTGCTCGTCTACGCGAGCTCCTGGCTGAAGCTGCACTACCCCGCCGCGTTCCTCGCCGCGCTGCTGCGCGCGCAGCCGATGGGCTTCTACTCGCCGCAGACGCTCACCGCCGATGCGCGACGGCACGGGGTGCGGATGCTGCGGCCCGACATCCTGCGCTCGGGCGTCGACGCGCGGCTCGAGGCGATCGACGCGGCATCCGATGCGGTCGGCGACGACGATGCCGCCGGCGGCAACCGGCGCGCCCCGACCGGCATGGACGCGTGCGTCGACGCCGTGCAGCCGTCCGTCGACCGCTTCGACCGGGAGGCCCCAGACCGCTCCGCCGAGCACCGGCGCGACGACGCGTTCGCCGTGCGGCTCGGGCTGGCCGACGTCTCGTCGATCGGCACGGCCGTGGCCGAGCGCATCATCGCCGAGCGCGCAGCCCGCGGCCCGTACCGCGACATGGCCGACGTCTCCCGGCGGGCCGGCCTCGACGCCGAGCAGCTCGAGGCGCTCGCCGCGGCCGGCGCGTTCTCGGGCTTCGGACTCGAGCGACGCGAGGCGCTCTGGCTCGCGGGCGAGGCCGCGCAGGACCGCGAGGAGTACCTCGCCGGCTCGGTCGTCGTGGTGCAGCCGCCGCTGCTGCCGATGCTGAGCGACGCCGAGCAGGTCGTGTACGACCTGTGGGCCACCGGCATCTCCCCCGACGACCACCCGATCCGGCACATCCGCGAGCAGCTCGACGAGCGCGGGGCGATCCGCATCGACCGGCTGCGGCAGACCGAGAGCGGCCGGCGCATCGAGGTGGGCGGCGTCGTCACGCACCGGCAGCGGCCGGCGACGGCGAGCGGCATCACGTTCATGAACGTCGAAGACGAATCGGGCACGCTCAACGTGATCGCCGGGGTCGGCGTGTGGAACCGGTACCGGCGCGTCGCCCGAGAGGCGCCGGCGATGATCGTGCGCGGCATCCTCGAGCGCTCGCCCGAGGGGGTCGTCAACCTCGTCGCCGACCGGTTCGAGCGCCTCATCGTCTCGGCGCCGAGCCGCTCGCGCGACTTCCGCTGATCCCGAACGAGGCGCCCGTCCGCCGACTCGCCCGCAGCGTGGCCGCCGGGCATACAGTGAGCCCTGTGGGGAACCGCGGTCGACGAGCCCACGCCGACGAAACCGAGATCACGACGCGCGAACCGGCGGAGCGCCTGTTCACGTCCGCGTTCGTCATGCTCGCGGTGGCCGAGCTCGCCTACTTCACCGCCGCGGGCGTCGCGATCTTCGTGCTTCCACTGCACGTCACCGGGCCCGTCGGCGGCGACGAGGCCACGGCCGGCCTCGCATTCGGCGTCTTCGCGGTGTCGGCGCTGGTGCTCCGGCCGCTCGCCGGCCGCCTGGCGGACGTGTACGGCCGGCTCCCCCTGCTCCTCGGCGGCGCCCTGCTCGCCGCGGCCAGCCTCGTGCTGCTCGCGCTCACCCGCGATCTCGTGTCGGTCGTGGTGCTCCGCCTCCTGGCGGGAGTCGCGGAGGCCGCGTTCTTCGTCGCGGGGTTCGCCGCGCTCGCCGACCTCGCTCCGCCGTCCCGGCTCGGCGAGGCGCTCTCGTACAACTCGCTCGGCCTCTACCTCGGCATCGCGCTCGGGCCCGTGCTCGGCGAAGCCCTCACGCAGCTCGGCGGCGCCACCCTCGAGTGGTGGGGCGCCGGCGGACTGGCCGTGCTCTCGGCGGTCCTGGCCCTCTTCATCGGCGAGACCCGGGAGGGCCCACCGCCCGAACCGGGCGATCGCCACCTCGTCCATCGTCCCGCGCTGCCGATCCTCGTCGGGTTCCTCGCATCCCTGCTGGCGATGGGCGGGTTCCTGGCCTTCGTGACGCTCCACGGCACGCGTGTGGGCTTCGAGCTGCCGAGCCTGGCGCTCTTCACCTACGGCGCGGTCGTCGTGGTCTGCCGGGTCGCCTTCGCCAAGGTGCCCGACCGCCTTCCCGCCCTCCCGCTCGGCGCCGCCGCGCTCATCACGATCGCGCTCGGCCTCACCGTGGTCGCCGTCTGGGCGTCGCCGATCGGCCTCGTCGTCGGCGCCGCGATCACTGCGGTCGGCGTCGCCTTCTCGACGCCGGCATTCTTCTCCGCCATCTTCGCCACGGCATCGCCCTCGCAGCGCGGTGTCGCCTCGGGCACCGCCAGCGCGGCGATCGACCTGGGCCTCGGCCTCGGCCCGATCGCGCTCGGCCTCCTGGCGCAGCCGTTCGGGATCCCGTGGGCCTTCGCGGCGGGTGCGACGATCGCGGCGCTCGGCGCGATCTGGACGCTCGCCCTCTCCCGGCGGACGGCGGGCCGCGAGCGTCGACCGGCGTCCGCTTGATTCCCCGATCGGCCGTGTCGACGCGCGGCCGTCCGCGCCGCGTCCGCTAGCCTCGACCGGTGCCGACCCCGACCCACGACCCGAACGGACCCGATCGCTACGGCGCGGACGTGCTCGCGGGCGACTGGCGGGCTCGGGGACGCCGCACGATCCCGACGCTCGAGGCCGAGCGCGACCTCGTCGTCGAGCTCGCCGCCGACGGATTCTGCGGGGCGGTCGTGGCGGTCGACAAGCGGCACGTGACGCTCGAAGATCGCTTCGGCGCGAAGCGCGTGTTCCCGCTCGGGCACGGCTTCCTCGTCGACGGCGAGGCCGTGCAGCTCGTGCTCCCCGCTCCGAAGGCTCCGACCGGGCGGCTCCGCACCGCGTCGGGCTCGTTCGCCGTCGAGCAATCGCCCGCCCGCGTCGCGCTGCCGAGCCGCATCTTCGTCGAGGGCCGGCACGACGCCGAGCTCGTCGAGAAGGTCTGGGGCGCCGACCTGCGCATCGAAGGCGTCGTGGTCGAGTACCTCGAGGGCGTCGACGTGCTCGCCGCGCAGCTCGACGAGTTCCGTCCGGGGCCGAGCCGCCGCGCGGGCATCCTCGTCGACCACCTCGTGCCGGGATCGAAGGAGCAGCGCATCGCCGACGCGGTGGCGCGCGGCCCGCACGGTCGGCACGTGCTCGTGGTGGGACATCCGTTCATCGACGTGTGGCAGGCCGTCAGGCCCGCGCGCCTCGGACGCGACGCGTGGCCCGTCATCCCGCGCGGCACCGAGTGGAAGCACGGCGTGTGCGAGGCGTTCGGGTGGCCGCACGCCGACCAGGCCGACATCGCACGGGCGTGGCAGCACATCCTCGGCCGCGTGCGCGGCTACGGCGACCTCGAGCCCGCGCTCCTCGGTCGCGTGGAGGAGCTGATCGACTTCGTGACGGCGCCCGCCGAGGGCTGATCCGGCCGGTTCCTCCGGCCCGGCCGTTCGGCAGTCCGAAACCCGTTCGGCGCTCCGAAATGCTGCCAATCCGGGCCGATCGGCCGGTTCGCGCCCGGCGCGCCGATATCGTGGCTGAGGCCGCGCGAGCGGCGAGGACGTGACGGAGCGGGAGCGACCGGACGTCGGCTCCCCGATGGGATGTGTGGAGCGGATGAGTGACGATCGGCCGGGAACGGCGGCGGAACGGGCACGTTGGCGGCGCTACCTCGCGGACGAGCGTGCGGAGGCGGCCGTCTATCGCGAGCTCGCCGCGCGACGCGACGGCGAGGAGCGCGAGATCCTGCTCGCCCTCGCCGCGGCCGAGGGGCGGCACGAGGCGCACTGGCTCCGGCTGCTCGACGGCGACGACTCCGGCGTTCCGCGTGCCGACGTGCGCACCCGGATGCTCGGCGGACTCGCGCGCCGGTTCGGCTCGATCTTCGTGCTCGCGCTCGCCCAGCGCGCCGAGGCCCGCTCCCCCTACGCCACCGACCCCGACGCGACCGCCGCCATGGCGGCCGACGAGCGCATCCACGGGGAGGTCGTGCGCGGGCTCGCCGCGCGTGGCCGGCGCCGGCTCGCGGGCACCTTCCGCGCTGCCGTGTTCGGCGCCAACGACGGCCTCGTCTCGAACCTCGCGCTCGTGCTCGGCATCGGCGCGACGGGTGTTCCGGCGTCCGTCGTGCTGTTCACCGGCATCGCGGGCCTCCTCGCGGGCGCGCTCTCGATGGGCGCCGGTGAGTACGTGTCGGTGCGGTCGCAGCGCGAGCTGCTCGAGGCATCCGCCCCCGACCCGACGGCGCGCGAGGCGCTCGTCGACCTCGACCTCGACGCGAACGAGCTCGCCCTCGTGTACCGCGCCCGCGGCATGGAGGAGGGCGACGCCAGTGAGCACGCGGCGCTCGTGATGGCCCGGGTGCGCGCGGCCGAGCAGCTCGCGGCGCCGACCGACGCGCTCACGGTGTCGGCGGCGCACGACGACGAGGCCGTCGGAACGGGCCTGTCGGCCGCGATCTCGAGCTTCCTGTTCTTCGCGTCGGGCGCGCTCATCCCCGTGCTGCCGTGGATCTTCGGCCTCAGCGGGGCCGCCGCGATCATCACGGCGACCGTGCTCGTGAGCATCGCGCTGCTGGCCACGGGCGCCACGGTCGGTCTGCTCTCTGGCGCGTCGCCGATGAAGCGGGCATTCCGCCAGCTCGCGATCGGCCTCGGCGCGGCCGCGGTCACGTACGTGCTCGGTCTCGCGTTCGGCACGACGATCGGCTGACGCGCGGTCGGCTGGACCGCCGCTCCGCGCTGGTGGGCGTGCGACCCGGTGGTTCGCCTACCCGACGAGCCGGTTCCAGCCGTCGCCTTCGACGTGCTCGAAGATGAGGTTCGTCTCGGTGTGCGCCACGGCCGGATGCCCCGTGAGGTGTGCGAGCACGAACTCGCGGAGCTCCTCGGCGTCGCGCGCGGCGACGTGCAGCAGGTAGTCCTCCGCGCCCGCCATGTGGTACACGGCGAGGACGCCCGGCAAGTGCGGCACCTGCGCGCGGAACGCGTCGATCTCGCTGCGATCGTGCTTCACGAGGCGCACCGCGATGAGCGCCTGCAGCGACACCCCGAGCGAGGCCAGGTCGACGTCGACATGGTACCCGCGCACCGTGCCGAGGCTCTGCAACCGCCGCAGCCGGAGCGATACGGTGGACTCGGCGACGCCGACCTCCGCGGCGAGGGCGGCGCCCGAGGCCCTCGCATTCGCCGAGAGCGCGCGCAGCAGCGCACGGTCGACGCGGTCGAGTTCGGGTTTCTGCGCCATGAGCTCGGCTCCCCTCGGTGTGGCGTGAAGATTCTTCGGCCCTGAGAGTCTAGCGCGACGATCGTGCATGCGGGTTTGCGAATTGCTGCAGATCCTGCTTTCTTCGAGGCATGCAGACATCGTCGTCGCAGTTCGAGACCCGCGCCGTGCACGGCGGCATGGACGGGGTCCGGGCGAGCGGATCCCACGTTCCCGTCATCGACTTCTCCACCACGAACCCGCTCGGGTCGGTCGAGACCGGCGGCCTCTCCTACGAGGAGCTCGCCACCGGCCACGACCTCGGCGAGGGCCGATCGGCCGTCTACCAGCGGCTCTGGCAGCCCGGCGTCGCGCGCTTCGAGGAGTCGCTCGCGGGACTCGAGGGCACCGAGGGCGCGGTC
The DNA here is from genome assembly GCF_053603635.1 of Agromyces sp. NPDC004153. Lineage (NCBI taxonomy): Bacteria > Bacillati > Actinomycetota > Actinomycetes > Micrococcales > Microbacteriaceae > Agromyces > Agromyces sp. NPDC004153. Next base: position 340,414 of record NZ_JBSGFY010000002.1, read on the forward strand.
GCGTTCGCGAGCGGCATGGCGGCGCTCGCGGCGACGCTCATCGCGACGGCCTCCGCCGGCAGGCCGCACGTCGTGGCCGTGCGCCCGCTCTACGGCGGCACCGACCACGTACTCGAGAGCGGCCTGCTCGGCACCCGGGTCACCTGGACCGACGCCGACGGCATCGCCGCCGCGATCGAGGCCGACACCGGGCTCGTCGTCGTCGAGACGCCCGCGAACCCGACGCTCGAGCTCCTCGACCTGCGCCGGGTGACGGATGCCGCGGGCGACGTGCCCGTCCTCGTCGACAACACCTTCGCCACGCCCGTGCTGCAGCGCCCGGCCGAGCACGGCGCCACGCTCGTGCTGCACAGCGCCACGAAGTACCTCGGCGGACACGGCGACGTCATGGGCGGCGTAGTGGCAGCCGACCGCGACTGGGTCGAGCGGCTCCGTCGCGTCCGCGCGCTCACGGGCGGACTCCTGCACCCGATGGCGGCGTACCTGCTGCACCGCGGCCTGCGCACGCTTCCGGTGCGGGTCCGCGCCCAGCAGGAGACGGCGCGCGTGCTCGCCGAGCGCCTGGTCGCCCACCCCGCGGTGGCGCGCGTGCACTACCCCGGGCTTCCCGGTCAGGACCCGCAGGGGCTCGTCGGCACGCAGCTGGCCGGTCCCGGCGCGATCATCGCGATCGAACTCGCCGGCGGCTACGACGCGGCGGCGCGCTTCACGGAGTCGTGCGAGCTCGCCACGCACGCAGTGTCGCTCGGCGGGGTCGACTCGCTCGTGCAGCACCCGGCGTCGCTGACGCACCGACCCGTGGCGGGCGAGGCGAAGCCGAACGCCGGGGTCGTCCGCATCTCGGTCGGCCTCGAGCACGTCGACGACCTCACGGCCGACTTCATGTCGGCGCTCGACGCCGCGGCCGAGCACGGCGGGCTCGCGGTTCCCGAGCGCGCCGACGCCACGGTCGCCTGAGCCGCCGCGAGCCCCGCTCCGCGAGCGGCGCGCTTCGCGCGAGGAGCCGCTCCGCCCGCCCCGCTCACTCGGCGGCGTGCGGGGGCACGTGCGCCGAGCCGTGCGACGGCGCGTCGGCGGCCGGCGGCGTCGCGCCCGTGGCGTCGGGCGACGGGGTCGGGTTCCGGATGCCGAGCCACGACACGACGCCGCCGATGACCAGGAACACGGCCGTGGCGACGGCCGCCCGGCGGTAGCCGACGACATCGAGCTGGGTGCCCACGATCACGCCGATGCTCGCGATCGCGACGAGCCCGGCGATGCGCGCCACGGCGTTGTTGACCGCGGAGCCGATGCCCGCGCGAGCCGGGTCGACCGCGCCGAGGATGGCGGCGGTGAGCGGCGCCACCGTGATGGCCATGCCGAGCCCCATGAGCAGGATGCCTGGCAGGAGGTGCAGCCAGTAGTTCAGGTCCGCCTGCACCATGACCGTCAGCAGGTAGCCGACGCCGACGACGAGCGGCCCGATCGTCATGAAGATGCGCGGGCCGTAGCGCGTCGACAGGGTGCCGAACCGGGAGCCGAACAGCACGAGCATGATGGTGGGCGGCAGCGTCGCGAGGCCCGCCAGCGTCGCCGAGAATCCGGCGAACTGCTGCAGGAAGATCGTCAGCACGAACGGTCCGAGCGAGAACGCCGCGTAGATGAACAGCGTGGCGACATTCCCCCAGGCGAAGTTGCGCGCCCCGAACAACGAGAGCGGCAGCATCGGATACGGAGTACGGCGCTCCCAGAGCACGAACACCACGAGCGCGGCGAGCCCGACGACGAGCGGGACCCAGACCACGGGCGACGCCCACCCGAACCGGCCCTGCTCGATGAGGGCGAACACCGTGCCGCCCAGGCCGACGACGCCGAGGGCCGCGCCCGCCCAGTCGATCGGCTCACGATCGGGGTTCGGCTCGTCGCGACCGAGCGCGCGCATCATCACGAGCGCCACGGCGATGGGCACGACGTTGATCCAGAACACGAGTCGCCATGAGACGAGGTCGACCAGCAGCCCGCCGAAGAGCGGCCCGATGAGGAACGCGCTCGTGGTCCAGGCGGTCCACTGCCCGATCGCGCGACCCTGCTCGGACTTCGAGAAGGTCGCGATGATGATCGCGAGCGAGCTCGGCACGAGCAGGGCACCCGCTGCGCCCTGGAGCGCACGGCCGACGATGAAGACGATGCCGCTCGGCGCGATCGCGCAGATCACCGAGGTGACGGCGAAGCCGTAGAGCCCGATGCGGATGATGCGCAGCCTGCCGAAGGAGTCGGACAGCGACCCCGCGAGCAGGATGAACGCACCGAGCGTGAGCAGGTACGCGTCGACCGCCCACTGCTGCAGCGCGAGGCCGCCACCGAGCTCGGCGGCGAGCGACGGCAGGGCGACGTTGATGACCGCACCGTCGAGGAACGCGATGAACGAGACGACGATCGCGACGATGAGCACTCGGGTGCGGCGTTCCACCCGCCCATGCTGGCACACGCCGCCGACGTCCGCCGAGCGGGTTCGGGTCGAGCACCGTCAGCGTCCGCCGAATGCGATCAGGCGGGTCTTCAGCGCCCGCCGAGCCGCTTGCGCAGCAGCTCGATGCGCGCCTGCAGCTGCGTCACGGTCGCGTGCGCGACGTCGGGGCCGCCGCACGCCCGGCGCAGCTCGCCGTGCACGAGCGAGTGCGGATTGCCGGTCTGCCGGGCGTAGAGCCCGACGAGCGAGTTGAGCAGCGACCGCTGCTCCTTGAGCGTGCGGTAGAGCGCCACGGGCTCGGCCTGAGCGGATGCCTCGGTCTCGACCGCGTGCCGACGCCGATCCCCCGCGCGGCGCGCCTGCCGGGCCTGCCGATGGCGCAGCAGCTCCGAGACCTGCTCGGGCTCGAGCAGTCCGGGGATGCCGATGAAGTCGTGCTCCTCGTCGCTGCCGGGCTCGGCGAGCGTGCCGAACTCGGTGCCGTCGAAGACGACGCGATCGAACGCGGCATCCGAGGCGATCGCCTCCCAGGTCCCGAGGCCGACCTCCTCCGACGCACGGTCCTCGCGGTTCGCGGACTCGAGGAGGCTGTCGTCGAGGCCGTCATCGTCGCGGTCGCCGTCGCGGCGGTCGAGCGCATGGTCGCGCTCGAGCTCGAGCTGGGCCGCCAGCTCCATGAGCACCGGCACGTTCGGGAGGAACACCGACGCGGTCTCGCCGCGGCGCCGGGCGCGCACGAAGCGGCCGATCGCCTGCGCGAAGAACAGCGGCGTCGAGGCGCTCGTCGCGTAGACCCCGACGGCGAGCCGCGGCACGTCGACGCCCTCGGACACCATGCGCACGGCGACCATCCAGCGCCGCGTGTTGTCCGAGAACTCCTCGATGCGCGCGCTCGCCTCCTTCTCGTCGGAGAGCACCACCGTGACGGGTTCGCCGCAGATGCCCTCGAGGATCTGCGCGTACGCGCGCGCGACGCTCTGGTCGGTCGCGATGACGAGCCCGCCGGCGTCGGGGATGGACTGTCGCACCTCGGTGAGGCGGCGGTCGGCGGAGGCGAGCACGGCGGGGATCCACTCCCCCGTCGGCTCGAGCGCCGTGCGCCAGGCCGACGAGGTGATGTCCTTCGTGTTGTCCTCGCCAAGGCGGGCCTCCATCTCGTCGCCCGCCTTCGTGCGCCAGCGCATGTGCCCGGCGTAGACCATGAAGATGACGGGCCGCACGACGCTGTCGGCCAGCGCGCGGCCGTAGCCGTAGTCGTAGTCCGTCTGCGACAGGCGGATGCCCTTCGCGTCGGGCTCGTACCGCACGAACGGGATGGGCGCCGTGTCGGACCGGAACGGCGTGCCCGTGAGCGACAGCCGCTTCGTCGCCGGCTCGAACGCCTCGCGGATCGCGTCGCCCCACGAGAGCGCGTCGCCGCCGTGGTGCACCTCGTCGAGGATGACGAGCGTGCGCCCCGAGATCGTGAGCTCGCGATGCAGCGCGGGGCGCATCGCGACCTGCGCGTAGGTGACCGCGACGCCGTGGAAGTGGCGGGCGGTCTGGCCGTGGGCGTTGCGGAACCCGGGGTCGAGCCGGATGCCGGCGCGGGCCGCGGCATCCGCCCACTGCCGCTTCAGGTGGTCGGTCGGCGCGACGACCGTGATGCGGTCGATGACTCGGCGGTGCCGCAGCTCGGCGGCGAGCCGCAGGGCGAAGGTCGTCTTGCCGGCGCCCGGCGTCGCCGCGGCCAGGAAGTCGCGCGGCAGCTCGGCGAGGTACTGCTCGAGGGCTTCGGCCTGCCACGCGCGCAACTTGCTGGCGGTGCCCCAGGCGGCGCGCTCTGGGAAGGACGGGGAGAGGTGCTCGGCGGCCGAGGTGCCCGGCAGGTGGCCGGAGGGGGTCGCTGTGCTCACTGGATCCGAGCGTAGCGGAGGGCCCCGACATCCCCCGAACCGGGCGATTGAGCAGACGGTCCGGCGCACGCCGGGCACGATGACCGGCCGCGTCGGCAGCCGTTGGCACAATGGAGGCATGGTCAAGCAGCAGCATCCGTGGTCCCGCTACGTCGCCCTCGGCGACTCGTTCACGGAGGGCATCGGCGACCCCGAGCCCACCGTGCCGGGCGGGCACCGCGGCTGGGCCGACCGCGTGGCCGAGGTGCTCTCGCTGGGCACCGAGGACTTCGCCTACGCGAACCTCGCGGTGCGCGGCAAGCTCATCCAGCAGATCGTCGACGAGCAGCTCGAGCCCGCGCTGGCGCTCCGGCCCGACCTCATCACCATCTCCGCGGGCGGCAACGACGTCATCCGTCCGGGCACCGACCCCGACGAGATCGCCGCGCGGTTCGAGTACGCGATCGAGCGGCTCTCCCGCGACCACGCCACCATCGTGCTGTTCACGGGCGTCGACGTGGGCTTCTCCCCCGTCTTCCGCGGCATCCGGGGCAAGGTGGCGATCTACAACGAGAACCTGCGCTCGATCGCCGCGAAGCACGACTGCATCGTCGCCGACCAATGGGCCCTCGCCGAGATCCAGGACCAGCGCATGTGGGCGCCCGACCGGCTGCACCTCAACACGCTCGGCCACCACACGGTCGCGCGCATGGTGCTCGCGGCGCTCAACGTCGACAACGACCTCGAGCCCATGAAGCCCGAGCCGCTGCCGCAGGGCACGTGGCGGCAGGCGCGCGTGGAAGACCTGGCGTGGGCGCGCGAGTACCTCGTGCCGTGGGTGCTCCGCCGCATCCGGCACCAGTCGTCGGGCGACCTCATCTCCGCCAAGCGACCGGATGCCGGGCCGTACACGCTCCCCGACTGAGACGCGTCAGCCGGCGGTCGTCGCCGCCGTCGACTCGAGCGCGCCCGGGTGCGTGAGCCGCCACCAGGCGCCGGGGTCGGTGATCGTCGCGTCGAGCACGAGCGGCACCGTGATCTCCTGCGTGCCGGCGTGCACGACGGCCGTGCCCACCTCGTCGCCGCGGGCGCCGAGCGTCACCGGGTCGGCGTGCACCTCGACGTCGACGGGCGTGTCGTTCCATACGACGACGGTCGCCCCGCCCGTCGTGCGCGCGCGAGCGGTGTCGCCCCATGGCGTGTCGTAGGTCGCGAGCGCCTCGTCGGCCTCGAGCGGCACCACCTCGTGGAACCCGGGTGCGATGGAGTCCAGCAGGGCCGCGATCGCGTCGTTCAGCACGGCGTGCGTCTCGCCGCCGAGCAGCACGCCGACGACCGTGATCGAGGAGGCGCCCACGGCGAAGTCGGCCGAGAACAGCAGGTTCGCCGCGTCATCCGTCGTGCCCGTCTTGATGCCGTCGACGCCGTGCGTGCCGAGCAGCTTGTTGCCGTTCTTCAGCGTGCCGAGCTCGGGGATGTCGACCGCCTGCGTCGCCACGATCTCGGCGAGAACCGGGTTCTCGAGCGCGAGTTCGCCGAGCCGCACGAGGTCGGCGGCCGTGCTGACGTTGTCGAGCGACAGGCCGCTGGAGTCGGCGATGCGCGTGTTCGCGAGCCCGTGCGCCTCGAGCCAGGTGCGCGCCCGCTCGAGGAAGCCGTCGACCGAGCCGAACGCCCAGTTGGCGATGGAGATCGCGTAGTTGTTGCCCGACGGCAGCATCATCGCCTCGAGGCTCTCGCGCAGCGTAAGGGTCGCCCCGGCCTGTACCGGCGCGACCGAGCCGTTCTGCGCGATCATGTCCCAGTAGATGTCGACGTCGGCGTCGGTGTACGTGATCTCGGGGCCGCCCTCGCCGGCCGCGATCGGATGCTCCTCCAGCACGACGAGCGCGGTGATCACCTTCGTGATGCTCGCCGTGGCCATGGGCGCCTGCTCGTTGCCCGCGACGAGCAGCCCGTCGTAGCCGACGGCCGCGACCGCGTAGGTGCCGAACCCGGGCAGCGCGAGCGCCTGGGGGGCGGCCACGACGGGCTCGGGATCGGTGACCGCGGGCTGGGCGGCCGGAACGGGTGCCCCGAGCGCGCCGGCCGTGTAGACGCCACCCGTCGTGAGCAGCGCGACCACGAGCGCGAGCGCGCCGAACACGACGATGCGGCGCCGGCGGTAGACCGAGGCGCTCGGGCGACGCGCGTCGACGTCGGCGGGGGCAGGGGATGGCACGCATCGAGCCTAACCGCGCCGGCTGGTGATCCCCGGTACGGCGCGGGTCGCGCCGGCGTCGACTGCGGCGGCGCCGACGGCTCAGTCGACCGCGAGCGCGTAGAGCACCACGGCCGCGGCGGCCGCGACGTTGAGCGAGTCCACACCATGCGCCATCGGGATGGTCACGATGCGGTCGGCCGCGTCGAGCGCCCGGGCGCTGAGCCCGTCGCCCTCCGCGCCGAACACGAGCGCGAGCCGCTCGGGCGGATCGTCTGCGAGGTCGCGGAGCGACACGGCGTCGTCGGCGAGGGCGAGCGCCGCGATCGAGAACCCGTGGGCGTGCAGCATCCGTGCCGCCTCGGGCCACTCGGGCAGGCGTGTCCACGGCACCTGGAACACCGTGCCCATGCTGACCCGCACGCTCCGCCGGTAGAGGGGGTCGGCGCACCGGGGCGTCACGAGCACGGCGTCCGCGCCGAGGGCGGCGACCGAGCGGAAGATCGCGCCGACGTTCGTGTGGTCGACGATGTCCTCGAGCACGACGACCCGACGCGCGGTCGCGAGCAGCTCGCCCGGGTCGGGCAGTCGCGGGCGCTCGAATGCGGCGAGGGCGCCTCGGTGCACGCGGTACCCGGTGATCGCCTCGAGCTGCTCGGGGTCGGCCAGGTGCACGGGGATGTCGAACGGCTCGAGCACCGCCTCGAGCCCCTGCAGCCACTTCTCCTCCATGAGCACCGACCGCGGGCGGTGCCCGGCGCCGATTGCCCGGCGGATGACCTTCGCGGACTCCGCGATGTAGAGGCCGTTGGCTGGCTCGTGGGCGCTGCGCAGTGCCACGTCGGTGAGCCCCGCGTAATCGGCCACGTCGTCGGATGCCGCGTCGCGGACACGTTCGATGTGCATGGTCCTCCTCCCCTCCAGCCTGCCAGCGCCCGAAACAATCCCGAAAACCGACGCGTCTAGAATCGGACCACCGTCGAAGGGAGACACGCTGGTGCCTGGCCTCGAAGCCCCGATGCTGACCGACGAGCTGCTCGATGCGGCCGTCGGGTTGATGCGCGGCGCGCGGGTCGCGGTGCTCACGGGCGCGGGCGTGTCCACCGACTCCGGCATCCCCGACTACCGCGGCGAGGGCGCTCCCGTGCGCACGCCGATGACGTTCCAGGCGTTCCTCTCCTCCGAGGCGGCGCGCAAGCGCTACTGGGCCGGCAGCCACCTCGGCTGGCGCAACTTCGGCGCCGCGCGGCCGAACTCCGGGCACCTGGCCCTCGCCGAGCTGGAGGCGGGCGGCGTCGTGCCAGGCATCGTGACCCAGAACGTCGACGGCCTGCACCGCCGCGCCGGCAGCCGGCACGTCGTCGAGCTGCACGGCGGCATGGACCGCGTGCTCTGCCTCACCTGCGGGCAGCACTACGCCCGCCAGGCCATCGCCGACCGGCTCTCCGAGCTGAATCCCGCGACCGACCTCGACGTGGCGATCCGCATGGCGCCCGACGGCGACGTCGAGGTCGACGACGTCGATGCGATGGTCATCCCCGCGTGCACGGTCTGCGGCGGCATCCTGAAGCCCGACGTGGTGTTCTTCGGCGAGTTCGTGCCGGCCGACACCTACCAGGCGGCCGCGTCGCTCGTGCAGGGCGCCGACGCGCTGCTGGTGGCGGGATCGTCGCTCGTCGTGAACTCGGGCGTGCGGCTCCTCGAGCTCGCGCGTCGGCGCCGCATGCCGATCATCGTGGTGAACCGCGGCATCACGAAGGGCGACAGCCGCGCCGCCGTGAAGATCGACGCGGGCACGAGCGAGACCCTCGTCGCCATGGCCGACGCGCTGCTCGGCTGACGCTCGCCACGCACGACGAGGCCCGACGGCCCGGGATCAGCGCCGACGCCCGTCGCGACGCCGACGCGTCCCCGGCGCCACCGTGCGGCGCATGAGCTCGAGCAGCTGCTCGGCCGACCTCGCCCAGGTGAAGCGGGCGGCGACGTCGACGGATGCCGCGGAGCGCCGCTCCCACTCCCCCGGCCGCCCGAGCGACCACAGCGCGGCGACGAGCGCCTCGGGGTTGTCGGGATCGAAGTAGAGGGCGGCGTCGCCGCCGATCTCGCGGAAGATCGGGATGTCGCTCACGACCACCGGCGTGCCGAGGCGCATCGCCTCGACGAGCGGGATGCCGAAGCCCTCGGCCCGGGACGCATGCACGAGCGCCGTCGCGCCCGACAGGAGCTGCGCGTACTCGGCATCGGTGACGCCGTCGTGGAACACGAGGCGCGCCTGCGGTGCGAGCCGGGTCAGCCGCTCGCGCTCCGCGCGGCCGATGCGGCTGGCCAGGTGCAGCTCGTGGTCGGGCAGCGCGGCCACGGCGCGCACGAGCGTGTCGACGTTCTTGTAGGGCATGTACGAGCCCATGTAGACGAGCCGGTTGCCCTCGGGCCGCGAGCGAGGCAGCGACGGCGTTCCGAGGTCGTCGGCGGCGTTCGACACCACCGTGACGGGGCGATCGGTGAGGTGGTGCTCGCGGATGAGGCCGGCAGTGGTCTGCGAGACGGTGACGACCGCGTCCGCGCGGTTCAGCAGCATCCGCTGGGGCCACCAGGCGAGGTGGTACAGCCGCCACAGGATGCGCACGAACCAGGGCAGGTCGCGCGGCGGCGTGCGGTTCTCGTAGTAGATGAGGTCGTGCAGCGTCAGCAGGAGCTTGTAGTTCCGGCCCCACGAGCCCATGGTCTGCATGGGCGTGAAGACGATGTCGGGCCGCAGCTGCTTGACCTGCTGCGCCACGAACGGCTCGCGCGGGCTCGTCGGGGAGCTCACGAGCTGCCACGGCAGGGACGGCAGCATGTCGAGCTGGCGATGGTCGCTGATGAGCATGGTGAGCGGATGCCGCTTCGCGAGCTCCGTCACGATGCCCGCCGTGAAGCGGCTGATGCCGTCGTGGTGCCCGATGCGCACGTAGCGGCAGTCGACGACGATCCTCACGCGTGTGCTCCCGAGCGGAGGAACCGCAGGATGCGCGCCGCGGCATCGCCCGGCGTCTCGTAGTGGATGAGGTGCCCGACCTCGGGGATGACCTCGAGCGTCGCGTCGGGGAACAGGGTCGCGAGCCGGTGCTGCGCCTCGATCGGCGTGACGTCGTCGCGCTCGGCCGCGACGAGCAGCGTCGGCACGTCGATGTCGTGCGCGTACTCGCTCACGTCGTGGCTGACCGACGCGCGGAACGCCTCGAGCACGGCGTCGCGGTCGCCGAACGCGGAGAAGTAGCGGTCGTGCTGGTCGTGGATCCAGCGTCGGAGCGACTTGGAGCGCGTCTTCGCCATGGTGACGCTCATGACTCGCACGATCGCGCCGTTGCGCAGCAGCGCGAAGCCGGCCTTCTCGGGCAGCGCGGCCGCGGTGCGGTAGTAGCCCACGGCGAGGCGGGTCATGATCGCGCGCGGGCCCTCGAGCGCGGGCGCGCCGATCGGGTTGACGAGCACCAGCCGCTCGGGCCGCAGTCCGCGCGCGACCGCCGCAGACGAGATGATCGATCCGAACGAGTGGCCGAGGAGGGCGTACGGGCCCGTGATGCCCACGGCGTCGATGAACGCCGCGAGCCAGTCCGCGTAGGCGTCGATGTCGTGCGGCCGGTCGGCGAACGTCGCCGAGGCGCCGAATCCGGGCAGGTCGGGCGAGATGAACCGGAACCCCGGCAACTGGGCGACCACCGGCTCGAGGCCGTGGTGGTCGCCGCGGAAGCCGTGCACGAGCACGAGCACCGGGGCATCCGCGGGGCCGTACTCCCACCACGCGGTCTCGGTGCCGTCGACGTCGACGCGATGCTCGCTGACGGGGATGCGAGCGAGCTGCTCGTCGTACGGGGAGGCGATCATTCCGCACATTCTACGGCGCGGGGGCTGGGCGATCGCCCGGGCCCCACAGCGCTCGCGACACACGCGGCGCGCTCCCCCGGGTCTGTGGGTGGGCGCCCATAGCCTTCCACCATGGATGCCTCGAGCAGCGCCCGCTGGGCCGACACCCTCGCCGTCTTCGACCTCGAGACCACCGGCATCGACGTCGACACGTGCCGCATCGTGACGGCCCACGTCGGCGTCATCGGCGCCGACGGCGCGGTGCTCGAGCAGCAGGAGTGGCTCGTCGATCCGGGCGTCGAGATCCCCACCGCCGCATCGCTCATCCACGGCGTCACGACCGAGCGCGCCCGTCTCGAGGGCCAGTCGGCGGTCAGCGCCATCGCCGAGATCATCGCCGCATTGACGGATGCCGCGAGCCGCGGCCTCCCGATCGTCGCGTACAACGCCGCCTACGACCTCACCGTGCTCGAGCGCGAGGCCGAGCGCTACGGGCACGCCCCGCTCCCCGGACCGGGTCCCGTCGTCGACCCGCTCGTCATCGACAAGGCCGTCGACCGCTACCGCCGTGGCAAGCGCACGCTCACGGCCGCCGCCGCGCACTACGGGGTGCCGTTGCTCGACGCCCACGATGCCGGCGCCGACGCCGTCGCCGCGGGCCGAGTGGCGCAGGCCATCGCGCGCGCGTTCCCCGACCTGGCGGCGCTCGCGGTGGGCGACCTGCACGATCGCCAGGTCGACTGGTGCCGCGAGCAGGCCGAGAGCTACCAGGCGTACCGCCGGGCCAACGGCGAGCCCGCGTTCACGACGTCGGGCGCGTGGCCCGTCCGACGCGCGACCGCGGTGCTCGTGGTCGCCGCGCCTGCTCCCGTCCTGGCGCCACCGGCACCCGTCGAGGCGCCCCTGCCGCCCGGCTCCGACGACATGCTCTTCTGAGGCTCGCCCTCGCGGTCTCCGACCATCGCCAACGTCGCATGCAGGAAGAACTGGTCGAGGTGCGGTGTGTCGCCGACGCGATCGCGGCGTGTCGGCCTGTCTTCCTGCATCTCTCGCAGCACACGGGGTGGTGCGTCCGCAAGGCGGTTGCCGCCGGGCCGTGAGGTCGTAGGCTCCGGGCATGACCGATTCCGAGCCGATCCTGCGCCACGTCTGGCTCCTCGACGGTCGCTCGCTGTGCGACCGGAGCAGTCGCCCCGCCGAGCTCCGCCCGCCGACGCCCGAGGAGTTCGACGCGGAGACCGCCCAGACCGAGGCCGCGCCGGCGTGCACCGCCTGCCTGTTCCTGGCTGCGAACCTGCGACAGGATGCGGCGGCCATCCTTCGCGATGCGCGAAGCGTCTGGCCACCCACCGCGGCGGCGGCGTGGGAGTCGCTCACCGACACTCGTTGGACGCAGCGCCTCGACGTCGAGGCGATCGCCCGATCGGAGCCGATCGACGCGCCGCCCGACTTCGACGGTCTCGTGCTCGCCCTCGACGCCGCCGAGCTCGATCGGATCCGCGCCGAGTGGGCCGCCGATCGGCAGCGTCGGCGCAACGCCCTGATCGGCTACTGGACCCCGTCGCAGGACTCCGAGGACGGCACCTGATCCCGTCGAGCCGTGCCGCGAGACCGTCGAGCCGTGCCGCGAGATCGTCGCCGGGCACGCCGAAGGGCGGACGACCGGAGTCGCCCGCCCTTCGGATCGGCAGGACTACTTGCCGAAGTTCTTGAAGCGCTGGTTGAACTTCTCGACGCGGCCGGCCGAGTCCATGATGCGCTGCTTGCCCGTGTAGAACGGGTGCGACTCCGACGAGATCTCGACGTCGATGACGGGGTAGGTGACGCCGTCGAGCTCGATGGTCTTCTCGCTCGTCGCGGTCGAGCGGGTGAGGAACGTGGCGCCCGAGGCGAGGTCGCGGAAGACGACGGCGTTGTACTCGGGGTGGATGTCGGTCTTCATGGAGACTTCCTTGCTGATCGGATGTGACGGGGAATCCCGCGCGCTGGGCGCAGGGAAAGCATGATGGCCCTCGGGCCAGCTATCGAGTCTAGCAGAGTCGACGCGACCGCACGTCAGGCGGCGCGCGCGGCGAACCGGCCGTCGGCTTCGGAGAGGTCGATCGACAGCCCGAACGTGTCGCTGAGGCTCTCGGACGTGAGCGCCTCGGTCAGCGGGCCGGCGGTCACGACCTTGCCGCCCGAGAGCAGCAGCGCGTGCGTGAAGCCCTGCGGGATCTCCTCGACGTGGTGGGTGACCATGACGATCGCGGGCGACGACGGCGACGAGGCGTAGCCGCCGAGCAGGCCGACGAGCTCCTCGCGGGCACCCAGGTCGAGGCTCGCGGCCGGCTCGTCGAGCAGCAGCAGCTCGGGGTCGGTCATGACCGAGCGGGCGATCTGCACGCGCTTCTGCTCACCGTCGGAGAGGCTGCCGAAGCGGCGCTCCGCGAAGCCCTCGAGCCCCCACTCGGTGAGGACGCGCTGCGCACGGCGGAGGTCGATCTCCTCGTACTCCTCGTTCCAGCGGCCGGTGACCGAGTAGGCCGCGGTCAGCACCACGTCGAGCACGGTCTCGTTCTTGGGGATCTTGCGGGCCATCGCGGTGGACGCGAAGCCGATCATGGGGCGCAGCTCGAAGACGTCGACCTTGCCGAGCGCCTCCTGGAGCACGTCGGCCGTGCCCTTGCTCGGGTGCATCGCCGCGGCCGCGATCTGCAGCAGGGTGGTCTTGCCCGCGCCGTTCGGACCGAGGATGACCCAGCGCTGGTCGGAGTCGACGCTCCACGTCACCGAGTCGAGGATCGGATTCCCGTCTCGGATGACCGACACGTCGTGGAACTGCAGCACCGTACTCGCCATGCCCACCATGCTATCGGGACCGGAAGGGCCCTCCGGTCCGCGCGCAGTCCTCGACGACGCCCCGTGGCGGTGGCTCAACTCCCGAGGACCCGTGCGTAGAGCTCGCGCGTGCGGGCGGCGATCGCGTCCCACGCGAAGTGCTCCTCAGCGCGACGGCGACCGGCCTGGCCCATCGCCTTCGCCCCAGCCGGATCGCTCACCACGCGGGTCAGCGCCGCGGCCAGGTCGGCGACGAACGCGTCGGGGTGGAGCGGGGTTCCAGTGCCGTCGTCGACCTGCTCGATCGGCACGAGCACGCCCGTGACGCCGTCGTCGACGACCTCGGGGATGCCGCCGGTCGCCGTGCCCACGACGGGCGCGCCGCACGCCATCGCCTCGAGGTTCACGATGCCGAGCGGCTCGTACACCGAGGGGCACACGAACGTGGTCGCCGCGGTCAGGAGCGCCGTGAGCTCGGGCCGCGGGAGGTGCCGGTCGATCCACACGACGCCGCCGCGCTCGGCGCTGAGCTCCTCGACGAGGCCCGTGACCTCGGCCATGATCTCCTCGGTGTCGGGCGCGCCCGCGCACAGCACGAGCTGCACGTCGGCGGGCAGCAGCCGCGCGGCGCGCAGCAGGTACGGCAGGCCCTTCTGCCGGGTGATGCGGCCCACAAAGATGACCGACGGGCGGTCGGGGTCGAGCCCCAGCGACCGTGCGAGGTCGGCGTCGTGGTTCGGCTTCCAGTCGGTGAGGTCGATGCCGTTGTAGACCACCTCGACGCGCTCGGGGTCGATGGCGGGGTACGCGCGCAGGATGTCGCGGCGCATGCCTTCGCTCACGGCGATCACGGCGTCGGCGTCCTCGAACGCGGTGCGCTCCACCCATGAGGAGAGGCGGTAGCCGCCGCCGAGCTGCTCGGCCTTCCACGGACGGAGCGGTTCGAGGCTGTGCGCGGTGACGACGTGCGGGATGTCGTGCAGGCGCTTGGCCGTGAAGCCGGCGAAGTTGGCGTACCAGGTGTGCGAGTGCACGAGGTCGGCGCCCGCGGCATCCCCGGCCATCAGCAGGTCGACGCCCATCGTGCCGAGCGCGGGGTTGCGGCCGTCGAACTCGGCGGGCGTTCCGTAGCCGATCGTGCCCGCTTCGTCGCGTGATGCGCCGAAGCAGCGGACGATGACGTCGAGGTCGCGGCGGAGCGCCCTGACGAGCTCTGCGACATGCACCCCCGCTCCTCCGTAGACCTCGGGCGGGTACTCGCGGGTGAGCAGGTCGACACGCATGCTGCAACGGTAGCGCAGCGGATGCGGCATCCGACATGGGCCGACATCGACCCCCGAAATCGCACGGCGTCTGACTACGCTGGGGTCCATGGCCACGCGCAAGGTATTCGGCATCGTGCTCGCCGGCGGCGAGGGCAAGCGGCTCATGCCCCTCACGGAGGACCGGGCCAAGCCCGCGGTTCCGTTCGGGGGACAGTACCGGCTCATCGACTTCGCCCTGTCGAACCTGCTCAACTCCGGCCTGAGGCAGATCGTGGTGCTGACGCAGTACAAGTCGCACAGCCTCGACCGCCACATCTCGCAGACGTGGCGCATGAACGGGCTGCTGAACTCCTACGTGGCCTCGGTGCCCGCGCAGCAGCGCCTCGGCAAGCGCTGGTTCTCGGGGTCGGCCGACGCGATCCTGCAGAGCCTCAACCTCATCTACGACGAGCAGCCCGACATCATCGTCGTCGTCGGCGCGGACCACGTGTACCGCATGGACTTCAGCCAGATGATCGACGCGCACATCCAGTCGGGCCAGGCGGCGACGGTCGCGGCGATCCGCCAGCCCATCTCGCTCGCCGACCAGTTCGGGGTGATCGAGGTCGACAAGGAGCACCCCGACCGCATCCACCGCTTCCTCGAGAAGCCGAAGGAGCCCGTCGGCCTGCCCGACGCCCCCAACGAGGTGCTCGCCTCGATGGGCAACTACGTCTTCGACGCCGACGCGCTGATCGATGCGGTGCTCCGCGACGGGGAGCGCACCGACTCGAGCCACGACATGGGCGGCGACATCATCCCCGCCTTCGTCTCGCAGGGTGCGGCGGGCGTGTACGACCTCAAGCGCAATGACGTGCCCGGGTCCACCGACCGCGACCGCTACTACTGGCGCGACGTGGGGACCATCGACTCGTTCTTCGAGGCGCACCAGGACCTCATCTCGGTGCTGCCCGTCTTCAACCTCTACAACCGCGAGTGGCCGATCTTCAGCCAGCAGCTCAACTCGCCGCCGGCGAAGTTCACGCGCGACGCTCGCGGCTCGCTCGGCACGGTCATCGACTCGATCGTCTCGCTCGGATCCGTCATCTCGGGCGCGCACGTCGAACGCAGCGTGCTCGGTCCGTGGGCGATCGTGGGCTCTGGCGCGCACGTCGCGGACTCGATCCTGTTCGACCGCGCCCGCATCGAGGCGGGCGCGACCGTGCAGCGGGCCATCCTCGACAAGGAGGTCGTCGTCGAGGCCGGTGCGCACATCGGCGTCGACCGCGCCGAAGACCTCGCGCGCGGCTTCATCGTGACCGACAGCGGCATCACGGTCGTCGGCAAGGGCTCCCGGGTCCGGGTCACGGCGTGACGGGCACGGCGGCCGGCCGCGCGAGCGGCCCCCTCGTCGTGCTCGACGCCGACTCCACGCTCATCCGCGAGGAGGCGATCGAGCTGCTGGCGGATGCCGCGGGCAGCCTCGAGCTCGTCACCGAGGTCACCGAGCGCGCGATGCGCGGCGAGCTCGACTTCGCCGAGAGCCTGCGCGAGCGCGTCGCGACGCTCACCGGACTCGACGTCGCCGAGTTCGAGCGCGCCCGCGCCCGGATGACGCCGACTGCCGGCGTCGAGGAGCTCATCGAGCGGGTGCACGCGATCGACGGCCGTGTCGGCGTGGTCTCGGGCGGGTTCCACGAGCTGCTCGATCCGCTCGCCGAACGCTTGGGCCTCGACTTCTGCCGCGCGAACCGCCTGGAGGTGGTCGACGGCCGCCTCTCCGGACGGGTCGACGGCGCCATCGTCGACGCGGCCGGCAAGGCGGCAGCGCTCGAGGAGTGGGCGGCGGCGAGCGGCATCCCGCTCGAGCGCACGGTCGCCGTGGGCGACGGCGCCAACGACCTGCAGATGCTCGGCCGGGCTCGCCTGGGGGTCGCGTTCTGCGCGAAGCCGGTGGTGCGCCGGCAGGCGCATGTCGCGATCGACGCACCCGATCTCAGCGCGGTGCTGCCCCTCCTCGGCTTGCGCGGCTGACCCGGTCGCGAGAGCGGATCGGCGGCGGGCTGGGAGCTTCCTCCGAACCCCGACGGCGGCGCCGGATCGGACGTAGCCTGTGCCCATGTCCGGTCGCATCGTCGCACGTACGTTCGCCGCCGCCGCGCTGACCGGACTCCTCGCCGTCGGCGCGGTCGGCACCGCACAGGCAGCCGCACCGCCGGGCGGCGGAGCGGTCGAGGACCTCATCGCCCTCCCCGACGGGTTCCAGCCCGAGGGCATCGCGATCGGCAACGGTCCCACCGCCTACGTCGGCTCGCTCGCCGACGGCGACGTCTACGTGTTCGACCTCCGCACGGGCGAGGAGATCACGACCCTCCAGGGCCCCGGCACGCCCTCGGTCGGCCTCAAGGTCGACCAGCGCGGGCGGCTCTTCATCGCCGGCGGACCCACGGGCACGGCGCGCGTCGTCGACGCGTCCACGGGTGACGTGCTGGAGACCTACCAGCTGACGACCGGACCTGCCTTCATCAACGACGTCGTGCTGACCCGCGACGGCGCGTGGTTCACGAACAGCTTCGCCGGCGAGCTCTACTTCGTGCCGCTGGGTGCGGCGGGCGCGCTCCCCGACGCGTCCGACGTCGTGACGCTGCCGCTCACGGGCGACTGGGTGCAGCAGGGCGGATTCAATGCGAACGGCATCACCGAGACGCCCGACCACCAGGCGCTGCTCGTCATCCAGTCGGCGACCGCGACGCTCTTCCGCGTCGATCCGGCCACGGGTGAGGCGACGGCGGTCGACCTCGGCGGGGAGTCGCTGGCGGCCGGCGACGGACTGCTCGTCGTCGGGAACACGCTCTACGTGGTGCAGAACCAGCTGAACACCGTCGCGGTCGTGCAGCTCAGCCCCGACGGCACGAGCGGCACGGTCGTCGACCGGATCACCGATCCCGACTTCCAGGTGCCGACGACGGTCGCTCGGTTCGGCATGAGCCTGTTCCTCCCGAACGCGCGCTTCGGCACTCCGCCGACGCCCGACACCGAGTACTCGGTGGTGCGCATCGACCGCTGAGCGGCCGATCGTCGAACCATCGCATCGCCGCGCCGGCGACGCGCGCGGCGAGGGGTACGTCGCCGGACGCTAGTGCCCCATCCCGAGGCCGCCGTCGACGGGGATGACGGCACCCGAGATGTAGCCCGCATCGTCGCCGGCGAGCCAGGTGACGACCTTGGCGACCTCGACGGGCGTCGCGAACCGACCCATCGGGATGGTCTTCTGGTACTCGGCCTGCTGCGCCTCGGACAGCTCGTCGGTCATGTCGGTCTGGATGAAGCCGGGCGCCACGACGTTCGTCGTGATGTTCCGGGCGCCGAGCTCGCGCGTGAGCGAACGCGCCATGCCCACGAGGGCGGCCTTCGACGCCGCGTAGTTGACCTGGCCGGGCGACCCGTAGAGCCCGACGACGCTCGAGATGAGCACGATGCGACCGAACCGCGCCTTGAGCATGCCCTTCGACGCGCGCTTGATCACGCGGAACGCGCCCGTGAGGTTCGTGTCGATGACGCTCGTGAACTCGTCCTCGGTCATGCGCAGCAGGAGCGTGTCGCGGGTGATGCCGGCGTTCGCCACGACCACCTCGACGGGACCGAGAGCCGCCTCGACCTCACTGAACGCCTGGTCGACCGACGCGGCATCCGTGACGTCGGCCCGCACCGTGAGCGCGCCCTCGGGGCCCTCGCCCGAGCGGGCCGTGACCGCGACCCGGTGGCCCTCGGCGAGGAACTCCTGGGCGATCGCGTAGCCGATCCCCCGGTTGCCACCGGTCACGAGGACGGTACGGCTCGTCGTCATGCTGGACTCCGTTCTGTGCGGTCGGGCGATGCCCTGCTGCGAAGGGGCGATGCCCCGGCCGATCGGCCCGTCCCAGCATAGAGGCTCCCGATCGGGGCATCCGTGGCGGCCGGACGGACGTAGGCTTGGGGTATGAGGAGGGCGCCACGAGACCCACGGCGACCAGCATGAAGCAGCAGTCGATCACCACGCTGCCGCCCTCGCCCGAAGCGGAGCGGCGTTCGCGCATGATCAAGTACACGATCGCGATGTCCATCCGCGTCGCGTGCATCTTCTGCATGCTCTTCGCGCAGGGCTGGTGGCTCGTCGTGTTCGCCGCCGGTGCGGTGTTCCTCCCCTACGTCGCGGTCGTGCTCGCCAACGTGAGCGGTCCGACGCGCAACGACGAGGTGCTGCGGCCCGGCAGCATCGTCCCGGTCGGGACGCCGCCCGATGGCGACGCCCGGCCGGAGGACGGGGCGCCCGAGGCGGGCACGTGGGGTGAGCCGGCGCCCGACGCCCCTGCGCCCGAGGCGACGGAGCCCGAGGGCGACCCGACATCGGCGCACGACGCGGGCCCCGCGGCATCCGATCGCGACGGCGATGAGCGCGGTGCCGCGTGATCGGCGGCCTCGGGGCGGAACCCGCCCAGGACGTCTGCTCGCGCGCCGCGTGCCGTGAGCCCGCGATCTGGCGCATCGACTGGCAGAACCCGCGCATCCACACCGGCGACCGGTGGAAGACCTGGCTCGCGTGCGACGAGCACGTGGAGTACCTCCGCGGGTTCCTCGAGGCGCGGTCCTTCCCGGTGCGGGTCGCGGCCTTCGACCCGGTGACGGATGCCACGGCGGGGGCTGAGCCGTGAGCGAATGGTCGTTCCTCAGGTCGTCGCGGTGGGCGGGCTACCTGGCGCTCGTGATCGTGTTCGCGATCGCGTGCAGCGCGCTCGGCACGTGGCAGCTCAACCGTCGGGCCGAGGCGCTCGCCGAGGTCGCCCGGATCGACGCCAACTACGACGCCGAGGCGGTACCGGTGGCCGAGGCCCTGCCCGATCCGGCCGGATTCGACGCCGACCAGCGCTGGCAGGTCGTCGCCCTCTCGGGCGAGTTCCTCGCCGACGAGGAGGTCGTCGTGCGCAACCGCCCATTCGAGGGCAGCTCGGGCTTCGAGGTGATCACGCCGTTCCGCCTCGACGACGGCACCGTGTTCATGGTGAACCGCGGTTGGATCGCCCAGGACTCCGACGGTCGGCCGAGCGAGTACGCGGCGCCGCCGACCGGGCGCGTCGACGTCGAGGCGCGCCTGAAGGCCGGCGAGGGCCGGATCGCCGGGCGCACGTCGACGGGGAACGAGCTCGCCACGATCGACCTCGACGAGCTCGCGGAGCGCATCGGTGGGCCGACCTATACGGGCGCGTACGGCCTGCTCGTGCAGCGCGGCGAGGACGCCGACGAGCCACCCCTCGCGGCCGCGCGTCCGGTGCGCGACGAGGGTCCGCACCTCTCCTATGCGCTGCAGTGGTTCGTGTTCGCGCTGCTCGGGTTCGCCGGGCTCGCGTGGGCGGCGAACCAGGAGCGCAAGGGGCTCGCCGAGGCATCCGCCGCCTCGGGTGCGACGACGGATGCCGCGACCGCGTCCGGCGAGCCGGCATCGGGCACTCCGGTGCGGGCGACGCGACGCCCGAAGCGGGAGCGGAAGGACGCCGACGCCGACCTCGAGGACGAGGTGCTCGACCGGCGGTGATGGAGCGTGCGGAAGCGCGTCGCTTCGCGCCGCGCTGACCTGATGCTCACGCCAGCTCGATGAGCTCCTGGTACTCCCGCGACCAGTGGTCCTCGGTGCCGTCGGGCATGATGAGCACGCGCTCGGGGTTGAGCGCCTCCACCGCGCCGGGGTCGTGGCTGACGAGCACGACCGAGCCCTCGTAGTGCGCGAGCGCGTCGAGGATCTCCTCGCGGCTCGCGGGGTCGAGGTTGTTCGTCGGCTCGTCCAGCAGCAGCACGTTCGCACCCGACACGACGATCATCGCGAGCGCCAGGCGGGTCTTCTCGCCGCCCGAGAGCACGCCGGCGGGCTTGTGCACGTCGTCGCCCGTGAAGAGGAACGAGCCGAGCACCTTGCGCGCCTCGGTCTCGGTGAGGTTCGGCGACGCGCTCACCATGTTCTGCAGCACGGTGCGCTTCACCTCGAGCGTCTCGTGCTCCTGCGCGTAGTAGCCGACACGCAGGCCGTGTCCGGGCTCGATGACGCCCGTGTCGGGCTCGTCGACGCCGGCGAGGATGCGGAGCAGCGTCGTCTTGCCCGCGCCGTTGAGCCCGATGATGACGACCTTCGAGCCGCGGTCGATCGCGAGGTCGACCGCGGTGAAGATCTCCAGCGAGCCGTAGCTCTTCGAGAGGTCGCTCGCGGTGAGCGGCGTGCGACCGCAGGGCGCCGGCGTCGGGAAGCGGAGCTTGGCCACCCGGTCGACCGAGCGCACCTCCTCGAGCCCGGCGAGGAGCTTCTCGGCGCGCGCCACCATCTGGTGCGCGGCGGCCGCCTTGGAGGCCTTCGCGCCGAACTTCGCCGCCTGCAGCTGCAGCACGCCGGCCTTCTTCTCGGCGTTGGCGCGCTCCTTCTTGCGGCGCTCCTCGTCGGCCGCGCGCTGGCGCAGGTAGTGCTTCCAGCCCATGTTGTAGATGTCGATGATCGAGCGGTTCGCGTCGAGGTAGAACACCCGGTTCACGACCTCGCCGACGAGCTCGACGTCATGGCTGATCACGATGACGCCGCCCTTGTAGCCCTTGAGGAACTCGCGGAGCCAGACGACCGAGTCGGCGTCGAGGTGGTTCGTGGGCTCGTCGAGGATCATCGTCTCGGCGTCGGAGAAGAGGATGCGGGCGAGCTCGATGCGGCGGCGCTGGCCGCCCGACAGGGTCTTCAGCGGCTGGTCGAGGATGCGGTCGGGCAGGTTGAGGTTCGACGCGATCGACGCGGCCTCGGCCTCGGCGGCGTAGCCCCCGAGCGCAGTGAAGCGGTCGGTGAGGTTGCCGTACTTCTTCATCGCGCGCTCGGCGACCGCCGGGTCGTCGCTGCCCATCTGCACGGATGCCTCGTGCATGCCGAGCACGAGGGAGCCGAGTCCGCGCGCGTCGAGGATGCGCGTGCGCGCGAGCATGTCGGGATCGCCCGAGCGCGGGTCCTGGGGCAGGTAGCCGATCTCGCCCGAGCGGTCGATGCGCCCGCCCGTCGGCAGGGTCTCGCCCGCGAGCGTCTTCGTGAGCGTGGTCTTGCCTGCGCCGTTGCGGCCGACGAGTCCCACCTTGTCACCCGAGGACACGCGGAAGTCCACGTGCTCCATGAGCACGCGCGCGCCGATGCGGATCTCGAGATCATGGACGGCGAGCAAAGGGATCCTCCGGGCGGAACGGGTGGTGGGCGACGTGCCGAGCGGCACAGCCGCCCAGTCTATCGCCGATGGCATGGGTGGCCGCCCCGAGCTGATCGGCAGCACGCCCGGACGACCGGCGGCGGGCGAGACGATCAGCCGAGCGGATGTCGCCGGCATCCGCCAGACTCGAGACATGCCGAAGCCCGCCAGCACGGCCCGCCTGCGGGCGGCCCGCCTCGCCGCGCACGGACTCCGCGACGGGCTGCCGTCGATCACCGACGCCGTGCGGCGCCTGGGTGCCGTGCAGGCGCAGGACTTCGTCGCGGCGAAGTGGGTGCTCGGCGCACGGGTCCCGGGCTCCGTCGCCGCCGACGTCGACGCGGCGCTCGAGTCGCGCGAGGTCGTGCGTTCCTGGCCGATGCGGGGCACGCTGCACATCCTCCCCACCGAGCAGCTCCGACCGATCCTGTCGATCACCGGCCCCCGCGAGCTGCGACGGGCGGCGCTGACGCACCGCACGCTCGGGCTCGACGACCAGACCTACCTGCGGGCTCGCGCGGTGGCCGAGCGGGTCCTCGCCGACGGTGCGATGTCCCGCGAGGAGTTGACGGGCGCATGGGAGGAGGCCGGCATCTCGACGGCGGGCCAACGCGGGTACCACCTCATCTGGTGGATCGCGCTCGAGGCCGTGATCTGCTGCGGACCGGTCGAGGGCCGCACCCAGCGCTTCGTCCTGCTCGACGACTGGGCGCCGCAGCAGGTCGCCCTGCCCGAGCGCGACGAGATCCTCGCCGGCCTGTTCACGGCCTACGTCGCCGGACACGGGCCCGTGACGGTGCAGGACTTCGCCTGGTGGGCCGGGCTCACGCTCGGCGACGCGCGCACGGCGCTCGCAGCCGCGGGCGACGCGGTCGTGCCGTTCGACGCCGAGCGGGTCGTCGTCGCCGACGCCGGCTGGGCGGGCGATCCCGACGCCGCGGCGCCGCGCCCGGCCGGCCGATTCGCGCTCGCCGCGTTCGACGAGTACTTCCTCGGTTACCGCGACCGCGCGCCGGTCTGCGAGCCGCTCCACGCCGGCCGCGTGGTACCGGGCGGCAACGGCGTGTTCCAGCCGATCCTCGTCGCCGGCGGTGTGGTCGAGGGGCTGTGGAAGGTCGCGCGGGCGCGAGGCGGGGCATCCGTCGCCCTGCACGGCTTCGACGGCGAACTGCAGCCCGCGCGCTACCGCCCGGCGGTCGCGAGGTGGGCGCGCTTCACGGGCGAGCGCCTCGACGCCGTCACGACCGCCTGAGCCGTCGACCGGCACTCCCCCTCCCCCGAACGCCGAACGGGCGGCGCCGAGTGCCGGCACCGCCCGTTCGCACGCGTCGGACTACTGCTCGAGCGCAGCCTGGAGCTCGAGCGTGATGGTGACGTGGTCGCCGAGGAGCACGCCGCCGGTCTCGAGCGCCGCGTTGTAGGTGAGGCCGAAGTCCTCGCGGTTCACGACGGCCTTCGCGGTGGCGCCGCCCTTGTAGTTGCCGTAGGGGTCGCCGCCGAAGCCGCCGAAGTCGAAGTCGAAGGTGACGGGCTTGGTGATGCCGCGCATGGTGAGGTCGCCGTCCACCTTGAAGTCGCCGCCCTCGACGCGCACGCCGGTCGAGACGAAGTCGATCGTCGGGTGGGACTCCGCCTCGAAGAAGTCGCCGGTGCGCAGGTGCGCGTCGCGGTTCGGCTCGTTCGTCGTGATCGACGCGACCTCGGCCGACGCGGTCACCTGGGAGTCGAGGGGGTTCTCGGCCGTGACGAAGGTGGCGTCGAAGCGCTCGAACTTGCCCTTCACCTTGCTGATCATGAGGTGACGGATGCTGAAGCCGACCTCGCTGTGCGCGGTGTCGACCTTCCAGGTGCCCACTCGGTAGCCGGGGATCTCGATCGTGGCGGTGCTCGTCATAGTGCGTTGTTCTCCGTGTTCGGTTCGTGCGGCCGGATCAGCCACACTCGATACGAACGCATTGATATGTCGCGTCTATTCCCCGGACCCGGAATCCGTCTCCTCGAGGGCGATCGTGCGACGGAGCGTCAGCACCCGCTCGACCGCATCGTCCAGGCGCTCCCCGCTGAGGCGGCCCGACTCGACCGCGCCCGTGAGCGACCCGACGAGGCCGTCCACCGAGATGCCGACCTCCGCCGGATCGGCGGGCAGCACGTAGAGCAGCAGGTCGCATCCCGCGGCGACCGCGCGCACGGCGTTCTCCCCCGGATCGGCGTACTCGGGCAGGTCGTTGCGCTGGAGCATGAGCATGTCGTCGCTCACGACGACGCCGTCGAAGCCCAGTTCGTCGCGCAGGATCCGGTGCCACTCCGCCGAGAGCGACGCCGGCGCCTGGTCGATCGCCGGGTACGCCAGGTGACCCGTCATCACGAGCTCGGCGCCGGCGTCGATGCCCGCCTCGAACGGGACGGCCGGTCCGGCCCGCCACTCGTCGATCGTGAGCGGCGCGGTCGGGATGCTCGTGTGCGAGTCGCCGGGAGCGGCGCCATGGCCCGGGAAGTGCTTGAGCGTGCTCTCCACGACGTGGCGCTCACCCGACACGGCCGCGGCCACGCGATCGGCGGCGGCCCTCGGGTCCGTCCCGAGGATGCGACCCGCGATGAACGACTCGGGATCGGGCGTGACGTCGGCGACGATCCCGAAGTTCACCGAGACGCCCGCATCGGCGAGGGCCGTGGCGCGGGCGGCGAATGCGTCCTCGGATGCCGCGGGCGGCTCGTTGCGGAGCACGTCCGCGCCGGGCTGGCCGTCCCAGGGCAGTCGCTGCACCTCGCCGCCCTCCTCGTCGATCCCGATGAGCGTGGGCGCCTCGGGATCGGCCTGCAGCGACGCCGTCAGCTCGGCCAGCTCGGGCGGGGTCGCTGGCATGTTGTCGCCCATGAGGATGAGCCCCGACACGCCCTGGTCGACGTAGGCGCGCAGCGGCGCGGGATCGACGCCCGGGGCGTGCAGCATGAGCAGCGCGGCCGCCTTCTGCTCGGTGGTCAGCTGCGACATCCGCTCGTCGACCCAGTCGCCGACGGGATCGACGGACCGCGACGGCGCGGCCGTCTCCGGTGTCCGCGCGGCGGGTGCGGGCGCGACGCAGGCGGCGGTACCGGCGAGCACGGCCACGGCCAGCAGCGGCAGGATCGTCGTTCTCGTCGTTCGCACCGGCCCGAGTGTACGCTGCGTGTCCGAACGTCCGCCGAGCAGGCTCGTGGGTAGACTCGCGGGGCTCGGAGGGGGTCCTGTGCGAATCGGAGGGAAGGCGGTCGCGGGCATCGCGGTGGTGCTCGCCGTGCTCGCCCTGCCCGCCGTGCCGGCCGTCGCCGAGGACTATCCGACCTGGGACGAGGTGCAGGCCGCGAAGGCCGACGTGACGACCCGCGAGGCCGAGGCGACGCGGATCACCGCGTTCGTCGACGAGCTCGAGGCCGAGGCCGGACGCCTTGGCGACGCCGCCGTCGTGGCCGCCGCGGCATCCGCTGCCGCCGAGTCGGCGCGCGCCGCCGCAGAGACGCGCGCCACGACACTCCGCACGCAGGCCGACGCCGCCGCGGCCGAAGCCGAGGCATCCGCCGCCCGCCTCGGACGCGTGAGCGCGGTGCTTGCCCGCTCGGGCGGCGCGGACGTCGGGCTGCGGCTCTTCTTCGACGACGGCAGCGCATCCGACCTGCTCATGGGGCTCTCCCGCGCAGCGCAGCTCGCCGACCTCTACGGCGGGGTCGCCGCACAGGCGAAGACCACGCGAGCGGATGCCGCGGCGCTGAGCGAGCAGGCGGATGTCGCGGAGTCCGAGCGGACCCGACTCGCTGCCGAGGCCGAGGCGGCCGCCGCCGAGGCGGAGGCGGCGCACGAGGCGGCAGAGGCGCGCGTGGTCGAGCAGCAGGGCGTGCTCGACACGCTCTACGCCCAGCTCGCGAGCCTGCGCGACCGCACGGTCGAGCTCGAGCGGCAGTACCGGATCGGCGAGCAGGTCGCCCAGGAGCAGGCCGCCCGTGCCGCCGCCGCTGCCGCCGCCGCAGCGGCCGGCGCGTCGAGCGGCGGCAGCACTGGACCGCCACCGCCGGGCGTCGTCGTCGACCGGGCGGCGGCGAAGGCGTACGCCGCGAGCCGCATGGCGGCGTACGGCTGGGGCTCGGACCAGTTCCGGTGCCTCGACCTGCTCTGGACGCGGGAGTCGGTCTGGCGCGCGAACGCCTACAACGCCTCGAGCGGCGCGTACGGCATCCCCCAGTCGCTGCCCGGCAGCAAGATGGCGAGCGCCGGAGCCGACTGGCGCACGAACGCGGCCACGCAGATCAACTGGGGCCTCGGGTACATCGACGCCCGCTACGGCTCGCCGTGCGCGGCGTGGGCTCATTCCGAAGCGGTCAACTGGTACTGACCGGCCGGTCGGTACGAGACGCCCGCCCGCGCAGTACAGACTGTACGGATGCGCGACCAGGACGAGCTCGAGGTGTTCCGCCGGCACGGCGCGGAGGGCGTGCTGCTGCTCGGCGGCGGCGCGGCCCTCCTCCTGCAGCTCGCCGACCCCCGGATCGCCCACGGCGTGGTGCGGCACAGCGACTTCCGCACGCGCCCGCTCGATCGCCTCGTCGGCACCCTCGACTACATCTACGCGATCGGGTTCGGCGACGACGAGACCGTGCGTGCCGCAGTGCGGGCGGTCAACGCGGCGCACGTGCCCGTGCGCGCAGCCGCGGGCGACGGGCGCCCGGCCTACAGCGCGTTCGACGCGGATGCGCAGCGCTGGGTGGCCTCGACGCTGGCGGCCGTGGCGCTCGAGCTGCGGGAACGGCTCTGGGGCCCGGTCGACGAGGCGACGGGCGACGCGATCGTGCGCGGGTACGCCGCCGTGGGCCAACGCCTCCAGGCGACGCGCGAGGGATGGCCCGAGACGCGAGCCGAGTTCGACGCGTGGTGGGCCGACCGCTCCGAGCGGCTGGCGGTGGGCGATGAGGCCCGTGCGGTCGCGCGCGCGCTGCTGTCGCGCGAGGCCGGCTTCCCGGCGGGCGCGACGACGCTGCTCGCCCCGGTGCGGCTCCTCACCGCGGCGCTCCTGCCGGCGCCCGTCCGCGAGGCGTACGGCTTCCGATGGACGCCGCGCACCGAGCGCGTCGCGGACGGCTGGATCCGCGGGATCGGCGCCGTCTGGCCGCTGCTTCCCCGGGCCGTCAGGCACGCCCCCATGCGCGCATCCCTCCGTCGCACCGGGCGTCGCAGCCGCTACGCTGGGCTTGAGCACCGAGGACGACGATGACCCAGCCAGCACCGCACCGGAACGAGCCGCTCGACAGCATCGATCGGCGCATCGTCGCGGAGCTCAGCCGAGATGGTCGCCTCTCCGTCCGAACGCTCGCGGAGCGCGTGCACATCTCCCGCACGGCCGCCCACAATCGCGTGCAGCAGCTGCAGAAGCGCGGCGTCATCACGGGCTTCGGCGCGCAGATCGACCGCAAGGCGATCGGCCTGAACATCTCGGCGCTCGTCGTCGTGCGCATCGGCGAGGTGTCGTGGGAGCAGATCGCCGCGAAGCTGGCCACCCTCCCCTTCGTCGAGAAGGTGCAGGCCGTCTCGGGCGACATCGACATCATGCTCACCGTGAGCGCGCCCGACCATGAACAGCTGAGCCAGGCGATCCTCCGCGACATCCACGACATGCCCGGCGTGGTGTCCACGAGGTCGCACCTGATCCTCGCCGAACTCGACGGACATCCGCCCGCGCAGACCCTGGACATCTGGCGCACCTGAGGCCCGTCTCGGCGGACGAACGGCAACCGTTTCACGCTGGCAGTGCCGTTCGTTCACGCTTGTCCGGGACGCCCAGCGAGGGCCTCCGGATGGGCGCACCATGGCCATATGAGCCTCAATGTCGAGCACCACGGCGTCCGCGCCCTCCCGTCCGAGAAACCGATCCGGCTGCTCGACAACGCCGGCCACGCGGTGCACGGCGCGGCCGCCGGCGGCTTCGAGCTGCCCGACGTCGAGACGCTCGTCGAGCTGTATCGGCGCATGGTCGTCGCACGCCGATTCGACGTGCAGGTCACCGCCCTCACGAAGCAGGGACGTCTTGCCACCTACCCCTCCGCGTACGGCCAGGAGGCTTGCGAGATCGGCGCCATCTCGGCGATCGAGGCGCGCGACTGGTTCTTCCCGACCTACCGCGACAGCATCGCGCTGCTGACCCGCGGCATCGAGCCCGGCGACATCCTCGCCTCCTTCCGCGGCGACTGGCACAACGGCTACGACCAGCACGCGCACCGCACGGCTTCGCAGGCGACGCCGCTCGCGACGCAGGCGCTGCACGCCGTGGGGCTCGCACACGCCGCCCGACTTCGGCAGGACCCGATCGTGACGATGACGTACCTCGGCGACGGCGCCACGAGCGAGGGCGACGCGCATGAGGCGTTCAACTTCGCCGCGGTCTGGCAGACGCCGACGGTCTTCCTGATCCAGAACAACGGCTTCGCCATCTCGACGCCGGTCTCGCGCCAGACCCGCGCCGCCACGCTCGCCGACAAGGCGGTCGGCTACGGCATGCCCGGCTACCACGTCGACGGCAACGACGTCGCGGCCATGTACGCGGTGACGCACGCCGCGGTCGAGCGCGCCCGCGCCGGCGGCGGCCCCACCCTCATCGAGGGCCTCACCTACCGGATCGAGGCGCACACGAACTCCGACGACCCGACGCGCTACCGCCACTCCCGCGACGTCGAGCACTGGAAGCGCCGCGACCCGATCGAGCGCCTCGAGAAGTACCTCGTCTCCGAGGGTGCGCTGAGCGAGTCGGCGCGTGCCGAGATCGCGGATGCCGCGGAGGCCGTGGCGGCGCACACGCGCGAGGTCATGACCGCCGAGGCCGAGCTCGACCCGCTGGAGCTCTTCGACCACGTGTACGGCCGGAAACGCGCTTCGCTCCTCGAGCAGCGTGCCCGCCTCGAGGCCGAGCTCGCCGACGCCGCCATGCACGCCGCCGCCGACCACGCCGGAGCCGCCCGATGACCGCGACCTCGACCAAGCCCGACGCCCCCGAGGCATCCGCGCCCACGCAGCTCACGATGGCCGGCGCGCTCAACGCCGCGCTCCGCGACGCCATGGAGGCTGACGACCGGGTCGTCGTCTACGGCGAGGACGTCGGCCCGCTCGGCGGCGTCTTCCGCGTCACCGACGGACTCCAGGAGCGCTTCGGCGAGGACCGCATCTGGGACTCGCCGCTGGCCGAGTCCGGCATCGTGGGCACCGCGGTGGGCATGGCCATGTACGGCATGCGCCCGGTCGTCGAGATGCAGTTCGACGCGTTCAGCTATCCGGCGTTCGAGCAGATGGTCTCGCACGTCGCGAAGATGCGGAACCGTACGAAGGGCCGGATGACGCTGCCCATGGTCGTGCGCATCCCGTGCGCCGGCGCGATCGGCGGCGTCGAGCACCACTCCGACTCCTCGGAGGCGTACTGGACGTCGACGCCCGGCCTCACGGTCGTGATGCCGTCGAACCCCGCCGACGCGTACTCGATGCTGCGCGAGGCGATCGAGAGCGACGACCCCGTCGTGTTCATGGAGCCGAAGAGCCGCTACTGGTCGAAGGCCGAGATGTCGCTGCCCGTGCGCACCGCGCCGATGGACCGCGCCGTCGTGGTGCGCGAGGGCACCGACGCGACCCTCCTCGCCTACGGACCGACCGTCCGCACCGCCCTCGAGGCGGCCGACGCCGCCGCGGCCGAGGACCTGTCGATCGAGGTCGTCGACCTGCGCAGCCTCTCCCCCTTCGACGACGAGACCGTCGGGGCATCCGTGCGCAAGACCTCGCGGGCAGCCGTGATCCACGAGGCCGCGCAGTTCGGCGGCTACGGCGCCGAGGTCGCGGCCCGGGTGACCGAGCGCAACTTCCACTGGCTCTCGGCGCCCGTGCTGCGCATCACCGGCTTCGACATCCCGTTCCCGTCGCCGAAGCTCGAGGAGTACCACCTGCCGACGCCCGACCGCGTGCTCGCCGCGCTCGACACGTGGGAGTGGGACGACTGATGGGCCGCGACTTCATCCTCCCCGACCTCGGCGAGGGCCTCACCGAGGCCGAGGTCGTCGCCTGGCTCGTCGCGCCGGGCGACGAGGTCGGCATCGACCAGCCCGTCGTCGAGCTCGAGTCCGCGAAGTCGGTCGTGCAGCTGCCGACGCCGTTCGCCGGCGTCGTCGAGACGCTCGGCGGCGAGGTCGGCCAGGTGCTGCACGCGGGCGACGTGCTCATGACGCTCGCCCCGGTCGGCGCCGAGATGGCATCGGATGCCGCGCCCGCGGCCGAGGCGTCGACGGCTGTCGCGCCCGCGGCCGAGGCGTCGACGGCTGCCGCTCCCGCACCGGTCGCCGCCGAGCCCGGCATCGCCGTGCCCACCGAGGCCGCCTCCGAGGAGTCGGGCGCGGTGCTCATCGGCTACGGCACGAAGGCCACGACCGCGACGAAGCGGTCTGCCGCGGCACCCACGCGGTTCGGGCGTCGCCGGCGCCCCGCCGGGACCGGCGCAGGCGGCGCCGGCGGCTCGGGCGGATCCGGCAGCGCCGGCCGCACCGCGACCGGGCCGGCGCCCGCCCGACTGGACCCGGCTCGCCGCTCCCCCGTCGTCTCCCCGATCGTGCGCCGGATCGCCCGCGCGCACGGCTTCGACGCGAGCCAGCTCGACGGTTCGGGCCCCGACCACCTCGTGATGCGCCGCGACGTCGAGGCGTACGTGCAGGAGCTCGAGGGCGCGCCGACGCCCGCACCCGAGGCCACGGTCGCCGAGTCCGCGACGCCCGAACGCGAGCTCGCGGCATCCGCTGCCGTGACGCCTGGGCCGGCCGGCGACCGCCGCGTACCGCTCGACCGGATGGGACGCGCCGCCGCGGCGCATTTCTCGCGGTCGCGCCGCGAGATCCCCGAGGCGACCGTGTGGATGGACGTCGACGCGACCGAGCTGCTCTCGGCGCGCCGGCAGCTGCAGGAGGCGACCGGAGAGCGCTTCGGCGTCACGGCGCTCGTGGCGCGCTTCATCGTGGCCGGGCTGGCGCGGCATCCGCTGCTCAACTCGAGCTTCGACGCCGAGCGCGACGAGATCGTGCTGCACGGCGACGTGAACCTCGGCATCGCCGCGCAGACGCCGCGCGGCCTGCTCGTGCCCGTGGTGCACGGCGCGGGCACGATGTCGCTGCGCGAGCTGCGCGATGCGATCGGCGCGCGCAGCGAGGAGGCGGCGTCGGGCGCGTTCCCGCCCTCGGCGCTCACCGGCGGCACGTTCACGCTGAACAACTACGGCACGCTCGGCGTCGACGGCTCCGCGGCGATCATCAACCACCCCGAGGCGGGCATGCTCGGCATCGGGCGCCTCGTCGAGCGGCCGTGGGTCGTCGACGGGACGCTGGCCGTTCGCACGGTGACCGAGCTCACGCTCTCGTTCGACCATCGCGTGTGCGACGGCGCCGAGGCCGCGGCGTTCCTGACCTTCGTCGCGCGCTGCATCGAGCGTCCGGTGTCGGTGCTCGCCGACCTCTGAGGCCGTCCGGCCTCCTCCCGCTGAGCCCGGCCGAACGTCGCCGGGCAGGCGGATGCCGCGGCGCCGGGCTCGAGGCGGCCGCCGCGGCATCCGTCGATCAGGGGGATCAGAAGAAGTCGTCGGGCGTGCCCGCTGCGCGTTCGACGTCGCGCGTGCTCTCGCCGGCGGCCCGGAGCTTGGCGACTGCGACCCGGAGGCCGGACTCCATCTGCGCCGCCCACGAGTCCGAGTCCCGTGCGCTCGACTCCGCGGCGCGTGCGCGCTCTTCTGCGGCCTCGGCGGTGGCCCGGGCGTCGGCGACCTGGCGCAGCGCCAGCGAGATCCCGTAGTAGGCGGCGACCATCGTGGCGATCGGCGCGGCGATGACCGCGAGCGCGCTGATCGCGGCGCCGGTCGGGCTGAACGCGATGAGCAGCGCGAACGCCAGGAAGAGCACGACGATGCCCACGAGCACCACGAGCATGAACCGCAGGTCGCGACCCCAGACGCGCGACGGTGAGCGCTGCGAGGATCCGCCGCCGGATTCGGGCTGGGGACCCGCGGGCATCACCACGGTGTCATCGGGCTGCTGGGCCGGATAGCCGGCCTGCGCCCCCTGGTCGACGATCTGACGTGAGTACGCGTCGGTCATGGCTCCCCCGCTTCCCGTGCATTGCCGGACCCCCCAATTGTGGGTCGGCCCGGCGAAGGGGTCAAGGAAACGCGCCGCCCGGACGCCCTCGCGCGTCAGGCGGCCGCGGCCTCCGCGACGCCTCGCTCGATGACCGCGAGCACCGCGGGGTCGTCGGGCTGCACGTTCGGACGGAACCGGGCGACCTCGCCGTCGGGGAGCAGCACGAACTTCTCGAAGTTCCAGGTCACGCGCCCGGCCTTGCCCGCGGCATCCGGCACCTTCGTGAGCTCGACGTAGAGCGGATGCCGCTTGCGCCCGTTGACCTTCACCTTGGCCATGAGCGGGAACGTCACGCCATAGGTCATCGAGCAGAACGACTTGATGTCCTCCGAGCTGCCCGGCTCCTGGCCGGCGAACTGGTTGCAGGGGAAGCCGAGCACGGTGAAGCCGCGGTCGCCGTACTCGCGCTGCAGCGCCTCGAGCTTCTCGTACTGCGGCGTGAGCCCGCACCGCGAGGCGACGTTCACCACCAGCACGACGCGGTCGTCGTACTCGGCCAGGGTCGTCGTCTCGCCGTCGATGGTCGTGAGCGGGATGTCTCGGAGGTCCACGCTTCGAGCCTAACGCGGGCTCGCTGGGTGTCTGCGCAGACCGCGGATACGACGATGGCCGGCGCTTCCGCGACCGGCCATTCCGTTCAAGTGGTGGATCTGAGGGGACTCGAACCCCTGACCCCCTGACGGCTCTGCACAGTGGCTTGGCGCACGTGTTCGGTTGTGGATGCCAGCAATTGTAAGGGAGCGCGGGCTGATCCAGGGGTCGGCCGTGGTCGCTCGTTGCCGTCAGATGCAGGTCTCTGTGGATGAAAAGAGCCGCCAAGAGGCCGCAGTTGCCTGGCACCCGCCTTCGGGCAGTGGGGCGAACTCCGCGCTGCACTTCGCAGCACCGGGTCATCGGGCGCAATGCTTGGGGTCAAGAACCGTGCGACGCATCGATGGCC
The DNA here is from genome assembly GCF_053603635.1 of Agromyces sp. NPDC004153. Taxonomy (NCBI): domain Bacteria; kingdom Bacillati; phylum Actinomycetota; class Actinomycetes; order Micrococcales; family Microbacteriaceae; genus Agromyces; species Agromyces sp. NPDC004153. Next base: position 373,195 of record NZ_JBSGFY010000002.1, read on the forward strand.
CCACAGCGCGGAGGCATTCACACGATCCAAAAACAACTGATTGCAACTTTGGTCCACGTACCCAGACGCCCGGGTCTGTCCATGAGTACACCGAACGGTACGAACCGACGCGGTGCGTCCACTGCGGAGCGCACGCGCAAGAAGACACGCAATGACGAACCCGTAAACACTCGACGGACAGCTCGACAAGGACGGCATCTCGTTGTACGGCGACCGTCGCTGGGCCGAGCACACGGAAGCCCATCGGAAGAACACCGATTCTTCCCGGAGGTGACCTGACACGGTTGTCGTCGATGAATGCCACGTCGGGTGCTCCGGCATCCGCGTGTGTAAGTTGCCTTGCTGTCGTCCTTGTCCCGAACGCCGATCGTGACCTCGACCTCCTGCAGGGTGGCTCAGATGACTAACGCTCCATCCCGGCGTCAGGCAGTGTCGATTCGCCGGAGGAGGTCGCGGGCATCCTGGTGATCTTCCGCCGAGCGGGCGAGTCGCAGAGCCTCCAAGCCGTGGCGGCGGGCCGATGTTGGGTGACCACAATTCAAGTACACCTGAGCGAGGCAGTACTCGACCTCGTGAGTGCCGGTATCCAGCTCCTCGAGCATCTTGGCCTGGGTGATCGCCTCTTGGCAGGAGCCTCCGATCTCAAGGGCATAGATAAGCGCAATGCGGTAGTTGAGTTCCGTCGGGAACAACTCGACCATCGATCTGATCTCCTTGAGCGCTTCGAATCTCTGTCGACCATCGGGAGAGCTCGCATCCAGCGTTAGCTTTCGGGCGATGCGGGCGTGCTCATCCATCGTGGGTACCTTTCATGCTCCGACGTGGGCAAACGCCGCCCAATAGTACGGGTCGGCGAAGGGCGCCGCTTCAGCGTCGAGGCCGGGGTCGCCTTCGGTGACGCCGAGATCGCGTTGGACTCGGGTCGCGAGGTCTTCGATCCCGGAACGAAGGGTCGGCGGCCAGCCCTCGGTTGCTCGTGAGAGCTCCGCGCGATCGGCGGAACGAAGCCAGTTTTGGGCACGGGCTAGCGCTGCAGGTGCTGTCGCGCCGAGCGCGAGCTCCTCGTAGAACCGGTTCATCAGCACGGTTGTGGCACTGTCGTCCACGCGCCATAGCGAGCCCACGACCGCTGCGGCACCAGCCTCGAGCAACCCGTACAGCAGCGTGACGGGTTCGTCCGGGATTCCGCTGGCGGCTAGGTTGGTCTCGCATGCGGCGAGCACCGCCAGCCGTACACCGCTGAGGTCCATCCGGAGGATCGAACGCAGGTCGATCTCGCTGTCCGCGATGGCGAGCACGCTGTCTAGTGGTGTTACGAGGTCCGAGCGGGCGTGGCATGAGAAGTGGACAAGACCGCAGCGCGAGATCTCGTTCGGAAGCGCAGTGGCAGTGGCTGCATGAGCGCGCAGCATGCGAAGCTCGGGGAATATGTCCTTCACGCGCTCGAGCTCGCGGGGCTGACCGTCGCCGAAGCCGTCGACACCGAGAGCGATCTGAAGGGGTCTCGACCTCTCAGCCCGGCGCTGAGCTCGCCTCAGAAACCGCAGGTTGGGTTGGTAGCTGAGCGCGGTCGCGGCGAGGACGGGCTCGCCCTGCGGCCCTGGGGCAGCGTGGAGTGGGACCAGCCCGAGATATCCGACCGGGACGAGGTTGAGTTCAGTGGGCGTTCCAAGTGCGTCGATGAGAGGCGCCATGACGGCGTCTGACGCCCAGGCCAGCAGGGAGCCCAGCTCGGACCTCCACGATCCCGGCGGGCCGCCATATGCCTGCCGGAAGCGTCCGACGTGGTCGGCGGTCGCAGCTGAGGTGAGGTGTGGGAAATCGAGCGTCTCGATCCGACCGTCGATGAGGAGCAGCGCAAACCCGCCGTGTCGGCTCGCCCCGACAAAAGCGAAGGGCTGACCACCGATCTTGCGTTGCAACTCCTCCACACCGGCAGGCCCGAGCATCGAGGGCAGATCTGCACCCATACGTCCGAGTTCGGCAAGTGCGTCGTCATAGCTGGCCTTGGCCTGCCGACGGGTGGCGATCTCGCCCGCCCTCCAGGGCAGGGCCGGCTCGATGGCTGCCAGCTCGTCCAGCACAGCCAACTGTCGAGCCGACTCCTCGAAACGGGTCCGCAGGTCCTGGTGGCCCAGTGCGTCGAGGCGGTCCAGCTCCGCCGCTTCGCGCGCCAGTGTCTCGGTTAACAGGCGAGCCCGGTGGGTCTCAAGTGACCAGACCGCCTGGCTCGCATCGCCGTCCCGCATGGCCGCGTAGGCCGCTTCGACCGGCATCTGTTGAACCTTTGCCAGCCAGCCCTCCTTATGCTCTCGCCCCAGTTGGCCGTCAACGAGTAGCTGTGCGGAGACCAGTCCGGAGCGGTACGTCTCCGCGGCCAGCGCCCACTCCCCGCGTTCGGCCGCGGCATCGCCGAGAATTTGGGCGGAGAGCAGCGCGGCCGCGGAGTTGTCGACTCCGCGCTCGAAGTTGCCCGTCAGCACGGCCGCCGCCTCAGTGAGGTCAGGGTTGTCGCGCGACCGCGAAGACTCGAGCATGGCGACACCGAGGTTGTGGCGGGCGACCCAGCTGTGCGGGTCAGCGGAAGCGGCTGCTCGGAACACCTCGACGGCTCGATCGAGGTCAGCCGATCGGTGCTCGTCGGTCCAGCGGTCGAAGAGCGCGATCCCGAGAGTGTGTAGCGCGAGATCGCGGCCAGGATCCCCGGGGGCAAGAACCTTGAGAACAGCTTCGGCGCTGGTGATGGCGTCGTCGCGGTCGTAATGGCCGCCGATCACAATCGCGAGGTTTGCCCAGCCCATTGCGTCGACGGCGATTTCCCGGCGTGACCTGCCGCCGCTCTGCAGCAAGTCGCGGTAGTTGCGTATCGCACTGCGCAGGTCATCGGCGCGCTTAAGGAGCCAGTAGCGATAAGCACTACCCTGCGCGAGCGTTCGCAGTGCCGACGCGCGCTCCGCCTCGGTCTCGGCGGTAGCACTGGCATTGGCCGCCAGACCGATGGACTCGTCGAGGTCGGCCAACTCTGCGTACCGCTCGTAGCGCCTGCCCAACGCGGCAGCCAGGTCCACGGCAGCGGCTACACGGATGGATGGCTCCTCACTCTCGGCTCGCTCCAAGGCGAGCCGGTAGGTCGCAACAGCCTCGTCGAAATCGGCCCGATCGCCGCTCATGTCGGCCCGGCGTTCCAGTGCGCGGGCGACCCGGTTGAGCGTCTCCGGATGAGCCGGTGAGAGCGCTGCGACCGCGCGGCGGGCAACCTCGATCGCCACGTCGGCCTCAGCCGGGTTGGAATTCGCTCTCGCGAGAGCGTCGTGCAGCTCGCTGACGGCGCAGAGTGTACGGACCTCGGCTTCGGGATCGAGATAAGGGCCGGCCGCTGTCAGCGCGAGAACCTCGGTGGCCTCGTCGAGGTCGGAGTTCGACGAGGCAAGGTTGGCCCGCAGCAGCAGGGCCTCGGCAAGCGTGGTGCGATAGCCGGTAAGAAAGGCGCCGTCGGCCAGGGGGTTCGAAACCGCGCTCCTCAGCAGGCGGACGGCAGCGTCGGCGTCGTCGTACGCCCCAGTACGCCGGGCTCTGTCAAGATGCGCGCTCCCATACTGAAGATCACTGAGAAGTGCGCTGGCGAGCCGTCCCTCCTCGTCGCGACGTCGGCGCCTCCAGCGCACCCTGTGCTCCCTTGATGCTTCTCCGTACGAAAACAACTTCGGTAGTCGGTGGCGTATTGCACCTCCTCAGCCAAGAGGACTGCTTAAGGCATGATACCGGAGGCATCACACCGCCGCCGGCGTAGCGCGCTGGCGGATGGCGGGGTCCAGCACGTCTGCAAGTGGGACGCCGAGGTTGTGCTGAGCCCAAGTGTGCCCGGCATAGGCCGCCTTGGTGTACCAGCTGCGAGCCTCGGCCCGCTCGGGCGGGTCCAGATCCTCACTGAGCAGGTTTCCAAGCGGGTCAATCAGCTCTGAACCGCTCCAGTGCATGTTGTGCGCCGGCGTGGCCGGCCCGGGCGGCCCTCTTCCACCAGGTGCGGGCCTCGGCCAGCTCCGGCGGATCCAACAACTGCGCGAGCAGGACTCCGAGGTTGTACTGGGCACCGGTGTCCCCGGCTTCGGCAGCCAGAGTCCACCAGGTGCGTGCCTCCACAAGCTCCGGTGGGTCCAGATCCTCAATGAGCAGGACCCCAAGGTTGTACTGGGCATCGGTGTTTCCGCCATCGGCAGCCCGAGTCAACCAGGTGCGTGCCTCCACCAGGTCCGGTGGGTCCAGATCCTCACTGAGCAGGATCCCGAGGTTGACCTGGGCTTTGGTGTGCCCGCCTTTGGCAGCCTTGGTATACCAGGTGCGCGCCTCGGCCAGTTCCGGCGGGTCCAACCTTTTAGCGAGCAGCACCCCGAGGTTGTACTGGGCGCTGGCGTCCCCGGCCTTGGCAGCCTTGGTGTACCAGGTGCGGGCCTCGGCCAACTCCGGCGGGTGCAGCATGTCTGCAAGTAGGACGCCGAGGTTGTGCTGGGCCCAAGTGTGGCCGGCTTTGGCAGCCTTGGTATACCAGCTGCGGGCCTCGGGGAGCTCCGGCAGGTCCAGATCCTCACTGAGCAGGATCCCAAGGTTGTACTGGGCGTCGGTGTTCCCGGCTTTGGCAGCCTTGGTATACCAGCTGCGGGCCTCGGCCAGCTCAGGCGGGTTCAGCCTGCTGGCGAGCAGGTTTCCGAGCTTGTATTGGGCGGTGGCGTCCCCAGCTTCTGCCAGGGTCCACCAATTGCGGGCCTCGGCCAGCTCAGACGGGTTCAGCCTGGCGGCGAGCAGGGCGCCGAGGTTCTGCGCACGCCGGAACTTCATCGACTCGTACCCAACCTCGTCGGTCACGGTCGGCAGCTCCAAGCAGAGCCACGATCGCAGCCGCCAACTCCACCGTAGCGCAGATCCCGGCTAGATGCGTTCATCAGGTCCACGTGTCGCGAATTCGCATGAGCTGATGAGGCGATGCTGGACGTCCATGTCGAAGCTGAACCACGATGGCGTCTCGCGCCACCTCCCGGCCGCGGTCGATGTCCCGAATGTGACCTTGATCCCGCCTTCGGGAGACGGGAAGACGTACTTCCAGCTCTCCATCAGGAAGTTCTCCGGCATCGTTCGCGTGATGCTCGGCTCGATCGGCTCGATGTCGACCGCCTCGAGCGGCACGTTGCCGACGCGGGCGCCGTACTCTCGGCTGAGGGTCCGCATCGCGTCCCGAGTGTCTGCGAGTGTCGCCCGGCCGAGGAGCAGTCCACCCGGGAGCCAGAGCCGAAGGTCGCCGGGATGGTCGGCGTCGATATTAACGGACAGGCTGGTGATCAGGTCGTCGCGCGACGAGACGGCAACGTTCGCGGCATCCTGAAATCGCCAGAGGCGATGCGTCTGGCCCTCGTACTCCATGACCTCAGCGTCGGGGCCCAGCAACGCCAGGGCGCGGGAGAGGTTGTCGAAAACGCTCAGGCCGAGGAACCCGGCCCCATACGACGGTCGGCCTTTTGAATCCGGCCGCTTCTGGGGTTCTGTGCCATTCAACGTGTACCAGCCGACCAACGACAGGTCGAGAAGCTCGGTGTCGGGTGCGTCGACGAACAACACCGGAGCCAACCAGTCCACGTCGTAGCCTGACCTCAAGAGGGCGAGACGCCCGCTCGCCACGGCCTCTTCGACCCGAGCCTCCTCCAGGAGGAGGCCTCGATAGAACGCCCCGCCGAAGACCACCGCGGCGTCGTCCAGAACCGGCAGCTGCATCGCAACGACGGCCGGGATGCCCACTGCGATCAGTTTCGTCGCGATCGCGCTGAATGGATCCCCGGGGACAACCGTTGCGCTCTGGCACGAGTTCAGGAAGGCCAGCCGAAGGGTTGTCGCCCCTCCGATCATGTTCGCGAGGATCGATCCCGTGACCTGGTGGGATCGGCCATCCTCTTTCTCCAGGATCAGCGCCGCCTCAGCAGCCGCCGGGCCGCGCGAGTGTCCGATGTAGTGGAGGATATGGAACCCGCCCCGCAACGCCTGCTGAAGCGCATCGACAGTAGGAGGCTCCAGCCACGTGATATCGGCGAGCCCGGTCCGCGTCAACTCCTCGAGCTCGCCTTCCACGCGCTCGCGCTCTGCCGCTGTGTCGAGCGCATCCATGTCGCTGGGACTGCAGGTGACGCCCAGGATCCTGACCATTCCAGACACCAGAAGCGGATCACTTCGGCGGTTGGTCTTCACTTCCCGGAGGATGGTGATGTCCGGCTGAGTAGCGAGGTATAGCGGGTCGTCGTAGAGCAGTTCCCACGGAATCGCCAGAAGCTGCGGCGCTGACTGGAAGTCGAGGGTGACCCGAACCCGAGATCCCGGGGCTGCAGCATCCGCCCGCGCCTTGTCGTAGATCTTGCGGGCGTCGGCTTTGAAGACGGCCTCGAACAGGCGAGTGCCCAGTCCTTCGAGGTCTGGGGTGGAGCGATTCGGTGACGCGGCAGGAGCAGACAGATCACGCGTCGCCATCCTGGAGCCACCAAGGGCGATATCAGGAACGATCACCTCGACCGCGGAGGAATCATCGCCCCGGCGAATCGTCGCGCGCGTGCCGCCAGCACCGCTCAGCGCGAATTCGACCCTCAGATCGATGGGCGCCCGACTTTCGACCGGGTTGCGTGGGGCAGCATCCACGTCCACGTCAGGGATCCTTGACCGTCCACGCGAACTGGACCGTCGACTCCTTGCCGAGGCTCGCAGACGCGACCGTCGCCGTAACTATTGATGGGTCGGAGCTCGCTGCTGTGGGCTTGCCCGAGTACTTTCCCGTACTCGCGTTGATGCTAGTGCCACCCGGATGCCCAAGTGACGAATACTCCATGTCGTCGGGTCCGAGCGCCTTGACCGCGAATGCATGGATGTCTTCGTTCACGGTGCTCGTCTGGTCCGCTGGGGGCGTGACGGTGATCGTCGTCACTTCGGCATCGTCGGGCTCCCTTTCGCCGTCGGTCCCCGCAGATAGGACGCCCTGCATGATCGCCGTGATGGCAGCGGCCGATCCGGTGGCGACCTTCTCGTGAGTGACTGCCAGCAACGCGAACTGCTCCGACGCTCGGCGACCAGCGAGTCGAAGATCGCGGAGATCAGCCGTGTCGTCCGCAATCTGCGCGTAGTAACTCGCGATGATCGTGTCGGACCAGCGCCGATAAACGATGTCGCGTTCGATGGTCTGGAGAGGGTTCAGGAATAGGGCGACGGCAAGCACGGCCACCACGGCTGCAGCCGCGATGCCGGCGGCAATATTCTCGCTCTCGATTGCCCGCCAGGCCAGGAAAACGCCGCCAGCAACGAGCGCCACGCCGATTGCGCCGATCAAGATCAATCGCCAGGTCCGAGCCGCCTTGTCCGACTTTCCCAGGCCCCTGATGAATTCGCGAGCGTTCGCGTTCGCGGCGGCGATCTCGGACGCTTCCTCGGTCTTGAGTCGGGAGTAGACAGTCGGATCTACGCCGTCCTTCGGAATCGCCTGAAAGGCTCTTCTCGTCGCCATGGGCACACATTATTGGCGAGCAACATGCGCGCGCCAGTGTCTCGGATCGACTTTGCCACTTGTCTGTCAATTCGTGATAGGGAAATAATGAGGCTGACTGCAGGTTCCAGGGTGGGGGAACGTCATGACGCCGTCACAATTCATCTCTTGCTCGCCGCGACTCCTGCCGCGTTCCGACTGGGCACGCGCCGCAAGGAATGCGATCGACCAGAATGCGGCGAATCGACCGTTAGGCGTAGACGACGACGAACTGTCGAGGGCCAGCGAGGGTGATCGCCTCGCCGTCGATGTGACCCGCTACTGGGGTTCGGGCGGCGTGCATCTTACTGTCGGATTCATCGACACGCCCGACCGAGAGCTCCGCGATCGGATCGTGGCGCATCTGAATGCCTGGGGTGAGACGGCTACTGTCGAGTTCCGGCCATCCGACCGCGAGCCGCAGGTGCGCATCGCGCGCTGGACCCCGGCGGACTCGCCGGGTGATGAGGGCTACTGGTCGAATCTCGGCACTGACATTCTGCTCATCGACGCGGACCGGCCCACGATGAATCTCGAGGCATTCACGATGGCGACGCCCGACTCGGAGTTTTATCGTGTGGTGCGTCACGAAGCCGGCCACACCCTGGGCTTCCCCCACGAGCACATGCGGCAGGCAATCGTCCAGCGCCTCGACCGCGAGAAGGTCATCCGCGCCTACATGGCGTCCCAGGGTTGGTCACCCCAGGAAGTGATCGATCAGGTCCTAACACCTCTCGAGGAGTCCTCGATCCTCGGCACGCCGACCGCGGAAGAGGACTCGATCATGTGCTATCAGATCCCCGGGTTCCTCACGACGAACGGCGAGGACATCGCGGGCGGTTCGGACATCACCCCAGGCGATCGGGCTTTCGTCGCGCAGATCTATCCCAAGCAGGGGTAGACGGTGCCTCCGCGCCATCACGTCCTGCTGATCGGGATCGACGCCTACGATGGCGGCGGCATGCTGACCGGCTGCGTCAACGACATCGATGTCGTGCAGCGCCTCCTCATCGACCGTGTCGGAGTACCCGCCGCTCACATTCGCCGGCTCACGGCGCCGCGCTTCGGCAGCCCGCACGAGACAGACGTCCCGGAGGAATCGCCCGTGCTCGACACGATCCGGGCTGCCCTCTGGGAGCTCGGCACCGACGCTGTGGCGCCTGAGGACCGGGTCTTCATCTACTACTCCGGACACGGCACACAGAGTTTGCTGTCGCGCGACGGAGGCCCGCGGTTCGCGCGCGAGGCGCTGCTTCCGAAGGACAAGAAGCAGGGCACTGAGTATCGGCTCCTCTACGACTGGGAACTCAACGCGCTCATCGCCCGAATCGCCGCACGGTCGGCAGCCGTGACGGTGATCCTGGACTGTTGCAACTCCGGGGGAGCCACGCGGAGCCTCGACGAGGGGTCGACCACCGGGACGGATAGATTCTGGCCCACGCCCGAACTCACTCTGCCCGCTGGCACGGAACCCCCGGCCGGGTCCGTTCGCGGGATCGTACCGGCCGTCACCTCGCTCCAGCAGTGCCAGGTCGTGGCGGCCTGTCGCGATGACCAGCGCGCGCGCGAGTCTGGCACCGCCGGGGGCATGACAAATGGAGAGCTGAGCCGGGCGCTCCTGGCGAACCTCTCTGCCCTGTCGCACACGGAGTTGCAGGATCTGCGTTGGGGCCGCATATGGCGCGGAATTGAGGCGGATGTTCGGGAAGCGAACGCGCTCCAGACTCCTTGGCTGTTCGGTCGGTTCGGTCGACGGGTGTTCGGGTTCGGCCCGGACGATGAGACCGATCCCGGCTACGCAGTGGTGCAGATCCCCGCCGGTTACCGGATCGACGCCGGATCGCTGGCCGGGGTTACGGTCGACGCGGAGATCGGCGTCTATGGGGAGGGTCCTCCGGCCTTCCCCCCGCTGGGCACTGACGACGATCTCGCCGCCCGCAAGGGCACGATCCGCGTCGTGAAGTCAGAGCGCGCGACTAGCGAGGCGGTGGCCGTGGAGCCGTTCGTGCTGCCTGCAGCGCCACGCGGGCGACTGATCGGTTCCGGTCGCGGCGCAGAGCTTCAGGTGGCCTTGGACCCCCTCGACGCCGACTTGGCGGCGCAGCTTGACGCATCACCGCTTATCGAGATGGTTGAGCCGGACCGAGCGGAGCTCACTCTCGTGCGCAGGATCGACGGCGACTGGGCACTGGTCGATGACGTCCATGGCACAGGCGACAACGCGGACGATCCGCTTCTCGCAACGATCCCTGTCGACCGGATCGGCCTTGCGCGGTCCGCGGTCGAGCACTATCAGGCTTACTCCGCGCCGCTTCGGATGGCGCGAGCCTGCCGCGATCTGCCCAGCCTTCTGCGACTTTGGCTGCTCGATTGCGGCGACGCCTCTTTCGCGGGCGATGCCGCACAGGATCCTGACCTTCCGCAGGTTCAGCCAGGCGAGCACGCGCCGTACGAAGTGGAAATCGGGGACCGCATCTGCATCGCCGTCGAGAACGCCGCCGACGTGTCGCTGTCTGTGGCGCTCTTCGACTGCGCTGCCAGCGGCAGGGTGCTGCTGCTCGGCGAGAAGGTGATCCCCCGGCAGGCCCGGCACGTGTTCTGGCTCGATGATACGTTGGGAGAACCGTTCAGCGCGGGCTTGCCCGAGGATCGCTCCGTCGGAGTCGACCGAATAGCAGCCATCGCCACAACGCGGCGCGACGTTTCCCTCCGGTATCTGGAGCGACGACAGTCCTTCGACGAGATCATCCACCCGCTTCGCGATCGGGCGGCGCTGAGGGATCTGGGGGGAGAACGACGAAGTGACGCGCCGCCGACCGACAGCTGGACCTCGGCCTTGACGGCGCTTCGGATCGTAGGGCCTGGAGCGTTCGGGCGATGAACGCCGCGGTTGTGCGCAAGCCCGGTCTTCCTGAACCGGCTTCGTGGAGCTTCGCCCTTCCGGGCGGTGGCTGTGCGACGAGCGCCGAGCGGTCGGACCACCGACGGCTTGGGTGTCGTCGGGCGCGACGATAGGGGCAAGATGCCTACGGTGAAGTTCGGGGCAGGTCCCCAACCGGAGGTCTTCCGGAGCATCTTCGACGATGCGCTGCGGCGCGTCGATGACGCGTATGCCGGCCGATGGCCGCTTCCAGCGCCTCCGATCCCACCCGACGTCGACGCGTCAGCGCTTCTAACGGCGATCGCGGAGCTGGCCTCCGATGAGAGGCTGGGCCGCTTTGCAAGCGCGTTTGCGAATGGTTCGAGCAGCGCCGTCCTCGCGATGCCCGGGGTAGTTGCGGCGGCACTGCCCGGAGTCGAGCAATGTCTCGATCTCTGCCACCATTTGCTTACCGAGGAGGACAATGAGGGATTGGCAAACATCGGGGAGTCCGTTTCGCAGCTCGCGGCAGCGGCAGGTGAGGATCTTGAGGCGTTCGCCGTCCTAATTCCGACCGCACGTGCACGCTTCGCACTTAGAAGAATGCGCGATACCGTCAGCGCGTACGACGCCGCGATCGGCCTGGCGCAAAGCCTTCGGTCGCAGCTACCCGCGGACACCCTGAAAATCTGCCATGACAACCGTGGCCTCGCCACACTGCGACTCGGGCAGCCGCATCGCGCGCTCGAGGACTTCCGCATTGCTTCTCGACTCGCCGACGATCCGACATCGAAGGCTTACATCGACGAGCATCGAGGTCATGCGTTGCTCGATCTCGGCGAGTTCGATCGCGCGATCGCCGTGATGGAGTCGAACCTCCGTCGGATCGAGGCGATGTCGGTAGACACGCTGCTGCACGCAGATGCGCTAAACAACCTCGCGCATGCCCACGAGCTGGCGGGGAATGACGAGCGCGCTCTCGCCTTGTATGAACGTCGAGCCGAAGTGCTTCCTTATGAACTCGTTGAACGCCGCTACACGACAGCGCGAGCTCGCGCCCGAGTGCTTGTCCGCCTCGGAGACCAACAGGCCTCCGCCAGCGCCTTCGCGGAAGCCATTCATCTGGCCGAGGCATCCGTTCGCGCGCGTGTGGACCGAGAACGGTTCGATGCCGGATGGGCGAACGCGATCGCGCGACTGGTCGACGTCGACGGATCTGTCTGGAAACTGCGGTCGGAGGCCCTTGAGCGCGATCGAGCGGGAGATTTGGACGCTGCGAGAGAACTCTACCTGCGTGTATCCGAGGCGGCATCTCGAGTAGGAGATGAGCTGACTGCGCTCGAGTGCAGCGCGCACGTCGGCGCCATCGAGGCTGGTTTCGGCGCTCTTGCCCGCCGCGCACAGATCCGGCTGTCATCGGTGCGCCAGACAGCACTTACCCGGGGTCTCGCGTACCCAGCTGTCCTTGCGGGGGCGGCACTCGCCGGGCTGATCCGCCGCGGTCTCGAGTCAAACGATGCTGACCTCGACGCTCTATTTCTCACGGTAGAAGGCTGGGGGCTCGGATGGTTGGCAATTGAGCAACGCGAGGAGCTCGAGCCGAGGCTGCGCTCACAGGTTGTCTTCCGTGACCCTGGACCCGAGCTCGAAGAACTCGGACGCAGCGCCTCAGGGCATGGAGCGTTCGAACTGGCAATCCGCTATTTCGATGAAGCACTCGAACTTGCCCGAGACACCCGCGACCTGAAACGGGAGGTCTTCCGTACAGCGAATCTACTCGCTGCGCTGGAACGCGTTCCATCGGCGAAGGAGAGGACCGGCGAGGTCGCTAGCAGACTGCGAGAATTCGCGATGGACGCAGCGACGCCGGTCGAAGGACGTTTGGCGGCGCTGCACTCGCTCGGCGGGTACTTACTGAAGGAGGATGCGAGGTCCAGTCTTGATGTGCTTCGAGAGGGGTCAACCCTTTTCGAAACGCTCCGCCACGAGGCTGCGGGAGCGGTGGGTCTCGATCCTTCGCGCCTGCCCGAACTGGAGTCCCGGTTTCCCGTGCACGAACTGCTGCTAAGTGCACTGATTCAGGCGCGCGAGCCCGACATCGATGCCTTCAACCAGTTACAGCGACTTCGCGCCCGGCGTCTCATGGAGCGCCTCGCTTGGCTTCGCGACCCAGGCGAGGAATTTCAGCCGCCGGACAGCGTAGCCGTCGCTGAGTTGCTCGGTCGGTTGCCGGTGCCAACAACCCTCGTCGATGTCACCTCGGCGCCGTGGGGATTGCGCGCGTTCATCGTGGACGAGGCAGGCGTCCGGACGGTCGATGCGCACGGATCGACGGCCGAGCTCACCAGCGCAGATGTCGGCGATGTGAGACGGCGGGCGGCGTCGATTCTCGAGCTCACGCTCACAGCGAACGTCATGCGCGAGCTTGTTTCGCATGTGGAAAGCCTACTGCCGCCTGGTCGACCGATCCTGATCGCTGTCGACGACCCACTGTCGAACCTGCCGTTCGAGGCTATCCCGTTCGACGGCAGGTCCTGGGCGGAACAGCGGCCGATGGGGCGGATCCCTGCGATCGCAGCACTGCAGTTCACGCGCCCTCGCAGCTGGGCGGGAAGATCTATCGTCGTAGGCGACTCGGCAGGAGATCTTCCGGGCGCTCTCGATGAGTGTGCGCACGTTGCACGTGCGTTGGGCGCGAAAGCTTTAGTGAGGCAGGACTGCACCCTCTCGGCGGTCCGGGCCGCGATGTCCTCCGCAGGTGAGCGTCCGGACCTCGATGTCATTCACATCGCTGTCCATGGGCGCGCGGACGCGCGGAAGGGCGGGCGAGCCAGTCTTCTGTTCGCTGACGGAGCGGCAACCTCCTGGGTGGAGTTCGGTGAACTCGCGCAGCTGTCGTGGCGTGCGGGCCTCGTCGTCTTCTCGGGCTGCAGCACAGCAGTAGGTGGTCCCCGCGATGGCCAGGGCCTGTTCGGAGTGGTCCAATCGATCTTCGAAGCCGGAGCGCCTGTGGCGGTGGCAAGTCTATGGCCGGTCGACGATCAGAGCGCGCGAGACTTCATGATTGCTTTCCACGAGAGACTAGAGGCCGCGCGAACGAGAGCGAACTGGGTCGACCTCCGGCAGGTGTTGGATGAAGCGCGGCGCCACCTGCGCAGCCGGTCCACTCCTGGCAATCGGACGACTCACCCGACGTCGGTCGACGACGCCCGCACCCGCCGTGACGGGAGGGATCTGTGGTCGGCCGAGTCAGTGGACGAGACTCCGGCGGCAGCACCGACGAAGATGTTGCCGCAGTCTGCCGCGGCGCTCGAGTGGGCGGCCTTCACGCTGATCGGCGATCCGATCCTCCGGGTGCGTGCCTAGTGACTGATGCGAACTCCACCGAGGCGAATGACCCGCTCGAACCGGATACGGGTGACAACGAGGCCATTTATGCCGGGCGCTCGAACGACTCCGCGACGCCTTTTCGGTGGTCAGCCGGACCCTCGTCGATTGGCTGCGCGAGCATCGCACAAGCACGATCGGTGCTGATCTGGAGACGCATCCCGACACTCTCGCCCCTCGCTCTGCGAGACGCTGCCTCCGGATCTGTCTCCGGTGCGCTCACTATCGCGTTGACCCCCAGCATCCCGCATGCGGATGAGATCCGCGGCGCGCCAGCCGCCTCCTCGATAACCGCGGTCGGTCTGCCTCTGCGCAGCGCCTGGGATGACGAGTCCACCGCCCATCTCGCGTCAAACCCTCGAGTCGATCGGCTCGGCGGCATCCCTCGCAGAGCAGGACGACGCCGCATTCAGCCTGTTGTCCGAGGAAGCCTTACGCCACGGGAAAGTCGGAGGACTTCCCGACGCTCTCGGTCTCAGCGCCGCCATCGTCGCACGGGAGCGCGCGGTGCGCGACGAGACTCAAGGCGGCGGGCTGATCACGTCGTCTCATGTCGAGACCGACAGGATCGGGTTGCCGATGACGACGAACGAAGCCCACGACAGCATGTCCTGCGTGTCAGGCTCGATCGGAGGATGCGCTGCGGCTCGGTTGTCGAAGCCTAGATCTCGTCCATCGCGCGCCCGACCGCTATGACTACCTCGCCGTTCATCGAGCCACGTCCGCAGGTGCGCCCGCGCTCGGTCCATCACCGCGCGGATATCGACCCAGCTTGCGTGCGCTCTCGCCGCGTTGAACTCCTGGTAGAAGCCAGCCATGAACACCATGGCGGCCTCGTCCTCGACCGGCCACAGGCTGGCGACGGTCACGATGGAACCCGTCGCCGCCGCTGCCTGTGCGATTCCGTACAGCCCGCGCCCGTTGCGGGGGCCTCCGACGGCGGTACTGCAACCTGAGAACACGATCAGCAGGCCACTCCATGGCAGGTCGACGAGACGATCGAAGTTGACCCACTCTGGCGACATGCCGTCGGCGGCGAAGAGGAGGCTCGCACGACCACCTCTCAGCACGTCTGCTCTGCCGTGCACCGCTAAGTGCACGACGTCGTGATCGCCCGCGATAAGGCGCTGCTGGACCGCATGTACGGTGCAACCGGGCCCGATCATCGGCTGAGTCGCGAGCGCCGCCGCCACCTCCCGGCACTCGTCGGCCGCGTACGGAAGATCTCCAGTCGAGTCGCCTGCCACTATCGATCTGGATGACCATTTGTGCGGGGGTGGGTAACGGAGCATGCCGACTGCCGCGATGCGCCCGATGGATCGGAAAGCACCCCAAGGCCGCCCACCCGAAGGAATAGCGTGTAGCGGCAGGTTTGCTAACTCATCGTCGCAGGCCATGAGGAGCGATTGGCCGGGCGCGACGGCTGCCTCCACCGCCGCGACGAGGTCGCTCAGAATCTCGGAAGAGTTGGTGAGATGGACGATCTCACGCGCTCGCCTTCGCACGTCGCCGAATTGCACCGATCGCAACGGTCCCAGGTCGCCCGGGACGTCGACGAGACGCAATCCCTGATCATCGAGTATGTAAGCACGGAGTCCTCGAGGCACGATGGCGAGGTCCACGAAGGTGGTCGGCGTTGGCAGCCCCGCGACCAGTGCAGCCGACTCCGCAAGGTCTGGCGGGGAATACGCCGTCCCCTGCCGTGTCGCAAGCGCCGACAAGAGGGCGCGCGCCCTGGTGCGCTGCAGGATGTCGAATGACTCCGAAGCCGGGTTCGTGCTCGATGCCAGGGCGGCGAGCATCGCGGGGTAGACGCCGAAGCCTTCGTCGACGGCGCTCGCCTCTGCGTGTCGCGATCCGAGATCGTACTCGCGCCGAATAGCCTCAACAGACTCCGCGGCGGCACGGAGATCAGGCAACCCGGCCGAAGGATCGACAGCGGTTGCCTCGATCGCAAGCGCGAAATGGCAGCTGAGCCGCGCGTGGTGGCTCAGGCCGGGATAATCTAGCGCGGCACGCAGTTCGGTCTCGAGTTGCGCGGCGAGGACCGGATCGACGTCAGGAACCACGCCCGGCTCCGTCTCGATGAGCAGTGTAAGCAGCTCCCCGCTAAGGATTGCATAGTTGTTAGTGTTGCCGAGATTCTGCGCCCCTGCTCTCGCCTGCTGATAGAAGTCGACGGCCATGGCGGGTGACAGTTTCCGTACCAAATTCGCCAGCCGTGCCATCGACGAGCCCGCGTCGATGATGCCAAGCCGTTCGGCGTGGTGATCACCGATCTGACTCCTCACGACGTCGTTCAGCTCACCCAGGCGTATGGCCTCGAGCGACAGGATCATCGAGTCCCGGTCGGCAATGCTCGCGTCCAGTCCTGCCTCCAGCATCCCCGCCAATGCGTCGCTCGCCATGGCCGCGGGTGGAATCAAGCCGGCACCGATAGCGTCGGCGCGAACGTTGGCCGCGGCGGCGTACGCTTCGCGTGCGCCGATTTCTCCGAGCTCTGCCCGTGTCGCGGCCATCACGGCGACACCCAGCAGCTCGGTCAATCGGTCGCCATTCTCTGCGGCGCCCGCAACCGCACGCTGCAGAGCCGGAACTGCCTCCTTCAGACGTCTCGCCCGCCTCAGCGAGAACCCGAGGCGGAGGTCCTCTGCGGTCCGCGAATCGACCGGGACGGCGCGTGAAAGCGCCTCTGTTGTCGCGTCAAGGAAGCGCTGCGGCTGAATCCGAGACTCGATGTCTTCCGCCGCGAATCCGAACGCCTGCGCAAGCGCTCGCTCCGCGGCCTCGTGCTCACCGACGGCTGCGGCCGCGATCGCTCGGCTTCTCGCGCCTATGTAGGCACGATCGGGCGGAGCATCACCGAACCATTGCTCGGCTCGCCGGTACGCATTGAAGGCCCTCGCGTCATCTCCGGACTGCTGGTACGCCTCAGCAAGATTGTGAAGGAGGAGCCAACGTGGCGCGGACGGCTCACCCGACTCCGCTGCGCGAACATTGTCCTCGAGAAGTTGCACGGCGAGGTCCAGCTCTCCGACCTGCTGAAGGGCGCTCGCCAGATCCATGTTGACGTAGCTGCGAGCCATCGGCTCATCGGCGAAGCTCTGGGCTTCATAGAGGTCGTCGATCGCCTCGTCCGGCATCCCCAGTTCGAGGAGGGTCACCCCGCGGTTGTCGTACACCCTCGCCAGGTCGCTCCGCGGGGGCGGTGAGAGCTGCTCGCCCACGTTCAGGGCTTGAGTGAGCACTTGCGCGAGACTCTCGAACGTCTCACCCGCCAATCGCATTCGTTCGGCAGCAGTGTTGTACAGGCTGAAGGCGTGGGAGAGCTGTCCCAGGGCAACGGCGATGTCCGCGACGGTGCGGGTAAGTCGCCCAGACAGGGCTCGGTCCCCTGACCCCCACAATTCGTCACATGCAGGCTCGCCATGACGGAGGGCGAGCAGCAGGTCCTCCGCCACGGCGACCAGAACTCCTCGCGCACCTTCGTCGCCGAAGTCCAGCATCGCCGACAGGAGCAGTACCGCGTCTTCGCGATGTGGGTAGCTCCTGGCGAGGAGGTCGAGCATTGTGCCGACGTGCAGGGTCCTCAGTTCATCGCTGACGCTGTAGTCGCTGGGTGCGCGATGCTGCGACCACAGTTCCAGCTTGCGGTCCACGCCCTGCAACGCGGCATAGAACGCACTGAGCTGTTCCTCGCCATCATCCTCCCGTTGCATTCCTCATCGCCTCCAAAGTCGCCAATGCTTCTTACTTAGGGCTGCTGTCGCTCGGCAGGTGCCGGGAAGCGTCGCTCCCAACGAACATCTGGTGATGCTGCTGGCCGACGCCGTTGTTGGCGACCTCCGATACCGAGGATTGATCCGCACGGCGAGGTTGGCCGACTCGATGGTCAGAGGAGAGTTTCTCGGTGGCGACCCCAGGGGACGCCACCGGATTCCGTGTATCCCAACGATTAGAGACATCCCGGTTCCCCACTTCGATGTGATAGCCCGGAGTGCCGGACCCGCCCCTGTCATACTCCTATTCCCGCGACTTGAAAAGTCCTCATTTACTAGGACCAACTTTGACAAGCCCTGTCGGCCGACACTCTTGGATGTCCTCATGCGGGGGGACTTCCGGCGACATGGTGAAAGCGGAGTGTGATTCGGCTGTAAGTCTCGAAGTGGCTGGCCTGGGCTGGCTGGCAGGGTTAGTGCTGGCGCTCCTGCTGTGGTCGTGACTCGGGATTCCGAGCAGAGCAGACGACCCTTCACCGTCCTCTTCGCCGATCCGTGCGGTCCTTAAGCCAAGCCGCCACGTTCTCGCGGCTGTATCTCAGGTGCTTGCCGAGCTTGGTGGCCTTCGGCCCCGTTCCTTCGAGACGCCAGTGGTAGATGGTCTCTCTGGACAGCTGGAGGTACTGCGCGAGCTCGTCGACACTGAGGTATTCGCCGAGGTTCTCGTCGAACCGTGCTTCGGGGACGTTGGGTTGGGGTGATCTGCTCATACTCCTTAGGAGTGCGCGTCGCCCCGCGATGCTCGACGTCAGTGGGAATCGGATGTGGATGCCTGTGGCATCCCGCCGACCGAAACGAAAAAGGCCCCAAAAGGGCCTCGACCGCCTCGAACGGGCCGTCCCCCACGAAGAAAACCCCCGAGAATCTCGCGACTCTCAGGGGTTCTTGGTGGATCTGAGGGGACTCGAACCCCTGACCCCCTGCATGCCATGCAGGTGCGCTACCAGCTGCGCCACAGACCCGTGCGCCCCGTTCGGGGCAACGAATTGAGCTTACACCAGCCGGGGCCCTCCGATGAAATCGAGCGGTGCTCAGCCGACGGATGCCGCGGAAGCCCCGAGCTCAGCTCGAGGAGCTGCCGCTGCCCGCCGCGAGCAGCGGTGCGACCGGCAGCACCGGGCAGTCGAGCCACAGGCGTTCGAGACCGTAGTACAGCCGCTCCTCGCGGTGGAAGACGTGCACGACGAGGTCGCCGAAGTCGAGCAGCACCCATCGTCCGGCGTCGTGGCCCTCGCGGCGGTGCGTCTTGGCGCCGGCCTTGCGGAGCACGTCCTCGACCTCATCGGCGATCGCGATCACGTTGCGCTCGGACGTGCCCGTGACGATGAGGAACACGTCGGCGAAGGGCAGCGGCACCGACACGTCGAGGGCGACGAGGTCCTCGCCGCCCTTCGAGTCGGCCGCGCGCGCCGCGAGGGCGAGCGAGTCGAGTGCCTGGTCGGATGCGGTCATACGCTCACTTCCGGTAGCTGGTGATGACGCGGCCGATCAGAACAGGCCGGCGACCGCGCCGATGATGAGGGTGGCGACGACGCCGAGGGCGAGCACGCCGGCCGTGACGGCGAGCACGAGCGGAACGTTCATGCCCTCCTTCTTCGGGGGCGCCATCATGGCGCGTGCATTGTTCTGGGTGCTGATCGCCCGTGTGGCCGCGACGGGTGCGCCGACGCCCGCGCCGTCCTCGACCTGGTCGAACAGGCGGTCGACGTCGGAGGAGTCGATCTGGCTGGGATGCACGCCCGTCGCGCCGAAGCTGCGCGGCAGGTCGATCGAGCCGGTCACGATGACCTCGCCGCTCTTCGCGAGCGCGTCGCTCATCGGGCCCTGATCTGGCAGGTTGGGCAGGATGAGCGCGTTCGTCGTCGTCGGCACGCCGTGGCTGATGCCGCCGCGCGACAGCAGCTGGTCGAACGGCTCGGCCCGCTCGATCGGGGCGTCGAGCTGCGACGTCCAGTGCCCGACCGGCTTGGGGGCGGCGGCGGGCTCGTCGGCGATCGCGGCATCCGCGACCTGGTGCGGCGCGGGCGCGCGCGTCGGCGCCGGCGGCTGGCCGAACGGGTTCGACGTCGCACTCGGCATCGGAGCTGCAGGCGTGGGCGCCGCGGGTGCGGGAGCCGGGGGCGCGACGGCCGTAGGCGCCGAGGGCGTCTCGGGCCCGAGGTCGTCGAAGATGTCGAGGTCGTGGAACTCGCCCGCCGCGTGCGCGTCGAGCATCGCCCGCAGCTCACGGCGCGTGAGCGTGCGCTCGGGCGTCGAGGGCTCGGGCACGGGCTCCTGGCGCGGCGGTGCGGAGGCGGTGGGGTCGAACTGCGGAGGGTACGGACTGCCGGGCGCAGCCGAGGGCGGCGACGCGATGGCGCCGCCGAACGGAGACGACGGGTCGGCGAATCCGCCGGCCGGACGGGGCGCCGTGTAGTCGGTCTGCGGCGCCTGCGGCGGAGCCGAAACGGGCTGCGGGGCCGGCGGCGGCACCTGTGCCTGCGGCGGTAGTTGCGGCGGCACCTGCTGCTGCGCGGGCGGAGCCTGCGGCGCGGGGGCCGGGGCGGGCGGGGCATCGGGGGTCGACGAAGCCGCCTGCTGCTCGAGCAGGCGTTCGCGTTCTCGCATCTCTCGCCGCGTCAGCGGCGGTTCCTGCGACGACGTCATTCGACACTCCGATAGAGGTGGTGCTTGGAGATGTACTGGACGACCCCATCAGGCACCAAGTACCACACCGGGAAACCCCAGCGTACCCGGTCTCGGCAGTCGGTCGACGAGATCGCCAGTGCCGGGACCTCCAGCAAGCTTACGTCCTGCTCCGGCAAACCCGAAACGGACAGGTCATGTCCCGGACGACTCACAGCCACGAAGTGGGCGAGCTCCCAGAGCTCCTCCACGTCGCGCCAGCTGAGGATCTGAGCGATCGCATCGGCCCCCGTGATGAAGAAGAGCTCCGCCTCGGGGCGCTCGCGACGGATGTCGCGGAGGGTGTCGATCGTGAACGTCGGCTTGCCGCGATCGATGTCGACGCGGCTGACGGTGAAGCGCGGGTTCGACGCGGTCGCGATGACCGTCATGAGGTAGCGATGCTCGGCCGGGGTGACCACCGACTTGTACGTCGGCTCCCCCGTCGGCACGAAGACGACCTCGTCGAGTCCGTACGACTGGGCGACCTCGCTGGCCGCGACCAGGTGGCCGTGGTGGATCGGATCGAACGTGCCGCCCATCACGCCGATGCGTGGTCGGCCGCTCCCGCCGCTCATGGCGCGACCTCAGTGGCCGCCGTGCTCGCCCCCGCCGTGGCGCGCCGCGTAGGCCTCGGCCTTGGACCGGTGCCGGTTGGCGACGTCGCGGTACGACGCCGTGACGAAGGCCAGTGCGGCGAAGATGATGAGCGCCACGAGTCCGTAGACCCACGCCTCCACGGGGAGCTCCCTCGCGTGCACCGTCTCGGTCAGCACCGTGCCGGTCAGCATTGCGGTCGTGAGGCTCATTCGCCGTTCCTTTCGATCCTGCGGGTGTTGCTCGTGACAGTCTAGCGAGGTCAGGCGCGCACGTGCCCGGCGCCGCGCACGATCCACTTCGTGCTCGTCAGCTCGGGCAGGCCCATGGGCCCTCGGGCATGCAGCTTCTGCGTCGAGATGCCCACCTCGGCGCCGAATCCGAACTCCGCGCCGTCGGTGAACCGCGTCGACGCGTTCACCATGACCGCCGCGGCATCCACCTCGTTGAGGAACCGCTCGGCGTTGCCGAGGTCGTTCGTGACGATCGACTCGGTGTGCTTCGTGGAGTAGCGGCGGATGTGGCGCAGCGCGTCGTCCATCGAGTCGACGATGCCCACCGAGAGGTCGAGGCTCATGTGCTCGGTCGCCCAATCCTCGTCGGTCACGGGCACGGTCTCGGGTCGCAGGGCGTGCACGCGCTCGTCGGCGTGCACGGTGACGCCGGATGCCTCGAGCCGGTCGAGCACCGCCGGCAGCAGCCGCTCGGCGGCGTCGCGGTGCACCAGCAGCGTCTCGAGCGCGTTGCACACGCTCGGTCGCTGCACCTTCGCATTGTGCACGAGCTCGACGGCCCAGTCCTCGCGCGCGGATGCGTCGAGGAACATGTGCACGACGCCGGCGCCCGTCTCGATGACGGGCACCTTCGCCTCGTCGACGACCGCCCGGATGAGGCCCGCGCTGCCGCGCGGGATGAGCACGTCGACGTAGTCGCGGGCCTGCATGAGGTGGCGCGCGCCGGCGCGGCCGAAGTCGTCGACCGTCTGCACGCCGTCGGCGGGAAGGCCCACGGACTCGAGCGCGTCGCGCAGCACGCCGAGGAGCACGTGGTTGGTCTGCTCGGCGGCGGTGCCGCCGCGGAGCACGACCGCGTTGCCGCTCTTCAGCGCGAGCACGGCGATGTCGATCGTCACGTTGGGACGCGCCTCGTAGATCGCGCCGACGACGCCGAGCGGCACCCGCACCTGGTCGATCCGAACGCCGTTCGGGAGCGAACGGCCGCTCACGGTGTCGCCGATCGGGTCGGTGAGCGCGATGACCTCGAGGACGGCGTCGGCCAGGGCGCCGACGCGGCGCTCGTCGAGGGCGAGGCGGTCGAGGAGTCCGCTGGAGAGGCCGGCCTCGCCGCCCGCCTCGAGGTCGCGGGCGTTGGCGGCGATGATCTCGGCAGCGCGCTCGCGCAGGAGGACGGAGACCTGCTCGAGCGCGGCATCCTTCTCGGCCGTCGTCGCGCGGGCGAGCCGGTACGACGCCTCCTTCGCGGCGGCGAGCCGCGCGTCGATCACCGTCGTGTCGAGGTCGGGGTGCTCCATGGCACCAGCCTAGGCGAGCGCGGCCTACGCCCCGGCCGTGTGACGAACGGGGGCCGCGTCGAACCAGGTCCCCACCTCGGCGCCCGTGAGGGCCTGCGACACGAGCGGCGTCGCGGTGATGAGCACGGCGGCACCCGACTCCGCGGCGATGCGGGCGGCCGAGACCTTGGTCTCCGCTCCCCCGGTGCCGACGCCGGCGCGTCCGATCGACCCGATCTCGACGTCCGCGAGCGGGTCGCCGAACGGCACGTGCTCGATCCGCTCGGCGCCCTCGAGGTGCGGCGGCTTCGTGTAGAGCGCGTCGACGTCGGAGAGGAGCACGAGCAGGTCGGCGCCGATCAGCTCGGCCACCATCGCGGCGAGGCGGTCGTTGTCGCCGAACCGGATCTCGTGCGTCGCCACGGTGTCGTTCTCGTTGACGATGGGCAGGATGCGCAGGGCGAGGAGCCGGTCCATGGCGCGCTGCGCGTTCGAGCGCGGCGTCGCGTGCTCGAGGTCGCCCGCGGTGAGCAGCACCTGGCCTGCGACGATGCCGTAGCGGTCGAGCGAGTCCTGGTAGCGGAAGACGAGCAGGTTCTGCCCCACGGATGCCGCGGCCTGCTGCGTCGCGAGGTCGTTGGGCCGTTCGGCGAGCCTGAGGTAGGGCATGCCCGTGGCGATCGCGCCCGACGAGACGAGCACGACCTCGGTGCCGCGCTCGTGCGCCGCGGCGAGGGCGTCGACGAGCGGGCCGATCTGGCCGGCGTTCTCGCCGCTGATGGACGACGAGCCCACCTTCACGACGATGCGACGGGCGTTCGGGATGTCGGCGCGGGTGCGCGGGGTCACCGGTCGTCGTCCTCCGTACCGGGCTCGGCGGGCCCGATCGCGTCCTCGTCCTCGGACCAGATCCCGGCCTCGCGCTCGCGCTGCAGCTCTGCGCGGGCCTCGGCCTTCGCGTCCATGCGCTCGTGGTACTCGCTGCGGCGCTCGGCGCGCGTCGCGCGGCGGTTGTCGTCGAGGCGCACGTCGGTGCCGCGCGGCGCGGTGATCAGCTCGGCCGTCGACGTGAGCGTGGGCTCCCAGTCGAACACGACGCCCGAGCCGGCTCCGATGACGACGGTCGACCCGGCGACCGCGCCGGCGCGCACCAGTTCGTCCTCGACGCCGAGGCGGGCCAGCCGGTCGGCGAGGTAGCCGACGGCCTCGTCGTTGGTGAAGTCGGTCTGCGCGACCCAGCGCTCGGGCTTCGCGCCCAGCACGCGGTAGATCGTGCCGTAGCTGCCGCCCTCGGGGCGCACGACGAATCCGACCTCGTCGACGGCCTTCGGGCGCATCACGATGCGCTCGGGTGCGGGTGCCGCGGCGGCGGCCGCACGCGCCTCGTCGACGAGCTCGCCGAGCGCGTAGCCGAGCTGGCGGAGGCCCTCGTGGCTCACGGTCGAGATCTCGAACACGCGGTAGCCGCGCGCCTCGAACTCGGGGCGCACGAAGTCGGCCAGCTCGCGGGCCTCGGGCACGTCGACCTTGTTCAGCGCGATGAGCTGCGGGCGGTCGAGGAGCGGCACCTGCCCCTCGGGCACGGGGTACGCGGCGAGCTCGGCGAGGATCACGTCGAGGTCGCTGACGGGATCGCGGCCGGGCTCGAGCGTGGCGCAGTCGATGACGTGCAGGAGGGCGGAGCAGCGCTCGACGTGGCGGAGGAACTCGAGGCCGAGGCCCTTGCCCTCGCTCGCGCCCTCGATGAGGCCGGGCACGTCGGCGACGGTGTAGCGGTGGTCGCCCGCCTGCACGACGCCGAGGTTCGGATGCAGCGTGGTGAACGGGTAGTCCGCGATCTTCGGCCGTGCGGCCGAGAGGGCGGCGATGAGGCTCGACTTGCCCGCCGACGGGAAGCCGACGAGCGCGACATCCGCAATGGTCTTCAGCTCGAGCGCGACCTCGCCCTCGTAGCCGGGCGTGCCGAGCAGCGCGAAGCCGGGCGCCTTGCGCTTCGTGCTCGCGAGTGCGGCGTTGCCGAGGCCGCCGAGGCCGCCCGGTGCGACGACGAAGCGCAGGCCGGGCTGGTCGAGGTCGGCGAGCTCGACGCCCTCCTCGTCCTTCACGACCGTGCCGACGGGCACGGGGAGTTCGAGCGTCTCGCCCGCGGCGCCCGAGCGGTTGTCGCCCATGCCGGGCTGGCCGTTGTCGGACGAGCGGTGCGGCCGACCGTGGTACGCCAGGAGCGTCGTGACCTGGGGATCGGCGACGAGCACGATGTCGCCGCCGTGGCCGCCGTTGCCGCCGTCTGGACCGGCGAGCGGCTTGAACTTCTCGCGGCGCACCGAGACGCACCCGTTGCCGCCGTTGCCGGCGCGCACGAACAACGTCACGCGGTCGACGAAGCTGACCATGCCGCTGCCCTCCTGTTGCTCTGGGAAATGCGTGAGGGCGAGCCGAAGCCCGCCCTCACACGACCGATCGGTCGACTATTCGCCGGCCGCCACGATGTTGACGACCTTGCGGCCGCCCTTGGTGCCGAACTGCACGGCGCCGGCCTCGAGCGCGAAGAGCGTGTCGTCGCCACCGCGACCGACGCCCGCACCCGGGTGGAAGTGGGTGCCGCGCTGGCGGACGAGGATCTCGCCCGCGCTGACGACCTGACCGCCGAAGCGCTTCACGCCGAGGCGCTGCGCGTTCGAGTCACGACCGTTGCGAGTCGAGCTCGCTCCCTTTTTGTGTGCCATGTCTGCTTCTCCTTGCGGGCCGCTGCTACTTGATGCCGGTGATCTTGACGCGCGTGAGCTCCTGACGGTGGCCCTGGCGCTTCTTGTAGCCGGTCTTGTTCTTGAACTTCTGGATCACGATCTTGGGACCGCGGAGGTCGTTCAGGACCTCGGCCGTGACCGTGATCTTCGCGAGCGACTTGGCGTCGGAGGTGATCTTGTCGCCGTCGACGAAGAGGACCGGCGTGAGCTGGACGTTGCCGTCCTTGTCCGCCTTGATCCGGTCCATCGTCACGATGGTGCCGACTTCAACCTTCTCCTGCCGACCGCCGGCGCGCACTACTGCGTAAACCACTACTCGTACCTATCTCTGGGGAGCCGGGGCTCCGGTGTCTGATGGGATGTCACTGCGCGGGACCCCAGCGGGATGGAGGGTCGTCACTGCCAGAAAACTGTGCGGGCACACCGGGATAAGCCGGTGGCACCAGCGGTCGAGTCTACCGGATGCCCCGGGGCCGGTCAAACGCGCGTCACCCGGCGCGTCGCGCGGACCGACGCGTAGGATCGGGCCCATGACCGTGCTCATCGACACGCCGCTCTGGCCGAAGCACGGCACGGTCTGGGCGCACCTCGTGAGCGACCGTTCGGTCGCCGAGCTGCGCGCCTTCGCCGAGCGCAACGGGGTACCGGCGCGCGCCTTCGACCTCGACCACTACGACGTCCCCGTCGAGCGGTGGGACGAGCTCGTGGCCGCGGGCGCCGAACCCGTGTCGCCGCGCGAGCTCGTGCGCCGGCTCGCGGCGAGCGGGCTGCGCGTCACGCCCCGCGAGCGGCACGGCCGGGGCGGACCCGGGCGGCACCACGGCTGACGGCGCGCGAGCGCCGCAGCCGGGACCGCCCGGGTCGAGGCCTACTCCTGGTGCTCGCCGGCGGTCGTGCCGTCGGCGCGCGTGATCACCGGCGGACCGCCGGCGGTGCTGAGCGCCGCGGTCGAGACGCGGCGACTGCGGGATCGTCCCTCGCCGGCCTTCTTCGGGGCGGGCAGCGCGTCGAGCACCGAGTCGAGGAGCCCCTCGGCCTCGGCGGCCCGCACGGTGCGACGCCGCTCGGCCGGCGCGACGGGCGGCAGGTCGAGGTCGACGCGAGGCGACTCGGATGCCGCCGCGGGCTCGGCGGCGGGCGCGGACTCGCGTGCGGCCCGCTCGGGCGCGCCGGACTCGGCCCGCGCCGGTGCAGCGGTCGCCGAGACCTCGGCCGGACCCTGCTCCTGCGACACGCGGCGGTGACGTCCGCGACGGCGTCCGCCCGAGGACGGCTGCGACTCGCGTCCGCTCGGCGCGGCCGTCGCCTCGGCCGGCGCGGCGTCGGTCGTCGCGGCGGCCACCTCGGCCTCGCGAGCCGGCTCGGCTGCGGGCGACGCGACCTCGCCGTCCGAGGCGGCGGGCGCGGCATCCGTCGCCGGCTTGTGGTCGGCGTGCGGGATGGTCGACGCGGCGATCTGGGCGAGGGCGTGCTTCACGTCCTCGGTGATCGCGTGCGTGCCCGTGTGCGCCTTGGCCTCGGCGGGCTGCTGCTGCGGCTGGTTGCCGCCGCCGCGACCGCGCCGGCGCTCCACCTGCTGCTGCGGCGCGCGGTGCTTCATGATCGGCTCGTGGTGCACGATGATGCCCCGGCCGGCGCACACCTCGCAGGGCTCGCTGAACGACTCGAGGAGGCCGAGGCCGAGCTTCTTGCGGGTCATCTGCACGAGGCCGAGCGAGGTGACCTCGGCGACCTGGTGCTTCGTGCGGTCGCGTGAGAGGCACTCGACGAGGCGCCGCAGCACGAGGTCGCGGTTCGACTCGAGCACCATGTCGATGAAGTCGACGACGATGATGCCGCCGATGTCGCGGAGCCGCAGCTGTCGCACGATCTCCTCAGCGGCCTCGAGGTTGTTCTTGGTGACGGTCTCCTCGAGGTTGCCGCCCGAACCCACGAACTTGCCGGTGTTCACGTCGACGACCGTCATCGCCTCGGTGCGGTCGATGATGAGCGACCCGCCCGACGGCAGCCAGACCTTGCGGTCGAGCGCCTTCTCGATCTGCTCGGTGATGCGGAACTCGTCGAACGCGT
Organism: Agromyces sp. NPDC004153; assembly: GCF_053603635.1. NCBI lineage: Bacteria > Bacillati > Actinomycetota > Actinomycetes > Micrococcales > Microbacteriaceae > Agromyces > Agromyces sp. NPDC004153. The sequence continues at coordinate 400,352 of NZ_JBSGFY010000002.1, forward strand.
CGCGTTCGCCCGAGTACGCCTCGACGCGCTCGAGCAGGTCGGGTGCCACGGCGCGCAGGTAGCGCTCGATCGTCTCGCGCGCGTCGTCGCCCGAGATGATCATCTTCTGGAAGTCCTCGTTGAAGACGTCGCGGACGATCTTGATCAGCAGGTCGGGCTCGGAGTGCAGCAGCGCGGGCGCCTGCACCTTCTCGAGCTGCGTCGAGATGTCGGCCCACTGCGCGATGAGGCGGTTCACGTCGAGCGTGAGCTGCTCCTCGGTGGCGCCCTCGGCGGCGGTGCGCACGATGACGCCGACGTTGTCGGGCAGCACCTCCTTGAGGATCTTCTTGAGGCGCGCGCGCTCGGTGTCGGGCAGCTTGCGGCTGATGCCGTTCATCGAGCCGTTCGGCACGTACACGAGGTAACGGCCGGGCAGCGAGACCTGGCTGGTGAGGCGGGCGCCCTTGTGGCCCACCGGGTCCTTCGTGACCTGCACGAGCACGCGGTCGCCCGGCTTCAGGGCGAGCTCGATGCGGCGGGGCTGGTTCTTCTCGCCGTTCTCGGCGGCGGCGTCCCAGTCGACCTCGCCGGAGTAGAGCACCGCGTTGCGGCCGCGACCGATGTCGACGAACGCGGCCTCCATGCTCGGCAGCACGTTCTGCACGCGGCCGAGGTAGACGTTGCCGATGAGCGAGGCGTCCTGGTTGCGGGCGACGTAGTGCTCGACGAGCACGCCATCCTCCATCACGCCGATCTGCACGCGGCCGTCCTTCGCGCGCACGACCATCTGGCGGTCGACCGACTCGCGGCGGGCGAGGAACTCCGCCTCGGTGATGACCGCACGGCGGCGACCGGCGTCGCGACCGTCGCGACGGCGCTGCTTCTTCGCCTCGAGACGGGTCGAGCCCTTGACCTTCTGCGGCTCGGTGATGAGCTCGGGCTCGCGGGGCTTGCGCACCTTGACCACCGTGTTCGCCGGCTCGTCGCCGCTCGGGCGGCCCTCCTCGCCGCTGCGGCGGCGGGTGCGACGGCGCACGCTCGAGGACTCCTCCGCAGCGCCGGCGCCACCGCGGTCGCCGCGCTCGGGGCGTTCGGGCCGCTCGGCGGGAACGAGCACGGGCGGCGCGTGGAAGATGAGCGAGGTCGTGGTCAGCGTCGCGGGGATCGGCGAGGCGGGCTCGGGCGACGGCTCGGGCTCGGCGTCGGCCTCGGCGGCGGCCTCCTCCGCCTCGGGGGCGTCGGCGGCGTCGTCCGCGTCGTCGGCGTCGTCGGTGCTCGCCTCGGCCTCATCGGTCGCGTCGGCGGCCGGTGCGGTCTCGACCTCGTCGGATGCCGCGACGGTCGGCTCGTCGACCGAGCGCGCCTCTGCGGCATCCGATTCGGGCGCTGCCGGCGACGTCTCGTCGACGGGCGACTCGCCGTTCAGCGCGGTGCGGTCGGGCGTGCGACCCCGACCGTTGCGTCGGGCCCCGAACAGGCCGCCGCGTCGCTTCGCTGTGCCGCTGCCGGAATCGGGTTCGTTCGTGTGGTTGTCGTTGCCTTCCACCATCTCTGGTGCACTCCTACGACGGTGTGGACGGCCGCGCCATCCGCTCCGTTCTCGTCTCGAGCGGTCTCGCGCCCTGCGCGGAACCGCCAATCCTTCTCACTGCTGCGACCGGCTGGGTGCCTGTGTCGCCACGTCTCGCGGTGCATCTCACCGCCTACTCGGATGCGGGGCATCCTCAAAGCCTTCGTCTGCGTCGCGGCGGGCGCGGCCCGTGCGACTCCTTCGATTATCGCACGCTCTCACAGGGTCGTGTGGAAACGGCATGCCACAATACGAACATGCCGGACACTCCCCCGCGGTCCCGACCCGTCGCGGTCGCCGTGTTCCTCGTGATCGCCGGGGCGTTGGGCCTGCTCGCCGCGTTCGAGCTGTCGGTCGAGAAGGTCCTCGTACTGGCCGATCCCGAGCACGTCCCGAACTGCAACGTCGGGGTGCTCGTGGGCTGCAGCACGAACCTCGCATCGTGGCAGGGCTCGGTGTTCGGCTTCCCGAATCCGTTCATCGGCATGATGGCCTGGCCCGTCGTCATCACGATCGCGGTGGCGATCCTGGCCGGAGCGCAGTTCGCACGGTGGTTCTGGATCGGGTTCAACGTGGGCGTCGCCGGGGCCCTGGTCTTCGTGGGCTGGCTCATCTACCAGAGCATCTACGTGCTCGACGTGCTGTGCCCCTGGTGCATGCTGACGTGGGCGGTGACCATCCCGACGTTCTGGGTGGTGACCCTGCACAACCTGCGCGAGGGTCATATTCCCGCGTCGGCACGTGTCCGGCGCCTCGCGGCCGAGTGGTTCAAGTGGATCCCGCTCATCACGGTCGTCCTCTACGCGATCGTCATCGTGCTCGCGCAGGCGCAGATGAACGCCATCCCGCGCGTGATGATCGACCTGCAGAACCTCTTCGGCTAGGCGATCGCGTCGACCCCGCCGGGGCCGCCGCCCAGACCCCAGGGCGCGCGCCGGCCGGGCGACCCGGCCGGCGCGGCATCCGATCAGGCGAACCAGAGCGCGAGCTCGCGCTCGGCCGACTCCACCGAGTCGGAGCCGTGCACGAGGTTCTGCTGCACCCGGAGGCCCCAGTCGCGGCCGAAGTCGCCGCGGATCGAGCCGGGCGCCGCGGTCGTGGGGTCGGTGGTGCCGCCGAGGATCCGGAAGCCCTCGATGACGCGGTTGCCGGCGACGCGCATGGCGACGACGGGGCCCGACTGCATGAACTCCAGCAGCGGCTCGTAGAAGGGCTTGCCCTCGTGCTCGGCGTAGTGTCGCGCGAGCAGGTCGCGGTCGGGCTGCACCATGCGGATGTCGACGAGGGAGTAGCCCTTCGCCTCGATGCGGCGGAGGATCTCGCCCGTCAGGTTGCGCGCGACGCCGTCGGGCTTCACGAGCACGAGGGTCTCCTCGATGGGGGTCGTCATTCCTGTTCCTTCCCCGGATCGGCCGATGCCGTCCGTTCACGGTCGATCCGTGCACCGACGACCATGCAGTACGCCCACAGGCCGCCGAAGATGGCGCCGACGAAGAACATCGCCGGATTGAGCAGGCCCGCCGCGAGGATGAGCCCCTGGATGGCCCATCCGACGCCGTACCCCCACCGGAACCGCAGGAGTCCGATGGTGGCGACGAGGCCGAGGATCACCACGCCGCCGGCCGCCAGCGCGATCCACGGCGGCAGGTCGAACGTGCCGTTCTCGGTGGGCGCGAGGCCCCAGATCACGAGCGCGGCGAGGAAGACGACGATGATCTCGAACGCGAGCACGATGGAGGCGAGGGTGCGCTGCACCGAGCGCGGCTCGACGGCCACGGGCTCGGCGCCGGGGACGTCGGCCGGCGTGTCGGGCTCGCCGGGCTGGTCACGTGCGGTGTCGGAATCGGGCTCGTGCTCGGCCGGCGTGTCCGGTCCGCCGCTCATGCGCGACCCCAGCCGCGGTCGGCGCCGATCGCCATCGCCTCGGCGACGAGCCCGATCGAGCCGGTCACGACCACCGCGCGCTTCGGCGCCTCGGACGCCCACTCGCGCGCCTCGTCGAGCGCGTCGTCGAGCCGGTCGACGACCTGTACGCGCTCGGGCCCGATGCGGGCCGCGATCGACGCCGCCACCTCGCCGGCGTCGCGGGCCCGCTCGGAGTCGGGCCGCGTCACGAGGAACGCGCCGCCCGTGCGAGCGAGCACCGAGGCGATGCCCTCGGCGTCCTTGTCGGCGAGCACGCCGAACACGAACACGACCTCGTCGAAGTCGAAGTACTCCTCGAGCGCCGCCACGAGCGAGGCAGCCCCGTGAGGATTGTGCGCCGCGTCGACGATGACCGTCGGCTCGGTGCCGATCGTCTGCAGGCGCCCGGGCGACGTCGTCGTCGCGAGGCCGTCGACGACCTCGTCGGCGAGGCGCACGGCGCCCCCGCCGATGAACGCCTCGACCGCCGCGATGGCCACGGCGGCGTTCTCGGCCTGGTGCCGGCCGAACAGCGGCAGCGCGATGTCGCGGTACTCCCCCGCGAGTCCGCGGATCGACACGAGCTGTCCGCCGACGGCCACGCGCGACTCGAGCACGTCGAAGGCGTCGCCCTCGACGGCGAGCGTCGACTCGGTGAGATCGGCCGCATCCTCGAGCACCTCGAGCGCGGCATCGGGCTGGCGTGCACTGACCACGGATGCCGCGGGCTTGATGATGCCCGACTTCGTGCGCGCGATCTCGGTGATCGTCGAGCCGAGGCGCGACTGGTGGTCGAGGTCGATCGGCGTGAACACCGCGACCTGCCCGTCGGCCACGTTCGTGGAGTCCCACTCGCCGCCCATGCCCACCTCGAGCACGACGACGTCGACGGGCGCGTCGGCGAAGCACGCGAAGGCGAGCACCGTGAGCACCTCGAAGAAGGTCAGCGGCTCCTCGCCGGCGCCCTCGAGCTCGGCGTCGACGATCGCGATGAACGGGAGGATCTCCTCCCAGTTCCGCGCGACGGCCTCGTCGGCGATGGGCTCGCCGTCGATGCGGATGCGCTCGGTGAACCGCTCGAGGTGCGGGCTCGTGAGCAGGCCGGTGCGGAGGCCCGAGGCGCGCAGCAGGCTCTCGATCATGCGGCTCGTCGACGTCTTGCCGTTCGTGCCGGTGATGTGGATCACGGGCGCGGCGCGGTGCGGGTCGCCGAGCAGCTCGACGGTCCGCCGCGTCGGCGCCAGCCTCGGCCGCGGCGAGCCCTCGCCGACACGGGCGATGAGCTCGGCATACACGGCGTCGGCCGCGTCGCGTGCCTCGGCGGCCTCGAAGTCGTCGGATGCGTCGGTCACAGCTTCTCCAGGTCCACGAGCAGGGCGGAGCCGTCGCCGACCGGACGCGACGCCGTGGCGCCCGCCACGTCGGCGGCCGTCTCGATGTCGAGCTCGGAGGCGAGCGTCTCCCGGGCGATGAGCGCATGGTGCGCGGATGCCGCGGCGGCGCCGATCGCGTCGAGCGTGAGGCCGAGGCGGATGCGATCGCCCACCTCGAGGCCGGCGGCCTTGCGGGCCTCCTGCACGGCGCGGACGACATCGCGCGCGAGGCCCTCGGCCTCCAGTTCGGGCGTCGTCGCGGTGTCGAGCAGCACGAAGCCGCCGTCGGACAGCAGCGCGAGCGCGTTCGATCCGTCGCCCGAGCCGCCGGCCTCGAGCACGAGGTCGTACTCGCCGGGCTCCAGCGCGATGCCGCCGGCCACGACGCCCTCGTCGTTGAGCGACCAGTCGCCCGACCGCGCCGCCTGGATCGCCTGCTGCACCGACTTGCCGAGGCGTGGTCCGGCGGCCCGCGCGTTGACGCTGAGCCGCTTCGTGACGCCGTAGGCCTCGGCGCTCGAGTCGTCGAGCGGCACGAGGTCGACCGACTTCACGTTGAGCTCGTCGCGCAGGATGCCCTCGAAGGGCGCGAGCGCTGCGGCATCCGACGTCACGACCGTGAGGTTCGCGAGCGGAAGGCGCACGCGGCGACCCGCCTGCTTGCGCAGCGCGAGGGTGGCGCCGCTGATCTCGCGGACGGCGTCCATGGCGGCGACGAGCGCCGGGTCGGCCGGGAACTCATCGGCGTCGGGCCAGTCGGCCAGGTGCACGCTGCGGCCGCCCGTGAGCCCGCGCCAGACCTGTTCCGTGACGAGCGGGAGCAGCGGCGCGGCGAGGCGCGTGTAGGTCTCGAGGACCGTGAAGAGCGTGTCGAACGCCTCGGAACCCGAGCCGTCCTCGCCGACGCCCGCCCAGAACCGGTCGCGCGACCGGCGCACGTACCAATTGGTGAGCACGTCGGCGAAGTCGCGCAGCTTCTGCGCCGCGAGCGGCGAGTCGAAGTCCTCGAGGTCGGCGGTGACGCCGGCCACGAGGTCGCGCAGCTTCGCGAGCAGGTAGCGGTCGAGCACGTCGGCCGAGTCGGTGCGCCGCTGCGCCTCGTAGCCGCCCTCGCGCGCCGTGTTGGCGTAGAGCGAGAAGAAGTACCACGTGCTCCACAGCGGCAGCATGACCTGCCGCACGCCCTCGCGGATGCCCTCCTCTGTGACGACGAGGTTGCCGCCGCGCAGCACCGAGCTCGACATCAGGAACCAGCGCATGGCGTCGGAGCCGTCGCGGTCGAAGACCTCGGAGACGTCGGGGTAGTTGCGCAGCGACTTCGACATCTTCTGCCCGTCGCTGCCGAGGACGATGCCGTGGCTCACCACGTTCTCGAACGCCGGGCGGTCGAAGAGCGCCGTCGACAGCACGTGCAGGGTGTAGAACCAGCCGCGGGTCTGCCCGATGTACTCGACGATGAAGTCGGCCGGGTTGTGCGAGTCGAACCACTCCTGGTTCTCGAACGGGTAGTGCACCTGCGCGAACGGCATCGAGCCCGAGTCGAACCACACGTCGAGCACGTCGGGGATGCGCCGCATGGTGCTCTTCCCGGTGGGGTCGTCGGGATTCGGGCGGGTCAGGTCGTCGATGAACGGGCGGTGCAGGTCGGGCTCGCCGTGCGAGTTGCGCGGCAGCACGCCGAAGTCGCGCTCGAGCTCCTCGAGCGAGCCGTAGACGTCGATGCGCGGGTGCTCGGGGTCGTCGCTCTTCCACACGGGGATCGGCGAGCCCCAGTACCGGTTGCGGCTGATCGACCAGTCGCGGGCCCCGGCGACCCACTTGCCGAACTGGCCGTCCTTGACGTTCTCGGGGACCCAGGTGATCTCCTGGTTCAGCTCGCCCATGCGGTCGCGGAAGTCGGGCACGCGGATGAACCAGCTCGACACCGCCTTGTAGATGAGCGGGTTGCGGCAGCGCCAGCAGTGCGGGTACGAGTGCTCGTAGCTCGCCTGGCGGAGCAGCCGGCCCTCGGCCTTGAGCACCTGCGTGAGCGGCTTGTTCGCATCGAACCAGAGGAGCCCAGCGACATCCGTGACCGCCGGGAGGAACCGGCCGCCCTCGTCGAGCGAGAGGATCACCGGGATGCCGGCGGCCTCGCCCACCTTCTGGTCCTCCTCGCCGTAGGCGGGGGCCTGGTGCACGATGCCGGTGCCGTCGTCGGTCGTGACGTAGTCGGCGACGAGGATCTGCCAGGCGTTCTGCAGCCCGTAGTGGTCGACGTCGGCGTAGTAGTCGAAGAGCCGGTCGTAGGTCACGCCCTCGAGCTCGGCTCCGGTGACCGTGCGGGAGACCGCGGCTCGGGCGCCCTCGGCCGAGTCGTAGCCGAGCTCCTTGGCGTAGCTGCCCACCAGGTCGCGGGCGAGCAGGTACTCGGCGCCGAGCACCTCGGTGTCGGTCGCCCCCACGTGCTCGCGATTGACGGTCGCGTCGGGCGTGCCGTTCGGTCCCGCGGGCACGACGGCGTACTCGATGCCGGGACCGACCGCGAGCGCGAAGTTCGTCGGCAGCGTCCACGGCGTCGTCGTCCACGCGAGGGCGCGCACAGCGGTGAGCCCGAGCGACTCCGCCTTCGCACCGGTGAGCGGGAAGGTGACCGTGACGGTCTGGTCCTGGCGCATCTTGTAGACGTCGTCGTCCATGCGCAGCTCGTGGTTCGACAGCGGCGTCTGGTCGCGCCAGCAGTACGGCAGCACGCGGTAGCCCTCGTAGGCGAGGCCCTTGTCGTAGAGCGTCTTGAACGCCCAGATCACGGACTCCATGAAGGGGAGGTCGAGCGTCTTGTAGTCGTTCTCGAAGTCGACCCAGCGCGCCTGGCGGGTGACGTAGTCCTGCCACTCCTCGGTGTAGCGCAGCACGGCGTCGCGCGCGGCCTGGTTGAAGGCCGCGATGCCCATCTCCTCGATCTCGCTCTTGTCGGTGATGCCGAGCTGGCGCTCGGCCTCGAGCTCGGCGGGCAGGCCGTGGGTGTCCCAGCCGAACCGGCGGTGCACCTGGTGCCCGCGCATGGTCTGGAACCGCGGGAAGAGGTCCTTCGCGTAACCCGTGAGGAGGTGCCCGTAGTGCGGCAGGCCGTTGGCGAACGGCGGGCCGTCGTAGAAGACCCACTCGGGTGCGCCGTCGCGCTGGTCGATCGACGCCCGGAAGGTGTCGTCGGCCTTCCAGAACGCGAGGACCTCGCGCTCGACCGACGGGAAGTCGGGCGATGGGGCGACGGAGTGGTCGTCTGGGGTACGGGGGTACACGCTCGCTCCTTGCGGGGACGGATGCTTCCGCGAGGACGCCGGCCGCTCGATCGAGCTCCGCCGCGGTACCACCTCGCTTGCCCCGGGATCAACGATCCTGAGGCCCCTCGTTGCGGCTGTGACGGGCCGACCCGTTCGGTTCTACCAGCGACCGGATGCCACGGGGCATCCGCTCGCGTTCTTCCGAAGACTCCCCGGTGATGGCCGGATCGATGTCGTTGCCCTCAAGCCTACCGTGTCGGCGCGGTGCGGATCACTCCGGGCGACGACGGCGACCACCGGTACGCCTCGCTGATGAGCGCGAGCAGGGCGCTCTCGGGCAGGTCGTGCAGCTTGGCCTCGTCGACGAGGTCGTGGATCGCCCCGGCGAGGGCGGCGTGGCCGCCGATGCGCACCGCGACGACGGCGCCGCGGCCGCGGTGCAGCTCGATGAGGCCCTCGTCGCGCAGCACGCGATATGCCCGCAGCACGGTGTGCATGTTCACGCCGAGATCGCCCGCGAGGTCGCGTGCGGCGGGGAGGCGCTCGCCGCCGATGACGCGACCGTCGATGATCGCGGCACGCACGGCCGACGCGAGCTGCTCGAAGAGCGGGGTCGGACGGGTCGGATCGAGTCGGATCAGCACATTCCGATCGTATTGTGCTAGTCGAATGCGAACAAGTTGCTTGTCGGTCGGATCGGCCGCTGCCATGATGAGTCCGAGCCGCGTCGTCGGGGCGTCCCCGCTCCCCCAGCGCGCCCCGTCGACCGGCCCGGATCACGCCGTCGGTCGCGCGACGCCGGCACCCGCCGAGCCGTCGGGCTCACCGCAGCCAGAACCCACAAGGACCCATCGTGACCACTGCAACCCCCGTGCCCACCACGCCCGCGGACCCGCCCCACATCCGACGCATCGCGTGGGCGTCCATGGTCGGCACCTCGCTCGAGTCGTTCGACTTCTACGTCTTCGCGTACTTCTCGGCGTTCTTCGTCGGCCCGCTCTTCTTCGACCCGCTCGGCGAGTTCGGCGGCACGCTCGCCGCGTTCTCGACGATCGCCCTGGCGTTCGTGGTCCGCCCGATCGGCGCCGCGATCTTCGGCCACATGGGCGACCGCCTCGGGCGCCGCGCGACGCTGCTCTGGACCGTCGGCATCATGGGGGTCGCGACCGGCCTCATCGGCCTCCTGCCGACCTACGCGCAGGCCGGCTGGCTCGGCGCCGTCGGCCTGGTGCTGCTGCGCATCGTGCAGGGGCTCTCGCTCGGCGGCGAGTGGGGTGGCTCGATCCTGCTCGCGACCGAGCACTCGAACCCCGTGAAGCGCGCGTTCTACGCCGCCATCCCGCAGCTCGGCTCCCCCGTCGGCTCGATCCTCTCCGCGGCCCTGTTCATCATCATGACCATCGTGCTCCCCGCCGAGGAGATCGCGGCGTGGGGCTGGCGCATCCCGTTCCTCCTCGCGATCCCGCTGCTGCTCGTCTCGCTCTACCTGCGCTGGTCGATCGACGAGACGCCGGTGTTCAAGGAGGTCGTCGCCGAGGGCCGCCGCGACCGCGTCCCGTTCGCGACCATGTTCCAGAAGCGCCCCGTGGCGATCCTCATCGCCATCGGCGCGGCGATGCTCGGCATCGGCTCGTACTCGCTGATGAACACGTACACCATCAACTACGGCGCGGCGGAGCTCGGCTTCAGCTTCCAGGACCTCCTCATCGCGACCACGATCGGCGGCCTGCTGCAGCTCGTCACGATCCCGCTCTTCGGCGCGTGGGCGAATCGCATCGGCTCCGCGCGGGTCGTGGCGTGGGGCGCGCTCGGCACGCTGCTCATCACGTTCCCGATGTACTTCCTGCTCCAGTTCGCGACGTTCCCGATCCTCGTGGGCACCATGATCATCGGCGGCATCCTGCCGACCATGTCGTGGGCGGCGCTCGGCGGCCTCATGAACGACCTGTTCCCCGACCACTTCCGCTACTCGGCGCTCTCGGTCTCATACGCGATCGCGGCCACCGTGGGCGGCTTCGTGCCGCTCGTGACGGTGGCGCTCGGCGAGGCGACGGGGTACGTGTGGTGGCACCCGGGGATCGTGCTCGCCGTGCTCTCCGCCGTGACGCTCGTCGCCGCGTGGGCGGCCGCCCGGATGCCGGTGGTGCCCGAGTCGGGCGACCCCGAGCAGCAGCTCGAAGCGCAGGCGGCCGGTCCCACCGCCTGAGCGGCCCGCTCCGCGGGGTGCGACGCTCCATCCGCTAGGCTGGAGCGTCGCACATTCAGGCACCCCCATGGACTCGGTGCCGTACATACTGAACCCGGAGCATCATGACCGACACCCCGCGCATCCCCGACAAGCCCGCACTCGAGGGCCTCGAAGCCAAGTGGGGCGGCGTCTGGGAGCAGGACGGCACCTACCGGTTCGACCGCGAGTCGGCCACGCGCGACGCGATCTACTCGATCGACACCCCGCCGCCCACCGCATCGGGCTCGCTGCACATCGGCCACGTGTTCTCGTTCACGCACACCGACCTCGTGGCGCGCTACCAGCGCATGCGCGGCCGCAGCGTCTTCTACCCCATGGGCTGGGACGACAACGGCCTGCCCACCGAGCGCCGCGTGCAGAACTACTACGGCGTGCGCTGCGACCCGACGCTGCCGTACGACCCCGACTTCGTGCCGCCGTTCGAGGGCGGCGACAACAAGAGCACGAAGGCCGCCGACCAGCTGCCGATCAGCCGCCGCAACTTCATCGAACTGTGCGAGAAGCTCACCGTGGAGGACGAGCAGGAGTTCGAGGCGCTGTTCCGCGCGCTCGGCCTGTCGGTCGACTGGACGCAGACCTATCGCACGATCGCCGACGAGGCACTGTTCACGTCGCAGCTCGCGTTCATCCGCAACGTCGAGCGCGGCGAGGCCTACCAGGCGCTCGCGCCCACGCTCTGGGACGTGACGTTCCGCACCGCGGTGGCCCAGGCCGAGCTCGAGGACCGCGAGCAGGCCGGCCACTACCATCGGGTGACGTTCCACCGCCCCGACGGCGGCACGGTCGAGATCGAGACGAGCCGCCCCGAGCTCATCCCCGCGTGCGTGGCCCTCGTCGCCCACCCCGACGACGAGCGCTACCAGCCGCTGTTCGGCACGACCGTGACGACGCCCGTGTTCGGCGTCGAGGTGCCGGTCGTGGCGCACCACCTCGCCCAGAAGGACAAGGGCACCGGGATCGCCATGATCTGCACGTTCGGCGACGTGACCGACGTGGTGTGGTGGCGCGAGCTCGATCTCCCCAACCGCACGATCATCGGGTTCGACGGCCGCATCGTCGCCGAGGCGCCCGACGCCATCACCTCGGAGTCCGGTCGTGCCGCGTTCGCCGAGCTCGCCGGCAAGACCGCCTACTCGGCCAAGCAGGCAGTGGTCGAGCAGCTCCGCGCGTCGGGCGACCTCCTCGGCGAGCCCAAGGCCATCACGCACCCCGTGAAGTTCTTCGAGAAGGGCGACCGCCCGCTCGAGATCGTCTCCACGCGTCAGTGGTACATCGTGAACGGCGCGCGCGACGAGGAGCTGCGATCGCGCCTCGTCGACGGCGGCCGCGAGATCGACTGGCGCCCCGACTTCATGCGCGTGCGCTACGAGAACTGGGTGGGCGGACTCGCGGGCGACTGGCTGATCTCCCGCCAGCGTTTCTTCGGCGTGCCGATCCCGGTGTGGTACCCGCTCGACGCCGACGGGAATCCCGTATTCGACGAGCCCATCGTCGCGACGCGCGAGCTGCTGCCGGTCGACCCGTCGTCGGCCACCGCGCCGGGCTACGAGGAGTCTCAGCGCGGCGAGCCGGGCGGCTTCGTCGGCGAGCACGACATCATGGACACCTGGGCGACGTCCTCGCTCACCCCGCAGCTCGCTGGCGGCTGGGAGCGCGACCCCGAGCTGTTCGACCTCGTCTTCCCGTACTCGCTGCGGCCGCAGGCCCAGGACATCATCCGTACGTGGCTGTTCTCCACGGTGCTGCGCGCCGAGCTGGAGCACGGCACCCAGCCGTGGGCGAACGCGGCGATCTCGGGCTTCATCGTCGACCCCGACCGCAAGAAGATGTCGAAGTCGAAGGGCAACGTGGTGACCCCCGCCGGCCTGCTCGAGCAGCACGGCTCGGACGCGGTGCGGTACTGGGCCGCGTCGAGCCGCCTCGGCGTCGACGCCGCGTTCGATCCGCAGAACCCGACGCAGGTGAAGATCGGCCGGCGCCTCAGCATCAAGGTGCTGAACGCCGCGAAGTTCATCCTCGGCTTCGACGGCAGCGCGGACGCCCCGGTGACCGTGCCGATCGACCGCAGCATGCTCGCCGAGCTCGCCGACGTCGTCGCGAGCGCCACGCGTTCGTTCGACGCCTACGACCACGCCCGGGCGCTCGAGGTCGCCGAGACCTTCTTCTGGACCTTCTGCGACGACTACCTCGAGCTCGTCAAGGAGCGCGCCTACGGCGAGCCGAGTCCCGAGCAGGCCTCGGCCGTCGCGGCGCTGAAGACCGCGCTCTCGGTGCTGCTGCGCCTGTTCGCGCCGGTCATCCCGTTCGCGACCGAGGAGGCCTGGCGCTGGTCGAACGAGGGCTCGGTGCACCGCGCCGCGTGGCCGACGACCGACGAACTCGCCGCCCGCGGTGAGGCCGGTGTCGAGCTGCTCGAGCTCGCGAGCCTGGCGCTCACGGGCATCCGTCGCGCCAAGACCGACGCGAAGGCATCGCAGAAGACCCCGGTGTCGAGCGCCGTGATCGCCGCCCCGGCGACCGCGATCGCGCTGCTCGAGTCCGCGGCATCCGACCTCCGCGCAGTGGGGCGCATCGCGTCGCTGTCGTTCGTGGAGGCCGACGAGTTCGAGGTGCGCGACATCGTGCTCGCCGCACCCGAGGCGTAGGGGGAACGCATGGCACACGAGATCCGCATGGCGGGCGACGACGACTTCTTCGGCTGGCTGCCGCTGTTCGAGGCGTACTGCCGGTTCTACGAGACCGATCTCGACGACGCGAAGGCGCTCATCGTCTGGAACTGGATCCGCGACGAGCACGACCCGCTCGAGGCGGCACTCGCCGTCGACGAGGAGGGCACGCCCGTCGGACTCGCGCAGTATCGGGTCGTGCCCGACACGCTCCAGGCGACGCGAGGCCTCTACCTCGATGATCTCTACGTCGACCCCGAGTCGCGCGGATCGGGGGTCGGGCGGGCGCTCATCGAGTTCGTGCACGCGCGCTCGCGGGAGATCGGCTCGGGCGGCGTGAGCTGGATCACGGCGGCCGACAACGCCGACGCGCAGAAGCTCTACGACGACCTGGCGCGCCGCACGACGTGGGTCACCTACGAGATGGACGCCTGATGCGCCTCGGCACGCGCTGGGAGTTCGGCGCCGAGCCGCCGGCATCCGTGCCCGCCGACCTGCGCCCGCGCATCGCGGCCGCCGAAGCGGGCCACGAGGGCGAGGGCGCCGGCCGCCACTGGACGCTGACCTGGCTCGAGGGCCGCCCGATCGTCGAGCTCGACGACGGTACCGTCATCAGCGACGCCATCATCGACGTGCACGACGCCGACGAGGACTGGTAGGCCCTCAGGCCTTCGCGAGCACCTCGGCGTGCGGCATGAGCAGCCACCCGTCGCCGTCGGTCGCCCAATCGCGCCATGCCTGGCCGATGCGCGCCAGCTCGGCCGGGTTCGAGTGTCCCGACTCGATCGCGTGCGCCGCGAACTGCGACTGCGTCGCCCGCTCGGCCCACGAGTTGCCCCACCACTCGCGCTCGAGCGCGGTCGAGAACACCCAGGTCGTCGCGGTGGATTCCAGGTCGACGAAGCCCGCCTCGCGCACCCATCGCGTGAGGTGACGGCCCGCGTCGGGCTCCCCGCCGTTGCCGATCGCGACGTCGTGGTAGAGCTCGAGCCAGCGGTCGAGGCCCGACGACGCGGGGCTCCAGATCACGCCGCCGTAGTCGACGTCGCGCACCGCGAGGATGCCGCCGGGCTTCAGCACCCGCCGGAACTCGCGCAGCGCGTCGACGGGCCGGGCGAGGTGCTGCAGCACCTGGTGCGCGTGCACGACGTCGAACGCGGCATCCGCGAACTCGAGGGCGTAGGCATCGCCGACGCGGAAGTCGACGTTGTCGACGCGCTCGCTCGACGCGAGGCCCGCGGCGCGCGCGACAACGTCGGCCGCGGCGTCGACGCCCGTCACGAGGCCGGGTCGCACGCGGCGCGCGAGGTCGATGGTGATGGTGCCCGGGCCGCTGCCGACGTCGAGCACGCGGGCGCCGGCCTCGAGGTGCGGCGCGAGGTAGGCGGCGGAGTTGTCGACCGTGCGCCAGGAGTGCACGCGGAGCACGCTCTCGTGATGGCCGTGCGTGTACGCCTCGGCCGGTGCGGACTCGATCGACTCCCCGTCGCGCTGCATACGTCGAGCCTACGACCGTCGCGACGCCGTCGCGCTCGCCCCTAGGGTGGTCGGATGGACGATCGCACGAACCCGTTCCTCGAACCCAGTCCGCTCCCCTACCGCCTCCCGCTGTTCGGGCTCGTGCGGCCCGAGCACTACCGCGAGGCGATCGAGGCGGGCATGCGCGAGCAGCGCGCCGAGGTCGAGGCGATCGCCACGGATGCCGCGCCGCCGAGCTTCGAGAACACGCTCGTCGCCCTCGAGCGGTCGGGGGTCCTCCTCCGCCGGGTGCTGCCCGTGTTCGCGAACGCGAGCTCGGCCGACGCGAGCGACGAGCTCGACGCCCTCGAGGCCGAGCTGGCGCCGAAGCTCGCCGCGCACCGCGACGCCATCCGCCTCGACCCGCGCCTGTTCGCGCGCATCGGCGTGCTGCACGGCCTCCGAGACGACCTGGGCCTCGATCCCGATCAGGCCTACCTCCTCGACCGCACCTACACCGAGGCGGTCCTCGCCGGCGCCGGGCTCGACCCCGAGGGGCGGAGCCGCCTCACCGGGCTCAACGAACGCCTCTCCTCGCTCACCACGGCCTTCCAGCAGGACCTGCTCGCCGACACGAACGACCTCGCGCTGCACCTCACCGACGAGGCGGAACTCGACGGGCTGGATGCCGGCGCGCGGTCGGCGGCGCGCGAGGCGGCCCGCTCGAGGGATCTCGACGGGTGGCTCATCACGCTCGTGCTCCCGACGGGGCAGCCGGCGCTCGCCGCGCTCACCCGACCCGACGTGCGCGACCGCCTCCTCGCCGCGTCCAGGGCGCGCGGCTCTCGCGGCGGAGCGCACGACACTCGGGCCGGGCTGCTCGAGATCGTGTGCCTGCGCGCCGAGCGGGCGAAGCTGCTCGGGTTCCCCGACCACGCCGCGGCCGTGACCGCGGGCGAGACCGCCGGCTCCCCCGAGGCCGTCGCGGCCCTCCTCGACGAGCTCGTGCCGCCGGCGACGCGGAACGTCGCGCGCGAGCGCGCCGACCTCGCCGCACGGGCGACCGCCGCCGGTGCCCGCACACCCGTCGCCGCCGACTGGGCGTTCCTCGCCGAGCAGGTGCGCGCCGAGCGCCACGACGTCGATCTCGCAGGACTGCGACCGTACTTCGAGCTCGACCGCGTGCTCGTCGACGGCGTCTTCCACGCCGCAGGCCTGCTCTACGGCCTCCGGTTCGCCCGCCGCGCCGACCTCGTCGGCTACCACCCTGACACGCGCGTCTACGAGGTGTTCGAAGCCGACGACTCCCCGGTCGGCCTGTACCTCTTCGACCCGTACACGCGCGACTCGAAGCGCGGCGGGGCGTGGATGAGCGCGCTCGTCGACCAGTCCGAGCTCACGGGCGACCTACCCGTCGTCGTCAACAACATGAACGTCCCGAAGCCCGCCGCCGGCGAGCCGACGCTCCTCACGTTCGACGAGACCGAGACGCTGTTCCACGAGTTCGGGCACGCCCTGCACGGCCTGCTCGCGCGTGTCCGCTACCCGTCGCAGGCCGGCACGAACGTCTTCCGCGACTTCGTCGAGCTGCCCAGCCAGGTGAACGAACTGTGGGTGCTGCGCCCAGAGGTGCTCGGGCACTACGCCGTGCACCACGAGACGGGCGCGCGGATGCCGCAGCAGCTCGCCGATTGCCTCATCGCCGCGCGCGGCTTCAACCAGGGCTTCGAGACCGCGGAGTACCTCGGCGCCGCCGTGCTCGACCAGGCATGGCATCGCCTCGGCGCGGAGGACGACGGAGCCGAGGTGACCGACGTCACCGGGTTCGAGCACGCGGCGCTCGCGGCCGCGGGCCTCGCCGACCCGCTCGTGCCGCCGCGGTACTCGAGCGCGTACTTCGCCCACGTGTTCGCGGGCGGCTATGACGCCGGGTACTACTCGTACATCTGGAGCGAGGTGCCGGGCGCCGACGTCATGGAATGGTTCGAGCACAACGGCGGCGCGACCCGCGAGAACGGCGACCGGTACCGCCGCGAGGTGCTCGAGCCGGGCGGCTCGCGCGATCCGGGCGAGTCGATCCGCGCGCTGCTCGGACGCGAGCCGTCGATCGACGCGCTGCTGCGGCGCCGCGGCCTGGCCTGAGCGGCGGCACCGCCGCGACGCCGGGTTCGGTCGCCGCCGAGCACGTGCCGCTGAAATGCGACGACGCCCCGGATGCACGCGGCATCCGGGGCGTCGGGGTCGGAACGAAATGGGTTAGATCGCGAACCCGAGGGCGCGCATCATGTCGCGGCCGTCGTCGGTGATCCGCTCGGGGCCCCACGGCGGCATCCACACCCAGTTGATGCGGAACGCGTCGACGATGCCGTCGAGCGCCTCGGCGGTCTGCTCCTCGAGCACGTCGGTGAGGGGGCATCCGGCGCTCGTGAGCGTCATGTGGATGACGAGCGCGTCGTGCTCGTCATCCCAGCCGAGGTCGTAGATCAGGCCGAGGTCGACGACGTTGACGCCGAGCTCGGGGTCCATCACGTCCTTGAGCGCCTCGGTGACCGCGTCGTAGCGCTCGGGTGCGAGTGTGGTGACCATGATGCGATTCTAGCCGCGGCCTACTCGGCGACGGCCGTCTCCGCGACCTGGTAGCGGTCGTAGCCCTCTTCCTCGAGCCGCTCGGCGAGCTCGGGGCCGCCCTGCTCGGCGATCCTGCCCGCGACGAACACGTGCACGAAGTCGGGGTGGATGTACCGGAGGATGCGCGTGTAGTGCGTGATCAGCATGATGCCGAGGCCCGTGTTGGCCTTGGCACGGTTCACGCCCTCGGAGACGATCTTCAGCGCATCGACGTCGAGGCCGGAGTCGGTCTCGTCGAGCACGGCGAAGCGCGGCTTCAGCAGCTCGAGCTGGAGGATCTCGTTGCGCTTCTTCTCGCCGCCCGAGAAGCCCTCGTTGACGTTGCGCTCGGCGAAGACCGGGTCCATTCGGAGGTTGGACATCGACTCGCGGACGTCCTTCACCCAGCCGCGGATCGAGGGCGCCTCGCCGTCGATCGCGGTCTTGGCGGTGCGGAGGAAGTTGGTGACGGTCACGCCGGGGATCTCGACGGGGTACTGCATCGCGAGGAACAGGCCGGCGCGAGCGCGGGCGTCGACGGTCATCTCGAGCACGTTCTCGCCGTCGAGCAGGATCTCGCCCTGGACGACGGTGTACTTGGGGTGACCGGCGATCGTGTAGGCGAGGGTCGACTTGCCGGAGCCGTTCGGCCCCATGATCGCGTGGATCTCGCCCTCGTTGATGGTGAGGTCGACGCCGCGGAGGATCTCGCGGACGCCCTGGTCGGTCTCGACGTTGACGTGCAGGTTCTTGATCTCGAGCACGGACATGGTTCTTGTGGATCTCTTTCGTTCGTCGGCCGCTCGGGCCGGAAGCTGGTGGGTCGGGCTGGTCAGACGGTCAGGGTGACCGACGGGTCGATGTGCACGTCGCCGTCCTTCACCTCGACCTGGAACACGGGGACGGGCTCGTACGCGGGGAGGGTCAGCGGCTTGCCGGTCGTGAGAGAGAACTTCGAGCCGTGCGCCCAGCACTCGAGCGTGTCGTCCTCCACGAAGCCCTCGGCGAGGGAGATGTCGCCGTGAGTGCAGGTGTCGCCGATGGCGAAGATGTCGCCCGCGGCGTCCTTCACGACGGCGATCGGCACGCCCTCGACCACGAAGCGCGCGGCCTCGTTGGTGCCGAGGTCGTCGACGGCGCAGATGCGAACGGATGCCACGTCAGCTCCCCTGCAGCTCGGCCTCGAGCGCGGCCGTGAGCCGCTCCTCGAGCTCGGGCGAGCCGATCTTCTGGACGATCTCGGTGAGGAAGCCGCGCACCACGAGCCGGCGCGCCTCGTCTTCGCGGATGCCGCGCGCCATCAGGTAGAACAGTTGCTCGTCGTCGAAGCGGCCGGTCGCGCTCGCGTGGCCGGCCCCCTCGATGTCGCCCGTCTCGATCTCGAGGTTCGGCACCGAGTCGGCACGGGTGCCATCGGTGAGGACGAGGTTCCGGTTCTGCTCGTAGCTGTCGGTGCCGACCGCGGCGTTGCCGATGAGCACGTCGCCGATCCAGACGCTGCGCGCGCCATCGCCCTGCAGCGCGCCCTTGTAGGTCACGCGGCTGCGGGTGTGCGGCGCGTCGTGGTGCACGAACACCTGCTGCTCGAGGTGCTGTCCGGCGTCGGCGAAGTAGAGACCGAGGGCCTCGACGTCGGAGCCCTGCTCGGCGAGGTGCGTCGACGGATTGACCCGCACGACCTTGCCGCCGAGCGAGACGACGATGTGCTTGAGGAACGAGTCGCGGCCGAGACGCGCGAAGTGGCTCGCGAGGTGCACCGCGTCGTCGTCCCACTCCTGGAGGGAGACGACTGTGAGCGAGGCGCCCTCGCCGACGACGATCTCGACGTTCTCGCTGAGGCGGGCAGGACCGGTGCCGCGGAGCACGATGAGGCCGCGGCTGTTCGGCGCCGCCTGGATGACCGTGTGCGCGGCCCGCGGCGACTCGCCGAGCCCGTGCCGGGTGACGACGACGGTCTTCTCGTCCTCGCCGTCGACCGTGACGAGCAGGGCCTCGCCGAAGCTCGACCACGCGTTCGCCGCGGCGCGCTCCTCGGGGATCCCGCCGGTGCCGCCGACGCGGGCGTCGTCGCGGGCGATCCACGACACGTCGACGCCCGCGGCATCCGTCGACTCGACCTCGACGCGCGAGCCGTCGAGCTCGCCGCCGGTGAGGTCGGCGAACGCGGCGACGGGCGAGAGCTTCCACTCGTGCTCGCGGCCGGTGACCGGGGCGAAGTCGTCGACGTTCACCGAGCGGAAGCGCTCGGAGCGCGTCTGCACGGGCACGAAGGCGCCGTCGGAGTGCGGTCGGAACCCGTGCTGCTCGGCGGTGGGCATGGCTGTGCTCTGCGTTGCGGCGGTCATTCTCTAGCCGACCGATCCTTCCATGCCCATCTCGATGAGCTTGTTGAGTTCCATCGCGTACTCCATGGGGAGCTCGCGCGCGATGGGCTCGATGAAGCCGCGCACGATCATCGCCATGGCCTCGTCTTCGGGGATGCCCCGAGCCATCAGGTAGAAGAGCTGCTCCTCGCTGACCTTCGAGACCGTGGCCTCGTGGCCGAGCACGACGTCGTCGACGCGGATGTCGATCGCCGGGTAGGTGTCGGAGCGGGAGATGGTGTCGACGAGCAGGGCGTCGCAGCGCACCGTGTTCGCCGCGTGGTGGGCGTTGGCGTCGACGCGGACCTCACCGCGGTAGCCGGCGCGGCCGCCGCCGCGCGCGATCGACTTCGAGACGATCGACGACTGGGTGTAGGGCGCCATGTGGATCATCTTGGCGCCGGCGTCCTGGTGCTGGCCCGGGCCCGCGAACGCGACCGAGAGGGTCTCGCCCTTGGCGTGCTCGCCCATGAGGAAGATCGACGGGTACTTCATCGTGACCTTCGAGCCGATGTTGCCGTCGATCCACTCCATGGTGGCGCCCTCGGCGGCCGTGGCGCGCTTGGTCACGAGGTTGTAGACGTTGTTCGACCAGTTCTGGATCGTCGTGTAGCGCACGCGGGCGTTCTTCTTCACGATGATCTCGACGACGGCCGAGTGCAGCGAGTCCGACTTGTAGATCGGGGCCGTGCAGCCCTCGATGTAGTGCACGTAGGAGCCCTCGTCGGCGATGATGAGCGTGCGCTCGAACTGGCCCATGTTCTCGGTGTTGATGCGGAAGTAGGCCTGCAGCGGGATCTCGACGTGCACGCCCGGCGGCACGTAGACGAACGAGCCGCCCGACCACACCGCGGTGTTCAGCGCGGCGAACTTGTTGTCGCCCGCGGGGATCACCGTGCCGAAGTACTCCTCGAAGAACTCGGGGTGCTCCCGCAGCGCCGTGTCGGTGTCCATGAAGATGACGCCCTGGCGCTCGAGCTCCTCGTTGATCTGGTGATAGACCACCTCGGACTCGTACTGCGCGGCGACGCCGGCCACGAGGCGCTGGCGCTCGGCCTCGGGGATGCCGAGGCGCTCGTAGGTGTTCTTGATGTCGTCGGGCAGGTCCTCCCAGGTCTGGGCCTGCTTCTCGGTGGAGCGGACGAAGTACTTGATGTTGTCGAAGTCGATCTCCGAGAGATCGGCGCCCCAGGTGGGCATGGGCTTGCGCTCGAAGAGCTGCAGCGCACGCTGGCGGCGCTGGAGCATCCACTCGGGCTCCTCTTTCAGCCGCGAGATGTCCGCGACGACCTCGGGCGAGATGCCGCGTCGGGCGGATGCGCCGGCGACATCGGAGTCGGCCCAGCCGAACTCGTACGTGCCGAGCCCTTCCAGTTCGGGGCGGTCGATCAGTACGTCCGTCATGCTCTCCCTCTTCTCCTCCCGTGCGACCGGCTATCAGTCCGGCTCATGCCCCCTCGCGGGTCGAGGTGCTCGACGGGAGGGCGATGATGTGCGGGTGGCTCCAGTGCGAACCTAAGATGGTTGGCAACCCGTATCGCGCGTTGGCGCGCCTCGCGGGATCTCCAACCCCTCAAGTCTATAGGGTCGCACTCCCGGCTGGTCCGATCTCCCAGTGCCGTCACAGTCCGACCCGGATCAGGACCCTTCAGCGTGAATCGCTTCGCCCAGTGGCTGCCCGATCGCATCGACACGCGGATCCGCGTGTTCGCGTGGCTCTCGTTCGCCGTGCAGACGATGATCATCGGCACGGGCGGCGCGGTGCGGCTCACGGGTTCGGGCCTCGGATGCCCCACCTGGCCGACCTGCACGGCCGACTCGCTCGTGCCCACCGAGGAGCTCAGCTACCACTCGCTCATCGAGTTCGGGAACCGCATGATGACGGGCGTCGTCGGCATCGTCGCGCTCGTGCTGTTCGTGCTCGTGTGGCGCATCCGCCGGCAGCGGCGCGACCTCTTCACGCTCGCGTTCATCGTGGGCGCCGGCGTCGTCGCGCAGGCGATCGTCGGTGGCATCACCGTGTGGACGGGGCTCAACCCGTTCATCGTCGGCTTCCACTACGTGTCGTCGCTCCTGCTCGTGTGCGTGTGCGCCGCCTTCATCGTGCGCATGGACGCGACCCCCGGCCCCCGTGAGCTCGCCGTCCCGGGCTGGTACGCCGGCCTCACGCACGCCACGACCGCCGTGCTCGCCCTCACGATCGTGTTCGGCATCCTCACGACAGGCGCGGGCCCGCACTCCGGGGATGCCGCGGTCGGCCGCAACGGCTTCGAGGCCGAGCTCCTCGAGCACGTTCACGCGTGGCCGGGCTACGCCCTGCTCGCCCTGACCGTCGCGCTGGTCGTCGGCGCCTGGCGCCTGCGCCTGCCGACCCTCCGCTGGACGATCGTGCTCCTCGCCGCCGAGCTCGTGCAGATCGCCGTCGGCCTCTACCAGGCGCGCAACGGCCTTCCTCCGCTCGCCGTGGGCGTGCACATGGTGCTCGCCGCCCTCACCGCCGCCACGATGACCGTGGTGGTGCTGCGGCTCAAGCGTCCCGTCTCGGCCGACCGGCCGGTGGAGGCATCCGTCGGCGCATGATCGTCGAGCATCGCGGCCGCACGCCGCGCATCGACCCCGCGGCCACGATCGCGCCCGGCGCGATCGTGTCGGGCGACGTGGTGATCGAGGCGGGCGCGCGCATCCTGCACGGGGCGGTGCTCACGGCGGAGGACGGCGAGGTGCGCGGTCGGGCGTGAGTCCGTGGTGCTCGAGCACGCCGTCATCCGGGGCCGCGCGGGGCATCCGGCCGTCATCGGGTCCCACGTGATGGTGGGCCCGCACGCGCACCTCAACGGCGCCACGGTCGGCGACCGGGCGTTCATCGCAACGGGCGCGTCGCTCTTCCCCGGCGCGGTCGTCGGCGAGGACGCCGAGGTGCGCATCAACGGCATCGTGCAGGTGAACACGACACTCGAGCCGGGCGCGGTCGTCCCGATCGGCTGGGTGGCCGTCGGATCCCCCGCGCGCATCCTGTCCCCCGATCGGCACGAGGAGATCTGGGCGATCCAGCAGGCGCTCGACTTCCCCGGCACGGTCTACGGCGTCGACCGGGCCGTGGGCGTGGAGCAGCTCATGCGCCGCCAGTCGGCGTTCTACGCGGCCCACGACGGCGACCGCGAGCTCGACGAGCTCGACGATCCCGATTAGGGGCCGGTCGGGCCCTCGTCCGCCACGCGGTGCACCAGTCGGGCGAGCTCGACGCGATTCGCGGTCCCGGTCTTCGCGAGCAGGTGGGACACGTGCGTGCTCACGGTCTTCTCGCTGATCATGAGCGTCCGGGCGATCTCGGCGTACGTGCGACCGACCGCGATGAGGTCGAGCACGTCGCGCTCGCGTTCGGTGAGGCCGGGCAGAGGGGCCGGCGCAGCGGATGCCGCGTCGCCCGGCTCTTCGATCGGGACCCGTGCACGAGCGGCGAGATCGAGCAGCTCGCCCTCGACCGGCCTCGCGCCCAGCCGGCGTGCGAGCGCGAGCCCGGTGCGGAGCATCTCGGCGCCCGCCTGCCGGTCGTGGCCCCGGCCGAGCAGTGCCTCCGCGGCGCGCCAGCGCGCGTAGGCCTCCTCCCATGGGAGATGCGCATCGGCGCAGGCCTCGACCGTCTCCGTCCAGCAGGACGCTGCGGCGGCATCCGCTCGCGCGCGAGCGCGCTCGGCGACGTACAGGCGGTCGAGCGCGTCGACCTGGTGTCGCATGAGCTCCGTCCACGTTCCCGAGTCCTCGATGACGTGGGGGAAGCGCTCGACGAGGGCGTCGAGGGTCGCGAGGATCGCATCCGTCGGTTCACCGCCGTCCCTCGCCGCTTGCGCCCGGTCGGCGAGTGCCCTGGCCGCGAAGGGCAGCAGCCACTCCGCCATGGTCGGCGGGACCCCGCGATCGACGGCGCCCTCGAGTGCGGCGGCATAGGCGCCGACGGGGTCGCCCGCGCCGAGCCGGACCTCGGCACGGACCGCGTCGTACTCGACGGCGAGGAACGCCGACCCGTTCACGACGAGTTCCTCGACCCGCAGCAGGTGTCCCTCGGCCTCCCGCTGTCGGCCCTGGAGCACGGCGAGCCGGGCTGCCGCGAGACGGGCCTCGAGATCACCCAGCGGCCCGGGATCGGAGCCCAGCGCCACCCGGAGCCGTTCGTCGGCCTCGTGCCAGCCGCCCACGGTCAACCATGAGCTGGCCTCGGCAGCCGAGAGCCACGCGATGTACGCGTGCGGACCGCCGTGCGCCTCCAGTTCGAGTCGACGGTCCCGCATGCGGAGTGCGAAGGCCTCGCTCGCCCAGGTCTCGATGGCGTTCGCCTCCCACATCGACGCGTGCACGAACGCCCACCATGCGCGCGCCTCGAGGGCGGGGGCCTGCGCCGCTCGCCCGAGCTCGGCCGCGACGGCCGTCTCCTCCGCGAAGTTCGCCGCCATCGAACCGGCCGAGAGCGCGAGTGACAACGCCTGTGGGTCTCCCGCCGTGCGGGCCACGTCGATCGCCGTTCGTGCGTGTGCGAGAGCGGCCGGGTCGCCGGCCCAGAGTTCCGCGTGCGCCAGCTCTGCGAGCGCGATCGCGTACTCGCGACTCGACGTGTCGGCCGACGCGAGCCCGACGGCCTCCCGCATCTCGTCGACCTCGATGAAGGACCTTCCGCGCATGAACCGCAGGTGCATGCGCCGGACGCGGAGCTCGGCCGCGACGAGCGGCTCGGCCCGTCCGTCCACCCGCGCGAGCAGGGCCTCGACGGCGTCGAGCTCGTCGCCGGTGGCGCCGGCATCGGCCGCCGCGTGCCGGAGCCGTCGGAGCAGTTCGTCGAGCGACGGCGTGACGTCGTCGAGGTCCTCGCGCAGGCTCACCGCGCGCCGGAGCAGCCGGAGTTCCTCCGCGCGACCCGCGGCATCACCCGCCGCGGCGGC
The DNA here is from genome assembly GCF_053603635.1 of Agromyces sp. NPDC004153. Taxonomy (NCBI): domain Bacteria; kingdom Bacillati; phylum Actinomycetota; class Actinomycetes; order Micrococcales; family Microbacteriaceae; genus Agromyces; species Agromyces sp. NPDC004153. The sequence goes on from NZ_JBSGFY010000002.1 coordinate 424,718, forward strand.
GGCTCGCAGGGCCCAGTCGAAGGCGGCCAGGGTCTCGCCGGCGCGGTACCGATGGTCGGCGATGGCGATCACCGACGCCGCAGGAGCCGGATCCGCGAGTCGTGCCTCCAGGAGCTTCGCGAACCGACGATGCCATTCGCGCCGTTCGTCCTCTCCGAGCGAGGCCTCGAGCACCTCGGCGTTCATGGGGTGGTGGAACCAGTACGCGCCGTCGTCGAGCAGGTCGAGCGTCCCCTGGTCGACCGCTTCGGTGAGGCGGGCGCGGATCGCGTCCACCGACGCGTCGGCATCGACCACCTCGGCGAGCTCGCCCGCGTGCATCGCGACGCCGCCCACGGCCAGCACCGTGGCGAGCCGGCGCGTCTCGGGCGTCAGGCGGAACCATGCCTGCAGCACCGCCGAACTGAGGTCGGCGGGGAATGTCTCGGGTGCGGCCCGCGCATCCGCGGGCAGCCCGCTGACCATGAGGCGGGTGAAGTAGGGGTTGCCCCGGGTGCGACCGTGCACGTCGTCGATCAACGACTGGTGCGGAACCGCGCCGAGCAGCGCCTGCAGCTGTTCGGCGGTGCCTGCTCGGTCGAGGGGGTCGAGGGCGAGCTCGGACATGCGGGGAAGTCGGCGGATGTCCGCGAGCCAGCGCTGCAACGGATGCCCCAGGCCCACCTCCCCCGCGCGGAGGGTCGCGATCACGCTCAGTCGGCGTCGTGCTGGGCCGGCGATGACGTACATCAGCGCATCGAGGGTCGACTGGTCGGCCCACTGCACGTCGTCGACGACGAGCACGACCGGACGTTCCCGGCATCGCCGGCCGAGCCAGTCGTCGAAGCGCACGGTGAGATCGCGGTCGTCGCCGTCGAGCTCGACCCCGCCCCCGTCGTCTTCCTCGTCCATCGCGCGCAGCGCGGCGCGGATCGGCATCAGCGGTATCGACATCGACGTGAGGGGCAGGCACGCCCCGAAGATCGTCAGCGCCCGACGGCCGTTCGAGCAGGCGTGCGCCACCAGCGCCGTCTTCCCCACGCCGGCGTCCCCGGAGACGACGAGGGCCTGCGCCTCCTCGGCGGCGGATCGATCGAGGAGCCCCCTGATGGTCCCGAGTTCCCGCTCGCGCCCGACGAACACCGGCGACGACGGCCCGGGTGGCACGGCCACCATCCCAGTCTGGCACCGCTGCGCCGACGGATCTCAGGATGTTCCGCCCCCATCTCAGGGGTCGCACCCGATTCGGCGTACCCGTCGGGGGCGGAGCGTGGTGCCGTCCGATTCCCTGAAAGGCAACGATCATGTCCACTGCACGCACCGTCGGCGCATCCCTCTTCATCGCCGCGTTCCTCACGACGGCCATCGCCGCCCCCGCATCCGCCCGCCCCGAGGGGGCGCCCGCCGCTCCGTCCGTGCAGTCGCACGGGTTCGGAGAGTGCTCGCTGCAGCGCATCGACGACCAGTTCGTCCGCTGCGACGACCTGACGGGGGCCGGCGTCGGCGCCCCGTCCTGGATCCCCGAGCAGCAACCACGCTTCTTCTGAGGAGTACGCATCTCCTGACGGGTGCGCCGGAGTGGACCGGCGCACCCGTCTCATGTCAGCACAGCCCACTGCGAGGTGGTGTCGCGCATCCGACGGCGGTGCGCCGGGTCAGGGACGGCGCACCGTCCCTCCGACTCAGAACGGAAGCAGCGGGTCGATCCCGATCGCGAGGAACAGCAGCGAGAGGTACGCGATCGAGCCGTGGAACACGCGCATCGGCGAGACCTGCTCATGGCGGATCGCGAGGTTGTAGAGGCGGTGCGTCTCGTAGATGAACCAGATGCCGGTCACCACGGCGACCGTCGAGTAGAGCAGGCCCATGCCCGCGACGGGGATGAGCAGCAGCGAGCACGCCACGGTCGCCCACGCGTAGAGGATCACCTGCAGGCCGACCTGGGCCCGGCCGCGCACGACCGCGAGCATCGGCACGCCGGCGGCGGCGTAGTCGTCCTTGTACTTCATCGAGAGCGGCCAGTAGTGCGGCGGCGTCCAGAGGAAGATGATGAGGAACAGGATGAACGGGGTCCAGCTCAGGCTGCCGGTGACGGCCGCCCAGCCGATGAGCACCGGCATGCATCCGGCGACGCCACCCCAGACGATGTTCTGCGAGGTACGCCGCTTGAGGATGAGGCTGTAGAAGACGACGTAGAGCAGGATCGCGGCGAGCGAGAGCAGCGCGGCGAGCCAGTTGGTGAAGACCCAGAGCCAGGCGATGGATGCCGCGCCGAGCCCGTAGGCGAAGACGAGCGCCTCGCGGTCGGTGAGCTCGCCGGTGACGAGCGGGCGGCCGCGCGTGCGCCGCATGACGCGGTCGATGTCGCGGTCGATGTAGCAGTTGAACGCCCCGGCCGAGCCGGCGCTCATCGCTCCGCCGATGAGGGTGGCCACGAGCAGCCAGAGGTTCGGGAGCCCGTTCTGGGCGAGGATCATGGTCGGTGCGGTCACCACGAGCAGCAGCTCGATGACGCGCGGCTTGGTGAGAGCGAGGTACGCGGCGAGCTTCCGCCGTACCGTCATCGCCGGACGCGACTCGCGTGTGTGTACGGCTGCTGCCTGCATCGTTCCTCTTCTGGGCGCGGGTGTCTCGACCACTCCCCGTGCGGCCTCCAACGATTCTAGGACATGCTCGCGCGCGGGTTCGGGGAATGCGCTTTCCACCTCACATCACGCGGAGTCGGGTGTGAGTCACAGCCCGTCACACTGGGCCCCGGAATCCATATACTGAGGAATGCGCGCCCGGCTTCGCGGGTTCGACCATGAGGGCGTCTCGCAAGACTGCCGGTCGGATCCGTCGCCCGGGCGGAACCGCGCCGCAACGTCCTCGGCGGGTCGGGGCCGGTCGGTTCCCGACGCCGTCACGATCGGAAGGAACATCACCTCGTGGCAACTCTGCAGTGGGAACCCATCGACGATCGCGCGGTCGACACGGCGCGCGTCCTCGCGGCCGACGCCGTCGAGAAGGTCGGGAACGGGCACCCCGGCACCGCGATGAGCCTGGCCCCCGCGGCCTACCTCCTCTTCCAGAAGGTGATGCGTCGCGACCCGGCCGACCACAGGTGGCTCGGCCGCGACCGCTTCATCCTCTCGGCGGGCCACAGCTCGCTCACGCAGTACGTGCAGCTGTACCTCGCGGGTGACGGCCTCGAGCTCGACGACCTGAAGGCGCTGCGCACGTGGGGCTCGAAGACCCCCGGCCACCCCGAGTACGGCCACACCGACGGCGTCGAGATCACGACCGGCCCGCTCGGCCAGGGCCTGTCCTCCGCGGTCGGGTTCGCGTACGCGTCCCGTTACGAGCGGGGCCTGTTCGACCCCGAGGCCGCGCCGGGCACGAGCCCGTTCGACCACTTCGTCTACGTGGTCGCCGGCGACGGCGACCTGCAGGAGGGCGTGACCAGCGAGGCATCCTCGCTCGCCGGCCACCAGCAGCTCGGCAACCTCGTCGTGATCTACGACTCGAACCAGATCTCGATCGAGGACGACACCAACATCGCCTTCACCGAAGACGTCGCGAAGCGCTACGAGGCCTACGGCTGGCACGTGCAGACCGTCGACTGGAAGAAGACCGGCCAGTACGTCGAAGACGTCGCCGAGCTGCACCGCGCGATCGAGGCCGCCCAGGGCGAGACCTCGAAGCCCTCGATCATCATCCTGAAGACCATCATCGGCTGGCCGAGCCCCGGCAAGCAGAACACCGGCAAGATCCACGGCTCGGCGCTCGGCGCGGCCGAGCTCGCCGCCACGAAGGAGGTGCTCGGCTTCGACCCCGAGCAGACCTTCGTCGTCGCCGAGGACGTCATCGAGCACACGCGTGAAGCGCGCGAGCGCGGCGCCGTCGCGCACGCCGAGTGGCAGGTCGGGTTCGACGCCTGGGCCGCGGCGAACCCCGAGCGCAAGGCGCTGCTCGACCGCCTCGAGGCGGGCGAGCTGCCTGACGGCATCGAGGCCCTGCTGCCGTCGTTCGAGGGCGGCACCGAGCTGTCCACCCGCGCGGCATCCGGCAAGGTCATCAACGCCCTCGCGGGCGAGCTGCCCGAGTTCTGGGGAGGCTCGGCCGACCTCGCGGAGTCGAACCTCACGACCATCAACGACGCGGCCTCGTTCATCCCGACCGAGTGGTCGACGCACGAGTTCGCCGGCAACCCCTACGGCCGCGTGCTGCACTTCGGCATCCGCGAGCACGCCATGGCCGCCATCGTCAACGGCATCGTGTTGCACGGCCCTACGCGCCCGTTCGGCGGCACGTTCCTGATCTTCAGCGACTACATGCGCCCCGCGGTGCGTCTCGCCGCGCTCATGCACGTGCCGTCGATCTTCGTCTGGACCCACGACTCGGTCGCCCTCGGCGAGGACGGCCCCACGCACCAGCCGATCGAGCAGCTCGCGACGCTCCGCGCGATCCCGAACTTCACCGTCGTGCGGCCCGCCGACGCGAACGAGGTCGCGGTCGCCTGGCTCGAGATCCTGAAGCGTCGCGGTGGCCCCGTCGGCCTCGCGCTGACCCGCCAGAACATCCCCGTGTTCGAGCGCGGCGACGGCGCGGCATCCGGTGACACGCTCGCCTCGGCCGAGGGCCTCGTGAAGGGCGCCTACGTGCTCGCCGAGGCGCCGTCGGGTGAGCCCGACGTGATCCTCATCGCCACCGGCTCCGAGGTGCAGCTCGCCGTCGCGGCGCGCGAGCGCCTCGCCGAGGAGGGCATCCAGGCGCGCGTCGTCTCGGCGCCGAGCCTCGAGTGGTTCGAGGAGCAGGACGCCGAGTACCGCGAGGCCGTGCTGCCGGCGTCCGTCACCGCCCGCGTCTCCGTCGAGGCCGGCATCGCCCTCACGTGGCGCCCGTACGTCGGCGACCGCGGCCGGAGCGTCTCGATCGAGCACTTCGGCGCCTCCGCCGACTACAAGACCCTGTTCCGCGAGTTCGGCATCACCACCGATGCCGTCGTCGCCGCCGCCAAGGAAACGCTCGCCGCCTGACGGGCGAGAAGGAGAATCACCGACATGGCCACGCAGACCCAGTCCACCCAGTCCCCCACCGAGGCCCTCTCGCAGGCCGGCGTCAGCATCTGGCTCGACGACCTCTCGCGCGAGCGCATCACCTCGGGCGGCCTCGCGCGCCTGATCGCCGACCGCAACGTCGTGGGCGTCACCACCAACCCGACGATCTTCGCCGGCGCGCTCTCGAAGGGCGACGCCTACACCGAGCAGCTGCACGCGCTCGCGGGGTCCGGCGCCGACGTCGACACCGCGGTGTTCGAGACCACGACCGACGACGTGCGCGACGCGGCCGACATCCTTCGTCCCGTCTACGACGCCACCGGCGGCTACGACGGCCGGGTGTCGATCGAGGTCGCGCCCGACCTCGCGCACGACACGAAGGCGACCATCGAGCAGGCGCACGCGCTCTGGGAGAAGGTCGACCGGCCGAACGTGATGATCAAGATCCCGGCGACCGTCGAGGGGCTGGACGCGATCACCGCCGCGATCGGCGCGGGCATCAGCGTGAACGTCACCCTGATCTTCAGCCTCGACCGGTACCGCGAGGTGATCAATGCGTACCTCGCCGGTCTCGAGCAGGCGAAGGCTGCGGGCATCGACCTGTCCACGATCCACTCGGTCGCGTCGTTCTTCGTCTCTCGCGTCGACACCGAGATCGACAAGCGCCTGGCCGCGATCGGCACCGACGAGGCGCTCGCGCTGAAGAGCAAGGCCGGCGTCGCGAACGCGCAGCTCGCCTACGAGCTCTACGAGGATGCCTTCGCCTCCGACCGCGCTGGCGCGCTGCTCGCGGCGGGCGCGAACCGTCAGCGGCCGCTGTGGGCGTCGACCGGAGTGAAGGACCCGGCCCTGCCCGACACCCTGTACGTGGTCGAGCTCGTCGCCCAGGGCGTGGTGAACACGATGCCCGAGAAGACCCTCGAGGCGACCTTCGACCACGGCGAGATCCGCGGCGACACGGTGACCGGGTCCTACCCCGAGGCCGGTGCGGTCCTCGACGCGCTGGCTGCGGTGGGCGTCGACTACGACGACGTCACCGCCGTGCTGGAGCGCGAGGGCGTGGAGAAGTTCATCGTGTCGTGGCACGAGCTGCTCGACACGGTCCGCACCGCACTGGAGGCGGCCCGATGAGCTTCCGCATCTCGGTCAGCGGCGCGGCCGCCGACGCCGTCCGCCGCACTGTGCCGGGCCTCGTGTCCGACCTCATCGCCAGCGGCATCACCGCGCAGGACCCCGAGCTCTGGGGCCCGGCGGCCGAGGAAGAGGCGTCGAAGCGCCTCGGCTGGACCGAGGCGGTCGCGGTGTCGCGCCCGCTCGTGGCCGAGATCGAGGCGCTCCGCGAGCAGCTCGAAGACGACGGCGTCACGCACATCGTGCTGGCGGGCATGGGCGGCTCGTCGCTCGCGCCCGAGGTCATCACGCGCACCGCGCGCGTCGAGCTTACCGTGCTCGACTCGACCGAGCCCGGCCAGGTGCGCGCGGCGCTCGCCGACCGCCTCGTCGAATCGGCGCTCGTCGTCTCGTCGAAGTCGGGTTCGACCGCCGAGACCGACAGCCAGCGACGGGTCTACGAGCAGGCGTTCCGCGACGCCGGCATCGACCCGGCGAAGCGCATCGTCGTCGTGACCGACCCCGGCTCCCCGCTCGACGAGTCGGCGCGGGCCGCCGGCTATCGCGTCTTCAACGCCGACCCGAACGTGGGCGGCCGCTACTCCGCGCTGACCGCCTTCGGCCTCGTGCCCTCCGGCCTCGCGGGCGTCGACATCGCCGAGGTCCTCGACGAGGCCGAGACGATCGAGCTCTCGCTCGCGATCGACAGCCCCGAGAACCCGGGCCTTGTGCTCGGCGCCGCCATCGCGGCCACCGCGCCGCTGCGCGACAAGCTCGCGATCGTCGCCGACGGCACGCACATCGTCGGCTTCGCCGACTGGGCCGAGCAGCTCATCGCCGAGTCCACGGGCAAGGAGGGCACCGGCATCCTGCCCGTCGTGCTCGACGTGAACTCGCCCGAGCTCACCGCCGACCTCCCCGACGTGCAGGTCGTGCGCCTCGTCGACGACGCGGGCGACGAGATCTTCCGCAACGACACGCACGGCGAGATCCGCGTCTCGGGCACGCTCGGTGCGCAGCTGCTCGTCTGGGAGTACGCGACCGCGGTCGCCGGGCGCCTGCTCGGCATCAATCCCTTCGACCAGCCCGACGTGGAGTCGGCGAAGATCGCCGCCCGCGGCCTGCTCGACGCGCGCCCCGAGCCCGCTCCTGCGGCGTTCGTCGCCGACGGCATCGAGGTCCGCGGCACGCCCGAGGTCATCGGCGCGTCGAGCGACCTCGCCTCGGCCATCGAGGTGCTGCTCGAGGAGCTCCCTGCGAACGGCTACCTCTCCGTCCAGGCCTACGTCGACCGCGTCGCGCACCCCGAGGTCGCCCGCATCCGCGACCGCCTCGCGGCGCGCGCCGGACGCCCGGTCACCTTCGGCTGGGGACCGCGCTTCCTGCACTCGACCGGCCAGTTCCACAAGGGCGGCCCCGCGGTCGGCGTGTTTCTGCAGATCACGGAGCAGCCCGCCGAGGACCTCGAGATCCCCGAGCGACCGTTCACGTTCGGCGAGCTCATCGCCGCGCAGGCGTCCGGCGACGCGAGCGTGCTCGCCGACCACGGCCGCCCGGTGCTCACGCTGACGCTGACGGACCCCGCCGCGAACATCGCGACGTTGTTCGACGCGGTCGGCTGATCCAGGGAGGATCCGCATTGGCTCCTGCAGAGATCTCCGCCCAGCACAACCCGCTGCGCTCCCCCAAGGACTACCGCCTCAACCGGATCGCCGGACCCTCGAGCCTCATCATCTTCGGGGTGACCGGCGATCTCTCGCGCAAGAAGCTCATGCCCGCGGTCTACGACCTCGCGAACCGCGGGCTCCTGCCGCCCGGGTTCGCGCTGGTCGGGTTCGCGCGCCGCGACTGGGCGGACGAGGACTTCGAGCGCGTCGTGCACGACTCGGTGCAGCAGTACGCCCGCACCGAGTTCCGCGAGGACGTCTGGAAGCAGCTCGCCCGCGGCATCCGCTTCGTGCAGGGCGACTTCGACGACGACGCGGCCTTCGACCGCCTGCGCACCGTCGTCGACGAGCTCGACCGCGAACGCGGCACGATGGGCAACCACGCGTTCTACCTGTCGATCCCGCCCAAGTCGTTCCCGCTGGTGACCGAACAGCTCAAGCGCTCGGGCCTCACCGAGCAGAAGGACGGCCAGTGGCGACGCGTCGTCATCGAGAAGCCGTTCGGCAGCGACCTGAAGTCGGCGCGCGAGCTGAACGACGTCGTCGCGTCGGTGTTCCCGCCCGATGCGGTGTTCCGCATCGACCACTACCTCGGCAAGGAGACCGTCCAGAACATCCTGGCGCTCCGGTTCGCGAACCAGCTCTACGAGCCCATCTGGAACGCGAACTACGTCGACCACGTGCAGATCACCATGGCCGAGGACATCGGCGTGGGCGGTCGCGCCGGGTACTACGACGGCATCGGCGCGGCGCGCGACGTCATCCAGAACCACCTGCTGCAGCTGCTCGCGCTCACCGCCATGGAGGAGCCGATCTCGTTCGACGCCGCCGACCTGCGCGCCGAGAAGGAGAAGATCCTCGCGGCCGTGCGCCTGCCCGACGACCTGGCGACGGGCACGGCCCGAGGCCAGTACTCGGGCGGCTGGCAGGGCGGCGAGAAGGTCGTCGGCTTCCTCGACGAGGAGGGCATGAACCCGAACTCGACGACCGAGACGTACGCGGCCATGAAGCTGCTCATCGGCACCCGCCGGTGGGCGGGCGTGCCGTTCTACCTCCGCGCGGGCAAGCGCCTCGGCCGCCGCGTCACCGAGATCGCGGTCGTCTTCAAGCGCGCGCCCCAGCAGGTGTTCGCCGACAGCCAGACGTCCGAGCTCGGCCAGAACGCCCTCGTGATCCGGGTGCAGCCCGACGAGGGCGTCACCATCCGGTTCGGCTCGAAGGTGCCGGGCGCCGGTATGCAGGTGCGCGACGTCACGATGGACTTCGGCTACGGCCACGCGTTCACCGAGGCGAGCCCCGAGGCCTACGAGCGCCTCATCCTCGACGTGCTGCTCGGCGACCCGCCCCTCTTCCCCCGCCAGGAGGAGGTCGAGCTCTCGTGGAAGATCCTCGACCCGATCGAGGAGTTCTGGGACACGCAGGGCCAGCCCGAGCAGTACCGCCCCGGCACCTGGGGACCGAGCTCCGCCGACGAGCTCCTGCACCGCGACGGACGAAGCTGGAGGCGCCCGTGATCGTCGAACTGCCCGACACGACGACGAGCCAGGTCTCCAAGACCCTCGTCAAGATCCGCGAGGAGGGCGGCGTCGTCGCCCTCGGCCGCGTGCTCACCCTCGTGATCGCCACCGCGCCCGGCAGCGAGGAGGAGGCGATCGAGGCCGCGAACGACGCGTCACGGGAGCATCCGATGCGCGTCATCGTGGTCTCGAGCGACCCCGAGGAGGCGCCCGACCTTGACGCACGCCTCGACGCGGAGATCCGAGTGGGCGGCGACGCCGGCGCGAGCGAGGTCATCGTCCTGCGCGCGCACGGCGATGCGGCGCGTGACGAGGAGAGCCTCGTCATGGGCCTGCTGCTGCCCGATGCCCCGGTCGTCACATGGTGGCCCGGCGCCTCCCCCGAGGTGCCCGGACAGTCCCCGCTCGGGCGCATCGCACATCGGCGCATCACGGATGCCTCGACGAAGCCCGACCCGCAGCACGCGCTGCACGCCTGCGCCACGAGCTACACGCCCGGCGACGCCGACTTCGCGTGGACGCGGCTCACGCTCTGGCGTGCGCAGCTCGCGGCCGTGCTCGACCAGCCGCCGTACGCGCCGATCACGGCGGTCAAGGTGACGGGGGCGATCGACTCGCCGTCGACCACGCTGCTCGCGGCCTGGCTGCACCTGCAGCTCGACGCGCCGACGAGCTACGAGCTCACGCCCGTCGAGGAGGGCTCGCACGGCATCCACGGCGTGGAACTGCAGCGCGACGGCGGCACCGTGGAGCTCGTGCGCGACATCCCCGGCGTCGCCACGCTAAACCAGCCCGGCCAGCCGACGCACCACGTCGCGTTGCCGCGCCGCAACCTCCGCGACTGCCTCGCCGACGAACTCCGCCGCCTCGACCCCGACGAGTTGTACGGTGAAGTGATCACGAGCGGCCTCGCGCTGCTCGGCGACGCGGAGGCCGAAGGAGTCCATGCATGACGAATGAGCGGCGGGTGCTCGTCCACCCCGACAAGGCATCGCTGGCGGGATCCGTGGCCGCACGGTTCATCACCAAGATGCTCGACATCCTCGACGAGCAGGCCGTCGCGCACGTCGTGCTGACCGGTGGCTCCATGGGCTCGGCAGTGCTCGAGGCGGTGGCGTCCTCGCCGGCGCGCACGACCATCGACTGGTCCCGCGTGCACTTCTGGTGGGGCGACGAGCGCTGGGTGCCCGCCGGCGACGCCGACCGCAACGACCTGCAGGCGCAGCAGGCGCTGCTCGACGATCTGGATCTCCCCGAGGAGAACGTGCACCCGTTCCCCGCGTCCGACGCCGGCATCGACCTCGACGAGGCGGCGGAGGCGTACGCGGCGGAGCTGTCGGAGCACGGCGTCGACGGGCTCCCGCACCCGATCTTCGACATCACGTTCCTCGGCGTCGGACCCGATGGTCACATCGCGTCGCTCTTCCCGCACCGTTCGGGCATCCAGGTGACCGACCGCACGGTCATCCCCGTGCGCAACTCCCCCAAGCCGCCGCCCGAGCGACTCAGCCTCACGCGGCCGGTGATCAACTCGTCGCAGCGCATCTGGATGGTGCTCGCCGGCGCCGACAAGGCCTCGGCGCTCGGTCTCGCCCTCGCGGGCGCGAGTCGCGACGAGGTGCCCGCCGCCGGCATCAAGGGACGCCGACGCACGGTGTTCTTCGTCGACGCCGACGCGGCGGCCGAGGTGCCCGAGTCGCTCATCGCACGCGACTACTGAACGAGCGGGCGGATGCCTCGAGCGCACGCTCCCGGACTCGAAACCTCTCCCCGGAGACACGGAAGGGGCCGGCCATCATGGCCGGCCCCTTCCGCATGTCTGCGGGGTGACGTCACTCCTGCGGAGCGACCTGCCCACGGCGCGCGCGAAGCTGCGTGAGGGCCTCCTCGAGCAGCGCGGCGGCCTCCTCGTCGGTGCGACGCTCCTTCACGTAGGCGAGGTGCGTCTTGTAGGGCTCGAGCTTCGACACCGACGGCGGGTTGTCCTTGTCGCGACCGGCCGGCAGCCCCGTGGAGGGGCTGTCGATGATCTCGGGGATCTCCTCCTCGGGCAGGTTCGCCGCGAAGTACCGCACGGTCTCGTTGCCCTGGGCGTCCCAGTAGCTCACGGCGACGCGGTCGGCGTGGAAGCCGCGATCCTGCTCGCCCATCGGGCCCGCGCCCACGCGCGACCCACGGATGGCGCTGTTGCCTGATGCCATGGCGACTCCCCCGTCAGATTCCGGCGTCGAACTTCGTGATGAGTCCGAGCACGACGATGCACGTCACCCACACGAGTCCGAGGATGACGGTGATCCGATTGAGGTTCCGCTCGGCCACGCCGGACGCGCCGAGGCTGGAGGTGACGCCGCCGCCGAACATGTCGGACAGACCGCCGCCGCGGCCCTTGTGCAGCAGGATGAGCAGCGTCAGCAGGAGGCTCGTGAGACCGAGCAGCACCTGCAGGACGACCTGGAGAATCTCCACGGTGAACCTTTCCGGGCACGACGCAGGGTGTCGTGCCGACAATCGAGTATAGCCGCACCCGCGACCGGGCTGATGGAACCCGCCGTCAGGCCCCGACGTGCTTCTTGAACCGGGCGATGCTCGAGAACTCGTCGATGTCGAGGCTCGCGCCGCCCACGAGGGCGCCGTCCACATTCGGCTCGCGCAGGAAGGATGCGATGTTCGCCGCCTTCACCGACCCGCCGTAGAGGATGCGCGTCGCCTGCGCGACATCGTCGCCGAGCACCTCGGCGATCACCTCGCGCAGGGCGGCGGCCACCTTCTCGGCCTGCTCGGGCGTGGCCGCCTGGCCGGAGCCGATCGCCCAGACCGGCTCGTACGCGACCACGAGGCCCTTGGCGCCGTCGACGCCCTCGAGCGCCGTGCGCAGCTGCGCCACGGGCACCGCGCTGGCGCCGAACCGCTCGAGGTCTTCGGCGGTCTCGCCGACGCACACGACCGGGACGAGCCCGTGACGCTGGGCCGCGAGCACCTTCGCGTTGACGAGGGCGTCGGTCTCGTGGTGGTACGTGCGTCGCTCGGAGTGGCCGATGATGACGTACGCGCAGTCGAGGGCCGCGAGGAACGCGCCCGAGACCTCGCCCGTGTAGGCGCCCGAGTCGTGCGCCGACAGGTCCTGCGCGCCGTAGGCGAGCGGGAGCGAGTCGGCCGCGATGAGCGTCTGCACCGAGCGGAGGTCGGTGAACGGCGGGAACACGGCCACCTCGGCGTCGGCGTAGTCGTGCTTCGCGTCGGCCAGCGCCCACGCGAGCTTCTGCACGAACGCGATCGACTGCAGGTGGTCGAGGTTCATCTTCCAGTTGCCCGCGATGAACGGGGTGCGCTTCACTGCCATCCGAGGACCTCCAGTCCGGGGAGCTTCTTGCCCTCGAGGAACTCGAGGCTCGCGCCTCCGCCCGTCGAGATGTGTCCGAATGCATCGTCGGCGAAGCCGAGCTGGCGGACCGCCGCGGCGGAGTCGCCGCCGCCGACGACGCTGAGGCCGTCGACCTCGGTGAGGGCCTGCGCGACCACGCGCGTGCCGTCGGCGAAGGGAGCCAGCTCGAACACGCCCATCGGGCCGTTCCAGAACACGGTCTTCGAGGTGCGGATCCGCTCGGCGAAGGCCGCCGCCGTGTCGGGCCCGATGTCGAGGCCGAGTCCGGATGCCCCGAACGCGGTCTGCTCGATCGCGTCGGCCGGCGCGACCTCGTGCGCGGCATCCGCGGCGAAGCGCTCGGCCACGACCACGTCGGTCGGCAGCAGGATGTCGACACCGCGCTCGGCGGCCTCGGTCAGGTATCCCCGCACCGTCTCGATCTGGTCCTCCTCGAGGAGGCTCGATCCGACCTTGTGGCCCTGCGCGGCGAGGAACGTGAACAGCATGCCGCCGCCGATAAGCAGCGCGTCGACCCGCGGGAGCAGGTGCGCGATGACGCCGAGCTTGTCGGACACCTTCGAGCCGCCGAGGACGACCGTGTACGGGCGCTCGGGCGACTCCGTGAGCCGGTCGAGCACGTCGAGCTCCGAGGCGATGAGAAGGCCCGCGGCGCTCGGACGCAGGTCCTCCAGCTCGTAGACGCTCGCCTGCTTGCGGTGCACGACGCCGAAGCCGTCGGAGACGACCGCGTCGGCGAACTCGGCGAGCTGGCCGGCGAACGCCGTGCGCTCGGCCTCGTTCTTCGAGGTCTCCCCCGGGTTGAACCGGAGGTTCTCGAGCACGAGCACCTCGCCGTCGCCGAGCGCCGTGACCATCGCCGCGGCATCCGCGCCGACCGTGTCGGACGCGAACGCCACCGGAGCATCGATGAGCTCGTCGAGGCGTGCCGCCACGGGCGCGAGGCTGTACTTCGCGTCGGGCGCCCCGTCAGGGCGACCGAGGTGGGAGACCACGATGACGCGGGCCCCCTGGCCGATGAGGGCCTCGAGGGTGGGTTCCGACGCCCGCACGCGGCCGTCGTCCGTGATGACCCCGTCCTGGAGAGGAACGTTGAGGTCGCAACGGACGACGACGCGCTTGCCGGCGAGCGGACCGAGGGAATCGATCGTTCGCAGGGTCACGATGGCCCGATTCAGAGGCGCTCGGCGACGTACTCGGTGAGGTCGACGAGGCGGTTGGAGTAGCCCCACTCGTTGTCGTACCAGCCCGAGAGCTTCACCTGGTCGCCGATCACGCGCGTGAGGCCGGCGTCGAAGATGCAGGAGTACGGGTCGGAGACGATGTCGCTCGAGACGATCTCGTCTTCCGTGTACTTCAGGATGCCCTTCAGCGGGCCGTCGGCCGCGGCCCTGTAGGCGGCCTTGACCTCGTCGACCGTCACCGGACGCGACGCCGTGACCGTGAGGTCGGTGATCGAGCCGGTGGGGACCGGGACGCGAAGGGCGAAGCCGTCGAGCTTGCCGACGAGCTCGGGCAGCACGAGGCCAATGGCCTTCGCCGCGCCGGTCGAGGTCGGGACGATGTTGATGGCGGCGGCGCGGGCGCGGCGCAGGTCCTTGTGGGGGCCGTCCTGCAGGTTCTGGTCGGCCGTGTAGGCGTGCACCGTGGTCATGAGGCCGCGCTCGATGCCGAACGCGTCGTTGAAGACCTTGGCCAGCGGCGCGAGGCAGTTCGTGGTGCACGACGCGTTCGAGATGATGTTGTGCTTCTCGGGGTCGTACGAGTCCTCGTTGACGCCCATGACGAAGGTCGCGTCCTCGTCGGTCGCGGGAGCCGAGATGAGGACCTTCTTCGCGCCCGCCTCGAGGTGCTTGCGCGCGTCGGCGGCCTTGGTGAAGAAGCCGGTCGACTCGATGACGATGTCGACGCCGAGCTCGCCCCAGGGCAGGTTCGCGGGGTCGCGCTCCGCGAAGGCCTTGATGGCCTTGCCGTCCACGATGATGTGGTCGTCGTCGTAGTCGACGGTCGCGTCGAGACGGCCCGTGACCGAGTCGTACTTCAGCAGGTGCGCGAGCGTCTTGTTGTCGGTGAGGTCGTTCACGGCGACGATCTCGAGGTCGGCGCCCTGGGCGAGGGCGGCGCGGAAGTAGTTGCGGCCGATGCGGCCGAAGCCGTTGATGCCGATCTTTACGGACACGGATGTCTCCTGAATTGACGTGCGCGACTGCGCTGATTCCAAGGTGAACTGATCGGACGGCGGTGTCCCCGGACGGCGCCCGGGGACACCATCCGCTAAGACAGTAGCAGCAGCCCTGAGGTCTTCTCGCGTGCGGCCTGGAGGCGCTGCTGGGCGTTGTCCCAGTTCGCGATGTTCCAGAACGCCTTGACGTAATCGGCGCGCACGTTCTGGTAGTCGAGGTAGTACGCGTGCTCCCAGACGTCGAGCATCAGCAGCGGGACGATGCCCGCCGGCAGGTTGCCCTGCTGGTCGAAGAACTGCACGATGATGGGCCGCTGGCCGATCGAGTCCCATGCGAGCACGGCCCAGCCGGAGCCCTGCACGCCGAGCGCGGTCGCGGTGAAGTGGGCCTGGAACTTGTCGAACGAGCCGAACTCGTCGTCGATCGCCGCGGCGAGCTCGCCGGTCGGCTTGTCGCCGCCGTCGGGCGACAGGTTGGTCCAGAAGATCGAGTGGTTGACGTGGCCGCCGAGGTTGAACGCGAGGTCCTTCTCGAGCTTGTTGACGTTGGCGAGGTTGCCCGAGTCGCGCGCCTCGGCGAGCTGGGCGAGGGCCGTGTTGGCACCGGTCACGTACGCCTGGTGGTGCTTCGAGTGGTGCAGCTCCATGATCCGGCCGCTGATCGACGGCTCAAGGGCCGCGTAGTCGTACGGGAGATCGGGGAGGGTGTAGTCAGCCATTGCTTCTCCTTGTCAGATGCCGGGGAACCGGGCCTCTGCCCGGCGCGACCGCGGCATCCCCTAGCCTATGCCTGACGCTGCGGGCGCTGCCGGGCCTTGACGCTTTCGGTCACGGGCTACCGGGTATCGGCAGCGGATGCCGCGACGCGGCGCCGGGGCACACGGATGCCGCGACGCGGCCCACACCCGCTCAGTCGTCGAGGTCGGCGGGCAGGCTCGCCTCGGTGCCGGGGACGCCGAGCTCCGCCGCGCGCTTGTCGGCCATGGCGAGCAGTCGCCGGATGCGCCCGGCGACGGCGTCCTTCGTCATGGGCGGGTCGGCGTGGTGGCCGAGCTCGTCGAGGCTCGCGTCGCGGTGCGCGAGGCGCAGCTCGCCGGCGTACTTCAGATGGTCGGGGATGTCGTCGCCGAGTAGCTCCATGGCTCGCTCGACGCGGGCGCACGCGGCCACGGCGGCCTGCGCCGACCGGCGGAGGTTCGCGTCGTCGAAGTTGACGAGGCGGTTCGCCGTGGCGCGCACCTCGCGGCGCTGGCGCAGCTCCTCCCAGTTGCGCACGGTGTCGGTCGCGCCCATGATCGCGAGCATCGCGCTGATCGCCTCGCCGTCGCGGATCACGACCCGGTGGACCCCGCGCACCTCGCGGGCCTTCGCCGAGATGCCGAGGCGTCCGGCGGCGCCGACGAGGGCCATGGCCGTCTCGTTGCCGGGGCAGGTGACCTCGAGCGCCGCCGATCGGCCCGGGTCGGTGAGGCTGCCGTGCGCGAGGAACGCCCCTCGCCAGACGGCCGCGACGTCGTCGCGCGAGCCGGTGGTGAGCTTGTTCGGCAGCCCGCGGACGGGTCGGCGGCGGGCATCCAGGAGGCCGGTCTGCCGGGCGAGCGTCTCACCGCCGTCGAGCACGCGCACCAGGTACTGGTTCTGCCGGCGGATGCCGGACGGCGAGATCACCGAGACATCGGGTCGCACGCCGTAGAGCTCGCCGAGGTCGCGGGTCACCCGACGGGCGATGGTCGGCGAGTCGAGCTCCGCCTCGATCGCGATGCGACCCGAGATGATGTGCAGCCCGCCGGCGAAGCGCAGCACCGAGGCGAGCTCGGCGGCGCGCACGCTCGTCTTCGACACCTCGACCCGCGCGAGTTCCTCTTTCACGTCGGCGGTCAGCGCCACGTCACGTCCTCTCGTTCATTCAACTGGTGCGGCCGGCTCATTCACGGCCGCGATCGCGGTGCTTCACGCTGACGGCCACGCCCGGGAGTGCGGCCAGGCGGTCGGCCAGCTCGCGGACGATGGCGACCGAGCGGTGCTTGCCGCCGGTGCATCCGATCGCGATGGTCGCGTGTCGCTTGTTCTCACGTTGGTAGCCCGCGAGCACCGGCTCGAGCGCGGCGGCGTAGGCGTCGATGAACTCGCGCGCACCGGGCTGGCCGAGCACGTACTCGGCCACCTCGGGGTCCTCGCCGTTGAGGTGTCGCAGCTCGGGGATCCAGAACGGGTTCGGCAGGAACCGCGCGTCGGCCACGAGGTCGGCGTCGGCCGGGAGCCCGTACTTGAAGCCGAAGCTCAGCAGCGTGACGCGCAGGCCGGCGCGGCCCTCCTCGGCGAAGGTCTCGGTGATGAGCGTCGCGAGCTGGTGGATGTTGAGGTCGGAGGTGTCGACGACGATGTCGCTCGACTCGCGCAGCTCGGCCAGTCGCCCCCGCTCGGCGCCGATGCCGTCGAGGAGCGTGCCGTTGCCCTGCAGCGGGTGCGGGCGGCGGACCGACTCGAACCGGCGCACGAGCACGGCGTCGGTGGCGTCGAGGAACACGACGCGCACGTTCACCCCCGTGCGCAGCGCCTGGATGATGTCCTGCAGCTCCGAGAAGAAGTCGCGACCGCGCACGTCGACGACGGCCGCGATGCGTGGCAGCGAGGCCCCTGCGCGCTCGACGAGCTCGACGAGCGGACGCAGCATCTGCGGCGGGAGGTTGTCGACGACGTACCAGCCCAGGTCTTCGAGCGCGTTGCCGACGGTCGATCGTCCGGCGCCCGACATCCCGGTGACGATGAGCATCTCCTGCTGGTGGTGCTCAGCCTCGGCTGCCATCGTCTCGAGCCCCCCTTTTCGCGTCGACACCCCAGCCTACCGGGGCGCCGACACGCCGTCAGCGTGCAGGTGCGCGTGAACGGTGGCCGCGAGGCTCGGCCCGATGCCCTTCACCTCGGCGATCTCGGTCTCGCCCGCGCTGCGCAGGCGTTTCACCGATCCGAAGTGCTTGAGCAGCTCCCGCACGCGTGCCGGCCCGAGGCCCGGGATCTCGGAGAGCACGGTCGAGATGTCGCGCTTGCGGCGTTGGCGCTGGTGCGTGATGGCGAACCGGTGCGCCTCGTCGCGGACGCGCTGGAAGAGGAACAGCGCGTCGCTGTTGCGCGGCAGGATGACGGGGAAGTCCGCGTCGGGCGTCCAGATCTCCTCGAGCCGCTTCGCGATGCCGCAGAGGTAGATGCCCTCGACGCCCGACTCCTCGAGCGCGCGTGCGGCGGCCGCCACCTGCGGCTGGCCGCCGTCGACGACGAGCAGGTTGGGGCGGTAGACGAACTTCCGGCGCCGTTCGGAGACCACCGGGGCATCCGCCGCATCGCCGTCGGCCACATCGGGGCGTGTGCCCGCACCCGCTGCAGCCTGATCGGATGCCTCGTCGTCGGCCCGCCGCCCGAGGTAGGCCAGCCGGCGCGTGAGCACCTGGTGGATCGAGTCGGTGTCATCGGTGGAGCTCGGGATGGTGAACCGGCGGTACTCGTCCTTCCGCGCGAGGCCGTCTTCGAAGACGACCATCGACGCGACGATGTTCGTGCCGCTGAGGTGCGAGACGTCGTAGCACTCGATGCGCAGCGGCGCGTCGGCCATGCCGAGGGCCTCCTGGATGTCCTCCAGCGCGCGGGAGCGGGTCGTGAAGTCGGCGCTGCGGCGGGTCTTGTAGAGCATCAGGGACTGCTTGGCGTTCTGCGTTGCGGTAGCGAGCAGCTGGGCCTTCGCGCCGCGCTGTGCGACCCGCAGGTGCACGTTGCGGCCCGCGAGCCCGCCGAGCCAGGTCTCGAGCGCCTCGGCGTCGTCGGGCAGTTCGGGCACGACGACCTCGCGGGCCGGCGTGAGGTCGTCGCCGTACGCGTTCTGCACGACCACGTCGACGAGCTCGCCGAGGGGCACGTCGAGCTCCTTGTCGACCGTCCAGGACCGTTCACCCCGGATGCGACCGCCGCGGACCATGAACAGGTGCACCGCAGCGGCGAGCTCGTCGTGCTCGATGCCGAACACGTCGAGGTCGACGCGGTCGCCGAGCACCACCGCGCTCTTCTCGAAGAACGCCGTCGCGGCCTGCAGCTGGTCGCGCTTGCGGGCGGCCGTCTCGTAGTCCTGCACGGCGGACGACGCATGCATCTCGCGCTCGAGGTCGCGCACGATGCGCGGGTCCTGGTTCTGCATGAATGCGACGAACCGGTCGACGTTGGCCCGGTGCTCCTCGATGGTGACCTTGCCAGAGCACGGCCCGAAGCACCGGCCGATCTGCCCGGCGAAGCACGGCTTGCCGGTCGCCATCGCGCGCCGGTAGTCGCTGTCCTTGCACGTGCGGATCGGGAACAGCTTGATGAGGATCTCGAGCATGTCGGTGACGGCCCACATCTTCGGGTACGGCCCGAAGTACCGGGCTCCCGGGATGCCGCGCTTGCGGGAGACCATCGCCCGAGGCGCCTCGTCGGCGAGCGTCACGACGAGGTAGGGGTAGGACTTGTCGTCCTTGAAGCGCACGTTGAACGGAGGCTTCAGCTCGTTGATCCACGTGATCTCGAGGTTCAGCGCCTCGACGTCGCTCGCGACCACGGTCCACTCGACGGATGCCGCGCTCAGCACCATGCGGCGGGTGCGCTCGTGCAGGCTGTACAGCGGCGCGAAGTAGTTCGACAGCCGCGCGCGCAGGTTCTTCGCCTTGCCGACGTAGAGCACTCGCCGATCGGCGTCCCGGAACCGGTAGACGCCGGGACCCGTGGGGATCTCCCCCGGCTTCGGCCGGTACGGGACGGTGTCGCGTGACAGCGCTGTGCTCATCTGTGTCAGCTGGCGACCTCGACGCGCGCGGATGCCGCGTCGAAGATCTCGCGCAGGAAGTAGCCGGTGTGGCTCTCGGCCACGCGGGCCACCTGCTCGGGCGTGCCGGTCGCGACGACCTGCCCGCCGCCCGAGCCGCCCTCGGGCCCGAGGTCGATGATCCAGTCGGCGGACTTGATGACGTCGAGGTTGTGCTCGATGACGATGACCGTGTTGCCCTTGTCGACGAGCTTGCCCAGCACCTTCAGGAGCTTGCGCACGTCTTCGAAGTGCAGGCCCGTGGTGGGCTCGTCGAGCACGTACACGCTGCGGCCGTTCGACCGGCGCTGGAGCTCGGTCGCGAGCTTCACGCGCTGCGCCTCGCCGCCCGACAGGGTCGTGGCGCTCTGCCCGAGCTGCACGTAGCCGAGCCCGACGTCGACGAGGGTCTTCAGGTACCGGTGGATCGCCGAGATCGGCTCGAAGAACTCCGCCGCCTCGCTGATCGGCATCTCGAGCACCTCGGCGATGTTCTTGCCCTTGTAGTGCACCTGCAGCGTCTCGCGGTTGTACCGCTTGCCGCCGCAGACCTCGCATGCGACGTAGACGTCGGGCAGGAAGTTCATCTCGATCTTGATGGTGCCGTCGCCCGCGCACGCCTCGCAGCGCCCGCCCTTGACGTTGAAGCTGAACCGGCCGGGCAGGTAACCGCGCGCCTTCGCCTCGGTGGTCTCGGAGAAGAGCGTGCGGATGCGGTCGAACACACCCGTGTAGGTCGCCGGGTTCGACCGCGGGGTGCGGCCGATCGGCGCCTGGTCGACGTGCACCACCTTGTCGAGCTGCTCGATGCCCGTGACGCGGCGGTGCTTGCCGGGCACCTTGCGGGCGCCGTTGAGCCGGTTCGCGAGCACGCGGTAGAGGATGTCGTTGACGAGCGAGGACTTGCCCGAGCCGCTCACGCCCGTGACCGCCGTGAACGTGCCGAGCGGGAACTCGACGTCGACGCCGCGCAGGTTGTTGGCCTCGGCGCCCTGCACCGAGATCATGCGCCCGGGATCGATCGCGCGTCGCCGCGACGGCATCGCGATCTCCTTGCGGCCCGACAGGTAGTCGCCCGTCAGCGAGCGGGAGTTCTTGAGCAGGTCGGCGTAGCTGCCCGAGTGCACGACCGTGCCGCCGTTCACGCCGGCGCCCGGGCCGATGTCGACGATCCAGTCGGCCGTGCGGATCGTGTCCTCGTCGTGCTCGACGACGATCAGCGTGTTGCCGAGGTCGCGCAGCGCGACGAGCGTGTCGATGAGGCGGCGGTTGTCGCGCTGGTGCAGACCGATGCTCGGCTCGTCGAGCACGTAGAGCACGCCCGTGAGGCCCGACCCGATCTGCGTCGCGAGCCGGATTCGCTGCGCCTCGCCGCCCGAGAGCGTGCCGGCCGCCCGAGCGAGGTCGAGGTAGCTGAGCCCGACCCGGATCAGGAAGTCGAGCCGCACCTTGATCTCGCGGAGCACCTGCGCGCCGATGGCCTGCTCGCGCTCGGTGAGGTGCAGGCGGTCCATGAACGCGCGGGCGTCGGTGAGGCTGAGCAGCCCGACGTCGGCGATGCTGTGCTCGTGGATGAGCACCGAGAGCACCTCGGGCTTGAGGCGCTTGCCGTCGCACACGGGGCACGGCACCTCGCGGAGGTACTCGGCCCAGCGCGCTCGCTGCACGTCGGTCTCGGCCTGGAGGTACTGCCGCTCGATGTAGGGCACGACGCCCTCGAACCCCGAGGTGTAGCTCATCTCGCGGCCGTAGCGGTTGCGCCAGCGCACCTTGACCTCGAAGTTGTCGCCCCGCAGCACGGCGCCGCGTGCATCGGCCGGGAGCTCCTCCCACGGCGTGTCGAGCGAGAAGCCGAGGTCGCGGGCCAGCCCGTCGAGCAGCTTCTCGTAGTAGTTGTAGAGGCTCTTGCCCTGCGAGGTCCACGGCAGGATGACGCCCTCGGCGATGCTGAGGCTCGTGTCGCCCAGCAGCAGCGCCTCGTCGACCGACATGCGCGTGCCGAGGCCGGAGCACTCGGGGCAGGCGCCGAACGGCGCGTTGAACGAGAAGGTGCGCGGCTCGATCTCGGTGAGCTGGATCGGGTGCTGGTTGGGGCACGAGAGCTTCTCGGAGAACGTCGTCCACGCGTCGGGCCCGGTCTCGTCGACGAAGTTGACCTGCACGAGCCCGTCGGTGAGTCGCAGGGCCGTCTCGAGCGAGTCGGTGAGGCGGCCGAGGAGCTCGGGTCCGGCGACGAGGCGGTCGATCACCACGGAGATGTCGTGCTTGACCTGCTTCTTCAGCACCGGCGGCTCGTCGAGTCGGATGACCTCGCCGTCGACGACGGCACGTGAGTAGCCGCCCGCCGCGAGCTCGCGGAACAGGTCGACGAATTCGCCCTTCTTCTGCGACACCACCGGGCTGAGCACTTGGTAGCGCGTACCCTCGGGCAGCTCCATGAGCTGGTCGGCGATCTGCTGCACGGTCTGCCGCTGGATCTTCTCGCCGCACACCGGACAGTGCGGCACGCCGATGCGCGCCCAGAGGAGGCGCATGTAGTCGTAGATCTCGGTGATGGTGCCGACCGTCGAGCGCGGGTTGCGGTTCGTCGACTTCTGGTCGATCGAGACCGCCGGGCTCAGCCCCTCGATGAAGTCGACGTCGGGACGGTCGACCTGGCCGAGGAACTGGCGGGCGTAGGCGGAGAGCGACTCGACGTAGCGACGCTGGCCCTCGGCGAAGATCGTGTCGAATGCGAGCGAGGACTTGCCCGAGCCCGAGAGGCCTGTGAACACGACCATCGCGTCGCGCGGGATCTCGACGTCGACGTTCTGCAGGTTGTGCACGCGGGCGCCGCGGACACTCAGGCGCGAGTGGGCATCGAGACGTGAAACTGGCACCCTCCGAGTCTAGAGAGCGCCACCGACACCGAGTCCGCCGCGGCACGTGCTCTCAGCGAACATACGTTCGATTCTCGTGATCGACGGGACTCCCCCGCCTACGTCAGGTGTCCGGCCTTCTCCATCTGCCGCAGCTCCCGCTTGAGCTCGGAGACCTCGTCGCGCAACCGCGCCGCGAGCTCGAACTTCAGCTCTCCTGCGGCCTCGAGCATCTGGTCGTTGAGGTCGCGGATCAGGTCTTCGAGGTCGTTCGCGCCCTCGGCGGCGATGCCCTCGCGGCGGAGGTTCGGCACGGGGGCCTTGGTGCGCCCCTCGCGGCCGGCGAGCAGCTCCGCGGTGTCGGCCTCCTCGCGCGCGAGCACCGCCGTGATGTCGGCGATGCGCTTGCGCAGCGGCTGCGGGTCGATGCCGTTCGCGCGGTTGTACTCGAGCTGCTTCTCGCGGCGACGCGTCGTCTCGTCGATCGCCGCCGCCATCGACTCGGTGAGCACATCGGCGTACATGTGCACCTCGCCCGACACGTTGCGCGCGGCCCGGCCGATGGTCTGGACGAGCGAGGTCGACGAGCGCAGGAAGCCCTCCTTGTCGGCGTCGAGGATCGCCACGAGCGAGACCTCGGGCAGGTCGAGGCCCTCGCGGAGCAGGTTGATGCCGACCAGCACGTCGTAGACGCCGGCGCGCAGCTCGGTGAGCAGCTCGACGCGGCGGAGCGTGTCGACGTCGGAGTGCAGGTAGCGCACGCGCACGCCTGCCTCGGTGAGGAAGTCGGTGAGCTCCTCTGCCATGCGCTTGGTGAGCGTCGTGACGAGCACGCGCTCGTCGCGTTCGGCGCGGACGCGGATCTCCTCGAGCAGGTCGTCGATCTGGCCCTTCGACGGCTTCACCACGATCTGCGGGTCGACGAGGCCGGTCGGGCGGATGATCTGCTCGACGACGCCGTCGGCGACGCCCATCTCGTAGCGGCCCGGGGTCGCCGAGAGGTATACGGTCTGACCGACGCGCGCCTTGAACTCGTCCCACTTGAGCGGTCGGTTGTCGATGGCGCTCGGCAGCCGGAACCCGTGCTCGACCAGCGTGCGCTTGCGCGAGGAGTCGCCCTCGTACATCGACCCGATCTGCGGCACGGTGACGTGCGACTCGTCGATGACGACGAGGAAGTCGTCGGCGAAGTAGTCGAGGAGGCAATGCGGCGCCTCCCCCGGCGCGCGGCCGTCGATGTGCCGTGAGTAGTTCTCGATGCCCGAGCAGAACCCGATCTGCTCCATCATCTCGAGGTCGAACGTGGTGCGCATTCGCAGGCGCTGCGCCTCGAGCAACTTGCCCTCGCGCTCGAGCTCGGCGAGGCGCTCGTCGAGCTCGTCGCGGATCGTGCCGATCGCCCGCTGCATCACGTCGGTGCTCGCGACGTAGTGCGAGCCCGGGAACACCGGGACGGCATCGAGCTTCGCCACGACCTGCCCGGTGAGCGGGTGCAGGCTGTAGAGCGCCTCGATCTCGTCGCCGAACATCTCGATGCGGATGGCCAGCTCCTCGTAGACCGGGATGATCTCGATCGTGTCGCCGCGCACGCGGAACGTGCCGCGCGAGAACGCGAGGTCGTTGCGCTGGTACTGCATGGACACGAACTTGCGGATGAGCCAGTCGCGGTCGACGCGCTGACCCACCTGGAGCGGCATCATCGCGTTGAGGTACTCCTCGGGCGTGCCGAGGCCGTAGATGCACGACACCGTCGAGACGACCACGACGTCGCGCCGACTGAGCAGCGAGTTCGTGGTGGAGTGCCGCAGCCGCTCGACCTCGGCGTTGATCGACGAGTCCTTCTCGATGAAGGTGTCGGTCTGCGGCACGTAGGCCTCTGGCTGGTAGTAGTCGTAGTAGGAGACGAAGTACTCCACCGCGTTGTTCGGCATCAGCTCGCGGAACTCGGTGGCCAGCTGGGCCGCGAGCGTCTTGTTGTGCGCGAGCACGAGCGTGGGCCGCTGCACCTGCTCGATGAGCCAGGCGGTCGTCGCGGACTTGCCGGTGCCGGTGGCGCCGAGCAGCACCACGTCGGTCTCACCGGCGTTGATGCGGGCGGCGAGGTCGGCGATCGCCGTGGGCTGGTCGCCGCTCGGCTGGTACTCGCTCACGACCTCGAACGGACGGACGGAACGCGTGGCCTGCATGCGTTCAAGTCTAGGATCGCCCGCCGACACTCCGGCCGGCGTGCGCCGAGGGCGAACGCGAGCAGGTGCGAGCCGCGGCATCCGCTCGACGAGCCCCCTACGCCCGCGCGCGCTCCTGGCGGATGCGCTGCCAGAGCGCGTCGGTCTGGCTCATGGTGTGCGCCATCGAGCCGTCGGTGTCGATCACGACGTCGGCGATCGAGAGCCGGGCCGTGTTGTCCACCTGCGCGTCCACGCGCGCCTCGGCGTGGATCGGGTCGTATCCGCGCTCCTGCACCAGGCGCTCGACCTGCGTGCGTCGCGGCGCGTTCGTCACGACGATGAGGTCGAAGGGGTGGTCGACGGATGCCTCGACGAGCAGCGGCACGTCGTAGACCACCACGGCGTCGGGGTCCTCGGCCTCCGCGCGCTCGATGAGCTTGCGCGACAGCTCGCGGACGGCCGGGTGCACGATCGCGTTGAGCCGCGTGCGCGCGGCGTCGTCGGCGAACACGAGCTCGCCGAGCTTCGGACGGTCGAGCCGGCCGTCGTGCCCCACCACGCCCTCGCCGAACTCGGCGACGATCGAGTCGAACGCGGGCTTGCCGGGCTCGACGACGCGTCGTGCGAGGTCGTCGGCGTCGATGTGCACCGCCCCGTGCTCGACGAGGCGCCTGGCGACCGTGGACTTGCCGGAGGCGATTCCGCCCGTGAGACCGATCAGATACACGCTCACCACTCTATCCGTGCGACACTCGACCCGACGGCGACGCCGGGTCGGCGGGCCGCGCGGCCGAGGGGGTGCGGATGCTCGAGCTGCTGACCGGCACGGGCCTCGCGCTCGCGGCCGGGCTCAATGCGTGGATCCCGCTCGTCGTGCTCGGCGCCCTCGACCGCTTCACGGGACTGGTCGAGCTCCCGGCTGCATGGGCGTGGCTCGCGAACGAGTGGGTGCTCCTCATCCTCGTGGTGCTGCTCGTGTTCGAGTTCGTCGCCGACAAGGTGCCCGGGCTCGATTCGATCAACGACGTGGTGCAGACATTCGTCCGCCCGACGGCCGGCGGCATCGCGTTCGGCTCGGGCGTCGGCGCGACGACCGTCGCGGTCACCGATCCCGAGGCCTTCTTCGCCTCGCAGCAGTGGGTGCCGATCGCCATCGGCATCGTGCTCGCGCTGGGCGTGCACCTTGCGAAAGCGGCCGCGCGACCGATCGTGAACGCCTCGACGGCCGGCGTCGGCGCGCCCGTCGCGAGCGCCGCGGAGGACGCGGGCAGCTTCACGCTCGCGTTCGCCGCCATCCTCGCGCCCGTGCTCGTGCTGCTGGGCATCGTCGTGATGGCCGCACTCGTCGTGTGGCTCGTGCGACGGCGCCGACTGCGGCGCGACCGGGCGGCGGCGGCGCTGCCACCGCCGCCCGTCACCGGCTGATCGGGCGACCGCCGAGGCGACCGAGCCGGCACGGCTGCCCGTGGGACGCCGGAAGGCCGGCCCCCGAGGGGACCGGCCTTCCGTTCGTCGCGTGCGACTAGTTGTTGCTCGAGAGCTTCTCGCGCAGCGCAGCGAGCGACGCGTCGTCGGCGAGGGTGCCGGACGCCGCCGAGTCGCTCGAGTACGACGCCGAGCCCGAGAACGAGTCGTCGGCGGCAGCGGCAGCGTTCGCCTGGGCGACCTGCTTCTTGTGCGCCTCCCAACGAGCCTGGGCCGCAGCGTAGTCCTGCTCCCACTTCTCGCGCTGGGCCTCGAAGCCCTCGCGCCACTCGTTCGTCTCGGGGTCGAAGCCCTCGGGGTACTTGTAGTTGCCCTGCTCGTCGTACTCGGTGAGCATGCCGTAGAGCGCCGGGTCGAACTCGGTGCCCTCGGGGTCGACGCCCTCGTTGGCCTGCTTGAGCGAGAGCGAGATGCGGCGACGCTCGAGGTCGATGTCGATGACCTTGACGAAGACCTCCTCGCCGACCGACACGACCTGCTCGGCCAGCTCGACGTGACGACCCGACAGCTCCGAGATGTGCACGAGGCCCTCGATGCCGTCGGCGACGCGGACGAACGCGCCGAACGGGACGAGCTTCGTGACCTTGCCCGGGGTGACCTGGCCGATCGCGTGCGTGCGGGCGAAGACCTGCCACGGGTCCTCCTGCGTCGCCTTGAGCGACAGGGAGACCCGCTCGCGGTCGAGCTCGACGGAGAGCACCTCGACGGTGACCTCCTGGCCGACCTCGACGACCTCGCTGGCGTGCTCGATGTGCTTCCACGACAGCTCGGAGACGTGCACGAGTCCGTCCACGCCGCCGAGGTCGACGAACGCACCGAAGTTGACGATCGACGAGATGACGCCCTTGCGGATCTGGCCCGGGTGGAGGTTCGCGAGGAACGTGGAGCGCGACTCGGACTGCGTCTGCTCGAGCAGCGCGCGGCGCGAGAGCACGACGTTGTTGCGGTTCTTGTCGAGCTCGAGGATCTTCGCCTCGATCTCCTGGCCGAGGTACGGCGTGAGGTCGCGGACGCGGCGGAGCTCGATGAGCGAGGCCGGGAGGAAGCCGCGGAGGCCGATGTCGACGATCAGGCCGCCCTTGACGACCTCGATGACCTGGCCGGTCACGACGCCGTCGGCTTCCTTGATCTTCTCCACGTCGCCCCAGGCGCGCTCGTACTGGGCGCGCTTCTTCGACAGGATGAGTCGGCCTTCCTTGTCCTCCTTCTGGAGAACAAGAGCCTCGACGGTGTCGCCGACGCCGACGACCTCGCTGGGGTCGACATCGTGCTTGATGGAAAGCTCGCGGGAGGGGATCACACCCTCGGTCTTGTAGCCGACGTCGAGGAGGACCTCGTCGCGGTCGATCTTCACGACGGTACCCTCGATGAGGTCGCCGTCGTTGAAGAACTTCAGAGTCTTCTCGACCGCGGCGAGGAAATCGTCAGCAGATCCGATGTCGTTGATCGCGACCTGCTTGGGCGCCTTGGTCGTTGCGGTTGTCATGTAGTGAATGCTCCGTAAAGGACAGAATCGAGCCCGTCGCGAAGTAGAGCGTTTATGATTTCCGCGGCGGGCATGCGGACAGGGATGTCACACGCGTGACGCTCCATCCTAACCGACGGCGGAGGCCGTCGGCAACCGGACATGGGCGGCCTTCTCGGGCACCCGTGCGACGCAACGCTCCGGGTGTGAGCCCTGCGCCGACCACGTGCCGGCGCAGGGCTCGTCACCTGGGTCGGCGACCCACGCGACCCTCAGCCCAGCAGCGCTCCGCGCAGCGTGTCGAGCCCGACGCCGCCGAGGTCGAGCGCGCGGCGGTGGAACTCGCGGATGTCGAAGGCGTCGCCCTCGCTGCGCGCGACCTCGTCGCGCAGCTGCTCCCAGATGCGCTGGCCCACCTTGTAGGAGGGAGCCTGCCCCGGCCAGCCGAGGTAGCGGTTCACCTCGAACCGCACGAAGCCCTCGTTCATGTTCACGTTCTGCGACAGGAATTCGAGTGCGTACGCCCCGTTCCACGGGCCCTCGCCGTCGGGACGCGGCTTGCCGAGGTGCACGCCGATGTCGAGCACGACGCGCGCGGCGCGCATGCGCTGCCCGTCGAGCATGCCGAGCCGGTCGGCGGGATCGTCGAGGTAGCCGAGCCCCTCCATGAGCCGCTCGGCGTAGAGCGCCCAGCCCTCGGCGTGGCCCGACGTGCCGGCCAGCTGGCGCCGCCACGTGTTGAGCTTGCCGCGATTGACGACCGCCTGCCCGATCTGCAGGTGGTGGCCCGGAACGCCCTCGTGGTACACCGTGGTGAGCTCGCGCCAGGTGTCGAACTCGGTCACGCCCTCGGGCACCGACCACCACATGCGGCCCGGCCTGCTGAAGTCGTCGCTCGGGCCCGTGTAGTAGATGCCGCCCTCCTGCGTCGGCGCGATGAGGCACTCGAGCGTGCGGATCTCGGCGGGGATGTCGAACTGCGTCGCGCCGAGCTCGGCGACGGCGCGATCGCTCGTCTCCTGCATCCACCGCTGCAGCGCGTCGGTGCCGTGCAGCTTGCGCGCCGGGTCGCCGTCGAGGTGCGCGATCGCCTCGGCGACGGATGCCCCGGGCTTGATCTCGCGAGCGATGGACTCCTGCTCGGCGACCATGCGGGCGAGCTCCTCGATGCCCCACTCGTAGGTCTCGTCGAGGTCGATGACCGCGCCGAGGAACCGGCGCGACTGGAGCGCGTACAGCTCGCGCCCGACCGCGTCGCGTTCGCCGGCCACGGGAGCGAGCTCACCCTCGAGGAAGTCGGCGAGTGCACCGTAGGCGGTCGCCGCCTCGGCCGCCCCGCGCTCGAGCTCGCGGCGCAGCGGCTCGGCGAGCTCCTCGTCACCGGCCTTGGCGTGCTCGGCGAAGGTCGCGAAGAACCCGTCGGCCTTCGCGATGCGCCGCGCCTGCGCGGCGACCTCGCGCACCTGCCGCACGGCGGGGACGACGCCCTCGCCCATGCCCGACCGGAGGGTGGCGACGTACCCGTCGATCGCGCGCGGCACCTCGCCGAGCCGGGACGCGATGCGCTCCCAGTCGTCGCGCGAGTCGGTGGCCATGATGTCGAACACCTCGCGGATCTCCTGCGCTGGGCTCGCGATCACGTTGAGGTCGCGCAGGTGGAGCTTCGCCTCGTGGCTCTCGAGGTCGAGGGCGAGCTCGCTGCCGAGGTCGGCGACCGTGATGCGATCGACGTCGTCGACCGGGTCGGCGGCGCGCAGCGCAGCCAGCGCCCGGCGCGTCTCGTCGACGACCCGCTCGTGGCCCTCGGGCGAGTAGTCGGCGAGCCGGTCGTCGGCCGAGGATCGGCCGATGTACGTGCCGACGGCGGGGTTCAGCTCGACGAGGGTGTCGACCCACCCTTCGGCGATGCGGTCGACGTCGGACGGGGTGCGCTCACTCGATGCCATGGAGCGAGCCTAGGGCACCCCGCCGACGCGCAGCGGACGCCCTGACGACGGGCCCGAACGGCGTCGGCGAGCACGCGGCGGCCGCCACCCCGCGAAGGATGCCGCGTGCCGCATGCGTCGGCGCGCGGCATCCGTGCCTGCCGGCTCAGTGAGCCGCGTCGTCCCAGTTCGCGCCCCGCCCGATCTGCACGTCGAGTGGCACGAGGAGGTCGGCCGCACTCGCCATGCGGCCGCGGACGATCTCCTCGAGAAGGTCGGATTCGCCGTCCGCCACCTCGAAGATGAGCTCGTCGTGCACCTGCATCAGCATGCGGCTCCCGAGCCCGCGGGCGGCGATGTCGGCCTCGACGCGCGACATCGCGATCTTGATGATGTCGGCGGCCGACCCCTGGATCGGCGAGTTGAGCGCGGCGCGCTCGGCGTTCTCGCGGAGCACGCGGTTGGGGCTGGACAGGTCGGGAAACGGGCGCCGGCGGCCGAAGATCGTCTCGGTGTAGCCGTCGATGCGTGCCTGCTCGACCACGCCGCGCAGGTAGTCGCGCACGGCGCCGAAGCGCTCGAAGTACTCGCGCATGAGCTGCTGGGCCTCCGCGCGCTCGATGCGGAGCTGCTTGGAGAGGCCGAACGCGCTGAGCCCGTAGGCCAGCCCGTAGGACATCGCCTTGACCTTCGTGCGCATCAGGTTGGTGACGTCGGCCGGGTCGACCGAGAAGACCCTCGCGCCGACGAAGCGGTGGAGGTCTTCTCCGGCGTTGAACGCCTCGATGAGCCCGGGGTCGCCCGAGAGGTGCGCCATGATGCGCATCTCGATCTGCGAGTAGTCGGCCGTGAGCAGCTCGGCGTACTCGGGACCGTGGCGGAACGCCTCGCGGATGCGACGCCCGTCTTCGGTGCGGATGGGGATGTTCTGCAGGTTGGGGTCGTTCGACGACATGCGCCCGGTGGCCGCGCCGATCTGGCCGTACGTCGTGTGGATGCGCCCGTCGGCGCCGATCGCCTTGTCGAGGGACTCGATGATCTGGCGGAGCTTCGTGACGTCGCGGTGCTCGAGCAGGTAGCCGAGGAACGGGTGCGGGTTCGACTCCTGGAGGTCGGCCAGCGCGTTCGCGTCGGTGGTGTAGCCGGTCTTCGTCGCCCGGGTCTTGGGCATGCCGAGCTGGTCGAAGAGCACCTCTTGGAGCTGCTTCGGCGAGCCGAGGTTGATCTCGCGGCCGATCTCGGCGTAGGCCGCCTCCGCCAGCGCCGCGGCGCGCGCACCGAGCTCGCCGGAGAGCGTGGCGAGCTCACCGTGGTCGACGGTGACGCCGCGGAGCTCCATGGCGGCGAGCACGTGCACGAGCGGCATCTCGATCTCGGCGAGCAGGCGTCGCGACTCGTCGGAGAGGGCGCGGAGCACGACGGGCGCGAGGCGGAGCGTGTACCAGGCGTATTCGGGTGCGCCGGAATCGCTGCCCTCCTCGGGGACGAGCATCGCCGGGTCGGCCTGCGGCACGGTCTCACCGAGGTGCTGCGCCACGAGGTCGGCGAGCGTCTTCTCCTGCAGGATCGGCCGCACGAGCCATCCGGCGAGGAGCGTGTCGAGCACGAGCCCGTCGATCGCCAGACCCGACCGCGTGAGCGCCTTCAGCTGCGGCTTCGCGTCGGTGAGGATCTTCGGCGCGTCGCTCGCGAGCCACGCCTCGAACGGCGCCGTCTCGGGCGCGCCCTCCCGCCACGCGAGGTGCACCGACTCGTCGGTCGTCGCGATGCCGGCGCCGATCACGCGCCCGTCGACGACTTCGAGGCTGAGGCCGAGCCCGGCCGGCTCGGCGGCCGCCGCGTGCTCCAGCCAGGCCGCGAGCTCGTCGCCGACGAGTCGCTGCGGGGTGGGCGCCGTGGGCGCGGGGCCGGTCTCGACGACTTCGGCCTGGGCGGGCGCGGATGCCGCGGCCGCGCCGCCCCCGCCGTTGGCCTCGCCCGTGACGAGCTTCGTCACGCGCTCCATGAGCGTGCGGAACTCGAGCCGCTCGAAGATGGGACGGACGGACTCGAGGTCGATCGGCCGGGACTCGAGCTCGGCGATCTCGACGTCGAGCTCGACGTCGCGCACGAGCTGGTTGAGCTTGCGGTTGCGCATCGCGTTCTCGCGCCCGTCGCGCAGGTTCTGCCCGACGACGCCCTTGATCTCGTCGGCGTGCTCGAGGATGCCGTCGAGGTCGCCGTAGAGGCCGAGCCACTTCACCGCGGTCTTCTCACCGACCTTGGGGATGCCAGGCAGGTTGTCGCTCGTCTCGCCGACGAGCGCGGCCACGTCGGGGTACTGCTCGGGGCGGATGCCGTAGCGCTCGACGACCGCGTCGGTGTCGTAGCGCTTGAGCTGCGAGACCCCCTGCGTGTTGGGGTAGAGGAGCGTGACGTCGTCGTTGACGAGTTGGATGGTGTCGCGGTCGCCCGACACGAGCAGCACGCGATACCCCTCGGCGACGGCCCGCGCCGCGAGCGTGGCGAGGATGTCGTCGGCCTCGAAGTCCTCCTTCTCGAGCGTGCGCACGCCCATGGCGCGCAGTGCGTCTTGGAGGAGCGGTACCTGCCCCCGGAACTCGACCGGCGTCTCGCCGCGGTTGCCCTTGTACTCCGCGTACTCGCGCGTGCGGAACGACTGGCGGGACATGTCGAACGCGACCGCCAGGTGCGTCGGCTTCTCGTTCTGCAGCAGCAGGAGCAGCATCGACAGGAAGCCGTGGATGGCGTTCGTGTGCTGTCCGTCGCGCGTCGAGAAGCTGTCGACGGGGAGGGCGTAGAAGGCGCGGAAGGCCAGCGAATGGCCGTCGATCACGAGGAGGGTGGGCTTGTCTGCGTCCGGCACCCACCAAGACTACAAGCGACCGACGACACCGATCGGCCGCCGGCGACGGGTGACGGATGCCGCGGCCGCGGCTGCCCGCGGAGACGACGGATGCCGCGACGAACGGGTCGTCGCGGCATCCGATGCTCGGGCTCTGGAGCCCTACTTCTTGGGGGCGAGCTGCTCGATGATGGCCTGGGAGACGTCCTTCATGGTGAGGCGACGGTCCATCGACGCCTTCTGGATCCAGCGGAACGCCTCGGGCTCGGTGAGGCCCATCTTCTCGTTGAGCAGGCCCTTGGCGCGGTCGACGAGCTTGCGGGTCTCGAAGCGCTCGACGAGGTCGCCGACCTCGGCCTCGAGCGCGATGATCTGGGCGTGCCGGGCGAGCGCGATCTCGATGGCCGGCAGCAGGTCGTTCGGGGTGAACGGCTTGACGACGTAGGCGAGGGCGCCCGCTTCGCTCGCGCGCTCGACGAGCTCCTTCTGGCTGAACGCGGTGAGGAGCACGACCGGGGCGATGTGGCCCTTCGAGAGTCGCTCGGCCGCCGAGATGCCGTCGAGCTGGGGCATCTTCACGTCCATGATGACGAGGTCGGGGCGCAGCTCGGTCGCGAGTGCCACCGCCGTCTCACCGTCGCCGGCCTCTCCGACGACCTCGTAGCCGTTGTCGCGGAGGATCTCGACGATGTCGAGGCGGATGAGGGACTCGTCCTCCGCCACGACCACGCGGCGCGGCGCCGGCTGGGTCTGTTCGCTGTCTGTCACGCAGGAAAGCCTACGGTATTCTGGGCGGGGCCTCTGGCCGGTGTGGCGGAATGGCAGACGCGGAGCACTCAAAATGCTTTGCCCGAGAGGGCGTGTGGGTTCGACCCCCACCACCGGCACCATCACGGCTCAGCCTCGCCCACGCTCCGCATTCCCCCCACGGCATCCTGGCCGCTGCGACCGCGACACGACGAACGGCCCGGTCATCCGACCGGGCCGTTCGCAGGATGGGGCTAGAGCACCTCGCCCACGACGTGCACGCGCACGTCGTTGGTGGTGCCGGGGATGCCGGGAGGCGAACCCGAGATGATGACGACCTTCTCGCCGTTGACCGCCATGCCGGTCTTCGCGAGCACCTCGTCGACTTGGCCGACCATCTGGTCGGTGTGCGTCACGCGGTCCACGACGAACGACTCGACGCCCCAGTTGAGCGCCATGCGGCGCCGGATGGCGGGGTCGGGCGTGAACGCGAGGATCGGGATGACCGAGCGGATGCGGGTCATCCGTCGCACCGACTCGCCCGTCTCGGTGAAGACGCAGAGGTACTTGGCCTCGACGAAGTCGGCCACCTCGACGGCCGCGAGCGTGATCGCGCCGGCCTGCGTGCGCGGCTTGGTGCCGAGCGGCGGGATGCGCTCGAGCCCGTGCTGCTCGGTCGACTCGACGATGCGCGCCATGGTCTTGACGGTGATCACCGGGTACTCGCCCACGCTCGTCTCGCCCGACAGCATGACCGCGTCGGCGCCGTCGAGGATGGCGTTCGCGACGTCGGAGGTCTCGGCGCGCGTCGGCACCGGGCTGTGGATCATCGACTCGAGCATCTGCGTCGCCACGATGACGGGCTTCGCGAGGCGGCGGGAGATCTCGATGGCGCGCTTCTGCACGATGGGCACGGCCTCGAGCGGCAGCTCGACGCCGAGGTCGCCGCGGGCGACCATGATCGCGTCGAACGCCTCGACGATCTCCTCGAGCGCGTCGACGGCCTGCGGCTTCTCGATCTTCGCGATGACCGGCACGCGGCGGCCGACCTCGTCCATGATCTCGCGCACGCGCTCGACGTCGGCGGCGTTCCGCACGAACGAGAGGGCGATCAGGTCGGCGCCGAGCTCGAGGCCCCAGCGCAGGTCGGCCTCGTCCTTCTCCGAGAGCGCGGGCACGTTGACCGCGACGCCGGGGAGGTTGATGCCCTTGTTGTTCGAGACCGGGCCGGCGACGACGACCTTGGTCGTCACGACGGTGCCGTCGGTCTCGACGACCTCGACGCGCACCTTGCCGTCGTCGATGAGCAGGTGGTCGCCGGGCTTCACGTCCTGGGGCAGGCCCTTGAAGGTCGTGCCGACGATCTCCTTGGTGCCGAGGATCTCCTCGGTGGTGATCTTGAAGATGTCGCCCTCGGCGAGCTCGTGGGGGCCGTCCTCGAACTTGCCGAGGCGGATCTTCGGGCCCTGGAGGTCGATGAGCACCGCGACCGCGCGGCCGGAGTCGTTCGCCGCCTTCCGGACGTTCTGGTAGACCCCCTCGT
The DNA here is from genome assembly GCF_053603635.1 of Agromyces sp. NPDC004153. Classification (NCBI taxonomy): domain Bacteria; kingdom Bacillati; phylum Actinomycetota; class Actinomycetes; order Micrococcales; family Microbacteriaceae; genus Agromyces; species Agromyces sp. NPDC004153. The sequence goes on from NZ_JBSGFY010000002.1 coordinate 459,452, forward strand.
GCACGTCGTAGGTGCCGTGGCTGAGGTTCATGCGCGCGACGTCGACGCCGGCATCGATGATCGCCCGGATCTGCTCATAGCTCGACGTCGCCGGCCCGAGGGTGGCGACGATCTTCGCTCGTCTCATCTGGTGTGTGCTCCCGTGTTCCGCGCCGAGGCGCTGGGTTCGTGGTCGTGGGTCGTGCGTCGCGCCGACGGCGCTCCGCGTGGGCTAGATCGCGAAGGCGCGGGCGTGCGCGGCGATCGGGCTCGGCAACTCGGTGTCGCCTTCAAGGTACCGGTCCACGGCGGATGCCGCAGCGCGGCCCTCTGCGATGGCCCACACGATGAGGGACTGGCCGCGTCCGGCGTCGCCGGCCACGAACACGCCCGGCTGGGACGTGCTGTAGTCGGCGTCACGGGCGATGTTGCCGCGGTCGGTGACGGGCAGCTGCAGCTGCTCGTCGAGCTCGCGGGTCTCGGGGCCCGTGAAGCCGAGCGCGAGGAGCACGAGGTCCGCGGGGATCTCGCGCTCGGTGCCCGCCTTCGGCACGCGGCGCCCGTCGAGGTACTCGGTCTCGGCGACGCGGATGGCGCGCACCTCGCCGGCGTCGTTCGCGAGGAACTCGACCGTCGAGGCGAGGTACTGGCGCACGCCGCCCTCCTCGTGCGCGCTCTGCACCTCGAACAGCGTCGGGTGCATCGGCCACGGCTGCTCCGACGGACGCGACGGGCTCGGCTGCTTGCCGATCGCGAGGTTCGTCACCGAGAGCGCGCCCTGGCGGTGCGCGGTGCCGATGCAGTCGGCGCCGGTGTCGCCGCCGCCGAGGACGACGACGTGCTTGCCCTCCGCCGTGATCTGGTCGAAGACCTCGTCGCCGGCAAGGTGGCGGTTGGACTGCACGAGGTACTCCATGGCGAAGTGCACGCCCGGCAGGTCGCGGCCGGGGATCGGCAGGTCCCGGGGCACGAGCGCGCCCGTGGCGACCACGACGGCGTCGTACCGCTCGCGGAGCTGCTCCCACGTGATGTCGACACCGATGTTCACGCCCGCGCGGAAGCGGGTGCCCTCTGCGGTCATCTGCGCGAGGCGCAGGTCGAGGTGCTTCTTCTCCATCTTGAAGTCGGGGATGCCGTAACGCAGCAGGCCGCCGATCCGGTCGTCGCGCTCGAACACCGCGACCGTGTGACCGGCGCGCGTCAGCTGCTGCGCGGCGGCGAGCCCCGCGGGACCCGAGCCGACCACGGCCACGGTCTTGCCGGTGAGGCGCCCAGGCGGCTGCGGCTGCACCCAGCCGTTGCCGAACGCCTGGTCGATGATCGACACCTCGACCTGCTTGATGGTGACGGCGGGCTGGTTGATGCCGAGCACGCACGCCGACTCGCACGGCGCCGGGCAGAGGCGGCCGGTGAACTCGGGGAAGTTGTTCGTCGCGTGCAGGCGCTCGATCGCGGCGCGGCCCTCGCCGCGCCACATCAGGTCGTTCCACTCGGGGATCAGGTTGCCGAGCGGGCAGCCCTGGTGGCAGAACGGGATGCCGCAGTCCATGCAGCGACCGGCCTGGCGTCGGAGCTGGGCGGGGTCGCCCTGCTCGTAGACCTCTTTCCAGTCCATGATGCGCACCGGCACGGGGCGCCGCTTCGGCAGCTCCCGCTCGGTGACCTTCAGAAAGCCCTTCGGGTCAGCCACCCGTCACCTCCAAGCGGTTCGTGGGCACGGTGCGAGTCCGCACCTCGGTCGTCTCAGCCACCCGTCACCTCCAAGCGGTTCATAGGCACGGCTCGCGTCCACACCTCGGTCGTCTCAGCCACCCGTCACCTCCAGGATTCGCGTCCACACCACGTCGCCGTCGGGGTCGAGGCCCTCGTCGACCGCGCTCTGGCGGGTCCGGAGCACCGCCGCGTAGTCGCGCGGCAGCACCTTCGTGAAGCGGTCGAACGCGACGTCGCCCTCCGCGAGCAGCTGCGCGGCGACCGCGGAGTCGGTCTGCTCGAGGTGCTGCTCGAGCAGGTCGCGCACGATCTCGATGTCGGCGCTGCCGAGCGGCAGCAGCTCGAGCTCGCCCGAGCTCAGCGCCTCGCGGTTCACGCGGCCCTCGCGCAGGCCGAGCACGTAGGCGGTGCCGCCCGACATGCCCGCGCCGAGGTTGCGGCCGGTGTCGCCGAGGATGAGCGCCAGGCCGCCCGTCATGTACTCGAGCGCGTGGTCGCCCACGCCCTCGACCACGGCGGTCGCACCCGAGTTGCGCACGAGGAACCGCTCGCCGACGATGCCGCGGATGAACATGCTGCCACGCGTCGCGCCGTAGCCGATCACGTTTCCAGCGATCACGTTGCGCTCCGCGACGAAGCCGCTGTCACGCGACGGGCGCAGCACGAGCTGGCCGCCCGAGAGCCCCTTGCCGACGTAGTCGTTCGAGTCGCCCTCGAGGCGCAGCATGATGCCGCTGGGGAGGAAAGCGCCGAGCGACTGGCCCGCCGAGCCGGTCAGCGTCACGTCGATCGAGCCCGCCGGGAGGCCGTGCTCGCCGTGGCGGACCGTGACCTCGTGGCCGAGCATGGTGCCGACGGCGCGCTCGGTGTTGCGGATCGGCAGCGTGATCTCGACGCTGCCGCCCTGCTCGAGCACGATCGCACCGCGGCGGATGAGCTCGTTGTCGAAGTGCTCGTCGAGCTCGTGGTCCTGCTGGCGGAGGTTGCGGCGCGGCTCGGACTCCGAGAAGTCGGGGCCGACGAGCACTGGCGTGAGGTCGAGGCCCGACGCCTTCCAGTGCTCGACCGCGCGGTCGACGTCGAGCAGGTCGCGCCGGCCGATGACCTCGTCGAGCGAGCGGTAGCCGAGCTCGGCGAGGTACTCGCGCACCTCCTGCGCGATGAACTCGAAGAAGTTGACCACGAACTCGGGCTTGCCGCTGAAGCGCTTGCGCAGCTCGGGGTTCTGCGTGGCGACGCCGACCGGGCAGGTGTCGAGGTGGCAGACCCGCATCATGACGCATCCCTCGACCACGAGCGGCGCGGTGGCGAAGCCGAACTCCTCGGCGCCGAGCAGGGCGCCGACGATGACGTCGCGGCCGGACTTCAGCTGTCCGTCGACCTGCACCACGACGCGGTCGCGCATGCCGTTCAGCATGAGCGTCTGCTGCGTCTCGGCGAGCCCGAGCTCCCACGGCGTGCCGGCGTGCTTCAGCGAGTTGAGCGGGCTCGCGCCGGTGCCGCCGTCGTGCCCCGAGACGAGGATCACGTCGGCGAGGGCCTTCGCCGTGCCCGCCGCGACCGCGCCGATGCCCGACTGGCTCACGAGCTTCACGTGCACGCGCGCCTTGGGGTTCGCGCGCTTCAGGTCGAAGATGAGCTGCTTGAGGTCTTCGATGGAGTAGATGTCGTGGTGCGGCGGCGGCGAGATGAGCCCGACGCCGGCGGTCGCGTGGCGGGTGCGGGCGACCCACGGGTACACCTTCGTCGGCGGCAGCTGGCCGCCCTCGCCCGGCTTCGCGCCCTGGGCCAGCTTGATCTGGATGTCGTCGGCGTGCGTGAGGTACATGCTCGTGACGCCGAAGCGGCCCGAGGCGACCTGCTTGATCGCGCTGCGGCGCTCGGGGTCGAGCAGGCGATCGAGGTCCTCGCCGCCCTCGCCCGTGTTCGACTTCGCACCGATCCGGTTCATGGCGATCGCGAGGGTCTCGTGCGCCTCCTTCGAGATGGAGCCGTAGCTCATCGCGCCGGTGGAGAACCGCTTCAGGATCGACTCGATCGGCTCGACCTCGTCGATCGGCACCGGCGCGCGCGAGCCCGTGCGGAGCGCGAACATCCCGCGCAGCGTCATCAGGTCCTCGGCCTGGGAATCGACGAGCGAGGTGTACTCGCGGAACACGTCGTAGCGGCGGTTCCGCGTCGCGTGCTGCAGGCGGAACACCGTCTCGGGGTTGAACAGGTGCGGCGATCCGTCGCGGCGCCACTGGTACTCGCCGCCCGTCGCGAGGCGCTCGTGCGCGCGCACGGCGACGTCCTCGGGGTAGGCGACGCGGTGGCGGTGCACGTTCTCTGCCGCGATCACGTCGATGCCGACGCCGCCGAGCTTCGAGGTGGTGCCCGTGAAGTACTCGTCGATGAACTCCTGCGAGAGGCCGACGGCCTCGAACGCCTGGGCGCCCGCGTACGACGAGATGGTCGAGATGCCCATCTTCGACATGATCTTCAGCACGCCCTTTCCGAGCGCCTTGATCACGTTGTGCACCGCCTGCTCGGGCGTGACGCCCGTGATGACGCCGGAGCGCACCAGGTCCTCGCAGGTCTCCATCGCGAGGTACGGGTTCACGGCGGATGCCCCGAAGCCCACGAGCAGCGCGATGTGGTGCACCTCGCGCACGTCGCCGGCCTCGACGACGAGGCCGACCTTCATGCGGGTCTGCGACCGGATGAGGTGGTGGTGCACGGCGGAGAGCATGAGCAGCGACGGGATCGGCGCGAGGTCCTTGGTGGAGTCGCGGTCGCTCAGGACGATGAACGACGCGCCCTCCTCGATGGCCTCGTCGACCTCGTCGCAGAGCTCGTCGAGGCGCGCGCGCATCGCCTCGGGGCCATCGTCGACGCGGTAGAGGCCCTTCAGCGTCTTGGTGGTGCGCGAGCCGATGCGCGGGTCGATGTGCACGATCTTCGCGAGCTCGTCGTTGTCGATGACCGGGAAGTCGAGCACGACCTGGCGCGCGTGCTCGGGCCCGGCGTCGAGCAGGTTGCGCTCTGGGCCGAGCGACGAGCCGAGCGACGTGACGACGGCCTCCCGGATCGAGTCCAGCGGCGGGTTCGTGACCTGCGCGAACTGCTGCGTGAAGTAGTCGAAGAGCAGGCGCGGCCGCTTGGAGAGCACCGCGATCGGAGTGTCGGATCCCATCGCGCCGAGCGGCTCCTGGCCGGTGCGCGCCATGGGCGTGAGGAGGATCTTCACCTCCTCCTCCGTGTAGCCGAAGGTCTTCTGGCGGCGGTTCACCGACGCCGGCGGGTGCACGATGTGCTCGCGCTCTGGCAGCTCGGCGAGGCGGATGCGACCGGCGTCGAGCCACTTCCCCCACGGCTCGGATGCCGCGAGCTCGGCCTTGATCTCGTCGTCCTCGATGAGGCGACCGGCCTCGGTGTCGACGAGGAACATGCGCCCCGGCTGCAGACGGCCCTTGCGCACGATCCGCGACTGGTCGATGTCGAGCACGCCGATCTCGCTCGCGAGCACGACGAGGCCGTCGTCGGTGACGATGTACCGGCCGGGGCGCAGGCCGTTGCGGTCGAGCGTCGCACCGACGAGCGTGCCGTCGGTGAAGACGATCGCGGCGGGGCCGTCCCACGGCTCCATGAGCATCGAGTGGTACTCGTAGAACTCCCGGCGGGCCGGGTCGATCTCGGTCTGGTTCTCCCACGCCTCGGGCACCATCATCATGACGGCGTGCGGGAGGCTGCGGCCCGCGAGCGTGAGCAGCTCCACGACCTCGTCGAACGAGGCCGAGTCGCTCGCACCCGGCGTGACGATGGGCAGGATCGGGTCGAGGTCGCCGAGCATCTCCGACTCGAGCTGCGACTGGCGGGCCCGCATCCAGTTGCGGTTGCCCTGGATCGTGTTGATCTCGCCGTTGTGCGCGATCATGCGGAACGGCTGCGCGAGGGGCCACGACGGGAACGTGTTCGTCGAGTAGCGCGAGTGCACGAGCGCGAGCTTCGACGCGAACCGCTCGTCGGAGAGGTCGGGGTAGAACGGCTCGAGCTGGAGGGTCGTGACCATGCCCTTGTAGACGAGCGTGCGGCACGACAGCGACGCGAAGTAGAGCTCGATCTCGCGCTCGGCGCGCTTGCGCAGGCGGAAGGCGAGCCGGTCGAGGGCGATGCCCGAGAGGCGGTCGCCGTCGGAGGTCGTCGCCGAGGACTGCACGTAGAGCTGCTGCACGACGGGCATGGCGGCGCGGGCCAGGGTGCCGAGCTCCTCGGGCCGAACGGGGACCTCGCGCCATCCGATGACCTCGAGCCCCTCGGATGCCGCGAGCTCGGCGAGCCGGCGCTTGACGCTCGACCGCGTGGTGGGGTCGACGGGGAGGAACGCGTTGCCGACCGCGTACGAGCCCGCGGCGGGGAGCGCGAAGGGTGCTACGGCGCGCAGGAACGCGTCGGGGACCTGGGTGATGATGCCGGCGCCATCTCCGGTTCCGGCGTCGGAGCCGACCGCCCCGCGGTGCTCGAGATGACGCAGCGCGTCGAGAGCGGCCGTGATGATGTCGTGCCCCGCGGTGCCGCGGAGCGTCGCGACCATCGCGAGGCCGCAGGCGTCCTTCTCGGCGGCGGGGTCGTACATGCCCTGCGCGTCGGGAACGAGACCGAACCTCGAGAAGGGTGGAGTGAGCGACACGTGGACCGTCCTCATCAACTAGATAACAGCGGGGGACGTCGTCGGCCCTTCGAAGGGATGTCGCGACGCATGGTGCGGCGTCGCGTCGGAGAACGTGCGATGGACGCTACGGCGTGGTGGACCGGCTCGAGCTTGTGGCTGCGGTCTCGCCCGTGGTGTTCTCACCCTCGACGCCATCGTCGAGAGAGTCGGAGTCGGACTCGGTTTCGTCAGAGTCTACCTCAGCGTCGGGTCCCTTCCATTCACGGCCGGGAACGTACGGCGACGGCTCGTCGCCGGTGTGCCGGCGGCGCTGCAGGAGGTAGAGGACGATGCCGAACACGACCGCGGCCCATGACGCCCACACGTTGACGCGCACGCCGAGGAACATCTCGCTCGGGTCGACGCGGATCGCCTCGAAGAACGCGCGGCCCGTGCCGTACCAGATCAGGTAGAGCGCGAACGCCTTGCCCCAGCGCAGGTTGATGCGACGCTCGAGGAAGATGATGAGCGCGGCGCCCGCGAGGTTCCAGACGATCTCGTAGAGGAACGTGGGGTGGAACAGCGTGCCGTCGGCGAGGCCCGCCGGGAACGCGGCGTTGTCGGACTCGATCTCGAGGCCCCACGGCAGGTCGGTGGGCAGGCCGAAGAGCTCGTGGTTGAACCAGTTGCCGAGGCGGCCCACGGCCTGGGCCACGAGCAGGCCCGGGGCCAGCGCGTCGGCGAACGACCAGAACCGGATGCCGGTGAAGCGGCAGCCGATCCAGACGCCGACGGCGCCGCCGATCAGCGCGCCGTAGATGGCGTTGCCGCCCTCCCAGATGTTCCAGATCGCGCCCGGCTGGAACGGGTTGAAGACGTTGGCGCCCTCGTAGAAGTAGTCGTCGGGGTGCGTGAGCACGTGGTACAGCCGCGCGCCGATGATGCCCAGCGGCACCGCCCAGAGGGCGATGTCGAGCACGATGCCGGGCTCGGCGCCCCGCTTCGTGAGCCGGCGGCCGGTGATGATCACGGCGAGGACGATGCCGAGGAGGATGCACAGCGCGTACATGTGGATGTTCAGGGTCCAGCCGAAGATCGGGATCTCGAGGACCTGCCACGCGTAGTCCGGGCTCGGGATGCTGAACGGAGCGATCACGCCGTCGACTGCCTTTCGTCAGGGGGTGCGGCCGCCGCAGCGGCCTCCAAGAGCGTACTTCACTCGGGCTGCGCGCCGCGTGCGAGCTCCGCCGCCAGCTCGCCGGCCGCGCCGACCCCGCCATCGGCGAGTGCCTTCACGAGCGCGGAGCCGACGATCGCGCCGTCGGCGTACTCGAGCACCTCGGCGACCTGGGCGGCCGTGGAGATGCCGAGGCCGACGCAGCTCGCGGGCGAACCCGCGTCGGCGAGCCGGGACACGAGCGTGCGCGCCGCCTGGTCGACGTCGCTGCGCGCGCCGGTGATGCCCATCGTCGAGACGGCGTAGACGAAGCCGCGGCTCGCGTCGACGGCCTGCGCGATGCGCGCGTCGGTCGACGTGGGCGCCGCGAGGAACACCCGGTCGAGTCCGGTGCGCTCGGATGCCGCGATCCAGTCGGCCGCCTCGTCGGGGATCAGGTCGGGCGTGATGAGGCCCGCTCCCCCGGCGGCGGCGAGGTCGTCCGCGAAGCGGTCGACGCCGTACTGCACGACGGGGTTCCAGTAGGTCATGATCAGCACCGGGGCATCCGTGCGCTCGGTGATGCGGCGCACCGCCTCGAAGCCGTCGGCGAGGCGGAACCCGTTCTGGAGGGCCTGCTGCGTCGCGGCCTGGATGACGGGGCCGTCCATGACCGGGTCGGAGTACGGCAGGCCGAGCTCGAGCACGTCGACGCCGTGCTCGACGAGCGCGACGGCCGCCTCGACGCTCTCGTCGAGCGTCGGGAAGCCGACCGGGAGGTAGCCGATGAGGGCGCCGCGCGCCTCCTCGTTCCGTCGGCGGATGACCGGCCCGACCGTCCGCAGCGCGTCGCTCACTCGGTTGCTCCCTCGTCGTACAGGTCGAAGTACGTCGCCGCGGTGTCCATGTCCTTGTCCCCCCGGCCCGAGAGGCTCACGAGGATCGTGGCGTCGGGTCCGAGCTCGCGGCCGAGCTCGAGCGTGCCCGCGAGGGCGTGCGCCGACTCGATGGCGGGGATGATGCCCTCGGTGCGCGTGAGCAGGCGCAGCGCCTCCATGGCGGCGGCATCCGTCACCGGGAGGTACTCGGCGCGGCCGATCGCGGCGAGCCAGGCGTGCTCGGGGCCGACGCCCGGGTAGTCGAGGCCCGCGGAGATGGAGTGCGATTCGATGGTCTGGCCGTCCTCGTCCTGCAGGAGGTAGCTGCGTGCGCCGTGCAGCACGCCGGGGCGGCCCTTGGTGATGGTCGCGGCGTGGCGCTCGGTCTCGACGCCCTCGCCGCCGGCCTCGTAGCCGACGAGGCGCACGTCGGCGTCGTCGAGGAACGCGTGGAAGATGCCGATCGCGTTCGAGCCGCCGCCCACGCACGCGGTGACCGCCGTGGGCAGCGCACCCGTGAGGTCGAGCACCTGCTGGCGCGCCTCCTCGCCGATGACCTTCTGGAAGTCGCGCACCATCTCGGGGAACGGGTGCGGGCCGGCCACCGTGCCGAAGATGTAGTTGGTGGTCGCCACGTTGGTGACCCAGTCGCGCATGGCCTCGTTGATCGCGTCCTTAAGCGTGCGCGAGCCCGCCTTCACGGCCACGACCTCAGCGCCGAGGAGCCGCATGCGTGCGACGTTGAGCGCCTGGCGCTCGGTGTCGACCTCGCCCATGTAGATCGTGCACTCGAGCCCGAACAGCGCCGCGGCGGTCGCCGTGGCGACGCCGTGCTGGCCGGCGCCCGTCTCGGCGATGACGCGCGTCTTGCCGATGCGCTTCGTGAGCAGCGCCTGGCCGAGCACGTTGTTGATCTTGTGCGACCCCGTGTGGTTGAGGTCCTCGCGCTTCAGGATGATGCGTGCCCCGCCGGCGTGCGCGGCGAACCGCGGCACCTCGGTGATGATCGAGGGCCGCCCCGTGTAGCTGCGGCCGAGCTCGGCGAGCTCCTCGCCGAACGCGGGGTCGAGCTTCGCGAGGTCGTACGCCTCGCCCAGCTCGTCGAGGGCGGCGACGAGGGACTCGGGCACGAAGCGCCCGCCGAAGTCGCCGAAGTACGGACCGGTCTGCGCTCTCAGCGCCATGTCACACCGCCAGGAAGGCTCGGAGGTTTTCGATCGGGTCGCCGGTGACGAGGGCCTCGCCCACGAGCACGACGTCGGCGCCCGCGGCGCGGTAGTGCGCCACGTCGGCCGCTGACAGCACCGCGGACTCGGCGACCTTGATCGCGTCGGCCGGGAACCGGTCGGCGAGTCGGCCGAACAGGTCGCGGTCGAGCTCGAAGGTGGAGAGGTCTCGGGCGTTCACGCCGATGAGCCGGGCGCCGAGCGCGGCGGCCCGGTCGAGCTCCTCGGCGGAGTGCGTCTCGACGAGCGGCGTCATGCCGAGCTCGACGATCAGGTCGAAGAGCTCGCGCAGCGTGGCGTCGTCGAGCGCCGCGACGATGAGGAGCACGAGGTCGGCGCCGGCGGCGCGGGCCTCGAGCACCTGGTACGGCGTCGCGATGAAGTCCTTGCGCAGCACGGGCAGTGCCACGGCCGCGCGCACGGCCTCGAGGTCGGCGAGCGAGCCGCCGAAGCGGCGTCCCTCGGTGAGCACACTGATGGCGCTCGCCCCGCCCAGCTCGTAGCTGCGGGCCAGCGCGGCCGGGTCGGCGATCTGCGCCAGCGCGCCGCGCGACGGGCTCGAGCGCTTGATCTCGGCGATGACCTTGATGTGCTCGGCGGGGCTCAGCGCCTCGAGCGCGTCGATGGCCGCCGGGCGCTCGAGCGCAGCACGCTCGACCTCGGCGAAGGGGCGCGTCTCACGGCGCGACAGAGAATCGGCGACCGCGTTCGCCGTCAGCTCGGACAGCACGCGTCAGTGCACCCTCTCGGCGACCTTCGCGCCGCCGACGCCGTAGCCGGCGCGGGCGAGGATCCAGCCGACGATCGCGCCGATGAGGAGCAGGCCGGCAGAGGCCCAGACGAGCCACTGCACGTCGAAGAAGAACGCGACCGTGCCGATGACGAACGCGATGAGCATGATCGTGACGGAGGTCCACGCCGCGGGCGAGTGTCCGTGGCCGGGATCTGCGTGCTCAGTGCTCATGATGCTCCTTCGTTGCGGGGTTCGGGGGTCAGTCTAGCGGCTGCGCTCGGTCGGGCCTTCGCCCGCGGCGTGGCCGTCGGCGGGCGCGTCGGCTGCGTCCTCCGCGTCGCGCGCGGCGGGTGCCTCGGCGTCTTCTCGCGCGTCAGGTGCGCCGGGTGCGTCCGGCGCGCCGGATGCCGCGACGGGCTCCTCATCGGTGGGGTCGTCTCCGCGGCTCAGCTCGTCCCAGTCGTCGATGGCGCGATCGGATGCCGCGCGCTCGCGATCCCCGACCGAGCGGGCCTCGTCGGCATCGGCGAGGCGGGCACCCCGGTAGCGGCGCGAGGACGCGGGCCAGCGCGTGCCGGTGACGAGCACCGCGATCCCGGCGAGGACCAGCAGCACGCCCCCGGCGATCGCCGCGACGGGCCACGCGGTGGCGGTCGCCGAGGCCACGAGCTCGGCGGTCGGTCCGGATCCCGTGACGCCCGTGGCATCCGTCACCGCAGGAGCGACCGCGCCGATCGGGTCGCCGAGCGAAAGGCCCGCGGCGAGGAGGACGCACCCGCCGAGGAGGATCTCGAGCACGCCGAGCACGATCCGGATGCCGGGTCCGGCGATCGCGAGCGCCGCGACGAGCGCGACCCCGGCGAGCCCGAGCGCCGCGAGGGCGGGCGAGGCGACGCTGCCGGGCACGGCGATCGCCTCGCCGCCCGCCGCGGCATCCGTCAGCCGGAGCTCGTACCAGGTCTGGCTCCACGACAGGAGCGCGAGGCCCGCGCCGATGATCGTGACGACGAGCACCGGCAGCTTCATCCGCGCGGCGGTCACTCGACCCTCCGCATCGCGTTCGCGACCGCAACCGCTCGCAGCGGCGCCGCGGCCTTGTTCACCGACTCCTGGAACTCGGACTCGGGCACCGAGTCGGCCACGAGGCCGCCGCCCGCCTGCACGCGCGCGACGCCGCCCGAGATGGTCGCCGTGCGGATGGCGATCGCGAGGTCGGCGTCGCCGCCGAAGCCGAAGTACCCGACGACGCCGCCGTAGAGGCCGCGCTGCGCAGGCTCCAGCTCGTCGATGATCTCGAGCGCACGCGGCTTCGGCGCGCCCGAGAGCGTGCCCGCCGGGAAGGTCGCGCGGAACACGTCGACCGCGTTCGCGTCGTCGCGCAGGTCGCCCTCGACCGACGAGACGAGGTGCATGATGTGGCTGAAGCGCTCGACGCGCATGAACTCGGTGACCTCGACCGATCCCGCGAGGCAGACCTTCGCGAGGTCGTTGCGGGCCAGGTCGACGAGCATGAGGTGCTCCGCCTGCTCCTTGGGGTCGGCGACGAGCTCGGCCTCGAGCTCGGCGTCCTGCTCGGGCGTCGCGCCGCGCGGCTTCGACCCGGCGATGGGGTGCGTGAACACGCGGCCGTCCTGCACCTTCACGAGCGCCTCGGGCGAGGAGCCGACGATCCAGTACGGCTCGCCGGCCGGGTCGTCGAGGTGAAGCACGTACATGTAGGGGCTCGGGTTCAGGCTGCGCAGCACGCGGTAGACGTCGAGCGGGTGGGCGGTCGCCTCCAGCTCGAACCGCTGGGCGATCACGACCTGGAAGACGTCGCCCTCGCGGATGTACTCCTTCGACCGCTCGACGGCTGCGAGGAAGTCGGCCTTCTCGGTGCGGTGCGCGGGGCTCGCGGCGGTCGAGAGGTCGATCTCGGCGAGCCACGCCTCCGACGGCCGGGCCAGGCGCCGTTGCATCCGGTCGAGGCGCTCCTGCGCGTCGACCCAGAGGCCGTCGGGCGCGTCGTCGCCGTCGTTGAGCACGGATGCCACGAGCTGCACGGTGCCCGTGCGGTGGTCGATCACGACGAGCTCGGACACGAACGAGAACGCCTGTCCGGGCATCCGGAAGTCCGCAGGCGGGCGGTTCGGCAGGCGCTCGATCTGGCGGATCGCCTCCCACCCGATGAAGCCCACGAGGCCGCCCGTGAGCGGCGGCGCTCCGGGCACGTCCTCGGTGCGCCAGCGCTCGAAGAGCGCCTCGAGGGCGGCGAGCGGCGCGAGGCCGGCGGCATCGCCGAGCGCGCGCTCCGCGCTCAGGCCGTAGTCCTGCCACTCGACGCGGCCGTCGTGCTCGGTGAGCACGCCGTAGGAGGACGCGCCGACGAACGAGTACCGCGACCAGATGCCGCCCTGCTCGGCGGACTCGAGCAGGAACGTGCCAGGGCGGCCCTCGGCGAGCTTGCGGTAGATGCCGACCGGCGTCTCGCCGTCGGCGAAGAGCTCGCGCGTCACGGGCACGACACGGCGGCCGGGCAGCAGCGCGGTGAACTCCTCGAAGCTCGTGGTGGCGGGCACGCGGATCTCCTCGTCGTCTCGGCGGGTGTCGTCGTCAGTCGGCCGCGGCGGGCGCGATGCCCGTGCGCACCTCGAGCGGGTCGCCGTCGAAGCACGTGCGCGTGCCCGTGTGGCATGCCGCACCGACCTGCTCGACCGTGACGAGCAGGGTGTCGGCGTCGCAGTCGAGCGCCGCCGCGCGCACGTACTGCACATGGCCCGAGGTGTCGCCCTTGCGCCAGTACTCCTGCCGCGAGCGCGACCAGAAGGTCACCCGGCCCTCGGTCAGCGTGCGCCGCATCGCCTCGCGGTCCATCCAGCCGAGCATGAGGACCTCGCCGGTGCCCTCCTGCTGGATGATCGCCGGCAGCAGCCCGTCGGCGTTGAAGGTCGCCCGGTCGAGCGGCGATCCCCCGGGCGTCCACGCCTCGTCGTCGCGCTCCAGCTCCTCGTCGCCCAGTTCGCTCATCGCACGATCCTCCCATCGGCCGCGAGGGCGGCCTTGACCTCGGCGATGGTGATCTCGCCGTTGTGGAACACGGATGCCGCGAGCACCGCGTCGGCGCCCGCCGCGATCGCCGGCCCGAAGTCGCCGACGGCGCCCGCGCCGCCCGACGCGATCACGGGCACGCTCGCGAGCTCGTGCATGAGGGCCGTGAGCTCGAGGTCGAAGCCCTGCTTCGTGCCGTCGGCGTCGATCGAGTTCACGAGCAGCTCGCCGGCGCCCAGCTCGATCGCGGTGCGCGCCCACTCGAGCGCGTCGAGGTCGGTCTCGGTGCGGCCGCCGTGCGTCGTCACCACGAAGCCGGACGGGGTACGGTCGGAGCGCTTCACGTCGAGCGACAGCACGCAGACCTGGGCACCGAACCGGTCGGCGATCTCGGCGACGAGCTGCGGGCGCGCGATCGCGGCGCTGTTCACGCCGATCTTGTCGGCGCCGTGCCCGAGGAGGCGCGCGACGTCCTCGGCGGAGCGCACGCCGCCGCCCACCGTCAGCGGGATGAAGACCTGCTCGGCGACGCGCTGCACCATCCCGTAGGTGGTGGACCGGTCGTCGACGGTCGCGGTGACGTCGAGGAACGTGAGCTCGTCGGCACCCTGGTCGGAATAGCGCGCGGCGAGCTCGACGGGGTCGCCGGCGTCGCGCAGGTTCTGGAAGTTCACGCCCTTCACGACGCGGCCGCCGGCCACGTCGAGGCATGGGATCACTCGGACGGCGAGGGACATGCGGGCTCCCCTACAGTCGCGCCGCGTGGATCGCGCTCACGAGGATCGCCCGCGCGCCGAGGGCGTACAGGTCGTCCATGACGTGGTTCATGTCCACGCGCGGGATCATGACCCGCACGGCCGCCCAGTCCTTGTCGTGCAGGGGCGACACCGTGGGCGACTCGAAGCCCGGAGCGACGGCCGTGGCGGCCTCGAGCGCCGTCACGGGCACGTCGTAGTCGAGCATGACGTACTGCCGGGCGACGAGGACGCCCTGCAGGCGCCGCATGAGCGTGTTCGTTCCCGGCTTCTCGACGCCGGAGCCGATGAGCACGGCCTCGGAGTCGAGGATGACCGGGCCGAAGATGTCGAGGCCCGCCTTGCGCAGCGTGCCCCCGGTGGAGACGACGTCGGCGACGGCATCCGCGACGCCGAGCCGCACGGCGGACTCGACGGCGCCGTCGAGCTTCACGAGCTTCGCCGTGACGCCGTTGCGCTCGAGGAAGGCGCCGACGAGACCGGGATAGCTCGTCGCGACGCGGACGCCGTGGAGGTCGGCGAGCACCGAGTACGCGCCGGGCGGACCGGCGAAGCGGAACGTCGAGTCGCCGAAGCCGAGCGGCGCGATCTCGGTGGCGTCGGAGCCCGAGTCGAGCAGCAGGTCGCGACCGGTGATGCCGACGTCGAGCGCGCCCGAGCCGACGTAGGTCGCGATGTCGCGCGGGCGGAGGTAGAAGAACTCGACCCCGTTGCGGGGGTCGGCGACGATGAGCTCGCGCGGGTCGCGACGGCCGGTGTACCCGGCCTCGTAGAGCATCTGCGCGGCGGTGTCGGAGAGCGAGCCCTTGTTGGGCACGGCGATTCGGAGCATTCCCTGGCTTTCGTGTCGACGGAACTGATCTGCGGTCATGGCGGATCAGAGATGTCGGTACACGTCGGCGAGGGTCAGGCCCTTGGCGAGCATGAGCACCTGCAGGTGGTAGAGCAGCTGCGAGATCTCCTCGGCGGTCTCGTCGTCGCCCTGGTACTCGGCGGCCATCCATACCTCGGCCGCCTCCTCGACGATCTTCTTGCCGATGGCGTGCACGCCGGCGTCGAGCTGGCGCACGGTGCCGGAACCCTCTGGGCGGGTGGTGGCTTTGTCGCTGAGCTCGACGAAGAGGTCGTCGAAGGATTTCACTCCCCTAGGCTACCGGTGCGCGTGGGTGTGCGCCGACGCGGCGTCGCGCAGCGACGCGATGCGCTCGGCCGGCACCTCGCCGCCGAAGACGGCGGAGCCCGCGACGAACGTGTCCGCGCCCGCCTCGGCCGCGATGCCGATGGTGTCGGCGGTGATCCCGCCGTCGACCTGCAGCCACACGTCGAGCCCGGTGCTGCGCACGGCGTCGGCCACCCGACGGAGCTTCGGCATGGTCTCGGGGATGAACGCCTGCCCGCCGAAGCCCGGCTCGACGGTCATGATCAGCACCTGGTCGAACTCGGGCAGGAGGTCGAGGTAGGGCGTGGCATCCGTGCCCGGCTTCAGGGCGATGCCCGCGCGGGCGCCGATCTCGCGCAGCCGGCGCGCGAGCGACACGGGCTCGCCGGCCGCCTCGGCGTGGAACGTGACCGAGTACGCACCCGCCTCGGCGTAGCCCGGCGCCCAACGGTCGGGGTCGTCGATCATGAGGTGCACGTCGAGCGGGATGGGCGACACCTGCTGCAGCCGCTCGACCATCGGCAGGCCGAACGTGAGGTTCGGCACGAAGTGGTTGTCCATGATGTCGACGTGCACGAGATCCGCCGTCGCGATGCGTCCGAGCTCGTGCTCGAGGTTCGCGAAGTCGGCGGCGAGGATGCTCGGGTTGATGCGCGTCGTCATGCGGCACAGCCTACCGAGCGGCCTCCGGGGCATCCGTCGTCGTGCGCTGCACGAGCGCGACGAACATCGCGTCGGTGCCGTGCCGGTGCGGCCAGAGCTGCGCGGTGTCTGGCGCGCCGGCGAGGTCGAGCGGATGCCGCGCCACACCCTGCACGACGGCCTGCGTGTCGAGCTGCCGGATGCCGCCGTCCCACCGTTGGAGCGCCGCGTTCAGCGTCCCGTGGGTCTCTGCGGTGTGCGGCGAGCACGTGACGTACGCGAGGATGCCGCCCGGCGCGAGCGCTCGCACCGCGGCGTCGAACAGCTCGCCCTGCAGCCGCGTGAGCTCGGCGACGTCGGACGGCGCCTTGCGCCACCGCGCCTCGGGGCGACGTCGGAGCGCACCGAGGCCGGTGCAGGGCGCGTCGAGCAGGATGCGGTCGAATCCGTCGGGCGCGCCGAGCGCGGCCGCATCGACCTGGCGGCCGTCGCCCACGCGCACCTCGACGGGCAGCGGCACCCCGACGATCGCCCTGCGCACGAGATCGGCGCGTGCCGGGACGAGCTCGTTGGCCGCGAGCACCGCGCCGCCCGCCGCGGCCTCGGCGGCGAGCACGGCGGTCTTGCCGCCGGGGCCGGAGCACAGGTCGAGCCAGCGCTCCCCCGGCCGGACCGGTGCCGCCCGGGTGAGCGCGAGCGCGGCGAGCTGGGACCCCTCGTCCTGCACGCGGATGCGTCCCTCCGACGACTCGGCGGCCGCGATCGCGTCGTCGGCGACGCCGCCGATCGGCGAGTACCGATCGGGTTCGAAGCCGGGGAGGTCGTCGGCGTCGACGCCGAGGCCGGGCAGCACCGCGAGGTTCACCCGCGGCGACGCGTTGTCGGCGACGAGCAGGGCTTCCAGCTCGTCGCCGCGACCCTCGTGCTCGAGGGCGGCGCGGAAGGCCCGCACGATCCACTCGGGGTGGCTCTCGAGCCGGGCGAGGCGCTCCTCGTCGCTGCGGGCGCCCTCGCCGATGAGCTCGCGCCAGCCCTCGGGCGACGTGCGGGAGATCGTGCGCAGCACGGCGTTCGCGAAGCCCGCCGCCTTCGGCTCGACCCGGCGCGCGAGCGCGACCTGCTCGTTCACCGCGGCGTGCGTGGGCACCCGGGTCGCGAGCAGCTGGTGCGCGCCGAGCCGCAGCACGTCGAGCACGGCGGGGTCGATCGCCGACGTCGGCCGGCCCGCGGCGAGCTCGATGACCCGGTCGTAGGTGCCCTGCCGGCGCAGTGTGCCGTAGGTCAGCTCGGTCGCGAGGGCGGCATCCGCCTTGCTCAACCCCGCCCGGCGGATGCGCACGGGCAGCAGCAGGTTCGCGTAGGCCTCGTCGGCGCGCACGGCCGCGAGCACGTCGTACGCCACGAGCCGCGCGGGCGCGACGCGCTCGTCGCGGCGCGGGCCGCCGCGAGCACCACCGCTGCGAGCGGGGCGCTGCGCGCGACCGTCACGATCGCGCCCGCCGCCGGGTCCACGTCCGCCGCCCTGCTCGGCGTTCATCGCGCCACCGCCCCGTCGCGACCCGAGCCCCGCCACCAATCCGCCGCCGACATGGCCGTGCGGCCGGCGGGCTGAACCCGACGCAGCTCGAGCAGGCCCGTGCCGGTGCCGATGAGGAGGTGTCGCCCGACGAGTCGGACTGCGCCCGGGGCGAGCGCCGCGGCATCCGTCGCCGTCGCCTCGGTCGCCTCGGCGAGTTCGAGTACCTTCACGCGCTGGTCGTCGACCGTGGTCCACGCGCCGGGCTCGGGCGTGACGCCGCGGAAGCGGTTGCGCACGTCATCCGCCGGCGCCCCCCAGTCGAGCCGGGCGTCGTCGATGCCGAGCTTCGGCGCGAACGTCGGCTCCCCCGCCTGCGGTGTCGCGGACGCCGAGCCCTCGGCGATGCCGTCGACGACCTCGGCGAGCAGGTCGGCGCCCTCGTGCGCGAGCGCCTCGAGCAGCTCTCCCGCGGTGTCCTCGCCCGCGTTCCGCGTGCGCATGGCGAACACGTCGCCCGCGTCGAGCTCGGGCACGAGCCGGAACACGGATGCCCCGGTCTCGGCTTCGCCGGCGATGAGTGCATGCTGCACGGGCGCCGCGCCGCGCCACGCGGGCAGGAGCGAGAAGTGCAGGTTGATCCAGCCGTGCTCGGGCGCGGACAGCAGCGGCTCGCGGACGAGTCCCCCGTAGGCGACGATGACGCCGAGGTCGGCATCGAGCGCGACGATGCGCTGCGTCGTCGCCTCGTCGAGCCGTGCCGCTTCGATGACCTCGAGGCCGAGCCGCTCGGCCGCGGCGGCCACGGGCGACGGGGTCAGCACGCGCTTGCGGCCCTGCGGCGCCGGGGGGCGCGTCACGACGGCGATGATCTCGTGGCCGCTCGCGGCGAGTCGTTCGAGCGACGGGACGGCGGCGGCCGGCGTGCCGGCGAACACGAGACGGAGCTTCTGCACACTCCATTGTGGCCGACCGGCGTGCACGGCGGATCCGACGGCCCTCGCGTCAGGGCACGTCGGGATCGTCGAAGCGCACGCGCAGCACCGGCGGTCGCCGCACGGGCCGCCCGGCCACGGGCCGGCGCCGCTCGGTCGCCACGCGGATCATCTCCGCCCGCAGCTCGCGCGCGACGCGGGAGCCCGCGCCGTAGTCGAACCGCACGATCGCCCGCTGCAGGCCCTCCTCCTCGTCGCCGGTGGGCGCCGGTCCGAGCACGTCGACCCCGTCGATCCCGCGCACGGCGTCGACCGCCCGCGTGACGGCGGCGTGCCCGGCAGTGACGCTCGCGACCCGCACCGCGGGCGGGAAGCTCAGGGCGCGCCGGGCGGCGAGCTCGGTGGCGGCCCACGCGGGCTGCCGCCACGTCGAGAGCGCCGTGGCCAGCGCGCCGCCGACGCCGACGAGGAAGACCGGTGCGCCCGGAGCGGCCAGGGCGCCCGCGTTCGACCACCACCGCAGGCAGTCCTCGGCGACGCGCAGGGACTCACGCAGCAGCATCCGCTCGCCGTCGAGCAGGAGGACGGCGCGATACCCGCCGTCGGCGATGGGCTCCGCGCCGCGCGTGGCGACGACGAGCGCCGGTTCGGCGCCCACGCGCAACACCGGACGCTCGCCGTCGGAGAGGATCACGCGTGCGCGCGGGAAGGCGCGACCGAGCTCCTCGGCCGTGCGGCTCGCCCCCACGGTCGCGGCGCGCAGGCGTGTGCCGTCGCACACCGGGCACCGCCAGCCGCTCGCGCTCGTGCCGCACAGGACGCAGCGCGGGTCGCCGCCCGCACGCGGCACCACGAGCGTGCCGCCGCAGGCCGCGCAGTGGGCCGTCTCCCGGCAGCGGTC
The DNA here is from genome assembly GCF_053603635.1 of Agromyces sp. NPDC004153. Taxonomy (NCBI): domain Bacteria; kingdom Bacillati; phylum Actinomycetota; class Actinomycetes; order Micrococcales; family Microbacteriaceae; genus Agromyces; species Agromyces sp. NPDC004153. The sequence continues at coordinate 478,702 of NZ_JBSGFY010000002.1, forward strand.
GCACGTGAGCAGCGGGGCGTTGCCCGGGCGTGCCACCTGCACGAGCACCGGACCCTCGCGCACGGCCTCCTGCGCCTGCCGCCAGGCCGACGAGGGGATGCGCGCGGACCCCGGCTCGGGGCTCGCCTGCTGCTCGGTGAGCACGACCTTCGGGCGCACCTGTGCGGCCGGTTCGATCGCCTGGACCCACCCGATCCCGACGAGCCGCTCGACCTCGACACTGCGCGTGTGCGCCATGAACAGCAGCGCGGCACCGCTCTGCTCCTGGCGCACGAGCGCCGCGTCGCGCGGATGCACGCCCGGGGCGAGCGGCTCGCTCAGCAGCGGGTCGCCGTCGTCCCAGATCGCGATCAAGCCCAAGCGGGCCGCCGGCGCGTACACGGTCGAGCGGTTGCCGACGATGATGCGGGCGTCGTCGCGCGTCGCGTCGAGGAACGCGCGGTAGCGGTCGCCGCCCGACTGCCGAGCGTCGGTGCGCAGCACGCGTCGCGGGTCCACGAGGGCGTGGAGCGCCGCCTCGAGCTGCTCCTGGTCGCGGTAGTCGGGCACGACGAGCAGCGCCGAGCGGTCTCGGCGCAGCGCGTGGGCGGCCGCCTGCGCGAGCGTGACGGCCCACGCGCCGACCACCCCCGTCGGCAGGCGCAGCGGACGCGGATCGGCGGCGAGCGTCATGCGGTCGCCCCGGTCGATGCCCGTCTCGACCCGGCCGGCGGGCGCGCCGTGGATCGCCGGCGGCGCCTCAGGCAGGGGCCCGGGCTCGCCCGGCGATGCGAGCCACGACCGCTCGACGCGCACGTACCGGCTGGGGATGGCGAGGCGCAGGATGTCGCTCGCGTTGCCCGCCGCCCGATCGGCGACGGCGCGCGCGAGCGTCCACACCTCGGGCACGAGCATCGGCACCTCGGAGACGACGTCCTCGAGCTCGCTCAGGGTGCCGCCGTACTCGCTCGTGTCGGCGAGCTCGACGAGCCAGCCGTCGGCGATCCGGCCGCCGGTGCGCAGCGGCATGCGCACCCGGACCCCGGGCCGAGCCCGCTCGCGCAGGCCCTCGGGCACGGCGTAGTCGAAGAGCTGGTCGAGCTGCGGCAGGGGCGAGTCGACGAGCACCCTGGCGACGGCGCCGCCCGGCACGTCAGAGACCGGCGGCGCTGCGGAGGTCGTCGACGCGGTCGAGCCGCTCCCAGGTGAACTCGGGCAGCTCGCGTCCGAAGTGGCCGTAGGTGGCGGTCTTCGCGTAGATCGGCCGCAGCAGGTCGAGGTCGCGGATGATGGCCGCGGGCCGGAGGTCGAACACCTCGCGGATCGCCCCGATGATGCGCTCGTCGGGCACGTGCGCGGTGCCGAACGACTCGACGTAGAGGCCGACGGGCGCCGCCTTGCCGATCGCGTACGCGACCTGCAGCTCGAGCCGATCGGCGAGCCCCGCCGCGACCGCGTTCTTCGCGACCCATCGCATGGCGTAGGCCGCCGAGCGGTCGACCTTCGACGGGTCCTTGCCGCTGAAGGCGCCGCCGCCGTGGCGGCTGGCGCCGCCGTACGTGTCGATGATGATCTTGCGCCCGGTGAGGCCCGCGTCGCCCTGCGGGCCGCCGATCTCGAAGCGGCCGGTCGGGTTGATGAGCACCGAGAGGTCGTTGCGCGAGAGTTCGACGGTCTCGAGCACCGGCTGGATGACGAGCTCCTCGACCTCGGCGCGCAGCTGCTCGGTCGAGATGGCCGGCGAGTGCTGCGTCGAGAGCACGACGGTCTCGATCGTGCGCGGCACCTGGCCGTCGTAGCCGACCGTGACCTGGGTCTTGCCGTCGGGGCGCAGGTAGTCGAGCTCGCCCTGCTTGCGCACCGCGGAGAGTCGCTCGGCGAGGCGGTGCGCGAGCCAGATCGGCACGGGCATGAGCTCGCGGGTCTCCCGGGTGGCGTAGCCGAACATGATGCCCTGGTCGCCGGCGCCCTGGCGGTCGAGGGCGTCGTCGCTGGCACGCTCGCGTGCCTCGAAGGCGTTGTCGACGCCCTGCGCGATGTCGGGCGACTGCCCGCCGATCGACACCGAGACGCCGCACGAGCGGCCGTCGAACCACACGTCCGACGAGTTGTATCCGATCGATGTCACGCGGTCGCGCACGATCGCGGGGATCTCCACGTACCCCGTCGTCGAGACCTCGCCCGCCACGTGCACGAGACCGGTCGTGACCAGCGTCTCGACGGCGACCCGGGCGTGCGGATCGACGGTGAGGAGGGCGTCCAGGATCGAGTCGGAGACCTGGTCGCAGATCTTGTCGGGGTGACCCTCGGTGACGGATTCGGAGGTGAACAGTCGGAGTGCGCTCATGTCGTGGGCTCGTGTTCCTTCGTGGTGTCGGCGGCGACCGCCGTGGTCGTCGCCATCGAGACAACCACGTCGAGGATGTCATGGGCCACTGCTGTCTTGGTTCCGTGTGCTCGTGTGACGATCTCGCCGTCGCGTCCGATCACGACGACGGCGTTCTCGTCGGTCGCGAATCCCTCGTGCCAGCCCACGCGATTGACCACGAGCAGGTCGGCGCCCTTCGCCTCGCGCTTGGCGCGGCCGAGGGCCAGGAGGGCCTCGTCTTCGGGCTCGGTCTCGGCGGCGAAGCCCACGAGCAGCGTGCCGTCGTGCGGCGCGTGGCCGAGCCCGGCGAGGATGTCGGGATTGCGCACGAGCTCGAGTGTCAGCCCCGAATCGCTCGCGTCCTTCTTGAGCTTCGACTCGCTCACGTCGGCGGGCCGGTAGTCGGCGACCGCAGCGGCCATCACGACGACGTCGGCTTCGCGCGCGGCGTCGGTCACGGCATCCTGCAGCTCGAGCGCGGTCGACACGCGGCGGATGTCGCAGCCGCCCGGATCGGCCACCTCGAGGTTCGCGGCGATGAGGGTCACCTCGGCGCCGCGGGCCCGTGCCGCCTCGGCGATCGCGACGCCCTGCTTGCCGCTGGAGCGGTTGCCGAGGAACCGCACGGGATCGAGCGGCTCCCTGGTGCCGCCCGCGGTCACGACGACACGCAGGCCGGCGAGGTCGCGTCGACCGGATGCCGCGGCGACCTCGAGCGCGGCGGCTGCGATCACGTCGGGCTCCTCCATGCGTCCGGGCCCGCTGTCGGCGCCCGTGAGCTGGCCGACGGCCGGCCCGACGACGGTGACGCCGCGCGCGAGGAGCGTCGCGATGTTCGCCTGCGTGGCCGGATGCCGCCACATCTCGGTGTGCATCGCGGGCGCGATGACCACGGGCGCCTCGCTCGCGAGCACGGTGTTGCCGAGCAGGTCGTCGGCGAGGCCCGTGGCGAGCTTCGCGATCGTGTTGGCCGTGGCAGGCGCGATCACGATGAGGTCGGCGGCCTGCCCGATGGCGACGTGGCGTACCTCGGCCACGCCCTCGTAGAGGTCGGTGTGCACCGGGTTGCGCGAGATCGCCTCGAGCGTCGGACGGCCGACGAAGCGGAGCGCGCCCTCGGTCGGCACGACGTGGACGTCGTGCCCGGCGAGCACGAGCGCGCGGACGACGCCCACGGCCTTGTACGCCGCGATGCCGCCGGTGATGCCGACGACGATGTTGAGCGGCGACATCCGTGCCGTGCTACTCGCCGATGGGGCGGAGGCGGAGCTTGTCCTCGTTGATCTCGTGGAGCGCGACCGACAACGGCTTGTCGTCGATCGACGAGTCGACGAGCGGCCCGACGTTGTCGAAGAGGCTGCCCTCGTGCAGGTCCGCGTAGTAGTCGTTGATCTGGCGAGCGCGCTTCGACGCGAAGATCACGAGCTGGTACTTCGAGTCGACCTTCGAGAGCAGGTCGTCGATGGGCGGATCGATGATGCCGGACAGCTTCTCAGCCATGGAGGAACTCCTTCAGACGGAACGGGCGCACCTCGGTGCGCGGAAAGTCGTGGCCCGGGCAGCTCAGCGCCGACCCTTGCGGGGCCTCATCAAGTCTACGACCTTTTGCGCGGCCTCGCCGACGTCGTGGTTCACCACCTGGTGGTCGAACTCGTCGACCGCCGCGAGCTCGACCTTCGCGGTCTCGAGCCGGCGCTGCTGCTCGGCGGGGCTCTCGGTGCCTCGGCCGACGAGCCGGCGAACGAGCTCGTCCCACGTCGGCGGGAGCAGGAACACGAGGGTCGCCTCGGGCATCGCGCGGCGCACCGAGCGGGCGCCCTGGATGTCGATCTCGAGCAGCACGCTGTCGCCGGCGGCGATCGCCTGCTCCACCGCGCGACGCGGCGTACCGTAGCGGAAGGCGTTGTGGACGGTCGCCCACTCGAGCAGCTCGCCCGCGTCGACCATGCGGTCGAACTCGGCGTCGTCGACGAAGAAGTAGTGCTCGCCCTCGACCTCGCCGGGCCGGGGCGCGCGCGTCGTGGCCGACACCGAGAGCCGCACGTCGGGGTGATGGCGACGGATGTAGCCGGCCACCGTGCCCTTGCCGACGGCCGTCGGGCCCGCGAGCACGACGAGGCGGTCGCCCGTGCCGCCGTGCGACGCGATCCACTCGGCGACGAACTCGCGCAGCCGTCGGCGCTGCAGGCGCCCGAGGCCGCCGAGGCGCTTCGAGGTGGCGATCTGGAGGTCCTGCATGATGCGCGCGCTCTTCGTCGCGCCGATCGCGGGGATCGAGGTCAGGAACTCGGGCACGCGCAGGCGGCCCTCGACGCCCTCGGGCGCCTCGTACGCGACGCGCAGCACGTCGAGCGGGCTGCGCGCGCCGTCGGCGATGTCGGCCTTCACCGCGGCCCGGGCCCGGCGCGCGGCGACGGCGGCACGGGACGCCGCGACGCGGTCGACCTCGGGCGGGCTCGACGGGGTGGCGGTCGTGGTCGTGGTGGTGTCAGGCAATCGCCGCTCCGTACTCGTCGACGCGACGCGCGAGCGCGTCGCCCAGTCCGTCGGGTCCCGCCATGAGCAGCGACCGCGACTCGTTCGCGACCACTCCGCCGGCGTACGAGCCGAAGCGGGCCCGGATGTCGCGGGGCTCCGCCCCCTGGTGGCCGAAGCCGGGCGCCAGCACGGGCAGGCCGGGGCGCGGCGGCTCGCCGTCGAGGTCGATGCCGGCCGACGGGAGGTCGGTGGTGGCGCCGAACACGACGCCGATCGAGCCGACGGCGCGCTCCGCGGCATCCGTGCGGCCCTGGTTCCAGCCGATGACGCCCTGCGTGATGGCCTGCGCGACCGTGGAGCCGGCGCGGCTCGACTGCTGCAGCACGGCCCGCTGGATCGCGGCGGCCTCGGGGTTCGAGGTCGCGGCGAGCACGAAGAGGCCCTTGCCGGCGGCCTCGGCGGACGTCATGACCTGCTCGATCGAGCCGAGTCCCTGGTAGGCGCTGATCGTCATGGCGTCGGCCTCGAGGCTCGACCCCGGGCGCAGCCACGCCTCGCCGTAGGCCTCGACGGTCGAGCCGATGTCGCCGCGCTTCACGTCGGCGATCACGAGGAGCCCCGCGTCGCGCGCCTCGGCGAGCAACCGCTCGAGCACCGCGTAGCCCGCCGCACCGTGCCGCTCGAAGAACGCGACCTGCGGCTTCACGATGCCGATGCGGCCGGCCGCCGCCTCGATCGCGCGCAGGCCGAGCTCGCGCACGCCCTCGGCGGAATCGGGCTGGCCCCACGCGGCGAGCACCGACGCATGGGGGTCGAGGCCGAGGCAGAGGTGCCCGTAGGCCGCGAAGACGGCCTCGAGCCGCTCGCCGAAGGGCGTCACGTCGTTCGCCCTCACGCGGGCACCTCCCGACGGGCGCCGTACTCCTGCAGGCTCGTCACCTCGAACCCGCCGCGCACGGCGTCGAGCGAGGCGACCGCGGCCGAGAGCTCGGCGATGGTCGTGAACAGCGGGATGTCGGCCGCCACCGCGGCGGCGCGGATCTCGTAGCCGTCGGCGCGGGCCGACCGGCCGCTCGGCGTGTTCACGACCACGTCGACCTCGCCGCGGTGGATGAGCTCGACGACGGACGACGCGTCGGCGGAGGGCTTGTCGCTGAACTTCAGCACCTCGCGCGCCTGGATGCCGTTGCGGCGCAGCACCTCCGCGGTGCCCTCGGTCGCCGTGATGTCGTATCCGAGCTGCTGCAGGCGCAGCACCGGGAGGATGATGGCGCGCTTGTCGCGGTCGGAGACCGAGACGAAGACCGTGCCCGACAGCGGCATCCCGCCGTAAGCCGCGAGCTGGCTCTTCGCGAACGCGGTCGGGAAGTCGCGGTCGATGCCCATGACCTCTCCGGTCGAGCGCATCTCGGGGCCGAGCACCGAGTCGACCATGATGCCCTCGCGCGTGCGGAACCGGTGGAACGGCAGCACGGCCTCCTTGACGGCGACGGGCGCGTCGAGCGGCACGTTCGAGCCGTCGGATGCCGGGAGCATGCCCTCGGCGATGAGCTCGGCGATCGACGCGCCGACCATGATGCGCGACGCCGCCTTCGCGAGCGGGATGCCGAGCGCCTTCGAGACGAACGGCACCGTGCGGCTCGCGCGCGGGTTGGCCTCGAGCACGTAGAGCACGCCAGCGCCGATGGCGAACTGCACGTTGAGCAGGCCCTTCACGCCGACGCCCTCCGCGATCGCACGGGTCGCCGTGCGCACGCGGTCGATCTCGGCCCGGCCGAGCGTGACGGGCGGCAGGGTGCAGCTCGAGTCGCCCGAGTGGATGCCCGCCTCCTCGATGTGCTCCATGACGCCGCCGATGTAGAGGTCGGTGCCGTCGTAGAGCGCGTCGACGTCGATCTCGATCGCGTCGTCGAGGAAGCGGTCGACGAGCAGCGGGTGGCTCGGCCCGACGATGCCCTGGCCCTCGATGCGGGCGAAGTAGTCGGCGAGCGAGGGCGAGTCGTAGACGATCTCCATGCCGCGTCCGCCGAGCACGTAGCTCGGGCGCACGAGCACCGGGTAGCCGATGCCCTCGGCCACGTGCACGGCGCCGGCGAGGTCGATCGCGGTGCCGTTGCGCGGCGCGAGCAGGCCCGCGTCCTCGAGGATGCCGGCGAAGAGGCCGCGCTCCTCGGCGAGGTCGATCGCGGCGGGGCTCGTGCCGAGGATCGGCACGCCGGCCGCCTCGAGGCCCTTCGCGAGGCCGAGCGCGGTCTGGCCGCCGAGCTGCACGACGACGCCCACGAGCTCGCCGGTCTGCGACTCCGCGTGGATGACCTCGAGCACGTCCTCGAGCGTGAGCGGCTCGAAGTAGAGGCGGTCGCTCGTGTCGTAGTCGGTCGAGACCGTCTCGGGGTTGCAGTTGATCATGATCGTCTCGAACCCGGCCTCGGAGAGCGCGAACGACGCGTGCACGCACGAGTAGTCGAACTCGACGCCCTGGCCGATGCGGTTCGGGCCCGAGCCGAGGATGACGACCTTGCGGCGGTCGCTCGGCTCGACCTCGGTCTCGAGGTCGTAGCTCGAGTAGTGGTACGGCGTGAGCGCCGGGAACTCCCCTGCGCACGTGTCGACGGTCTTGTACACCGGCCGGATGCCGAGGATGTGCCGCACTTCGCGGGCGTCGGCCTCGCCGAAGCCGCGGAGCTGGCCGATCTGCGCGTCCGAGAAGCCGTGGTCCTTCGCGAGCAGCAGCGTGTCGTGGTCGAGCGCCTCGGCGTCGGCCACGGCCTGCGCCACCTCGTTGATGAGCACGATCTGGTCGAGGAACCAGGGGTCGATCTTCGTCGCCTCGAAGAGCTCCTCGACCGTGGCGCCCTTGCGCAGCGCCTGCTGCACGAGCACGATGCGGCCGTCGGTGGGCGTGCGGCTCGCCTCGACGAGCTCGGCGACCGAGCGGTCCTCCTCGCCCCAGTGGAACGACGACCCGCGCTTCTCGAGCGAGCGCAGCGCCTTCTGCAGCGCCGTGGCGTAGTTGCGGCCGATCGCCATGGCCTCGCCGACGGACTTCATGGTCGTCGTGAGCGTGGGGTCGGCGGCCGGGAACTTCTCGAACGCGAACCGCGGCACCTTCACGACGATGTAGTCGAGCGTCGGCTCGAAGCTCGCGGGCGTGACGCGCGTGATGTCGTTCGGGATCTCGTCGAGGCGGTAGCCGATGGCGAGCTTCGCCGCGATCTTCGCGATCGGGAAGCCCGTGGCCTTCGACGCCAGCGCCGACGACCGCGACACGCGCGGGTTCATCTCGATGACGATGATCCGGCCGTTCTCGGGATCGACCGCGAACTGGATGTTGCAGCCGCCGGTGTCCACGCCGACGGCGCGGATGATGTCGATGCCGATGTCGCGCAGGCGCTGGTACTCGCGGTCGGTGAGGGTGAGCGCGGGCGCCACCGTGATCGAGTCGCCCGTGTGCACGCCGACCGGGTCGACGTTCTCGATCGAGCAGACCACGACCGTGTTGTCGGCGGTGTCGCGCATGAGCTCGAGCTCGTACTCCTTCCAGCCGAGGATCGACTCCTCCAGGAGCACCTCGGTGGTCGGCGAGTCGTGCAGGCCCTGCGTCACGATGCGGACGAGGTCCTCCTCGGTGTACGCGAAGCCCGAGCCGAGGCCGCCCATGGTGAACGAGGGACGCACGACGAGCGGGTAGCCGAGGTCCTCGGCGAACGCCTTCGCCTCGTCGAGGGTCCTCGCCACGTGGGAGCGCGCGACATCCGCGCCCGCCTCGATCACGAGGTCCTTGAACAGCTGCCGGTCCTCGCCCTTGCGGATGGCGTCGACCTTCGCGCCGATGAGCTCCACGCCGTGCTTCTCGAGGATGCCCGCGTCGTGCAGCGCGATCGCCGCGTTCAGCGCGGTCTGGCCGCCCAGCGTCGGCAGCACCGCGTCGGGGCGCTCCTTCACGATGATCGACTCGATGACCTCGGGGGTGATCGGCTCGATATAGGTCGCGTCGGCGAAGCCGGGGTCGGTCATGATCGTGGCCGGGTTCGGGTTCACGAGGATGACGCGCACGCCCTCGGCGCGCAGCACGCGGCACGCCTGGGTGCCCGAGTAGTCGAACTCTGCGGCCTGTCCGATGACGATCGGGCCGGACCCGATGACGAGGACGCTCTGGATGTCGTCGCGCTTGGGCATCAGGCGTCGTGCTCCTTGCTCGCGATCACCATGTCGCGGAACCGGTCGAAGAGGTAGTTGGCGTCGTGCGGGCCGGCCGCCGACTCGGGGTGGTACTGCACCGAGAACGCGGGGATGTCGAGGCAGTTCAGCCCCTCCACGACGTTGTCGTTGAGGTCGTAGTGGCTCACCTCGACGCGGCCGAAGCCCTCGCTCGACTCGCTCACGCGGTCGATGGGGGCGTCGACGGCGAAGCCGTGGTTGTGGGCCGTGATCTCGACCCGGCCGGTCGCCTTGTCGAGCACCGGCTGGTTGATGCCGCGGTGGCCGAAGGGCAGCTTGTAGGTGCCGAAGCCCAGCGCGCGCCCGAGCAGCTGGTTGCCGAAGCAGATGCCGAAGTACGGCAGTCCCTCGCGCAGCGTGGTGCGCAGCAGGTCGACGTGCCGGTCGGATGCCCCGGGGTCCCCGGGCCCGTTCGAGAAGAACAGCGCGTCGGGCTCGAGCGCGAGCACGTCCTCGGCGGTGACCGACTGGGGCACGACATGCACGTCGAAGCCACGCTCGGCGAGGAAGTTGAGCGTCGACGTCTTGACGCCGAGGTCGAGCACGGCGACGGAACCGACCCGCTCGCCCTGCGCGGGCAGCGTGTACGACTCGGTCGTCGACACCGTGCCCGAGAGGTTGCGGCCCGCCATCTCGGCGCCGCCGAGCACGAGCTCGAGCTGCTCGCCGTGCGTGAGCACCGCGCCGTCGCCCGAGAAGATCCCCGCGCGCATGGCGCCCGCCGAGCGGATGTGCCGGGTGACCGCGCGGGTGTCGATGCCGCTGATGCCGACGACGCCCGCGGCCTCGAGGTCGTCGTCGAGGCTGCGCTGGGAGCGGAAGTTCGACACGACCCGGGAGGGGTCGCGCACGACGAAGCCCGCCACCCACAGCTTCGAGGACTCCATGTCCTCGTCGTTCATGCCCGTGTTGCCGATGTGCGGCGCGGTCATCATCACGATCTGGCCGGCGTACGACGGGTCGGTCAGGGTCTCCTGGTAGCCCGTCATCCCGGTCGCGAAGACCGCCTCGCCGAGCGTGACGCCGCGGGCGCCGTAGGCGCGTCCCTCGTACCGCCGTCCGTCCTCGAGCACGAGCACGGCGGGGTCGTTCGTGCGGGTCAGGGTCTCAGTCATCCGAGGCCTCGCTCTCCTGTTGCTGGTCCGGCCGCGTCGCGACGTGCGCGGCGGCGATGTCGTTGACGGCGGCGATGATGCGCGCCGAGTCGCCCGGGTACCGGGCCCTGAGGTAGCTGTCGACGTGCGGCGCCTCGAGCTCGGGGTCGGCGACGTGCGCGATCCACGTGACCGCGATCAGGCCCTCGGGCTCGACGCCCCGGTCGATGGCGTAGGTGGCCCCACCGGCGGCGGCGATGCGATCGGCGGGCACCCAGGTCGGCGGCTCCCCCGCGATCCGGAGCACCAGGCCGTCGGGCGACACCTCGATGCGGGCGGCGCCGCGGAACGCGAGCCCCTGCACGGCGAGCCGCTCGAGGGGCTGGCCCACGGGAGTGGTCGCGACGTAGAGCACCTCGGTCTCGAGCGCCGGTGCGGGCAGCGAGGACGGCACCGGGTACGCCGAGAGCGTCTCGTCGCGCACGGTGCGACGCCGCCACGAGCGGATCATGAGCCACGCGACGACGGCGATGATCGCGACCGCGACCAGGGCGCCGATCAACTCACCCACGCGCGACCTCCCGCTCGGCGGCGAGCTCCGCCACCTCGTCGGCCGGGCGCACGGCGCCGTCGAGCACGGTCGCGTAGCCCGCGTGGAACGTGGCGACCACGCGGCCCGGCAGCCGGCGCCCCAGGTACGGCGAGTTCACGCTGCGCCCGGCGAGGCGGTCGAGTCCGAACTCGGATGCCGCGGCCGGGTCGTAGAGCACGACCTCGGCGGGAGCGCCGGCGGCGATGGCCTGCCCGTGGCCGGCGAGCCGCCCGATGCGGGCCGGCGTCGCCGAGAGGACGCGCGCGACATCCGACCAGCCCAGCAGGCCGTTCTCGACGACCGCGGCGTGCACGACCGACAGCGCCGACTCGAGGCCGACCATGCCGTTCGCGGCCGCGTCCCACTCGCTCTCCTTGGCCTCGACCGGGTGCGGCGCGTGGTCGGTGGCGACGATGTCGATGGTGCCGTCGGCGAGCGCGGCCCGCAGCGCCTCCACGTCCTCGGCGCGGCGGAGGGGCGGGTTCACCTTGTAGCGCGGGTCGTAGCTCGACACGAGGTCCTCGGTGAGCAGCAGGTGGTGGGGGGTGACCTCGGCGGTGACGTCGATGCCGCGGGCCTTCGCCCAGCGGATCACCTCGACCGACCCGGCGGTGGAGACGTGGCACACGTGCAGCCGGCTGCCGACGTGCTCGGCGAGCAGCACGTCGCGCGCGATGATCGACTCCTCGGCGACCGCGGGCCAGCCCGCGAGGCCGAGCTCGCCCGAGAGCGCGCCCTCGTTCATCTGCGCGCCCTGCGTGAGGCGCGGCTCCTGCGCGTGCTGGGCGATGACGCCGTCGAACGCCTTCACGTACTCGAGCGCCCGGCGCATAAGGAGCGGGTCTGACACGCAGAACCCGTCGTCGCTGAACACGCGCACGTTCGCGCGGGAGCGGGCCATGGCGCCGAGCTCGGCGAGCTGCTCGCCCTTGAGGCCCACGGTGACGGCGCCGATGGGCTGCACGGTGGCGTAGCCGGCGGCGCGACCGAGGCTCGCCTCCTGCTCGACGACGCCGGCGGTGTCGGCCACGGGGAAGGTGTTCGCCATGGCGAAGACCGTGGTGAACCCGCCGGCGGCCGCGGCCTGCGTTCCGGTGAGCACGGTCTCGCTCTGCTCGTAGCCGGGCTCGCGCAGGTGCGTGTGCAGGTCGACGAGGCCCGGGAGGGCGAGGAGCCCGTCGGCGTCGACCACCGTGGCGCCCGCGGCATCCGCGATGCTGCCGATCTCGGCGACGACGCCCTCGGCGACCAGCAGGTCGGCGCGTTCGCCCGTGGGCAGGGTCGCACTCGTGATGAGGAATCGCTCGGTCATCAGGCCTCTCCCCGTTCGCCGGACAGCAGGAGGTAGAGGGCGGCCATTCTCACTGATACTCCGTTCGCGACCTGCTCGCGCACCGTCGACTGCGCCGAATCGGCGACACGGGCGGCGATCTCCAGCCCGCGGTTCATCGGGCCGGGGTGCATGACCATCGTAGTCGGGGGCAGCCGGTCGAACCGGGCGTCGTCGAGGCCCCAGGTCCGGGCGTACTCGCGGCTGTTCGGGAAGAACGCCGCCTGCATGCGCTCCGCCTGGATGCGGAGCATCATGACGACGTCGGGCTCGCCCGCGAGCGCCGCGTCGAGGTCGTAGCCGACGCGCGCGGGCCAGCCGGCGGTGTCGACCGGCACCAGCGTCGGCGGGCCGACGAGCTCCACCTCGGCGCCGAGCGTCTCGAGCAGCCACACGTTCGAGCGGGCGACGCGCGAGTGCAGGATGTCGCCGACGATCACGACGCGCACGCCCTCGAGGTCGCGACCGCGCGACGCCGTGCCGTGCAGCCGGCGCCGGATGGTGAACGCGTCGAGGAGCGCCTGGGTCGGATGCTCGTGCGTGCCGTCGCCGGCGTTCACGACGCCCGCGTCGATCCATCCGCTCGTGGCGAGCGTCTGCGGTGCGCCCGACGCGTGGTGGCGGATGACGACGCCGTCGGCGCCCATCGCCTGGAGGGTCTGCGCGGTGTCCTTCAGGCTCTCGCCCTTCGAGACGCTCGAGCCCTTCGCGCTGAAGTTGATGACGTCGGCCGAGAGGCGCTTCGCGGCCGCCTCGAACGAGATGCGCGTGCGCGTCGAGTCCTCGAAGAAGAGGTTCACGACCGTCTTGCCGCGCAGGGTCGGCAGCTTCTTCATCTCGCGCTCCTGCACGGCCGCCATGTCCTCGGCGATGTCGAGCAGCGCGATGGCCTCGTCGCGGGCGAGGTCCTTCGTGGAGAGCAGGTGGCGCATCAGTCCTCGCCCCCGTCGATGGTGACGGCATCGTCGCCGTCGATCTCGGACAGGTGCACGTTGATGCGCTCGCGCGCGGAGCTCGGCAGGTTCTTGCCGACGAAGTCCGCGCGGATCGGGAACTCGCGGTGGCCGCGGTCGACGAGCACCGCGAGTCGCACGGCCTTCGCGCGGCCGAGGTCGGCGAGCGCGTCGAACGCGGCCCGGATGGTGCGGCCGGAGTAGAGCACGTCGTCGACGAGCACGACGGTGGCGCCGTCGATGCCGCCGGCCGGCACCCAGGTCGGCTGCGGCGCGCGCACCGGATGCCGGTCGAGGTCGTCGCGGTACATGGTCACGTCGAGCGCGCCTGCGGGCACGTCGGAGGCCGCGATGCGGCCGATGATCGCCGCGAGGCGCTCGGCGAGCACGACGCCGCGGGTCGGGATGCCGAGGAGGACGAGCCGTTCGGCTCCGCGATTGGATTCGAGGATCTCGTGGGCGATGCGAGTGATCGCCCGATCGATGTCAGCCTGCTGCAGCACGGTGCGCACAGCCATGCGGACTCCCTTCTCCGCCTCACAGGACGGGCTTCAAGGTTGCCTTTGCGACGAGCCTACCAGCCGGGAGATGGCCGCTCGTGCGGCGGCCCCGGATACGCCGAAGGGCGGGACGCGATGCGCCCCGCCCTTCGCGTGTGCGAACGGATGCCCGTCATCGTGCGGACCGGACCGGCCCGCGGAGCGCCTTCGAGGCGACCACGAGGGCGGCCGCGATGAGCACGACGTTCTTCAGCACGTACTGGCCGAGCAGCGTGGGCCCGGTGGCGGCGAACAGCTCGCCGGGGAAGAACACGAGCGGTGAGAGGATGCCGACGAACGCGATCGCGAGCATCACGAGGCCGAAGCGCGCGAACACGCCCGAGATGAGCGCGAGGCCGGCGACGGTCTCGATGATCGCGGTGAGCACGAGCGCGAGCTGGCCTCCGACGAGGCCGAAGGTGAGCACGCCCCAGGTCGCCTCGACGAGCGGCTCGACCGGGCTCACGCCAGGGAAGAACTTCAGCACGCCGAAGGCGACGAACACGGCGCCGAGGGCGACGCGCAGCGAGGGGACGCTCCAGCGCTCGAGGAACGCCTTCAGCATCGCCTCGAGCGCGGCGAGCCGGTCGAGCACGCCGATGCGCGAGACCGGGACGGGACGGGGGCCGATGGGCTGGAGCCCGGGGGTGGTGGCGGGGATCGTGGACATGACGAACGTGCTCCTTCCAGAGCGTGGATTCGAGTGGGAACGACGCGCAGCGGTGCGGCGATATCCAGTGAACCGGTGGGGCCCACCCCGGCGGATCGGGGTTCGCGTGGGAATCCGGAGAGGGTTAACCCTCGAAGCGTGCCGGGGTCTCCACGTGGCGATCCCGGGCCTGCTGGTGCTGGAATGAGCGGCATGGTCGCCGTGATGATCCAGGCGATGCCCTTCCGCGGGCACGTCGCACCGCTCGCCGAGGTCGCTCGGGCGTTCACCGCCGCGGGGCACGACGTGCGCGCGTACACGGGCTCCGCGCACGCCGACGCGTTCGAGCGCGCAGGAGCCGAGGTCGTGCGATGGCGCGCGGCACCCGACTTCGACGAGCACGACGTCGCTGCGACCTTCCCCCGCCTCGTCGGGCGCAAAGGTCCGGCGCAGACGCTCCGCAACGTCGAGGACCTCTTCGTGCGCACGGCCGAAGGCCAGGTCCAGGACCTGCTCGCCGAATACGCCGACCGGCCGTGGGACGTCATCGTGGCCGACGAGCTGAGCCTCGGCGCCGCGCTGGTTTCGGAGCTCACGGGCACGCACTGGGCGACGGTCGCCATCACGCCGCTCGCACTCCAGAGCCGCGATCTCCCGCCGGTCGGCATCGGGCTGCGCCCGGGTCGCGGGCCGCTCGGCCGGGCCCGCGACGCCGCGCTGCGCCGGATCGTGCCGCGCCTCGCCGCCGCCCTGCAGCGCGCCTACGACGAGCAGCGACGGCGCCTCGGCCTCCCGCCGGGCGTCCGGCCGTTCGCGGAGGCCGGGTTCTCGACCGAGCTCGTGTGCGCCACCGGCGTCCCCGAGCTCGACTGGCCGCGGAGCGACCTGCCCGACTCGGTCGCCTGGGTCGGCGCACTCGCCCCCGCCGGCGTCTCGGGACTCACGCTTCCGCCGTGGTGGGACCAGCTGCTCGCCGACCCGCGCCCGATCGCCCTCGTCACGCAGGGCACGCAGAACACCGATCCGAACGACCTCGTGGCGCCGGCCTTCGCGGCGCTCGGGCGGCAGGACGTGCAGGTGGTCGCCACGACCGGCCGTGCGGATGCCGCGGGCTTCCCGTTCGCCGCCCCGCCCAACGCGCGCGTGGCGCCGGTGGTGCCGTTCGGCGACCTGCTCCCCCGCACCGACGTCGTCGTCACGAACGGCGGATGGGGCGGCGTGCTCGCCGGGCTGGCGCACGGCATCCCGCTCGTGGTCGCCGGCGGCGACCTCGACAAGCCGGAGGTGGCGGCCCGGGTCCGGGCGGCGGGCGCCGGGATCAGCCTCCGCACGGGGCATCCGACCCCGCGGCAGGTGCTGGGCGCCTGGCGCCGGGTCCGCGACGACCCGGGGTATCGCGATGCGGCGCGACGCATCGCCGCGCGGCTCGCCGAACACGACGGACCCGCCGAGGTGGTCGAGCACGTCGCACGGCTCGCCGCGACCCCGCAGCCCTCCGAGCGACGCTAGGTTCGGTATATGCGACGACACCCCGCGCGGATGTGGAGCGTGGTCATCGCGCTCATCGCCGCGGCGTGGGCGTTCTTCCTGCTGCCACCGCAGCAGGCCGCCTGGTCGGGGGCGGGTTCACCCGCGTGGCTTCGCGCCCTCGACGCCATGCCGGTCTACGAGGGACTGCGCGAGGCGCTCCCGGCCACGGGTTCGTCGGACGCCTACCTCGTGTTCGGCGCCGCGGCATCCGTCTCGTTCGCCCTGCTCTGGTTCGCGACCGGGCCCGTCTTCGCGGCACTCGGCTGGAGCGGACGCGTGCTCGGCGCGTTGGTGCTCGCCGCGGCGCCCATCACGCTGCTGAGCTACCTCAACCATCCGGCGGATGCCCCGGTGCACCTGCTCTGGGGCGCCGAGCTGTTCGCCCTGCTCGCCATCGGCGTGTGGGGCCTCGTCGTCGCGTCCGTTGCGCCGCGGGGCAGCGGCATCCCCCTGTGGGAGCGCCTCCTCGTCGGATCGACGCTCCTCGTCATCGTGTTCGCGACCGTCGCGCTGGGCTACTGGCCGCACGGCAGCCTCGTGGGTCTCGGACTCGAAGCCGCTGTCCTCGCCGGGCTCGCGCCGCGGTGGGCGGATCCGTCCGAACGGCAGCGGCCCGCGGCATCCGTCGAAGGGAACGGAACCCGCCCGGGCGTCTAGGCCTTCGCGTGCGAGATCGCCGCGAGCAGGCCGTTCACGAAGCCGGCCGAGTCGTCCGTCGACAGCACGGTCGCCGCCTCGACGGCCTCGGAGATCGCGACCGGGTCGGGCACCTCGTCGTTGTAGAGGATCTCCCAGACCCCGATGCGCAGGAGCGCGCGGTCGACCGCCGGCATGCGCTCGAGGGTCCAGCCGCGCGAGTGCGTGGTGATGAGCTCGTCGATCTCCTCGCGGTGGTCGACGATGCCGTCGACGATCTCGCGGGCGTACAGCCACGACGCCTGGCGCTCGGGCTCGTTGACGGCGCGCTCGGCCTCGGCGGCAAGCACCTGCTCGACGGGAACCTGGCGCATGTCGGCCGAGTACAGCATGTCGAGGGCGCGCTTGCGCGCCTTGGTGCGGGCGCTCACTAGTCGTTCACGCGGCCGAGGTACTCACCCGAGCGGGTGTCGACCTTGACCTTGGTGCCGGTCTCGAGGAAGAGCGGGACCTGGATCTCGTAGCCGGTCTCGACGGTCGCCGGCTTGGTGCCGCCGGTCGAGCGGTCGCCCTGCAGGCCCGGCTCGGTGTAGGTGATCTCGAGCACGACCGACGCGGGCAGGTCGACGTAGAGCGGGTTGCCGTTGTTCAGGGCGATGGTCACGGCCTGGTTCTCGAGCATGAAGTTCTTCGCGTCGCCGACGACCGTCGCGGGCACCGTGATCTGGTCGTAGTCGGTCGCGTCCATGAACACGAAGCCGTCGCCGTCGCTGTAGAGGTAGGTGAAGTCGCGGCGGTCGACGTTCTCGATGTCGACCTTGGCACCGGCGTTGTAGGTGCGGTCGACGACCTTGCCGGTCACGACGTTCTTGAGCTTGGTGCGGACGAACGCGCCGCCCTTGCCGGGCTTGACGTGCTGGAACTCGACGACGCTCCAGAGCTGGCCGTCGATGTTCAGGACGACGCCGTTCTTGATGTCCGCGGTGCTTGCCATGGGTGGGTGTTTCCGATCGATCGTGGGAAGTCAGAGGGCACGCCGGATTCGCGTGCGACTGATCGAGTGTAGTCGACTCAGCCGAGCGACCGCAGGACCCAGTCGACCGCGAGCCGATAGGAATCGGCGCCGAAGCCGGCGATCACGCCGGTCGCCACGCCCGAGATGACGCTCGTGTGACGGAACTCCTCGCGCGCGTGCGGGTTCGACAAGTGCACCTCGACGAGCGGCACGCCCGCCTGCTTCAGCTGCGCCGCGGCGTCGCGGAGCGCGTAGCTGTAGTGCGTGAACGCGGCGGGGTTGAGCACCACCGGCAGGCGGCGATCGACGGCCTCGTGGATCCAGCCGATCAGCTCGGCCTCGTCGTCGGTCTGCCGCAGGTCGATCTCGACGTCGTCGGGCACGGATGCCGCGAGGCCCGCGCCGATGTCGGCGAGCGTCTCCGATCCGTACACCTCGGGCTCGCGCGTGCCGAGGCGGCCGAGGTTGGGCCCGTTCAGCACGAGGATCGTCGTCATGCGGAAAGCCTAGCGGCGCGGCATCCGTGGGCTTCGCGGCCCTCGATCCCGTTCAGGATCCGATCTCCTGGTACGCGGCGAACAGCAGCGACTGGTCGGGCGCCTGCATGACGGTCGGCTTGGCGAGGTCGTCGAGCACGATGAACCGGAGCTGACCCCCGCGCGCCTTCTTGTCGCGCTGCATGGTCGCGAGGAGCGTGTTCCACCGGCCGGCCGGGTAGCTCGTGGGCAGGCCGAGCAGGTCGAGGACGCGCTTGTGCCGGTCGGCGACCTCGTCGGAGAGGCGGCCGGAGAGGCGGCCGAGCTCGGCGGCGAACGCCATGCCGACCGAGATCGCCGCGCCGTGCCGCCACTGGTAGCGCTCGGCGTGCTCGACCGCGTGGCCGAGCGTGTGCCCGTAGTTGAGGATCTCGCGCAGGCCCTGCTCGGTGAAGTCCTCGGAGACCACGTCGGCCTTCATCTGGATGGCGAGCTCGACGACTCGGCGGAACTCGGGCGACGTCGGGTCGGTCGCGACGTCGGGGTCGGCCTCGATGACGTCGAGGATCTCGGGGTACCGGATGAACCCGGCCTTCACGATCTCGGCGAAGCCCGCGAGGATCTCGTTCCGCGGCAGCGTGTCGAGCAGCCCGAGGTCACAGAGCACCGCCGCCGGGGCGTGGAAGACGCCGACGAGGTTCTTGCCCTCGTTCGTGTTGATGCCGGTCTTGCCGCCCACGGCTGCGTCGACCATGCCGAGCACCGTGGTGGGCACCTGCACGGCGCGGACGCCGCGCAGCCATGTGCCCGCGACGAACCCGGCGAGGTCGGTGATCGCGCCGCCGCCGAGCCCGACGATCGCGTCGCTGCGCGTGAAGTCCGCCTGCCCGAGGATCTGCCAGCAGAACGCAGCGACCTCGATGCGCTTGCCCGCCTCGGCGTCGGGCACCTCGGCGAGCAGCACCTCGAAGCGGTCGCCGAGCTCCTCGCGCAACTCGGCCGCGCGGGCGCCGAGGGTCGGGGCGTGCACGACGAGCACCTTGCGCACGGCCGGGCCGAGCGCATCGCCGAGCTCCGCGACGACGCCGCGGCCGACGACGACGTCGTATCCCGCGTCGCCGCCCACCCGGATCGCCGTGCGCGTCTCGCCTGCCGTCATGCTGCTCCTCCGAAGCGCCCGGTGATGTCGTCGACGATGCGTGCGACCGAGCGGCGCGACGTGTCGATGTCGAGGTCGGCGAGCTCCGCGTAGATGGGCGCGCGCTCCTCGAGGATGGCCGTCCAGGCGCCGATCCCGCCCGCCGCGATGAGCGGGCGGTTGCCGCCCGCGAGCCGCGGGGCGACCGCCTCGGGGCTGACGCGCAGCCACACCACCTGCAGGTCGGCGAGGTCGGCGCGCGTGTCGGGGTGCAGCACGGCGCCGCCCCCGAGCGAGATCACCGCCTCCTCGTGCAGCGCCTCGGCGACGACCACGCGCTCGATGATGCGGAAGTACTCCTCGCCCTCGCGCTCGAAGATCTCCTCGATCGGGCCGTACCGCTCCACGATGCGCTGGTCGGTGTCGATGAACGGCGCGCCGGCGGATGCCGCGAGCCGATGCCCGACGCGCGACTTGCCGGAGCCCATCGGGCCGATGAGCACGATGGGCAGGCTGACGCGGGCGCCCTCAGACACGATCGGCGGCGGTGTCCGCCGAGGCGATCTCGGTGCGGAGCGCTTCGGGGATGGACGCGAGGTAGGACTCGAGGTTGCGGCGCGTCTCGCCGACGGAGTCGCCGCCGAACTTCTCGAGCACGGCGTTCGCGAGGGTGAGCGCGACCATGGCCTCGGCGACGACGCCCGCGGCAGGCACGGCGCAGACGTCGGAGCGCTGGTGGTGCGCGGGCGCCGCCTCGCCGGTCGCGACGTCGATGGTCGGCAGCGCGCGCGGCACGGTGGCGATGGGCTTCATGCCCGCGCGCACGCGCAGCACGGTGCCGGTCGACATGCCGCCCTCGGTGCCGCCCGCACGATCGCTGGCGCGCACGATGCGCCCGTCGCTCAGGTGCAGCTCGTCGTGCGCCGCGGAGCCGCGCCGGGTCGTGGTGGTGAAGCCGTCGCCGACCTCGACCCCCTTGATCGCCTGGATGCCCATGAGGGCGGCGGCGAGCTGCGCGTCGAGGCGACGGTCCCAGTGCACGTAGGAGCCGAGCCCGGGCGGGACCCCGTAGGCCAGCACCTCGACGACGCCGCCGAGCGTGTCGCCGTCCTTGTGCGCGGAGTCGACCTCGGCCACCATGCGCGACGAGGTCTCCTCGTCGAAGCAGCGCAGCGGGTCTGCGTCGAGGCGGTCGACGTCGTCGGGCACGGGCAGCGGGCGGTCCTCGGGCACGCGCACCGGGCCGATGGCGATCGTGTGCGACACGAGGCGGATGCCGAGCTCCCCGAGGAACCCGCGGGCGACCGCGCCGAGGGCGACGCGCGCCGCGGTCTCGCGGGCGCTCGCCCGCTCGAGCACCGGGCGGGCCTCGTCGAAGTCGTACTTCTGCATGCCGACGAGGTCGGCGTGACCGGGGCGCGGGCGGGTCAGCGGCGCGCCCCGGCCGCGCCCGAGCTTCTCGGGGTCGATCGGCTCGGGGCTCATGACCTCCTGCCACTTCGGCCACTCGGTGTTGCCGATGCGCAGCGCGATCGGGCTGCCGAGCGACTCGCCGTGGCGCACGCCGCCCGAGATCGCGAGCTCGTCCTGCTCGAACTTCATGCGGGCGCCGCGGCCGTAGCCGAGCTTGCGGCGCGCGAGGTCGGCGCGGATGGCGTCGAGCGAGACGGGGATACCGGCGGGAAGACCCTCGAGGATCGCGACGAGCTCAGGGCCGTGCGACTCTCCGGCAGTGAGCCAACGGAGCATGGACTCCATCCTTCCACAGCCCGATCAGAGCGAGCGGCGCATGACGTCGAGCACGGCCGCCTCGTCGGGCAGCGCCTGGAACGGGTCGCCCGACGTGAAGATCCGCACCTGCAGCACGGCCTGGTGCAGCAGCATCTCGAGCCCGTGCACGACCGTGCCGCCGGCCTCCAGCCACTGCGACACGAGCCGGGTGGGCCACGGCGCGTAGGCCACGTCGAACAGGGTCGCGCGGCGCAGGGCGGCGGATGCCTCGGCGCCCGGGTCCGCGCCGCCGGGCAGTGTGCTCACCACGAGGTCGGCCTCCTCGAGGGTCGCGAGGTCGGCGATCGGACGCACCTCGACGGCCAGCCCGAGCCGCGCGCCGAGGTCGACGACGGACTCCCCCGCCTCGGGCCGCCGCAGCAGCACCTGCACGCTCGCGGCGCCGAGCTCGGCCATGGCCGCGAGGGCGGATGCCGCGGTCGCTCCCCCGCCGACGAGGACGCCGTGGCGGATCCGGTCGCAGCCGGCCTCGCGGAGGGCACGCACGATGCCGCCGACGTCGGTGTTGAACCCGCGGCGCACGCCGTCGGCGAGCAGCACCGTGTTCGCGGCGTTCGTCAGCGTCGCGAGCTCGTCGACCTCGTCGAGCAGCGGCAGCACGTCCTGCTTGAGCGGCATCGTGAGCGAGAGCCCGCGCCACGACGCGTCGCGGGTGTCGAGGAACTCGCGCAGCCCGGCGCCGTCGAGCTCGATCGCGGTGTACTCCCAGTCGAGGCCGAGCAGGTCGTACGCGGCGCGATGCAGCGCGGGGCTCTTCGAGTGCGCGATCGGCGATCCCAGCACCGCGAGGCGGAGCCGGTCACTGGCCATAGTCGGGGTGATCCTCGAGCCACTGGTAGAACTGCTCGGCCGCGGCCTCGTGCTCCTCGATGGTCGTCGAGAACACGGTCTCGCCGGTCTCGGGATTCACCGTCACGAAGTACAGCCAGGGTCCGTCGGCGGGGTTCAGTGCGGCCTGGATCGCCTCGGCGCCGGGGTTGCCGATCGGGCCGGGCGGCAGTCCCGCGTGCACGTAGGTGTTGTAGGGATTGCTCGCGTCGGCGCGTTCCGCGTCGGTGGTCGTGACGACCGAGTTGTCGCCCGTGCCGTAGTGCACGGTCGAGTCGAACTGCAGCAGCATCCCCTGGTCGAGGCGGTTCTGGATCACCCGCGAGACCTTGGTGAAGTCCTGCGGCAGGCCCTCGCGCTGGATGAGCGACGCGATCGTGGCGACGCGGAGCCGGTCGTCGGGTGCGACGCCCGCCTCGTCGTAGGCGGCGATGCCCTGGGCGACCATCGTCTGCACGACCTCCTGGGCGGTGACACCGGGATTGAACGTGTAGGTCGCCGGGAACAGGAAGCCCTCGACGCTCGTGGCCCCGGCCGGCAGGCCGAGCGCCTGCGGGTTCGCGGCCGCGGCCTCGAGTTCCTCGATGGGGAGCTGCAGCACCGCCGAAGCCTCGGCGAGGGCGTCCTTCGCCCAGGTGCCCTCCGTGATGAGCAACGTGTTCTCGAGCTTGTTCGCCGGGTCCATGAGGGCGTCGAGGGCGGCCTGCGCGCTCATCTCCTCGGCGAGCGTGTAGGCGCCGGGGTGGAACTCGGGGTCCGTCGGCTGCTCCAGCAGGAGGTCGTAGAAGGCGTCGTACGAGGCGGTCACGCCGGCGTCGACGAGGTTCTCGGCGACGTCCGAGCCGGTGTCGCCGGCGTGGATCACGAACATGACCTCACCGGTCCCCGATCCCGTGTAGTCGGCCGCCGGCGTGAACCGCTCGATGACCGCGTTGATGGGACCCTGCAGGAAGAAGAAGGCGCCGACCGCGAGCGCGGCGACGACGAGGAGCCCCACGAGGCATCCCCACGGCCCGCGTCGCCGGGTGCGGGCGTGCTCGGGGTCGTGGTCGTGGTAGTCGGGTGCCGCGGCGGCGCGCCGTTCGGCGCGTGACGGCTTGCGCGGCTCGTACACCTCGGGCTCGGGCTCCTCGAGTGCCCGCCGTTCCGCCTCGCGCGCCTCGCGGCGGGTCATCGGCTGGCCGGCCGCTCCACCGGAGCGCGAGAGCGGGGTCGAACCGGCGGCCGCGCCGCCGGCGGCGTCGGGGGTCTCTCCGGCGAGCAGCGCGTGCCAGTCCGTGGCATCGCCCGGCGCGGAGCCGCGCGGCTCGTGGGGAAGGTGGGTCACAGGGGGGACGACCCTTCGTCTGTCGTGACGAGGCGGCCGGGCTCGGTGCCCGACGCCCGTTCCGTGTCGATGGCGTGTTGCAGAATGATAACGGCTGCGACTTGGTCGACGATGGGACGCTGGCTGCGACTCGACTTCCCCGACGCCCGCAGGGCCTGCTGCGCGCTCACGGTCGAGAGCCGTTCGTCGACGAGTCGCACCGCCGCGCCGGCCGCCGCGAGCCGCCCGGCGAAGGCCACCGCGTCGTCGGTCGACGCCGTCGGCGCGCCCGACAGCGAGAGCGGATTGCCCACGACGAGCTCGATCGCGCCGAACTCCTCGGCGAGCTCGAGGATGCGGCGGACGTCGGCGTCGCCGTCGGCGTCGCGCGCGACCGTCTCGACGGGCACGGCGAGCAGCCCGCCGGCGTCGCACCGGGCGACGCCGATCCGGGCTCGCCCGACGTCGATGCCGAGCCTCGCTCCCGAGCGCATGGGACTACCGGCCGAGCTCGCGCTTCACCGCGTCGAGGGCCGCCGGGATGGCGGACACGTCGTTGCCGCCGCCCTGTGCGAGGTCGGGCTTGCCGCCGCCGCCGCCGCCGAGCACCGTGGCCATCGCCTTCGCGAGCGGCCCGGCGTTCGCGCCGGCATCCCGCGCGGCCGGCGAGGTGGCCACGATCGCGACGGGCTTGCCGCCGATGTCGGCCGCGAGCGCCACGACGGATGCCGCGTCGCCGAGCTTCGACCGCACGGCCGTCGCGAGCGAGCGCAGCTCGTCGCCCGAGCCGAGGCGACCGACCGTCTCGGCCACGAGGAGCACGTCGCCCGTGCGCACCGCGTTCGCGGCGAGGGCGGGGACGCGGTCGCTGAGCGCCCGCGCCTCGAACTGCGCGATCTTCTTCTCGGCGGACTTCAGGCTCGCCACGAGCTCGCCGACACGGTCGACGAGCAGCTCGGGCCGCGTCTTCAGGCTGGAGCTGAGCTCGTTCACGAGCGCCCGCTCGGCGGCGAACCGCTGGAACGCCTCGCGGCCGACGAGCGACTCGACGCGGCGGTTGGACGCGCCGACCGACGACTCGCCGACGATGTTGATCATGCCGATCTCGGAGCTCGAGACGACGTGGGTGCCCGCGCAGAGCTCGCGCGACCACGGTCCGCCGATGTCGACGACGCGCACGACGTCGCCGTACTTCTCGCCGAACAGCGCCATGGCGCCGAGCGACTTCGCCTCGTCGAGGGTCATCTCGCGGGTCTGCACCGGCAGGTTGTCGCGGATCGCGTTGTTCGAGATCTCCTCGATCTCGCTGCGCGTCTCGGACGAGAGAGCGGAGTTCCACCCGTAGTCGAGGCGCAGGTAGCCGGCCTTGTTGAACGAGCCGGACTGGTGCGCGGTGGGGCCGAGCACCTGGCGCAGAGCCGCGTGCACGATATGCGTGCCCGAGTGGGCCTGCGTCGCCCCGCGACGGTAGTCCTCGTCGACGAGCGTGGTGGCGTGCTCGCCGACCGCGACCTCGCCCGACGTGACCTTCACGGTGTGGCTGATGAGCCCCTTCACGGGCTTCTGCACGTCGAGGACCTCGAGCTCGAAGCCGTTGCCCACGATGCGACCCTGGTCGGGCGCCTGGCCGCCGGACTCCGCGTAGAGCGAGGTCTCGGCGAGGATGACCTCCGCCGTCTGGCCCGCCGTCGCGACGGGCACCGGGTGGCCGTCGACGATGATGCCGAGCACGGACGACTCGGTCGAGAGCTCGGTGTAGCCGGTGAAGATCGTCTCGCCCTTGGCGCGGAAGTCGCTGTAGACCGACAGGTCGGCGAGCACCTTCTTCTTCGACTTCGCGTCGGCCTTCGCGCGCGTGCGCTGCGCCGTCATGAGCTCGTCGAACGCGCCGCGATCGACGGAGAGCCCCGCCTCCTCGGCCATCTCGAGCGTGAGCTCGATCGGGAAGCCGTAGGTGTCGTGCAGCAGGAACGCGGTGTCGCCCGCGAGCTCCTCGCGGCCCGACTGCTTGGTCGACGCGACCGCGCCGTCGAGGATCGACGTGCCCGCCGCGAGGGTGCGCAGGAACGTCTCCTCCTCGCCGAGCGCGAGCTGCTCGATGTGCGCGTAGTCGCGCGCGACCTCGGGGTACGCCGCCTTCATGGCGTCGCGGGATGCCGCGAAGAGCTCCCGGAACGTCGGCCCCTCGACGCCGAGCAGGCGCATCGCCCGGATGGTGCGGCGCAGCAGGCGGCGCAGGATGTAGCCGCGGCCCTCGTTCGACGGGCTCACGCCGTCGCTCATGAGCATGAGCGCTGAGCGCACGTGGTCGGCGATGACGCGCATCCGGACGTCGTCCTCGTGGTCGGCGCCGTACCGGTGCCCCGACAGCTCGGAGGCCTTGTCGAGCACCGGACGCACCTGGTCGATCTCGTACAGGTTGTCAACGCCCTGCTTGATGAAGGCGACGCGCTCGAGCCCCATGCCGGTGTCGATGTTCTTCTTCGGCAGCTCCTTCACGATGCGGAAGTCGGTCTTCGACTTCACGTCGTCGATGAGGTACTGCATGAACACCAGGTTCCAGATCTCGACGTAGCGGTCGTCGTCGGTGGCGGGGCCGCCGTCGATGCCGTACGCGGGGCCGCGGTCGAAGAAGATCTCCGAGCACGGGCCGGCCGGGCCGGGCTGCCCGGTGTGCCAGTAGTTCGTGTCCTTGTCGAGGCGCTGGATGCGGTCGTCGGGCAGGCCGGCGACCTTCTTCCAGAGCTCGATGGCCTCGTCGTCGTCCTTGTAGACGGTGACCCAGAGGTCCTTCGGTTCGAAGCCGTAGCCGCCGCCGGCCTCGGGCGTCGTCAGCAGCTCCCAGGCGAGGCTGATCGCCCCCTCCTTGAAGTAGTCGCCGAACGAGAAGTTGCCGTTCATCTGGAAGAACGTGCCGTGCCGGGGGGTCTTGCCGACCTCCTCGATGTCGTTCGTGCGGATGCACTTCTGCACGCTCGTCGCACGCGGGTACGGCGGCGGCACGAGTCCCGTGAGGTACGGCACGAACGGTACCATGCCGGCCACCGTGAAGAGGAGCGTCGGGTCGTCGGAGACGAGCGAGGCGGAGGGCACGACGGTGTGGCCGCGCGCGGCGAAGAAGTCCAGCCAGCGCTGGCGGATGTCTGCGGTCTGCATGGTTCCGTTCTGGTTCAGCGGCCCGATCGGCCGCGGCGAGTCCTGGAGCCGGCGGTCAGCCGACGGCGGGCCGCTCCTCCTGCGCGCGGAGCTCGGCGTCGCGCTCGTGGTAGCCCTCGGCGATCGCCTTCCCGAATGCGCGGGCCTTCGCGTCGATCGAGGAGAAGAACTCCTGGCCCTGCTTGGTCTGGTTGAGCTGGTGCGCGGCGACGAAGCCGGCCGCGACGCCGATGGCGAACCACACGATGCTCTTCACGAAGTGCTCCTCTGCCCGATGCGTGCCGCGGGAGTCCCGGCTCGGCACTCGATCCAGTCTAGTGGCGTCGGATGCCGCGGCAGCAGGCCACGGCGCCCCCGATCGGCGCCTCCCGGGAACGCGACAGGGGCCGCGGGAGGATCCCCGCGGCCCCTGTCGGACGGTGTGCGCCGATCAGCGAGCGGCGTAGTACTCGACGACGAGCTGCACGTCACAGGTCACGGGGACCTCGGCGCGCTTCGGACGACGCGAGAGCGTGGCCTGGAGCTTGTCGAGCTCCACGTCGAGGTAGCCCGGGAGCTTGGGGAGCACGTCGACGTGGCCGCCGGCCGCGGCGACCTGGAACGGCTCGGTGCCCTCGGAGCGCTGCTTGACGCCGATGACCTGGCCCGGCTTCACGCGGAAGGAGGGGCGATCGACGATCTTGCCGTCGACGAGGATGTGGCGGTGCACCACGAACTGGCGGGCCTGCGCGATGGTGCGGGCGAAGCCGGCGCGCAGCACGAGCGCGTCGAGGCGCATCTCGAGCAGCTCGACGAGGTTCTCACCCGTCAGGCCGTCGGTGCGGCGGGCCTCGTTGAACGCGATGCGGAGCTGCTTCTCGCGGATGCCGTACTGGGCGCGGAGGCGCTGCTTCTCGCGAAGACGCACGGCGTAGTCGGAGTCCTGCTTGCGCTTGGTGCGGCCGTGCTCGCCGGGAGCGTACGGGCGCTTCTCCATGTACTTGGCGGCCTTCGGGGTGAGGGCGACGCCGAGCGCGCGGGAGAGGCGGGTCTTGCTACGTGACTGGTTCGACACAAGTGTCCTTTCGGAAGAATCTCAAATGCGATTTCACGGCGCACGGTCGCGCCGGAAGTCCGTGTCAGAGGGATTCGCCAAGGGTGGATCGGCTACAGATCGCACCCGTTCGCCGGTGACCCTCTCGCAGCCGCGCTCGAGGATCTGGCTTCAGGCCAGCGACCACTTTATCATGCGCGCCGCCTCGCACGGCGCGCCGGGCGGTCAGGGCGCGTCAGCGCCCGCCGCGCACGATGCGCCGGAGCTTCGCCAGCCGCGCCGAGACCTCGCGCTCGTTGCCGTGCTCGGTGGGCTCGTAGTACGTCGCGCCGCGCAGCTCGGTGGGCAGGTACTCCTGCGCCACGACGCCGATGGCGTCGTCGTGGGGGTAGACGTAGCCCTTGCCGTGGCCGAGACGCTTCGCGCCCGGGTAATGGGCGTCGCGGAGGTGCTTGGGCACGCGCCCCGCGCGACCCTCGCGCACGTCGGCGATCGCGCGGTCGATGCCGAGGTAGGCCGCGTTCGACTTCGGCGCGGTGGCGAGGTGCACGACCGCCTGCGCGAGCGGGATGCGGCCCTCTGGCATGCCGATGTACTGCACGGCGTCGGCCGCGGCGACCGCGACGCCGAGCGCCGTGGGGTCGGCCATCCCGATGTCCTCGGAGGCGAGCACGATGATGCGCCGGGCGATGAACCTCGGGTCCTCGCCGGCCTCGATCATGCGGGCGAGGTAGTGCAGCGCGGCGTCGACGTCGCTGCCGCGCACCGACTTGATGAACGCGCTGATCACGTCGTAGTGCTCGTCGCCGTTGCGGTCGTAGCGAAGGAGAGCGCGATCGACGGCCCGGGCCACGACCTCGGCGGTGATGACGGGCTTCGCGGGCGCCGCGGCATCCGCCGGCTCGACCTCGTCGTCGTCGGCCCCCTCGGCCTCGACATCGGCGGCGTCGCCGTCGGCTGCGGCCCGGGACGCGGCCTGGCTCGCCGCGACGGATGCCGCCTCGAGGGCCGTGAGCGCACGACGCGCGTCGCCCGAGGCCAGCCGGATGATCGCGGCGCGCGCCTCGGCCTCGAGCTCGACCGCCCCGGCGAGGCCGCGCGGATCGGCGAGGGCGCGATCGACGAGCACGCCGAGGTCGTCGTCGGTGAGGAGCTCGAGCGTGAGCAGGAGCGAACGCGACAGGAGCGGCGAGATGACCGAGAACGACGGGTTCTCGGTGGTCGCGGCGACGAGGATGACCCACCCGTTCTCGACGCCCGGGAGCAGCGCGTCCTGCTGCGCCTTCGTGAAGCGGTGGATCTCGTCGAGGAAGAGCACGGTGGAGAGCCCGTAGAGGTCGCGCGAGGCGCGCGCCTCCTCCATCACCTGCCGCACGTCGCGCACGCCGGCCGTGACCGCGGAGAGCTCGACGAACTTGCGACCGGACGAGCGGGCGATCGCCTGCGCCAGCGTGGTCTTGCCCGTGCCCGGCGGGCCCCACAGGATGACGGACACCGAGCCCGACTCGCCGCTGCGGTCGCCCGCGAGCGCCACGAGCGGCGACCCGGGGGTGAGCAGGTGGCGCTGCCCCGCGACCTCGTCGAGGCTCGTCGGCCGCATGCGCACGGCGAGCGGCGTCGCGCCGGAGCGCAGCCCCGGGCTGGAGTCCACCATGCCGTCCAGCGTAGCCGCGGCATCCGACACCGCCGCCGTGCCGCCGCCCGAGCGAGCGCCCGCGCGTGGGCGCACCCGCCCGCGCGATTGGTGCCGACGGCGGCGCGTTGCGTAGAGTCGGCACGCAGGAGTCCCGAGAAGGAGCATGCGTGGCATCCAACGACCGTCAGGCGCGTGAGGAACGCGCCCGCCTCCGCACGTACCAGGCGCGCCAGGAGGTCCACGTCCGCAAGCAGAGCCGCCGCGTGCGGGACAACGTGATCGCGGTCGTCGCCCTCGTCGTCGTGCTGGCCCTCGCGACCGCCGCGCAGCTCTTCTACTTCAGCGGCGGGCCAGGCACCCCGGTCGCCGAGCCCACGGAGACCCCGACGGCCACGCCGACCCCGCCGGCCGGTGAGAACCAGGGCGACGTCCCCTCGCCCGACATCGCCGAGGGACGCGCCTGGACGGGCACCCTCACGCTCAACGACATCCCCCTCGGCGTCGAGCTCGACGGCGCGGCGGCGCCGCAGGCGGTCTCGAGCGAGATCAGCCTCATCCAGTCGGGCTTCTACGACGGCACGAGCTGTCACCGCCTCACGCGCGACAACATCTGGGTGCTGCAGTGCGGCGACCCGGCCGGCGACGGCACGGGCGGCCCCGGCTACAGCTACGGCCCGGTCGAGAACGCGCCCGAGGACGGCCTCTATCCCGCCGGCACGATCGCGATGGCGCGCCAGATGGGCAACGCCTACAGCCAGGGCAGCCAGTTCTTCATCGTCTACGAGGACACGCAGCTCACCCCCGACGAGGCCGGCGGCTACACCGTGATCGGCCGCGTGACGAGCGGACTCGACGAGCTGAAGTCGGGCGTCACGGACGCCGGAACGGCCGACGGCGGCACCGACGGAGCGCCCGCCGTTCCGGTGACGATGACCGGGTTCACGATCCAGTGACGACCCCGCGCCGCCCGATGGCGGTGCAATAGGCTTGATGCCGTCAACGCCGCCCATGGGCGGCATCCGACCACGACAGGGTGAGGCCCGTGACCGATTCAGAGCAGCAACCGTGGGGCCGCGTCGACGAGACGGGCACCGTCTTCGTGCGGACGAGCGACGGCGAGCGGGAGGTCGGCCAGTACCCCGACGCGACGCCTGAGGAGGCGCTCGCGTACTTCGAGCGCAAGTACGCCGACCTCGCCGGCCAGGTCGGCCTGCTCGAGCAGCGCGTCCGCCGTGGCGCACCCGCCGCGGATGTCTCGAAGGCCGTCGCGAGCCTGCGCGATTCGGTCGCCGGCGCGAACGCCGTGGGCGACCTCGAGTCCCTCTCCCGACGCCTCGAGGCGCTGTCGGGCACTACGAAGGAGCTCACCGAGCAGCAGCAGGCCGAGGCGAAGGCCGCCCTCGCCGACGCGATCGCCGAGCGCACCCGCATCGTCGAGCAGGCCGAGGCGCTCGCCGCGCAAGACCCCGCGAAGACCCAGTGGAAGCAGGCGACCGCCGAGCTCGACGCCCTCTTCGCGAGCTGGCAGCAGCACCAGCAGGAGGGGCCGCGCCTGCCCAAGAACGAGGCCAACGAGCTGTGGAAGCGATTCCGCACCGCCCGTTCGACCATCGAGCAGCACCGCAAGGCCTTCTTCGCGGAGCTCGACGCCGCGCACCGCGACGTCCGCGCCCGCAAGCAGCAGCTCATCGAGCGGGCAGAGGCCCTCGCGCCGCGCGGCGCCGACGCCGTCGGCGACTACCGCGCCCTGCTCGACGAGTGGAAGCAGGCCGGCCGCGCCGGCAAGAAGGTCGACGACGCCCTGTGGGCGAAGTTCAAGGCCGCGGGCGACGTGCTGTTCCAGGCGAAGGCCGAGATCGACGCGCAGGAGGACGAGGCCTACCGCGCCAACCTCACCGAGAAGCTCGCGCTCCTCGAGGAGGCCGAGAAGCTCCTCACCGAGACCGACCCGAAGCAGGCCCGCACCGCGCTCAACCGCATCCAGCGCAGCTGGGACGACATCGGCCGCGTGCCCCGCGACCAGGTGCGCCCGGTCGAGGACCGCCTGCGCAAGGTCGAGACGCACGTGCGCTCGCTCGAGGACGAGCGCTGGCAGCGCGAGGACCCCGAGAAGAAGGCGCGCTCCGAGGGCATGGTCGGGCAGCTGCAGGACGCGATCGCGAAGCTCGAGGCCGAGCTCGCCGCAGCCGAGGCGTCCGGCGACCAGCGCGCGGCCGCGGAGGCGCGCGAGGCACTCGACGCGCGTCGGTCGTGGCTGAAGGCGGTCGGCGGCTAGGGCCGCGCGTCATCAACTAGCTCGCGGAGGCGGGCTCCGCTTCCGACATGAGTCCCAGCTGCTGCGTGACAGCCAAGGTGTCGTAGAAGTCCCACATCTCCGTCACCTTGCCACCCGTGAAATGGTAGATGGTGGTGCCCTCCAGCACCAACTGCTTGCCGGTGGGCGGACCGTACTCTTCCGTCGTTCCCGTGTGGGTGGCGCGGACCGTGTAGCGACTGACCACCTTGTCCCCTTCGGCGATGACGTCCTCGGTCGTCACGCTCATGGCCGGAAAGGCCGCCAGCCACGGGGCGAGGTACCGCTTGACTTCCTGGACGCCCCGCACGTCTCCATCAGGTTCGTGGGCGATGACGTCCTCCACGACGAGCTCCTCGATGGAGTCGAGGCGCCCTTGGCCGTAGATCTCGTCCCGAGCGCGGAGTAGCAGGGCCTTGTTCTCTTCGGTGGACATGGGGCGCCTCCGTCC
The DNA here is from genome assembly GCF_053603635.1 of Agromyces sp. NPDC004153. Taxonomy (NCBI): domain Bacteria; kingdom Bacillati; phylum Actinomycetota; class Actinomycetes; order Micrococcales; family Microbacteriaceae; genus Agromyces; species Agromyces sp. NPDC004153. The sequence continues at coordinate 510,194 of NZ_JBSGFY010000002.1, forward strand.
TCCCAGTGCTTGCCCCTCACCGTAGACGAACTCCAGACGCGGCACACGGGCCGAGGACTCGCCCGTCCCCCGCGTTGGCGCGAGGCCGTTCTCCACAGCGCGCCCGCGTGCTGGCAGTCGGCGTGATCGGATGCCGCAGCATGGCCTCATGGCCAGGCTCCCATCGGTGCTCGACACCCACGACCTCCCGCTCGCCGAGCTGTGCGCGGCGCGCCTCGACGGCGAGCTCTTCACGATCGACGACGGCTGGGCGCCGCTCGACGAGCCCGACCTGCCGGCGTTCCGGGCCGCCGTCACCGCGTTGCGCGCGCCGCGCTCGCTCGTGATCGAGCGGATGTCGGCGGCGTGGGTGCACGGCGCGATCGTCGCTCCCCCGCCCGTCGCCCAGTTCTGCGTCCCGCTCAAGGCCCGCATCGCGGTGATCGGCGATCATCGCGCCCAGGTGCGCGAGGTGCGCATCGACGACGACGAGATCATACGGTTCGGCGGCGTGCCGTGCACGACGCCCGTGCGCACCGCGTTCGACCTGCTGCGCGATCCGGGGCTCGACGACGACGACATCGTCACCGCGGTCGCGTCGCTCGCGGCGACGCATCCGCGGCTCGCCGCCGCCGTGCTCGACCGCTTCGAGGCCGCGCCTCGGTTGCCGCACAAGGCGACGGCGCTCGCGCGCCTCGACCGAGCCGAGCAATCGAGGCGCTCGGGCGATGCGGACGCGGCTCAGCCGTCGCTGACGCGGTAGACGTCGTAGACGGCGTCGATGCGCCGCACCGCGTTAAGCACGCGGTCGAGGTGCGTGGTGTCGCCCATCTCGAACACGAAGCGACTGAGGGCGAGCCGGTCGGTCGACGTCGACACGTTCGCCGAGAGGATGTTCACGTGGTGCTCCGAGAGCACCCGGGTCACGTCGGAGAGCAGCCCCGCCCGGTCGAGCGCCTCGATCTGGATCTGCACGAGGAACACGCTCTTCGAGCTCGGCGCCCACTCGACCTCGATCATGCGCTCGGGCTCGCGCATCAGCGCCTGCACGTTGTGGCAGGCCGCCTGGTGCACCGAGACGCCCGAGCCGCGCGTGATGAAGCCGACGATCTCGTCGCCCGGCACGGGCGTACAGCACCGGGCGAGCTTCACGAGGATGTCGGGAGCGCCGCGCACGAGCACGCCCGAGTCGCTGTTGCGCGGAAGCGGGCGCGAGCGCGTTGAGATGGGGATGTCGGGCTCATCGTCGCCCTCGTCGACGTCGCGCACGAGCGCGACGACCTTCTCGATCACGGACTGCGTCGAGACGTGCCCCTCGCCCACGGCCGCGTACAGCGACGACACGTCGTCGTACTTCAGCAACGCCGCGACCTCGGCGAACGAGTCCTGGCTCATGAGCTTCTGGAGCGGCAGGTTCTGCTTGCGCATCGCCCGCGCGATCGCATCGCGGCCCTGCTCGATGGCCTCGTCGCGACGCTCCTTGGTGAACCACTGCCGGATCTTGTTGCGGGCGCGAGGGCTCTTGACGAACGTGAGCCAGTCCTTGCTCGGACCCGAGTCGGGGTTCTTCGAGGTGAACACCTCGACGACGTCGCCGCTGTTGAGCTCGCTCTCGAGCGGCACCAGGCGCCCGTTGACCTTGGCGCCCATGGTGCGGTGGCCGACCTCGGTGTGCACCGCGTAGGCGAAGTCGACCGGCGTCGCACCCGCGGGCAGGCCGATGACGCGGCCCTTCGGCGTGAAGACGTAGACCTCCTTCGCGCCGATCTCGAAGCGCAGCGAGTCGAGGAACTCCCCCGGGTCGGCGGTCTCGGCCTGCCAGTCCGAGATGTGCGCGAGCCAGGCCATGTCGGTCTCGTGCGCGCTCGCGCTGTCGGTGGCGCGGCCCGAGTTCACCCGCTCCTTGTACTTCCAGTGCGCGGCGACGCCGTACTCGGCGCGCTGGTGCATGTCGTGCGTGCGGATCTGGATCTCGACCGCGCGACCCTTCGGCCCCAGCACCGTGGTGTGCAGCGACTGGTAGAGGTTGAACTTCGGGGTGGCGATGTAGTCCTTGAAGCGCCCGGGCAGCGGGGTCCAGCGCGCGTGGATCGACCCGAGCACGGCGTAGCAGTCGCGCACCGAGTTGACGAGCACCCGGATGCCGACGAGGTCGTAGATCTCGTCGAAGTCGCGGCCGCGCACGATCATCTTCTGGTAGATGGAGTAGTACTGCTTCGGCCGGCCCATGACCTTGCCGCGGATGCGCGCCGCCTTGAGGTCCTCGTTCACGAGGTCGATGACGGTCTGCACGAACTCCTCGCGCTGCGGCGTGCGCTGCTTCACGAGGCTCTCGATCTCGGCGTAGAGCTTCGGGTAGAGCACGGCGAACGAGAGGTCCTCGAGCTCCCACTTGATGGCCTGGATGCCGAGGCGGTGCGCGAGCGGAGCGTAGATCTCGAGCGTCTCGGTGGCCTTGCGCGAGGCGGACTCCGCGGGGACGAAGCCCCACGTGCGCGCATTGTGCAGCCGGTCGGCGAGCTTGATGATGAGCACGCGGATGTCCTTCGACATCGCGACGATCATCTTGCGGACGGTCTCGGCCTGCGTCGAGTCGCCGTACTTGACCTTGTCGAGCTTCGTGACCCCGTCGACGAGCATCGCGATCTCGTCGCCGAAGTCGTGGCGCACCTCGTCGAGCGTGTAGGCGGTGTCTTCGACGGTGTCGTGCAGGAGCGCCGCGGCGACGGTCTTCGGGCCGATGCCGAGGTCGGCGAGGATCTGCGCGACCGCGATCGGGTGCGTGATGTACGGCTCGCCGCTCTTGCGCTTCTGCCCCTCGTGCGCCCGCTCGGCGACCGTGTAGGCGCGCTCGATGAGCCCGAGATCGGCCTTCGGGTGGTGCATCCGCACCGTGCGCATGAGCGTGTCGACGGCTCCCGACGGCTGCGCCTTCGAGAAGATGCGGGGCACGAGGCGGCGCAGCGAAGCGGTCGAGTTGACTCCCGCCTCAGTCATGCGCGCACCTCCAAGACTCAATTATCGCCGCTTCGAGGTGTGCTCCGTGCCGCTCTCGCCCGATGCGAACATCAGGCCGGCGTGGGCAGGGCCCCCGCGGTCTCGGCGGTCGCACCGCCGGCCCGCTCGCGCTCCTTCAGCACCTTCTGGTCGTGCCGCTTGATCGCCGGCTCGCCCTCGCGCAACTGCGAGTAGAGCGGCGCCGCGATGAACACGGTCGACCAGGTGCCGACGAGGATGCCGATCAGCAGCGCGAGCGAGATGTCGCGCAGCGTGTCGGCGCCGAGCACGCCCGCACCGATGAAGAGGATGGCCGCGACCGGGAGCGCCGCCACGACGCTCGTGTTGATCGAGCGCACCAGGGTCTGGTTCACGGCGAGGTTCACCGACTCGGCGAACGTCCTCCGCGACTCGGGTCCGGCGTCCTCGGCCGTGTTCTCGCGGATCTTGTCGAACACCACGACGGTGTCGTAGAGCGAGTAGCTGAGGATCGTGAGCACGCCGATGGTGGCGGCGGGACTGATCTCGAAGCCGACGGCGGCGTAGATGCCGACGGTGGCGATGAGGTCGCCGATGAGCGCGAGGATCGCCGCCAAGGACATCTTCCACGTTCGGAAGTACAGCGCCATGATGATCGCGGCGAGCAGGACGAACGCGACGAGGCCGACGAGCGCCTGCCTCGTGACATCCGCGCCCCAGCTCGGCCCGATGAACGACGAGGTGACCTCGGAGACGGGGACGTCGTAGGCCTCGGCCAGTGCAGAGGCGACCTCGAGCGACTCCGACTGCTCGAGCTGCTCGGTCTGCACGCGTACGCCGTCGCCGCCCACGATCGTGACGTGGGAGACGGCGCCCGGTACGACCGACGCGACGGCGTCGCTCGCGGGCTGCGTCGTGGCGTTCTCGACGCCCGCGATCTGGAACTGCGATCCGCCACGGAACTCGATGCTGAAGTTCGCACCGCGCAGCAGCGGGACGGCGATCGTCAGGATGATGATCACGCCCGCGATCAGGTACCACTTCTTGCGGCCGCCGACGAAGTTGAACGAGCGCTTGCCGGTGTAGAGGTCGTTGCCGAATTGGGTGAGCCGGTTGGCCATCAGGACTCCTTGCCTTCGCTCGACCCGCTGCCGACGCCCGCGGTGGCCTTGCGTTCTGCGATGGTCTGGCGCTTCTGCGCCTCCTTCGAGCTCGACGCGACCTTGCTCGCGGGGACCGCGACCGGCTTGCGGAACTCGGCACGGCCGCGGTAGACCGCGCCCAGTGCGTTCGGGTCGAGGCCCGACCAGGGGTTGCCGCTCGAGAAGAACCTGGTCTGCGCGAGCAGTTGCAGCATCGGGTGCGTGAACAGGATCACGACGACCACGTCGATGATCGTGGTGAGACCCAGCGTGTAGGCGAAGCCCTTCACGCTGCCGACCGCGAGGATGAACAGCACGATGGCGGCGAGAAGGTTCACGCCCTTCGACGCGAGGATCGTGCGGAACGCACGCTTCCAGCCGGCCTCGACCGCGCCGACCAGCGGACGCCCGTCGCGCAACTCGTCGCGGACGCGTTCGAAGTACACGATGAACGAGTCGGCCGTGAAGCCGATCGCGACGATGAGGCCCGCGATGCCGGCGAGCGAGAGGCGGTAGCCCTCGCGCCACGACAGGATCGTGATCGACAGGTACGTGATGAGGCCGACGATGACGAGCGACGCGATCGTCACGCTGCCGAGCGCCCGGTATTGGAACAGCGTGTAGATGACGACCAGGATGAGGCCGATCAGGCCCGCGATCAGGCCCGACTGCAGTTGCGAGGTGCCGAGCGTCGCCGAGATCGTGTCGGACGACTGCACCGTGAAGCTGATCGGCAGGGCGCCGAACTTCAGCTGGTCGGCGAGCGACTTCGACGACTCCTGCGTGAAGCTGCCCGTGATCTGCGGGCGACCGTCGGTGATGACGCCGTTCATCGAGGGCGCCGTGAGGACGGCGCCGTCGAGCACGAACGCGAACTGGTCGCGCGGCGTCTGGCCCTGCAGGCCGTAGAGGCGCGTCGAGACCTCGGCGAAGTCGCTCGTGCCCTGGTCGTCGAACTGGATGTTCACGGCCCACTGGCCGGTGTTCGCACCGGTCTGGGTCTGGATCATGCCGTTCGTGGCGTCGACGATGTTCTCACCGCTGGCCTCGACCGGGCCGAGGAGGTACTTCGCGGTGCGCGACACGTCGCACGTGACGAGCGGCTCGTCGGCGGGGGCGACGTTCGTGGCCGCCTCGTCGAGCGTCGAGCAGTCGAAGTTGTCGAACTCGTCCTGGAGGGCGGGCGTGATCCACGCGGGGTCGCTGCCGTCCGTCGGCTCCGCCGTCGGCGTGTCCGAGAGCTCCTCGGCGGGCTCGGTGGGCGCGGGGCTCTCGGTGGAGTCGATCGCCTGGTTCGTCGCGGCATCCGCGAGCAGCACCGCTCGCAGCTCGAGCTTGGCGGACGACTCGATGCGCGCACGCGTCTGGTCGTCGAGCTCGCCCGGGATGCGGACGACGACGTTCGAGCCCTCGGTGTTGATCTCGGCTTCGGCCACGCCTGAGGCGTCGACGCGCTGGCGGATGATCGACACCGCCTGGTCGAGCTGCTCCTGCGAGACGGATGCCCCGGTCTCGACCTTGGGCTCGAGGATGATCTGCGTGCCGCCCTCGAGGTCGAGGGCGAGCTTCGGAGTCCAGGAGCCGTTGCCCCAGATCACGCCGGCGGCGTTGATCGCGAAGAGTCCGACGATGATGACGCCGAGCCAGGTGAGCGATCGCCAGGCCTTGCGAACGGGGGTCGGCCGCGATGACCGCTTCGATGGTGCAGCCACGTGTTCTGCTTTCTGTGCTGGAGCCCGCGCGACACCGCGCGGGCCGAGCCTCGGGTGGGAGCCTTAGTCGTCCGACTTCTTGGTGTCGGGCGTCTCGTCGCTGGGCGTGTCCTCGACGCGCTCGCCGTACTCGGGCTCGCCGTCGGCGTCCGCCGGGCCGACCTCGGTCGCGGCAGCGACCGCCGCGGGCTCCACCACGCGCGCGATCGTCTGGCGGTGCACCGTGAGCACCGTGCCGGGCGAGGTCTCCAGGAGGACCTGGTTCTCGTCCTCGTCGATCGACAGGATGGTTCCGAAGACGCCGAAGTTGGTCATCACCTTCGCCCCCGGCTGGACCTTCGACTGCAGCTCCTGCTGCTCCGTCCGGCGCTTGCGCGAGTTGCGGAACATGAAGAAGATCAGCACCGCCAGGACGGCGAGCATGATGATAGTGAACGGATCGAACGTCATGAGGGGGAGGAACCTTCCGGTGTGCGGGGAACCGCACGAAGTCGACGGCGGTGAGGACGAAACCTCAATGGATTATAGGTCATCGATCGGAAGGGTCGCTGCGCCCTGGGGAGCGCTCTCCGACAAGCCGAAGTGACGCCATGCCGCGGGGGTTGCGACCCGGCCGCGGGGGGTGCGCGTGATGAGCCCGATGCGCACGAGGAAGGGCTCGACGACCGCCTCGATCGTCTCGGCCTCCTCGCCCACGGAGACCGCGAGCGTGTTCAGCCCGACCGGTCCCCCGCCGAACCGGGTGAGGATCGTCTGCATCACCGCGCGGTCGAGCCGATCGAGCCCGAGCGCGTCGACGTCGTAGAGGTCGAGCGCGGCCCGCACCGCCTCGACGTCGGCCCGCCCGGTGTGCACGAGCGCGTAGTCGCGGACGCGCCGGAGCAGCCGGTTGGCGATGCGGGGTGTGCCGCGGCATCGCCCGGCGATCTCGGCGAGGGCCTCGCGGTCGATGGCGAGCCCGAGCATCGACGCCGCGCGCGCGAGCACCTGCTCGAGCTCGGCCTGGTCGTAGAACTCGAGGTGCGCCGTGAAGCCGAATCGGTCGCGGAGCGGGTTCGGCAGCAGGCCGGCGCGCGTCGTGGCGCCCACGAGCGTGAACGGCGCGAGATCGAGCGGCACCGAAGTGGCCCCAGCGCCCTTGCCGACCATGATGTCGATGCGGAAGTCCTCCATGGCCAGGTAGAGCATCTCTTCGGCCGATCTGGCCATGCGATGGATCTCGTCGATGAAGAGCACCTCGCCGGGCACGAGCGAGCTCAGGATCGCGGCGAGGTCGCCCGCGTGCTGGATCGCCGGCCCGCTCGACATGCGCAGCGGCCGGCCGCCCTCGTGCGCCACGATCATGGCGAGCGTCGTCTTGCCGAGCCCGGGCGGCCCCGCGAGCAGGATGTGGTCGGGCGTGCGCTGCTGCAGCGTGGCCGCCGTGAGCAGGAGCTGCAGCTGCCCCCTGACCCGGGTCTGCCCGACGAACTCGGCGAGGCTGCGGGGGCGCAGTGCGCCCTCGAACGCGAGCTCGGCCTCGGACGCGAGCACCGGGTCGGTGAGGTCGAGGTCGCGGTCGGCGTCGTCGACGCCGCTCACGTCGCGGTCGCTCATCGTGCCCGACCCGCCTGCTGCGCCGGGCCGAGCCGGGCGAGCGTGAGCCGCAGCAATGCGGGCACGGATGCCGCGTCGGCATCGGATGCCTCGGCCACCGTCTCTTCGACCGCCTCGGCGGCCACCTTCTCGGACCAGCCCAGCCCCGTGAGCGCGGCGAGCACGTTGTCGGCCGCCCCGCCGCGCGCCACGGGCACGGGCGCCGACGGGGTGGCACGCGGAGCGACGAGCTTGCCCGCGAGCGACACCGTGATGAGCTTCGCGGTCTTGGGGCCGATGCCGCTGACTTTGCGGAACACCGCGTCGTCGTCGTGCTGCACGGCGGTCGCGACCTGCTCGGGCGAGAGCGCCGAGAGCACGCCGAGCGCCGATTTCGGGCCGACGCCGGTTACGCCGATGAGCAGCTCGAACACGTCGAGCTCGTCGCGCGTGCCGAACCCGAAGAGCGTCAGCGCGTCTTCGCGCACGATGAGGCTGGTGTGCACCGTGATCTCGTCGCCCTCTCGGCTGGCCAGTGCGAGCGCGGGCGTGGCGTTGACGTGGAACCCCACGCCGCCGACCTCGATCACGACCGAGCTGCCGGCCGTCGTGAGCACGCGGCCGCGGAGAGAGGAGATCACTCCTTCACCCTACGGGCCGCCCCCGACACGGCGGCGGAGCGCTCCGCGGCGAGCCACGCACGCTGCGCGGGGGTGAGCGCCGCGTCGTCTGCGGGACCGCGGCGTGAATCGGCCACGGCCTCCCCCGCCGCGCCGCCGGTGCGCCAGGCGTGGCAGATCGCCAGCGCGAGCGCGTCCGCGGCATCCGCCGGCTTCGGCACCTGCTCGAGGCCGAGGATGCGGGCGACCATCGCGCCCACTTGCGCCTTGTCGGCGCGGCCGTACCCGGTGATCGCGGCCTTCACCTCGCTCGGCGTGTGGAGCGCCACGGGCAGCGCGCGCCGCGCGGCGATGAGCATGGCCACGCCCGAGATCTGGGCGGTGCCCATGATCGTCGACACGTCGCTGCGGGCGAAGACCCGCTCGAGCGCGACCGCCTGGGGCCGGTGCTCGTCGACGATGGCCTCGAGCCCGTCGGCGATGCGTGCGAGCCGCCGGGGCGTGTCGAGGTCGGCGGGCGACCGCAGCACCACGACGTCGACGAGCCGCGCCGTGCGGTTCGGCTCGACATCGACCACGCCCACGCCGCAGCGCGTGAGTCCCGGGTCGATGCCGAGCACGCGCACGGCGATCGGCCTAGTCCTCGTCCTCGAGCTCCGCCTGCACCTCGCGGCTCAGGTCGAAGTTGCTGTACACGTTCTGCACGTCGTCGCTGTCCTCCAGCGCGTCGATGAGGCGGAACACCTTGCGAGCCGTGTCCGCGTCGATCTCGACCTTGAGGTTCGGCACGAACTCCACGTCGGCCGACTCGTAGTCGAGCCCGGCCTCCTGCAGCGCCTTGCGGACCGCGACCATGTCGGACGGGTCGGTGATGACCTCGAAGCCCTGGGCGTGCGGCTCGATCTCCTCGGCGCCGGCCTCGAGGGCGGCCATCATGACGTCGTCTTCGGTCGTGCCCTCGCCCGAGACGACGATGACGCCCTTGCGGGTGAAGTTGTAGGCGACCGAGCCCGGGTCGGCGAGCGTGCCGCCGTTGCGGCTGAGGCCAGTGCGCACCTCGGCGGCCGCACGGTTCTTGTTGTCGGTCAGCACCTCGACCATCATGGCCACGCCCGACGGGCCGTACGCCTCGTACGTGATGCTCTGGTACTCGACCGCCTCGCCGCCGATGCCGGCGCCGCGCTTGATGGCCCGGTCGATGTTGTCGTTCGGCACCGAGGTCTTCTTGGCCTTCTGCACGGCGTCGTACAGGGTCGGGTTGCCGTTGAGGTCGGCGCCGCCCATCTTGGCGGCGACCTCGATGTTCTTGATGAGCTTGGCGAAGGACTTCGCGCGACGCGCGTCGATGACGGCCTTCTTGTGCTTCGTCGTGGCCCACTTGGAATGCCCGGACATGCTGCTCCTGGTTCGGCTTCTCGGCGGGTCCGCCCGCCGACATCCCATTCTAGGCCAGCCCTGCGCCGGGCCCCGGGCGGCTGGCGGATGCCGCGGCAACGCGCTCCGGCCGCCACCCGCCGCCGATCGGGGCGGCCGCGTCAGCCGAGCAGCTTCGCCAGCGTGCGCAGGTTGCGGTTCGTCGTGGTCGGCTTGAACCGCGCCTTCGCGAGCACCTTCGCGAACGGGGTGTCGACCGTCGTGCCCTTCACCGGGTTCCAGTACACGACGCCGTCGCCGCGCCGGATCGGGTCGACGTCGGGGTCGGTCTCCCCCGCGGTGTCGAGCAGGTCGTCGAGCGCGGATGCCTCGGACGCGAACACGACCCATGGCTGGCGCGAGTCGTCGCCGGCGTCGAAGGGAAACGCGTCGATGACGCGCTCGAGCTCCTCGCGCGTGACCAGCACGATCCACGCCTCGTAGCCGAAGCGCTCGCCGAGCGCCCGCTCGAGGTCGCGCTTCAGCGCGGCGGCATCCGTGCGCCCGCTGTCGAAGGCGACGTTGCCGCTCGCGAGCACGGTGCGCACGTCGTCGAAGCCGAGCGACTCGACGAGGTCGCGCAGGTCGGCTGAGCGGATGGTGATGCCGCCGACGTTGACGCCACGCAGCAGTGCGATGTAGCGGGTCATGGCCCGAGTGTATGGGGCTCCCCGTCATGCGGACGGCCCGCGACGCCGCTCGTGCGGGTCACGGTATCGGCGGAACCGGCCGTCCGTCGTAGAGCTCGTCCATCGCCCGCTCGTAGCGGCGCTTCAGCAGCAGCGTGTAGAGCAGCCGCACGGGAGCGGGGAGGTTCTCCTTCATCCAGGCCGGTCGCTCGTCCTCGGGGATCGTCGCGATCATCAGGCCGAACTGGATCGCCATCACGTCGCGCGGCAGCTCCTTGCGTGCCTCCTGGATGCCGGTGCGGGCATGCTCGCCCATCTCGTCCCACTCCGACTGGGTGAGCACGGAACCGGCGACCGGGAGGATCTCGTCCTCCTCGCGCCCGAGGTGGCCGATGAGCGTGTCCCGCACGCGCTCGACCCCTTCGGCGAGTCGGTCGCGCGTCGCGGCGTCCGCCGACGCACGCCAGGGCTCGACCAGCGGTTCCACCTCGCGGAGCTCGGCGGCCACCTGCGCGTGCTGCGTGCGCATCAGCTCCACGTGCGGGGCGCACCCCGGCGATCGCTCGACGAGGCGGTCCCACAGCACGACGTCCTCGGTCTCGTGGTGCAGGTGCAGCGCGAAGAAGTCCATCGACGCGTAATCCGCGACGACGTCGGCGCGGACGCGGTCGCCCTCGTCGACCTCGCGCACCAGCCCGGGCAGCTCCCGATACAGCCAGCGGAAGATGCGATGCACCTGGATGAGGTCGGAGGTGTCGCATCCCAGCGGCTCACCCGCAGGACGCGGCTCCGACGAGCTCGGCAGTTTCGTGACCACGGGGCACCCCGTTCCCGCGCCGCTCCCAACCGATCGCGCGCCCGGCGCGGCGCTGCTCCGGGCGGACGTGACGCAGGGAGGCTACGCGCGGTCCCGGGTCACCCGCATCGGGGTTACCCCCGATTCCGCGACGGACCTCGGGAGCATGCCGTCAGGCGCTCGCCCGGTCGGCGATCCGGTCGCGGACCTTGCCGAGGAAGTACGCGTGGAAGCGGTACTCGCCGTTGATCTCGGGGTGGAAGCTCGTGCCGAGCAGGTTGCCCTGCTCGACCGCCACGACGCGGCCGTCGGGGATCCTCGCGAGCGCCGTGGCGGCGGGACCGACCGACTCCACTACCGGCCCGCGGATGAACACGGCGTGCACCGGCGCGTCGCCGAGTGCCGGGACCTCGAGGTCGGTCTCGAACGACTGGTTCTGCGAGCCGAACGCGTTGCGGCGCACGACGACGTCGAGGCCGCCGAGCGACTCCTGGCCGGCGATCGCGTCGAGCACCGTGTCGGCCAGCATGATGAGCCCGGCGCACGTGCCGTAGACCGGCAGGCCGTCGGCGATCCTCGCCTTGAGGGGCTCGGCGAGCCCGTAGGCGCGCGACAGCTTGTCCATGACGGTCGACTCGCCGCCGGGGATGACGAGCCCCTCGAGCGCGGCGAGCTCCTCGGGCCGGCGGACGAGCGTCACGTGCGCGCCGAGGCGCGACAGCACGTGCGCGTGCTCGCGGAAGTCGCCCTGCAGGGCGAGCACACCGACGCGGGGACCGGCCGAGGCCGGCTCCCCCGCGTCGAGCGACTCGCTCCGGAGGGTGGTCACCAGCCGCGCTCCGCCAGGCGGTGCGGCGCCGCAAGGTCGGCCACGTTGATGCCGACCATGGCCTCGCCGAGTCCGCGCGACACGTCGGCGATGACCGACGGGTCGTCGTAGAACGTGGTCGCCTTCACGATCGCGGCCGCGCGCTCCTGGGGGTTGCCCGACTTGAAGATGCCCGACCCGACGAACACGCCGTCGGCGCCGAGCTGCATCATCATGGCCGCGTCGGCGGGGGTTGCGACGCCGCCGGCGACGAAGAGCACGACCGGCAGCTTGCCGGTCTCGGCGACCTCGAGCACGAGCTCGTACGGGGCCTGCAGCTCCTTGGCGGCGACGTAGAGCTCGTCGCGCGTCATCGACTTCAGCTGGTTGATCTCGGAGGTGATCTTGCGGATGTGCTTGGTCGCCTCGGAGACGTCGCCGGTGCCGGCCTCGCCCTTCGAGCGGATCATGGCCGCGCCCTCGTTGATGCGACGCAGCGCCTCTCCGAGGTTCGTGGCGCCGCAGACGAACGGCGTGTTGAAGGCCCACTTGTCGATGTGGTTCACGTAGTCGGCCGGCGAGAGCACCTCGGACTCGTCGATGTAGTCGACGTCGAGCGCCTGCAGCACCTGCGCCTCGACGAAGTGGCCGATGCGCGCCTTCGCCATGACGGGGATGGAGACCTCGGCGATGATCGCCTCGATGAGGTCGGGGTCGCTCATGCGGGCGACGCCGCCCTGGGCACGGATGTCGGCGGGCACGCGCTCGAGTGCCATGACGGCGACGGCGCCGGCGTCCTCGGCGATGCGGGCCTGCTCGGCGGTGACGACGTCCATGATGACGCCGCCCTTCAGCATCTCGGCGAGGCCGCGCTTCACGCGGCTCGAGCCGGTCTCGGCAGTGCTCATCTGGGGGTTCCCTTCGGTGGAGGATGCGTGTTGACGCAGGCTCTCGGCCAATACGATCGCTTGGCCTAGGCCAAACGGTAGCATGGACGGCGACCGACCATCGGAGGAGCCATGGATCGTGACCTGACCCTCGAGATCTCCGGCCGCGCGGCCGCGGACATCGCCGACAGCGTGCGCGCCCTGATCGAACGCGGCGCCCTGCAGCCGGGTCAGGCGCTGCCGCCCGTGCGGACGCTGGCCGACACCCTCGGCGTGAACCGGAACACCGCCGTCGCGGCGTACCGGCAGCTCACTCAGGCCGGCGTCGTCGTCACGCGCGGACGCGGCGGCACGCACGTCGCCGACCGCTCCGCCGTGCCGCAGGAGGGGTTCGCCGCCGACAGCGTGCTCCGCGACGTCGCGACCGGCAACCCCGATTCCGACCTCATCCCCGACCCGTCACGAGCACTCGCCCGTATGGCGGGTCGTCCCGTGCTCTACGGCGAGCCCGTCATCGACCCCGGGCTCGAACAGTGGGCGCAGTCCTGGATGCGCTCGGACCTCTCCCCCGAGCAACTGCGGCTGACCATTACGAGCGGCGCGGCCGACGCCGTCGAGCGGCTCCTCGCGCAGGCGCTCGTGCGCGACGACGCGGTGGCGCTCGAGGACCCGTGCTTCCTCACGAGCATCCACACCGTTCGAGTCGGCGGGTACCGCGCGGTGCCGGTGCCGGTCGACGACGAGGGCATGACCGTCGAGGGCCTGCGCACCGCGCTCGACCAGGGCGTACGCGCCATCGTGTGCACGCCGCGGGCGCAGAATCCCACGGGCGCGAGCCTGACCGAGGCTCGCGCCGCGGAGCTGCGGGCCGTGCTGCGGGCCCATCCGTACGTGCTCGTGATCGAGGACGACCACTTCTCGATGCTGTCCCGCCGTCCGTTCCACTCGCTCATCGGTCCCGATCACCGACGCTGGGCGCTCGTGCGCTCGGTCTCGAAGTTCCTCGGCCCCGACATGTGCCTCGCCGTGACGGCGTCCGACCCCGACACCGCGGAACGGCTCGCGATGCGGCTCACGCCGGGCACCACCTGGGTGAGCCACCTGCTGCAGCGCCTGGTGCTCGCGCTCGTGACCGACCCCGAGGTCGCCGCCGGGATCGAGGCGGCCGGCGCGCACTACGCCGACCGCAACCGTGCGTTCGCCGAGCGACTGACCGCGCTCGGGATCCCCGCTGCGGCCGGCGACGGGCTCAACCTCTGGGTCGCGCTCCCGGTGCCGGCCCGTGACGTGTCGGAGCAGCTCATGCGACGCGGCTGGCTCGCCCGACCGGGCGACGCGTTCGTGCTCGCCGACGCGCCCGCCGCACGGCGGCTGCGGCTCACGGTGCACGACCTCGGCGCCACCGATGCCGAGCGCCTCGCCGCCGACATCGCGGCCGCCGTCCGGGCCGCGGGTGGACGGCTCGTCCCGGCCGGGATGCGATGATCGACCGGTGAAGGTCCTCTCGATCCAGTCCGCCGTCGCCTACGGGCATGTCGGCAACTCGGCCGCCGTGTTCCCGCTCCAGCGCATCGGCGTCGAGGTCATGCCGGTCTACACCGTGAACTTCTCCAACCACACGGGCTACGGCGAATGGCGCGGGCCGCTCATCGATCCCGACGACGTGCGAGCGGTGATCACGGGCATCGAGGAGCGCGGCGCGTTCCCGGAGATCGACGTCGTGCTCTCGGGCTACCAGGGCGGCGAGGGCATCGCCGACGTCATCCTCGACGCGGTGGCCCGTGTCAAGGCCGCGAACCCGTCGGCCATCTACGCCTGCGACCCGGTCATGGGCAACGCGAAGTCCGGATGCTTCGTGGCGCCGGCGATCCCGGTGCTGCTCCGCGACCGCGTGGTGCCGGCCGCCGACCTCATCACGCCGAACCAGTTCGAGCTCGGCTACCTGACGGACACCGAGCCCGACACGCTGGAGTCGACGCTCGAGTCGGTCGACCTCATCCGGGCCTCGGGACCGCGCACGGTGCTCGTGACGAGCGTCGAGCGGCCCGATCGCGAGGAGGGCACGATCGAGATGCTCGCCGTCGACGACACGGGCGCCTGGATCGCGCAGACCCCCCTGCTGCCGATGAAGGCGAACGGCTCGGGCGACGTGACCGCGGCGCTCTTCACGGCGCACTACCGCCGCACCGGGGATGCCGCGACGGCACTCGCGCGCACGACCTCGAGCGTCTTCGACCTGCTCGAGCGCACCCACGCGTCGGGCGAGCGCGAGCTGCAGCTCGTCGAGTCGCAGGAGTCCTACGCCAACCCGCGCATGCAGTTCGCGGTCCGCCAGGTGCGCTGAGCCCGGACCCGGTCAGCTCGGCCAGGCCTCGGCGATCTCCTGGCGCACCTCGCCCAGGAGCCGCGGCAGGGCCTTGGTGCCCGCGATGATCGGGAAGAAGTTCGCGTCGAGCGCCCACCGCGGCACGATGTGCTGGTGCAGGTGCTCGGCGATGCCCGCCCCCGCAATGCGGCCCTGGTTCATGCCGATGTTGAACCCGTCGCATCGGGAGACCTGCTTCACGACCCGCATCGCCACCTGCGTGAGCTCCCCGATCTCGGCGACCTCCTCGGGCGTCGCCTCGTCGTACGTGGCGATATGGCGGTACGGGCAGACGAGCAGGTGCCCGCTGTTGTAGGGGTACAGGTTGAGCAGCACGTAGGCGAGCTTCCCGCGCGCGACGATGAGCGACTGCTCGTCGCTCAGCTCGGGCGCCCGGCAGAACGGGCACGAGTGCTCGTCGGGCTGCTGGCCGTGCTGGATGTAGACGAGCCGATGCGGGGTCCACAGTCGCTGGAACGCGTCGGGCACGCCGGCGAGGTCGGCCGCGGCATCCGTCGGGACACCGTCGAACTCGTCGGCCTGGTACGCGCTCATCCGAACAGGTCGTCCCTCGTGGTCACCTGGCGGCGATCGTCGATCGCCGCGCGGATCCGCTCGATCGCGTCGGCGACCGGCACGCCGTTCTCCTGGGTGCCGTCGCGGAAGCGGAAGCTCACGGTCGCGCCGGCGCGGTCGTTCTCGCCCGCGATGAGCTGGAACGGCACCTTCTGGGTGGTGTGCGTGCGGATCTTCTTCTGCATGCGGTCGTCGCTCGTGTCGAGCTCGGCGCGGACGCCGGCGCGCTGCAGCTGCCGCACGATGTCGCCGAGGTACTCCGCGTACTCGTCGGCCACCGGGATGCCGATGACCTGCACAGGTGCGAGCCACACGGGGAACGCTCCCGCGTAGTGCTCGGTGAGCACGCCGAAGAACCGCTCGATCGACCCGAACTTCGCCGAGTGGATCATGACCGGCTGCTGATGGGTGCCGTCGGCGGCGGTGTACTCGAGCCCGAAGCCCGCGGGCTGGTTGAAGTCGTACTGGATGGTCGACATCTGCCAGGTGCGGCCGATCGCGTCGCGCGCCTGCACCGAGATCTTCGGGCCGTAGAACGCGGCGCCTCCCGGGTCGGGCACGAGCTCGAGGCCCGAGGCCTCCGCGACCTCGCGCAGCACGTTCGTGGCCACCTCCCACTGGTCGTCGGTGCCCTTGAACTTGTCGGATGCCGCGTCGCGCGTCGAGAGCTCGAGGTAGAAGTCGTCGAGGCCGAAGTCGCGCAGCAGGCCCAGCACGAAGTCGAGCAGGTGCTTGATCTCCGCGGGAGCCTGCTCGGGCGTGACGTAGCTGTGCGAGTCGTCCTGGGTGAGGCCGCGCACGCGGGTGAGCCCCTGCACCACGCCCGACTTCTCGTAGCGGTAGACGGTGCCGAACTCGAAGAACCGCAGCGGCAGCTCGCGGTACGACCGACCGCGCGACCGGAAGATGAGGTTCTGCATGGGGCAGTTCATCGCCTTCAGGTAGTACTCGCTGTTCTCGAGGTCCATCGGCGGGAACATGGTGTCCTTGTAGTACGGCAGGTGCCCCGACAGCTCGAAGACGTGCGCCTTCGTGATGTGCGGGGTCGAGACGTACTGGAACCCCTCCTCGATGTGACGGCGGCGGACGTAGTCCTCCATCTCCCGCTTGATGATGCCGCCCTTCGGATGGAACACCGGCAGGCCGCTGCCGATCTCCTCGGGGAACGAGAACAGGTCGAGCTCGGCGCCGAGCTTGCGGTGGTCGCGGCGGGCGGCCTCCTCGAGCCGGTGCTGGTAGGCGCGCAGCTCGTCCTTGGTCGGCCAGGCGGTGCCGTAGATGCGCTGCAGCTGCGGGTTCTTCTCGGAGCCGCGCCAGTACGCAGCGGCCACGCGCATGAGCGCCCACCCGTTGCCGATCATCCGGGTGTTCGGCAGGTGCGGCCCTCGGCAGAGGTCCTTCCAGGCGACCTCGCCGGTCTTCGGGTCGACGTTGTCGTAGATGGTGAGCTCGGCGCCGCCGACCTCGACCGACTCGCTCTCCTCGAACTGCTCGGTGCCGCTTCCGTGGCCCTTCAGCCCGATGAGCTCGAGCTTGTACGGCTCCGTAGAGAGCTCGGCGCGGGCGTCGTCGTCGGTCACGACCCGGCGCACGAACCGCTGCCCCGAGCGGATGATGCGCGCCATCTCCTTGTCGAGCGCCTTGAGGTCCTCGGGAGTGAACGGCTCGACGACGTCGAAGTCGTAGTAGAAGCCGTCGGTCACGGGCGGGCCGATGCCGAGCTTCGCCTCGGGATTGACGTTCTGCACCGCCTGCGCGAGCACGTGGGCGGTGGAGTGGCGCAGGATGCTCAGGCCGTCGAGCGAGTCGATCGTGACGGGCTCGACGACGTCGGACTCCGTCACCGTTGCGGCCAGGTCCTTCAGCTCGCCGTTGACGCGCATCGCGACAACGGATCGATCGGTGAAGAGCTCGAAGCCGTCGGCCACTGTGATCCACTCCCTGTGAGTCGAAACGAACCCTTCAACTGTAGTGCGACGCGCCACACCGGCCGGCCGCCCGGCTTGCAGCCGCAGCACGCAAGCGACGCCCCCGGGATGCCGCTGCTTGCGCCCGCTTGCGCCCGGCGCTGCAAGAACACGACTTTCCGTCGACAATCCCTCGCAACCCCTTGTGACGCCGCTCGACGTCGGCATACCCTCGCCTCACTCGCGGGGAAGTCCGCGGTGTCCGATGACGTGCACCACCGAGAGGAAACGAGTCGACGATGACGCGTCCCACGATCCCCCTCCCACCGCTCGTCCGCCGCCGACCATGGCGCGGCCGGTCCGCCGTCGCGGCGGCGGCCGCAGCCGCGATCGTCGCCGGAGCCGCGCTCGCGGGCCCCGCGGCATCCGCTGCGCCTGCGGCCCCGGTCGTGACGCGTGCGGCGCTCGACCCCGCCCTCGTCGCCGGCCGTGGCGCCGACGTGCCGTTCCTCGAGCAGGAGGCCGAGCGCGCGACGACGAACGGCGAGGTCATCGGGCCAGACCGCACGGCCTACACGCTGCCTGCCGAGGCATCCGGCCGCAGCGCGGTGCGGCTCGACCCGGGCGAGCACGTGGAGTTCACGCTGCCCGCCGCCGCGAACGCGATCACCGTGCGGTACAGCATCCCCGACGCCCCCAACGGCGGCGGCATCACGGCGCCCCTCGAGGTGCGCGTGGACGGCGGCGCGCCGCAGGAGCTGACGCTCACTTCCGAGTACTCGTGGCTCTACAACCAGTACCCGTTCACGAACGACCCGAATGCGGGCCTGCTCCACCCCGACTGGTGGATCACCGAGTGCGGCTGCGTGCCGGGCGAGGGCTACGAGGTCCAGAAGCCGTTCCGGCCGATGCACTTCTACGACGAGCAGCGGATGCTCCTCGGCGCGACGTACCCGGCCGGCTCGGTCGTCCGCCTCACAGCACCCCAGGCCACGGATGCCGCGTGGACGGTCATCGACCTGCTGGACTCCGAGCTCGTGGCGTCCCCGACCCCGCAGCCCGCGGCATCCGTCAGCGTGACGAAGTTCGGCGCCGACGCCACCGGCCGCCGCGACGCGGCACCCGCGTTCCGCACCGCGATCCGGTACGCCCAGCAGCATGACGTCGACGTGTTCATCCCGGCGGGCACGTTCCGCGTCGAGGAGCACCTCATCGTCGACGATGTGACGATCCGCGGCGCCGGCAACTGGCACTCGATCGTGTTCGGCGACGAGGTGGCGCTCACGAAGCCCACGCCCGACGGCTCGGTGCACACCGGCGTCGGGTTCTACGGCAGGGACGCCGCCGACGGCGGCAGCCGCAACGTGCACCTGTCGGACTTCGCCATCCGCGGCGACGTGCGCGAGCGCATCGACACCGACCAGGTCAACGGCGTCGGCGGCGCGATGAGCGACTCGACGATCGAGCGGCTGCACATCGAGCACACGAAGGTGGGCCTGTGGTTCGACGGACCCATGCACGACCTCGTCGTGCGCGACAACATCGTGGTCGACCAGATCGCCGATGCGCTCAACTTCCACACCGGCGTGACGGACTCGCTCGTCGCGGGCAACTTCATCCGGAACACGGGCGACGACGGCCTCGCGATGTGGTCGGAGGGCACGGCGAACGCGCGCAACACGTTCGACCGCAACACCGTGCAGACGCCGACGCTCGCGAACGGCATCGCGATCTACGGCGGCGCCGACAACACGGTGTCGAACAACCTCGTCGCCGACCCTATCCGCGAGGGCAGCGGCCTGCACGCCGGGTCCCGGTTCGGCGCCGTGCCGTTCACGGGGACGCTCGCGTTCACCGACAACACGACGGTGCGTGCGGGCGGCTACGAGCTCAACTGGAACATCGGCCTCGGCGCGATCTGGTTCTACGCGCTCGACCGCTCGATCGACCAGGCCGACATCCGCGTGTCGGGCGACTTCCTCGACAACACGTACAACGCGATCATGCTCGTGTCCGACTGGCCGGTGAAGGACCAGGTGTCGATCTCGAACGTGCACTTCGAGGACGTCCGCGTCGACGGCACGGGCACCTCGGTCGTGAGCGCCCGCGTCGCCGGCTCGGCGTCGTTCGAGAACGTCGACGCCCGGAACGTGGGCGCCGTCGGCGTGAACAACTGCGGCTCATTCAACTTCACGCCTGCAGGCTCGGAGTTCTCGCTCGTCGACCTCGGCGGGAACGACTCGAGCGGCGTGAACACCACCGGCCCGTGGCTGGCCCCGTGGGAGCTGCCGAACACCATCACCTGCAACGACCGGCCGCCGGTCGTGGCGCCGCCGGCGCCGTCGCCCTGGTGACGCGCTGAGCAGGGCAGGCCGGATGCCTCGACGGGGCGTCCGGCCCGTTCCGAATCGTGCCTGGGAACGCGAAAGGCCCCGGCTCATGCCGGGGCCTTCGTGGTGGGCGATACTGGGATCGAACCAGTGACCTCTTCCGTGTCAGGGAAGCGCGCTACCGCTGCGCCAATCGCCCAAGTCGAGGAGCTGCGCTCTCAGGCTTGGAGGTGGATACGGGATTCGAACCCGTGTATACGGCTTTGCAGGCCGCTGCCTCGCCTCTCGGCCAATCCACCGTGTCTGGGTTCACCACCAAAGAACAGAAGGGGCTTTCGCCCCTGCTGATCAGAGCGGATGACGAGACTCGAACTCGCGACCCTCACCTTGGCAAGGTGATGCGCTACCAACTGCGCCACATCCGCGTTGTCGCTGTTTCGGCGACAGAGAGACTCTAACGGATTCGGTGAACGAATCACAAACCGAGGGGGCCGCATGGCACGTTCGGCCCGGTCATCGCCCGAATCCGTACGTGTTTCCCGGGCGTGTCGACGCCTCGCCGCGGTCGATTGCGCACCACCCGGCTCGCCGATGTGCATTCGCCCGGTCGGGTCGGCTAGTATCGAGTCCGCGGTCACGACGAGATCGGAACCGCATCCCACATGGGCGATTGGCGCAGCTGGTAGCGCGCTTCCTTCACACGGAAGAGGTCGTCGGTTCGAGCCCGGCATCGCCCACCAAGAGACCCCCGGTTCGCCGGGGGTCTTCCTCGTTCGGGGCTGCCTTCGCGGCCTGCATGCGCAACCCCGTTGCCGGCCCTTCGCACGGCGGCTACCGTGGCTGGCGCACAGCGTGGCAGCGGTGCCGCGCGCGAACCGCGAGCGGAGGAACCATGACCGGTGAAGTGTCGTTCATCGAGTTCGGCGGGGCGGATGCCATGACCGCGCGTTCGTTCTACGGGAAGTTGTTCGGCTGGTCGTTCGAGACCGGTCCAGGCGGCGACGGGTACGCGATCGAGGGCGTCGGCGTCCCGGCGGGCGTCCACGGCGGCGACGAGGGCGCGTCGCCCTACGTCTTCTTCCGAGTCGAGGACCTCGACGCCGCGGTCGCGGAGGTCATCCGCCTCGGCGGCACGGTCGAAGACCTCCCGGGAGGCGACGACGAGGCGACCGCCGCGATCTTCGGCGAGTTCCGCCTCTGCCGTGACGACCAGGGGTCGCCGTTCGGCCTGCATCGACCGCCGCGCCACTGATGCGGGTCCGAAGACACGTCGGTCCACCGAACCGGCGCCGGTACCCGGCATTCGAACGAGCGGCTCAGCGCCAGCCGTACCGCTCGCCGAGCGCGCTCGCGATCCGGCCGTAGCGGGCCGCGTCGAGCGACGCGGCCTCACGGCGCATGCCGTCGGCCCGCACCCGGAACACGCGGTCGATGCGGGCCCAGCTCGCCCGGCCCGCGGCATCCCACGCCCCGTCGCCCAGGGCGACGAAGTCTCGGTCGCCGTCGTGCGGCTTGCTCGTCAGTTGCACTGCCAGGAAGTCCCCTCCCCCGGATGCCGCGACGATCGCGACCGGGCGGTCCTTGCCGCGCCCGTCGCGCTCCTCGAACGGCACCCACGTCCAGACGATCTCGCCGGGATCGGGCTCGCCGTCACGCGACGGCGTGTACGCGAGCCGCACGCCCTTCAGGCGCCGCGGATCCACCTCGACCGTGGCCGACGGCCCCGTCTGCCCGGGTGAGAGCAACCCGGTCGAGACCGACGCGGCCGTGCCCGCGGCATCCGTCGAGACTGTCTGCTGCCGCCCGCCGGTGAACGACCGGATGACACGCCCGAGGGCGGTGAGGAAGCGGCTGGTGTCTGGCACACCCGCACACTACCCCACCGCCCTCGCGGTGAATCAGCGTCGTCAGACGGTCTCGAGCTTGTAGCCCTCCTCGCCGTGCACGACGGTGTCGATGCCGGCGATCTCGTCCTCGTTCTTGACCCGGAAGCCGATGGTCTTCTGGATCGCGAAGCCGATGACCCAGGCGAACACGAAGGAGTACAGCAGCACCGCGATCGCCGCGATGGCCTGCGCGGCCAGCTGGTTGAACTGGCCGCTGTAGATGAGGCCGGTGCCGTTGGCGAAGAAGCCGAGGTAGAGCGTGCCGATGAGGCCGCCGACGAGGTGGATGCCCACCACGTCGAGCGAGTCGTCGAAGCCCCACTTGAACTTCAGGTCGATGGCGAGGGCGCAGACGGCACCCGCGAGCAGGCCCAGCACGATCGCCCAGAACGGGGTCAGGAAGGCACACGCCGGGGTGATCGCGACGAGGCCGGCGACGGCGCCCGAGGCGGCACCGACGGAGGTCGGCTTGCCGTCCCTGATCTTCTCGACGACGAGCCAGGCCAGCAGGGCCGCGGCCGGAGCGGCGAGCGTGTTGATCCAGGCGAGCGCTGCGGTGCCGTCGGCGGCGAGCTCGGAGCCCGCGTTGAACCCGAACCAGCCGAACCACAGGAGGCCGGCCCCGAGGAGCACGAACGGCGGGTTGTGGGGCACGTGCGCGCCCTTCGAGAAGCCGACGCGCTTGCCGAGCACGAGCGCCAGGGCGAGGGCCGCGGCACCGGCGTTGATGTGCACCGCCGTGCCACCCGCGAAGTCGAGCGCTCCGACGCCCAGGAACGACTCCTGGAGGCCGTAGGTGATCCAGCCGCCGTAGGCGAACGAGCCGTCCTCGGCGAGGCCGAAGTTGAAGACCCAGCTCGCCACCGGGAAGTAGACGATGGTCGCCCAGAGCGCGGCGAAGATCATCCATGCGCCGAACTTGGCGCGGTCGGCGATGGCGCCCGAGACGAGCGCGACCGTGATGATCGCGAAGGTCGCCTGGAAGCCGACGAAGGCGAGCGGCGGGTAGGCCGCGCCCTCAGGCGTCTCGAGGAGGCTCGTCAGGCCGATGGCCGACCAGTCGATGGACCACGGCGCGCTGAGGCCGTCGGCCGACGGGAATGCGATCGCGTATCCGTAGAGCACCCACAGGACGCCGATCAGGCCCATCGCGCCGAAGCTCAGCATCATCATGCTGATGACGCTCTTCGCCTTGACGAGGCCGCCGTAGAAGAACGCGAGCCCGGGGGTCATGAGCAGCACGAGTGCTGCTGATATCAGTAGGAACGCGGTGTTGCCTTGATCCATCTCGAACCTCTCTCGGATGCAGGGGTTGGGGAAACCTGTGCGGCCCAGTCTCATGACGGGACGTTTCGAGAGGGATCGTCTTGTGTTTCGCGTTCGTTACGGCATGGGCCGCTCGCGTAAACAGCGTGTTTCGGCGCACCGGGCAGGTGATGTGAATCGCGGTCCGCCGGGAATGCGGTCACAGGTGCGAACTGCGGTGACGGATGCCGCGGCGCGGGTGTCGACGGCGCGGGCCGATGCCGCGACGCGGGTGTCGATGGCGCGGGCGGATGCCGCGTGCTCGCCTCAGTCGTGCGGCGGCAGCTCGCCCGTGGTGAGCGCGATCATGCGGCTCATCGCCCGCAGGTACTTCTTGCGGTAGCCGCCGGCCATCATCTCGTCGTCGAAGACCTGGTCGAGCGGGAGTCCGCTCGCGAGGATCGGGACCTCGGCGTCGTAGACGCGGTCGATGAATGCCACGAGGCGCAGGGCGGCGTTCTGGTTCGAGAGCTGGTGCACGCCCTCGAGGCCGATGAACTCGACGCCTTCGATGAGCTTGATGTACTTCGAAGGGTGCACCGTCGCCAAGTGCGCGATGAGGTCGTCGAAGTGGTCGCGCGAGACGGCGTGGCCGCGGGCGGCGAGCACTTCGGTCGCGTGCGCGACGGCGGCGTCGTCGGCCAGCGCCTCGGCGTGCCCCTCGGTGTCGCGGCGGCGGTAGTCGAGCCCGTCGATGCGCAGCGTCTCGAAGTTCGAGGAGAGCGCGTGGATCTCGCGGAGGAAGTCGGCGGCCGCGAACCGGCCCTCGCCGAGCGCGTTCGGGGGCGTGTTCGAGGTCGCGGCCACGCGCGTGCCGCCGGCCATGAGCTCGCCGAGGAACCGGGTCATGAGCATGGTGTCGCCCGGGTCGTCGAGCTCGAACTCGTCGATGCAGACGAGGCGGGCGCCGCGTAGCAGCTCGACCGCCTTGGCGTAGCCGAGGGCGCCGACGAGCGCGGTGTACTCGATGAACGTGCCGAAGTACTTCGGACCGTGGGCGACGTGCCAGAGCGCCGCGAGGAGGTGCGTCTTGCCGACGCCGAATCCACCGTCGAGGTAGACGCCGGGGAGCTCGATGCGAGCGGGGCGCTTGCGGGAGAAGAAGCCGCCGGGGCGCTGCGCGGCGCGCCAGGCGCCCGCGAACTCGTTCAGCCGGTCGAGCGCGGCCTGCTGCGACGGGTAGTCGGGATCGGGCCGATACGATTCGAAGGACGCGTGCTCGAACTGCGGCGGCGGCACCAGCTCCGAGGCGATCTCCGCGGCCGAGATCGACGGATTCCGCTCGACGAGGCGGATGAGGGCATGGCTCGCTGCCGTGGTCATGCTGGAGGGACTCCCGTATTGCACCGGATGACGGGCATGCTGACTTCCACCCGCACGCCGCGTAGATTCGAGGTGGACAGGTCACCAGCCTAGTCCGCTCCCCCGCACGCCCCGTCTGACCCGACGTTCCCAGGAGGTTCCCCATGCCCGCCGAGTTCGACTCCGCCGCCAAGTTCGCCGAGTACGCCCACCCCGAGCGTCTCGTCACCACCGACTGGCTCGCCGAGCGGCTCGGCCAACCGGGTCTCGTGGTCGTCGAGTCCGATGAAGACGTGCTGCTCTACGAGACCGGCCACATCCCGGGGGCCGTCAAGGTCGACTGGCACACCGACCTCAACGACCCCGTCGTGCGCGACTACATCGACGGCGAGCAGTTCGCCGCGCTGCTCGGCTCGAAGGGCATCTCGCGCGACACCACCGTCGTCATCTACGGCGACAAGAACAACTGGTGGGCCGCGTACGCGCTCTGGGTGTTCACGCTCTTCGGCCACGAGGACGTGCGCCTCCTCGATGGCGGCCGCGACCTCTGGATCGCCGAGGGCCGCGAGCTCACCACCGACGTCCCCGTGGTCGACCTCGTCGACTACCCGGTGGTCGAGCGCGACGACAGCGTCGTCCGCGCGTTCAAGGACGACGTGCTCGCCCACTTCGGCAACCCGCTCATCGACGTCCGCTCCCCCGAGGAGTACAACGGCGAGCGCACGAGCGCACCCGCATACCCCGAGGAGGGCGCGCTGCGCGCCGGCCACATCCCCACCGCGGCATCCGTGCCCTGGGCCCGTGCCGCCGCGACCGACGGCACCTTCAAGACGCGTGAGGAGCTCGACGCGATCTACCGCGGCGAGGCCGGCCTGCAGGACGGCGACGACGTGATCGCGTACTGCCGCATCGGCGAGCGTTCGAGCCACACGTGGTTCGTGCTCACCCACCTGCTCGGCTTCGAGCAGGTGCGCAACTACGACGGCTCGTGGACCGAGTGGGGCAGCGCGGTCCGCGTGCCGATCGTGTCGGGCGCGGAGCGCGGCGAGGTCCCCACCCGCTAGTCGACGTCTCCGATCCGCTCGGGGAGCCGTGCGGGCGAGCTTCTGCGTCCGAGATGGGAGAATGGAACCGATGGACGCAACGACCCTCCCCGCCCCGCTCGCCGAGACCCGCGAGGACTTCCTCGCGCTCGGCGTCAAGGACCGGCTGCAGCTGCTGCTCGAGTTCTCGAACGAGCTGCCCGAGCTGCCCGAGCGGTATCGCGACCATCCCGACCTCCTCGAGAAGGTCGAGGAGTGCCAGTCGCCGGTCTACATCTTCGTCGAGGTCGTCGATGGTCACGTGCATCTGCACGCGACGGCGCCGGCCGAATCGCCCACCACGCGCGGCTTCGCCTCGATCCTGGTGCAGGGCCTCGACGGGCTCACGGTCGGCGAGGTACTCGACGTGCCCGGCGACTACCCGCAGTCGCTCGGCCTCGCCGATGCCGTGTCCCCGCTCCGGGTGCGCGGTATGACCGGCATGCTCGGTCGCGTGAAGCGCCAGGTACGCGAGCGCGTCGCCGCCTGACGCGATCGGATGCCGCAGCGGCGCGTCGCGGCATCCGCTGCTCTCTGCGTGCCTCGGCCTGCCTAGCCCGTGATCTCGGCCTCGTCGGCGAGTCGGCGCGCGTCGAGCGAGCTGCGCTCGAGCCAGCCCCGCACGAGCTCCGTCCAGCGCTCGCGGTCGTGGTTCCACAGCTTCGTGTGGCGGGCGCCCTCGAACTCCTCGAACTGCACGAGGTCGGGCCGCGCGGCGGCGAGTCGGCGCGAGCCGTCGATCGGCACGAAGCCGTCGTCGACGCTGTGCATGAGCAGGATCGGGACCGGCAGCTCCTCGGCGCGCGCGACGGGATCGAGGTCGTCGACGTCGATGGGCGCGGCCACGCCCGTCAGTCCGCCGCTCCACGGACCGCCGAGGACGCGGGCCACCGCGTCCCCGAGGCCGCGTGGGAAGCCGAGCGCCTGTCCCTGGAAGCGGAGGATGTCGACCCAGTCGATCGCCGGCGAGTCGAGGATGAGCCCGACGAGCCGCTCGCGGACGGCGGCCGAGCGCAGCACGGCCTGCAGCGCGATCGCGCCGCCCATCGACCAGCCCATGAGCACGATCCGGTCGGCGCCGTGGTCCTCCGCGAAGCGCACGGCGGCGACCACGTCGGCCCACTCGGTGCCGCCGAGGCCGTAGCGGCGGTCTTCGCTCTCGGGCGCCTCGCCGTCGTTGCGATACGACATGAGGAGCGAGTTCCAGCCAGCCTCCCTGACGGGATCCACGGCTCGCAGCGCCTCCTGGCGCTTCGCACCGCGCCCGTGCACCTGGATGACCCAGCGGTCCGTCGGCGTTGCCGCGGGCACGAACCACGCCGGGGCCGGCCCGAGCGGGGTGTCGACCACCACGTTCTCGTACTCGTGCCCGAGCTCCCACGGCCCCAGGTGGTACCACCCGCTGACCCGGCCGTGACCGGCCCGGTCGAGCCGTCCGAAGTCGACGGATTCGACACGCCGGCGCACGACGCGCTCGTCCTCGTCGATCACGTCGCCGATCCGCGCGTAGCCCGAGTCGTGCTCGAACCAGAGGCCGTAGCGGCCGCGCATGCGGGTCTCGTCGGATGCCGCGAGCACGACCTCGCCCGCAGCGAGGTCGACCCCGACGATGCGCTCCTCGTCGGGCCGCGTCGTGGGCGGGATCACCACTCGCCGGGCGTACGCCACCGTGACCACCGCGGCGGCGGCCGCGACGGCTGCAGTGAGCATCCCGACGGCCACTGCGGCGACTCCGAGCGTTCCGACAGCGCCGGTGCGTCGACCCATCCGTGCCCTCCCTCGCGAAGGTGTCGTCCGTCTGGCATGCGATGCGGCGTGCCGCCGACATGACCCCTGTTCGAGAGCCTAGTCTGCACTCGTGCCCGACTCCTCGCCGCATCGGCCTGCCGAGTTCGAGGCCGCACTCGAGGCGTTGCGAGCGGCCTCGCTGCGGCCCGAACTGCGTGTGTCGGAGATCCCCGCGCCAGGCTCGCTCGCCCCCTGGGCGGTAGCGCTGTCGGCTGATGTCGCTCCCAGTCGTCACGGCGACGACTCCGACCTCGGCACCGGACGCTTCGTGCTGCTCTACGACCCCGACGAGCCCGAGGCGTGGGGCGGACGATTCCGGGTCGTGTGCTTCGCCCAGGCTCCCCTCGAGACCGACATCGGCCTCGACCCGTTCCTGGCGGATGTCGCGTGGTCGTGGCTCGTCGACGCGCTCGATGCGCGCGGCGCCCGGTACATCGCGGCCTCGGGCACTGCGACCAAGATCCTGTCCACCGGATTTGGCGAGCTGGCCCGCCAGGGCGACGGCGCGCAGATCGAGGTGCGGGCCTCGTGGACCCCCCTCGATGCCGCCGTAGGCCCGCATGTGGAAGGCTGGGGAGAGTTGTTGTGCATGCTCGCGGGGCTGCCGCCTCGATCCGAGGGGGTGACCGCCCTGCCCCGACGGAGGACCAAGCGTGGATGAATTCCGGGTGATCGAGTCGCCCGCCGACTTCGAGGACGCGGTGCGGCGACTCGCCGACGGCGAGGGTCCCGTCGCGGTCGACGCCGAGCGTGCGAGCGGATTCCGCTACTCCCAGCGCGCCTACCTCATCCAGATGTACCGCCGCGGCTCGGGCACCTTCCTGTTCGATCCGCCCCGGATCCCCGACTTCACCTCGCTCGAGGACGCCGTCCACGCCGAGGAGTGGGTGCTGCACGCCGCGAGCCAGGACCTCGCCTGCCTGCGTGAGGTCGGGCTCGACCCCGACCACATCTTCGACACTGAGCTCGCCGCCAGACTGCTCGGGATGCCGCGCGTCGGCCTGGCCTCGGTCGTGGAGGAGCTGCTCGGCATCAAGCTCGCGAAGGAGCACTCGGCCGCCGACTGGTCGACCCGGCCGCTGCCGCAGTCGTGGCTGACCTACGCCGCCCTCGACGTCGAGCTCCTCGTCGACGTGCGCGACCGCCTGGCAGAGCGCCTCGAGGAGTCCGGCAAGGCCGACCTCGCCGGCCAGGAGTTCGCCGCAGTGCTCACGCGTGAGGCGAAGCCGGCGGCCGCCGAGCCGTGGCGCCGCCTCTCCGGCATCCACGGGCTGCGCAATCCGCGCAACCTCGCCGTGGCGCGCGAGCTCTGGCTCGCCCGCGACGAACGGGCCGCCGAGCTCGACGTCGCGCCCGGTCGCATGGTCCCCGACGCCTCGATCCTCGCCGTCGCGAAGGCGATGCCGCAGTCCCGCCGCGCCCTGGCCGACCTCCGGGAGTTCACGGGCCGCGCGAGCCGCTCCGAGCTCGACCGCTGGTGGACCGCCGTTGAGACCGGCCTCGTCACCCCCCAGCTCCCCGCCGTGCGCGTGCCGAGCGACTCGCCGCCCCCGCCGCGGGCGTGGGCCATGCGCAACCCCGAGGCCGACGCCCGGCTGCGCCTCGCGAAGGCCGGCGTCGCCGAGGTCGCCGAGCGGCTCGAGATGCCGGTGGAGAACCTGCTGACGCCCGATCACCTGCGTCGCGTCGCCTGGCAGCCGCCTGCTGAGCCCGACGCGGCCGGGGTCGCGGCAGCGCTCGCGGCCCTCGGAGCCCGCCCATGGCAGGTTGCCGAAACCGCACAGATCATCGCCGACGCCTTTGTGGAGGCGTCACAATCGGTGCAGGACGCCGCGAGCAGCGGATCGTAGGTTCCGTCAACCGATTCCGCCCCCTTCCGAAGCGTTCCTAGGATCGAAGCATCCTCTGATCGAAACGGAGCTGCAGCGTGGCTGAACGAGCTGATGTCGTGTTCGTCGACGGGGTCCGCACCCCGTTCGGACGAGCCGGCGACAAGGGCATGTACTGGAACACGAGGGCCGACGACCTCGCCGTGAAGGCGATCACCGGACTCCTCGAGCGCAACCCGAACCTGCCCAAGGAACGCGTCGACGACGTGGCCATCGCCGCCACGACGCAGACGGGCGACCAGGGCCTCACACTCGGCCGCACCGCCGCGATCCTCGCCGGCCTGCCCCTCAGCGTGCCGGGCTTCGCCATCGACCGCATGTGCGCCGGCGCCATGACCGCCGTGACCACCACGGGCGCGGGCATCGGCTTCGGCCAGTACGACGTCGTCATCGCCGGCGGCGTGGAGCACATGGGCCGCCACCCGATGGGCCTCGACGCCGACCCCAACCCCCGGTTCCTGGCCGAGAAGCTCGTGAACCCCGACGCGCTCAACATGGGCACGACGGCCGAGCGTTTGCACGACCGGTTCCCCGAGCTCACCAAGGAGCGCAGCGACCGCTTCGGCATGCGCAGCCAGCAGAAGCTGCAGGCCGCCTACGACGCCGGGCACATCCAGCCCGACCTCGTACCGGTGGCCCTGCGCACCCCCGAGGGCTGGGGCCTCGCGACCGAAGACGAGGGTCGTCGCCCCGAGACCACCATGGAGGGCCTCGCGACCCTGAAGACCCCGTTCCGCCCGCACGGTCGCGTGACGGCGGGCAACGCGTCGCCGCTCACCGACGGCGCCACGGCCGCCATCCTTGCCAGCTCGGATGCCGCGAAGGAGCTCGGCCTCTCGGTCAAGATGCGCATGGTGAGCTTCGGCTTCGCCGGCGTCGAGCCCGAGGTCATGGGCATCGGTCCGATCCCGTCGACCGAGAAGGCGCTCAAGAACGCCGGCCTGACGATCGATGACATCGGCCTGTTCGAGCTCAACGAGGCGTTCGCCGTGCAGGTGCTGAGCTTCCTCGACCACTTCGGCATCGACGACGAGGACCCGCGCGTCAACCCGTGGGGCGGCGCGATCGCGATCGGCCACCCGCTCGCCGCGTCGGGCGTGCGCCTCATGCTGCAGCTCGCCCGCCAGTTCGAGCAGCACCCCGAGGTGCGCTACGGCCTCACCGCCATGTGCGTCGGCCTCGGCCAGGGCGGCAGCGTCATCTGGGAGAACCCGCACCACAAGCGCTACGGAAAGGGCCGCTGAGCGACATGACCGACTACTCGAAGATCGACTTCTCCGAGCTCGCGGCCGCGTTCGCCGACGACGAGGTCGTCACGCACTCGTACGTGCGCGACATCCGCCTGCCGTCGGGCCGGACGCTCGCCCTCATCACGCTCGACAACGACCGCGACCACACCCGCCCGTCGACGCTCGGCCCGGTGACCCTGCTCGAGCTGAACGATCGGCTCGACGAGCTGCAGGCGCGCGCCGCCGCCGGCGAGATCCAGGCGGTCGCGATCACGGGCAAGCCGTACTTCCTCGCCGCGGGCGCCGACCTCTCGAAGGTCGGCGAGATCCCGAGCCGCGACATCGCGCTGAAGATGGGCCAGCTCGGCCACATGGTCTTCGGCAAGCTCGGCGAGCTCGGCGTGCCGTCGTTCACGTTCATCAACGGGCTCGCCTTGGGCGGCGGGCTCGAGGTCGCGCTGAACTCCGACTACCGCACCGTGGATGCCTCGGCGCCGGCCATCGCCCTGCCCGAGGTGTTCCTCGGCATCGTGCCGGCCTGGGGCGGCGCCTACCTCCTTCCGAACCTGATCGGCATCGAGAACGCGCTGCGCGTCGTGGTCGAGAACCCGCTGAAGAACAACCGCATGCTGAAGGCGAAGGACGCCCTCGACCTCGGCATCGCCGACGCGATGTTCTCGCCGGTGAACTTCCTCGAGGACTCGCTGAAGTGGGCCGACGGCGTGCTCGGCGGAACCGTCACGGTGAAGCGCCCCAATGTTCCGGGCAAGCTCGAGAAGCTCGCCAAGTGGGACCTCGCGATCAACATCGCCCGCAAGAGCCTCGAGGGCAAGATCGGCACGACCGCGAAGTCGCCGTACGTCGCGCTCGACCTCCTGAAGGCCGCGAAGGGCGGCACGAAGGCCGAGGGCTTCGCCCGCGAGGACGAGGCACTGGCCGACCTCGTGGCCGGCGACCAGTTCGTGGCATCCATCTACGCGTTCAACCTCGTGCAGAAGCGCGCGAAGAAGCCGGCGGGCGCACCCGCCAAGGAGCTCGCGCGCAAGGTCACCAAGGTCGGCATCATCGGCGCCGGCCTGATGGCCAGCCAGTTCGCGCTCCTGTTCGTGCGCCGCCTGCAGATCCCCGTCGTCATCACCGACCTCGACCAGGCGCGCGTCGACAAGGGCATCTCGTACATCCACGACGAGATCGGCACGCTCGAGCAGAAGGGCCGCATCGACGCCGACGAGGCCAACCGCCTCCGCGCGCTCGTGTCGGGAACGACCGACAAGGCCGACTTCGCGGACTGCGACTGGGTCATCGAGGCCGTCTTCGAGGACCTCGCCGTCAAGCAGCAGGTGTTCGGCGAGGTCGAGCCGTTCCTCTCCGAGACCGCGATCCTCGCGACGAACACGTCGTCGCTCTCGGTCGAGCAGATCGGCGCGAAGCTCGCCCACCCCGAGCGCGTGGTCGGCTTCCACTTCTTCAACCCGGTGGCAGTCATGCCGCTCCTCGAGATCGTGAAGGCGCCGGCCACCGACGACGCGACGCTCGCCACGGCGTTCGCCGTCGCCGCGAAGCTGAAGAAGAGCGCCGTGCTCACCGCCGACGCTCCCGGCTTCGTCGTGAACCGCCTGCTCGCCAAGGTGATGGGCGAGGCGGCGCGCGCCGTCGACGAGGGCACTCCGGTGCCGGTCGTCGAGAAGGCGCTCGCGCCGATCGGCCTGCCGATGGGGCCGTTCGAGCTCATCGACCTTGTCGGTTGGGCCGTGGCCGCCCACGTGCAGGACACGATGGTGCGCGAGTTCCCCGAGCGGTTCTACTCTTCGGAGAACCTGCACGCGCTCGCGAAGCTCGGCGGCCCCGTCGTCGAGAAGGACAAGCACGGCAAGGTCACCGACCTCTCCAAGGAGGCGAAGAAGGCCATCTCGGTCGGCAAGGCTCCGGTCGACGAGGCCACGATCCTCCGCCGCGTCGAGGACGAGCTCGCCCGCGAGATCAAGCTGATGCTCGACGAGGAGGTCGTCGCGGCGGCCGAGGACATCGACCTCTGCCTCATCCTCGGCGCAGGCTGGCCGTTCCAGGCGGGCGGGGCGACCCCCTACCTCGACCGCGTCGGGGCGTCCGAGCGGGCGTTCGGCGACACGTTCCACCACCCGCCGATACTCGGTGTCGGCAGCAAGCAGGCCGCGGCGGTCGCGTAGCATCCGTCGCCTCGAACGGCCCTCGGCACTCGCCGGGGGCCGTTCGCGTCAGAGCGTCAGACGCGCGGCTGGGAACCCGTGTCGCTCGAGACGTGCTCGAGGCCCGCGCCGCGCGCGTGCGGCAGCTTCGAGCCGAGCACCATCGCGGTCACGTCGCGCGCGATGTGCTGCGGGGTGAGGCCGACGCGCTCGAGGATGTCGCCGCGCGAGCCGTGCTCGAGGAACTCGTCGGGCAGGCCGATCTCGGTGACCGCGGTGTCGACGTCGGCCTGACGCAGGTCCTGGCGGATGCGCGTGCCGATGCCGCCGACGCGGATCCCGTCTTCCAGGCTCACGACGATGCGGTGCTCACGTGCGAGGTCGATCACGCTGCGCGGCACGGGCACGACCCAGCGCGGGTCGACGACGGTGGCGCCGATCCCCTGCGCCTCGAGACGCTCGGCGACCTGGAGTCCGATGCCGGCCATCGGGCCGACCGTGACGAGCAGCACGTCCTTGCGCGCGGACTCGGCGAGCACGTCGACGCCGTCGTCGGTGCGGCGGATCGCGTCGTAGTCGACCCCGACCGTGCCCTTCGGGAAGCGCAGCACCGTGGGTGCGTCGTCGACCGTGACGGCCTCGGCCAGCTCTTCGGCGAGGCGCACCGAGTCGCGTGGCGCCGCGATGCGGATGCCGGGCACGACCTGCAGGATCGAGAGGTCCCAGACACCGTGGTGGCTCGGGCCGTCGGGGCCGGTGACGCCGGCGCGGTCGAGCACGAACGTGACGCCGGCCTTGTGCAGTGCGACATCCATCAGGACCTGGTCGAACGCGCGGTTGATGAACGTGGCGTACACGGCGACGACGGGATGGAGGCCGCCGAACGCGAGACCTGCCGCCGAGGTCGCGGCGTGCTGCTCGGCGATGCCGACGTCGAACACGCGGTTCGGGAAGCGCTCGGCCATGCGGTGCAGGCCGGTGGGCCGGAGCATCGCCGCGGTGATGCCGACGAGGCGCTCGTCGTGCTCGGCGAGGCGCACGAGCTCGTCGGCGAACACGCCCGTCCATGACGGCGCCGACGCCTTCTCGAGCGACTCGCCCGTCTCGGGGTCGATCTGGCCGACGGCGTGGAACTGGTCGGCGATGTCGCGCCGTGCGGGCTCGTAGCCGCGGCCCTTGTCGGTGATCGCGTGCACGATGACGGGCGCGCCGTAGTCCTTCGCCTGACGGAGCGCCTCCTCCATGGCGCGCTCGTCGTGGCCGTCGACGGGCCCGAGGTACTTGATGTCGAGGTTGGAGTAGAGCGCCTCGTTGCCCGTGAAGCGGCTGAGGAAGCCGTGCAGGCCGCCCCGGACGCCTCGGTAGAAGGCCCGTGCGGGGCCGCCGAGCCGATCGGCCGCCCGGCTGCTCGAGAGATGCAGGTTGCGGTAGGTCTGCTTGGTGCGCACCGCGCTCAGGAACCGGCCCATGCCGCCGATCGTGGGCGCGTAGGAGCGGCCGTTGTCGTTGACGATGACGATGAGCTTGCGGGTGTTGTCGTCGGAGATGTTGTTGAGCGCCTCCCACGTCATGCCGCCCGTGAGCGCGCCGTCGCCGACCACGGCGACGACGTGCCGGTCGTCCTGCCCGGTCATCTCGAACGCCTTCGAGATGCCGTCGGCCCATGAGAGCGAGCTCGACGCGTGCGAGCTCTCGACGATGTCGTGCTCGGACTCCGACCGCTGGGGGTAGCCGGCGAGCCCGCCGGTCTTGCGCAGCGTCGAGAGGTCGCGACGACCCGTGAGGAGCTTGTGCACGTACGACTGGTGCCCGGTGTCGAACACGATCGCGTCGCGAGGCGAGTCGAACACCCGGTGGATCGCGATCGTCATCTCCACGACGCCGAGGTTCGGCCCGAGGTGACCGCCCGTCTTCGACACGGATGCCACGAGGTACTCGCGGATCTCCGTCGCGAGCTGCTCGAGCTGCTCGTGACTCAGCGCATCGAGGTCGCGCGGTCCCGAGATGTTCTCGAGCAGGGTCATCGGAGCCGCCTTTCCCACGCCCCGGTAGGGCGAGGCACCCGTCGATTCTACGCGACCCTGCCGGACGTGCCCGGCGGGGGTGGCGGACTCGTTCCGACCGGACGAGAATGCGACCGACGGCCCCGAGGCCCGGCGGGAGCCGCCCGGAGGCGGTCATGCGAACACGACCCGCACGCCTGGCGAACGTCGCCGGCTTCAACATCGACGTCGTGGCCGACGCGGCCGGGAATGATCCCGACGTGCTGCGGCTGGAGAACCTCGACACCGACCTCGCCCCGCCGGCCGAGGCGATCGAGGCGACCCGCGAGGCGGTGGGCGAGCTCTCGGCGAACTCCTACCTGCCGTTCATCGGCAGGCTCGACCTCCGCGAAGCGGTCGCGGCCCGGGTCCGAAGCCGTTCGGGCGTTGCATTCGACCCCGAACGGGAGGTCGTGATCACGGCGTCGGACGGCGACGCGGTGCTCGATGCGCTCCTCACGCTCGTCGACCAGGGGGACGAGGTGATCCTCACCGACCCCTGCTACGCCGGCCTGGTGAACCGGGTGCGGCTGGTCGGCGCCGTGCCGCGGCTGGTGCCGCTCCGAAGCGACGGACGGGCATGGCGCCTCGACCTCGAGGTGCTCGCCGATGCCGTCACGGATCGCACGCGCGCCGTCCTGCTGCTCAACCCGTCGTTCCCGACCGGATGCGTGCTCACCGACGAGGAGTGGACGGAGGTCGCCCGTCTCTGCGTCGACCGCGACCTCTGGCTGCTCTACTGGGGCCTGATGGAGGGGATCGTCTTCGACGGCGCGCCGGTGCGGCATCCGCTGCCGATCGCGGGGATGCGCGATCGCACCGTCACCATCGGGACGGTGAGCTGCGAGCAGCGCATGATCGGCTGGCGCATCGGATGGATGGTCGCACCCGAGATCGTCATGCGCGACCTCGCGGTCGTGCACATCTACAACGGCATCGTCGCCGGCGGCATCGGCCAGGCGGGTGCGCTCGCGGCACTCACCGCGCCCGACGACGGCCTCGCCGCGAGCGTCGCGGCGTGGCAGGAGCGCCGCGACGTGGTCGGCGCCGAACTGCGGGGCTTCCCGATGACGCCCGCGGCCGGCGGCTGGTCGCAGCTGCTGGACGCCCGCGAACTGGGTGTCGACGCCGAGGACCTCTCGCGCGCGCTGCTCGCGCACAAGGTGGCCGCGACGCCCATGACGGGGTGGGGCGGCCGCATCGCCGACCGCCACGTGCGTCTCGTGTTCAGCCGGGAGCCCGCGGAGCGGCTGCGGCTGCTCGGCGAGCGGATGCTGGGCGCCCTCGACGACCTGGGGGTACCGTCCTCGTGGCGCCGCGGCTGAGCACGGTCGGGACGCGACGACGGCCCGGCCCCTCGCGGGGACCGGGCCGTCGGTGCGTCAGCCTCAGACGGGCGCAGGCTCAGACGAGCGACCGAAGCACGTACTGCAGGATGCCGCCGTTGCGGTAGTAGTCCGCCTCACCGGGGGTGTCGATGCGCACGACCGCGTCGAACTCCACGGTCTGCTTGCCCTCGGGCGAGTGCTCGCTCGGCTCGGCGACCACGTGCACGGTGCGCGGCGTGGTGCCCTCGTTGAGCTGCTCGAGGCCCGAGATCGAGACGACCTCGGTGCCGTCGAGCCCGAGCGAGTCCGCCGTCTCACCAGCCGGGAACTGCAGCGGCACGACGCCCATGCCGATGAGGTTCGAACGGTGGATGCGCTCGAAGCTCTCGGTGATGACGGCCTTCACGCCCAGCAGGTTCGTGCCCTTCGCGGCCCAGTCGCGGCTCGAGCCCGAGCCGTACTCCTTGCCGCCGAAGATGACGAGCGGAGTGCCCTGCGCCTGGTAGTTCATCGACGCGTCGTAGATGAACGACTGCGGCCCGCCCTCCTGGGTGAAGTCACGCGTGAAGCCGCCCTCGACGCCGTCGAGGAGCTGGTTCTTCAGGCGGATGTTCGCGAAAGTGCCGCGGATCATGACCTCGTGGTTGCCGCGACGCGAGCCGTAGGAGTTGAAGTCCTTGCGGTCGACGCCGTGCTCGGTGAGGTACTGGCCCGCGGGGCTGTCGGCCTTGATCGAGCCGGCCGGCGAGATGTGGTCGGTGGTGACCGAGTCGCCGAGCTTCGCGAGCACGCGCGCGCCGACGATGTCGGTCACCG
This sequence comes from Agromyces sp. NPDC004153, assembly GCF_053603635.1. NCBI lineage: Bacteria > Bacillati > Actinomycetota > Actinomycetes > Micrococcales > Microbacteriaceae > Agromyces > Agromyces sp. NPDC004153. Next base: position 546,741 of record NZ_JBSGFY010000002.1, read on the forward strand.
GCGTGGTCTCGAGCGTCATGCCCTCGAAGTACGGCGGCCGGCGCACGTAGGTCGACTCCGCGTCCCACTCGAAGATGGCACCCGTCGGGGTGGGCAGGGTGCGCCAGCGCTCGTCGCCCTCGAAGACGCTCGCATACTGCTGCGTGAACATGTCCTCGTTGATCGACTCGTCGATCGTCTTCTGCACCTCGGCCGCGTCGGGCCAGATGTCCTTGAGGAAGACGTCGTTGCCGTCGGAGTCGGTGCCGAGCGGATCAGTCTCGAAGTCGAAGTTCATCGAGCCGGCGAGCGAGTACGCGATCACGAGCGGCGGGCTCGCGAGGTAGTTCATCTTCACGTCGGGGTTGATGCGGCCCTCGAAGTTGCGGTTGCCCGAGAGCACCGCGGTCACGGCGAGGTCGTTCTCCTGCACCGCGGCCGAGACCTCCTCGATGAGCGGGCCCGAGTTGCCGATGCAGGTGGTGCAGCCGTAGCCGACGGTGTAGAAGCCGAGGTCCTCGAGGTCCTTCGTGAGACCGGCCTTCTCGTAGTAGTCGGTGACGACCTTCGACCCCGGGGCCAGCGTGGTCTTCACCCACGGCTTGGCCTTCAGGCCCTTCTTCACCGCGTTGCGGGCGAGCAGGCCCGCGGCGAGCATGACCGACGGGTTGGAGGTGTTCGTGCACGACGTGATCGCCGCGATCGTCACGGCGCCGTGGTCGAGCGTGTAGCTCGCGCCGTCGGCGGCGTCGACCCGGGTCGGCTTCGACGCGGACTTCGGGGCGTGCGAGTGGTGGTGGTGGACGTGCAGGTTGTACTCGTCCTCAGGGGTGTTGCTCGGCGGGTCGGAGGCCGGGAACGACTCGGAGATCTCGAGGTCGACGAGGTCGTGCTCGACGTCGGCGTAGTCGGTGAGGTCCTTCTCGAACTGCGCCTTCGCGTCGGCGAGGATGATGCGGTCCTGCGGGCGCTTGGGGCCGGCGATCGACGGCACAACGGTCGACAGGTCGAGCTCGAGGTACTCCGAGTAGACGGCCTCGTTCTCGGGGTCGTGCCAGAGCTGCTGCACCTTCGAGTACTCCTCGACGAGCGCGAGCTGCTCCTCGCTGCGACCGGTGAGGCGCAGGTACTCGATCGTCACGTCGTCGATCGGGAAGATGGCGGCGGTCGAGCCGAACTCGGGGCTCATGTTGCCGATGGTGGCGCGGTTGGCGAGCGGCACGGATGCCACGCCCGAGCCGTAGAACTCCACGAACTTGCCGACCACGCCGTGCTTGCGCAGCATGTCGGTGATCGTGAGCACCACGTCGGTGGCGGTCACGCCCATGGGGATCTCGCCCGAGAGCTTGAAGCCGACGACCTTGGGGATGAGCATCGACACGGGCTGGCCGAGCATTGCCGCCTCGGCCTCGATGCCGCCGACGCCCCAGCCGAGCACGCCGAGGCCGTTGACCATCGTGGTGTGCGAGTCGGTGCCGACGCACGTGTCGGGGTAGGCGCGGGTCACGCCGTTCACGTCGCGGTCGTAGATGACCTTCGCGAGGTGCTCGATGTTCACCTGGTGCACGATGCCGGTGCCCGGGGGGACGACCTTGAAGTCGTCGAACGCGGTCTGGCCCCAGCGCAGGAACTGGTATCGCTCGCCGTTGCGCTCGTACTCGATCTCGACGTTGCGCTCGAGGGCGTTCTCGCTGCCGAAGAGGTCGGCGATGACGGAGTGGTCGATGACCATCTCGGCCGGCGAGAGCGGGTTGATGCGGTTGGGGTCGCCGCCGAGGGCGAGGACGGCCTCGCGCATGGTGGCGAGGTCGACGATGCAGGGCACGCCGGTGAAGTCCTGCATGACCACGCGCGCGGGCGTGAACTGGATCTCGGTGTCGGGCTCGGCCGTCGGGACCCAGGAGCCGAGCGCCTCGATCTGCGCCTTCGTGACATTGGCGCCGTCCTCGGTGCGGAGGAGGCTCTCGAGGAGCACCTTCAGGCTGAACGGCAGCTTCTCGTGGCCGGGCACGGTGTCGAGACGGTAGATCTCGTAGGACTGGTCACCGACGTGGAGCGTGTCCTTCGCCCCGAAACTGTTCACTGCAGACACGATGTCCTCTCCTTCGCGGATGCCGCGCGAGCACGCGCACGACGCTCCATCTTCTCCGTCAGACAGGGGGCTGATCCAGCAAGGCTCACCTAAGCGTGCCACGGACCGGCACCGTCATGGGGACGGATTTATCTTGACGTCGAGATAACTGTATCACTCCGACGAGCGCGCGGCCGACGGGTACACGGCCCGCACGACGAGCCACGTGAACACCAGAACGAGGGCGTAGAGCGGCACGCCCATGAGCAATCGGGTCACGCCGAGCGCCTCGACGTTGTCGACGAGGTAGAGGGGCACCTGCACGACGAGTCGCGCGACGAAGAGGCCGATCCAGACCAGTGTGAGGAACTGTGCGGCCCGGTACTTGCGCCGGTCTTCGCGCCACGCCACGCCGTCGCCCATGAGGAAGCCCACGATGAGCCCGATCGCCGGCCAGCGCACGAGCAGGGAGATCAGGAGTGCCACGGCGTACGCGGCGTTCGTGAAGAACCCGAGCACGTAGTTGTCGCGGGCGTCGCCGGTCCAGAGCGCGAGCGCGGCCGACGCGATGACGCCGATGAGTCCGGCGATCGCCTGGGTGGGCTGCCCCTTCGTCACGATGCGGGCGAGGGTGAACACGACCGCGAGCCCGACGGATGCCGCGAGTGCCGGTACGAGGGCGGCCTGCGGATCCTGGCCCGCGACGCTGGTGAGCAGGCTGTAGGTCACGAGGAACACGAGGCCGGGCAGCAGCGCCTCGAGGATGCCGCGCACTCCCCCGACGGCAGTGAGCAGATCGCGGCCGGTCAGCTTCTCCTCGCGCGCGATCGCGCCGAGCCCGCTCTTCTCCGCGGCGGCGGCGAACTGGCGCGCGAATTCCCCGGAGTCGGGGCCCGCAGCGCCGGCGGTCGCCGCGCCAGGGGCGTCGGGCGTCACGTCGTCGACGGAGCCGCCGTCAGCGGAGCCGGCGCCGGCGGCACTGGCTGCCGGGTCGGTCGGCGGCCGCGCCGCGGCATCCGCCCGCTCGTCGTGCCCGGGCTCGCGCTCGGCGTCGGGTCCCGGCATCGCTACGCGGTGGGCGCGCCGGACGAGGCGGCCGGCATGCGGAGCGGGATGAGGTCGCGCGGCGGCATGGGCGTCGAGCCGCGCACGACGACGATCGAACGGAAGAGGTCCTCCACCTGGGCGGCCGCGGCCGGGTCGACCGCCGCCTCGCCGGCGATCACGCCGCGCAGGAACCAGCGCGGGCCGTCGACGCCGATGAAGCGGGCGAGGCGCATGTGCCCGGCCTGGCCTTCTGCGGCGGCGACGGGGATCTGGGCGAGCAGCTCGGGGCCGAACGCGCCCTCGCGCACCGTGGTGGTGCCGCCCTGCCGGGCGATCTGGTCGGCGATCTGCGCGCGGATCTCGTGCCACAGCCCGGCGGAGCGCGGCGCGGCGAACGGCTGCACCTGCAGGGTCGAGTTGGCGTAGTCGAGGCCGATCGCGACGACCCGCTTCGTGCCCTCCTCGACCTCGAGGCGCAGGTGCAGGCCCTCGCGGGGCAGCACCTTGACGCCGCCGAGGTCGACGTAGGGCCGCACGGGGTTCGCCTCGGCCTCGTCGAACGGGCCGGCGGTGGCCCGGTCCTCGGGTGCGGACTTGGGCTGGTCGACGGGGACGTCGTCGACGTTCTCGATGTCGCTCACGCGTTCACTCCTGACTTGTGCTCCCCGAATCCCGTGGAGCCGAATCCCCCCTCGCCGCGCAGGCTGCCGGGGAGCCGCTCGACCTCGACGAACCGCGCCCGGCTGACCGGCATGACGACGAGCTGGGCGATGCGGTCGCCCGCCTCGATCGTGTAGGGCTCGCTGGCGTCGGTGTTGAGCAGTGCGACCCTGATCTCACCGCGGTATCCGGCGTCGACGGTGCCCGGCGCGTTCACGATCGTGAGCCCGTGCTTGAACGCGAGCCCCGACCGCGGGACCACGAATCCGACGTAGCCGTCGGGCAGCGCGATCGCGACGCCCGTGCCGACCGTGGCACGCTCGCCGGGGCCCAGCACGACGGACTCGGAGGCATGGAGGTCGGCGCCCGCATCGCCCGGATGGGCGTACGACGGGACGCGATCGGCCGTGATCAGCACATCGACGGAATCGGTCACTGTTCGAGGGTAGTGCAGAAGTCTGGTCTGATAGTCCCATGCCCGACTACCGCGAGAAGCTGTGGCCGTCGCCGTGGATCTACCTCGCGACGCTGCTGCTCATCCCCGCGAGCATCCTCGTGCTCGCCCCCGTCTCGCTGCCGGCCGGCATCGTGACCGGCATCGTCCTCTACATCGCGGCCGTGGGCTCGCTCACGCTCACGGCGCCGGTCATCGAGGTTCGCGATCGGATGCTGCGAGCCGGCCGCGCCCAGATCTCCCTCGATCACACGGGCGAGGCGGTCGCCGCGTTCGACGCGGCCGCGCGCATCGAGCGCGGCACGGGACTCGACGCGCGCGCGTACCTCGTGATCCGCGGATGGGTGCACCCGGTGGTGCGCGTGCCCATCACCGATCCCGCGGATCCGGCGCCGTACTGGCTGCTGTCGAGTCGTCGGCCCAAAGAACTGGCCGCCGTGATCAACGGATCACGACGGCCTGAGCGCGGGGAGGGCGCGACCTAGGAGGCGCACTCCATGCAGATCGGACCGAGCTTGGTCTCGTGGTCGATCTGCGAGCGGTGCTTCACGAGGAAGCAGTTCACGCACGTGAACTCATCGGCCTGCGGGGGCAGCACGACGACGTCGAGCTCGACGTCGGAGAGGTCGGCTCCGGGCAGGTCGAAGCCGCCGGGGTTGTCGGCGTCTTCGACGTCCACCACACCCGACATCTTGTCGGGGACGCGCTCCTTCAGGGCCTCGATCGACTCGGAGTCGTCTTCGGTCTTGCGCGGTGCGTCGTAATCCGTTGCCATTCCCATCCATTTCCTCATCGCCGAAGATTCGGCGGCGATAGTCTGCATCAAATCGGTGGCGTAAGCAAACCACTTGCGTCCCGCTTGCACGGCTGTGCGGACCGGCTACCTCGTCAACTTCCGGCGCGCCCGTGCTATTCCCGAACGCTCCCCTTCGCCCGTGGCATCCTTGGGCGGAGACGAAGGCACGGAAGGGCTTGTCGCGATGCAGGAACTGAAGGTAATCGGAGTCGAGAACGGCGCGCTGCTCGCCGCCTCCGACGATGGCGCACGCTTCCGGATCGAGATCGACGAGGTCCTGCAGTCGCGGATCCGCCAGGCGCAGCCCGAGACGCACACCGGCCCCAAGCCCTCGCCGCGCGAGGTGCAGTCGCTCATCCGCTCCGGACTCTCCGCCGACGACGTGGCGCAGGTCACCGGGGCATCCGTCGACTACGTCCGCCGCTTCGAGGGCCCGGTCCTCGCCGAGCGCGAGCACGTGGTGACCTCCGCGCTGGCCGTTCCCGTGCACGTCACGGTCGAGGTCGACCCCAACGACGACCCGCCCACGTTCGGCGGCGTCATCCGCGACCGGCTGGCGAAGCTCGGCGCGCACGGCGAACGCTGGGCGAGCTGGAAGGACGAGGAGCGCGGCTGGATCGTCAAGCTCGAGTTCACGGCCGACGCGATCGACCACGACGCCCGCTGGGGCTTCGAGCCGCGGAAGCAGTCGCTGCACCCGATGAACGGCGAGGCGACGACGCTCTCGCAGCAGGGCGAGCTGAAGGGCGGCCTCATCCCCCGGCTCCGCGCCGTCGCGCCCGAGGCCGACGAATCGCGCTTCGACAGCGGCGCGTTCACCTTCGACGAGCCCGAGTTCGGCGAGCACGACACCGCCCCGCACCTCGAGCCGCTCCCCTACGCCCGCGCGACGCCGGCGACCTCGAGCCCGGCCGTCACGCGCGCCGCCATCAAGCGCGCCGATGAGCCGAAGGAGTCGATGGGCGAGACCGCCGACCTGCTCGAGGCGCTCCGGCGCCGTCGCGGGGAGCGCGAGTCCGCGGCCGCCGAGACCGAGCAGCCGCAGCTCCCGCTGCCGCTCGCGCCCGCGCCGGCCCAGGCGTCGGAGACCCCGAAGTCCCAGCCGGCGGAGGCCGCACCCGAGGACAAGCCCGGCGCTGCGGCACGGGCGCTGTGGGGCGGCGGCAAGACGTCGGGCGCCTCGAACAAGCCCGCGAACGGCTCGAACGGTTCGCAGCGACCCGCCAAGAAGGGCCGGGCCTCCATGCCGAGCTGGGACGAGATCGTCTTCGGCGCGCGATCCGACGACGACCTCGCCTGACCTCTCTCGTACTCGGATTCGCGCACTGGGAGAGCGCGAGCGGCCTTCGCCAGCGTCGCTCATGCTCCTGGAGTTCACCCTCGCGCGACCTGCCGCTGCGCCATGCCCGGTGCTACCATTCGAACATACGTTCGAACGCGGTGGAGGTGCGCATGCCCCGGGTGCAGGAGCTCGTCGAGGTCTGGACGAGCGACGCCGGTGAGCCCCAGCGGCTCGTGTGGCGCGCGCGGCGCTTCCGCGTGACCGACATGCCGACGGCGCTCGTCGGCCCCTGCGACTGGTGGGCGCCGTTCGCGGGCCACGACGTCTCCCCCGGCCGCGTGCCGCTGGCGATCTCGGGGTGGCGGTTCCAGGCGAGCGCCGACGACGGCGAGACGCACGTGTTCGACGTCGAGCACGACGGCGCGCACTGGCAGCTCGTGCGCGTCTACGACTGAGTCGGCCGCATCCGAGCGGGCAGATCGCGCCCGCGCGTGAACGAACGTGCAGGCGGTCGGCCGGCAGGCGCACGTGCCGCTTGAAACGGCCGTCGGATGCCGCTACGCGGACTTCTCGGCGCGACGCGGCTTGTGCGGCACGATGGTGGGCGCCGCGTTGTCGAGCACCGCCGCCTTCGTGACGACCACCCGGGCGACACCGGTGGACGAGGGCACCTCGAACATGATGGGTCCGAGCACCTCCTCCATGATGGCGCGGAGGCCGCGGGCGCCCGTCTGGCGCAGCACGGCCAGGTCGGCGATGGCCTCGAGGGCCGCATCCTCGAAGTCGAGCTCCACGCCGTCGAGCTCGAACATGCGCTGGTACTGCTTCACGAGCGCGTTCTTCGGCTCGGTGAGGATCTCCATGAGCGCGTCACGGTCGAGCGGCGTGACGGTGGCCACCACGGGGAGCCGGCCGATGAACTCGGGGATGAGGCCGAACTTGTGCAGGTCTTCGGGGAGGACCTCGCTGAACAGCTCGGCCTCGTCTTGCTTGCTGTGCAGCGGGGCGCCGAAGCCGATGCCGCGCTTGCCCGCACGCGAGGAGATGATGTCCTCGAGCCCGGCGAACGCGCCAGCGACGATGAACAGCACGTTCGTGGTGTCGATCTGGATGAACTCCTGGTGCGGATGCTTCCGCCCGCCCTGCGGCGGCACCGATGCGACCGTGCCCTCGAGGATCTTCAGGAGCGCCTGCTGCACGCCCTCGCCGGAGACGTCGCGGGTGATCGACGGGTTCTCGGCCTTGCGGGCGATCTTGTCGACCTCGTCGATGTAGATGATGCCGGTCTCGGCGCGCTTGACGTCGTAGTCGGCGGCCTGGATGAGCTTGAGGAGGATGTTCTCGACGTCTTCGCCGACGTAGCCCGCCTCGGTGAGGGCAGTGGCGTCGGCGACGGCGAACGGCACGTTGAGCTGCTTCGCGAGCGTCTGGGCAAGGTAGGTCTTGCCGCAGCCCGTCGGGCCGATGAGGAGGATGTTCGACTTCGCGATCTCGACGTCGTCGTGGGCGCGGTCGGCCGGAGTGAGGGTCGTGCGGGCGCGGACGCGCTTGTAGTGGTTGTAGACCGCGACGGCCAGGGCGCGCTTCGCGGCATCCTGCCCGATGACGTACTCCTCGAGGAAGGCGAAGATCTCCTTCGGCTTCGGCAGCTCGAACTCGCCGACCTCGGTCTCGCCGGCCTCGGCGAGCCGCTCCTCGATGATCTCGTTGCAGAGTTCGACGCACTCGTCGCAGATGTAGACGCCGGGCCCGGCGATGAGCTGCTGGACCTGCTTCTGGCTCTTGCCGCAGAAGGAGCACTTGAGCAGGTCGGCGCTCTCCCCGATGCGTGCCATCGAACCCTCCCTGTCGACGAGTCTGATCCGAGCCTAGCCCGAGATCGGAGCGTTGCGGCGTGGCGCGCCCGTATTGGGGTGGAGCCGCGGTTTCGCGCTCCGCGAACCCCGCGGCGGCCGCTGCCCCGCACGCGCGAAACGCGGCGGACGAGCCGGTCGGGACCGGTCGGCCGCCGCGTTCACGCGGTCGGATCGGCTATCGCGCGAGCGCCGGCAAGCTCTTGCGCGAGGTGAGCACCTGGTCGATGAGGCCGTACTCGAGGGCCTCCTCGGCGGACAGGATCTTGTCGCGGTCGATGTCGGCGTTGACCTGCTCCTGCGTCCGGTTCGAGTGACGCGAGAGCGTCTCCTCGAGCCACGAGCGCATGCGCATGATCTCGGCCGCCTGGATCTCGATGTCGGAGGCCTGGCCGTGGCCGGCCTCGCCCATGGCGGGCTGGTGGATGAGCACTCGGGCGTTCGGCAGCGCGAGTCGCTTGCCCGGGGTGCCGGCCGAGGCGATCACGGCCGCGGCCGACGCGGCCTGGCCGAGCACGACGGTCTGGATCTGCGGACGGATGTACTGCATCGTGTCGTAGATCGCCGTCATGGCCGTGAAGGAGCCGCCGGGCGAGTTGATGTAGAGGATGATGTCGCGGTCGGGGTCCATCGACTCGAGCACCAGCAGCTGGGCCATGATGTCGTCGGCCGACGCGTCGTCGACCTGGACGCCCAGGAAGATGATGCGGTCCTCGAAGAGCTTCGCGTAGGGGTCCTGGCGCTTGTAGCCGTAGGCCGTGCGCTCCTCGAAGCTCGGCAGGATGTAGCGCGAGCCCGGCATCTGCAGGCCGCCGTTCGCGACGCCGCCGAAGGTGGGGGTGTTCATTCGCTCGTTCTCTCTTCTCTCGTCCTACGCAGCCTGGTCGGTCCCGCCGCCGCCGGACACGTCGAGCGCCGACTCGCGGATGTGGTCCACGAAGCCGTACTCGAGCGCCTCCTGCGCGTTGAACCAGCGGTCGCGGTCGCCGTCGGCGTTGATCTGCTCGACGGACTTGCCGGTCTGCGCCGCCGTGATCTCGGCGAGGCGGCGCTTCATGTCGAGGATGAGCTGCGCCTGCGTCTGGATGTCGCTCGCGGTACCGCCGAAGCCGCCGTGCGGCTGGTGCAGCAGCACTCGCGCGTTGGGGGTGATGTACCGCTTGCCCTTCGTGCCGGCCGTGAGGAGGAGCTGCCCCATCGACGCGGCCATGCCGATGCCGACGGTGACGATGTCGTTGGGCACGAACTGCATCGTGTCGTAGATCGCCATGCCGGCCGTGATCGAGCCGCCGGGCGAGTTCACGTAGAGGTAGATGTCCTTCTTCGGGTCCTCCGCCGCGAGGAGCAGCAGCTTCGCAGCGATCTCGTTCGCATTGTCGTCGCGCACCTCAGAGCCGAGCCAGATGATGCGGTCCTTCAGCAGTCGATCGAACACACCGGGCTGCAGTGTCGGTTCGGCCATGGATTTCGCTCCGTTTCCGTTGTCGCGTTCACTCGAATCTATCCGGTGCAACACACGCGAACGGGGCTGTTCGCCCTAGGCGGATGCCGCGCCGTCGCGCGACTCGCCGGCGCTCTCCGCGAGGTCCCGGGCGTAGGCGCCGAGCGCCCGTCGGTACTGCGTCACATGAACGGCGAGGGCCGCCACGGCCTCGGATGCCGCGAGCCGGGCATCGCCCGCGTCGACACGGGCCAGCGCACGGAACCCGATCACGGCGTCGCGGAGGTCGCCGGACTCGGGCTCGATCGCGTCGAGGAGGGCGATCGCCTCCTGCGGGCGGCCGAGGTTGCGCAGCGTCGACGCGAGCTGCACGTGCAGCTCGACGCGTGGCCGACCGTCGAGGCCGAGGTCGAGGGCACGCCGGTAGAACGGCTCCGCCTCGGCCTCGAGTCCGGCGGAGTCGCGTGCGCCCCCCTGCTCGAACGGCGCGCGCGGGTCGTCGTCGGGCAATTCCGCGGCGAGCGCGTCGATGCGGCGGACGACCTCGTCGCCGCCGAGCTCGCCCGCGGCATCCCACACGGCGTCGACCCGCTGCTGCCAGTCCTGCACGATCCCTCCCGGAGACGACGCGGGGCCGGACGGCATCCGTCCGGCCCCGCGGGGTGATCGATCGCCGACTACTCGGCGTCGGCCTTCTTCGTGGCGCGCTTGCGCGCGGGCTTCTTGGGCTCCTCGGCCTCCGCCTCGGCGGGCGCCTCGTCGGCGTCGGCCTTCTTGGCGGCGCGCTTGCGGGCCGGCTTCTGCTCCTCGGCGGGCGCCTCGGCGGCCTCGGTCGACGGAGCCGCGGCATCCGCCTCGGTCTCATCGGCGTCGGGGACTGCGGTGAACTCGGAGAGGTCGACCGGGTTGCCCGCGGCATCCTTCACCGTGACCTTGCCCAGCGCGATCGCGAGCGCCTTGTTGCGCGCGACCTCGCCGACCATGGCGGGGATCTGGCCGTTCTGGCTCAGGATCTGCACGAACTCGTTCGGGTCCATGCCGTACTGCGCGGCGCCCTGCACGAGGTACTGGGTGAGCTCGTCCTGGCTGACCTGCACCTTCTCGGCCTCGGCGATTGCGTCGAGCACGATCTGGGTCTTGAAGGCCTTGGTGCTGGCCTCGGTGACCTCCGCGCGGTGCTCGTCGTCCTCGAGGCGACCCTCGGACTCGAGGTGGCGGTGCACCTCGTCCTCGATGACGCTGTCGGCGACGGGCACGTCGACGAGCTCGAGGAGCTTGTCGACGAGGAGGTCACGGGCCTGCGAGCCCTGGCCGAACGACTTGTTGCGGGCGACCTGCTCCTTGAGGCTCGCGGTGAGCTCGTCGAGCGTGTCGAACTCGCTGGCGATCTGCGCGAAGTCGTCGTCGGCCTCGGGGAGCTCGCGCTCCTTGACGGCCGTCACGGTCACGGTGATCTCGGCGGTCTCGCCCTCGTGGTCGCCGCCCAGGAGCTTGGACTCGAACGTGGTGGTCTCGTCGGCGGTGAGCGACTCGAGCGCCTCGTCGATGCCCTCGAGCAGCTCGCCCGAGCCGACCTCGTAGGAGATGCCGCTCGCGGTGTCGACCTCGGCGCCGTCGATGATCGCGACGAGGTCGAGGGTCACGAAGTCGCCGGTCGTGGCCGGGCGGTCGACCGTGATGAGCGTGCCGAAGCGGCTGCGCAGGCGCTCGAGCTCCTCGTTGACCTCGTCATCGCCGACCTCGACCGAGTCGACCGTGAGCTCGAGGCCGTCGTAGGCGGGGAGCTCGATCTCGGGACGCACGTCGACCTCGATGGCGAGGAGCAGGTCGCCTGAGAAGTCCTTCTCGTTCGGCCACTCGACGATGTCGGCCTCGGGGCGACCGAGGGGGCGAAGCTCGTGCTCGCTGACGGCGGCGCGGTAGAAGCCGTCGAGACCCTCGTTGACCGCGTGCTCGAGCACGGCGGCCTTGCCGACGCGCTGGTCGATGATGGGCGGCGGCACCTTGCCCTTGCGGAAGCCCGGCACGTTGATCTGCTCGGCGATGTGCTCGTAGGCGTGGGCGATGCTGGGCTTCAGCTCCTCGGGCGTCACCGAGATGGTGAGCTTGGCGCGCGTCGGGCTCAGCTTCTCAACCGAAGTGGTCGGCATGGGGAGGATCTCCTGTTGTGTGGAAGTTCGTGTCGGGTCTCGTCTCGGGCGACCCGTCGGGGCGACAGGATTCGAACCTGCGACCTCCCGCTCCCAAAGCGGGCGCTCTACCAAGCTGAGCTACGCCCCGAGTCGCTGACTCAACTCGTCGATTCACCCGCGCGGGCATGCCGAAGCACGCGTCAGGCGGATGGACCCCGGAAAGTCTACTGCACGGCGATCGGAGCGCGTGTCGCGGCCCTCAGGCGGAGCATGACCCCCGAACGTCTCCTGCACGGGGATCGGAGCGCGTGTCGCGGGAGGGTTCGGTGCGACACGCCGTGTTGCACCGCGTGACCCCCGAACGGGCGCTGTGGATGGTCCGCCGGCGAGCGGATGCCGCGTGGCAGAGTGTGCGCATGACCGACCGACCGTCGAGCGTCGAAGCTCGAGGCATCCGGCGCTGGCCCGCCGATCCCGCCTGGCTCGTGGACACGACACGGTGTCCCGCGTGCTTCAGTCCGCTCGCGTCGACGCGCTGCGACGTGTGCGGCCTCGACGTGGCCGTGCCGGCAGCGGCGGAGCTGTTCCGGCTGGCGACCGAGATCTACGAGGACGAGCAGGCCCGCCGGTCGTTCATCGATCGCATGCGGTCGGATCAGGCCGCGCGCGAGGCGGTCGCCGCGATGCCCGATGCCGCATCGCCCATCGCGATCCCCGTCCCGCCACCCCTCCCCGACACGGGCGTCGCCGTCCAGGCCGTGCCGCCGCCGCTTCCCGATGCCGGTGTCGCGCCGCAGGTCGTTCCACCGCCGCTCCCGCCGCAGGACGTCGCCGAGCCGATCACCTCGCCCGAAGCGACGACGCCGGCTCGGCGCCGCTCCGGCGTGCAGGTGCTCCTCCTCACGCTCGGCGTCGTGCTCATCTCGGTCGCAGCGATCGTGTTCCTCTTCGTCGCCTACCTCGTGGCGAACCTCGAGGTGCGCTCCGTGATCATCGCCGCGGCGAGCATCCTCGTGCTCGGGGTGGCGTGGCTGCTGCGGGCGCGGAGCCTTCCGGGCACGGCCGAGGGGGTCGCATCCGTCGCGGTGGTCCTGCTGCTGCTCGACGTGTGGATCGTGCGCGCGAACGCGCTCTTCGGCTCCGACGCACTCGAGGCATCCGCGTACACCGGCATCGCACTCGCCGTGGTCACCGCGCTGCTCGCAGGCACCCGCGTCGTGAGCCGGATTCGCGTCCCGGGCTTCGCCGCCGCTGCGCTGGCACCCGTGTCCGCCTTCCTGCTCGCGTTCTCCATCGATCCCGACTCGGGGGCCGGCCCCTGGCTCGGGGGCCTCGCCGTGGTCGTGGTCGGCGCCGTCGCCGTCTGGCTGCTCCCACGCTCGCCCGAGCGGATCATCCTGTGCTCGGCCGGGCTCGTCGGCGCCGCCATCGCCCTCGCGAGCGCGGCGTGGGCGTTCCCCGGGCTCGCCTGGGGCCAGGCCTGGGCGTTCCTCGCGGTCGCCGCGGCCTGCGTGGTGCTCGTGGTCGCCACACTCGCAGCGCGGGTGCCCGCCGCACGGGCCTGGGGCGTCGTCGCTGCCGTCGGCGCCGGGGCGGCCATGGCGCTCGCGCCGGCGGTCGGCATCGCCACGGAACTCGACGAAGGGGTCTCGACGTGGCTCGCGCCGGCCGCGGCCGGCGCCGTCGCCGCGGTCTTCGCCGCCGTCACGCGGGGTCCGGCGATCGTCCGCCGCCCCGCACTGGTCGCGATGATCGCCGCGGCCACCGTCGCCGCGGTCGCCTCCATCCAGGGCCCGTTCCTCGTCTGCGCGACGATCTTCGAGCGGCTCCTGGCGAGCGACCCGCCGTGGCAGGTCGACCATGGCTCCGTGATCCGCTGGACGTCGGAGACGAACCTCGACGCCGCCACGATCCTCGTGCCGTTCGTGATCGCCGTCGGCTCCCTCGTGGTCCTCCTCCTCATGGGGGCGGCACGGAAGCTCCTCGCCATCCCGGTCGCCGCGGCCCTCGTCGGCGGGATCATCGGCGGGGCGATGGCACCGGGCGCCGCCCTGCCGGTCGCGATCCTCGTCGCGGTCGGCGTCGTCGCGCTGGGGTTCGCCGCGCTCCGCGACCGCCTGACGGCGCCGGGGCTGCTCGCGGTCCTCGCGATCCTCGGCATGGGCGCCGTCGCGTTCGCGTGGTGGATCGGCTGGTCGAACGAGGACGTGTGGCCGTGGGCGACCGCGGTCGTCCTGGCCACGGTCATCGCGGGTCGCGTGCTGGCATCCCGGGTCTGGGCCGAGCTCGCGGCGCAGATCGTCGGCGCCGCCCACCTCGTGCTCGCGGTCGTGATCGTCGCCGTCACCTCGTTCGCGATCCCGTCGTGGCTCGATGCCTCCGGCGTCGAGGTCGCGGATCCGTGGACCTCGAGCTGGCTCTGGCTCGGCACGGTCGCGGCCGTGCTGCTCGGCGCGTTCGTATTCGCTCCGCGCCTGGTCACCCGTGACCGCCTCGCCCTGGCGACGCCGGCGCTGGCCGCCGCGGTCGTCGGCGCGTTCGCGGTCGCACTCCCCGCGGCCCTCGTCGGGGTCGTGATCCTCGGCTGGCTCCCTGCCGCGATCGTCGCCGTCGTGACGAGCGTCGGTACCCGCCTGGTCGAGGCACGACTCCTGCGCATCCTCCTCGCCGCGACCGGGCCCGTGATGATCGCCCTCGCACTCGAACGCGTGCTCGCGTCCATCCCCGACGCGCCGCCGTCGGTGCTCGGCGCGGCCGCCGGCGTGCTCGCCGCCGCCGGCCTCGCGCCGCTCGTGCTGCCTGCCGACGGTGGCGTGCGTCTCGCCTGGCGGGCCTCGGTCGGGGTCTCCGGCGTCGTCACGCTCGCCGCCATCGGTTCGGCGGGCGATCAGGCGTGGCTTCTCCTGCTGGTGCTGGCGCCCGTGCCGATCATCCTCGCCGCGCTCGACGGCGATCCGATCGGCGGCGCATCGGAGACGCGCCACTTCTCGTGGCTGAGCCTCGCACTCGCGGTGGCCGCCGTGTGGGCCCGGCTGTCCGGCGAGGGCGTCGACGACATCGAGGCGTACACGCTGCCGCTCGCCGTCGGACTCGCCATCGCGGCCGGTCTCGTGACATGGCGTCGAGCGGCGTCGGCGACGGCGACCGCGATCGGTCGGACCGCGCTGTTCGCCGCGGCCGCCGGGGTGGCCGTGCTTCCGAGCGTCGCGTCGGCCGCGGACTCCGAGCTTCGCACGCTCGTGCTGGTCGCCGCCGGCACGATCGTCGCGCTCGCCTCCTCGTTCCTGCCCGAACGAGGCCGAGGAGTGCCGATCCGGCTGCTGGGCGTCGCGACCGGGTGGGTCGCCCTCACGGGTGCGGCAGTGGTGCGCGGTGGAGCGGTCGGCACCGGGGCGTCAAGCGACCTGCCCGCCGAGTTCTGGCCGGTGCTCGCGCTCGCCGCGGGGGTCGCACTCGCCGTCATCTGGGCACGGACGGATTCGCGGCCCGCCGTCATCGCGGAGGCCATGCTCGCGGCATCCGTCGTCGTGGCCGCGGTCCCGACCCTGCTCGCGATCATCGCGGGCGACCGGTCGGCGCTGCGAGCCGTCGTCCTCTTCTCGGCGCTGGCGGTCGTGCACGTGGCAGGAGCCGCCGTGAAGGCCAGGCCGTTCGCCGGTCCGATGCTCGCATGGAGCTCGCTCGGGGTGCTCGTGCTCGGCGGCATCCTCGCTCTGGTCTCGGGCGAGGTGGACCCCTTCGACCTGGTCACGGCGCCCGTCGGCGTCGCCCTCATCGGCGCCGGCGCCATCCGGATGACCCGTTCTCCTGAGCTCGGGAGCTGGCCGGCGCTCGGTCCCGGCCTGGCGGTCCTGCTCGTGCCGCCGCTCCTCGCCGACTTCATCGACTCCGACCTCTGGCGGCTCATCGCCCTCGGCATCGCGGCTTCGGCCGCCGTGGTGATCGGGGCCGTGCGACGGCTGCAGGCTCCGCTCCTGCTCGGCGGGAGCGTGCTGCTCGTGCACGCGGTCGCCCAACTCTGGCCGTGGATCCGGACGGCCTACGAGGCGGTGTGGTGGTGGCTCTGGCTCGGTATCGCGGGGGCCATCCTCATCGCGCTCGCCGCGACGTACGAGCGGCAGCTCCGGCTCCTCAAGGGCGTGGTGCGCACGATCGCCGACCTGCGCTGAGCCGTCACCGCGGTGGGTGGCCGGCCGCGCTGCATCGAGTCAGATGCGCTCGACCCACTGCTCGCGCCACTCGGGCGCCTCGAACGGGAGCGACCAGTACGCGGTCTCCTTCGCGATCCTGCCGTCCCGGAGCTCGAAGATGAACACGGCCTGGTACTCGGCCTCGTCGCCGTAGTCGAGCGCCGCCTCGACGACCCAGAGTTCGCCCTCGCCGATGATGCGGCGCGGCGTGATGGTGGGCAGCTTCGGGAAAGCCCGATAGACGCCTCGCCGGTTGTCACCGCCGACGATGCGTTCGCCGGACTGCGGCCATTCCATGACCGCGTCCTCGTGGAACACGTCGTCCATGCCGTCGACGTTCCCGGCGTTCAGCGTCGCGATCAGCGCCTCGACCGTCTCTCGCCCGCTCATGCGCGTTCTCCCTCGAACGGATGCCGCGCTCGCGCCTGCCGGGACCGGCCTCGGCGGTGTACTACGATGGTCCGGTGCCCGCGCGCGGGCGCCGCGCGGATGTAGCTCAATGGTAGAGCCTCAGTCTTCCAAACTGATTACGCGGGTTCGATTCCCGTCATCCGCTCCACCGAGGTCGAGCGTGCCCCATACTCGGATCGTGGAACCCGATCCGGCAGGCGAGCTCCCCTCCGTCGCTCGCACCGACATGCCCCCGCCTCGATTGATGATCGGCACCCATTCCACGACCTACTTCCGCTGGTCGGTGCGGTGCTGGATCATCGCGTTCGCCGCGAGCGCCCTGTTCTTCCTGTCGTTGCTGCTTCCGCTCGAGGTCCGCCGGGTGCCGTACGTCGTCGTTCCATTGGTGGCGCTCATCGCCTGCGCCGTCCTCGGCTTCATGGTCGCCCAGGGGCTGGGTTACCTGGGACGCGAGCGACGGCACGACGAATGGCGGCGGGGCTACACACTCGATCCTCGGGAGACGTCGCTGCCCCTCCTCGATCTGGACACCGGGCTCGTCATCCGACCAGCACGGGGCTCCGGAGCCTAGACGTCGGACGCCCCTCCCGCCACGAACCGGGGGCACCCCACCGACGGGGCAGTGTCGCTCGGCCACACTCGGCGTAGCGTGTGCCGTGAACCATCCATCGCGTGCGCCTCGACGAAGGAGGCCATCGTGACCGCACGACGCTCGGAGCGGACCCGCGTGGTCGCCGACCTGGCGTGGCTCGCCGGCCTGACCCAGGTCGTCTTCGGCCTCGCGCTGCTGGCGTCGCCCGAATCGGCGGTGGTCGCCGCGATCCTCGCGATCGTGGCGGGCACGCTCGCGGTGGTCGCCGGAGCGATGCTGCTCAATCGGCTGCCCACGTCGTGGACGACGATGACGTTCGCGTTCGTGCTCTCGATCGGCGCGTCGGCGTACGCCCTGTGGGTCGCGACGCCCTACTGGTGGGGAGCGGCCGTCAGCGGCATCCTCGCACTCGCCGGCCTGATCATCGAGTGGACCGACCGGGTGCCGCGCCCGTCGCCGGCTCCCGGCGCCTCTGTGCGCCGCTCCCGACGCCCGCACCCGCCGTCGCACCCCTGAGCGAGGTCCGCAACGCCCCTCCGACGGGGCGCTGCACGATCGCGGCCGCCGGGAGTATGTTGTGCCGTGGACGACCCCTTGCGTGCGCCTCGGGAAGGAGACCCTCGTGCGGACCCGAGTGCTCATCACCATCGCCGTCGCGGTCGTCGCGGCGGGTGCGGCCGTCGCCGCATGGGCGGGGGTCCGCCGGCGATCGACCCCGCCCGGGCTCTCGGGGCCGGCCGCACCGGCCGACGACGCGGCATCCGCACGTCATCGCGAACGGATGCACCCGAGGAAGCCGCAGTCGTCGCTCGCCGAGCGGTGGACCACCGTCGACGGCATCGACGTCTTCTACCGGGAGTCGCAGAACCCGCCCGACGCACCCGTGATGATGCACGTGCACGGCTTCGGCCTCTCCGGCCGCTACCTCCTTCCCACGGCGGAACGGCTCGGTGACGAGTTCCACACGCTCGTGCCCGACCTGCCGGGATTCGGTCGCAGCGGGAAGGCGAAGAACGCCCTCGACGTGCCCGACCTCGCCCACGCGGCGGCGCGCTTCCTCGACGAGCGCGGCATCGACAAGGTGACCCTCGTCGGCAACTCCATGGGCTGCCCCGTCATCTGCGAGTTCGCCTACCACTACCCCGAGCGGCTCGAGCGCGCGATCCTCGTCTCCCCCGCGGGCGGGCTGCACAACCAGCCCCTGGGCCGCGCGGTCGGCCAGCTCAGCCGGGACGGCACGCGCGAGCCGGCCAGGATGATCGGCGTGGCGACGCCCGACTACATGCGGTTCGGCGTGCCCAGCACGTTCAAGATGTTCCACGCGCTGACGCAGTACCCGTCGCTCGAGCGGCTGCTCGAGCTGCGCATCCCCACTCTCGTGGTCCTCGGCGACCGGGATCCGCTGCTGCCCTCACCGCACCGGGTCAGGGAGATCGCCGAGCGCACCGACACCCACGTGCTCGTCGTCGGCATCGACGGGGCGGCGCACGCCATCAACTTCAGCCATCCCGGCGAGCTCTCGCACGTGATCCGGCAGTTCATGGCCGACCGCCCCATCACCGACGACCCCGACTCCCCCGGTCACGCTCGCGTGTACGAGGTGCACCGCGGCGTGCACCATCCGCCGGCGAAGTCCGAGGCCTGATGCAGCGGATGCCGCGGCGCGACGCCGCGGCATCCGTGTCGACCCGGTGAGCGGAGCCTTCCCTTCCTTGAAATACGCGCGCCGCTGCGTAGCGTTGAAGGAGACGAACGCACACGGAAGGTGACACGATGACCGACACGAAGACCGCACCGAAGACCACCAAGACCGGCGCCGCGAACGCCGACGTCGCCGCAGGCGTCGCCCAGTACCTCACCCCCGTCGTGCACGAGCTCGTCGCGCTCGTCGTCAACGGCAAGCAGGCGCACTGGCACGTGCGCGGCGTCAACTTCATCGCCGTGCACGAGCTGCTCGACGACGTCGTGGCGCACGCCCAGGAGTGGGCCGACACCGCGGCGGAGCGCGTCGTGGCCCTCGGCCTCCCGATCGACGGCCGGCTCGCGACCGTCGCCGCGAAGAGCGGCGCCGCGAACCCGAAGCTCGGCTTCCAGCCCTACGAGGAGGCGATCGCCGACGTGGTCGCGCAGATCGACCTCGCGACCGAGAAGGTGAACGACGCGATCGAGGGCCTCGCCGAGCTCGACCCGGCCAGCCAGGACGTCGTGATCGAGATCCGCCGCGGCCTCGACAAGGACCGCTGGTTCCTCTTCTCGCACATCGCCGTCAAGTAGGCGCGATGGCGGGCCGACCGGGCCCGGGTGCAGAATGCCGCTATGACGGCGGATGCATCCGGGCCCGGTCCGTCTACGGGGGACGACGTCGCGCACCTCACGGACGCGCAGAAATCCCTGCGCGCGCAGATGCTCGCCACGGAGCACTGGAGCCTCCTCGCCTCGCGCTCCACGACGCAGAGCGAGGTGCTCACCCGGATCGCGATCTTCCTCACGCTCGTGTCCGCCGGCCTCGTGACCCTCGGCGTGCTCGGCAACGCGACGCAGTTCAGCGGCTGGTTCGGCGTCGCCGCGCTGGCCATCCTCTTCCTGCTCGTGGTGCTGGGGCTCATCACGCAGCTGCGCGTGTTCAACACCGCCCAGGAGGACCTCGCGTACGTCCTCGCCATGAACCGGCTCCGCGCCGCGTACGTGCACCTCGATCCGGGCATCCTGCCGTACTTCATGATGGGGACGTCCGACGACCTGCCGGGGGCGCAGCGGACCTACTACCCGTTCGCGGCGCGCGATCGCCTGCAGGTGTTCGCGAGTTCGATGGTGCTCATCCTCGTCGTGCACGCCGCGCTCGCGGGGCTCTTCGTCGGGGCGCTCGTCTACACGTTCACGTCGTCGGTGGGGTGGTCGATCGGCGTCGGCGTCGTCGTCGCGATCGCGTCGTTCGTGGGGTGGATGGTGTGGGGCTACCGCGGGTACCGCGCGGTGTGGCGCCTCCACGAGCCGTTGCGGAGCAGCGGATGAGCGACCACACGGACGATCCCCGGCGCGACGACGAGCCCGCAGGCACGGGTGACGTGCCACCGGCACACGACGACGCGGCGGACCGAGCCGAGCGCGCCCTCGAGGCGCAACTCCTCGCGACCGAGCACTGGAGCCTCCTCGCGTCGCGGAGCACGACCCAGGGCGAGGTGCTGACCCGCATCGCGATCTTCCTCACGCTCTTCTCGGCCGGCCTGCTCGCCATCGGCCTGCTCGGCCAGGCGACCGACTTCGACGGTTGGTTCCGGGCGGCCGCACTCGGCATCCTGGCGTTCATCTGGCTCGTCGGCTTCCTCACCCAGGTCCGTGTCATGAACGTGGCCGAGGAGGACATGATGTACGTGGTCGCGATGAACCGCCTCCGGGGCGCGTACCGGGAACTGCGGCCGGGGATCGAGCGGAACTTCCTCGCCTCGACCCACGACGACGAGGCCGGCGCCGACCAGACCTACTACTTCTTCCGGAGTCGCGGCATCAGCCAGGCCATCGGCAGTTCGGCGCTGCTCATCACCGTGGTGAATTCAACGGTGCTCGGCCTGTTCACCGGTGGCCTGGTGGTGGCGCTCGGCGGAGCCGTCGCCTGGGCGGTCGTCGCCGGAGCCGTGGTCGCGCTCGTGCAGCTCGTCGCCTCGACCTGGTACTCCGTTCGGCGATTCGTTCTCGCCTGGCGGCACTTCACCCCGCTCCATCCGTCGGTCGACTCGCAGCCGACGCTCTTCGACCGACGACGTCCGCCGAGGTGAGCGCGAAACGCTCGCCGGCCGCGCCAGTCAGCGCTGCAGCCAGGCGAGCACCGCGAGCACGCGGCGGTGGTCGGTGCCGGAGTCCTCCAGGCCGAGCTTCTGGAAGATCGACGTCACGTTCTTCTCCACGGCGCCGACGCCGATGAAGAGCTGCTTCGCGATGCCGGCGTTCGTGCGCCCCTCGGCCATGAGCTCGAGCACCTCGCGCTCACGCGGGGTGAGGGAGGCGAGCGGGTCGCCGCGGCGGGCCAGCAGCTCGCGCACGACCTGCGGGTCGAGCACGGTGCCGCCGGCGCTCACGCGCTCCACGGCGTCCTCGAGCTCCTCGAGCGAGGCCACCCGGTCCTTCAGCAGGTAGCCCATGCCGCCCTCGCCCGAGGAGAGCAACTCGTGGGCGTAGGTGCCCTCGACGTACTGGCTGAGCAGGAGGATGCCGACCTCGGGCCGACGTCGGCGGAGCTCGATCGCCGCGCGCACGCCCTCGTCGCGGAACGTCGGCGGCATGCGCACGTCGAGCACGGCGAGGTCGGGCGTGTCGCCGTCGAGTGCGGCGAGCAGCGCATCCGCGTCGCCGTACGCGCCGACCGTCTCGAAGCCCGCCTCGTCGAACAGACGGACGAGCCCCTCGCGCAGCAGCACCGAGTCCTCGGCGAGCACGATGCGCAGGGGGCGGCGGGCGGCATCCGTCATGCCTTCACCATATCGGCGCGACGGCAGCGGCCCCGGCGCGTGCAACGCCGGGGCCGCGGGTGCGACGAGGGTCAGGTCGCGGTTGCCGCGACGGGCACGTACGGCACGTGCGCGCCGATCACCGTGGGCCCGCCCGCCGGGCTGTCGACCACGAACAGGCCGCGGAGGCCGTGCACGCGTTCCTCGAGTCCGGCGAGCCCGTGGCCCGGACGCGGCGAGGCGCCGCCGTGCCCGTTGTCGGTGACCCAGAGGTCGAGCCAGTGACCCGAGGCTCCCGTGTCACGGCTGGCGACCCGCAGCCGGATCGCGCTCGCACCGGCGTGCTTGGCCGCGTTGGTGAGCAGCTCGGCCGCGATGAAGTACGCGTTCCGCTCGATGGCCGCCGGCAGCGGGGCATCCGTCGCGAGCCGGTTCTCGAACTCGACCGGTACCGGGCTGCGCGCGGCGAGCGACTCGAGGGCGCTCGCGAGGCCGCGGTCCTGCAGGAGCGGCGGGGCGAACCCGCGCGAGAGCGCGCGCAGTTCGTCGAGCGCCTCGCGGGCCTGGTCGCGGGCCTCGCCCACGAGGGCCTTCGCCGAGTCGGGATCGTGCTCGAGGCGGCGCTCGATGGTCGCGAGGTCCATCTGCAGGCGCACGAGCCGCTGCTGCGGTCCGTCGTGGATGTCGCGCTCGAGGCGGCGCAGCGAGGTGTCCTCGGCCTGCACGGCCGCGCCGCGCGACGCGGCGAGCTCGGCGACCTCGCGCTCGAGGGCCTCGGAGCGCCACGCGCCGAGCATGCCCCGCGCGATCGCGTCGTGCATGAGCGTCAGCCCGCGGAACACGAGCGGCAGCGTCAGCAGGAAGATCACGCCGATGAGGATCTCGAGCACGCGCTCGCCGAAGACGGGATCGATGGGCGCCGCGTCGGGGAAGAACCGCTCGAGGAGCCACTGGTTCAGCCAGAAGGTGCGCTCGTCGTTCGGGATGAACGGCTGCCAGATCCAGCCGGTCACGCCCGCGAGGGCGGTCGCCGTCCAGGCCACCGTGAGGCTCCACGAGACGATGCTCACGATGGGATTCACGACGAGCGCGTGCAGCAGGTAGAGCCAGTAGTGGCCGTCGATGAACGGGCCGAACACCGCACGCCAGAAGCCCTGAGCGCCGTCGACCCGTTCCCAGACGGGGCGGCGGATCTCGGGGCGCCCGGCCCAGCGCAGGCGCACGAGCTCGAGCGTGCCGAAGCCGCGCGCGATGTAGAACGACGCGACCATCAGGAAGATGCCGACGACGATCGCCACGAGGCCGAGGCCGGTGAAGAAGACGGTCGAGATGATGACGAGCCCGATGATCGCGATCGGCATCGTCAGGATCAGGAAGCCGAACTCTCGGGGCACGGCCGCCCAGAGGGAGCCGTAGCCGCGGCGGCGCGGCGCGGCATCCGTGGTGCTCGTCGTGGTCGTCGACATCGGTGCGGTGCTCGCCCCCTCGGCGGTGGTGGCCGGGTGGAGGATCGCGGTCGCGGGGTCCGCGGCTCCGTTCCCGGGTCGGTCGGTGGGCACGGTGTCAGTGCTCATGGTCGGTTCCTCCTGTCATCGTGGCAGACTGGCCCGGTTCGACGACGGCGAACTGGCCCATCATGCCCTGGTCCTCGTGCCACAGCAGGTGGCAGTGGTACATGTACGGGGTGTCGGGGTCGGTGTAGTCCTCGAAGCGCATGAGGAGCTCGTACTCCCGCTGCGGCTCGGCGTGGATGGTGTCCTTCCAGCCCGCGAGCTCGGGCGGCGGCGCAGCGCCGTCGACGGACGCGATGCGGAACTGCACGTCGTGCACGTGGAAGCTGTGCGGCACCTCGGTGTCGTTCGTGACGATCCAGCGCTCGAGCGTGTCGACCGTCACGGTCTCGTCGATACGGGCCATGTCCATGGCGTGGCCGTTGATCTCGAAGCTGTCGTCGAGGCGGAACGTGCGCGTCGTCGCGACGTCGGCCTCGTCGTAGGGCTCGATGGTGGTGAGGCGCTCGGGCACCGGGTCCGCGGCGGCCAGCTCGTCGGCGGCGCGCACCTCGAGCACGTCGAACGCGTCGGTGTTGCCGTTCATCGCGGCGACGGGTCCGACCATGCCGGCCGCCTCGGCGGTCATCTCGGAGCGCAGCACCACGCGTTCGCCCGGGGTCAGGCGCACGAGCACCTCGGCCCGCTCCCCCGGCGACAGCACGACGCGGTCGAGCGGCACGGATGCCTCGAGCAGGCCGCCGTCGGTCGCGATGAGCTCGACGGGGCGGTCGTCCGACCACGAGAATCCGTAGGTGCGCGCGGTCGACGCGTTCAGCAGGCGGAGCCGAACGAGCTCGCTCGTCGCGTCGAGGTACGGCGTGCGCGTGCCGTTGACGAGGAGCTCGTCGCCGAGCCCGCCGGCGTAGCCGCGCACGGGCGGCTCGCGGCGGCCGTCGGCCGAGAAGCCGGTGTCCTGCACGATGACGGGGATGTCGTCGACGCCGTAGTCCGACGGCAGGCCGAGCGCCCGCTCCTCGGGGTCGTGCAGCAGGAACATGCCGACGAGGCCCCGGGCGACGTGCTCCTCGGTCTCGCCGTGCGGGTGGGGGTGGTACCAGAGCGTCGCGGCCTGCTGGTCGATGGCCCAGGTCGGCGACCACGTGGCATCCGGGTCGACCATCTGATGGGGGCCGCCGTCCATCTCCGCGGGCAGGTGCATGCCGTGCCAGTGCACGGTCGTGGGCTCGTCGAGCGCGTTCGTCACGTCGACCCGAACGCGCTCGCCGCGGTCGGCGACGAGCGTCGGACCGAGGTAGGAGCCGTTGAAGCCCCAGGTGTCGCTCGCCACGCCGGGCTCGAACTCGGTGGTTCCCGCCTGCGCCTCGAGCGAGAACACGCGGGTGCCGTCGGCGTCGACCGTCGACTCGGCGAGCGGCGGGATCGCGAGCGGCCGGTCGAAGTCGACCTCGCCGACCGTGTCGACGGGCGCGGGTCCGGCGAGGCCGCACCCGGCGAAGGCGACGGCGACGAGGGCGCCCGACGCGACGGCGGCGAGCGCGGTGAGCGCGGCGCGGGGACGGCGGATCGCGGTGGCGGCGATGCGTGGTGCTGGCATGCTTCCAGCCTCGCAACGCGGGCGCGGTCGCCCCATCCGGTGGGCGACCGGATCGGCGCGGGGGTTATCCCCCGGGGGCTGGATCTCGATACGCGTCGGGCTTCGCCCGGCGCTCCTCGATCACCGGCTGTCGTGCGTGATGCGGCCGCCGACGAGCGTGGCGGCCACGGGCATGGTGCGCAGTTCCTCCACGGATGCCGCGTACGGGTCGCGCTCGAGCACCGCGAGGTTGGCGCGCAGGCCGACGTGCACCTCGGGGCCGGCGCCGCCCGTCGACGCGGCGAGCGCGGCGCGCACGTCGATCGCCTGCTCGGGATGCCACGGCTCGCGTCCGCCTCGGGTTCGGCCCACGGCAGCGGCGATCGCCACCCACGGGTCGAGCGGCGCCACGGGCGCATCGGACCCGAGGGCGAGCTCGACGCCGGCGGCCTGGAGCTCGGCGAGCATGAACGCCCGGTCGGTGCGACCCGCCCAGTACCGGTCGGCGACGTCGCGGTCGTCCATGGCGTGCTCGGGCTGCACGCTCGCGACCACGCCGAGCCGGGCGAACCGGGCGACGTCCTCGTGGCGCAGCAGCTGGGCGTGCTCGACCGAACCGCGGCAGCCGACCTCCTCGAACGCGTCGAGCACGCGGGCGTTGGCGCGGTCGCCGATCGCGT
Source organism: Agromyces sp. NPDC004153 (assembly GCF_053603635.1). Taxonomy (NCBI): domain Bacteria; kingdom Bacillati; phylum Actinomycetota; class Actinomycetes; order Micrococcales; family Microbacteriaceae; genus Agromyces; species Agromyces sp. NPDC004153. Next base: position 571,858 of record NZ_JBSGFY010000002.1, read on the forward strand.
GGATGGCGGGCGTCAGGCCGCCCTCGTGCGCGCGCCGCATGAGCGGGACGAGCTCCTCGTAGGCGATCGTCGCGAGGCCGTAGGGATGCTCGTGCCCGTCGAGTCCCGGGTACGGGTCGAAGCACCACGCGGTGCGGGTGTTGAGCGAGCCGTCGGTGATCGCCTTCGCGCCGCCGACCGTCACGAGCCCGCCCGTGCCGTCGACGGTCTCGCCGGTGCGCAGCCCCTCGTCGATCGCGCGGTCGAGGTGCTGCGGGTAGACGCCGAAGGCGACGCGCAGCCGCCACTCGCCCGCCGCTGCCCGGCGGGCCCAGTCGTCGCGATTCCAGCGCATCTCGTAGTCGACCACCCCGACGACGCCGCGCGCGGCGGCACGACTGGCCGCATCGGCGACCCACCCGTCGAGCACGTCGTCGGCGACGTCGTCGAGCTCGCGCACGAGGCGGAAGCAGGCGTCCTCCCGGAGGATCCCGTCGCCGGGCGCGTCCACGCCGTGCCGGCGGGCGGCGGCGGAGTTGATCCAGCAGGCGTGCAGGTCGGCGGCGACGAGCACGACCGGGACGTCGCCCGAGACCGCGTCGAGCAGCGCCCGGCTCGCGACATCCGGCCACAGCCCGTCGCGGTAGCCGAACCCGATCACCTCGGGCTCGCCCGCGTCGACGGCGGCGCGCACGAGCGCGGCGGTCTCAGCTGCGGATGCCGCGCCGGCGAGGTCGAGCCGCCGCGAGACCATCGCCCACTGCGAGAGGTGCACGTGCCGGTCGTGCAGGCCGGGAACGATCCAGCGGCCGTCGAGGTCCACGCGCTCGACGGCCGACCCGGCGGCGCTCGACGCGCCGTGCGTCGCCATCTCCGCGACGACGCCGTCGGCCACGAGCACGTCGACGGCCTCTGGCGCACCGGGCAGGCGTGCGCCCGCGAGGAGCAGCCCGCTCACGCCCGAGCCGCCCGCAGTACCTCGTGCGTGCGGCGCATCTCGGCGGCGAGCGCGGGGCTCGCGTAGGGCCCTTCGCCCTCGAGCTCGGCGATGATGCGGTCGACGGTCTCGTCGGGCCGGTTCTGGCTCATCTTGTTCTTCGCGACGAACCGCGTGATCGGGATGCGCAGGCCCACGGTGCCCACCGCGATGCGATCGGCGTAGGCGGAGTTCTCGGGCGTCCCGCGCATGCGGCGCGGTTCGGGCAGGGCGTCCTCGAAGTGGTCGACGAGCGCCTCGAGCACGCGCAGGTTCTCGTCGGCGTCGAGCAGCTCGGGCGTGCCGTAGAGGTGCGCGGTCACGAAGTTCCACGTCGGCACGGCCCGGTTCGCGTCGTACCAGCCGGGCGAGATGTAGCCGTGCGGGCCCTGCACGATGACCATCACCTCGTGCCGGCCGAGCTCGTGCACGACCTCGTCGGGGCGGCCGACGTGGGTGAGGAGCACGATGCCGTCGGCGCTCTCGTCGAGCAGCACGGGGTAGTGGCTCGCGACGAGGCCTGCGGCATCCGTGGAGCTCACGATCGTCATCCAGGGGTGCTCGCGGATCAGCCGCTTCACGCCCTCCTCGCTCGCCAGCGTGAAGCTCGGGTTCTGTCGCATGGGTCTCCTCAGGCCTGGCAGTAGGGGCACCAGTAGAGCTTGCGGGCGCCCATCTCCTCGAGCACGATGTTCGTGCCGCACACTCGGCACGGCAGCCCCTCGCGCTTGTACACCCAATGCCGGTCGTCGCGGTTGGCCATCGCGGCGCGGTACTCGTCGGGGTCGAGGTCGTCCATGGTCATCATCTGGCCGGTCTCGACACCGATGCGCAGCAGCTTCGCCCAGTCGGTCCAGAGGTGCCGCACGTGCTCCTCGGGCACCTCCCTGCCGGGCGTGTGCGGGTTCTGCTTGGCGCGGAACAGCAGCTCGGCGCGGTAGACGTTGCCGATGCCCGCGACCACGTCCTGGTCCATGAGCAGGAGCCCGATCGGCACGCCCTTCCGGCGCACGGTGGAGGTGAACCGCTCCTCGGCGTCGGGGCCGCCGTCGATGAGCGGATCCGGCCCGAGCTTCGACACGATGCGCTCGACCTGCGCCGGGTCGAGCACCTCGCACGCGGTGGGGCCGCGCAGGTCGGCCACGATCGTCTCGGTGAGCAGGCGCACGCGCACCTGGCCGATCGGCTCGGGCGGGAACACCTCGAACTCGTTCGCCTCCTTCTCGGACTCCGACATGCGCAGCCGCGTGCGGCGCGGCGCTCCGATCGACGTGAGCGAGTTCTCGCCCGCCGAGTCGAGGATCGCGGCGTCGGGGTTGGGGCCCTCGAGGAACGTCCCGCGCTGGTTCGTCTGCCCCATGCGTCCGTTCGCCGAGGCGATCGTGGGGTCGAGCAGGATGTCGCCGGCGAAGTCCCACGCGCCGTACAGGCCGAGGTGCACCCGCAGCCAGCGGTCGCCCTCGAAACCGAGGAACATCTGCTTGCCGACGGCGCGGGCGTCCGTCATCCGCCGCCCGTCGAGCTCGGCCGCGCCCTGCGCGAACCGGCCCTGCGGGCTCGAGGCGTGCACGACGTGCCCGACGAAGTTCCGGTCGAACTGCCGGGCGATCCGGTGGATCGAGTGTCCCTCGGGCACTGCCGCTGCGTCCCTACGCCTCGCTGGGCGCCGACGGCTCGTGGTCGACGCCCCTGCCCGCGATGTCGCCCGTGGTCTCGTACTCCGCGAGCTGTGCGATGCGGCGCACGTGCCGCTCGTCGCCTGAGAAGGGCTCCGCGATGAACGCGTCGATGTAGCGGATGGCCTCTTCGACGGTGTGCTGCCGGGCGCCGATCGAGATGACGTTGGCGTCGTTGTGCTGGCGGGCGAGGATCGCGGTGTCCATGCTCCACACGAGCGCGGCGCGGATGCCCTGCACCTTGTTGGCGGCGATCTGCTCGCCGTTGCCCGAGCCGCCGAACACGATGCCGAGGGTGCGCACCCCTGCGGCCTGGTCGCGGGCGACGGCCTGCGCTGCATTGATGCAGAACGCCGGGTAGTCGTCGAGCGGGTCGTACTCGGTGGGGCCGTGGTCGACGACGTCGTGACCGCCGTTGGTCAGGTGGTCGACGAGGGTGCGGCTGAACTCGAGGCCGGCGTGGTCGGTCGCGATGTGGATGCGCATGGGCCCAAGTCTAGGGATTCGGCACCCACCGGACGGCACGCCCGTGGGGCTGCGCCCAGGCCAGCTGCACGCCGTCGAGCGCGAGCACGAGGTCGGAGCTCTCGTTGGGCACGTCCTCGCGCACGCGGATGCCGGGCGTGACCGTGCGCGCCTCCACGGAGAGCCAGTGCCCGCGGAGCCGGCGGACGTGCTCGGCGAACCGCGCGCGGCCGGCCTCGTCGAGGTACATGAGCACCGCCGTGTGGAACACGACGAGGGTCGCCCCGCCGGGCACCTGCGTGGCGACCGCGTCGAGCTCGGCGTCGAGGTCGCCGGCGACGATCCGGGGCGGGTCGCCCGCGGCGATCGCGGCCGCGGCCCGCAGGCGGGCGCGCCGGTCGTCGTGCTCCGGCCAGATGAGCGCGTCGAGCCACGCGACGTCGTCGGGATGCCGAACGTCGAGCGGGTTGAGGTCGATGCCGCCGCGCCAGACGACCTCGGGCAGGCGGTCGGGCACCGGCACGGGCCCCTCCACGACGCAATCGAGGACGACCGGGCTGGGACCGTCGGCGGGGTCGAGCCGCGGATGCCCCGAGTACCGGTAGCTGTAGCGGTCGGGATAGAGGCACAGCCCGGCCGACGTGCCCACCTCGAGCAATGCGACGGGGCCCTCGATCCCGGCGAGCGCCGGCACGTGCAGCGCGCAGCGCGCCGCCTCGTTCGTCTGCGTCGCGTGCGTGAGCGCCGTGGCCCGCACCTCCACCCAGTGGCCGTGGAGCCAGTCGCGGAACAGGTGATACGGACCCGCGGGGGCACCCTGATAGCGCGCCGCCGAGAACACGAGGTTCGGCTGGCGCTTCGGCGCCGGCAGCTCGTCGATGAGCGCGACCGTGGCGGGGTCTTCCGCGACCCCGAGCGCCCACGCCTCGTACGTGGCCGACATCCCGCGCGCCTCCACCTCGCCGAAGACCCGGTATCGCTCGGCGGTCGGCGCCGCGGCATCCGTGGACTTCATGCCGCCACCGTAAGGCGGCCGACCGAGCGGGTCAACGCGAGCCGAGCTCCCCGCCGTGTTCTGGGGGCGGCGCGCCGCCGCGGCCGGCAGTAGGCTCACGCGCAGCCCGGTCGGCCGGAACGGAGGTCGGATGCTGGTCGTGATCCTGAGTGTCGCACTGCTCGTCCTCGCTGTGGTGCTCTGCATCCGCTGGGGCGGCGAGCGGCTCGTCGAGCCCGGGTTGCCGGGTCCTGCGTCGGATGCCGCGGCCTCCACGCCGTCGGAAACCCGGCTCCGACGCCACCTCGACGGGCTCCGCCTGTATGCCTGGTGGGTGATCGTGTTCCTCGTCGCGGGCACGGCGTCCAGCCTCCTCGTCACCGGGGCGGGCGGGCGGCTCGCCATGCGGCTGCTGGCACTGACCTCGCCGGAGGCGACGGGTCGCCTCACGGAGGCGCAGGCGACCGTCGGCGAGATCACGTTCGAGGGCACGATCGGCTACTTCTTCTTCGGCGCCCTGCCCTTCGCGTTCGCGTCGACCGCGTTCTACCTGCTCGCGGCCCCGTGGCTGCCGAAGGGGCGCCTCGCGGGACCGACCTTCGGCCTCGCCGCGTTCGTGATGGTGGCGCCGTTCATCGACCCGCTCCGGTCCGACAACGTGGACTTCGACATCGTGGGGCCGGGCTGGCTGTCGGTGCTCGTGTTCGCCGCCCTGTCCGTCGTGCAGGGCGCCTTCCTCGCGGCCTTCGCGGGCCGCCTCAGCCGGAGCCTGCCGCTCATGACGCAGCGCAACTGGCCCGACACCGTCCTGCCGCTGCTGCTCGGCGTCGTGCTATTCCCGCTCGGGGCGATCCTCGCGATCGGCGCCCTCGTCACGTTCGCGCTTCCCCGGCTGCTGCCATGGTTCCTCGCCGTGCGCGCGTCGCGGGCGGGCATCATCGTCGGTCGCGTGCTGCTGGTGCTCGCGGTCGTCGCCGCACTGCCCGCGTTCGCGGCATCCGTCGTCTCGATCTGGAGCCGCTGACCGGGCCGCCTGCCACGGCGCAACCGACCTGAGGGCGGGCTGGGGCGCTCACCGCACGCGGGGCTAGGCTGGGACACGTTGCCTGCGGCCACGAGCCGCGAAGACTGCGAAGGAGCGCACGTGCCCGGAGAGAACCTCACCCGCATCGAAGCCGAGGAGCGCGCGGCGCTCGTCACCGTCCACGACTACGACGTCGTGCTCGACGTGACGACCGGCCCCGACGTGTTCCGCTCGACGACCACCGTGCGGTTCGACGCGCGCGCCGGAGCGTCGACGTTCATCGACGCGATCACGGCGGAGGTGCACTCGGTGACCCTGAACGGCGTGGCGCTCGACCCCGCAGAGGTGAGCGACGGCGTCCGCATCCAGCTGCCCGGCCTCGCCGACGAGAACGAGCTCGTGGTCGTGGCCGACGGCCGCTACATGCACACCGGTGAGGGCCTGCACCGCTTCGTCGACCCGGTCGACGGCGAGGCCTACCTCTACACGCAGTTCGAGGTGCCCGACTCGCGCCGCATGTTCGCCGTGTTCGAGCAGCCCGACCTGAAGGCCGCGTTCCGGTTCACCGTGACCGCGCCGGCGCACTGGGAGGTCGTGTCGAACTCCCCCACGCCCGAGCCGGTCGACGCGCACGAGGGTGCGAAGACCTGGGCGTTCGAGCCGACGCCGCGCATCTCGAGCTACATCACCGCGCTCATCGCGGGCCCCTACGCGGTCGTGCGCGACGAGCTGACCTCGGCCGACGGCCGCGTCATCCCCCTCGGCGTGTTCAGCCGCAAGAGCCTCTCGCAGTACCTCGACGCCGACTACATCTTCGAGAAGACCAAGCAGGGATTCGCCTACTTCGAGTCGAAGTTCGACGTGCCCTACCCCTTCGCGAAGTACGACCAGCTCTTCGTGCCCGAGTACAACGCGGGCGCCATGGAGAACGCGGGCGCGGTGACCTTCACCGAGTTCTACGTGTTCCGCTCGAAGGTGACGGATGCCGTGCGCGAGCGCCGCGTCGTCACGATCCTGCACGAGCTCGCCCACATGTGGTTCGGCGACCTCGTGACCATGAAGTGGTGGAACGACCTCTGGCTCAACGAGTCGTTCGCCGAGTGGGCGTCGACCATCGCCACCGCCGAGGCCACCGAGTGGACCGAGGCGTGGACCACGTTCAACTCGATGGAGAAGAACTGGGCCTACCGCCAGGACCAGCTCCCCTCGACCCACCCCGTGGTCGCCACCATCAACGACCTCGAGGACGTGCAGGTCAACTTCGACGGCATCACCTACGCCAAGGGCGGCTCGGTGCTGAAGCAGCTCGTCGCCTGGGTGGGCGTCGAGGCGTTCTTCGCCGGTGTCTCGGCGTACTTCAAGAAGCACGGCTGGGGCAACACGACCCTCGCCGACCTGCTCGCCGAGCTCGAGGCCTCGAGCGGCCGCGACCTCTCCGACTGGTCGGGCCTCTGGCTCGAGACTGCGGGCGTGAACACGCTGCGTCCCGAGATCCAGACGGATGACGCGGGCGTGATCACGTCGTTCGCGGTGCTGCAGTCGGCGGTCGCCGACCACCCCACCATCCGCCCGCACCGCCTCGCGATCGGGTTCTACAACCTGCACGACGGCAAGCTCGTGCGCGACCACCGCGTGGAGCTCGACGTCGACGGCGAGCGCACCGAGGTCGCCGAGCTCGTGGGCCTCGCCCGCCCCGACCTCGTGCTCCTCAACGACGACGACCTCGCCTACGCGAAGATCCGCCTCGACGAGGCGTCGCACGGCGTCGCCCTCGCCAACCTCTCCGAGATCGAGGACCCGCTGGCCCGCGCCCTCGTGTGGAGCTCGGTGTGGGATGCCACCCGCGACGCCGAGACCCGCGCGAGCGACTACCTCGCCCTCGTGCTCGGCAACATCGCGAGCGAGACGGAATCGACGACCCTGCGGATCGTGCTCGCGAACTCGATCCTCGCAGCGAGCGGCTACACGACCCCCGGGCGACGCGCCGACGCACGCCGAGCCCTCGCGGACGGTTTCTGGCGCCTCGCGCAGGAGGCCGAGCCGGGCAGCGACGCGCAGTTCCAGTTCGTCATGAACTTCGCCGCGATCGCGGAGGCCGGGTCGCACGTCGACCAGCTCGTCGCGCTCTACGACGGCTCGCTCGAACTCGAGGGCCTCGAGATCGACACCGACCTCGGCTGGGAGCTGCTCATCGCGCTCGTGGCGTCGGGTCGCGCCGGCGACGCCGAGATCGACGAGCGCCTCGCCTCCGACAACACGGCGACCGGCCAGCAGTCGGCCGCGCACGCCCGCGCCGCGATCCAGACGCCCGAGGGCAAGGAGCGCGCCTGGGCGTCGCTCATCGACGTCGACACCGCCACGAACACCGTGGTGCGCGAGACGGCCGAGGGCTTCCTCCGCGCGAGCGACCCCGCCCTGCTCGAGGCGTTCGTCGAGCGGTACTTCGCGATGCTCGAGGACGTGTGGGACAAGCGCAGCTACGCGATCGCCGAGAAGCTCGTCGACGGCCTCTACCCGTCGCCGCTCGCGAACCGCGCCCTCGCCGACGCGAGCCGCACCTGGCTCGACACGCACCCCGACGTGCCCGCGCTGCGCCGCCTCGTGGTGGAGCGGCTCGCCGGGATCGACCGGGCGCTCGCCGCGCAGGAGCGCGACGCGCAGGACGCGTAGTCGCGGCATCCGCCGGCACCGCCGCACGACCCGAACCGACCCGAACACGCACGAACGCACGACGGAGGCACGCATGCCACGGCCCGACCTGACCCGCGACGAAGCCGAGGCCCGTGCCTCCGTCGTCGCCGCACCCGCCTACGAGGTCGCTCTCGACCTGACGGGCGACGGCGACACGTTCCGCTCGACCACGGTGGTGCGCTTCCGCGCCGAGCCGGGCGCCGACTCGTTCATCGAGTCGACGACCCTCGAGGTGCACGAGCTCGTGCTGAACGGGCGGGTGCTCGATCCGGCGGCCGCGAGCGACGGCTTCCGCATCCGGCTCGACGGGCTGGCTGCCGAGAACGAGCTGCAGGTGGTCTCGACGCGGGGGTACACGAACACCGGCGAGGGCCTGCACCGCTTCGTCGACCCCGTCGACGACGCCGTGTACCTCTACACCGAGTTCGCGGTCGCCGAGGCGAACCGGGTCTACGCGGTGTTCGACCAGCCCGACCTGAAGGCGTCGGTGCGGTTCACGATCACCGCGCCCGCAGCATGGCAGGTGCTGAGCAATGCGCCGACGCCCGAGCCCGTCGCGGACGCCGACGGGGCGATCGCGACGTGGTCGTTCGAGACCGGCCCGGTGATCTCGAGCTACATCGTCGCGATCGTCGCGGGGCCGTACGCGGCCTGGCGCGGCTCGGCGCGCAGCGTCGACGGACGCGACGTGCCGCTCGGACTGTTCACTCGCGCGTCGCTCGCGCAGTACGCCGAGCCCGACGTCATGTTCGAGACCGTGCAGGCGGGCCTCGCATTCTACGAGGCGGCCTTCGGCGTGCCCTACCCCTACGGCAAGTACGACCAGATCTTCGTGCCCGAGTACAACTGGGGCGCGATGGAGAACGTCGGCGCGGTCACGTTCAACGAGAGCTACCTGTTCCGCTCCCGCGTCTCCGACGCCCGGCGCGAGCAGCGCGCGATCGTCGTGCTGCACGAGCTCAGCCACATGTGGTTCGGCAACTCGGTGACCATGCGCTGGTGGAACGACCTCTGGCTGAACGAGTCGTTCGCCACCTGGGCGTCGACGCTCGCCACGTCGCGGGTCACCGAGTTCACGGGCGTCTGGGCCACGTTCGCCAGCGACGAGAAGACGCACGCCGCCGAGCAGGACCAGCTGCCCTCGACGCACCCGATCGTCGCCGAGATCCGCGACCTCGCCGACGTCGAGGTGAACTTCGACGCGATCACCTACGACAAGGGCGCCTCGGTGCTGAAGCAGCTCGTCGCCTGGGTCGGCCTCGACGCCTTCCAGCGCGGCGTCGGCGCCTACCTGCGCGCCAACGCCGGCGGCAACGCCACGCTGCGCGACCTGCTCGACGAGCTCGAGCGGGCGAGCGGCCGCGAGCTCACCCGGTGGTCGCAGCTCTGGCTCGAGACCGCGGGCGTGAACACGTTGCGTGCGGTGGTCGAGACGGATGCCGCGGGCCTGATCACCTCCGCCCGCGTCGAGCAGACCGCGGCACCCGACCACCCCACCCTCCGCCCGCACCGCGTCGCGCTCGGCTGCTACTCGAGCGACGACCGCCGACGCCTCGTGCGCACCGACCGGGTGGAGCTCGACGTCGACGGCGCGTCGACCGACTTGCCCGAGCTCGTCGGCCTGCCGCGCCCCGAGCTGCTGCTCGTGAACGACGACGACCTCACCTACGCGAAGGTGCGGCTCGACGCGACCTCGTTCGACACGGCCGTGCGCCGGCTGTCGGAGCTCGCCGACCCGGTGGCCCGCGCCGTCGTGCTCGGTTCGGCGTGGGACGCGGTTCGCGACGCGGAGCTGCCCGCGAGCGACTACCTGCGGCTCGTGCTCGCCGCGATCGGCCACGAGACGCAGTCGGCCGCACGCGGCCTCGCACTGGCGCGACTCGAGGTCGCGCTCGGCCGCTACCTCGCCGACGACCACCGCGAGCAGCTCGCCGCCGAGACCGGCGACGCCGTCTGGGCGCTCGGCGAGCTCGCCGAGCCCGGCTCCGACGCCCAGCTGCAGCTCGTGAAGGCGTTCACGCGCATCGCCTCGACGCAGGCCCACGCCGACGTGCTCGGGAGCCTCCTCGACGGCTCGATCCGGCTCGACGGACTCGAGGTCGACCTCGACCTGCGCTGGGAGCTCGTGATCGCCCGTGCGACGCTCGGCGCGGCATCCGACGAGGAGATCGACGCAGCGCTCGCGCACGACGACACCGCGAAGGGGCGCCAGCTCGCCGAGACCGCCCGCGCGGCCCGACCCGACCCCGTCGGCAAGGACATCGCGTGGCACCGCGTCGCGACCGACACGAGCCTCTCGAACGACCTCGCCCGCGCGATCGCCGACGGATGGCGTCGTACGACGCAGCCCGAGCTGCTCGCGCCGACCGTGGCCGAGTACTTCGAGACCCTGCAGCGCACCTGGGCGGACCGGAGCTTCACCATGGCCTCCCTCGTCGTGTCGCGGCTCTACCCCGCGCCGCTCGTCGACGAGGAGCTCGCGACGATGACCCGCGCCTGGCTCGCGGCGAACCCCGAGCCCGCTCCCCTGCGCCGGCTCGTCTCCGAGCAGCTCGACGAGCTCGACCGGGCCCTCGCCGCGCGTGCCCGCGACGCCGTCGCGCTCTCGGGCGCCATCCAGTAGCCCCTCGCTAGACTCGCTCAGATGTTCCTGGCAGAAGAACCGTCCGTCCCGCCGCTCGAGGAGACGCCGCTGAGCGGGGACTTCTGGTCGGGTTTGGCGCAGTTCTGGGCCGACAACTGGGACGTCATCGTCGGCAAGCTGGTCTCGATCGCGGTCATCATCGCGATCGCGTTCCTCATCCGATGGATCCTGCACTTCGTCATCGACCGCGTCGTGAATCGCATCGTCACGGGCGTGAAGAAGAAGCAGGACGTCACCGACACGCAGGCGCTGCAGGCGTCGCCGCTCGCCGCCGTTCGCGTCGTGCAGCGCACCCGCACGCTCGGCACGGTGCTGCGCAACGTCGTGAACGTGACGCTGTTCATCATCGTGACCCTCATGATCGTGAGCGTCATCGACAACACGATCCTCGGCTCGTTCGCGCTCCTCTCGGCCGCGATCGGCGCCGGCCTCGGCTTCGGCGCGCAGAACATCGTGAAGGACGTGCTGAACGGCCTGTTCATGGTCGTCGAGGACCAGCTCGGCGTCGGCGACGTCGTCGACCTCGGGCCGGCGACGGGCATCGTCGAGGAGGTGCAGATCCGCATCACCAAGGTCCGCGACGTGAACGGCACGCTCTGGTTCGTACGCAACGGCGAGATCCTGCGGGTCGGCAACATGTCGCAGGGCTGGGCCCGCGTCATCCTCGACCTCGCGGTGCCCTACGACGCCGACGTCGAGGCCGTCGAGGCCGAGATGCTGCGCACCGCCGTCGAGATGTCGCAGTCGGGCAAGTGGCGCTCGCGCATCCTCGAGAAGCCCGAGATCTGGGGCCTCGAGTCGATCTCCGACGACGCGATGGTGATCCGCATCGTCATGAAGGTGCGCACGTCGTCGAAGGACGATGTGGCGCGCGAGCTGCGCACCCGCCTCAAGCACTCGCTCGACGCGATGGACGTGCGGCTGCCGAGCCTCTCGAGCGTCGTGCTGTCGGGCTTCGAGGGAGCCACGCGCGTGAAGGGCGCGAAGCCGCCGAAGACCGGACCGACCGTCGTCGCCGGCGGCGCGGGCGCGGGCTCCGGCGTCGCGACCAAGGTGAAGACCTCCAAGGCGCCGCGCGCACCGAAGCCGCCGACCATGCCGAACCCACCGACCAGCGGAGACACGCCGTGACCGACCAGAGCACGCCCGCGGCATCCGGGGCCCCGCAGCCGGCGAACGTGCCACTGCGAGGCAGCGAGCACGGCGCCGCCCTCGGGCCGTCGTTCTACGAGACCGTCGGCGGACGCGCGACGTTCGAGAAGCTCGTGAACGAGTTCTACCGCGGCGTCGCCGACGACCCGGTGCTGCGCCCGATGTATCCCGAGGAGGACCTCGGGCCGGCGGCCGAGCGGCTCACGATGTTCCTCGAGCAGTACTGGGGCGGCCCGGGCACCTACAGCGAGCAGCGCGGCCATCCCCGGCTGCGGATGCGGCACCTGCCGTTCAAGGTCAATCCCGACGCACGTGACCGCTGGCTCTCCCACATGCGCGCCGCGGTCGACTCCCTCGACCTGCCGCCGCTCGCGGAGGAGACCTTGTGGGACTACCTGCAGCGCGCGGCCTTCGCGATGGTCAACACGTTCGAGGAGTGACACGGCGCGACCGGGATTCGCCGCGAGAGCAGTAGCATCGCCACGGCGGCACCCTCACCGCCGACACCGCCCCCGCGGCATCCGCCGCACCGCCCGCGACGCCCGCCGCCGCATCGATCGGCACCCGCCCCACCACCGAGACGAAGGAGTCCCACGTGGCCGCCACCCCAGCATCCCGCCCCGAGCCCGACGCGATCATCATCGGCGCCGGCCTGTCCGGCCTCGTCGCGGCCGCCGAGCTCGTCGACGCGGGCAAGCGCGTCGTGATCGTCGAGCAGGAGCCCGAGGCGAGCCTCGGCGGGCAGGCGCACTGGTCGTTCGGCGGGCTCTTCCTCGTGGACTCCCCCGAGCAGCGCCGCATGGGCGTGAAGGACTCGCTCGAGCTCGCCCGCCAGGACTGGGACGGCACCGCCGGGTTCGACCGCGACACCGACGAGTGGGGCCGCAAGTGGGCCGAGGCGTACCTCGAGTTCGCCGCCGGCGAGAAGCGCAGCTGGCTGCACGAGAAGGGCGTGCGGTTCTTCCCCGTCGTCGGCTGGGCCGAGCGAGGCGGGTACAACGCGATCGGGCACGGCAACTCGGTGCCGCGGTTCCACATCACCTGGGGCACGGGCCCCGGCGTGCTCGCCCCGTTCATCGCGCGCGTGCAGGCGGGGTCCGCCGCCGGCCTGGTCGAGCTGCACCACCGCCACCGGGTCGACGAGCTCATCGTCGAGGACGGCGCGGTCGTCGGGGTGCGCGGCGCCGTGCTCGCACCGGATGCCGCGGGGCGCGGCGAGCCGAGCAACCGCGACGTCGTCGGCGACTTCGAGTTCCGCGCGCCCGCGGTGGTCGTCGCATCGGGTGGCATCGGCGGCAACCACGACCTCGTGCGCGAGTACTGGCCCGAGCGCATGGGCGCCGCGCCCGAGGAGCTCCTCTCGGGCGTGCCCGCGCACGTCGACGGGCGCATGCTGCCGATCGCCGAGCGAGCCGGCGCCCGGCTCGTGAACCGCGACCGCATGTGGCACTACACCGAGGGCATCACGAACTGGGACCCGATCTGGCCGTCGCACGGCATTCGGATCCTGCCGGGCCCGTCGTCGCTCTGGTTCGATGCGGAGGGCCGGCGGCTCCCCGTGCCGCTGTTCCCCGGCTTCGACACCCTCGGGACGCTCGAGCACATCGTCTCGACCGGCTACGCGCACTCCTGGTTCGTGCTCACGCAGAAGATCATCGAGAAGGAGTTCGCGCTCTCGGGCAGCGAGCAGAACCCCGACCTCACCGGCAAGGACCTGAAGCTCCTCGCCGAGCGGATCGGCTCCGGCGCCCCCGGTCCCGTCGAGGCGTTCAAGCGGCACGGCGTCGACTTCGTGGTGGCCGACACGTTGCCCGAGCTCTTCGAGGGCATGCGCGCCCTCTCCCCCGAGGCGGCCATCGACACCGAGAACATCGAGCGCGAGATCGTCGCGCGCGACCGGGAGCTCGACAACGAGTTCTCGAAGGACCTGCAGCTCACGGCGGTGCGCGGCGCCCGCAAGTACCGCGGCGACAAGCTGATCCGCGTCGCGACGCCGCACCGCATCCTCGACCCGAATGCCGGACCGCTCATCGCGGTGAAGCTGCACCTGCTCACGCGCAAGAGCCTCGGCGGCATCCAGACCGACCTCGACTCGCGCGCGCTCGCGCCCGACGGGTCGGTGCTGCCCGGCCTGTACGCCGTCGGCGAAGCCGCCGGCTTCGGCGGCGGCGGGGTGCACGGCTACCGAGCGCTCGAGGGCACGTTCCTGGGCGGATGCCTCTTCACCGGTCGCGCTGCCGGGCGGTCGATCGCCCGGGGCTGACCCTGGCCTCCACGTGGAGCCGACCCGGGCGCGGCTACGCCTTCAGCGTCCAGGCCTTGCGACGCACGAGCACGTGACCCCGTCGCGTGGTGAGGCGCGTCCACGGGCCGGTCTCGAACAGGCGCACCGGGTCCTCGCCGAGGAAGCCGAGGCTGAACGCCGCGAACGCGGCGCCCGTCGGCACGTACTCGAGCCCGTCGATGCCGCGGCCCCAGATCTCCGAGCGCACGCGCTGCACGAGCTGCTCGCCGGTGCCGGTCGGGATGGCGGCGGCGACCTCGTCGATGCCCGCCCGTGCGGCGGACTCGAGCGTCGCGGCATCCGCCTCGCCGAGCGCACGCCAGCCGCCCCGCGGCGGCGAGATGCCCGCCCAGGTGACCGTGTTGACCTCGGGGGGCCGGGTCATCGAGACGAACCGCGACTCGTCGTCATCGGGGAGCTGCGCCTTCGCGCGCTCGATGCGCTCGACCATCGACCGCATCGGGACGACGATGTCGAAGTCCTCGGTGTCGACCAGTTCGAAGGTGCGCAGCCCGAGCACGGTCGGGCTCTCATCGAGGATGCCGCGCGGATAGAGGATCGCCGTGTAGACGGCGAGGATGCCGTTGCCCGCGATCAACCGGACCGAGCCGTCCTCGACGCGCCCGGCGCGCTGCAGGTACGTGTGCAGGTCGCCGAGCGCGAGGCTGTCTGCGAGCGTCAGTTGCTGGACCATCTGCTCCTAAACTACCAAGGGAGCGCCGCCGCCCCGGCGGGCCGCGCTTCCACCGGGTCGCGGCCCAGCCCCCACCGACACGGAGGAACGATGAACGGTCCCATCGACGGCCTGCTGAGCACGCTGCACCTCACCGACACGGGCGCTCGCACGCACGAGGACATCTTCACCGGGCCGTCGCAGTGGATGCCGCTCGGGCGCGTCTTCGGCGGGCAGGTGCTGGCGCAGTCGATCGTGGCGGCCATGCACACCGTGCCGGCCGATCGGCAGATCCACTCGATGCACGGCTACTTCCTCCGCCCGGGCGACGTGCAGCACCCCATCACCTTCTCCGTCGACCGCATCCACGACGGGCGCTCGTTCTCGACGCGGCGCACGCAGGCGTTCCAGCACGGCGAGCCGATCCTGTCGCTCATCGCGTCGTTCCAGACGCACGACGAGGGCGTCGAGCACCAGGTGGAGATGCCCGACGACCTGCCCGATCCCGAGACGCTGCCGTCGACCGCCGACGTGCTCGGGCACCTCGACCACGACGTCGCGCGGTACTGGTCGAGCGAGCGGGCCTTCGACGTGCGGCACATCCCGTCGCCCGTCTACCTCCGCGTCGACGGCGAGCGGGTGCCGCGACAGGCCGTGTGGATGAAGGCGTTCGGCCGCCTGCCAGACGACCCGAAGATGCACCGGGCGGCGCTCGCGTACGCGAGCGACTACTCGATCCTCGAGCCCGTGCTGCGTGCTCACGGCGTCGCATGGGCGACCCCAGGACTCAAGGTCGCGAGCCTCGACCACGCCATGTGGTGGCACCGCGACGCCCGCGCCGACGAGTGGCTCCTGTACGTGCAGGAATCCCCCTCGGCGAGCGGCGGACGCGGCCTGTCGCTCGGGCGCATCTACACGCGCGACGGCGTGCTCGTGGCGAGCGTGGCGCAGGAGGGCATGGTCCGCGTCCCGCATCCCGAGGCGATCGACTGAACCGATCGCGTCTCGGCATCGTTGTCTCGACACGGTGTCCGAACGGGATCGTGTCGGCAGGGTTCCATTCGTCTGGATGAATCCTGTGGGTTGCCGCCCTCCGGCCACCGTCGACCCCAGAATGGGGCCATGGCGCGCACACGGCGCGAGCGATGGCGAACGCGAGGAGCTCAGGCGATGACGGATCCCACGGACCTCACGAGGCGCACGATGCTGACACTCGGGTCTGTCGGCGCGGTCGGCGGTGCGCTCGCACTCGCCGGCTGCACGACGGGTGCTCCAGAAGGCTCCTCGTCACCCACGGCGTCGCCGTCGCCCACCCTCACGGAAGAGCCCCAGGCCGACCCGTCGGCGGCGCCCGACGCCCCGCCCGTGGGCGAGGACGTCGCCGCCCTGGCCGACGTGCCGGTCGGCGGCAGCATCGACGCCACGATCAACGGCCAGCCCGCGCTCATCGCGCAGCCGGCGGCCGGTCAGGTGGTCGCGTTCAGCGCTGTCTGCACGCACCAGCAGTGCGTGGTCGCCGCCGCGGGCTCCGAGTTCGATTGTCCCTGCCACGGCTCGAAGTTCGATGCCGCGACGGGCGACGTGATCAACGGGCCGGCGCTCCAAGCCCTCTCTCCGATCGCGGTGTCGGTGTCGGGCGACCGCATCGTGGCAACTGCCTGAGCGGCGACAATGGACTACATCGTCGACGACCTGCCGCTGCACGTGCTGCTCGTGCATGCGGTCATCGTGCTGGTGCCGCTCGTCGGGCTCGCGCTCATCGTGATCGCCGCGTGGCCGGCGGCGCGTCGCGTGCTGTGGCTGCCTGTCCTCATCGCGGCCGTGCTCCTGGTTCCACTCGGCCTCGTGACGATCGAGGCGGGCAAGTGGCTGCAGGCGCGCGTTCCTGCGGCCCCGCTCATCGAGGCGCACACGAGCATCGGCGAATCCATCGTGCCGTGGCTGTGGGCGCTGCTCGGGGTCTCGGTCCTCGTGTCCGCGTGGGCGGTGATCGAGTTGCTCGCCGCGCGACGTTCGACGAGCACGGAGGAACGGCGTCCGGCCCGCGGGCTGCGCGTCGCCGTGAACGCGGTGCTCACGGTCGCCGCGCTGGCAGTGACCGCGGGCGCCGGGTGGACGGTGTTCCAGATCGGCGAATCGGGCAGCCGTGCCGTGTGGGAGGGCTCCTTCAGCGACGAACCGCTCGAGCAGTGACCCGCTTCAGCGGCGTCGGAACGTGATGGGCTCGCCCAGGTAGGGCTCCCACGCCGCCCGCTCGCGATCGTCGATGCGGCGGGGTCGCTCGGTCGCGGCGTCGACGAGCACGATCGTCGTGACCGCACGCGTGTACAGCGTGCGCGGCTCGATGCCCTCGGGCGAGTACACCTCGTAGCAGACGTCGAGGCTGGCGCCGCCCATGTGCCCGATCCACAGCTCGATGTCGACGGGCTGGCGCTGGTATGGGATCGGTGCGAGGTACTCGACCTCCTGGCGTGCGATCAGCGTGATCGTGGTCGCGCCCGGCGTCGCGTCGAGCACCGCGGTGGACGCGCCGACCGCGTGCTCGGACGTGTCGTCGCTCACCCAGAACGCCTGGATGCGAGCCTCCTCGAGGAGGCTCAGCATCCGTGCGTTGTTCACGTGACCGTAGGCATCGAGGTCGCTCCAGCGGAGCGGCGTCGGCACGTGCAAGCGCATGTCAGTCCCTCGTGAGCTTGCGGTACGTCGAGCGGTGGGGCTTCGCGGCCTCGGGGCCGAGACGCTCGACCTTGTTCGCCTCATAGGCCTCGAAGTTGCCCTCGAACCAGTACCAGTTGTCGGGGTCGTCGTCGGTGCCCTCGTAGGCGAGGATGTGCGTCGCGATGCGGTCGAGGAACCACCGGTCGTGCGTGATGACCACCGCGCAGCCCGGGAACTCGAGCAGTGCGTTCTCGAGGCTCGACAGCGTCTCGACGTCGAGGTCGTTGGTCGGCTCGTCGAGCAGCAGCAGGTTGCCGCCCTGCTTGAGCGTGAGCGCGAGGTTCAGGCGGTTGCGTTCACCGCCCGAGAGCACGCCGGCCTTCTTCTGCTGGTCGGGGCCCTTGAAGCCGAACGTGGAGACGTAGGCGCGGCTCGGCACCTCGGTCTTGCCGACCTGGATGTAGTCGAGCCCGTCGGAGACGACCTCCCAGAGCGACTTGTTCGGGTCGATGCCGCCGCGCGACTGGTCGACGTAGGAGATCTTCACCGTCTCGCCGACCTTGAGGTCACCGCCGTCGAGCGGCTCGAGGCCGACGATCGTCTTGAAGAGCGTCGTCTTGCCGACGCCGTTCGGGCCGATGATGCCCACGATGCCGTTGCGCGGCAGCGAGAAGCTGAGTCCGTCGATGAGCGAGCGGTCGCCGAAGCCCTTCTCGAGCTTCTTCGCCTCGAGCACGACGTCGCCGAGGCGCGGGCCCGGCGGGATCTGGATCTCCTCGAAGTCGAGCTTCCGCGTGCGCTCCGCCTCAGCCGCCATCTCCTCGTACCGCGCGAGACGCGCCTTCGACTTCGCCTGGCGGCCCTTCGCGTTGGAACGGACCCACTCGAGCTCGTCCTTCAGGCGCTTCTGGAGCTTCTGGTCCTTCTTGCCCTGGACCTGGAGTCGCTCGGCCTTCTTCTCGAGGTAGGTCGAGTAGTTGCCCTCGTACGGATAGAGGCGACCGCGGTCGACCTCGCAGATCCACTCGGCGACGTGGTCGAGGAAGTACCGGTCGTGCGTGACCGCGAGCACGGCGCCCGGGTACTTCGCCAGGTGCTGCTCGAGCCAGAGCACGCTCTCGGCGTCGAGGTGGTTGGTGGGCTCGTCGAGCAGCAGCAGGTCGGGCTTCTGGAGCAGCAGCTTGCACAGCGCGACGCGGCGCTTCTCACCGCCCGAGAGCACGGAGACGGGGCTGTCGCCGGGCGGACAGCGCAGGGCGTCCATCGCCTGGTCGAGCTGCGAGTCGAGGTCCCACGCGTCGGCCGCGTCGATGTCCTCCTGGAGCGTGCCCATCTCGGCGAGGAGTTTGTCGAAGTCTGCATCGGGGTCGGCCATCGCCGCCGAGATCTCGTTGAACCGGTCGAGCTTCGCCTTGATCGGGCCGACGCCCTCCTGCACGTTCTCGAGCACGGTCTTCGACTCGTCGAGCACCGGCTCCTGCATGAGGATGCCGACGGAATAGCCGGGGGTCAGGCGCGCCTCGCCGTTGGACGGGTGATCGAGCCCCGCCATGATCTTGAGGATCGTGGACTTGCCGGCCCCGTTCGGGCCGACCACGCCGATCTTGGCTCCGGGGAGGAACGCCATCGTGACGTCATCGAGAATGACCTTGTCGCCGACCGCCTTGCGGGCGCGCACCATCGAGTAAATGTAATCCGCCACCGAGAACCTCACGTCTTGAGTCGCACACGATCGTGGCCCGTATGCGCACTTCAGCGTCCCAGCCTACCTGGCTGGGAGACCCGCTTCTGCCGACGTGGTCGCGTTCGATGCTCGGGACCGTTCGGTTCTCGGCGCACGAGATCGACGAGCTCCACGCCATCAGCGACCGCTATCCTGACGTCGCGTGAACCCTCACCCGGCGGGTGTCGAGGGGTGGCTCTCACAGCGAGTGAAGGCTCCGCTCGGTCGCCTACCAGTCGATGGGGCGTGTCTGGCCCACGAGACAGCCGCCGGTGCCGAGAGCGGGTCGCACGGCGCTGTGGTACCCGCCGGATGCCGGGCCGTACTGCCCGACCAGGCACTCGCCCTGGAACAGCACCGCGAACTGCACCGAGTCGGCAGCAAGGTCGACGGTCGTGCGATCGGCCGTGACCTGCATCTGCGACCGATCGAAGCCCGCCGCGGCGAGCGCGTCGATGAAGTCGCGCCCACCCGCCTGATCGTTCGCCGAGATCACGTCGAGGTTGACCGCGTCGAAGAACGCGAGGTTCTCAGTGGCCGACAGCTGGGGGCTGATGGTCGCCGGCGCCGACGGAGTCGGCGGACCCGTGTCGACCGGTTCGGCCGTCGGGCTCGCCTCAACGCTCGACGTCTCGCTCGCGTCACGAGCGGGACCTTCGGGTGCGCATGCGGACGCACCCACGGCGAGCGCGACGCACGCCAGCGTGAGGAGCGCGACCGTTCCGACGCGCCCGCTCATGGCTCCCCTGTTCCGGCGGTGCGACCGCCGAGTCGTTCCGCCGGCGGCGACCGCCCGAGCCGAGTCTAGGTGGTGGAGCCCGCCGGTCGGGGTCGTCGAGGCGCCCGCGACCTCAGAACACGGGTTCGAGCTGCGGGCGGTCTTCCCGAGCGCCGTCGACCTCGTCGCCGTCTTCGTCGCCGAAGTCCTCGGCGAGCCCGTCGGCGGTGTGGCTCGATCCATCCTCGACGCCCGCGCCGACCTGCTGCTCGACACCGGGCCACGCGCTCGACTCCCCCGACTCGCCCGGTCCGCCGGTGGCGGTCGCCTGCCCGCCCTCGCCCGCCCCCTCACGGCGCACCTTCGTCAGCAGCGTGGTACCCCACGCGAGGTCGTGCCCGATCGAGTCCGCCTCGATCTCGATGGCGGTGCCCGACTTCTCGCCGTTCTCCCACGCCCGGACGCGGAGGCGCCCCTGCACGACCACCCGGTCGCCCTTGTGCACGGAGGCCATGGCGTTGCTCGCGAGCTGGCGGAACCCGGAGACGGTGTACCAGTTGGTCTCCCCGTCCTCCCAGGCGCCCTTCGCCCGGTCGAAGTAGCGCCGCGTGGACGCGAGCCGGAACGAGGCGATCGCGAGTCCCTGCGTCGTCACGTGCAGGCGCGGGTCGCTGCCCACGACGCCGGTGACGGTGATGGTGTCGGTCATGATGTGCTCCTCGAGTCGACGCCGCCGCGAATCGGCGGCTCGCGGCATCCGGAGCTGCTCGTGCCGGATCAGGCCCCGGATGCCGCGTCGCACCAGCATCGCCGTGCCGCTGCCGCGGCGGCCGACGACGAAGCGCCCTCGTGCGGAGCATCCGTCAGGGGGGCGCTGTCGAGGACGAGTCGTCAGGCGAGCACGTAGTCGGCGTACGAGCGCCGGATCTTGTTCACCTTGGGAAGGGCGACGGCGAGGCAGTACCCCTGGCCGGGGTTCTTGGCGAAGAAGTCCTGGTGGTACTCCTCGGCGCGGAAGTAGTCGCCGAGCGGCTCGATCGTGGTGACGATCTCGCCCGGCCACCAGTCGGCGGCCCGGTCGCGCGCCGCCTCGAACAGCTCGCGCTGCGCGTCGTCGGAGGGGAACATCGCCGAGCGGTACTGCGTTCCGACGTCGGCGCCCTGGCGGTTGAGCTGGGTCGGGTCGTGCAGCGAGAAGAAGACGTCGAGGATCACCTCGCGCGGGATGACGTCGGGGTCGAAGTCGACGCGCACCGCCTCGGCGTGGCCCGTCGCACCGGTGCAGACGGCCTCGTAGCTCGGGTTCGGCGTCACGCCGCCGGTGTACCCCGAGACGACCTCGTCGACGCCCTTGAGTGTGCGGTAGACGGCGTCGAGGCACCAGAAGCAGCCACCCGCCAGAACGTAGCTTTCCATCGCCATAGAGTAACGGGATGACCTTCGTCGCCATTCCGGAACGCTACGACCGCATGCGCTACAACCGCGTCGGGAGGAGCGGGCTCAAGCTCCCCGCGCTCTCCCTCGGCCTCTGGCACAACTTCGGGCACGACCGGCCGTGGGACACGCAGCGCGCGATCGTGCGCCGCGCGTTCGACCTCGGCATCACGCACTTCGACCTGGCGAACAACTACGGGCCGCCCGCGGGCAGCGCCGAGGAGAACTTCGGCCGCATCCTCGCCGGCGACCTCGCCCCCTACCGCGACGAGCTCATCGTCTCGTCGAAGGCCGGCTACGACATGTGGCCGGGGCCCTACGGCGACTTCGGCTCGCGCAAGTACCTGCTGTCGTCGCTCGACCAGAGCCTCGGCCGCCTCGGACTCGAGTACGTCGACATCTTCTACTCGCACCGTCCCGACCCCGAGACGCCGATCGAGGAGACGATGGGCGCTCTCGCACACGCAGTGCGGCAGGGCAAGGCGCTCTACGTCGGCATCTCGAACTACGACCCCGAGCAGACCCGTGCGGCGTCCGCCGCACTCGAGGCCGAGGGCGTGCCGCTGCTCATCCACCAGCCGCGCTACTCGATGTTCGACCGGCACGTCGAGGACGGCCTGTTCCCGGTGCTCGAGGACGTCGGCGCCGCCGGCATCGTCTTCTCGCCGCTCGCGCAGGGCCTGCTCACCGACCGCTACCTGTCGGGCGAGGTGCCCGCCGACTCGCGCGCGGCGACCAGCCGGTTCCTCTCGGCCGAGAAGATCAGCGACGACTACCTCGAGCGCATCCGCGGCATCGACGCGATCGCGAAGGAGCGCGGCCAGAGCATCGCGCAGCTCGCGCTGTCGTGGGTGCTCCGCGAGCCGCTCGTCGCGAGCGCGCTGATCGGCGCATCGAGCGTCGCGCAGCTCGAGCAGAACGTGGCGGCCCTCGACGCCGCGCCGCTGAGCGAGGACGAGATCACGCGCCTCGAGCCGTTCGCGGCGAACGGCACCGTGCTCGGCTGACACGCGGCGCGCTGCCCGGAACGCGGCGTCGGAGGTGATCCTCCGGCGCCGTACGGCATGTCGGGGCGGACTCACGCGATGCGATCCGCGGATGTCGGTGGTCGAACGTATCTTCGAATCACACGCAGGGCCGGCTGCACGACGAGAGGAGCGCCATGTCCGCCACCGTTCTCACCGCACCCGTCATCACCGACCCCGTGCCCGCCGTCGGCGCGCCGGCGCGATCGGGCGGCACGCCGATCGTCCACGATCGAGCGGATGCCGCGCCGCCCGCCCCGCGCGGCCTGTCCATCGTCACGGCGGCGCCCGGGCTCTGGCGCGTGGCGCTCATCGGCGGGCCGGTGCTCGGGCACATCGAGCTGCGCGAGCGCGACGGCGAGGAGCGCTTCGTCGCGCGGCGCCTCCTCCGCGGCGGCCTGCGCTCGATCGAGCTCGGCGAGTTCTGGTCGCCCACCGATGCCGCGGAGTGCTTCCGCTGATCGGTGGCGGGCGGGCGCGATCCGGGCGCGCCGCGCCGCCTCGGCGGCGCCCGACGCCGCCGCCGGTAACCTGCGCTCATGCAGTGGTGGAACGACCTCATCTCCTGGCTCACCTCGAGCGCCGCACGACCGACGGTCTACGCCGGCATCGTGCTCTTCGTCGCGGTCCTCCTCGCGGGCCTGCTCGCGTCGTGGATCGCGTCGATGGCCATCCGGCGGGTCGTCGCCCAGCGCGACCGCGAGGCGAAGAACGCCGCCGTCGCGGCGCTCGTCGACGCGGCCACCGAGGCCTCGGTGTGGAACTCCCTCACCCCTCAAGAGCAGGTGCTCGCCGACCGGGCGGTCGGCCAGGCCGACATCCTCGTACGACTCCTCCCCATCAAGGGCGCGGATGTCGCCGCCAACTGGGCGTCCCACCAGCTCCACGAACTGAAGCGCGCGTCCGCGACGTTCGGCTACCAGCTCGACCCCGCGGTCGTGGAGTTCCGCGATCGCATGCTCGAGTGGCAGCGGCGCCCGTCCCGCACCCGCCGGCAGTTCCAGAACGACCTCGTGCGCTGGCGCTCGCAGCGTCAGGAGCCCGAGCAGGCGGCCGTCGAGGCGCAGGACACCTGGGTCGCCGGCCAGCATCACGAGCGCTACCAGTCCGCGGCATCCATCGACCCCGAGGTTCGCACCGACACCGCGCCGACGCCGACGCTCGACGACGCGCGGGCCTGACCGCGCCACCCATCGATCAGACGAGGGCCCGACCGCATCGGCGGTCGGGCCCTCGTCATCGTTCAGCAGGATGCGTCCGTTCAGATCCACCAGTCGTCGAACATCGACACCGGCACGGCCCGCTTGTGCCGCGTCTGCAGGAAGCGCTGCTCGATGCGCTCGGCGATCTCGGGGTCGATGTCGTGGCCCTCGAGGAACGCGTCGATGTCGTGGTACTTCAGTCCGAGGTTCGCCTCGTCGGACTGGCCCGGATCGTGGTCGAGCAGGTCGGCGGTCGGCACCTTCAAGTGGATGTCCTCGGGCGCCTCGAGGTACTCGAGCAGGGCCCGGCCCTGGCGCTTGGTGAGGCCGGTGAGGGGCAGGATGTCGGCGCCGCCGTCGCCGTACTTCGTGAAGAAGCCGGTGACCGCCTCAGCGGCGTGGTCGGTCCCCACGACGAGCAGGCGACCCTCGCCGGCGATCGCGTACTGGGCGACCATGCGCATGCGGGCCTTCACGTTGCCCTTGCCGAAGTCGCTGAGCGCCGTGCCCACTCCCTCGCCGTACTCCTCGGCGAGCTCGTCGACGCTCTCCTTGACGTTGAACACGACGGTCTCCTGCGGCCGGATGTACGCGAGCGCGACCTGCGCGTCGGCCTCGTCGCGCTGCACGCCGTAGGGCAGGCGCACGGCGATGAACCGGGCGGGATCGCCCTCCTCGACGAGCTCCTCGACGGCCTTGCGGCAGAGCATGCCGGCGAGGGTCGAGTCCTGCCCGCCGCTGATGCCGAGCACGAAGCCGGCTGCACCCGACGTGCGCAGGTACGCCTTCAGGAAGTCGATCCGCGCGCGCACCTGCTCGGCGGGGTCGATGACCGGACTGACATTGAGTTCTTCGATGATTCTCGCCTGCACGTCGCGCATCCCTCGACGATACAACCGCCGTGTTTCCGGGGCGATACGGCCGGCACGCGGCATCCGTCGCCGTGATGCGCGGCGCGGCCGCCGCCCAGTAGCATCGCGACAGGGGGCGACCGACGCCGAGGGACCTGGGGGCGGACATGGAAGTCGACTACTCGCTGGGCACGCTGGTCCTCATCCCGACGATCGCGGTGATCGCGCCGCTGCTCGTCCGAGGGCTCGGGCGCTGGGTGGCGATCCCGCTCGTCGTGTTCGAGATCGTGCTCGGCCTGCTCCTCGGGCCGGCCGTGCTCGGCTGGATCCAGCCCGGTCCCTTCGCGCAGGCGTTCTCGGACTTCGGGCTCGCGATGCTGTTCTTCCTCGCGGGCAGCGAGATCGACTTCCGCGCCATCCGGGGCCGGCCCATCGGTCGCGCCGCGATCGGCTGGATCGTCTCCCTCGCGGCCGGCTTCGGCATCGCCGTGCTCTTCGCGCCGAACCTCGGCGCGGCGGCCTTCATCGCCATCGCGCTGACCTCGACGGCGCTCGGCACGATCATGCCCGTCCTCCGCGACTCGGGCGACCTGCGCACGCCGTTCGGCGTCGCCGTCATCGCGCTCGGCGCCATCGGCGAGTTCGGCCCGCTGCTGGCCATCTCGCTCTTCCTCAGCGGCCGTTCGCCCCTCGTGGCGACCCTCGTGCTGGTCGGCTTCGCCCTCGTGGCGGCCGCGGGCATCTGGCTGGCCACGCGCGACGTGCGGCACCGGGTGCACCGCGTCATCACGGCCACCCTGCACACGAGCGGCCAGTTCGGCGTGCGCCTCGTGGTGCTCGTGATCATCGCGCTCGTCACGCTGAGCCTCGTGCTCGACCTCGACATGCTCCTCGGGGCATTCACGGCCGGCGTGATCTACCGGCTGCTGCTGTCGGGCGCGCCGCAGCACGACATCGAGATGATGGAGAGCAAGGTCGAGGCGCTCGGCTACGGGTTCTTCGTGCCCGTCTTCTTCATCTACACGGGCGTCACGTTCGACCTCGACTCGCTCCTGGCGGACCCGCGCACGCTCGCCCTCGTGCCGATCTTCCTCGTGCTCCTGCTCGTCGTGCGCGGACTGCCGTCGCTCCTCGCGGCGCCTGCTGGCTCCAGCGCGCGCGATCGGGCGGCCATCGGCCTGTTCGGGGCCACCGGCCTGCCGATCATCGTCGCGGTCACGGCGATCGGCGTCGAAGCGGGCGACCTCTCCAGCGGCACCGCCTCGGCGCTCGTCGGCGCGGGCATGCTCTCGGTGCTGCTGTTCCCGCTCATCGCGCTGGCGCTGCGCAGGCGATCGCCGGATGCCGCGGCGCGCACGCGCGAGGACGACGCCTTCGTGCCCACCGAGGGGTGATCCAGCACGGCCCGGTATGCTGGCGTGGCCGGCCCCCGTAGCTCAGCGGATAGAGCAGCAGCCTTCTAATCTGTCGGTCGCAGGTTCGATTCCTGCCGGGGGCACCGTCACGCCGAGGCGTCGTAGCGCAGGTCGGCCCGTTCACGCGGCCGGTGCCGCGCGGCGAAGTCGCGCTCGTTCGGCGCCCACACGTCGTCCCACACGGAGACATCCGCGTCGCCCCGCAGCAGGTCGCGGGCGCGGCCGCGTTCGGTGGCCGTGTCGAGGTCGACGTCGACCCAGATGCGCACGTCGAAGACGTCGTCGAGGTCGTGGTGGAACAGGCCCACCGCGTCGACCACGAGCACGGATGCCGCGGGCAGCGGCTCCGCGGGCCCCAGCGTGCCGGTCGCCCAGTCGAGCCGGCGGAACGTGCTCGGCCGGCCGGCCCGGAACGGCTCGAGCACTTCCGCCCGGAGTCGGGTGCGATCGAACGCCGCCCAGTCGGCCGATCGCTCGCGCGTGAGCTCGGGATGCAGGAAATCGTCACCGCGGATGCGCACGCTGCCGGGCAGCTCTTCGACCAGGCGGCGGGCCAGCGTGGACTTGCCCGCGCCGCCGAACCCCGAGACGCCCACGACGATTCGGGGCGACCGCGACGTCGCCGACCGGATCGCCTCGAGCACCTCGTCGAACGTCGCCACCCGGCCAGCATATGGGCGCCGCGTCGAGGGGTCGTCACGGTACCGGCGTCGACGGCCGGCTGTCCGACGCCCCCGGTAGACTCGCCGCATGGCAACCTCGAGTGACCGACTGGTCTGGATCGACTGCGAGATGACCGGCCTCGACCTCGAGGTCGACGAGCTGGTCGAGATCGCCGTGGTCATCACGGACTACGACCTCAACCCCGTCGACGGCGGGCTCAGCATCGTGATCAAGCCCGACGCGAGCGCGCTCGAGAACATGGGCGAGTTCGTCCGGGCCATGCACACCGAGTCGGGCCTCATCGAGGAGATTCCCAACGGCGTGAGCGTCGCCGAGGCCGAATACGAGGTGCTCGAATACGTGCTGAAGCACGTCCCCGAAGAGCAGCGTGCTCCCCTGGCCGGCAACTCGATCGGCACCGACCGCGGGTTCATCGCGAAGTACATGCCGCGGCTCGACTCGCACCTGCACTACCGCAACGTCGACGTGTCCTCGATCAAGGAGCTCGCGAAGCGCTGGTTCCCCCGCGCCTACTTCAACTCTCCCGCCAAGAACGGCGGTCACCGCGCGCTCGCCGACATCCTCGAGTCGATCCGCGAGCTGCACTACTACCGCCGAGCGATCTTCGTCGCCGACCCCGGTCCGTCGAGCCAGGAGCTGCAGACGCTCGCCGCCGCCGTGGTGGACGAGTTCGAGGCGAAGGTGTAGTAGTCTCTTACAGTTGCCTCGATCGCCACGGCGGTCGACACATGGTGGGTATAGCTCAGTTGGTAGAGCGCCTGGTTGTGGTCCAGGAGGTCGCGGGTTCAAGCCCCGTTACTCACCCCAATCGCCTGGTCGCGGTGCGGTTCCAAAGATCAGGTCGCGGGTTCAAGCCCCGTTACTCACCCCAAATCTTCGCGCCACCGACGGGAGCAGTCGTGGAACTCGATGGCGAAGCGTTCGAAGCCCTGGTCGTCGACGAGCTCGACCAGCTGCCCGACGACATGGTCGACGGCCTCGAGAATGTGGTGTTCGTCGTCGAGGATCGCCCCGAGGACGGCTCGCTCGACCTGCTCGGCCTCTACGACGGCTATGCGCTGACCGAGCGCGACCGCTACGGCATGGGCGAGATGCCCGACCGCATCATCCTGTATCGCGAGCCGCTGTTGGCCGTCGCCGACGACGAGGAGCAGCTCCGCGAGGAGATCCACATCACCCTCGTGCACGAGATCGCCCATTTCTACGGCATCGACGACGACCGGCTGCACGAGCTGGGCTGGGCCTGACCAGCCTCCGGTTACGCTGAACGCATGACCTCCCCCGGCCGGATCATCGGCATCACCGTCGGCGCGCTCGCCATCCTCGGCATCGGCGTGTACGGTCCCGCGATGCTGCTGGGCCCGCTCCCCGACGTGACGGTGCGAGCGGCCGCGGCGGCCGCCGCCCCGGCCGAGATTCCGGCGCTCACGCTGCCCGAGACGGGCTCGAGCGCCATCGCCGTGGTCGGCGACGACGGCACCGCCGAGACCATCGCGACGGCCGGCGACCCGGCGGCCGTGCCGATCGGCGGCGCCGCGAAGCTCGTCACGCTCCTCGTGACCCTCGACTCGCTCCCGCTGCCGGCCGACGGCGCCGGTCCGGCCATCCCCATCGGACCCGAGGACTACGTCGACTACCTGCGGTACTCGGGCGAGGGGTCACGTTCGGTGCAGGTCTCCCCGGGCGAGACGTGGACCGAGCGCGACGTCGTGCGGGCGATCCTGCTCGCGTCGAGCAACAACCACGCCGACACGCTCGTGCGCTGGGCGTTCGGCTCGCCCGACGCCTACGTCGAGGCGGCGAATACGTGGCTGGCCGAGCAGGGCTTCACCGCCACGCGCGTCGACGACGCCACCGGGCTCTCGGGCGACAACGTGGGCACGGCCGACGAGCTCGCGCGCCTCGCCGCCCTCGTCCTCGCCGACGACCAGCTCGCGGCCATGCTCGACGATCCCGAGGCGGCGCCGCCCGGCGCGCGCGTCGTGCCCGACCTCGTCGGCCGGGCCGACGACGGCGCCGTGCGGGCGATCACCCGCAGCTTCACCGACCAGGCGGCGCTGAGCTACGTCTTCACGACCGAGCTCCCCGCCGTCGAGGGCGTCGAAGGCCTCCGTCGCATCACCGGCGCGATGCTGCTGATGCCCGATTACGAGACGCTCGACCCGGCCGTCACGGCGGCCGTCGACTCGGCCGCCGCCGCCTCGGCACCCGTCACGGTCATCGCCGAGGGCACGCCCTACGCACGCGTCGTCGCGCCGTGGGGCGACGAGGCGGAGCTGGTGGCGTCGGTCAGCCGCACGGATGCCGCGTGGGGCTCCGCTCCTGGCGAGGCATCCGTCACCGTCGACGAGTTCTCGACCGCCCCCGAGGGCCGCGAGGTGGGCCGCGTCTCGGTGGCGACCGCGACCGGCGAGCTCGCCTCGCCGCTGCGGCTCACCGGCGACATCAACGACCCGGGGCCGGTGTGGCGGCTCACGAACCCCGCGACGGTCATCGGCGCGTTCCTCGCGGGTCAGGCGTCCTGACCCGACGGCGTCACCGCCTGCGAGGCGGCGTCAGTCGTTGTCGTCCTCGTCGAACTCGGCGGGATCGGAGTCGTCGGCGTCGAACCGGAATCGGACCCGCATCTGCCCGTTGACCTCGCGCTGGTCGACCGCGTCGTACCAGAACAGCGACTCGAGGCCATCGATGGCGGCCACCATGCCGACGCGCTGCTCGGTCTTGCCGCCCACGAGCACGCGGTGCTCGAAGTCACCCTCGAGCGGGCCGTCGATGAACTCGGCGACGTACTCTGCTGGACCCGTGTCTGCGCTCATGGCACTACGTTATCCCTCACGCTCCGGCGTGCACAGCCACCGCGCCCGCCGCGGTCCCGGGCTCGGTCCGCCCGTCGGGCGCCGCGCGGAGGCGCACCGTGGCTCGACGCTCGGGCGACGTGCGCCGCACGTGCCGTCGCCACTGCCGTTCCCAGAGCTCCCAGTACGGGTCGTAGGCGCCCCGGTCGCGTCGGAGCGCCCGTCGCTTGCGCGTCGACTCCGAGGCGTCGACCCACACGTGCACGGCGTCGTCGGCGGGCGCACCGGCGGTGAAGGCGCCGCACCCCTCGACGACGAGCCCGTTCCGGCCGGGCCGCACGCGCTCGAGCACGCCCGGTGCGTCACGGGCCCAGTCCCAGCGGCGCCAGCTGCCGACGGCGCCGCGCCGGGTGGGCGGCAGGAGCGTCCGCGCGAGGTCGGAGCCGGCGCGCTCGAGCCCCGTCCACCCCCGGTACACGTCGTCGAGCCGCACGAGGGTGGGCGGCGGACCGGGCCAGCGTTCGATCACGGCATCAGCCAGCGTGGACTTGCCCGCGCCGCTCGGTCCGTCGATGAGCACGACGGGCGAGCGGATGCCGCGGGCCGCTGTGAGCACAGCCGCGACCGCCGAGGAGGCGGGCTCGCCGTCGTGCGCGCCGACGGCTCCTCCGCCCGTCTCCCGCGGCGCGGCCTCAGGCCCAGATGACATTCCAGCTCCCCGTCACGACCGCGACCGCCGCCGAGAGCGCCGCGACGAGGCATCCGACCGCGATGACGACCCACTCGCGCCCGCCGAAGTGCGCGACTCGCGCCCACGTCCGCTCGCCGGGCGCCCCGAACCCGCGCGACTCCATGGCGGTGGCGAGCGTGCTGCCACGCCGGATCGCGAGGACGAGCAGCGCGAACGCCTGGCCGAGCCCGCGTCGGATGACACCGTGGTCGGCGATCCCCCGCGCGCGCCGGGCGAGGCTGAGCGTGCGCCAGTCGTCGATCGACGAGCCGACGAGCCGCAGCGCCGCGAGGGCGCCGAGCACGAACCGGGCGGGCAGCCGGAGCGTCTGCGCCAGCCCGTCGGCGAGGTCGGTGGGGTCGATCGTGAGGAAGATGACGACGGCCGGCAGCGCGATCGCGATGACGCGCAGGGTGGTCGCGATGCCGATCTGCACGGATCCCTCGGTGACGTGGATCACGCCGAAGTCCCACAGCACGGCGCCCGACGGCGCACCGTAGAGCACCATGCTGATGCCCGTGAGCGGCGCGGCGATCCAGACCGGCAGCGTGCGACGAGACCACAGCAGATGACCGAGCCCGATCGCGGTGAACAGCACGAGCTCGCACGCGATCGCGACGGCCGCCGACACGGCGTCGAGCGTGAGCACCAGCACGATGCTGAGCGGCACCGTGGCGGCGATCTTCGCGACGGGGTTGATCGTCGCGAGCGGCAGCCCGGGGCGGATCGCGGCGATGCTCATCGGACGCCTCCACCCGACGGCAGCGGCACCGCACCGAGCTCGAGGCGGCGGTCGGCGATCGCGTCGACGAACACGTCGTCGTGGGTGACGGCGACGACCCCGACGCCGTGATCGCGGAGGTCGACGATGAGGCGAGCGAGCTCCCGCCAGGTCGTGGCGTCCTGCCCGAAGGTCGGTTCGTCGAGCACGAGCATGCGCGGGCGCGTGGCCAGCGCGCTCGCGACCGAGAGGCGGCGCTTCTCGCCGCCCGACAGCGTGAAGGGGTTCGCCTCGGCGAGCCGCTCGAGCCGCAGCACGGCCAGCAGCTCGTCGACGCGGCGCTCGCGCTCGTCGGCCGGCAGCTTCAGCGCCCGCGGCCCGACCTCGAGCTCCGCGCGCACCGATCCGGTGAGGAACTGGTGCTCGGGGCTCTGGAACACGGTGCCGATTCGCGTGAGCAGGTCGCGCGAACGCCAGCGCCACGGCTCGCCGCGGAGCCCGCCCGCGAGCTCCGCCGACGGCTCGATACGTCCGCCCTCGGGGCGGAGCAGGCCGGCCAGCGTGAGCGCGAGCGTCGACTTGCCGGCGCCGTTCGGCCCCGTCACCGCGAGGATGCCGCCCGCATCGACCGTGGCGTCGACGCCGCGCAGCACGGGCGAGCCCGGAACGCGGGCGACGTCGAGCCCCTCGGTCACGAGCAGCGGATGCCGCGCCGACGCGTCGCGCGCCGGCGCGCGCCACGGCACCTCGTCGGGAAGCCACACCCCGGCCGCCCGGAGCTCGGCCCCGCGTTCGGCGAGCACCTCCCCCGGCGCGCCGTCGGCGAGCAGGCCTCCGCCCGCGCCGAGGACGACGATGCGGTCGACCGCCGGCAGCCAGGTGGACACCCGATGCTCGATGACGACGAGCGTCGCACCCGTCTCCTCGGCGACGCGCGCGACCGCGTCGCGCACCTCGCGCACGCCCGACGGATCGAGGTTCGCGGTGGGCTCGTCGAGGAGGATCAGCCCCGGCCGCATGGCCAGCACGCCTGCGAGGGCGAGCCGCTGGCGCTGGCCGCCCGACAGGTCCGCGGTGGCGTGCTCGAGCGGGAGGTCGAGTCCCACCGCGTCGAGCGCCGCCCGCACGCGCGGCCAGATGTCGTCGCGGGCGACGCCGAGGTTCTCGAGGCCGAACGCCACGTCGTCGCCGAGCCGGGCCATGACGACCTGCGCGTCGGGATCCTGCAGCACGAGGCCCGACCGGCCGCGCGACGCCGCCGCCGGGCGCCCGTCGACGAGCAGCTCGCCGAGGACCTCGCCCTCGTCGTCGCCGCCGAGCACGCCCGCCATGCCGTGCAGCAGGGTGGACTTGCCCGACCCCGAGGCGCCGAGGAGCAGCACCCGCTCGCCCGGTCGGATCTCGAGGTCGAGGTCGTGCACGGCGGGCAGGCGCCGCCCGCCGTGCCGCCAGCCCCAGCCGCGGGCGACGACCGACGCCGCGCCCGACGACGACGCATCGCGCGTCGCCACGTCAGACCGTCCGGAGCTCGCGTCCCGCGGCGAACCGGTCGAGCGCGCCCGCCCTGGCGAGCCCGCGCACGGCGAGCCACGACAGCCCGCCCGCGATGACCGCGCCGCCGACGACCGCCGAGATCGTGTAGACGATCGCGAACGTCGGCGCGGCACCGGCGTACCAGAGGATCAGGTCGTTGATCGCCATCGCGAGGCCGGCGCCCGCGCCGGCGAGGAGCGCGACCGGCAGGCGCCAGTTGCGGTACAGGAAGATCGCGAAGACCAGCTCGGCGCCGAGGCCCTGGACGAGCCCGGCCTCGATCGTCAGGAGGCCGCCCCACTGGCTGCCGATGAGCGCGGAGACCACGGCGGCCACCAGCTCGGTGTAGACCGCGGCGCCGGGCTTGCGGATGATCAGGGCGCCGAGCACGCCGGCGATGAGCCAGACGGCCGCCGGTGCGGCCTGCAGCCCCGGCAGCAGTGCCTCGATCGGCGCGGAGATCGGTCCCCAGACGACGCCCCAGGCCCAGAAGACGACGCCGACGGCGACGCCGATGACGCTCGCGACGACGATGTCGACGACCCGCCAGCGGAGTCGACGCCCGCCGGAGCGCGCAGTGGAAGCGGATGATGCGGTGGTTGCGTGCACTGTCGTGCCCTTTCGGTTCGAGGAAAGAGGCACGGGAATTGAGATGCGCTGCCCTCCCTGCGCTGGCATGACCCAGATCAGGTTCGACGGTCGAAGGTTGAGAACCTTCCTCTCAGCCCGGCTCACCGGACTCCCGTGTTCGAGACCGAGTATACGCGTGACGACGCGTCCCGACGTCGCCGCCGGGACCGTTGGCGCCGGTCAGTGCTTCAGCGCGCGGATGATCATCTTGAGCGCACGGCCCGTCGCCCAGACGAGCGGCGTGGCCACGAGCAGCAGGCCGATCACGTTCGGCTCGAAGCGCACCTCGCCACGGCTGCCGACGTATGCGCCGAGCGGAATGGACACGCCGCCGCCCCCACCGCCGCTGCCCTCGCCCTCGCCCTGCAGCTCTCTGCCGACGTTGCCCCCGCCGCTGCCGCTGCCGCTGCCGCCACCGAAGCCGTACGCGCCGAGCGCCACCGGGATGATCTTGGTGCCCTCGACATCCACCGTGTCGCCGTACGAGGTCTTCACCCCGACGCTCGAGACGGTCCCCGCCAGATCCAGTACGAGCTCAGCCATGCGGGCCACGCTACTCGCGGATGCCGCGGCCTACCACCCCCAGCCCGCGGCTGCGGCCTCGGCATCGTCGTCGTCGGGCCCCCGGCTCGGTCGCTCGGGTCGTCGCTCGCCGCCCGGACGGACGAGCGTGGCGGGCCGCACGGCGCCCGTGCCGAACTTCGCGGTGACCTGGTCGATCGTGCGCTCGGCGTCGCGCCACTCCTCGTCGGGGTCCCACAGCATCGCGCCGCTGCCGCTCGGCCTCAGGTGCTCGGCCCGCACGCCGATGAGCCGTACGCGCTCGCCGTCGCCGATGAGTTCGCCGAGGGCGTCGGATGCCTCGTCGTAGATGCGGCGCGCGACATCCGTCGGCTCGGCGAGCGTGCGCGAGCGCGTGACCGTGCGGAAGTCGCCGTAGCGCAGCTTGAGCGTGACGGTGCGGCCGACGAGGCCGGCCTTGCGGAGGCGAACCGCGACGTTGTTCGAGAGCCGGAGCAGCTCGCGCCGGATCTCGACGGGATCGACGAGGTCGTGTCCGAAGGTGTTCTCGTGGCCGATGCTCTTCTCGGTGCGCGTGGTGTGCACGTCGCGTGGGTCGATGCCGTTGGCGAGGCGCCCGAGGCGATCGGCGAGCGCCGGCCCGACGGCCCGTTCGAGGGCGTCGTGCGGCATGGCGGCGACGTCGCCCACCGTGCGCAGGCCCAAGCGCAGCAGCGACTCCTCGGTAACCCGCCCGACGCCCCAGAGCGCGGAGACGGGGAGCGGATGCAGGAACTCCACGGTCTGCGCCGCGGGAACGACGAGCATGCCGTCGGGCTTGGCCCGGCTCGATGCGACCTTGGCGACGTACTTCGTGGCCGCGACGCCGATCGAGCACGTGAGCCCCGTCTCGCCGCGCACCCGCTCGCGGATCGTCCACGCGATCTCGGCGGGACTGCCGTGCAGGCGCCGTGCACCCGACACGTCGAGGAACGCCTCGTCGATCGAGAGCGGCTCGACGAGCGGCGTGAGCTGCTCGAAGATGCCCATGACCTGCTTGGAGTACGTCGCGTAGCTCGCGTAGTCGCCGCGCAGCACGATCGCGTTCGGGCAGCGCTGCAGCGCCACCGACATGGGCATCGCCGAGTTCACGCCGAAACGACGGGCCTCGTAGCTCGCCGCGGACACGACCCCCCGGCCGGCGCTGCCGCCGACGAGCACCGGCTTGCCGCGCAGCTCGGGGCGCTTGAGCAGCTCGACCGAGACGAAGAACGCGTCCATGTCGACGTGCAGGATCGGGGTCGCCGAATCGTCGACGGGGCCGGTGGTGACCTGCCTCGACGAGCCGTCCTGCTTGCTCATGCCCCGACCCTAGCGCCAGCCGCCGTCATCGGCCGGGCCCGCGAATGCGCGACCCGGCCGAGGATCGGGGCGACTCAGAACCCGAAGTCGCCGCCGCCGAAGTCGCCGCCGCCGAAGTCGCCGCCGCCGAAACCGCCGCCGTCGTAGCCCCCGGCGTCGTAGCCCCCGGCGTCCCCTGACGCGTCGGCTCCGGCGTCAGCCGACGCGTCGGCGCCGGAGTCGCCGCTCGTGTCGCCCGAGCCGTCGGCGCCGGCCTCGAGGCTCGACGGGTCGGGCAGGAACGCCTGCGCGATCGCCGATCCGACGACCACACCGGCGACGGTGCCGAGCAGCGAGCTCGCGAACATGCCGCCCATCGAGGGACCCGCGACGCCCTGGCGGCGGCCGGCGGAATCCGCGTTCGCGAACGCGCGCTCGACGCTGCCGGGCTGGCGGAGCTCCTGCCGTGTCGCCGCGCGAGCGAGGGCGGACGGCTCGTCGGAGACGAGTCGCTCACCCGCCGGCGCCTGCTTCGACAGCGACTGGTAGACCAGTCGACGCTGCTCGGGCGACAGCTTCGCGAACGCCTCGGCGTGCACGGCCTCGATCGACTCGGGCGGGGCGGTGCGCAGCAGGTAGCGGTACCGCTCGACGGCCAGTTCGTCCTCGCTGAGCTGGCGTGCGGGCGGAACGGGCCGGGCGGGCTGCTCCGCCCGGTCGTCGGTGCCGAACAGTCGGTCAAGGAAGCCCATGGTGTCCTCGTCAATCGTCTCAGGGGAGCACCAATCTACGGGTGCCGGCATCACGTCGCCTGTGAGTCCACGGATGCCGCGGCGGCGCGCCCTGCTCTCGGACGTCTCCGCGCGAATCGCACTCGACGCCGAGCACTCGCACGGCCGCGATCGTGCGACACTTCTCCTAGGCCAGCCAACGTCGGAGGCACCGTGACCGAGTCGAGGGTGACGCATCCCGCAGCTTCCGCGCGCGGCGGAACCGCCCGCGACCCCGCGATGGACCTGGTGCGGGTGGTCTGCGTGATGCTCGTCGTCGCCGGGCACCTGCTCATGATCGGCGCCACGATCGTGCCGGGGCGGGGCCTCGTCGTCGAGCGCACGCTCCTCGAGACGCCGTGGATCGGCCCGCTGACGTGGATCGCGCAGATCATGCCGCTCTTCTTCGTCGTGGGCGGGTTCGCCGGGATCGGCGCCTGGCGGCGGCTCGAGGCCTCGGGCGGCACGGCGTCCGACTACATCCGGTCCCGCATCCTCCGGCTCGCCCGCCCGTCGATCGTGCTCTTCGCCGCCCTCGCGGTCGGGATCCTGGTCATGCACCTCACGGGGGTCGATCCCGTCTCCATCCGCCTCATCGGGCTCGGCATCTCCGCGCCGCTGTGGTTCCTCGCCGCCTACGCCTTCGCGCAGGCGTACCTGCCGGGCCTCGCAACGTTCCACGCCCGGGCGCCGTGGTGGACGCTCGCCACGCTCGCGGCCGGGGCGATGGCCTGCGACATCCTGCGGTTCGCGACGGGCTTCGAAGCGCTGGCGCTGCTCGACATGACGTTCGTCTGGCTGTTCGCGCAGCAGCTGGGCTTCTGGATCGCGGACGGCTGGTTCGCGCGGCGCTCCCCGGCCACGGTCGCGGCGATCGGCGCCGGAGCGTACCTCGTGCTGTTCGGCCTGGTCGGCCTCGGCTACCCGGGCAACATGCTCGACAACCTGTGGCCGCCGACGTTCGCGATCGTCGCGTTGGCGGTCGGGCAGACCTGTCTCCTCGTGCTGGCGCATCCTGCGCTGACGAAGCTCGTCTCCGTGCGCTGGGTGCGGAGCGTCGTCTCGGTGGTCGGTGATCGGCTCATGACCGTCTACCTCTGGCACGTGCCCGTGCTCGCGCTCGTCATCGGGCTGCTGCTGCTCACCCCGCTGCCCACGCCCGCCGCCGGGTCACCCGCGTGGTGGCTGACTCGGCCTGCGGTGCTCGTCATGATGGTCGTCGTGCTGGCCGGGATCTCCGCGGTGCTCGGACGGCTCGAACGGCCGGCGCCCGCGCCCAGGCAGCGACCGTCGGACTGGGCGACCGGGCTCGCGTCGGCGTGCATGGTGCTTCCGCCGTTCGCCGTGCTCGTCTGGGGGCTCGACTTCCTGGTCGCGGCCTGCAGTGCGCTGCTGCTGTCCGGCGCGGTGCTGCTCCTCAACCCGCTGCCCGCCCGGGCGCGCGAGCGCGATCCGAGCACGGTGACGCCCTAGGCGCGGGCGCGCCGAGGGCAGGCTCGCACCCAGGCATGGTTCGGGGCCGCGCGCTCGCTCGTGCCAAGGCGCACGGCCCGGTGGTCGCCGGATGCTACGCGTCGGTCGCCGAGGCGCGCTCGAGCACGAGCTCGCGCACGCGCGCGGCATCCGCCTTGCCGTGCATGGCCTTCATGACCGCGCCGATGACCGCACCGGCGGCCTGCACCTTGCCGTCGCGGATCTTCGCGAGGACGTCGGGCTGCGAGGCGAGCGCCTCGTCGATGGCGGCCACGAGCGCGCCGTCGTCGGACACGACCGCGAGGCCGCGCGCGTCGACGATCTCCTGCGGCGAGCCCTCGCCCGCGGCGACGCCCTCGAGCACCTGGCGGGCGAGCCGGTCGGTGAGGGTGCCGGCGTCGACGAGGGCGGCGAGCTCGGCGACCTGCGCGGGCGTCGCGAGCGACGCGGCATCCGTGTCCTGGGCATTCGCGAGACGGGTGAGCTCGCCGGTCCACCACTTGCGGGCGGCGGCGGGCGTGGCGCCCGCGGCGACGGTCTCGGCGACCTCGACGAGCAGGCCGCCGTTCACGACGTCCTGGAACTCGAGGTCGGTGAAGCCCCACTCGGCCTTCAAGCGGCGACGGCGCGCGGCCGGCGCCTCGGGCAGGGCGGCCCGCAGCTCCTCGACGAGTTCCCGCGAGGGCACGACCGGGAGCAGGTCGGGCTCGGGGAAGTAGCGGTAGTCGTCGGCGTCGGACTTCGGACGACCGGGGCTCGTGGTGCCCGAGTCCTCGTGCCAGTGCCGGGTCTCCTGCGTGATGCTGCCGCCCTTGGCGAGGATCGCGGCCTGCCGCTGGATCTCGTAGCGCACGGCGCGCTCGATGGAGCGGAACGAGTTCACGTTCTTCGTCTCGGTGCGGATGCCGAGCTGCTCGGCGCCGCGCGGACGCAGCGACACGTTGGCGTCGCAGCGCAGGTTGCCGCGCTCCATGCGCGCGTCGGAGATGCCGAGCGCGATGGCGATGTCGCGGATGGTGGCGACGTACGCCTTCGCGAGCTGGGGCGCATCGGCCTCGGCGCCGAAGATCGGCTTCGTCACGATCTCGACGAGCGGCACGCCCGCGCGGTTGTAGTCGACGAGCGAGTACTCCGCGCCGTGGATGCGACCGGTGGCGCCGCCCACGTGCGTGAGCTTGCCCGCGTCCTCCTCCATGTGCGCGCGCTCGATCGGGATCTGGAAGACCCGGCCGTCCTCGAGCTCGACCTCGACGCTGCCCTCGTAGGCGATGGGCTCGTCGTACTGCGAGATCTGGTAGTTCTTCGCCAGGTCGGGGTAGAAGTAGTTCTTGCGCGCGAACCGGCTCGACTCGGCGATCGAGCATCCGAGGGCAAGACCCAACGAGATCGACGAGCGCACGGCCTCGCCGTTCACGACGGGCAGCGAGCCCGGGAGGCCGAGGTCGACCGGGGCGACCAGCGTGTTCGGCTCGGCGCCGTGGAACGCCGAGTTCGCCGGATTCGGCGCCGGGGAGAACATCTTCGTCGTGGTGTTCAGCTCGACGTGCACCTCGAGGCCGATCACCGGCTCGAACAGCTCGAGGGCCTTGTCGTAGTCCATCAGGTCGGCGCGGGCCATCAGACGGCACCCTCCTCGCTCGCGAGCATCTCATGGGTGGACAGGTCGGGTGCGCCGTCGAGGATCGGGGCGCCCCATTCGGCCAGCAGCAGCTGCTCGAGCGCGCCGCCGACGTTGTAGAGCCGCGCGTCCTCGCGCGCGGGCGCGAGGAACTGGATGCCGACGGGCAGGCCGTCCTCGGGTGCGATGCCCGACGGAATCGAGATGCCCGGGACGCCGGCCAGGTTGGCGGGGATGGTCGCGACGTCGTTGAGGTACATCGCGAGCGGGTCGTCGAGCTTCTCGCCGAGCTTGAACGCCGTGGTCGGCGCCGTTGGCGTCGCGAGCACGTCGACGTTCGCGAACGCGGCGTCGAAGTCGCGCTGCACGAGCGTGCGCACCTTCTGGGCGCTGCCGTAGTAGGCGTCGTAGTAGCCGGCCGAGAGGGCGTAGGTGCCGAGGATGATGCGGCGCTTCACCTCGGGGCCGAAGCCCGCCTCGCGCGTGGCGGCCATGACCTGCTCGACCGTGCCGCCGCCGCTCGGGGTGACCCGAAGTCCGAACCGCACGGAGTCGAACTTGGCGAGGTTCGAGGATGCCTCCGCCGGGAGGATCAGGTAGTACGCCGCGATGGAGTACTCGAAGTTCGGGGCGCTGACCTCGACGATCTCGGCGCCGTTGCGCTCGAGCAGCGCGAGCGCCTCGTGGAAGCGCTGGCGCACGCCGGCCTGGAAGCCGTCGGAGTCGAGCTCCTTCACGACGCCGATGCGCAGACCCGAGACATCCGCCCGCCGCACGGCCTCGGCCATCGACGGCCACTCGGTGGGGATGGACGTGGAGTCGTGCGGATCGTGGCCCGCGATCACGTCGTGCAGCAGCGCGGCGTCGAGCACCGTGCGCGTGACCGGGCCGATCTGGTCGAGCGACGACGCGAGCGCGATCGAGCCGTAGCGGCTCACCGCGCCGTACGTCGGCTTCACGCCGACCGTGCCCGTGACGTGCGCGGGCTGGCGGATCGAGCCGCCCGTGTCGCTGCCGAGCGCGAGCGGGGCCTCGAAGCTCGCCACCGCGGCGGCCGAGCCGCCGCCGGAGCCGCCGGGGATGCGCTCGAGGTCCCACGGGTTGTGGGTCGGGCCGTAGGCCGAGTGCTCCGTCGACGAGCCCATCGCGAACTCGTCCATGTTGGTCTTGCCGAGCGGCACGAGCCCGGCCTCGCGCACCTTACGGACCGGCGTGGCGTCGTACGGCGGAACCCAGCCCTCGAGGATGCGGGAGCCTGCGGTCGAGGGCATGCCCTCGGTGACGAGCACGTCCTTCACCGCGATCGGCACGCCGGCGAGCTCGCCGAGCGGCTCGCCCGCCGCGCGGCGGCGATCGATGTCGGCCGCGGTCGCGAGCGCGCGCTGCGTGTCGACGTGGAGGAACGCGTGCACGGCGCCGTCGACGGCGCCGATGCGGTCGAGGTGCGCCTGCGTCGCCTCGACGGAGGAGACGTCGCCGGCGGCGAGGCGCGCGCCGAGCTCGGCAGCGGACAGCCGGATGAGGTCGCTCACTGCTCCTCCCCCAGGATCGCCGACACCACGAAGCGCGAGTCGGCCGCCTCTGGCGCACCCGAGAGCGCCTGCTCGACGGTCAGCACGGTGTCGCCCACGACGTCGTCGCGGAAGACGTTCTGCATCGGGATCGGGTGGCTCGTCGGCGGCACGTCGGGCGTGGCCACCTCGCTCACCTTCTCGACCGCCTGCATGATCTGGCCGAGCTCCGCCGTGAGGTGCTCGATCTCTTCCTCGGTGAGCGCGATGCGTGCGAGGTTCGCGAGGTGGGCGACCTGCTCCGCACTGATTTCGGACATGCTGCTCCGTCGTGTCGGGGTGGGGATCACCCGATTCTATCGGGGCTCGTCTCCTCGCCCGCGACCGGGACGGGAACGGCTCCCTCCGCGAGCTTGAGCCGCGTCCAGACGTTCATGTTGATGACGACGGCGGCGATCTCCGCGATGGACGTCGCATCGAAGTGAGCGACGAGTTGCGCGTGGAGTTCGGGGAATCCCGCGAGATCGTAGGTCGTGAGCCCCTCGCAGTACGCGAGCGCGGCCTTCTCGGCGTCCGTGAACACGGCGCTCTCCCGCCAGCTGGGCAGGTGGGCGATCGTCTCGGTGTCGATGCCGATGCGCCCGGCCGCCGCGGTGTGCAGGACGAGGCAGTACGAGCAGGGGTTCAACTGCGCGACCCGGAGGCGCAGGAGCTCGGCGAGTCGGGCGTCGAGACCCAACTCGGCCGTGTAGCCGAACTTCGCGGCCATCTTCCTGGCGAGCTCGTCGAACTCCGTGAGGTCGGAGTCGAATCGCGTGTTCTCGAACCGGATCGCCATGTGATGTCTCCTCCCGGGCCGGCGTTCCGCCCGCAGCCGCGTCAGCGCGGAGCGCCGAAGAGGCCCTCGCCGTAGCGGTGCAGGAGCTCGTAGGCGTCGGCGTAGGTGGACGGCTCCTCGGCGTCGGGCGCGCCGTACTTCGCCAGGAGCAGGCCGAGCAGCCCGCGGGCGGGCGGACTGAGCGGCTTGTCCTTGTGCTGGTGCGCCGGGTGCGGCGCCTCGGCCTGCGGATTCGGCGGGATGTACTGCGGCGACGTCGAGGGCCACGAGATCGGCGCCCGCGGCTCGCGGAGGTTGACGGCGTTGAAGAGGTTGTTCGCGCCGACGTCGCGCCGCGTGAGCGGCTTCAGTCCGTGCAGCCGCGAGAGGGTCGCGATGACGGCCGCGTGGTGCATCTCGTCGTGGATGACGGTGCCGGCGCGCGTGTAGGCCGAGACGGCGATCGCGGGAACGCGGCATCCGAGCCGGTCGAAGCGGAAGCCCATCTCGCCCTCGGACTCCTCGTGCGGCGGCGTCGCCGATGGCGGCGGGACGTGGTCGTACGTGCCGCCGTGCTCGTCGAACGTGATGAGGAACATCGTGTTGAGCGCGTTCGAGCCGTCGGGCGAGGCACTGCGCTTGATCGCCTCGTAGATCTCGTGCACGAGCGCCTCGCCCGCGCGCACGTCGGACACGGCGGAGTCGATGACCTCGACGCCGTCGACGTCGCTCTCACGGAGTCGGCCGAACGGCGGGTGGAAGTCGTTGTGGTTGTAGGTCATGCGCGGCTCGATGAAGGCGTACGCCGGCAGCCGCCCCAGCTTCACGTCCTCGTAGAACTGGCTCATGGTGGCGAACCGCTCGGTGCGCCAGTACTGCTCGAGCACGGGCGCGTGGAGGACGCCGGTGAACGAGACGAGCTGCAGCTCGTCGAAGTAGATGCGCCACGAGATGCCGGCCTCCTCGAGGCGGTTGAAGATCGTGGGCGCCTCGGGGGCGTCGAGCCACTTGTCGTAGCCACCGCCCGCCTTGTTCGTGACGAAGCCGTGCGAGGTCGAGGCGTGGAAGAACGAGCGGTTGCAGAACGTCTGCGAGGGCACGGCGCAGTACCAGTTGTCGTAGACGGCGAAGTTCTTCGCGAGGGTCGACAGCACCGGCAGCATGGGCGGCGAGAAGGAGCCCATGATCTGGCTCGCCTCGTCGATCGCGGGTGCCGTGCCCTTCCTCAGCCGCATGTAGTTGATCCAGTAGTCGCGCACGAACCCCGACATGTCGGCGGTGACTTCGCGCCCCGGCGCGTTGTACGGCGCCTGCATCGACTCGACGAACAGCTCGGCGTTCGTCGCCGGGTCGACCGTGCCGAACAGCTGCGTGTTGACGTGCGGGAACTCCTCGCCCGGATCGGGGTTCGGGCGGCCCATGATCTCGTCGGTCGGACCCTCGTAGACGTGCGCCGCCACGACCGTGCCGTCGGGCGCCGTGTTGGCGTAGTCGCCGAACGCGAGGCCCTCGAACGTCTCGCCGTCGGGCAGGTCGGACTCGGAGTAGAGGTAGCCGAGCAGGTTGTCGAACGAGCGGTTCTCGCCCATGAGCACGACGAGGTGGTCGAAGCCCGCCTGCTGGCGGGCTGTGAGGGGCACGAAGTCGTCGACGCCCTCGTCGAAGCCCATCTGGTGCCCGATCGCGGCCCCGACGGCCGCGCCGATGCCGCCACCCACGACGGCACCGGCCGCCGCGGCCCCGCCGATCTTCAGGAAGTCGCGACGCGAGGTGGTGCGCGGCGCGTCGGGCGCGGCATCCGTGCTCGCATCGCCACCGCCGTCGGGCGCGTCGGGCCCGCCCGGCTTCCGCTCGACCTCGTCCCCCACGCATCCCCCTTCGCTCGGCGCCGCTCAGGTGTCGAGTGCGCCCGGCCCCTCGGTCACGAGCCGCGCGAACTGCGCGGCGTCGATCACGCGGATGCCGAGGTCCTCCGCCTTCGCGAGCTTGGAGCCGGCGCCGGGGCCCGCCGCCACGAAGTCGGTGTTCTTCGACACGCTCGAGGCAGCCTTGCCACCTGCCGCGATGATAGCCTCCTGGGCTCCCTCGCGAGAGAATCCGTCGAGCGAGCCGGTGGCCACGATGGTGAGCCCGGCGAGCACTCCTCCGGCCGCGGCGGCGGCCGCGGCACCGGGTCCGGCATGGCCAGGCGTCGCGAACCGCACGCCGGACGCCGTCCACCGTTCGACGATCTCGCGGTGCCAGTCGACGTCGAACCACTCGGTGAGCGACTCGGCGATGATGCCGCCGACGCCCTCGACGTCGGAGAGCTCCTGCACGGACGCCGCCCGGATCGCATCGAGCGACCCGAAGTGGTCGGCGAGCGCCCGGGCCGCGACCGGACCCACGTGCCGGATGTTGAGCGAGACCAGGAGCCGCCACAGCGGCTTGGTCTTGGCCTTCTCCAGCTCCTCGAGGAGCTTCGTCGCGGCCCCCGACGGCAGC
Source organism: Agromyces sp. NPDC004153 (assembly GCF_053603635.1). NCBI lineage: Bacteria > Bacillati > Actinomycetota > Actinomycetes > Micrococcales > Microbacteriaceae > Agromyces > Agromyces sp. NPDC004153. The sequence continues at coordinate 615,050 of NZ_JBSGFY010000002.1, forward strand.
AGCTCGCGATGGGTCTTGCGGATGCCCGCACGGCGTCGCTCGGCCGCGTCCATCTGCTCGGTGCCGGGCGGGTAGGTCGCCGGCGCCCACTTCTGGAACGGCGCCCTCCGGATGGGCTCGCCCGTGGCCTCGTCGACCTTGACCTCGCCGGTCTCGGCGTCGCGCACGACGACCTGGATGGGCACGAGCTCGTCGAGCGTGAGGTCGAACAACCGGGCCTCGGTCTCGAGTGGCGGCGTCGTCGGGACGGACGGCTGCGTGAGCGCGGCCGCGGTGACCTCGCCGAGCGCCTCGATGTCAAGGGCGCCGCGGGAGCCGATGTGCTCGACGCGCCCCCGGACCTGCGCGGGGCACGACCGCGCGTTGGGGCAGCGGAGGTCGATGTCGCCCTCCTTCATCGGCCGGAGCGGCGTGCTGCACACCGGGCAGTCGGCGGGCATGCTCCACTCGCGCTGCGTGCCGTCGCGGAGCTGCTCGACGGCGCCGAGGATCTCGGGGATGACGTCGCCCGCCTTGCGGAGCACGACCGTGTCGCCGATCATCACGCCCTTGGCCTTGACGACCTCCTGGTTGTGCAGCGTCGCCTGGCGCACGGTGGAGCCGGCGACCTTGACGGGCGCCATGATCGCGTACGGCGTCGCGCGGCCGGTGCGGCCGATCGCCACCGCGATGTCGATCAGCTTCGTGTGCACCTCCTCGGGCGGGTACTTGTAGGCGATCGCCCATCGCGGGGCGCGGCTCGTCGCGCCCAGCTCGTCGTGCAGTGCGAGCTCGTCGACCTTGACGACGATGCCGTCGATCTCGTGTTCGACGTCGTGCCGGTGCTCGCCCCAGTTCGCGATGAACGCCGCGACGTCGTCGACGGAATCGAGCACTCGCGTGTACGGCGACACGGGCAGGCCCCACTGCGCGAGCAGCCCGTAGACCTCGGACTGCGTGGCGACGGGCGGGCGATCCCACGCGCCGATGCCGTGGAGGTACAGCGAGAGCCGACCCAACCGGTCGCGCATCAGCCCGAGCTCGAACGCGCTCTTGCGCTCGCGTCGCTGCCTGAGGCTGCCCGCAGCCGTGTTGCGGGCGTTCGCGAACTCGGGGAAGCGCACCTTGATGGTGGCCTCGGGCCGGCCCTTGGCCAGCTCCTCCGCCTCGTAGGCCGCCTGCAGCTCGTGCTGCCGACGGTTCAGCTCCTCGAAGTCGGCGGTCGACAGGAAGACCTCGCCGCGCACCTCGAAGAAGGGCGGGAACCCGTCGCCCTCGAGCCGCTGCGGAATCGCCGGGATGAACTCCAGGTTGTCGGTGATGTCCTCGCCGACGCGGCCGTCGCCTCGCGTCGTCGCCGTCTCGAGCACGCCGTCGCGGAAGGCGAGGCTCAGCGCGAGCCCGTCGATCTTGAGCTCGCACAGCCAGTGCACCGGTCGCCCGGCGTCGCGCTCGACCTTCTCCGCCCACTCGCGGAACTCGTCGATGGAGAAGACGTTGTCGAGGCTGAGCATGCGCTCGGCGTGCTCGTGCTCGGGGAAGCCGGCGGTCGCGACGACCGCGCCCACCTGCTGCGTGGGGCTGTCTTGGCCGGCGAGTTCGGGGAACGCGCGCTCGAGCGCCTCGAGTCGATGGAACGCCACGTCGTACTCGGCGTCGGAGAACGGCGAGTCGCCGTCGCCGTAGTAGGCCAGGCGCGCCCGGTCGATGAGGTCGGCGAGCTGCTCCGATTCGGCGCGGGCGGTCTCGAAGTCGGCTGGGATGTCGCTCACAGGTGCCATCCTATGAGGCCCCTCCGACGCCGCATCGGAAGCGGCAGCGGCGCGAGGTGACGCGCCGGTTACTCGTCGTCGACGACGTGGTCGACGCGTCGGTGGTACCGAACGCCCACGACGCCGCCGAGGATCGCTCCGCCGAGGCTCACCACGGCGACCACCACGGCCGCGACGATGCCCGCGATGGTCAGCAGGTCATCGGACAGGGGGATGCGCCCGATCAGGTCCCGGCCGACGGGCTCGTCGAACAGGCCGAGCACGAAGCCGATGACGGCGATCACGATCCCGATCGCGATGGTCCACACCCAGACCGCGATGCCCTGCGCGACGCCGCTGAAGCGCGCCATGCGACCGGCGACGTACCCGCCGCAGTAATAGGCGGCGAACAGCACCGCGAGGAGCGTGCCGGCGCCGATCCAGCCGACCGTCTCGAGGTCGAGGGGGAGCTCGCGGGCGAACAGCATCGGGTTGCGCACGTCGAGTCCGAGCACGACGCCGACGGTGGTGGCGATTGCGCTGAGGATGGCGAAGGTGGCCGTGGCGGTGAGCCACCCGAAGAAGGCGGAGCCGACCTTCACGCCGCCGAACCGCTCCCGCTGGCGTTCGATGACCTCGTCGGTCGTGAGCGTCATCGGATCGATCGCGTCCTCCCATGCTCGGGGGCTGGGATCGATGGTGGCGACGGGGCGGGTCGAGGGCGCGGGGTCCAGGTTCCTGAAGGGCTCGGCGGGGTCGCGGTCGGGGGCGGCGGGGTACAGCGGGTAGTTCACAGGTTCTCCTCATCACTCGCTCGGCGCCGGGGGAAGCGCCAGCGTGAATCTACGCGAAGCGCCTCGCGACCGCGAGGCGAGGCGCTCCGTGCACGACGGATGCCGCGTGGTGGGCCACGCGGCATCCGCCTGTCGATCAGCCGCCGAAGCCGGCCCGGTCGACCTTGCGGTGGTAGTGCGTGCCCGCCTTGCCGCCGAGGATCGCGCCGCCCAGGCTCGCGATGGCGACCACGATCGCGGTGATGACGCCGGCCACCGTGAGATCGCCCTCGCTGAGGGGCAGGCGCGGGAAGAAGTTGAGGTCGGCGAAGACGTCGAACCGGCTGCCGATCACCACGCCGAGCAGGGCGACGACGATCGCGATGACGAGCGCCCACACCCAGACCGCGAGGCCCTGCACGACGCCGTTGAAGCGCGCCATGCGCCCGGCCACGTAGCCGCCGCAGTAGTACGCCAGGAACAGGATGAGCAGGAGCGCGATCGCGCCGATCCAGCCGATGGTGCCGGCGTCGAGGCCGACCTGGTCGGCCGCTGCGTCCACGTCCTCGACGCCCAGGCCCAGTGCAGCTCCGGTCGCGGCGAGGAGTGCGGTGAGCAGCGTCGCCATGCCGAAGGCGGTGAGCCAGCCGAAGAAGGCCGCGCCCACCTTCACGCCGCCGAACGCCTCGCGCTCGCGGGCGGCGACCTGGTGCCGCTCGGCGGCGAGATCCGCGGCGTGGGGTCGGGCGTGCACGTCATCGGCGTCATGGTCGATGACGGCGTCGCGGCGGTCGTCGATGCCGTCATGGTCTCGGTCGACACCGACGTCGCGGCGGTCGTCGATCCCGTCGCCGTCGCGGTCACGGTCCACGCCGACCTCGCGGCGGTCGTCGATCCCGTCGCCGTCGCGGTCACGGTCCACGCCGACCTCGCGGCGGTCGTCGACGCCGTCGCGATCACGGTCGACGCCCGTGTACGGGGTGTCCCTCCGCTCGGCTGCGGGCATCGCGATGGTGTCGCCTGAAGCGGCGCTCGTTCGTTCCGAGGGTCGATCAGCGGGCTCTCGTGGGGTGCTCACGGTGGATCCTCTCGTCATCCGGGTCGCGCCATCGGGTCGGCGCAGCCGCGAATCTACGCGGCGGCACGCCCGTCCGCACAGGCCTTGACAGGCCCGCGACCGGTACCCATGTGCGCGCGATCGCACCTTACGGTGCAGGGACGCCGCTCGTCAGGCGTCGACGGGGACGGCGCTCACCGTGCGGTCGATGGTGCACTGCCCGAGCACGCGAGTGCCGACGTAGACGACCGCGGTCTGGCCGGGCGCGACGCCGTCGAGCGGCTGCGCTGGCGTGATCACGAGCTCGTCGTCGGCGACGACCGCCGTCGCGGGCACGGGATCGGCGTGCGCGCGGATCTGCACCTCGCACGGGAACGGCGTCGCTGGATCGGCCGGCGGCATCCCGGCCCACGTGAAGCGCGAACCGGCGATCTCCGCCGTCGCGAGCGCCGCCTTGGGACCGACGACGACCGTGTTCTCCTTCGGACGCACCTCGAGCACGAATCGAGGCCTGCCGTCGGGCGCGGGCGTGCCGAGGCGGAGGCCGCGGCGCTGGCCGACCGTGTATGCGTGCGCGCCCTCGTGCGCGCCGACGACGGCACCCGACCGGTCGACGATGTCGCCCGGCGCCTCGCCGACGTGCTCGGCGAGCCAGCCCTTCGTGTCGCCGTCTGGGATGAAGCAGATGTCGTGCGAGTCGGGCTTCTGCGCCACGCTCAGGCCGCGGCGTGCGGCCTCCTCGCGCACGAGCTGCTTCGAGGGGGTGTCGCCGAGCGGGAAGTACGCGTGCGCGAGCTGCTCCGCGGTGAGCACGCCGAGGACGTAGGACTGGTCCTTCGCCCAGGCGCTCGCGCGGTGGAGCTCGCGGTTGCCCGCGGCATCCGTCACGATCGTGGCGTAGTGGCCTGTGCAGACCGCGTCGAAGCCGAGCGCCAGCGCCTTCTCGAGGAGGGCGGCGAACTTGATGCGCTCGTTGCAGCGCATGCACGGGTTGGGCGTGCGGCCCGCCGAGTACTCGGCGATGAAGTCGTCGACGACGTCGGCCTTGAACCGCTCCGAGAAGTCCCACACGTAGTACGGGATGCCGAGGACGTTCGCCGCGCGCTGCGCGTCCATCGAGTCCTCGATCGTGCAGCAGCCGCGGCTGCCGGTGCGCAGCGTTCCGGGCATGCGACTGAGCGCGAGGTGCACGCCGACCACGTCGTGGCCCGCCTCCACCGCGCGCGCTGCGGCCACGGCGCTGTCGACGCCGCCGCTCATCGCTGCAAGGACTCGCATCGTTCCAGTGTACGAAACCGGTCCTGAGCGGATGCCCCGCGCAGGTCTCCTTCCCAATGCAGGAACCTTCGAGCGACACGCCGTTGAGCTCGGGCGGACACGCCGCGAGCTGCACGGTTCTTCCTGCATTCGGGCGGCACGCGGGTGACAGGGGTGCCTGAGCGGATGCCCCGGCGGGCCCGATCAGCGGCCGAACGACGTGAGACGGCCCGCGAGCCCGGCCTTCGCCGCCTGTGCGTGCGCGGCCGGCAGCGCCGCGAGGAACGCGTCGACGTCGGCCTCGGTGGAGTCGTGGCCGAGGGTGATCCGCAGCGCGCCGCGCGCGTCGGACTCCGACCGGCCCATGGCCATGAGCACGTGCGAGGGCTCGGGCACGCCCGCCTGGCACGCCGATCCCGTCGAGACGGCGACGCCCGCGGCATCCAGCAGGAACAGCAGCGAGTCGCCCTCGCAGCCCGGGAACGAGAGGTGCACGTTTCCCGGCAGGCGCCCGTCGGAGCCCGGATCGCCCGAGAGCCGCGCCTCGGGCACCGCGGCGAGCGCGCCCGCGATGAGGCGGTCGCGGAGCGCCGACATCCGCCGCGCGTCGTCGTCGAGCCGCTCGTGCACGGACGTCGCCGCCGCGGCGAAGCCGGCCGCCGCGGCCACGTCCTGCGTCCCCGAGCGCAGGCGGCGCTGCTGCCCTCCGCCGTGGATGAGCGGCTCCACGACCGCCGACCGGTCGAGGACGAGCGCGCCGATGCCGGCGGGTCCGCCGATCTTGTGCGCGGAGACGCTGAGGGCGACGAGACCGGCGCCGCGCGGGGCATCCGTCGCCTGACGCAGCCCGTGGAGGTCGATCGGCAGCTGCCCGTACGCGGCGATCGCGTCGACGTGCAGCGGCACGCCGGCGCGCGCCGTGAGGCGGGCGACCTCCTCGACGGGCTGGATCGTGCCCACCTCGTTGTTGGCCCACAGCATGGTCACGAGCGCCACGGATGCCGCGTCGCGGGCGAGCTCGGCCTCGAGCAGGTCGAGCCGCAGCCGCCCCAGTCCGTCGAGCGGCACCTCGTCGATCTCGGCGCCCTCGTGCGTCGCGAGCCACTCGATCGTGTCGAGGGTGGCGTGGTGCTCCCCCGCCGGGACGAGGATGCGCGACCGCGGACGACCGGCCGGCGCTGACGCCCGGCGGCTCCACCACAGCCCCTTGATCGCGAGGTTCACGGCCTCGGTGCCGTTCCCCGTGAAGACCACCTCGATGGCGTCGGCGCCGAGCGTCGCGGCGATGCGCTCGCGGGTCTCCTCGAGCAGCCGCTTGGCCTGCTGGCCCGCGCTGTGGATCGACGAGGGGTTGCCGACCACGGCGAGCGCCGACGTCAGCGCTGCGATCGCCTCGGGCCGCATGGGGGTGGTCGCGGCGTGGTCGAGGTAGACCATCTGCGGACCTCCTCCCCCGCTCGGGCCCGTGCGCGGCACGTCACGTCCGCGCGTGGGAGCGCTTGCACTACGAACTACTGTAGATCGCATGTCCGCGTCCGGCCCCCTGCACGACCTCGGCGTCCGGACGGGCGCGGAGGGCGGTGTCATCCGGGTCTGGTCCGCGCACGCGACGTCGATCGACCTGGTGGTGTTCGCCGACGGCGACCTCGACTGGGCGGTCGAGCGCACGCCGCTCGCGCGCGACGAGCACGGGGTGTGGGAGGGCCGCTCGGCGAAGCTCGTGCCGGGCGCGCGCTACGGACTGCGCGTCGATGGGCCCGCGGGCGTCGAGCACGCCTTCAACCCGGTGCACACGCTGCTCGACCCGTACGCGCGCGGCCTCACCGCCGCGGCCGACGGATCGTGGCGCGGCGTGGCGATGCGCTCGCTCGTCGACGACGGCTTCGACTGGACGGGCACGGCCAAGCCGCGCGTCCCGCTCGACCACACCGTCGTCTACGAGGCGCACGTGCGCGGATTCTCCAAGCTCAACACGGCGATCCCCGAGCCGCTGCGCGGCACCTACGCCGGGCTCGCGCACGACGCCTCGCTCGAGTACCTCACGAGCCTCGGCGTCACGACCGTCGAGCTGCTGCCCGCGCAGGCGTTCGTCTCCGAGGAGCGGCTCGTGCGCCAGGGTCGCCCCAACTACTGGGGCTACAACACGCTCGGCTTCTTCGCGGCGCACGCACCCTATGCGACCGCCGCGGCGCAGGCGGCGGGCGCGCACGCGGTGCGGCGCGAGTTCGCGGGCATGGTGCGCCGGCTGCACGAGGCGGGGCTCGAGGTCGTGCTCGACGTCGTGTACAACCACACCGCCGAGGAGGGCCGTCGTGGCCCGACGTACTCGTTCCGCGGCATCGACAACGCGTCGTACTACCGGCACGACGCGCACGGCCGCTACGTCGACACCACCGGATGCGGCAACACCCTCGACTTCGGGCACGCAGCGCCGCAGGAGCTCGTGCTCGAATCGATGCGCTACTTCGCCGAGGAGCTCCAGGTCGACGGCTTCCGGCTCGACCTCGCCGCCACCCTCGGACGCGACGACCACGGTGCCTACACGCCCGACCACCCGCTGCTGCGCGGCATGCTCGAGGATCCGGTGATCGGCGCCTCGAAGCTCATCGCCGAGCCGTGGGACGTCGGCCCGGGCGGCTGGCAGACCGGCAACTTCCCCGCGGGCTTCACCGAGTGGAACGACCGCTACCGCGACCGGATGCGCGACTTCTGGCTCGGCGACCTGCGCCGCGAACGCGAGACGGGCTCGGCGGGCAGCGGCATCGGCCGCTTCGCGACGCGACTCGCCGGTTCCTCGAACACCTTCTCACAGGAGCGCGGCCCGCTCGCGAGCCTGAACTTCGTGACCGCGCACGACGGCTTCACGCTCGCCGACCTCACCGCGTACGACATGAAGCACAACCTCGGCAACGGCGAGCAGAACCGCGACGGCGCCGACCACAACAACTCGTACAACCACGGCGTCGAGGGCGACACCGACGACCCGGCCGTCCTCACGGCGCGCCGGCGCAGCATCCGGAACCTGCTCGGCACTCTGCTGCTCTCGGCCGGCGTGCCGATGATCACGGCCGGCGACGAGTACGGCCGCAGCCAGCGCGGCAACAACAACGCCTACTGCCACGACTCGGAGCTCACCTGGCTCTCGTGGCGCGATGACGAGCGCGACGCGGGCCTGCTCGCGACCGTTCGGCGGCTGCTGCGACTGCGTGCCGAGAACCCCGCGCTGCGTCCGGTGCGGTTCGGGCGCTTCGGCGAGACGATCCCGAGCGCGTCGCAGATGGACTGGTTCAACGCCGAGGGCACCACGATGACCATCGACGACTGGAACTCGCCCGAGCAGCGCACGCTCCAGTTCCTCGCCGCGTCGACGCCCGAGTTCGAGGCGTTCAACCGCATCCTGCTCGTCGTGCACGCGCACGAGGAGTCGACCGAGGTCGTGCTGCCCGACCACGAGGGCGTCACGGGCTATTCGCGGCTCTGGGACTCGGCCGGCGAGGAGCCGATCGACGACCCGACCGTGCACGCGCCGGGCGATGTGCTCGCGATCCCGCCGCTGTCGATGCACCTGTTCCGCGCCGACGGCGAGCGGACGACGCCGCGCGCCGCACGCGCTTCCGAGGCCGACGCCTGATGGCCAAGCGAGCGGATGCCTCGGCGGGCACGCCCGCGACCGTCGCCCTCACCCACGCCGGCGTCGCCTTCACCGCGCACGCCTACGAGCACGACCCCCGTGCCGCCGCGTACGGACTCGAGGCGGCCGAGAAGCTCGGCATCGACCCCGACCGGGTGTTCAAGACCCTGCTCGCGAACGTCGACGGCGCGCTCGCGGTGGGCATCGTCCCGGTCGCGCAGCAGCTCGACCTCAAGGCGCTCGCGCAGGCGCTCGGCGGCAAGCGCGCCGAGATGGCCGACCCGGCGGTCGCCGAGCGCAAGACCGGCTACGTCGTGGGGGGCATCAGCCCGATCGGCCAGAAGACCGCGCTGCCGACCGTCCTCGACGAGTCCGCGATCCTCTGCGAGACGATCCTCGTCTCGGGCGGCCGTCGGGGCCTCGACCTCGAGCTCGCGCCCGACGACCTGCTCGCCATCACCGGCGGCCGCTACGCGCCGATCGCCCGCGGGCGCTGACTTCCCTGCCCGCTGAGCCCGTCGATGCGAGCACCACGGCGGGGGTCCCCTTCGACGAGCTCGGGGACCGGGTCTCACCCCGCGACGGCGACGAGCCCGAGCTCCGCGGGCGACGTGAGCAGCGGATGCCGCGGAACCACGCGCACCGTGTACCCGAATGCGCCGGCGCGGTCGAGCACCACGGTGCCCGTGTACAGGCGCGGACCCGACGCGCTCGCGGCATCCGTCGACCGGTCGGGCTCGAGGGTCGTGCGGCGCACGCCCTCGATCGACTCGTCGCTGCGGCTCCGGCCGTACACGACCTCGACCGCGACATCGTCGGGGGCGAGCCCGTCGAGCTCCACGTAGGCGCGGAGGTTCAGCTCGTCGCCGACGTGCGGCGACTCGACGCCGCCCGACTCGACGTGCACGACCTGCACCTTCGGCCAGGAGGTGCGGACGCGAGCGCCGAACGCCGCGAGCTCGCGTGCGCCGCGGTCGCCGTCGGCCTCGACGCGGGCGGCCTGCTCGGCCGCCGGGCGGTACAGCTCCTCGACGTACTGGCGCACCATGCGGTCGGCGCCGAGCTCGGGCGCGAGGGTCGTCAGGGTCTGCCGCACGCGGCGCACCCACTCCACGGGCACGCCGTCGCCGTCGCGCTCGTAGTACCGGGTCGCGACGCGGTGCTCGAGGAGCTCGTAGAGGGCGGCCGCCTCGAGGGCGTCGCGCTCGCCGGCATCGCCCGCGGCATCCGCCGACGGGATGACCCAGCCGTAGTCGTCGCCCGCGTACTCGGCCCACCAGCCGTCGAGGATCGACAGGTTCAGGGCGCCGTTCATGGCGGCCTTCATGCCCGACGTGCCGCACGCCTCGAGCGGGCGCAGCGGGTTGTTGAGCCACACGTCGCATCCGGGGTAGAGCAGCTCGGCCATGCCCATGTCGTAGTCGGGCAGGAAGACGATGCGCTCGCGGAGCTCGGGCTGCTGCGCGAACTGCACCAACTGCTGGATGAGGCGCTTGCCCTCATCGTCGGCGGGGTGCGACTTGCCGGCGATGACGAACTGCACGGGTCGCTCGGGGTTCGTGAGGATCGCCTTCAGGCGCTCGGGGTCGCTGAGCATGAGGGTGAGGCGCTTGTACGTCGGCACGCGTCGCGCGAAGCCGACCGTGAGCGTGTCGGGGTCGAGCACGCGCGAGACCCACGAGGGCGCCTGGCTGCCCGCATGCTGCTCCGCCCACGCCGCGCGAAGCCGCCGCCGCGCGTCCTCCACGAGCTGCAGGCGCATGCCGCGCTTGACCGCCCAGAGCTCGCCATCGCTCAATGCGGCGCTGTTCCAGTCGGCGTGCTCGGTGTCGCCCGTGCCGAGCCGGGACTCCGCGAGCCCGATGAGCGCGGGATCGGTCCACGTGGGCGCGTGCACGCCGTTCGTGATCGAGGCGATCGGCACGTCGTCGGCGTCGAACCCGGGCCAGAGGTCGCCGAACATCCGGCGGCTGACCTGGCCGTGCAGCTTCGACACGCCGTTCGCGCGCTGCGCGAGCCGCAGGCCCATGACCGCCATGTTGAACGGGCTCGTCGCCGGGTCGGCGCCGGGCTCCACGCCCAGCGCGAGCGCGTCGGCGGGATCGACGCCGGGCAGCAGCGAGCTGGTGAGGTAGCGCTCCACGAGGCCGCGATCGAACCGGTCGATGCCCGCGGGCACGGGCGTGTGGGTCGTGAACACGGTGCCGGCGCGCACGAGCTGCAGCGCCTCGGCGAACGAGCGCCCCTCGGCGATGTGGGTCGCGATGCGTTCGAGCCCCAGGAAGCCGGCGTGGCCCTCGTTCATGTGGAACACGTCGGGTGCGGGGCCGCCGCTCAGCTCGGTGTAGGCGCGCACGGCGCGCGCGCCGCCCACGCCGAGCAGCAGCTCCTGGAGCAGGCGGTGCTCGCCGCCGCCCCCGTACAGGCGATCGGTGACCGAGCGCAGCTCGTCGTCGTTCGCGGGGATGTCGGTGTCGAGCAGGAGCAGCGTGATCCGCCCGACCGCTGCCTTCCACACACGGGCGTGCAGCGCGGCGTCGTCGGGCAGGGCGAGCGTGACCTGCACGGGCGAGCCGTCGGGGCGGCGCAGCACCGAGAGCGGGAGGCCGTCGGGGTCGAGCACCGGGTACCGCTCCTGCTGCCAGCCGTCGGGCGAGATCGACTGCGAGAAGTAGCCGGCCTTGTAGAACAGGCCGACGCCGAGCAGCGGCACGCCGAGGTCGGATGCCGCCTTCAGGTGGTCGCCCGCGAGGATGCCGAGTCCGCCCGAATACTGCGGCAGCGCCGCGGTGATGCCGAACTCGGGCGAGAAGTACGCGACGAGCCGCGGGGCATCCGTGCCGAGCGACTGGAACCAGCGCGGCTCCGAGAGGTACTCGCGAAGACCGGCCCGCTCGCGCTCGGCCCACTCGACGTACCCGTCGTCGGCCGCGAGCCGGTCGAGGCGGGCCGGGTCGACCTCGCCGAGGAAGGCCACCGGATCGCGCCGCGACGTGCGCCAGAGCTCGGGATCGATGTGCTCGAACAGGCGCTTCGTCGGCTCGTGCCACGACCAGCGGAGGTTGCCGGCGAGCTCCTCGAGTGCGGAGAGCGAGCCGGGCACCACGGCCCGGACGGTGAACTTGCGGATGGGCTTCACGCGCTCCACCCTAAGTCGGACGCGTGTCGAATGTGTGAACGGGCAACCCCGCGACGCGGATGCCCATTCCGCGCTACGGTCGGAGCGTGACGACCCACGCAGTGCAGGCCGGCCGCATCCCGGTGACCCGGGTCACCCCAGCCCTCCCCGACGGGCGGTGGAGACCCAAGGCGTACGAGGGCGAGGTCGTGCCGTTCCGGGCCACGGTCTTCCGCGAGGGCCACGACCAGGTCGGCGCGATGCTCGTGATCACGAGCCCGTCGGGCACCGTTCGCCACGAGCGGATGTCGCCGCTGACGGCCGGCACCGACCGGTGGGAGGCGCAGGTGCTCCTCGACGAGCGCGGCGTCTGGCGCTGGCACGTCAGGGGCTTCGACGACGAGATCGCCACCTGGCGGCACGACGCCGCCCTGAAGGTGGACGCGGGCGTCGACGTCGAGCTCATGTACGAGATCGGCGCGCGCCTCCTGGATCGCGCCGCCGACGAGAAGGCGCGACCCGTCGCCGCCCGTCGCCGGCTCGCGTCGCTGGCGACTGCCCTGCGCGACGACACGATGTCGCCGGCAGAGCGCCGCGCCCTCGTCGACTCGCCGGTGCTCGGCCTGTTCGCCGGCTGGCCGCTCGCGAAGCTCACGAGCGACACGCCCGAGCACGAGATCCTGGTGGAGCGCCGCCGTGCCGGAGTCGGCGCCTGGTACGAGTTCTTCCCCCGCTCGGAGGGTGCGAAGCGGTTCCGCGACGGTCGCTGGAAGAGCGGCACGTTCCGCACGGCCGCGAAGCGCCTCGACGGCGTCGCCGCCATGGGCTTCGACGTCGTGTACCTGCCGCCGATCCACCCCATCGGCGTCACGAACCGCAAGGGCCGCAACAACACGCTCGACCCGGGCCCCCAGGATCCGGGATCGCCATGGGCGATCGGCGCCGCAGAAGGCGGCCACGACGCGATCCATCCCGACCTCGGCACGCTCGCCGACTTCCGTGCCTTCGTGCGCCGCGCATCCGCCCTCGGCATCGAGGTCGCGCTCGACCTCGCCCTGCAGGCCTCCCCCGACCACCCGTGGGTGGCGGAGCATCCCGACTGGTTCACGCAGCTGCCCGACGGCACCATCCGCTACGCGGAGAACCCGCCGAAGAAGTACCAGGACATCTACCCGGTCAACTTCGACGACGACCCCGAGGGGATCTACGACGAGGTGCTGCGCATCGTGCGGCACTGGATCAAGCAGGGCGTCCGCATCTTCCGCGTCGACAACCCGCACACGAAGCCCCTCGCGTTCTGGGAGCGCCTCATCGGAACCGTGAACGCCGAGGATCCCGACGTGGTGTTCCTCGCCGAGGCGTTCACGCGCCCCGCGATGATGCAGGCGCTCGCGATGGTGGGCTTCCAGCAGTCCTATTCGTACTTCACCTGGCGGAACACGAAGCAGGAGCTCGAGGAGTTCCTGACCTCGGTGTCGCAGGACACGGCGGACTTCATGCGGCCGAACCTGTTCGTGAACACCCCCGACATCCTCACCGAGTACCTGCAGTTCGGTGGCCCGGCGGCATTCACGGTGCGCGCCACCGTGGCCGCGACCGCCGCGCCGCTCTGGGGCGTCTACGCAGGCTTCGAGCTGTTCGAGTCGGTCGCCCGGCCCGGCGCCGAGGAGGCCATCGACAACGAGAAGTACGAGTACAAGCCGCGCGACTTCGCGGCCGCCGAGAAGGAGGGCCGTTCGCTCGCGCTCTACCTGGGCATCCTCAACCGCATCCGCGCCGACCACCCCGCGCTCGGGCAGCTGCGCAACATCCGGTTCCACGGCAGCGAGGACGACTCGGTGCTCGTGTACTCGAAGCACCTCGACGGGCGCTTCACCCACGACGGCGTCGCCGACACGATCATCGTGGTCGCCAACGTCGACCCGCACTCCGTGAGGGAGACCACCGTGCACCTCGACCTCGCCGCCATCGGGCTCGAGCCCGGATCCCGCTTCGAGGTCGAGGACCTCGTCACCGGGCACCGCTGGGACTGGGGCGATGCGAACTACGTGCGGCTCGACGCCTTCACGAGACCGGCCCACGTGCTGCACGTCGTGCGGGGGTCGCGATGACCGAGCGGATGCCGCGTACCGGCCCCGTCGTCGCCGACGGCGAGCTCGCCGCGATCGCCGAGGGCCGCTCCTTCGACCCGCACGCGGTGCTCGGCCAGCACGGGTTCGACCTCGCCGGATCCCCCGGTTCCCACACCGTGATCCGCACCAGGCGCCCGCTCGCCGACCGCGTCGAGGCGCTCCTCGACGGCGGCGGCGCGCTCGAGCTGGAGCACGTCGGCCACGGCATCTGGGCGGGCGCCGGCGACTTCGGCCCCGTCGACTACCGCATCCGGGCCGCCTACGGCGACGACGAGTGGACGAGCGACGACCCCTACCGGTTCGCCCCGACCATCGGCGAGCTCGACCTGCACCTCATCGGCGAGGGACGCCACGAGGAGCTCTGGCGCGTCCTCGGCGCGCACTACCGCGAGCACTGGGGCGTCGGCTCGGGCGTGCGCGGCACGAGCTTCACCGTGTGGGCCCCGCGAGCTCGCGCCGTGCGCGTCGTCGGCGAGTTCAACCGGTGGGACGGCGCGGGCCACGCCATGCGCAGCATGGGCTCCGCGGGCATCTGGGAGCTGTTCGTTCCCGACCTCGAGCCCGGCACGGTCTACAAGTTCGAGATCCTTACCGCCTGGGGCGAGTGGATCATGAAGGCCGATCCGATGGCGCGGCAGGCGGAGGTGGCGCCCGCGACCGCGTCGGTCGTCAGCACGAGCTCGCACGACTGGGCCGACGGCGACTGGATGTCGCGGCGCACCCGGGTGAACCCGCACAACGAGCCGATGAGCATCTACGAGCTGCACCTCGGGTCCTGGCGGCCCGGGCGCGGATACCGCGACGTGGCCGACGAGCTGATCGAGTACGTCCAGTGGCTGGGCTACACGCACGTCGAGTTCATGCCCCTCGCGGAGCATCCGTTCGGCGGCTCGTGGGGCTACCAGGTGACCGGCTACTTCGCCGTGACCAGCCGCTTCGGCTCTCCCGACGACCTCAAGCACCTCATCGACCGGCTGCACCAGGCCGGCATCGGCGTGATCATGGACTGGGTGCCCGGGCACTTCCCGAAGGACGACTGGGCGCTCGCGCGCTTCGACGGCGAGGCGCTCTACGAGCACGCCGATCCGCGGCGCGGCGAGCAGAAGGACTGGGGCACGTACGTCTTCGACTACGGCAACCCGCGCGTGCGCAACTTCCTCGTGGCCAACGCGCTGTTCTGGCTCGAGGAGATGCACGTCGACGGGCTGCGCGTCGACGCCGTCGCGTCGATGCTGTACCTCGACTACTCGCGCGAGGACGGCGAGTGGCTGCCGAACATCCACGGCGGCCGCGAGCACCTCGAGGCGATCGGGTTCCTGCAGGAGGCCACCGCGACGGCGTACAAGCGCAACCCGGGCATCGTCATGATCGCCGAGGAGTCGACGAGCTGGCCGGGCGTCACCGCCCCCACGAGCTCGGGCGGCCTGGGCTTCGGCTACAAGTGGAACATGGGGTGGATGCACGACACGCTCCAGTACATCGAGAAGGACCCGATGTACCGTTCGTACCACCACCACGACCTGACGTTCTCGTTCCTCTACGCGTTCAGCGAGCACTTCATCCTGCCGATCAGCCACGACGAGGTCGTGCACGGCAAAGGATCGCTGCTGCGCAAGATGCCGGGCGACCACTGGCAGCAGCTCGCGAACGTGCGCGCGTACCTCTCGTACATGTGGGCGCACCCGGGCAAGCAGCTGCTGTTCATGGGCCAGGAGTTCGGGCAGCTCTCGGAGTGGAGCGAGGAGCGCGGGCTCGACTGGTGGATCCTCGACCAGCCGACGCACAAGCAGCTCGCCGAGTTCGTCGGCGCGCTCAACCGCACCTACCGCGAGCAGCCGGCGCTCTGGCAGCTCGACGACGACTCCTCCGGCTTCGAGTGGGTCGAGGGCGGCGCGGCATCCGAGAACGTCATCGCGTTCCTGCGCTACGACCGCGACCGGCGGCCGCTCCTCTGCGCCGTGAACTTCGCCGGTCGGCCGCACGAGGGCTTCCGGCTCGGGCTCCCGAGGGCGGGTCGCTGGCGCGAACTGCTGAACTCGGATGCCGCGGAGTTCGGTGGCTCGGGCGTCGGCAACCTCGGCGGCGTCGAGGCGACCGACGACCCCTGGGCCGGCCGGCCGGCGTCGGGCGTCTTCACGCTGCCGCCGCTCGCGGCCGTGTGGTTCACGATCGACGAGTGAGGCGCGTGGGCTAGAAGAGCAGGTTGGCCAGGCGGCGCCGGGCCGCGGTGACGCGGGGGTCCTCGGTGCCGACGACCTCGAACAGCTCCACGAGGCGCTCGCGCACGCGCTTCTTCCCGTCGCCGTCGAGCTTCGGGAACAGCGACAGCAGCCGGTCGAACGCATCGTCGACGTGGCCGCCCGAGACGTCGAGGTCGGCGACGTCGAGCTGGGCGTCGAGGTCGTCGGGGGCGGATGCCGCGGTGTTCCGGATGGCGTCGAGCGTCTTGCCCTGCAGGCGCCCGAGGAGGTTGGCCTGCGCGAGGCCCGCCACGGCGAGCTCGTCGCGGGGATCCTGCGCCATCGCCGTGCGGTAGGCGTTCGCGGCGGCTTCGTAGTCGCCACGCTCGATCGCGTCGTACGCCTCCTGGTGCAGCGGCGGGAGCGGCTCCTCGACGGGCTCGGCGGGCTCGGCGCCCTCGGACCCCGTCTCGGCGTCGATGCGACCCGTGACGCCGTGCTGGCCGGCGAGCTCGAGCAGCTGGTCGAACACCTGGTCGATCACGTCGTCGGGCTGCACGCCGGCGAAGAGCGGCACGGGCTGGCCGGCGACGACCGCCACGACCGTGGGGATGGCCTGCGCCTGGAACGCCTGCACGAGCTGCGGGCTGCGATCGGCCTCGGCGGCGGCGAGCACGAGGCGCCCCTCGCGTGCGCGCACGAGGCGCTCGAGGGTGCCGACGAGCTCGGTCGACTGCTCGCTCCACGTGGCCCAGAGCACGACGACGACCGGGACGGTGCGCGACAGCTCCAGCGTGGAGCCGAAGCTCGCGTCATCCGTCGCGAAGACGACCTGGTCGCCCGTCGCGTCGCCGCCTGCCGCCGCCGGCTGCGGCTGCTGGCGCTGCACGAGCGCCGAGAGGTCGACGGCTCCGCGGAGGCCGCCGGTCGGGGTGGGGTCGGTCACGGTACCTCCGATGCTCCGATCAGGCTCTCGGACCACCCGAGGAGCCGGATCTGCTCGTCTGAGCCGACGCTCGGCACGTAGAACAGCAGCTGCACGCCGATGACGCGCTGCACGCCCCTGGCGCTCTTCTCGGTGAAGCCCGACAGCGCCGCGCCCGGCGCGCCGGCCTCGAATCCGATGGTGCCGCCGTCGTTCGGGGTGACCTTCTCGGTCTGCTCGATCGAGGCGGTCACGAGGGCGCCGGAGTCGTTCGTCGCGAGCGCGACGACGGGGCTCTCGCCGACGACGTTCGAGAACGTGATGTCCGCAGTGGCTGGCAGCGCGTCGTTGATCGCCTGCTGGCCCGTGACGCCGAGCTGCTCGCGCAGCACGTCGCCCTCGGGGTCGAACAGCGTGGCGTACTGGGACGCGTCGCCCTGCAGCAGCACGTCGGCGTAGGCCGCTGCGACCTGGCCGGGCGGCAGCACCAGGCCCTTGAACTCGGGCGAGATGAGCGGGGCGCCGATCGACGCGGGCGCCACCTCGGGCACGTCGGCGTCGGGCGCGAGCGACATCGCGTAGGCGATCTTGTAGTTGTCGCGGGGGGCGACCTGCTGCAGCACGAGCGCGGTCGGCGCGACCGTGGGGTCGTCGCCGTTGGTCGCGATCGTCAGCACCGTGCGACCCGAGGCCGGCCATCCGGCGACCTGCTGCGGCAGCGTGAGCGTGAGCGGCGCGGCGGGGATCGGCGTGGGCCCGGGCTGGTCGGGCAGCGTGTTGCGGATCGTGTAGTTCGCCTGGCGCGCCTCGAGGGCCGGTCCGGTGAACCGCGCCGGGAGCGCAGCGCCGTCGCGCGCCTCGTCGGCCTCGTTCGTCGAGACGGCGATCGAGCGCATGATCCGCTCCATCTGCGGCACCGTGACGGCGGGCTCCATCTCCTCGGACTCCGCGGGCGCCTCGGCCTCCCCCGTGGGCGCGGGAGTCTCGGTCGCGGGCGCCGTCGACGCCGGAGCCGCATCGAACGTCGGCCAGTAGTCGGCCGAGCACGCGCTCAGCGCGAGCGCCGGGATCGCGACGAGCGGCACGATCGCTACCCGCTTCGCACGGCTGATGGACCGGCGGCCGCCGCTCGTGACCTGATTGCGGCGCGAGGGCTTCGGCGCGCTGGGGAGCTTGCCCCGGTTGCGTCGCGGCCCGCGCGACCGGCGGTGGTGCACGAAGCCGGAGACCAGCAGCGCGATGCCGAGGCCGAAGACGAGGGCGCCGCCGAGGATCAGCGGGCCGGCCCACGGCGTGGCGTTGTCGAGCGGCCAGGCGATCGCGAGGTCGTTCGGCGCGGGCGCGGTGCCGTCGCTGGCGAGCAGCACCGAGATGTCGTCGGGCACGTCGATCGTGGTCGTGACCTCGTTCTCGCCGGTGAACTCGTCGAGCCAGAGGTCGGAGCCGACGGGGGACGCCGCGGGATCGGGCACGGCCGGAGCGACCGGCTCGGTGGCCGGCGGCGTCGCCGTGGCCGTGCCGTCGGTCGCGGCATCCGTCGACTCGGGCTCGACGACCTCGCTCGTGAACTCGTCAGCCTCGGCGTCGTAGCCGACCACGACGTAGGGCTCGTCGCCGATCCACGCCGCCACGTCGGAGCTGCGGCCGTACGAGACGAAGACCGCGTCGGATCCCGAGACCGTGATCGTCTGCTTGCCGGGATGCGCCCCGAGGGCCTGGGGATCGATCACCGTGTACGCGGCCTCGTCCTCGATCTCGGTCGACAGCGAGACGCGGTCGGGCTCGAGGAAGACGGTGCGCTGGGCGATGCCGAACCCGATCATCACGGCCGCGGCGAAGAATGCCACGATTGCCAGGGCGAATCGCACGAACGTTACCTCCGGTGCCGCCAGGGAGCGGCTTCGAACAAAGACACCCCACACTACCGGCGGTGTCTGGGAGGTTCCTAACCACCTCCTGAGCGTCGGGTCGGCCGCCCGTCCACCACCGTCGGTCGGCTCGCGCACCCCTCGGCGCCTGTGCACGACGCGCACGGCGGATGCCGCGTGCCTCTACAATCGACACATCCCGCACGAGCCCCCACGAACGCGGGACAGAGCCCGGAGGAAGAATGGCCGTCGAAGAGACCGAGTTCACGCAGGTGTTCCGCGGATACGACAAGGACGAGGTCGACAAGAGCATCAATGGGCTCCGTCGCGACGTCATCAACACGAACAACCAGCTCGCCGAGCAGGGCAAGGAGAACAAGCGCCTGCTCGCCCGCATCGAGGAGCTGACCGCCGAGCTCGAGGAGGTCGGCAGCCCCACGTTCTCGGGCCTCGGCACCAAGCTCGAGAACACGCTCCGAGTCGCCGAGGAGCAGTCCACCCGCCTCATCGCGCAGGCCGACATCGACGCCGAGAAGCTGCGTCGCGCCGCTGAAGACGAGGCGCACCTCATGCGCTCCGACGCCCACGAGCTCGCCGAGCGCACCCTCACCGAGGCGCGCGCGCAGGCCAACCGCCTGCTCGAGAACGCCCGCGCCGAGGTCGACGACATGGTCTCCCGCGCGCACGAGTCGAGCGAGCAGCTCCGGCAGGAGGCCGCGCGCGACGCCGCCTCGATCCGCGGGGCCGTCGCCACCGAGGCCGCAGAGGCCCGCTCCAGCGCGAAGCGCGAGGCGTCGGCCGCCGTGTCGTCGGCCGAGCGCAAGGCATCCGAGATCCTGGTCGCTGCGAACACCGAGGCGAACGAGGCGCGCGCGACCGCCGCCGGCCTCGCGCAGGAGACCGAGCAGACGCGCGCCGAGGTCGCCATCGAGCTCGACCGGGCTCGCGCCGAGCTCGCCAAGGAGACCGAGCAGGCCCGCATCGACCTGGCCCGCGAGACCGAGCAGTCGCGTCTCGACCTCGAGCGCGAGTCCGCAGAGGGTCGCGCCGACATCGAGGCCGAGATCACCGAGCGCCGCGCCGCCCTCGTGCACGAGCTCGAGCAGGCCCGCGCCGACCTCGACAAGGAACTCGAGGGCGGCCGTGCCCAGCTCGCGCAGCAGCAGGAGCAGGCCAAGGTCGACCGTGAGCGCGAGGCCGAGGCCGCGCGCCTGAAGCTCAAGCACGAGCTCGAGCGCATCCGCGCCAAGCACGCCGCCGACCTCGACCAGATGCGCGCCGACCTCGCCCTCGAGCAGGAGCAGGCCCGCGCCGACTTCGAGGCGGAGTCCGAGCAGTCGCGCATCGACCTCGACAACCAGCTCACCGCGATGCGCAAGAAGACCACGCACGAGGTCAATCGCCTGCGTCGCGAGGTCGAGAAGGCCCGCCTCGACCTCGAGGCCGAGCTCGCCACCAAGCGCGACGAGGCCGAGCAGGAGCTCCTCGCCGCCCAGCAGGAGGCGACGGCGCAGACCCAGAAGTTCCTCGACGAGGCGAACGCCGAGCTCGCCGAGACGAGCTCGCGCACGGCGGAGACCCGCGCCGAGGCCGACCGGCTCGAGGCGAAGGTGCGCAGCGAGATCGCCGTGGTCCGCGACAAGGCCGACGAGGAGGCCCGCGACCGCGTGGCCGCCGCGCACGACCAGGCGCGCAAGCTCATCGCCGACGCCGAGGAGCGCACGCGTGCGCTCGTGGCCGACGCCGAGGACCGCCTCTCCCAGATCAAGATCGAGCGCGACGCGGTCGCGGGCTACTTCGAGAGCCTCCGCGGCGTGCTCACCCAGGCCGAGCAGGTGGCTGCGGACAACCGCTGAGCCGACGGGCGGCCGGCCCCATGAAGATCCAGAACGCGTTCCGCATCGGCCTCATCGGAACGCTCGGGGTCGGGGTCGGCCTGCTCATCCTCATGTCGATCGCGAGCCTCTCGACGATCATCGCCTACATCGGCGCGGCACTCTTCCTGGCCCTCGGCCTCGATCCGGCGATCAGCTGGCTCGAGCGCCGGGGGCTTCCGCGTTGGTCCGCGATCCTCATCGTGATGACCGCCGTCGGCCTCGTCGTCGCAGCCCTCGTGCTCGCGGTGGTGCCCATCGTGGTCGACCAGGTGAGCCAGCTCGTCGACGAGATCCCGTTCATCGTGGCGCGCGTGAACTCACAGGACTGGATCGAGAGCCTGCAGGAGCAGTTCCCGCAGGTCCAGGTCGACGAGATCAGCCGCCAGGTCACCACCGCGGTGAACGAGTTCGTCACGAACCCCGAGAAGCTCAGCGAGCTCGCCGGCGGCGTGCTGCAGGTCGCGGTCGCGATCGGCGCCGGCCTCTTCGCCGTCGTGATCGTGTTCATCCTCACGCTGTACTTCGCCGCGTCGCTGAACAGCATGAAGCGCGCCACCTACCAGCTCGTGCCGGCCTCACGTCGCGAGCGGTTCGCCGACCTCACCGAGCAGATCACGCAGTCGGTCGGCCGATACGTGGCCGGGCAGGTGTCGCTCGCGGCGGTCAACGGCGTGCTGAGCTTCATCTTCCTGTCGATCATCCAGGCCCCGTTCCCGGCGGTGCTCGCGTTCATCGCGTTCCTGTTCTCGCTGGTGCCGCTCGTCGGCACGGTGACGGGCTCGGTGATCATCGTGCTGGTCTGCCTCATCCCGGGGCTCGGCTCGCCCGTCACGGCCCTCGTGGCGGCGATCTACTACTTGGTCTACATGCAGGTCGAGGCCTACGTCCTGAGCCCGCGCATCATGAACCGGGCCGTCAAGGTGCCCGGCGCGCTCGTCGTCATCGCGGCGCTGGCCGGCGGTGCGCTGCTCGGCATCCTCGGCGCCCTCATCGCCATCCCGGTCGCCGCGTCGTTCCTGCTCATCATCAAGCAGGTCGTGATCCCGCGCCAGAACGAGCTCTGAGCGGCGCGGCGGACCCCGCCGAGGGGCGTCGAAGCCCGACTCGGCGACGACGACTCAGACCACCTCAGCCCGCCGGAGGTGCCTGCGTCGCGGTGGCGGGCCCGGGCGGCCACGTCGTGGGCAGCGGCAGCGCCGAGGGGTTGACGGCCGCCACGATCTCGTCGAGCACCCGACGCGTCTGCGACTCCCCCACCCAGAGGTGCCTGCCGCCGGCGACGTCGACGCGACGGAGCCGGGGCAGCACCGCGAAGCGCTCCTCGGCCTGGTCGGGCTTCAGGTAGTCGTCGTGCTCGGGGATGACCGCGACGATCGGCGCGGCCGAGCCGTTCCAGCGACGCAGCTCCTCGTCGGTCGTGCGATGCAACGGCGGCGACAGGAGGATCGCGCCCGCGATGCCGTGCTCCAGCCCGTACTTCAGTGCGAGCTCGGTGCCGAAGGACCAGCCGACGAGCCACGGGTTCGGCAGTCCTCGCGCCGCGACGAAGTCCATCGCCGCGGCCACGTCGGCCCGCTCGGCCACGCCCTCGCCGAACGCGCCCTCGCTCGTGCCGCGTGGCGACGACGTGCCGCGCGTGTTGAACCGCAGCACCGCGAGGTCGGCCAGCGCGGGCAGCCGCGCCGCGGCCTTGCGGAGGATGTGCGAGTCCATGAAGCCGCCGGCGGTGGGCAGCGGATGCAACGTGACGAGGGTCGCGACCGGCGGGCGGTCGACCGGGGTGGCGAGCTCGCCCACGAGGCGCAGGCCGTCGGCCGTGTGCAGCTCGATCTCCTCGCGGACCGCGGGCAGCTCGACTCCGGCGCGGATGTCGACAGGGGTCGTGTCAGGGGCGTTCACCGGGCGCCGATCCTCCAGCAGTGCGTGTGCCAATGACGCCGCGCCGCGAGGTCGGCGGCGTCGCCCAGCACGCCGTCCGCGCGCCAGGTGACGAGGTGCGCCACGCCGGGCGCCACCTCGAGTCCGCAGCCCGGGCAGACGTAGGCCTTCACGGCCTGCGCCTCCGAGACGGGCTGCACGTTCCATTCGCGGCCGCCGCGCACCTCGGTGCGTCGCCAGCCGGCGGTGAGCCGATCCACGTCGAGCTCGGGGTGCTCTTCGCGAGCACGGGCCGCACGACCGCGTGATCGGTTCGAGCGTGCCATGGGTTCCAGTCTAGGTGGGGCGCGGCATCCGCCAGTTCGTCGACCGCCCGCCCGGCGACGCACCGCAATGGCGTCGAGCGGACGTCAGCGCAGCGATCGGATCTGAGGCGTCAGTACCAGCCGACGTCCTGCGAATGCGCCCAGGCGCCGCAGGGCGCCGCGTAGCGGCCCTGGATGTAGCCAAGGCCCCACTCGATCTGCGTGGCCGCGTTCGTCTCCCAGTCGGCGCCGGCCGTGGCCATCTTCGACCCGGGCAGGGCCTGCGGGATGCCGTAGGCGCCGCTCGACGCGTTGTAGGCGTTCACGCGCCAGCCCGACTCCTTGCTCCAAAGCGCGACGAGGCAGTCGAACTCGGTCGACGGCCAGCCGCGCGCGGCGACGGCGCCGGCCGCGTAGGCCTGCGCCGAGCCGGGGTCGGGGGTGATCGCCGGCGGAGCCCAGCCGCTCGACGCGGAGGTCGAGGCGGGCGCGAGCTTCACCTCGGGCTTCTTCTCGACGACGTAGCCCTCTTTGGAGACGTCGATCGTGTACTCGCCGTCGACGTCGAACGCCTGCACCTCGGCGCCGCCGAACCGCTCGCCGCGCTCGGCGAAGTCGGGCGAGGCGGTGGCGCCCGAGAACGGGTCGACCACGTTCACGAGCAGGAAGCTGACCGACGCGACGAACGCGAACACGACGGTCGCGCCCTGCTTGACGGCGCTGCGCGTCGAGGTGCGCGGTGCGGGGCCCGAGGTCGAGCGCGACGCGGCAGGAGCGGCCGCAGGAGTCGTGGAACGGCCGATGGACGGTTGACGCACGGGTGCCGTCGAAGCTTCGTTCCCGGTATGCCTGCCCACGATTCGTCGAGTGTATCGGAGCGATCGCCGCGGAGTCGAACCCGAGGTCAACGTACGGCGAGCATGACGTCGACGACGGCGTCGAGCACGAGGTCGACCTGCGACTCGCGGTAGCCGCCGCGCTGGGTCGTGAAGACCACCGTGCGCACGTCGTCGATGGAGATGGGCCATCCGTCGCGGAAGTAGCGGGTGAGCTTGTCGGCGAAGCGATCCACATCGCGCACCCGGTAGCCGAGCGCGAGCGGGCTGACTCGGTCGAAGCGCTGGCCCTCGGGGCGTGCGAGCCGGTTGGAGACCACCTGCGCGGTCGTGCGCGCCTCGCTGAGCCACGCTTCGCTGCCGTGCAGGCGGGCGGCCACCTGGCGCTCCTCGGCCGCGAACGCGTCCTCGAGTCGCTCGAGCGCCGCATCGACGTGCGCCGTGGAGTATCCGCCCTTCTGCATCGCGAACGCGGTCAGGCGGATGCGCTCGGACGACAGCGGCGGGTCGTCGTGGCGGGCAGTGCCGTCGTACGCGCGACGGGCCACTTGCAGGAACTCCTCGACCTGGGCGGTGTTGTATCCCAGCTGAGGCTTTCTGACGCGAGGGAAGGTGGAATCCACCGCACCATTATCGCGGACGCTCAGCCGAAGATCCGGAAGGCCACGAACGCAACCGCCGCCGACGGCAGGATCGAGTCGAGCCGATCGAGGAAGCCGCCGTGCCCCGGCAGCCACGAGCTCATGTCCTTGATGCCGATGTCGCGCTTCACGAGGGACTCGGCGAGGTCGCCCAGCGTGGCGGTGAGGAAGATTGCGACGCCGAAGATCAGGCCGAACCACCACGTGTTGCCGAGCATGAAGAGCGAGAGCAGCACGCCGGCGACGAGGCTGGCGCCGGCTCCCCCGGCGAAGCCCTCCCACGTCTTCTTCGGGCTGATGACCGGCGCCATCTTGTGCTTGCCGAACATGAGACCGAACGCGTAGGCGCCCACGTCGGCGGCGACCGCGATGATGATGAACGCGAGGGTCCACCACTGCCCGCCCTCGGCCGCCGTCAGCACGACCGTGAACGTGGCGAGGAGCGTCACGTACCCCTGCACGAAGACGCCGGCCGTCAGGTCGCGCAGGAGGCTCGCGCCGGTGCGTCGTCGCGACGGCACCGTCTGCTCGAGGAGCCGCCACGCCGTGACCACCACGATGCCGCCGAGCACCGCGAGCAGCTGCCCGCTCGCGCCGCCGTAGTACGCGATCGGCACCGCGATGACCGCGGCGGCCACCGTCGGGATGCGCGGGACGTCGTACTCGCCCTTCCGCAGCGCCTGGCTGAGCTCGTAGGCCGCGAAGCCCGAGAGCACCACGGCGAAGAGCATGAACAGCTCCTTGATCACCAGGAGGCTGAGCAGCAGGACGCCGCCGAACGCCAGGCCGATGATGATCGCCAGGATCAGGTTGCGGCCCGTGCGGGCCTTGATCTTCTCCTGCGCCTGGTCGAACTGCGCCTTCGACGCCTCGAACTGCTTCTCGAGGTCGGCCTTGCGGGACTGCACCTGCGCGCGGAACTCGTCGCGCGAGGTCCGTTCATGCCCCCCGGCGTCCGACCTGTCATCCCCTGGGACGCCCGACATCGTGCTCCCTCAGACCTCGAGGAGTTCGGCTTCCTTGCGCTTCAGCGCATCGTCGATCGCGTCGACGTTCGCCTTGGTGATGTGCTCGAGCTCCTTCTCGCCGCGGGCCACCTCGTCGTCGCCGACCTCGCCCTTCAGGGCGTCGAGGTCGTCCTTCGCCTTGCGACGGATGTTGCGCACCGACACGCGGGCGTCCTCGGCCTTCGACTTCACGATCTTCACGTACTCCCGGCGCCGCTCCTCGGTGAGCTCGGGCAGGGTGACGCGGATGATGTTGCCGTCGTTGTTGGGGTTCGCCCCGAGGTTCGGCATGTCGCGGATCGCCTGCTCGATGTCCTTCAGGGCGCTCTTGTCGTAGGGCGTCACGACGAGTGTGCGCGCCTCGGGGTTCTGCAGCGAGGCGAGCTGCGAGAGCGGCGTCGGCGTGCCGTAGTAGCTCACCATGATCTTCTGGAAGAGCTGGGGGTTCGCCCGCCCCGTGCGCACGGTCGCGAAGTCCTCCTTGGCGACTTCGACGGCCTTGTGCATGCGTGCGGTGGCATCGGAAAGTACATCCGCGATCACGGGGGCTCCTTCTGTTCGCTGCTCGGGACAGTCTATCGAGTGGACACCGGCACGCCGTTGCTCACGACCGTGCCGAGTTCGGTGCCGAGGATGGCCTTGGTGACGTTGCCGCTCGGCTCCATGCCGAACACCTGCATGGGCATGCCGTTGTCCATGCACAGGCTGAACGCCGTCGAGTCGACGACCTTGAGGCCGCGCTGCAGCGCCTCCTGGTAGCTGATGCGGTCGATCTTGTGGGCGTCGGGGTTGGTGCGCGGGTCGTCGGAGTAGACGCCGTCGACGCCGTTCTTCGCGACGAGCACGACGTCGGCGCCGATCTCCAGGGCGCGCTGCGCGGCGACCGTGTCGGTCGAGAAGTAGGGCAGGCCCGCGCCGGCGCCGAAGATGACGACCCGGCCCTTCTCGAGGTGGCGCTCGGCACGGCGCGGGATGTAGGGCTCGGCGACCTGCGTCATCGAGATCGCCGACTGCACGCGGGTCTCGGCGCCCGCCTGCTCGAGGAAGTCCTGCAGCGCGAGGGAGTTCATGACCGTGCCGAGCATGCCCATGTAGTCCGCGCGACCGCGGTCCATGCCGCGCTGCGAGAGCTCGGCGCCGCGGAAGAAGTTGCCGCCGCCGACCACGATCGCGACCTCGACGGTGCGCGCGGCATCCGCGATCTCGCGTGCGAGTGCGCTCACGACGTCGGGATTGACCCCGAGCGCTCCCCCGCCGAACGCCTCTCCGGAGAGCTTCAGCATCACCCTGCGCTTGCGTTCCGTCATCCCCGACCGTCCCTTCGTCCCCGTGTCAAAACTAGTGGTTCACCGGCCCCGATGCAGTGCCGGTGCCGGATGTCGCGCGGCGTGCCACTCGGCCACGGCACGTGGCGGCGGCATCCGCGCATGGAAGAGGGAGCCCGGATCGCCTGTGCGATCCGGACTCCCTCACCTCGACTTACGCGCCGACCTTGAAGCGAGCGAAGTCGCTCACCGTGAGGCCCGCGTCCGAGAGCACCTTGCCGACGGAGACCTTGTCGTCCTTGGCGTAGGGCTGCTCGAGGAGGGCGACCTGCTTGAAGTAGGCACCGAGGCGACCCTCGATGATCTTCGGCAGGGCGGCCTCGGGCTTGCCCTCGTCGCGCGTGATCTGCTCGACGATGGCACGCTCCTTCTCGACCGCGTCCGCCGGGACGTCCTCACGCGTGAGGTACTCGGGGTTCGCGAACGAGATGTGCTGCGCCACCGAGCGCGCGGTCTCCGCGTCGTCGCCGGCGTAGCCGAGCACGACGCCGACCTGCGGGGGCAGGTCCTTCGACGTCTTGTGCAGGTAGATCGAGAACTGCTCGCCCGTGACGAGGCGGATGCGACGGAGCTCGACCTTCTCGCCGAGGATCGCGGCCTCCTCGCTGATGACGTCGGCGACGGTCTTGCCCTCGGCGGGCGCGGCCAGGGCGGCCTCGACGGTCTCGGCGCGAGCCGCGGCGGCGGCGGCGAGCACGCGGTCGGCGAGGCCGACGAACTTGTCGCCCTTGGCGACGAAGTCGGTCTCGCAGGCGAGCTCGATGAGCGTGGCGGTGCCGTCGCCGTTGTCGACGGCGGCGACGAGGCCCTCGGCGGTGGAGCGGTCGGCACGCTTCGCGTTGCCCTTCGCGCCCTTCAGGCGGAGGATCTCGACGGCCTTCTCGAGGTCGCCGTCGGCCTCCACGAGTGCGTTCTTCGTGTCGACCATGCCGGTGCCGAGGCGCTCACGCAGGGTCTTGACGTCTTCGAGGGTGAAGTTGGCCATAGTTGTCTCCTGGACTTGTGGTCGTAGGTGGAGTGGATTACTTGGACTCGGCGGCGGCGGCGCCCTCGGCGTCCGCCTCCGACTCGGTCGCGGCGATCTCCGTCGCGGCCTCGTCGACGACCTCGGCCGCCTCGGCCTTCGCCTCGGCGACGGTCTCCGCGACATCCGCGGTCTCGGCCGACGCCTGCTCGGGGGTGGTCGCGCTGCCGGCCTGGAGGAGCTCCTGCTCCCATTCGGCGAGCGGCTCGACGGCCGAGACGTTGCCCTCGGCCTCGGGCTTCTGGTGGCGCTCGATGAGGCCCTCGGCTGCGGCGTCCGCGATGATGCGGGTGAGCAGGCTCACCGAGCGGATCGCGTCGTCGTTGCCCGGGATGGGGTACTGCACCTCGTCGGGGTCGCAGTTGGTGTCGAGGATGCCGATGACGGGGATGCCGAGCTTCTTGGCCTCGTCGATCGCGAGGTGCTCCTTCTTGGTGTCGACCACCCAGAGCGCCGACGGGGTCTTCGACAAGTTGCGGATGCCGCCGAGCGACTTGTGCAGCTTGTCGAGCTCGCGCTTCTTGATGAGCAGCTCCTTCTTGGTGAAGCCGCTGGTGGTGCCCTCGTAGTCGAGCTCCTCGAGCTCCTTCATGCGCGCGAGGCGCTTGGAGACCGTGGAGAAGTTGGTGAGGAGGCCGCCGAGCCAACGCTGGTTGACGTAGGGCTGGCCGACGCGGGTCGCCTGCTCGGCGATCGACTCCTGGGCCTGCTTCTTCGTGCCGACGAAGAGGATGGTGCCGCCGTGGGCGACCGTCTCCTTGACGAAGTCGTACGCCTTGTCGATGTAGGCGAGCGACTGCTGCAGGTCGATGATGTAGATGCCGGAACGCTCGGTGAAGATGAAGCGCTTCATCTTCGGGTTCCAACGGCGGGTCTGGTGCCCGAAGTGCACGCCGCTGTCGAGCAGCTGGCGGATGGTGACGACGGCCATGAGCCGTACTCCTTTGTTCTCAGTTGTCGCTCGCGCCGGCGGCGCGGAGCCCTGGTGCCCGGCACGGCTCCGCCTGCTCGGCTGGAGACCAGCGCTTCGCGGGACTGAGTGGAGTCGGTGGCCGAATGGCACGCGTAGTCACCCCGGCGGGCCGAGGTGCATCGGATACTCTACCACGGCACCCGTCCTCCCCAGCCCGGGCGCGGGCGTCGGCGGTGCCCGGTGCCGTTGCATGCGAGCACGGATGCCGCGTGCCCGGCCAGCATCGGCGCATGACCGTCACCGCCTCCTCCTCCACTTCTCCCGAACGCTCGTCGGCCGCTCGCCGATCCCGGCGGATCGGCGCACTCGCCGCTGCCGTCCTGAGCCTGCTCGTCGGCGCTGCGCTCGTGTCGATCAGCCCCGGCGCGGCCGATGCACTCGGCCGCTCATCGGCCGCCTCGGCTCCCCCGGCGGTGGCCGCGCCGGTGCAGTGGCGCTGGCCGGTGCCGCCGCCGATCCGCGTCGTCTCCCCGTTCAGGGCACCCGCCTCGCCGTACGCCTCCGGTCACCGCGGCATCGACATCGAAGTCGATCGGGGCGCGACGATCGTGGCGCCCGAGTCGGGCATGGTCAGCTTCGCCGGTGCGGTCGCCGGGCGGAACGTCGTCGCGATCGACCACGGCGACGGGATCGTGAGCGCGATCGAGCCGGTCGACGGGCTCGTGAGCGAGGGTCAGGCGGTCGCGGCCGGCGATGCGATCGGCGTCGTTTCGTCGGGCGGCCACTGCGACTCGGGCTGCGTGCACTTCGGCGTGCGCATCGACGGGGAGTACGTATCGCCGTTCCTGTTCCTCGGCGGCGTCCCGCGCGCGGTGCTGCTGCCGTTCTGACGGAGGGCTCTCCCGGGCGACTCCCCGTGCCGGGAGAGCCCCCGCATCGGGGATGCCGGCCGACGACTCAGGCGCGGGGGTGCGCCGTCCGGTAGCTCTGCTTGAGCCGCTCCGCCGAGACGTGCGTATAGATCTGCGTCGTGCCGAGGCTGGCGTGGCCGAGGAACTCCTGCACGGCGCGCAGGTCGGCGCCGCCGTCGAGCAGGTGGGTCGCGGCACTGTGGCGGAGAGCGTGCGGGCCGCCCGGGCCGGAGCCCGGGATGTCCTCGAGGAGCGAAGCGATCTGCCGATGCACGCTGCGGACGCCGAGGCGGCCTCCGCGCACTCCGAGGAAGACGGCCGACGTCTTCGGCGCCCCCTCGGCGCCCGAGACCAGTGCAGGACGAGCGGACTCGAGGTAGCGGTCGAGGGCGCGCGCGGCGGGTGCGCCGTACGGGACGACGCGTTGCTTCGCGCCCTTGCCGGTGACCAGAACGGTGCGTCGACGACGGTCGACATCGGCGAGGTCGAGCCCGACGAGCTCCGAGACGCGCAGCGCAGCGGCGTAGAGCAGTTCCGCGATCGCGGCGTCGCGCACCGCCACCGGGTCGCCGTCGGCCGCACGGTCTCCGAGTGACGCGAGCGCCTCGGCGAGAGCATGCTCGGTGACCACGCGCGGCAGCGTGCGTTGCGCCCGCGGCGCCTTGAGCCGTGCGCCGGCGTCGGCTGCGATCAGGCCGCGCCGATGCAGCCAGGCGGTGAAGCCCCGAGCGGATGCCGCGCGACGCGCGATGCTCGCGCGCGCGAGTCCGCGCTCGGTCGCCGCCCAGAGCCAGTCGCGCAGCAGCCCGAGGTCGATCCCGCCGGGATCGTCGACGCCGCGCTGCTCGGCGAACCCGATGAGGTCGACGAGGTCGGCGCGATACCCCGCGACGGTGTGCTCGGAGTACCCGCGCTCGGTGCGGACGTGCGCGAGGTAGTCGTCGAGGGCGCCGTCGAGGGTCATGGCCCCTCGGGCTTGCGCGAGAAGCGATCGAGCCGGCCCTCGGGCGGAAGCCCCTCGACCTCCGCGAGGAAGGCCTCGCCGAAGCTCGTGACGACCGGGAAGGGGCCGAGCGGCACGACGATCGTGACGTGCGCGTGGTCGTACACGTGCACGAGGTCGAACGACCGGCCACCGTCGACGCCGACGAGTTGGCGCGGCGGCGCGGAGAGGTCCATGGTGTACGCCGTGGCGCCCGCGACCGAGACGGGGATGCCGGCGAACTCGCCGTTCGTCGGGTAGTGCAGGTGCCCGCCGAGGATGAGCCGGATGTCGCGACCCCGGATCACGTCGGCGAGCGCGTCCTGTCCGCGCAGCTCGAGCACGTCCATGAGCGCGAGGGGCGTCGCCAGCGGCGCGTGGTGCATCGCGAGGACGGTGCCCTCGGGCGCAGGTTCGGCGAGGACACGATCGAGCCATTCGAGCGAGGCGTCGTCGAGGGCGCCGTGATGCCAGCCGGGCACGCTCGTGTCGAGCGCGATCACCCGGAGTCCGTCGAGATCCACGACGTGGTTGACGGGCTCGTCGGAGGCCGGTTCGCCGAGCAGGCCCTCGCGGAACGCTCCGCGCACGTCGTGGTTGCCCATGACCCAGACGACCCGGGCGCCCGACGACGCGGCGAGCGGATCGACGAGCTCGCGCACGCGCCGGTACGCATCGGGCTCCCCGAGGTCGGTGACGTCGCCCGTCACCACGATCGCGTCGAGGCGGTCGCCGAGCCGTTCGAGCTGGGACACCACCTGCCGCAGCGCGCCGACCGTGTCGGCACGGCCGCCGAGGGGCGCACCACCGTGGAGCAGGTGGGTGTCGCTCACGTGCGCGATGACTCGTCTCGCCGCCGGATACCTGCCGAGCTGCTCCGCCATGCCGACCTCCTCGCGGTCAGCCTATGGCGTGCCTCCCGAGCTGCTCCGACGTTCACCCGGCACGCCGCCGACGCCAACCTCGCGCGTCCCGCACCGCGACACCCTCGGCCTCGAGCGATCCGAGCACCGACATCACCTCCGTCACGGCCAGGCCGGCGCGCCGCGCCACGTCGGCGAGCGGCCGCGGCGTGCGACTGCTCATGGCGTCGAGCACGCGGATCAGCCTCGGGTCGGCGCGATCGTCGGGAAACGATGCCGTGACGCCGGCGTCGCCGGATCCCGCCTCGCCGTCCAGGTCGATGCCGGCCTCGCCGCTCCAGCGCGGTCGACCGCCGGCCGCCACGAGCTCGGCCATCTGGTCGGCGTCGACGACGCAGACGGCGTCGAACTCGCGCAGCAGCCGGTGGCATCCGGCCGAGGCCGGACTCGTGACCGGCCCCGGCACCGCGCCCAGCGGACGTCCGAGGGCGGCCGCGTGCCCGGCCGTGTTGAGGGAGCCCGAACGCATGCCCGCCTCGAGCACGACGGTCGCCTCGCCGACGGCGGCGATCAGCCGGTTCCGCTGCAGGAACCGCCACTTCGTGGGCGCCGCGCCGCAGGGCAGCTCGGCGACGACAGCACCGGACTCGGCGATGCGCGCGAGCAGCGACTCGTGTCCGAGCGGGTAGTAGCGGTCGACCCCGCCCGCGAGGAACGCCACCGTCGTGCCGTCGCTCGCCAGCGCAGCACGATGCGCCATGCCGTCGATGCCGTACGCCCCGCCCGACACAATCGCGAAGCCGCGGTCGACGAGCCCCGCCGACGCCTCCATCGTCACGTGCTCGCCGTACCCTGTGGCCGCACGAGCGCCGACGAGCGCGATGGCGGGCTGCCCGCCCGCGAGCGCGTCGACGCGGCCGCGCACCCACAGGGCGAGCGGGGCGTGCGCGCCGAGCTCGTCGACGCCGCTCGGCCAGCTTGCGTCGCCCGGCACGAGGAGTCGTGCGCCCACCCGCGCGGCCTGCGCGAGCGACGTGACGAAGCCCCGATGATCGAGTCGCGGAAGCCAGCGGTCGCGCGCCGAGCTCGCCTCGCGCCCGTCGAGGTCACCGCCGGCCCCGACGACCGCGTCGACCAGCGCCTCCGCGGGGGCGCGGGCGAGCAGGTGCTCGGCGACCGCCGGCGCGCCCGCGGCGGAGATCGCGCGCCCGAGCACGCCGTCCCCCGGTTCGGCGACGAGTCCGAGCACTGCGCGTGCGAACGCGTCGAGCGATGGTTCCGCGCCGCGACGCACGGCGGCGAAGTCTGTCGCGGACGCTCCTGCGGCTTCGGTCAACAGCTTCACTGGTCGAATCCCCTCCTCAGGAACAGTGCGCGGCCGACATGCTCCCGGGTGGGCGCGACCGCCCCCCCGAGGTCCGCCAGGGTCCACGCGGTCTTCAGCACGCGGTCGTAGCCGCGCATCGTGAGGCCGCCGAGTTCGAGCGCCCGGTCGGCCGCGGCGCTCGCCCGACCGCCGGGATGCAGGCGACCGGCTCCGCGCATCCACGGGCCGGGCATCTCGGCGTTGGTGCGCCAGGGCGTGCCCCCGAGCCGATCGCGTGCGACCTGCCGCGCCGCGACCACACGGGCTCGCGCCTCGGCGCTCGACAGGCCGGGCCGATCGACGGCGAGCCGCAGGCCGGCCGCCGTGATGCGCGGCACCCACACCTGCAGGTCGATGCGATCGAGCAGGGGTCCGGAGATGCGCCCGAGGTACCGACGCCGCATGATCGGCGTGCACGTGCACTCCACCCCCTTCAGGCCATGGTTGCCGCACGGGCACGGGTTCGCCGCCACCACGAGTTGGAAGCGCGCAGGGAAGGACGCCACCGAGTTCGCCCGGTGGATGCTGATGGTTCCCGACTCGAGGGGCTGCCGCAGCACGTCGAGCACGGCCGACGGGAACTCGGGAGCCTCGTCGAGGAAGAGCACGCCGTGAGAGGCGCGCGACGCGGCACCTGGACGGATCAGGCGGCTGCCGCCTCCCACGATCGCGGCGGCCGTCGCGGTGTGGTGCGGTGCCTCGAACGGCGGCCGTACCGAGAGGGCGTCTCCAACCGAGCGGCCCGCGAGCGAACGGATCGACGAGACCTCCAGTGCCGCGTCGGGAGGCAGGTCGGGCAGGATGCCGGGCAGCCGGGAGGCGAGCATGGTCTTGCCCGCTCCCGGGGGCCCGAGGAAGTAGACGTGGTGACCGCCGGCCGCGGCGGTGAGCAGCGCGTCGACCGCGTCGTCGTTGCCCGCGACGTCGGCCAGGTCGCCGGCCGGCGCCTCCGCGTCGTCGCCGCGCGCCATGGCCGCAACCGGCTCCACCGGTCGCTCCTCGAACTCGCCGCCGTGCCGGATGGCCGCCTCGAGCAGCGACGCGACGCCGATCACCTCGACGCCGGGCACGAGCGCCGCCTCGGCGGCGTTCGCGGTGGGCACCATCACGGTGTCGTGCCCGGCGCGCGATGCCGCGAGCACGGCGGGCAGGATCCCGTCGATCGGACGCAGCCGCCCGTCGAGGCCGAGCTCGCCGAGGTGCACGACGCGATCGACGGACTCGACCGACACCTCGCCGGCCGCGGCGAGGCACGCCACGGCGATCGCGAGGTCGAAGCCCGATCCGTGCTTCGGGAGCGCGGCCGGCGAGAGGTTCACCGTGAGCTTGCGCGACGGCAGCGGGCAGCCGGCGTTGGTCGCCGCCGACCGCACGCGTTCCCGCGCCTCGGCGAGGGCCGCGTCGGGCAGCCCGATGATCGAGATGCCGGGCAGCTGCGACGAGAGGTCGGCCTCGACCTCGACGATGGAGCCCGCGAGCCCGAGGAGGGCGACCGAGCGGGTGCGTGCCACGGGCATCAGCCGATGCCCTCGAGGTGCTCGATCATGGCCGGCGCTTCCGTCGGCGCGAGCACGGCGACCGCGTCGATGCGGATGCGGGCCACCGGAGCATCCGTCGCCTCGCACCAGGCCACCGCGAGGCGTCGCAGGCGCGCGAGCTTCAGCGGCGTGATGGCCTCGAACGGATGCCCGAAGTCGTGGGTGGTGCGGGTCTTCACCTCGACGAACACCGTGTCGCGGCCGTCGCGCGCGACGATGTCGATCTCGCCGAGCCGGCAGCGCCAGTTGCGGTCGACCACCGTCATGCCGCGACCGAGCAGGTGGTCGACCGCGAGCTGTTCGCCGCGCCGACCGAGTTCCGCGTTGTGGGCCATCCGCACCACCTCCGCGACCAGCGTGGCGGCGAGAGGTCGCTCGGAACCGAGGTTCGACGCGCAGGTCAGACGGAACTCAGGAGGCCCTCGATTGTCGAGGACGAGTGCGGATCATTCGACGCGACGGCGGGATTCGAACCCGCGACGCACCCGATAGAGCATGTGCCCCGGTCCACCCGGAACGTCGCGATGCGGCGATGTTACCTTTTCGTTATCTTTCGCCGCGAGTCCTCCTTTCGGAGGACACGGAGGCCATTCGGGGGACACGAAGGCCCGGCCGAGGACGACCTCGAGGACCCGACGGTTCGCCGCGAACACCCGACGATCACTCGTCGAGCGCGAGCTCCTTGGGCAGCTCGAACTCGCGCGTCGCGAGCTCCTCGACGTTCACGTCCTTGAACGTGAGCACGCGCACGGACTTCACGAACCGGTCGGCGCGGTAGACGTCCCAGACCCAGACGTCCTTCATGTTGAGCTCGAAGTAGAAGTCGTGCTCGGTGTCGCGGCGCACCAGCTCCACCTCGTTCGCGAGGTAGAAGCGCCGCTCCGTCTCGACCACGTACTGGAACTGCGACACGATGTCGCGGTACTCCCGGTACAGGGCCAGCTCGACCTCTCGGTCGTAGTCTTCGAACTCGTCCTCATCCATCGTGGATCATCCTACGCCGAGCTCGAACAGCGCCGGCTCCGCCTCCGCAGGGCGCTCGTGCAGCCAGGTGTGGCGGTGCAGGTCGCTCGGCCCGTGCTCGTCGAGGGCGGCGAAATGGCCGCGGCTCGAGTACCCCTTGTTCTCGTTCCAGCCGTACAGCGGCAGCTCGTCGTGGGACCGTCGCATGCCGCGATCGCGATGCACCTTGGCGATGACGGATGCCGCGGCCACCGACGCGCAGTCGCGGTCGGCCTTGATGCGCGTCGAGACCTGGACCCGGTGCTCGACCGAGGCGCTCAGCCAGTCGTAGTTGCCGTCGAGCAGCAGCGGCGTGCCGAAGGCGATCTCTTCAGCCGCGGTCAGCGCCGCGAACGCCCGGGCGCCGGCGAGTCCGAGGCACGCCATGATGCCGAGCTCGTCGATCTCGGCGGCGGATGCCTCGCCCACCGCCCAGCCGCGCACCCATGCCGCGGCGCGCGGCGCCATGGCCTCGCGCTTGGGCTCGGCGAGCAGCTTGGAGTCGCGGAGCCCCGCGGGCATGCGTCGCACCGTCGGATCGATGAGCACGAGCCCGACCGTCACGGGCCCCGCGATCGCGCCCCGCCCGACCTCGTCGCATGCGAGCACCAGTCCGGCGCCCGTGTCGAAGAGCTCGCGCTCGACCTTGAGGTTCGGGATCGCCGACGGGCTCATCTCAGCCGGCCCCCTCGTCGACGCCCGCGAACACCTCGGGGTAGTTGCCGAGCCACGCCCAGTGGTCGATCGGCCAGCTCACCACGAACGCGCGGCCCACCACGTTGTCGATCGGCACGAAGCCCTTGAGCGGCGTCTCGGTGTTGTAGCGCGAGTCCTTGGAGTTGTAGCGGTTGTCGCCCATGACCCACAAGGAGTCGTCGGGCACCGTGACGTCGAAGTCGTCGCGCGAGACCTTGGTCTCACCCGGGGGAAGGGCCACGTAGGGCTCGTCGAGGGGCACGCCGTTGACGCTCATCTGGCCGAGCGCGTTGCAGCAGATGACGTGGTCGCCGGGCAGTCCGATGACCCGCTTCACGAGGTGGTCGTTCGAGTCGGGCGCCGACAGTCCCACGAACGCGAGGAACCAGTCGACGGCCGCGATGAGCGGCGGCTGCTCGGTCTCGGCGCGGGCCGGCAGCCAGCCGCCCGGGTCCTTGAAGACGACGACGTCGCCGTGCTCGATCGGCGTCACCTCGGGAACCAGCTGGTTCACGATGATGCGGTCGTCCATGACCAGGGTCTCCTCCATCGACTGCGATGGGATGAAGAACGACCTGATGAGGAAGGTCTTGATGAGGAACGAGACCAGCACCGCCACCAGGAAGATGACGAGCAGGTCTCGCAGGAAGAGCAGCGTGCTCTTCTTCCTGCGTGCCGATGTCGAGCCCGCGCGGTCGATCCGCGTGGTGCTGATTTCTTCTGTCATTTAACCGCCCGAGCTCCCCACCCAGTCTAGGGGTGGGGAGCTCGGGGAAATGACGCGGTCGCCCGCGACGCGCGGACGGATGCGACGGATCAGCTGTCGCGCTTCTCCTTGATCTTCGCCTTCTTGCCGCGGAGCTTGCGCAGGTAGTAGAGCTTCGCGCGGCGGACGTCACCGCGGGTGACGATCTCGATGTGGTCGATGATCGGCGAGTGCACCGGGAACTTGCGCTCGACGCCGACCTGGAAGCTGACCTTGCGGACCGTGAAGGTCTCGCGCACGCCCTCGCCCGAACGGCCGATGACGACGCCCTGGAAGACCTGGATGCGCGAACGGTTGCCTTCGACGATGTTGACGTGCACCTTGACGGTGTCGCCGGGGCGGAAGTCGGGGATGTCCGACTTCAGGCTCGCGGCGTCGACGTGGTCGAGGATGTGCATGATGGTTCGCTCTCTGCGCCCGCCACCGGTCGAACGCGGATCATGGATGGAAGTGTCTGGTGCCGCCCGCGCGATCGCTCGCACTGTGCGTGCTCCCCGGAGGCAGAGTCCTGCGGCGGCACAATCCTCTATTGTGCCATGTCCCGGCGCCGTGCGCCAAAGCGAGCCGCCGGATGCCGCCGCCCGCCGCCTGCTTTCAGTCCCGGACCTCGTGGATGATGATGACGTCGTCGCCACCGTCGTCGAACGGCGGACGTCGCACGGACGGGCCGCCCGCGGCATCCGTGCCGGACGCACCGGACTGCTGCGCGGCGAGGCGCTCGAACTCGGCCATGCTCGCCTGCACCCGACGGGCGCCGTCGGACACGAGCTGCCAGATGCTGCTCCAGAAGGCGCCGATCGCCAGCAGGATGGCGAGCACGCTGAGGATCGCCGTGCTCTCGCCGTAGAGGCCGACCCCGATAATCGAGAGGTGCCAGGCGCCGACGACGGCGACGTCGACCCACGACACGGCGCGCTCGGCGCGCACCGTCGGACGAGCCCACACGAGCAGCGCGATGATGCCGAGCGAGAGGAACGCGACGGGCACCGTGATGATGAGGCCCAGCGTGCCCCAGCCGCCACCGCCGAAGATCGCCCAGCCGACGCCGAGCCAGACGGGCAGCACGACGACGGCTGCGACCAGCCACCTCAGGAACGCCCGCCGGATGAGCATGCGAGAAGCGTATCGCCGCTCCCTGCACGTCGGCCGGGTGTTCACTCAGGGCGGACCCGCCAGAATGGAGGGCGGAAAGGGATGAGCGTGATCGAACTGAGGACCCCGGCCGAGATCGAGCAGATGCGTCCGGCCGGACGCTTCGTGGCGAGCGTGCTGGAGGCGACGGCGCAGGCCGCGGCCGTCGGCGTGAACCTGCTGGAGCTCGACGCCCTCGCGCACGAGATGATCCGCAAGGCCGGCGCCGAGAGCTGCTACATCGACTACCACCCCTCGTTCGGCGCGAGCCCGTTCGGCAAGGTCCTCTGCACGTCGGTGAACGACGCCGTGCTGCACGGACTCCCCCACGACTACAAGCTGCGCGACGGCGACCTGCTCAGCCTCGATTTCGCGGCCGCGGTGAACGGCTGGGTCTCCGATTCGGCCCTCTCGATCGTGGTCGGCACGCCGCGCGACGAGGACCTGCGCCTCATCGACACGACCCGGCGCGCGCTCGATGCCGGCATCGCCGCCGCGCGCCCCGGCAACCGCATCGGCGACATCTCACGTGCGATCGCGGATGTCGCGAAGGCCGAGGGCTACTCGATCAACACGGACTTCGGCGGGCACGGCGTCGGCCGCACGATGCACGGCGACCCGCACGTGCCGAACAACGGGCGCCCCGGACGCGGACTGCCGTTGAAGCCGGGACTCGTCGTCGCGATCGAGCCGTGGTTCCTCGAGACCACCGACCGCATCTTCACCGACCCCGACGGCTGGACCCTGCGCAGCGCCGACGGCTCGCGCGGCGCCCACTCGGAGCACACCATCGCGGTCACCGACGGCGACCCCATCGTGCTCACGCAGCGCGGCTGAGCCGTCAGGCGTCGAGCTCGACCTCGATCATGCCGCCCACCACGCGCGTGCGATAGGTGCGGAGCGCGAGCGACGCGTCGGTGAAGCACGCGCCCGTGCCGAGGTCGTAGACCTGCTTGTGCAGCGGCGAGGCGATCGTCGGCCGGTCGCCGCGCGAGCCCACGATGCCGCGCGCCATCACGGGCGCACCCGTGTGCGGGTCGTGGTGGTCGACGGCGTAGACCTCGTCGCCGGCGACGCGCACGAGCGCGACCTGGCGGGCGCCGAGCAGTGCGACCTCGCCCCAGCCGGGCTCCAGGTCGTCGAGCTCGCACGTGCGCTCCCAGGTGGTCGTCATCTCGATCGTCGGCACCATGGCGGTCTCCCCTCGTCCTGCCGACGACGCTAGGTTCCTGGTGTTTCCTCCGCGGCATCCGGGTGTTACCCCGACGTGAAACTCCCCTCACATCGGCACCCATCGCATGTGCGGATGCGTGCCCACGCGGTTACGTCGCCGTAACAGGGCGGAAACGGGCCGGTCGTAACGTCGCCTGCATTCCCAGCCATGGAGGCCCCCATGACCGAGACCACCCACACCCCCGCCGGGGTCCGCGACGTCGTCATCGTCGGCGGCGGACCCGCCGCGCACCGCCTCGCCGACAGCCTGCACGCCCGCGACGAGGAGCGCACCCTCCGCGTGACCGTCGTCGGCGAGGAGCTGCACCGCCCCTACGACCGCGTGGCGCTCAGCACGAGACTGGCGGATGCCGCGACCGACCTCACGCTCGAGCCCACCGCGATGTGGGACGAGGGCCACACCCGGCTCGTCACCGGCGAGCGCGTCGTCGCGGTCGACGCGGCGTCGCGCACGGCGACCACCTCGGGTGGACTGGTGCTGCCCTGGGACGAGCTCGTGCTCGCCACCGGCTCGAGCGCGCCGGTGCCCGATCTCCCGGGCCGCGATCACGCCCGCGTCTACCGCACCATCGACGATGTCGACGCGCTCGTCGCCGAGACGCGCGAGCTCGCCGAGCGCCACGGACGGCCCGCGCAGGTCGTCGTCGCCGGCGGCGGGCTCCTCGGCCTCGAGGCGGCCGGCGGACTCGCGAAGCTCGGGGCGCACGCCGCGGTGGTGCACTCGGGCGGCTGGCTCATGTCGGCCCAGCTCGACGAGGGCGCCGGACGCGCGCTCGGCCGGATCATCGCCGGACAGGGCATCGGCCTGCACCTCGGCACGCGGCCGGCCGAGGTCGTCGTCGAGGACGGCGCGGTCGTGGCCGTCCAGCTCACCAATGGACGCCTCATCGCCTGCGACCTCATCGTCTTCGCGATCGGCATCAGCCCGCGCGACGAGCTCGCGCGCGACCTCGGGCTCGAGCTCGGCCCGCGCGGCGGCGTCGCGATCCACACCTCCTGCGCGTCATCCGTCGCGAACATCTGGGCCATTGGCGAGGTCGCGAGCTTCGAGGGCCGCTGCACCGGCCTCGTCGCGCCCGCGAACGCGATGGCCGAGGTCGTGGCCGACCGCCTGCTCGGCGGCGCCGCCGAGTTCACGAGCGTCGACGACGCGACGAAGCTCAAGCTCTCGGGCGTCGACGTCGCGAGCTTCGGCGACGCGCTCGCCCGCACCGAGCAGGCGCTCGAGATCGTCTACGCCGACCCGGCGCGCGGCCTGTACCAGAAGCTCGTCATGACCGACGACGCGAAGACGCTCCTGGGCGGCATCTTCGTGGGCGACGCGTCGCCGTACGCTTCGCTGCGTCCGCTGCTCGGCACCGAGCTGTCGGCCGAGCCCGCCGCCTACCTGTCGGCCTCGGGCATGGAGGCGCCCGCGGGCGACGAGCTCCCCGCGGCCGCCCTCGTGTGCGCGTGCAACAACGTCACGGCTGGCACGATCCGCGACGCGGTGAACGGCGTCGGCCACGAGGAGGGCTGCACCGAGCTCGGCGCGCTCAAGACGTGCACCCGGGCGGGCACCCAGTGCGGCTCGTGCGTGCCGCTGGTGAAGAAGCTGCTCGAGTCCGAGCTCACGAAGTCGGGCCAGGCCATCTCGCGCGCGCTGTGCGAGCACTTCGAGCTGTCGCGGCAGGAGCTCTTCGAGAGCGTGCGCGTGCTCGAGCTCACCTCGTTCGAGGAGATCATCGGCCGGCTCGGCACGGGCCGCGGCTGCGACGTCTGCAAGCCCGTCGTCGGCTCGATCCTCGCGTCGCAGCACGGCTCGTACATCCTCGACGGCGGCCGCGGCGGCCTGCAGGACACGAACGACCGTGCGATGGCGAACATGCAGAAGGACGGCACGTACTCGGTCGTCCCGCGCATCCCGGCCGGCGAGGTCACGCCCGAGAAGCTCGCGGTCATCGCACAGGTCGCGATGGAGTTCGGGCTCTACACGAAGATCACGGGCGGCCAGCGCATCGACCTCTTCGGCGCCCGGCTCGACCAGCTGCCCGACATCTGGAGGATCCTCGTGGACGCCGGGTTCGAGTCGGGCCAGGCCTACGGCAAGTCGCTGCGCAACGTGAAGAGCTGCGTCGGCTCGACCTGGTGCCGCTACGGCGTGCAGGACTCGGTCGCGATGGCGATCAAGCTCGAGCTGCGCTACCGCGGGCTCCGCTCGCCGCACAAGCTGAAGTTCGGCGTCTCGGGCTGCGCGCGCGAGTGCGCGGAGGCCCGCGGCAAGGACGTCGGCGTCATCGCCACCGACCAGGGCTGGAACCTCTACGTCGGCGGCAACGGCGGGTTCCAGCCGGCGCACGCGCAGCTGCTCGCGAGCGACCTCGATGATGAGACGCTCATCCGCTACATCGACCGCTACATGATGTACTACATCCGCACCGCCGACCGGCTGCAGCGCACCGCACGCTGGATGGAGGACCTCGAGGGCGGCCTCGACCACGTGCGAGAGGTCGTCGTCGAGGACTCGCTCGGCCTGGCCGAGGAGCTCGAGGCGGCGATGGCCAAGCACGTCGACACCTACGAGGACGAGTGGGCGGCGACCCTCGCCGATCCCGAGCGACTCCGACGGTTCCGCTCATTCGTGAACGCGCCCGGCACGCCCGACCCGTCGGTGGCCCGCGTCCCCGAGCGCGGGCAGTTCCGGCCGGCGACCGCCGAGGAGCGCGAGCGCGGCGAGGCCGTGCTCGTCGCGGGCACCACGATCCCCGTGCGGGGGGCCGACGCATGACCGGCCGGGTGACCCTCGTCGGCGGCGGCCCCGGCCGCGAGGACCTGCTCACGCTCGCCGCGGTGCGTGCCCTCGCGGCCGCCGACGTCGTGCTCTACGACCGGCTCGCGCCGCACGACGGGCTGCCCGAGCTCGCGCCGAACGCCGAGCTCGTCGACGTCGGCAAGCGACCCGGCCACCACGCCATCCCCCAGCACGAGATCGAGCGGCTTCTCGTCGCGCACGCGCTCGCCGGGCGGCACGCCGTGCGCCTCAAGGGCGGCGACCCGTACGTCCTCGGCCGCGGCGGCGAGGAGGTGCTCGCGTGCCACCGCGCCGGTGTGCCGGTCGAGGTGATCCCGGGCGTGACGAGCGCCGTCGCCGTGCCGGGCGCCGCGGGCATCCCGCTGACGCACCGGGGCGTGAGCCACCTCTTCACGGTCGTGTCGGGCAACGCCCCGCTCACCGACGCGGAGCTCGAGCACCTCGCCGGGCTCGGCGGCACGATCGTCGTGCTCATGGGCGTCAACTCGCTGCCCTCGCTCACCGCGGGTCTCGCGCGCGCCGGCATGCCGGCCGGCATGCCGGTCGCGATCATCGAGCGCGGCTTCAGCGCCGACCAGCGCACGACCGTCGGCGACCTCTCCGACATCGTCTGGGCGGCCGGACGGGCGCGCGTGTCATCGCCCGCCGTGGTCGTGGTCGGCGAGGTCGTGCGGCTCGCCCACGACGGCGACGCCGCGGCATCCGAGCTCATGGAGCGCGCGGCCGGCTACGCGGCGGTGGCGACGTGACCGACGTCCTCGAATGCGCGCCGGGCTTCCGGCCCGACCAGCTGGCCGGATTCCGGATCGGCGTGACGAGCGACCGCCGCTCCGCCGACCTCATCGACGCGCTCGCCCGGCGCGGCGCGCAGGTCGTGCACGCGCCGACGCTGCGCATGACGAACGCGATCTCCGACGATCCCGTCATCGCCGACACGCGGGCGATCATCGCGGCCCGGCCCGACGTGCTCCTCGCGACGACCGCCTACGGCGTGCGCCGCTGGTTCGAGGTCGCGGATGCCGCGGGGCTCGGCGAGGACCTCGTCGACGCGCTCGCCGACACGGCCATCCTCGTGCGCGGCCCCAAGGCGCGCGGCGGCGTGCGCGCCGCCGGCCTCAACGACGTGGGCATGAGCGCGGAGGAGACCACCGAGTCCCTCATCGACGAGGTGCTCGCGAACTACCCGTCCGGGCTCACGGTCGCCGTGCAGTTGCACGGGTTCCTCAACCCGTCGCAGCTCGACCGGCTGCGCGACGCGCACGACCGCGTGCTCACGGTCGAGCCGTACCGGTGGGTGCAGCCCGACGACGGCGACGACCGCGTCGACCGGCTCATCGAGGCCGCCTGCACGGGCGGCCTGGACTGCATCACGTTCACGAGCGCGCCGGCCGTGCACGCCCTGTTCGGCGCCGCCGAGGCCCGGGGCCGCTACGACGACCTCGTCGACGCGATGTGCGGGCCGGTGGTCGCGGCCGCCGTCGGGCCCGTCACCGCGCAGCCGCTCGTCGCGGCCGGCATCGTGCCGATCCAGCCCGAGCGGTTCCGCATGGGGGCGCTCATCCGGCTCGTCTGCGAGCACCTCGAGTCGACGCGGGTCCTCCGGCTCGACACCCGGCACGGGCCGCTCGCGCTGCGCGGCTCGGTCGTCGACGTCGACGCACGACGGGTCTCCCTCGCCCCCGTCGCGCTCATGATCCTCCGCACGCTCGTGCAGGCCCGCGGCTCGGTCGTGGGCCGCGAACGGCTCGCGTCGGGCCTGCCGGGCACGAACGACGAGCATGCGCTCGAGGTCGCCCTCAGCCGCCTGCGCCAGACGCTCGGAGTGCCCGGGCTCATCGCCACCGTCGTCAAGCGCGGGTACCGGATCGATGTCTGAGAACGACCTCACACGGACGCCCGTCCCGGGTGAGCAGGTCGAGACGCAGGGTTTACCACCGGACCGATCCGAGGAAACACGCCGCCCATAGCGTCGGCTGCACGAGTTCCACCACGTGACCGACACCCCCGGAGGCACCGATGACCGAGACCCTGAGCTCCGCTCCGCCGCACGGCGCACCCCAGCAGGCCCCCGAGTCCACCGCGCCCGCGCTCGCCACCCGGCCGGGCCGCTGGATCGACAACTGGAACCCCGAGGACTCCACGCAGTGGGCGTCCCAGGGCCGCGCGATCGCGCGCCGCAACCTCAACTGGTCGATCTTCGCCGAGTTCCTCGGCTTCGTCGTCTGGCAGCTCTGGAGCATCGTCGCCGTGACGCTGCCGGACGCCGGATTCGACCTCAGCACCGGTGAGATCTTCTGGCTCATCTCCATCCCGAGCCTCGTCGGGGCGACGCTGCGCATCCCCTACTCGTTCCTCGTCCCGATCTTCGGCGGCCGGAACTGGACGATCATCTCGGCCGGCCTGCTCCTCGCACCGACGATCGCGCTCGCCCTGTGCGTGTCGAATCCCGACACGCCCTTCGGCGTGCTGCTCGCGGCCGCTGCCCTGGCCGGTTTCGGCGGCGGCAACTTCGCCAGTTCGATGTCCAACATCACCTACTTCTACCCCCAGCGGGAGAAGGGCTGGGCGCTCGGCCTCAACGCCGCCGGCGGGAACATCGGCGCCGCGGTCGCCCAGTTCGTCGTGCCGATCGCGATCAGCATCGGCGCGGGCGCGACCCTCAACCTGCCGGTCGCCGGCTGGATCTGGGTCCCCTTCATCCTGCTCGCGATGTTCGGCGCCTACCGCTACATGGACAACCTCTCGAATGCCAAGGCCGACCTCTCCGGTTCCGCCGCAGCGCTCAAGGAGCCGCACCTCTGGCTCATGTCCGTCCTCTACATCGGCACCTTCGGCTCGTTCATCGGCTTCGCCAGCGTGTTCCCGAAGCTCATCGCCGACCAGTTCCCCGAGTTCTCGTCCTTCGCCGTGGGCGGCACGTCCATCGGCCTGGCGTTCCTCGGCGCGCTCGTGGGGTCGCTCGCACGCCCCTTCGGCGGGCGGCTCTCCGACCGGTTCGGCGGCGCCCGCATCACGATGGTCGCCTTCGCGGGCATGGCGACGATCACCGTCGGCGTGCTGCTCACGCTGCCGCTCGGCAACTTCTGGCTGTTCCTGGGCCTGTTCCTCCTGCT
The DNA here is from genome assembly GCF_053603635.1 of Agromyces sp. NPDC004153. Lineage (NCBI taxonomy): Bacteria > Bacillati > Actinomycetota > Actinomycetes > Micrococcales > Microbacteriaceae > Agromyces > Agromyces sp. NPDC004153. The sequence goes on from NZ_JBSGFY010000002.1 coordinate 659,919, forward strand.
CTTCGCGGCGGCGGGCGTCGGCAACGGCTCGACGTACCGCATGGTGCCGATCGTCTTCGCGCTTCGCGCTTCGGGCGACGAGACCGCCCGCAAGCGCAAGGCGGCCGCCGCGCTCGGCCTCATCTCCGCGATCGGGGCGTACGGCGGCTTCCTCATCCCGCAGGCGCTGAACCTCTCGTTCCAGGCCACCGGCGGCTACGCCGGCGCGTTCGTCGGCTTCATCGCCGGGTACGCCGGGCTCCTCGTGCTCACCTATGTCGTCTACGTGCGCTCCAGCCGCTTGGGCGCGCACAAGATCTGAATCGAGGCCGCATGAACCGTCCCGCCGACTCGCACTGCCCGTACTGCGCACTGCAGTGCGCGATGACCCTCACCCCGACGGATGCCGCAGCGGATGCCGCGACCCCGCCCGTGACGGTCGCCGGCCGCGACTTCCCGACGAACCGCGGCGGACTGTGCAAGAAGGGCTGGACCTCGGCGGAGCTGCTCCGCGCACCCTCGCGCCTCGGCGCCCCGCTCCTGCGGGGCGCCGACGGCGCGTTGCGCGAGGCGAGCTGGGACGAGGCCCTCGACCTCGTCGCGGCGCGGCTGCGCGACATCCGCTCGGCGCACGGCGCGGACGCGGTCGGCGTGTTCGGCGGCGGCGGCCTCACGAACGAGAAGGCCTACCTGCTCGGCAAGTTCGCCAGGCTCGCGCTCGGCACGAGCCGGATCGACTACAACGGTCGGTACTGCATGTCGTCGGCCGCGGCGGCCGGCAATCGCGCGTTCGGCGTCGATCGCGGACTGCCGTTCCCGCTCGAGGACCTCGACGGTGCGTCCACGATCCTGCTGCTCGGCACGAACGTGGCCGAGACGATGCCGCCGTTCATCGGGCACCTCGCGGGCGCCCAGGCCGCCGGCGGCCTGGTCGTCGTGGACCCGCGGCGCACCGCGACCGCGCGGCTCACCGAGGAGGGGAAGGGCCTGCACGTGCAGCCGGCGCCCGGAACCGACCTGGCGCTGCTGCTCGGCCTCATCCACGTCGTGATCGCCGAGCGGCTCGTCGACGAGGCCTACATCGGTGCGCGCACGGTGGGGTTCGACCGCCTCCGCCGCAGCGTGGCGTCGTGGTGGCCCGAGCGCGTGCAGTCGGTCACGGGCGTGGCGGCGCTCACGCTGCGCCGGCTCGCACGACGGCTCGCCTCGGGAGAGGGCACCTACATCCTCACGGGCCGGGGCGTCGAGCAGCACGTCGACGGCACCGACACCGCGACGGCCGCGATCAACCTGGCGCTGCTGCTCGGCCTGCCGGGACGCTCCGGCAGCGGCTACGGCACCCTGACCGGTCAGGGCAACGGCCAGGGCGGTCGCGAGCACGGCCAGAAGTGCGACCAGCTGCCCGGCTACCGCAAGATCGTCGACCCCGAGGCCCGCGCGCATGTCGCTCGAGTCTGGGGCGTCGACCCCGACGACATCCCCGGACCGGGCGTCCCCGCGGTCGAGCTGCTGCAGATGCTCGGGCGGCCGGGCGGCGTGCGCGCGCTCATGGTGCACGGATCGAACCTCGTGGTGTCGTCGCCGAACGTCGACGCCGTGCGCGCCGGCCTCGAGCGGCTCGACCTGCTCGTGGTGTGCGACTTCTTCCCCTCCGAGACCGCAGACCTCGCCGACGTCGTGCTGCCGATCACGCAGTGGGCCGAGGAGGAGGGCACGATGACGAACCTGGAGGGACGCGTCATCCGTCGCCGCCGGGCGATCACGCCGCCCGCCGGCGTGCGCGACGAGCTGTGGATCCTCGCGGAGCTCGCACGGCGCCTCGACTGCGCCGCCGCGTTCGACACCGACCCCGAGCGTGTCTTCGAGGAGCTGCGCCTCGCATCCGAGGGCGGCATCGCCGACTACTCGGGCATCGACTACGCGATGCTCGACCGCGGCGAGGAAGCGTACTGGCCATACCCTCGCGGCAGCGCCGGGACACCTCGCCTGTTCGCCGAGCGGTTCGCGCACCCCGACGGGCTCGCCCGTCTCGTGGCCGTGTCGGTGCGCGAGTCGGCGCGGCCGCGGCCGGGCGACGACGAGGTGACCCTCGTCACCGGGCGGCTGCTCGAGCACTACCAGAGCGGCGCGCAGACACGGCGGGTGCCCGAGCTGCTCGACGCCCAGCCCGAGGCCCTCGCCTCGCTGCATCCGGCCACCGCCGACCGGCTCGGCATCGCCGACGGCGACGACCTCGAGGTCGCGAACCATCGCGGCGCGGTGCACGTGCGGGCACGGCTCACGACCGACATCCGGCCCGACGCGGTGTTCCTGCCGTTCCACTACGGCGACGCGCAGGCCGCGAACCTGCTCACCTCCGACGCGGTGGACCCGGTCTCGGCGATGCCCGAGTTCAAGACCAACGTCGTGCGCGTCACGCGCACCACGAACCCCGCGAGCCCCGCTCGCCGCACGGAAGCCGAGGTCCCCGCATGAGCGCGCTCAGGATCGTCCTCGTCGGCTACGGGCCGGTCGGCGCCCGCTTCGTGGAGGAGCTGCTGCCGTCGGTGCGCAGCGGCGCCGTCGAACTCACGGTCGTCGCCGGTGAGGACGTCGAGGCGTACAACCGCGTGCTCGTCGCCGAGTACGCGGTCGGCAACACCGACCTCGACGCCATGCTCGTCGGCGACCGCGAGGCCGAGGAGGCCGGCGCCCGCGTGCTGCTCGGGGTCGCCGCGACCGCGATCGACCGCGCCGCGCACGTCGTGCGGCTCAGCACCGGCGAGGAGCTCGCCTACGACCGGCTCGTGCTCGCCACCGGATCGCGAGCGAACGTCCCGACGCTCGACGGGGTCGAGCGCCATCGCCGCGACCTCGCGTCGCTCGAGAAGTACGCCCGGCAGCTCGTGGCGCGCGACGACGACCTGCCCACGGGGGTCACGGCGCTGCGCGACCTCGCCGACGCCGAGCGGGTGCTCGAGGCCGTGCGCGAGCGCCGCCGCATCATCGTGCTCGGCGCCGGCGTGCTCGGGCTCGAGCTCGCCCTCGCGGCGGCGCACGCGGGTGCGCAGGTGTGCGTCGTGCACCACGGCCCGCACCCGATGCCGCGCAACCTCGACCGGGGCGGCGGCCAGGTGCTGCGGGCGGCCCTGCGGCGGACCGGCATCACCGTGATCGCGCACAGCCGCGCCGAGGCGGTCGCGTTCCGCACCGACGAGGAGGGACGCCGCCGGTTCGACATGCTCGTGACCGCCGACGGCAAGCAGCTCCGCGGCGACCTGCTCGTGCTCTCGTGCGGCGTGAGCCCGCGCAACGAGCTCGCGACGCTCGCGGGCCTGCGCACCGCCGTCGGGATCGTGGTGAACCCGCGGCTGCAGTCGTGGAGCGACCCCGACGTGTACGCGATCGGAGACTGCGCCCAGGTCGTCGAGCGCACCGAGGAGCTCGCTGGGCAGCGCGTGCTCCCCGGCGCGCCGTCGGGCCTCATCGGCCCGGGCTGGCGCCAGGCCGCGTGGCTCGCCGAGGCGTTCGCGACCGAGGCCGCGGGCCGCTCGGGCGGCGCAGACGAAGCCGACGCCGTGCCCGCCGAGCGCGACCCGATCGTCATGCTCAAGGCCGAGCACATCGACGTCGTCGCGGTCGGCGACATCTCAGCCGACCCCTGGGACGACGATGCGCTCCACCCGCGCCGCCGGGTCTCCCAGTGGGCTGATCCCGAGCACCTGCGCTACGTGAAGATGGTCACCGAGGACGGCGCCCTCACGGGATTCGTGAGCGTCGGGATGCCGCGCACCGCCGCCGAACTCACGCTGCTGTTCGAGCGCCGCGGCGAGCTCCCGGCCGACCGCTCGCTGCTGCTGCGCTTCGACGGGCCCGACTACGACCCGAACGAGGACGCCGACGCGTTCGCGCCCGCGACGACCGTGTGCTGGTGCAACGGCGTCACCGTGGGCCGCATCGAGGAGTCGGCCGCGTGCGGCAACACGACCGTCGAGTGCGTCGGCCGCGACACCCGCGCGGGCACGGGCTGCGGCGGGTGCAAGGGCCGGATAGCGGAGGTGCTCGCGCGCGTCGCGGAGGCGGACGGGACACCCAGCCTCACGGCGTGAGCGACGGTGCCGGCGATCTTGGCAGCGCCTCGAGCGGCCGAGAGCGCGATCGCTCAGCCCCTCAGGCGGGCTCCCAGTCGTTCGCATCGACCGCGGCGTAGCGCTCGAGCACGAGCTCGACGAGCTCGTGGGGCGCGGGCTCGTCTGGCAGCAGCAGCGGCTCGGCGATGAGGTCTCCCCCGGCGCCCGCAGCTGCGTCGTAGAACGTGCCCGGCGCGAGCAGGTAGGCGCCGACGACGACGCGCGTGCCCGGGTGCACCTCGCGGATCATCTCGATCGCGTCGGGCAGCCGCGGGATCGCCGCGGCGATGAACCCGACCGTCACGGGTCGGCCGAGCCGTTGAGCCAGCCGTCGTGCGGTCTCGAAGCACTCGCGCACCGCGCGCGGGTCGTTGGACCCGGCGGCCGCGAGCACGACGGTGTCCTCCTCGTCGAGCCCAAGGTCGCGGAGGCGTCGGGCGAGCACGGCGACGATGCGGTCGTCGGGCCCGAGCTCGTCGGCGAGCTGTGCGCCGCCGCCGAGGCGGTCGAGGCCGAGCGACAGCCCGGTGCGCACGTGGAAGCCGGCGGAGAGCACGAGCGGCACGATGACCGCGTCGGGCTCGGCGGCGGCCGCGAGGGATGCCGCGACGTCGCGGTTCGCGGCATCCACGAAGCTGATCGACACGTCGAGCTCGGGCCGCTCGGAGGCGACGGCGTCGACGAGCCGGATCACGGCCTCGCGGTTCTCCGCCGAGGGGGCGCCGTGTGTGACCGCGACGAGCCGGAGAGGGTGGATGCCGGGTATGTCCGCCGGCACGTCCGCACCGCTCGTCCCGACCATGTTCCGCCCCGCGCTTCCCGGCGGAATCCGGTCTCGCCGCCGGTTTCGACGCTATGCACGGCGTGTTTCGCAGGCGGGGCTCGCGTGTTTCCGGGACGTGAAGACTGCCTCACGCCTGCGCTGGGCGGCTGCGCGGCGGGCAGGCAGGCCGGGGGGCGCAGGCGCGCCGCCGCGGCATCCGATCGCGTCGTGGCGCCTCAGTCGTCGAGCAGCTCGGGCCGCACGCGCCGGGTGCGCTCGACCTGCTGCTCGTGCCGCCACGCGGCGATCGCGCCGTGGTTGCCCGAGAGCAGCACGGGCGGCACGTCGAGCCCGCGCCACGATGCGGGCTTGGTGTAGCTCGGGTACTCGAGCAGGCCGTCCTCGTGCGACTCCTCGACGAGGCTCTCGGGGTTGCCGACGACGCCGGGCACGAGCCGGCCCGCCGCCTCGATCATCGCCATGACGGCCACCTCGCCGCCGTTCAGCACGTAGTCGCCGAGGCTGATGAGGCGCACGCGCATCCGCTCGCCGTAGTGGTCGACGACGCGCTGGTCGATCCCCTCGTAGCGGCCGCATGCGAACACGAGGTGCGCCTCGGCGGCGAGCTCGCGCGCGGTCGCCTGCGTGAACGGCTCGCCGGCGGGCGACGGCACGACGAGCAGCGCATCGGATGCCCCGTCGCCCACGATCTCGTCGAGCGCCTCACCCCACGGCTCGGGCTTCATGACCATGCCCGCACCGCCGCCGTACGGCGTGTCGTCGACCGTGCGGTGCCGATCGTGCGTGTGCTCGCGGAGGTCGTGCGTGCGGACGTCGATCAGTCCCGACTGCCGCGCCTTGCCGAGCAGCGACAGGTCGAGCACGTCGAAGAACGACGGGAAGATCGTGACGATGTCGATCCGCATGGGCCGACACTACTCGGCGGGATCGTCGGCGCGGTCGGATGCCACGGCGTCGCCCTCGGCGGCCGACACGTCAGGTGCGTTCGCCTCGGCGTCGGACGTCTCGCCCTTCCCCTCGGCGGCGGGCGCCTCGGGCTCCTCTGGGAGCTCCTCGAACAGCCCGGCGGGCGGCGTCACGGTGAGCGTGCCTGCGGCGATGTCGACCTCGGGAACGATGGCCGACACGAACGGCACCATGACCTCGCGGCCCTGGGCCTTCACGATGAGCAGGTCTTGGGCCGGGAGGTGGTCGACGTGCACGACCTCGCCGACCTCGACGCCGTCGCGCATGACGGTGAGGCCCACGAGCTGGTGGTCGTACCAGGCGTCGTCCTCGGGCGTCTCCTCGTCGACGTGCTCGACCCAGAGGATCGCCTTCACGAGGCCCTCGGCCGCCGTGCGGTCGTCGACGCCCTCGAAGAAGCCGACTGGATGGCCGTTGTACCAGCGGAGCTCGCGGAGCGTGAGGTGCTTGCCGTGCCACGGCGACGACTCTGGCACCTGCAGCGAGAACTCCGCGCCCGGCACGAAGCGGCGCTCGGGGTCGTCGGTGTAGAGCTCGAGCTTGATGGCGCCCTTGAGGCCGTGGGCCTTGGTGAGGCGGCCGACCCTGAGCTGCGTGCGGGGTGCGCGCGCCACGTCAGTCGTCGGTGTCGACGACGTCGACCCGCACGCGGCGACCGTCGGCGAGCGCGGTCACCAGGGTGCGCAGCGCCTTCGCCGTGCGACCGGCGCGGCCGATCACGCGACCGAGGTCCTCGGGGTTCACGTGAACCTCGAGGACCTCGCCGCGTGCGCTCGACGCGGTGACGACCTTCACGTCGTCAGGATGATCGACGATCCCCTTGACGAGGTGTTCGAGCGCGGACTGGAGCAAGGCCTACGCCTCGTCCGTCGTGGTCTCGTCGGCGTCGGCAGCCTCGGCGGGGGCCTCCTCGGCCTTCGCGGGCTTCTCGGCCTTGGGCTTGAGGACCGGCTTCTTCGACTCGTCGGCGACGAACGCGGCCTTGGCCTCGGCGACCTGGACGGTGGACTTCGCGTCCTTGTCGCCCTTGAACTTGCCCCAGTCGCCCGTGAGCTTGAGGATCGCGGTGACCTGCTCGGTCGGCTGGGCGCCGACGGAGAGCCAGTACTGGGCGCGGTCCGAGTCGACCTCGATGAACGAGGGGTTCTCGGTGGGGTGGTACTTGCCGATCTCCTCGATCACACGACCGTCGCGCTTGGTGCGCGAGTCGGCGACGACGATGCGGTAGTACGGCGCCCGGATCTTGCCGAGGCGCTTGAGGCGGATCTTGACAGCCACAATTCTCCTGAAATGTTGTGAGGTGGGCGAACTGACAGCCGTGAGCGTGGGGTGCACACTCGGCGGAAGCTCTGATGAGGCTCTGCGCGCCGGATAGAGGGTCGGGCGGTACAGAACTCGACTGACCATTCTTGCAGATTCGCGGATGCCCCGCCAATCCGCCGAACGGCGGTGGTCACGCGTGCATCGGCCGGTCGATGACAGGAGGGTTGGTGCTACGTGACATATTACACATTACTCTTTAGACTACCCTCATGCCCGGCGTGCTCGACTCCATCCAGCTCATCGACGGCGACGCCCTCGAGCGTCGCGTCACGATGTCCGCCGCGATCCGCGCCATCCAGCGGCTGGTACGTGACGGCTTCGACCCCGATCACGATCCGGCGCGCGCCATCGTCGACGTGCCGAACGGCCAGCTGCTGCTCATGCCGTCCGCCATCGACGGCCTCGCCGGCCAGAAGCTCGCGACCGTCGCCCCCGGCAATCCCGCGCGCGGCCTCGAGCGCATCCAGGCGGTCCACGTCGTGCTCGACGGCGACACGCTGGCCCCGATCGCGCTCGTCGACGGCACGGCGCTCACGAGCCTGCGCACGCCCGCGGTCTCGGCGGCGGTGCTCGACATCACCGCGACGCCCGACGCGTCCTCGCTCGTCGTGTTCGGCACGGGCCCGCAGGGTGTCCGACACGTCGAGGCGATCGCCGCCATCCGTGGACTGCGTCGCGTACGCTTCGTCGGCCGTGACCGCGCGAAGGCCGGGCGCGCCGTCGAGGCCGCCCGCGCCTACGCCCCCGTGGCGGAGATCCACGTGGGCACTGCGGCCGACGTCGCCGACGCCGACCTCGTCGTGTGCGCCACCACGGCGGCCGAGCCGCTCTTCTCCGCCGACCTCGTCGCCGACCGCGCCGTGATCGTCGCCGTCGGCTCCCACGAGCCCGACCGGCGGGAGCTCCCGGGCGCCCTGCTCGCGCGCGCCCAGGTCATCGTCGAGACCGAGCGGATCTCCCGTGCCGAGGCGGGCGACGTCATCATGGCGGTCGCCGAGGGGCACCTCTCCGCGGATGCCGTCGTGCCGATGGCGCGCATCCTCGACGGCCGCGTCCCCGTGCGTTTCGATCGACCGCGCGTGTTCAAGACCTGCGGCATGGGGTGGCAGGACCTCGCGGTCGCGAGGCTCGCACTCGAGACGGGCGCCGCCGGCGCCGGGAGGACGGACTGATGCACTGGAGCACCGAGGACTGGCACACCGCGGGCGAGCCGTTCCGCATCGTCGACGGCGTCGCGACCGCGGGCGCGACCGTCGCCGAGCGGCGCGTGCACGCGATGACGGGCGACGCCGACGCGGTTCGCCGGTTCCTCTGCCTGGAGCCGCGCGGGCACGACGACATGTACGGCGGGTTCCTGACCCCGCCCGACGACGACGGAGCCGACTTCGGCGTGCTGTTCTGGCACAAGGACGGCTTCTCGACGGCCTGCGGGCACGGCACCATCGCGCTCGGCGAATGGGCGGTGCGCACCGGCCGGGTCGCGGCGCCCGACGACGGCGAGGCCGTCGTGACGATCGACGTGCCCAGCGGCCGCGTGCAGGCACGGGTGCAGCGCGAGGGCGGCCGCACGACCGGCGTCGTGTTCCGCAACGTCGAGTCGCGTGTGCTCGAGCGCGGCATCCGCCTGGAGACGAGCGGAGGCGAGGTCGACGTGGACCTCGTCTTCGGCGGCGCCGTGTACGCGACCCTGCCGGCCGCCGCCGTCGGCCTTTCGGTCGCGCCCGAGCACACGAGCGAGCTCATCCGGCTCGGACGCGAGATCAAATGGGCGTTGAACGAGCACCCGGCAGCGCAGGTCGACGACGAACGCCTCTCGGGCGTCTACGGCACGATCTGGGTCGACGACCTGGGTCGCACCGAAGCCGGACCGTGGCAGCGCAACGTGACCGTCTTCGCCGACGGCGAGGTCGACCGCAGCCCCTGCGGATCGGGCACCGCGGCGCGCGTCGCACTGCTCGCGCACACCGGCGTGCTCGGCGAGGGCGAGGTCCTCACGCACGACTCGATCATCGGCACCCGCTTCCTCGCACGCGTCGCCGGGCGCACCGCCGACGGCGTGATCCCCGAGGTGACGGGCCATGCGTACCGCGTCGGCCGGTGCGAGTTCGAGCTCGACGAGGGCGACCCACTCGCCGACGGCTTCTCGCTGCGGTGAGTGCGGGGTGCCCCGGTCGTCTTCCGGCGCACCACGCGGCATCCGCGCGCTCAGTACTCGCCCGAGAGGCTCCCCCATCCGCCGGATCGGCCGGCGTCGCTGCGCCGCTGCGGCACACCCCACGGATTGTCGTCGCGCAGGGGCGGCGGGAGCAGCGACCGCGGCGCGCCCTGGTAGGCGACGCCGCGCAGGAATCGGGTGATCGCCGCAGTGCCGACGCTCGTGGCATCCGTCGTCGTCGCGGGGAACGGGCCGCCGTGCTGCATGGCGCTCGTCACCGCCACCCCGGTCGGCCACCCCCCGAACAGCACTCGCCCGCTCGTCTCGGCCAGCACGTCGACGAGCTCGGCGAGACGCCCGTCGGCCAGCTCGTCGACGCTCGCGTGCACGGTCGAGGTGAGGTTGCCCGGGAACAGCTCGCGGTGCAGTTCCGGCAGGACGTCGGCGTCGGCGTACCGCACGAGGATCGACAGGGGCCCGAAGGACTCCTCGAGCAGCTCGTCGCGGTGCGCGAGCAGCGTGTCCACGTCCACCTCGACGACGGTGGGCGTCGCGAAGCGCTGGTCGGCCTCGTCGACGCGGACCGCGCCCTCGGCGAGGACGGTCACTCCCGGTGCTCCGAGGACCGCGGTGCGGCGCTCCTCGAAGGCTCGGCCGATGCCGGGATTGAGCAGGCGATGCTCGGGCACGGCCGCCGCGGCATCCGCCACCGGTTCGAGCTCGGCGTCGGCCGGGACGAACAGGAAGCCGGGCTTCGTGCAGAGCTGCCCGGCGGAGCCGGAGACCGAGCCGAGGAAGCCCTGCAGCAGCCCGGGGTCGGCGGCCACCGCGCCTGCGGTCGCGTACACGGGGTTCACGCTGCCGAGCTCGCCGTAGAACGGGATGGGGCGCGAGCGCGACGCCGCGATGTCCGCGAGCAGGCGCCCCACGTGGGTCGAGCCCGTGAACGCGCCGGCGCGGATGCGGTCGTCGCGCAGGAGCGCGACGCCGCGCTCCTGGCCCTCGACGAGCTGGAAGACGCCGTCGGGCATGCCCGCTCCTGCGAGCGCCGCCGTGACGACCTCCGCGGTGCGGCGCGAGAGCTCGGGGTGGCCCGAGTGCGCCTTCACCACGACCGGGCACCCCGCGGCGAGCGCGGCCGCCGAATCGCCGCCCGCGACGGAGAACGCGAACGGGAAGTTCGACGCGGCGAAGTTGAGCACCGGCCCGACGGGCTCGAGCACGCGGCGCACGTCGGGCCGCGGTCCGATCACGTAGTCGGGGTCGGCCGCGTCGATGCGCGCGTCGAGGTAGGCGCCGTCGACGATGACCTCGGCGAAGAGCCGCAGCTGGCTGGAAGTGCGGCGCATCTCCCCCGCGAGCCTGGCCTGGGCGAGCCCGGTCTCGCGCATCGCGACGGCGATGAGCTCGTCGGAGGCGGCGTCGAGCGCGTCGGCCACGGCGACGAGCGCCTGCGCCCGTGCGCGGGGTTCGGTCTCGGCGAACGGTCGTGCAGCGCGCGCCGCGTCCGCGGCGATCCGGTCGGTGTCCATCGATGCTCCTGGTCGTCGGCGTGCGTGGTCGGTCAGAAGACGAAGCCCTCGGGAAAGGGGTCGTCCTCGTCGAGGAGGTACTGGCCCATGCCGGTGACCCAGGCACGGCCCGAGATGGTCGGCACGACCGCGGGGACGCCGCCGACCACGGTCTCGCGCAGCAGGCGACCCGTGAACTCGCTGCCGATGAACGACTCGTTCACGAAGTCGGTCTCGAGCGCGAGCTCCCCGCGAGCATGGAGCTCGGCCATGCGCGCGCTCGTGCCCGTGCCGCACGGCGAGCGGTCGAACCATCCGGGATGGATCGCCATCGCATGGCGCGAGCGGACCGCGTCGGAACCGGGCGCGATGAACTCGACGTGGTGCACGTGATCGGCCCCCGAGAGCTCGGGATGCCTGGGCGGCTTCTGTTCGTTGATCGCGTCCATGATCGCGAGGCCGGCGCGGAGGATGTCGTCCTGTCGCTCCCGGTCGAACGGCAGCCCGAGGTCCTCGAGGTCGACGAGCGCGTAGAAGTTGCCGCCGAACGCGATCGAGTACGGCACCTCGCCGTAGCCCGGCACCTCGATCGTCTCGTCGAGGCGCTCGACGAAGCTCGGCACGTTCTCGATCGTGACGCGCTTGGCTCGGCCGCCCTCGACCTCGACGCGCGCGACGACGAGGCCGGCGGGCACGTCGAGCCGGATCTCGGTGACGGGCTCGGTCACCTCGACCATGCCCGTCTCGACGAGCACCGTGGCAACGCCGATCGTGCCGTGGCCGCACATCGGCAGGAAGCCGCTCGCCTCGACGAACACCACGCCCCAGTCAGCGTCGTCGCGTGCGGGCGGCTGCAGCAGCGCGCCCGACATGGCGGCGTGGCCGCGCGGCTCGTTCATGAGGAACCCGCGCAGGCCGTCGAGGTGCTCGATCGCCCACAGCCGCCGCTCGTTCATCGTCGAGCCGGGGATCCGTCCGACGCCGCCCGTGACGACGCGGGTCGGCATGCCCTCGGTGTGCGAGTCGACGGCCGAGACGACCCGACGGGTGCGCATCAGCGGGCCGCCGCGAGTGCCGCGAGCGCGCGCTCGGTGTCGGCGGTCACCTGCGCGCGCTGCTCCGCCGAGAGCGGGCCGCGCGGCGGGCGCGTCGGGCCGCCGTACGAGTTGCCGCAGATGTCCATCGAGAGCTTGATGGCCTGCACGAACTCGGTGCGCGAGTCCCAGCGGAACACCGCGACGAGCTGCTCGTAGAGCGCCTTCGCCTCGTGCCACTTGCCGTCGGCGCAGAGGTTGTAGAGCTCGACCGCCTCGCGGGGGAACGCGTTCGGGTAGCCGGCGAACCAGCCGACCGCGCCGTTCACCATGAGCTCGAACAGCACGTCGTCGGCACCGGCGATGATGTCGATGTCGCACAGCTCCTTGATCTCGTAGACGCGGCGCACGTCGCCCGAGAACTCCTTGATGGCGACGACCTCGGGGATCTCGGCGAGCCTCGCGACGAGCGACGGCACGAGGTCGACCTTCGTGTCGAACGGGTTGTTGTAGGCCATGATCGGCAGGCCGACCTTGGCGACCTCCTCGAAGTGCGCGATGACCTCGCCCTCGTTGGCCCGGTACACGGTCGGCGGGAGCAGCAGCACGCCGTCGGCGCCGTCCTCGCGGGCGAGCTCCGCCCATTTGCGCGCCTGGTGGCTGCCGACGCCGTGCGCGCCGGCGATGACGATGCCGCGCCCGTCGACCGCCTCGACGGCGACCTGGATGACCTTCCGTCGCTCCTCGTCGGTGAGGGACGAGTACTCGCCGAGCGATCCGTTCGGGCCGACGCCGCGGCATCCGTTCGACATGAGGAAGTCGACGTGCTCGGCGAACCGGTCGTAGTCGACGGCGAGGCCGGCCGGGGCGGACGGGTCCTCCTTGAAGGCGAGGGCGGTGGCGACGACGACGCCGCCGAGGTCCATGTTCTGCTCGGTCATTCCTGCTCCTGGTGCTGGGTTCGGTCGTGGGTGTGGTGGAGGCCGGCGAGCTCCCCGATGCGGATCGAGGAGAGCACCGGCCGCTGGTCGTAGTCGACGGATGCCGCGACGAGCGCCTCGACGCTGCGGCCGCAGGTGCGACCCTGGCACGCGCCGAGGCCGGCGCGCGTCGCGAGGCGCATGCCGCGGCTCGAGGCGTCGGCGTACTCGGCGATGCGCGCACGCGTGACGGACTCGCAGCGGCAGACGATCGTGTCGTCGTCGAGCCAGGCGGTCCATCCCGGTCGGATGGCGTGGGTGGCGAGTCGTTCGGCGAAGGCGTGCATCCGACGCCGTGCGTCGACGATGCGGCGCAGTCGCGGATCGTCGAGCTCGCCGCCGGCGGCGAGGAATCCGGCGACCGCGCCCTCGGCCAGCGCCGCGTCGGCGCCCGCGATGCCGGTGACCTCGCCAGCCGCGAAGACGTCGGGCACCGACGTCGCCTGTCGCTCGTCGACCTCGACGAATCGGTCGGGCGAGATCACGCAGCCGGCCTGGATCGCCGCCTCGAGGCGGGGGGTGAAGCCGTGGCCGAGGGCGACCGAGTCGCATTCGACGACGCGCTCGGTTCCCGGGATCGGACGCCAGTCGGCGTCGACGCGCTGGATGGTCACCCCCTCGACCGTACCGACCCCGTGGATGCGCGTGACGGCGCTGCCGAAACGGTAGGGCGTCCGGTGGCGGAACAGGTCGCCGAGGTACTCGGCGAGCTCGCCCGCCTTGCCGGCCGCGCCCGCGAGCCGCCACGGACTGCGGCCCCAGCCGCGCGCGATCGCGCCGACGCCAACGGCTTCGACGACCTCGGCGACCGTGCCGCCGGCGAGGCCGATGCTCGCGGCGACCGGCAGCAGGAACGGGCCGGCGCCCGCGACGACGGTCCGACGCCCCGGGGCGACGCCGTCGCGCTTCGCGAGCGCCTGCGCGGCGCCGGCGGTGATCACGCCGGGGAGGGTCCACCCGGGCACGGGCAGCGCACGGTCGTGCGCACCCGTGGCGAGGACGAGCGCATCGGCCCCGACCGTGAGGGCCGTGCGGCCGGCCGCGTCGGCCGGGCCGACGAGCGCGTGCACGCGGAGGCCGTCGTCGGCCTGGACGTGCCAGACGCTCGCCTGGGCGTGCACCTCGGCCCGGTCGAGGGCTCCGCGAAGTCGCTCGAAGCGCGGCCACTGGTGCTGCATGCGCGGATCGGTGAGTGCATCGTGGTGGCGCCAGAACTGGCCGCCAGGACGCTCCCCCTCGTCGAGCACGGTGACGTCGGCGCCGTGCGCAAGCGCGGCCTGTGCGGCGGCGAGACCCGCGGGGCCCGCACCGAGGATGACGACGCGCCGGCTCATCGCGTCTCCCGCTCGACCACGTCGCCGTCGCCGGCGGTGCGCTGGCAGGCTCGGATGCCCTCGACGCCGTTGACGGTGACCAGGCAGTCCTGGCAGATGCCGATGCCGCAGAACACGCCGCGCTCCGCGCCGGCCGCCGTGCGCCAGCTGCGCCGGCCCGCGCCGATCAGCACGCCGGCGATGGTCTGGCCGTCGCGCCCCTCGAGCTCGGCGCCGTCGACCGCGATGCGGATGGTCACGCCGCCTCCTCGAGGCTCGCCCGGGTAGGAAGGAACGGTGCGGGGTCGAGCGGTGCGGGCGTGCCGAGCACGGCGTGCGCCACGAGCTGGCCGGTCGTCGGGGCGAGGCCGATGCCCGCGCCCTCGTGCCCGGCCGCGTGGAACAGTCCGTCCACGCGGCCGTCGGCGCCGATGGCCGGCAGGTGGTCGGGCGTGTACGGCCGGAAGCCGACGTAGCTGCGCAGGAGCATCGTGTCGGCGAGGAAGGGGAAGAGTCGCGTCGCCTTCGCCGCGATCTCGGCGAGCGGCGCGAGCATGTCGGCCGTCGAGAATCCCACGCGCTCGCGGCTCGAGCCGATCAGCACGGTGCCGGCGGGGGTCGACTCCACGACGGTCGAGGTCTGGAGGGCGGCGTCGCTCGAACCGACCGCACCGACGTAGTCGGCGTCGTAGACCTTGTGGAAGACCCGCTGCGGCATGGGAGTGGTGACGAGGATCGCGCCGCGCCGGGGCCGGATGTCGAGGCGCGCACCGAGGAGGGCCGCGATGTCGCCGGCCCACGGGCCCGCGCAGTTCACGATCGCGTCGCCCAGGATCGCGCCCTCAGGCGTGGTCACGCCGGCCAGGCGATCGCCGTCGTGCACCGGACCCGTGACCTCGGTGATCCGGAACTCGGCGCCGAGGCGGCGCGCCCTGGCGAGCATCGCCTGGGTGGCGAGGCTCGGCTGCACCTGGGCGTCCTCGGGGTAGTGGATGCCGCTCGCGACCTCGGGGCTGAGGTGGGGCTCGAGGCGACCGAGGTCCTCGGAGGACACCGCGTCGGCGCGGATCCCGATCGAACGCTGCGACGCGGCGAACGCCTCGAGTGCGGTGGCCCCGCCCGCGAAGGCGACGACCACGCCGCCCTTCGCCTCGAACTCGGTGGCGGGCTGCCCGGGCGCGCGGTCGGCGTCGAGCCGGGCGGCGAGGTCGCGCCAGGCCTCGCGAGCTGCGATCGCCAGGTCGGCCTCGGCGCCGGGCGCCTTGTCGGAGACCAGGATGTTGCCCTCGCAGCGACTCGAGGTCTCCGCCGCCACGCCCGCGCGGTCGACGACGACGACCTCGGCGCCGGCCTCGGCGAGCGCGAGCGCGCAGGACGCGCCGATGGCGCCCGCACCGATCACGACGACGCGCATGCCCGGCTCCTTTCAGTGATACGTGACATATTACTCATACTCGACCGGAAGCGCACCCGCGGCGTGCGCGGGCTGCCCGGCGAGCCGGACCTACGCCTCGTGGCGCCCGCTCCAGAGGCCGGCCACGTGGCCGATGTGCCGGCGCATGAGGGCCTCGGCACCCTCGCCGTCGCCCTCGACGAGGAGGCGGATGAGCTCGGCGTGCTCGAGCGACGAGCTCTCCAGCTCGTCCGAATCGGCGAGGTTCACGAGCCCCACCAGCCGGGTCTGCTGGCGGAGCTCCGACACGAGCCGCACGAGGTGCCGATTCCCCGTCCGCTCGAGCAGCGTCAGGTGGAACGTCGTGTCCGCCTCGAGGTAGTCCTCGAAACGGCCCTCGCGGCCGGCGCGGACGATCTCGTCGGCCAGGCGCCGCAGCCGTTCGACCGTCTCGTCGGGCAGCGCTCCGGCGAGCGATCGCATGGGCGGCGCCTCGAGGAGCCGCCGGATCTCCCCGAGCTCGCGCAACTCGTCGTCCGAGACCTCGGTCACCTCGAACCCTCGGTTGCGGAGCGGACTCAGGAACCCCCGACGGGCCAGGTTGAGCATCGCCTCGCGCACAGGCGTCGCGCTCACGCCGAACTCGCCCGCCAGCGTCGGCACCGTCAGCACGGTGCCCGGTGCGAACTCGCCCGTTACGATGCGCGACGAGAGCGTGCGCTCGACCTGCTCGCGCAGGCTCAGCACCTCGAGCACGCGCATCTGCTGGCCGCTCATCGGAACCCGCCCGGGTGACGCATCATGCGGCACATCGTACTCGACGCTCGCACGAGCGCCTCGTTCCGACGCGCGACCGTCGCGCCGGGCGGGTCCGTGCGATGATTGCGAGCACGATTCCCGCACGCCCCGAGGGAGGCCGCGCATGCCGATCGAGTTCGCACGTTCCCCGCGTTCCACGATCGGCCTCGAGTGGGAGGTCGCGATCGTCGACCGCTCGACCGGCGAGCTCGCGTCCATCGCCGATCGCGTGCTCGAACTCCTCGACGAGCGCAGCGAGGGCGGGACGCATCCGTCGATCACGTCGGAGCTGCTGACCAACACGGTCGAACTCGTGAGCGGCGTGCACGAGCGGGTCGCGGGCGCCGTCGCCGACCTCGAGGGCCAGCTGGCCGAGGTGCGGGCGGTGATCGACGAGCTCGGCGAGTACGAGCTCATCTGCAGCGGCTCGCATCCCTACAGCCAGTGGTACGACCAGCGCCTCACCGACAAGCCGCGGTACCACAAGCTCATCGAGCGCACCCGCTGGTGGGGGCGGAACATGATGATCTGGGGCATCCACGTGCACGTCGGCATCGAGGATCGCGACAAGGCCCTGCCGATCCTCGACGGGCTGCTCGCGTACATGCCGCACCTGCAGGCGCTCAGCGCGTCGAGCCCGTTCTGGGCCGGCGTCGAGACCGGCTACGCCTCGAACCGAGCGCTCATGTTCCAGCAGCTCCCGACCGCCGGACTCCCCTACCCGCTCGCCGACTGGGCCGCCTACGAGCGCTACGTCGACGACCTCGTGCGCACGGGCGTCATCGAGGACCACACCGAGGTGCGCTGGGACATCCGCCCGTCGCCGCGCTGGGGCACCGTGGAGGTGCGCGTGTGCGACGGCGTGTCGACCGCCGCCGAGATCGCGGCGATCGGCGCGCTCGTGCAGTGCCTCGTCGAGTGGATGAGCCAGCGCCTCGACGACGGCGAGACGCTGACCGTGCTGCAGCCCTGGTACGTGCGCGAGAACAAGTGGCGTGCGGCTCGCTACGGCATGGACGCCGAGATCATCACGGATGTCGCGGGCAGCGAGCGGCTGGTCGGCGACGACCTGCGCGACCTGCTCACGACGCTCGTACCCGTGGCCGAGCGCCTCGGCTGCCAGGCCGAGCTCCAGCAGGTGCGCGCGATGCTCGACGGCGGGGCGAGCTACCAGCGGCAGCTGCGCGTCGCCGAGTCCGCCGGCGGCGACCTCACGGCCGTCGTCGCGCACCTCGCGCGCGAGCTCCGCGAGGGCGTGAACCCGCAGGCGTGAGGCCCGCCTTCTGAGCGCGCGGGCCGGAGGGCCGCCCCGCGGCATCCGCTCGACTACGCCGGGATGGCCCTCGTGCGGATGAGCTCGGCGTACCACTTCGCGCTGTCCTTCGGCAGCCGCTCGAGCGTGTCGTAGTCGACGCGCACGATGCCGAAGCGCTTGGAGTAGCCGTAGCCCCACTCGAAGTTGTCCAGGAGCGACCACACCTGGTAGCCGCGCAGGTCGACGCCCCGGGCCATCGCGCGGTGGGCGGCGGTGAAGTGCCGGCGCAGGTAGTCGACGCGCTCGACGTCGTGCACGGCCGGGCCGTCTGGTTCGTCGGTCACCTCGTCGTCGAACGCGGCGCCGTTCTCGGTGACCATGAGCGGCAGCGACGGGTAGGCCTCGTGCAAGGCGACGAGCAGGTCCTCGAGGCCCGACGGGTCGATGTTCCAGCCCATCGCCGTGTAGGGGCCCTGCTGCACGAGGAACTCCACGTGCTCAGAGCCGGGCCAGGGCGTACCGCCCATGTCCTTGTGGCCGTCGGCCTTCACGCGCGGAGACACGCCGTCCCACATCTCGACGGTGACGGTCGAGTAGTAGTTCACGCCGAGCAGCGAGATCGGCTGGCGGATGAGCTCGAGGTCGCCGGGCTTCACGAACGACCAGTCGGTGACCTCGGCGGTGTCGGCGATGACGTCGGCGGGGTACTCCCCGTCGAGGAGCGGCCCGAGGAAGACCCGGTTCGCGAGCCCGTCGATGCGTCGCGCCGCCTCGGCCCCGGTCGGCCCGTGCGGGCGGATCACGTGCAGGTTGAGCGTGATCGAATAGCCCGGGTCGTTCGTCACGACCTCGCGCAGCGCCGCGATCGCCAGGCCGTGCGCGAGGTTGAGGTGGTGCACCGCGGCGAGCGCCTTGGCGCCGTCGAGGAGGCCGGGCGCGTGGGCGCCCGAGCCGTAACCGAGGTAGGCGCTGCACCACGGCTCGTTGAGGGTCGTCCACACGGCGATCCGGTCGCCGAGGCGCTCCCCCACGATGCGCGCGTAGTCGGCGAATGCCTCGGCGGTCGCGCGGTTCGCCCAGCCGCCCTCGTCCTCGAGCGCCTGCGGGAGGTCCCAGTGGTAGAGCGTCGCGATGGGGCGGATGCCGCGGGCGATGAGCCCGTCGACGAGCCGCTCGTAGAACGCCAGGCCGGCCTCGTTCGCCGGCCCGCGCCCCGTGGGCTGGATCCGCGGCCACGCGATCGAGAACCGGTACGCCTCGAGGCCGAGCTCCACCATGAGGTCGAGGTCCTGCTCCCAGCGGTGGTAGTGGTCGTCGGCCACGTCGCCGGTGTCGCCGTTCCAGACCTTGCCGGGCGTGTGGCTGAACGTGTCCCAGATGGACGGCCCACGGCCGTCCTCGTCGACCGCGCCCTCGATCTGGTACGACGCCGTGGCCGATCCGAAGAGGAAGTCGTCGGGGAAGGCGAGACCCGCGTCGCGGTAGTCGGCCGAGCCGGTGGTCATGGTGGTGCTCCAGTCGTCGTGTCGCGGCATCCGCCGGTCGTTCGCGGCATCGGGCCTGCCGCCGCGTTCACTGTAGCGCGTCGGCCGACCGCGCGACTTACCGTGCTGTAAGCATTCGCAACGGACGTGGTTGCCGCCGCCGCTCAGTACCAGTAGTCGCCCGTGCGCTCGCGATGCGCGGCGAGGAACGCGCTCTCCCCCACGCGCCACGCCTCCCCGCGCTCCTCGTGCGAGAGCTGGAAGGCGGGCATGTACTCGAGCACGTCGCGCGTGAAGGCGCTCTTGAAGACGAGGATGCCCTGGCCAGGGGCATCGGGCTCTCCCGGCGGCGGGACGTGGCCGAGCTCGTATCGCGAGATGCCGTCGGACGCCAGGTCGCAGATGATGCGCCACTGCAGCAGCCGTGACGCCATGACCTGCGGGTGCTCGCGGGTCGAGCCGCCGTCCTTGTACCAGGCGTTCGGCCCGTAGCGGGCGATGAACGCGCCGGCGACGACCTCGTCGCCGTACCGGGCGAAGTACAGCTGGCCGCGATCGTCGGCGGCGAACGTCTCCCAGACCCCTTCGAGGTAGTCGTCGCCGCGGAAGAAGGCCCCCGAGCGCTCCTCGGTCTCGCGCACGAGGTCGATCATGCGGGCGCGGTTCGCGGCGTCGAGCTCGGCGCGTCGCACCTCGACCCCGTGGCGCTCGGCCACGCGGATCTCGGCGCGGGCGCGCTTCTTCATGTTCGCGAGGATCTCCTCCTCGCTCGCCGACGTGTCGACGACGACCGTGTGCCGGTACTGCGAGGCCTTGGCCGGCAGCCATCCGTTCGCCAGGAACGCCTCGACGAGGGCCTCGTCTCGGGGCTGGTGCACCTCGACCTTCGTGGCGAAGGCGGTGCCGCGCTCGGCGCGGACCCGATCGGTGAGGCCGCCGATGTCGGCGGGCTCCAGGCCGCTCACGCGCGGCAGGTGCTGGAACAGGCCGAAGCCCTCGGCCAGCCGCTCGAAGACGAGCACCGGGTAGTCGCGATCGGTGCCGAGGCCGCGGCGGTGCACGTGCCACGGACCCCGCGACCGCACGGCCTCCCACGTGCTCGACTGCATGAAGTGCGGAGTGGAGTGGGTCGCGAGGACCCGGTCGTCCCATGCGACCGCGACCTGCTGCGACTGGGTCTGCGCCGCCTGCACCGTGCCTCCATCCGGCGTGGTCCGGGGCGCCAGGGCCCGCCTTCGGGTTCCACGTCCTTTGGCGCACATCATAGGCGGCGCACAGGTCCGATTCGCGAACTCCACCCCGAAGATTCCGATGTCGTCACGGCGTCTGGCCCACCGCCTGACCCCCACCTAGTGTGGGTGGCATGGGCGATCCCCGACTGGAACTCGACGGCGAGCACGTCAGCGCGCGACTCCTCCCCGAGCGCGGCACGAACGGCGGCTTCTCGCTCGTCATCGAGGGCACGACGCAATCGCACGTGAATCCGCTCGACCCGCTCGACCTCCAGCTCGAGTACACGCGGCTCGTCGCCGGCATCATCGACGGATGCCGCGAGCCCGGCGTCCCCATCCGCGTGCTGCACCTCGGAGCGGGCGCCCTCACGATCCCCCGGTACATCGGCGCGACGCGACCCGGGTCGGTGCAGCACGTGGTCGAGCTGCACCGCGAGCTCTTCGAGTTCGTGCTCGACGTGCTGCCGCTCGACGACGACGTGGAGCTCACGGTCGAGTTCGACGACGGGCGGGTCGCCGTGGAGCGGGCCGCACGCACGGGAGGCGGCTGGGACGTCGCGGTCGTCGACGTGTTCTCGGGTGCGGTGTCCCCCCGGCACATGTCGACCGCCGAGTTCTTCGGCCAGCTCGACCAGCTCCTCGCGCCCGACGGGGTCGTCGTGGTGAACACCCTCGCGACCGCGGGGCTCGACATGAGCCGGGAGGTCGTCGCGACGCTCGCCGCGCGGTACGACGACGTGCTCGCGCTCGCCGCGCCGGCGGTCGTCGAGGGAACGAGCCTCGGCAACGTCGTCATCGCGGCGTCGTCGGAGCCCCTCGCGGGCGACGAGATGCTTCGCAACGCCGACACCGGTCCGCGACCCGTCGAGCTGCTGCGCGACACCGCCCTCACCGCCTTCGTGGGCGACGCGCCCGTGCGTCGCGACGACGATCCCGTGGACTGAGCATGGCCGCCGGTCGCGCGTGGTCGCGGGCGCGCACCCTCGCGGTCGGCCTCCTCGCGGTCATGCTCGCCGTGGGGGCCGCGGGCGCTGCGGGCTCGCCCGCGGTCGCCCAGCCCGCACCCGCCGAACCCGCGCCACCCGTCGCACCGCCGGGCCGCGAGCCCTCGATGGGCGGCGGCATCGAGTGGGTCGCCCACCGCGACAACCCGTTCCGGCAGGGCGACGACGCCGACTACATCAACTCCGACCTCGCCTTCTCGGGCGACTACCTCGTGCAGGGCAACTACGCGGGCTTCTCGATCTGGGACATCGCCGACCCGGCCTCGCCCGAGCTCGTGAGCGCCGTGTCGTGTCCGGGCGGGCAGGGCGACGTCAGCACGGTCGGCAACCTCGTGCTCATCGCGATCGACGAGACGATGTCCGACGACTCCTGCGCGGCGAGCCGGGTGCCCGAGACCGCGGAGAACTGGGAGGGGCTGCGCATCTTCGACATCAGCGACCCGGCGGCGCCCCGCTACGCCGCCGCCGTGCGCACCCGCTGCGGCGGGCACACGCACACGGTCGTGCCCGATCCGGGGAGCACCGACCGCGTGTTCGTGTACATGAACGCCTACAGCCGGGGCGCGTCGCTCAACTGCACCGGCCGCAACCCGCTGCAGGTCATCGAGGTGCCGCTCGCCGCCCCCGAGGAGGCGGCGATCGTCAGCGAGCTCGACCTGTTCGACGACGAGACCGCATTCGGGCCCGAGGACCGGGTGGCGGGCGGCGCCGAGACCCGTTCGACCACCGGATGCCACGACATCACGGCGTACCCGGCCAAGGGGCTCGCGGTGGCGGCATGCAGGGGCGACGGGCTGCTGCTCTCGATCGCCGACCCGCTGAACCCGGTCGTGCTGCAGCGCGTGCGCGACCCCGCCGTGACGTTCTGGCACTCGGGCATCTTCGACAACGACGCGACGCGCATCGTCTTCCAGGACGAGCTCGGCGACGGCTTCATCAACACGTGCTCGCCGGCCTACGGAGCCGATCGCGGCGCCGACGCGGTGTGGCTCATCCAGCCCGACGGGCTCGTCAAGGCGGGCACGTACAAGCTCCCGCGCGAGCAGTCCGACCTCGAGAAGTGCGTCGCCCACTCGGGCGGCCTGGTGCCGGTGCCCGGGCGGTTCATCATCGCGCAGGCGTGGCTCGAGGGCGGGGTCTCGGTCGTCGACCTCACCGACCCGGCCGCGCCCGTCGAGCTCGCCTGGTTCGACCGGCCCTCCTACGGCTACTCGATGGACTACACGGCCGGCATCTGGGCGGTGTACCCGTACCGCGGCCACCTCTACGCGAGCGACATGTACGAGGGCCTCGACGTGCTGCGCCTCACGGATCCGATCTTCGCCGACGCCGCGCGCTACGACGACGCGAGCCTGAACCCGCAGACGCAGCCCTCGTATGCGTGGGTGTGGCGCGAGGCGCCCGTGGTGCCGACCGCGCCCGAGGAACGCGCACCGCTCGAGACGCTCACGGTGGAGCCGGCCGAGCTCGTTCCGGCCGACACGGCGACGGTCACGGTGTCGCTGCCGGCCGGATCGCTCGCGCCCGGCGAGACGGCCGACGTGTGGTGGATGCCGACGCAGGCGGTGCTCGCCACGGTCTCCGCCGCCGAGGACGGCGCGCTCGCGCCGACCGAGGTGACCCTGCCCGGCCCGCTCGTCGCCGGCACCTACGACCTCGTCGTGCGAGGCGACGCCTCCGCGCCGAAGCTCGCGCTCGCGAGCGTCGTCGTGGCCGAGCGCACGGCGGCACCCGCAGCGGATGCCGCGACGGAGGCGCCCGGCGGCGACGCATGGTGGCTGCTCGTGCTCGCCCCGTTCGCCATCGCACTGGCCTACCACGCCGCACTCGCCGTCCGACGTCGCCGGCGGACCCTCCGATGACGGCGGCGCGCCTCCCCCGTGGCGCCGGGCCGCGACGGTCCGCGCTCGCCACGGCTCCCGCCCTCGCGCTGGCGCTCGCGCTCGTCGCCGGCGTCGCGGGCTGCACGGCCGGCACCGGCACGGTCGCGACGACCCCGTCCTTCGTCACGCCGCCGCCACCGCCGGGCTCCGAGTCGGATGGCACGGCGACGGGCGCGCCTGCCGATCAGGCGGCGACCGAGGCGGACCTCGCCTTCGTCGCCGCGATGATCGTGCACCACGAGCAGGCCGTCGAGCTCGCGGAGCTCGCGCCCGGGCGGGTCGACGATGCGGAGCTCGCGGGCCTGGCCGAGCGGATCGCCCTCGTGCAGGCCGACGAGGCCGAGCAGATGCGCACCTGGCTCGAGCGCCGGAGCACCCGCGACGATGCGGGCGGCGGGCACGGCCACGCCGACGACATGGCGGGCGCGATCAGCCGCTCGACGCTCGACCGGGCCGCGGAGCTGCAGGGCACGGCGTTCGACCGCCTGTTCATCGAGGCCATGGTGCCGCACCACCACGGCGCGATCGAGATGGCGGAGACCCGGCTCGCGGAGCCCGGCGACTCCGCGGTCACGCGTTGGGCACGCGCGATCGCGACCGCCCAGGCGCTCGAGGTCGACCGGCTCCTCGAGATCGAGGCGCGGCTGCCGGCCGGCTGACGTCGACCACGCGGCATCCGCCCGCCCGGCCGACGCCGCCCACGCGGCATCCGCCCGCTCGTCCGACCGACGTCGACGCTCAGGCGAGCCCGGGCCCGCCCCCGGCCGTCAGCGGCCGAGGAACTTCTGCAGGGCGGCGAGCTCCTCCTCGCTCGGGGCGCCCTTCGCGCCGGCACCGCCGCCACCGCCGAGGCCGAAGCCCGATCCCGTGGGAGCCGACGACGGGCCGGCCGGCCCGACCCCCGACGCGATCGCGGCGTTCTCGGCGGCGCGCTTCGCGGGGTTGCCCGAGCGCGAGCCGGACGGCTTCTTCTTGCCCTTCGCCGCCTGTCGCTTGCCGCCGCCGTAGGTGCCGACGCCCGGGATCGGGCCCATGCCGGGGACCTGCGGCACCCCGCCGCGCGCGACGGTCTTCATCATCTTCGCGGCCTGCTCGAAGCGCTGCACGAGCTGGTTCACGTCGGTCACCGTCATGCCGGAGCCCTTCGCGATGCGCAGCCGCCGCGAGCCGTTGAGGAGCTTGGGGTTGCGTCGTTCGGCGACCGTCATCGACTGGATGATCGCCTCGGTGCGCACGATCTCGCGCTCGTCGAAGTTCTCGAGCTGCTGCTTCATGCCGCCCGCGCCCGGCAGCATGCCGAGCATCTTCTTGAGCGAGCCGGCGCCGCGCAGCTGCTGCATCTGCTTCAGGAAGTCCTCGAGCGTGAACTGCTCGGTCGCGAGCTTCTCGGCGACCTTGAGCGCCTCCTCCTCGTCGAAGGCCTGCTGCGCCTGCTCGATGAGGGTGAGGATGTCGCCGAGGTCGAGGATGCGGCTCGCCATGCGATCGGGGTGGAACGGCTCGAAGTCGTCGAGGCCCTCGCCCGTGGACGCGAAGATGATGGGGCGCCCGGTGACGGATGCCACGCTGAGCGCAGCGCCGCCGCGCGCGTCGCCGTCGAGCTTCGAGAGCACGACGCCCGTGAAGTCGACGCCGTCCTGGAACGCCTTCGCCGTGGTGACGGCGTCCTGGCCGATCATCGCGTCGATGACGAACAGCACCTCGTCGGGGTTCGTCGCCGTGCGGATGTTGGCGGCCTGCTTCATCATCTCGGCGTCGACGCCGAGGCGACCGGCGGTGTCGATGATGACCACGTCGTGCTGCGTGCGCATGGCCTGCGCCACGGCGTCCTTCGCGACCTTCACCGGGTCGCCGACGCCGTTGCCGGGCTCGGGCGCGAAGACCGGCACGCCGGCCTGGCCGCCGACGACCTGGAGCTGGTTCACGGCGTTCGGACGCTGGAGGTCGGCCGCGACGAGCATCGGGGTGTGGCCGTCCTTCACGAGCCACTTCGCGAGCTTGCCCGCGAGCGTGGTCTTTCCGGCGCCCTGGAGGCCCGCGAGCATGATGACCGTCGGCGGGTTCTTCGCGAACTGCAGGCGGCGCTGCTCGCCGCCGAGGATCGCGATGAGCTCGTCGTTGACGATCTGCACGACCTGCTGCGCGGGGTTCAGCGCCTTGTTGACCTCGTCGCCGAGCGCGCGCTCGCGCACGTGCGCCGTGAACTGCTTGACCACGTCGAGCGAGACGTCGGCGTCGAGCAGGGCGCGACGGATCTCGCGCACCGTGCCGTCGACGTCGGCCGCCGACAGCTTGCCCTTGGTGCGGAGGTTCTTGAAGGTCTCGGCGAGGCGGTCAGACAGGTTTCCGAAGGTAGCCATGGTGCCTTCGATTGTAGGCGAGAGCGGATGCCTCCCCGCTGCGCGGGCGGGAACTACCCCTCGAAGCGGACGTCGACGATCTCGCGGCCCGTGTCGATCACCGCGACGAGGCGCTCGTCGGTCTCCTCGGGTGCGAGGGCGTACTCGAACTCGGCGAACGGCTCGCCCTCGCCGTCGGCCTCGGGGCGGAGGTCGACGCGCACGAGGCTCATCGAGCGCAGCGCGTCGAGCTGGCGGTCGCCGGAGTCCCGGCCGATCGCGTCCTCGATCTCCTCGGCCTGCTCGAGGTCGGGGTCGAGCAGCACGTCGAGGAACCGCACGACGGGCGTGCTGCCCGAGTCGAGCTGGCTGACGAACGCCGACCGCAGCTCGTCGTCGACGAGCTCGAGCTCGCCGACGAGGGCGGCCGCGGCATCCAGCGCGGTCGTGGCGACGGACTCGTCCTCGGCGTCGAGCACGACCTCGACGCGCTGGTCGGCGTACTCGATCATCTCCGACCAGTAGTCGCCGACGATGCCGAAGTAGTCGTGCTCGGTCGCCATGATGCCTCCCCTGCCTAGCCGACGAGCTTCTGCGCGAACACGTGCGGTGTGAAGCCCGTGAGGTCGCCGATGCCCTCGCCCTGGCCGATGAGCTTGATCGGCAGGCCCGTCTTCTCCTGCACGGCCAGCACGAACCCGCCCTTCGCGCTGCCGTCGAGCTTCGTGAGCACGAGGCCGGTCACGCCGCCGTGCTCGATGAACGCGTCGGCCTGCGCGAGGCCGTTCTGCCCGGTCGTGGCGTCGAGCACGAGCAGCACCTCGCTGATCGGCGCCTGCTTCTCGACGACGCGCCGGATCTTCGACAGCTCGTCCATGAGCCCGCCCTTGGTGTGCAGGCGGCCGGCGGTGTCGATGATGACGATCTCGATGCCGTCCTGCTTGGCCTTCTCGACGGTCTGGAACGCGACGGATGCCGGGTCCTGGCCCTCGCGCTCGGGGCGCACGACGTCGACGCCCGCGCGGGCCGCCCAGGTCGCGAGCTGGTCGACCGCGGCCGCGCGGAACGTGTCGGCCGCGCCCACGACCACGCTGCGGTCGTAGCTGCGCAGGAACCGGGCGAACTTGCCGATCGTCGTGGTCTTGCCCACGCCGTTCACGCCGACGACGAGCACCACGGCGGGCCGCTCGGTGAGCTTCAGCGTCGGGTCGTACTTCGAGAGCCGCTCCTCGATGAGCTCCCGCAGCATCCGCTGCACGTCGCGGGGGTCGGTCGTGCGGTACCGCTCGACCTGCGCCTTGATCGCGTCGACGATCTCCTCGGTGACGGCCGGACCGAAGTCGGCCCGGATCAGGGCCGACTCGAGGTCGTCCCACGTGTCCTCGTCGATGGTCTTCGCACCGAAGACCCCCCGGAGAGCCGCCCCGAGCGACCACGATGCGCGTTCTGCCATGTAGGCGAGTCTATTTGCAAGGCCTTGCCGCCTCGGCACGGGCGCGGAAGCGTCGAGGGTGTCGGAAGGAGTGCGGATGACGATCGTGGGATTCCACGCCTCGCACGAGCAGATCGCCCCGGCGCACCTGCTGCACGCCGTGCAGCGCGCCGAGGAGGCCGGCTTCGACGCCGCGATGTGCTCCGATCACCTCGAACCCTGGAGCGTCCGGCAGGGCGAGTCCGGCTACGCCTGGAGCTGGCTCGGCTCGGTGCTGCAGGCGACGCTGATCCCCCTCGGCGTCGTCACGGCCCCTGGCCAGCGCTACCACCCGGCGATCACGGCGCAGGCGATCGCGACACTCGAGTCGATGTACCCCGGCCGGTTCTGGACCGCGCTGGGCAGCGGGGAGGCGCTCAACGAGCACGTCACGGGCGACCCGTTCCCGCCGAAGGCGGAGCGCGACGAGCGCCTGCGCGAATCCGTCGACGCGATCCGGCGGCTGCTCCGCGGCGAGGAGGTCTCCACCGACGGCCACGTGCGGATGGATCGAGGGCGGGTCTGGAGCCTGCCGCCGGTGCCGCCGCCGCTGCACGTCGCCGCCGTGAGCTCGGAGACGGCCCGTGCGGGTGCTGCGTGGGCCGACGGCCTCATCACGGTCGACCAGCCCCGCGACGCACTGCGCGAGGTCATCGGCGCCTACCGCGACGCCGGTGGCCACGGCCCCGTCGCCGTGCAGGTGCACCTCAGCTGGGCTCGCACCGACGAGGAGGCCCTCGCGATCGCGCACGACCAGTGGCGGACGGGCGTGCTGCCCGGTCCCGTGATCTGGGAGATCGATCGCCCCGAGGCGTTCGATGCGGCGACGGCGGATGCCACGCCCGACGACGTCGCGAGCACGGTGCAGGTCTCGAGCGACCCCGCCCGCCACCTGGCGAAGCTCGCCGAGCTCGTCGACGTCGGCGCCGACCGCGTCTTCCTGCACCACGTCGGGACGACGCAGGACGAGTTCATCGACGTCTTCGGCGAGCAGGTCGTGCCCGAACTGAAGGTGGTGGGTCGATGAAGATCACCGACCGGAGCGACCTCTGGTGGAAGACCGCGGTGGTCTACTGCCTCGACGTCGAGAAGTACATGGACTGGAACGACGACGGCATCGGCGATTTCGAGGGTCTCTCGCACCGGCTCGATCACCTCGCCGACCTCGGCGTCAGCTGCCTCTGGCTCATGCCGTTCCAGCCGTCGCCGCGCCGCGACGACGGCTACGACATCAGCGACTTCCAGGCCGTCGACCCGCGCGTCGGCTCGCTCGGCGACTTCGTCGAGTTCATGCGCACCGCGAAGGACCGGGGCATGCGGGTCATCATCGACTTCGTCATGAACCACACCTCCGACCGGCATCCGTGGTTCCTCGACGCGCGTCGCAGTCGCGACTCGCGGTTCCGCGACTTCTACGTGTGGCGCGACGAGCCGCCGAAGCAGCAGCCCGAGGTGGTGTTCCCCGGCGAGGAGACGAGCGTCTGGGAGTACGACGAGCGCACCGACCAGTACTACCTGCACAGCTTCTACCGGCACCAGCCCGATCTGAACATCGCGAACCCGGCCGTGCGCGACGAGATCGCGAAGACCATGGGCTTCTGGCTCGAGCTCGGCGTCTCGGGGTTCCGCGTCGACGCCGTGCCGTTCCTCATCGAGCCGCCCGCCGGCATCGACGTCGGCGACCCGCACGAGTTCCTCCGCGACATCCGCCGATTCCTGCAGCGTCGCTCGAGCGACGCCATCCTGCTCGGCGAGGTGAACCTGGACTACGCGGGGCAGCTCGACTTCTTCGGCCACGTCGATGCGCCCGCCGAGCTCACGCTGCAGTTCGACTTCCCCGCGATGCAGCGCATGTACCTGTCGTTCGCGCGCGAGGACGCGACCCCGCTCGCGGAGATGCTGGCCGCGCGCCCCGAACTGCGCATCGAGGCGCAGTGGGCGAACTTCGTGCGGAACCACGACGAGCTGACCCTCGACAAGCTGAACGACGACGAGCGCGAGGAGGTGTTCGACGCCTTCGCTCCCGAGGAGTCACAGCGGATCTACGGGCGGGGCATCGCGCGGCGGCTCCCGCCCATGCTCGGCGGCGATCCGCGACGCATCGAGCTCGCCTACAGTCTCCTGTTCTCGCTCCCGGGCACGCCCGTGCTGTTCTACGGCGAGGAGATCGGCATGGGCGAGAACCCCGACCTCGGGGGTCGCATGCCCGTGCGCTCGCCCATGCAGTGGTCGACCGAGGCGAACGGCGGGTTCTCGCGCGCGCCCGCGCGCAAGCTCGTGGCGAAGCCGCCTACCGACGGCTACGCGCCCGAGCACGTGAACGTCGAGTCGCAGATGCACGACCCCGAGTCGCTGCTCGCGAAGATCGGCCGCTTCGCGCACCGGTACCGCAGCTCTCCCGAGATCGGGTGGGGCCGCCTGGAGCTGCTCGACACGGGCGAGCCCTCGGTCCTCGCGCACCGCATCGTCGCCGACGTCGGCAGCTTCATCGCCGTGCACAACTTCGCGTCGGTTCCTGCGACCATCCGCCTCCGGCTCGGGGAGGTCGCCGACGACGCCCGGCTGTCCGACCTGCTCAGCGACGCCGTCGTGCCGATCGACGAGAAGGGCCGCGCAGAGGTCGAGGTTGGCGCCTACGGCTACCGCTGGTTCCGTACGGTCGACTCCCGCGACCGCCGGCTGACCTGATCGCCGGCGAGCGGATGTCGCGCGCCGGCGTCAGCTCGCCTTCGCCTCGCGCTCCTCGCGCACGCGCTGGCCCACGACCGCCGACACGCCGTCCTGGCGCATCGAGACGCCGTAGAGCGCGTCGGCGATCTCCATCGTGCGCTTCTGGTGCGTGATGACGATGAGCTGGCTCGACTCGCGCAGGTCCTCGAGCGTCGTGAGCAGGCGCCCGAGGTTGGCGTCGTCGAGCGCCGCCTCGACCTCGTCCATGATGTAGAACGGGCTCGGGCGGGCCTTGAAGATCGCGATGAGCAGCGCGACCGCGGCCAGGGAGCGCTCGCCGCCCGAGAGGAGCGAGAGGCGCTCGATCTTCTTGCCGGCGGGCTTCACCGACACCTCGATGCCGGTGGTGAGCAGGTCGTCGGGGTCGGTCAGCGCGATGCGCCCCTCGCCGCCGGGGAACAGCACGGGGAACACCTCGGCGAACGCCGCGCGGGTGTCCTCGAACGCGCCGCGGAAGATCGACTCCATCTTGCCGTCGATCTCCTCGATGATCGTGAGGAGGTCCTTGCGGGTGTTCGCGAGGTCGGTGAGCTGCTCGGTGAGGAACTGGTGCCGCTGCTCGAGCGCGGCGAACTCCTCGAGCGCGAGCGGGTTCACGCGCCCGAGCTGGGCGAGCTTGCGCTCGGCGGCGGCGAGGCGGCGCTGCTGCTCCTCGCGCACGAACGGGCGCGGCTCGGCGTCCTCGTGCTCGGGCGGCACTTCCGCCTCGGGACCGTACTCCGCCACGAGCACGTCCTCGGTGAGCCCGAGCTCCGACTCGGCGCGCTCGACCAACCCGGCCGCGTGCAGCTTCTTCTCGTAGATGCGCAGCTCGAGGCCGTGCACGTCCTCGGTCACGGCGTGCAGCCGCTCGCGCACGGCGGCCTCCTGCCGGCGCACGCGCTGCAGCTCCTCGTTGCGGCTGGCGCGCTGCGCCTCCGCTCGTCCCAGTGCGACGCGCGCTGATGCGACCGAGGCGTCGACCGACGCGAGCACCGCGGGCAGCGACTCGGCGACCCGCGACGCCGCCGCGAGCTGGGCTCGGCGCAGCACGGCCCGCCGTGCGGCATCCGCTGCGGCCTGCTGCTCGGCCTCGAACTGGCGCTCCATGGCGCGCACGCGCGCATCCTCGGCGCGCACGCGCTCCTTGGCCGTCTCGACCCGAAGCCTCGCCTCGACCTCGAGCTCCCGCGCGCGATCGAGCGCCGCCACGGCGCCGTCGCGGGCGGTCCCGTCGAGCACGGGACGGGGCACGGCGCGGGCGGCCTCGAGCTCGGCCTTCGCGGCATCCGCGGCGCGCTCGGCCTCGGCGACCCGCTCCTGCGCGTTCGCGGCGGCCTGCTCGAGGCGCGCGGCCTCGGCGTGGGCGGCCTCGACCTGCACGCGGGCGCGGTTGAGCAGCTCGGTGCGCCGAGCGAGCTGCGCGTCGTACTCGCGCAGCGCGGCGAGTGCTGCCTTCGCCTGCTCCTTCGACCGCTCGACGAGCTCGCGCTGCTCGGCGAGCTCGAAGCGGCTGCGCTCGAGCTCCGAGCGCACCTCCTCGAGCCGGGCGCCGGCGCGATCGCGCTCGGCGATGAGCTCGATGCGGCTCTGCTCGCGTCCGGTGCCCCCGCGCACGACGTAGCGGCCGACGACCGTGCCGTCCTTCGTGATCACGGTGGCGGGTCCGTCGAGTCGCGCGAGCGCGGGCTCTGCGGCGCGCGCGGCCGCGAGATCGTCGGCGATCAGCACCTCGGCGAGCAGCGCGGTCACGCCGGCGGGGGCTCTGACGACGTCGGATGCCGCGGTGAGCCCGTCGACCGCGATCCCCCCACGCGGGGCGACGCCGGGGTCCGCGAGCGCGAGCGCGACCCGGCCGAGCTCGCCGCGCTCGGCGTGGTCGAGGGCGCGCCAGGCGGCGGCGCGGTCGTCCACGAGCACGGCGTCGGTCAGCGATCCGAGCGCGGCGGCGATCGCCGCCTCGAACCCGGGCTCGACGTGCAGCGACTCGGCGAGCAGGCCCCGCACGCCGTCGACGTTCGCGGCGACGAGTGCGGCCGAGCCGTCCTTCTGGTCGAGCGCCAGCGAGAGGGCTGACGTGCGCGCGGCGAGCGCGCCCTGCTCGCGTTCGCGGGCGTGCAGCTCCTCGCGGATCCGCTCGATCTCGGCCTCGGCCTCGAACACCGCGGCCTGGGCGAGCTCGTACGCCTCGTCGAGGTCGGTCTCGGCGTCGCCGCCGGCCTCGGCCTCGGCCTCGACGCGGGCGAGCTCGGCGCCGGCGGCCTCGCGTCGGGCGGCGGCGGCCTCGAGGGCGTTCGCGTGCCGGAGCACCTCGCCGCGCACGGCGGCGAGCTTCGATGCGGCGGTGTCGGCCTTGCCGGTGAGCTTCGACGACTCCAGGTCGTAGGCCGCGACCTGCGCACTCTGGCGCGCGATGCCCTGGTCGACGACGTCGAGCTCGTCGCGCGCGGTGCGGGTCGCGACGACGGCCGACTCGAGCGCGGAGGCCGCGTCGCCGACTGCGGCGGTGAAGCCGCCGAGGCCGTCGGTCGCCTCGTCGATCATCGCGCGGGTGACGCTCGGCGCGGCATCCGCCGGCTCGACCTGGGCGCTCAGCAGGGCGATGCGCTGCCGGGCGAGGGCGTCGAGCGCGCGCAGGCGCTCCTGCGCCGACTCGAGCGCGTGCGTCGTCGAGCGCGCCGCATCGACGTCGTCGCCGAGGTAGGTCGCCTCGAGCCGCTCGACCCTGGCCTGGTGCTGCTCGAGCTCCTCCTGCAGTACGAGGCGCTCGCTGTGGCGCTCGTGCTCGCTGCGCCCGTGCTCCTCGAGCGCCCGGCGCAGGCCGACGACCTCGTCGGCGAGCAGGCGGGCGCGTGCGTCGCGCACGACCGCGGCGATCGTGGCCGCCTCCCGGGCGACCTCCGCCTGGCGCCCGAGCGGCTTCAGCTGGCGGCGGATCTCGCCGGCGAGGTCGGACAGGCGCGTGAGGTTCGCCTGCATGGCGTCGAGCTTGCGGAGCGTCTTCTCCTTGCGCCGGCGGTGCTTCAGGATGCCCGCGGCCTCCTCGATGAAGCCTCGGCGGTCCTCGGCGCTCGCGTGCAGCACGGCGTCGAGCTGGCCCTGACCCACGATGACGTGCATCTCGCGGCCGAGGCCCGAGTCGCTGAGCAGCTCCTGCACGTCGAGGAGCCGGCACGTCTCGCCGTTGATGGCGTACTCGCTCTGCCCGCTGCGGAAGAGCGTGCGCGAGATCGTCACCTCGGTGTACTCGATGGGCAGCGCGCCGTCGGCGTTGTCGATGGTGAGGCTGACCTCGGCGCGGCCCAGCGGACCGCGCGTGGCCGTGCCCGCGAAGATGACGTCCTCCATCTTGCCGCCGCGCAGGGTCTTCGCGCCCTGCTCGCCCATCACCCAGGCGAGCGCGTCGACGACGTTGGACTTGCCCGAGCCGTTGGGGCCGACGATGCACGTGACGCCCGGTTCGAACGCGAACGTCGTCGGCTGCGCGAAGGACTTGAAGCCCTTCAGCGTCAGGCTCTTGAGGTACATGCTCCCCCGGGTTCGGCTCGATGGTGCGGATGCCTCGGAGAAGCGTACCCGAGTCGGGCCCTCGCGCCCCGCCTCGCGCGCCGTCCCGGCCGGATCGGCCCTTGCCGCCGACCTCGCCCCCGCGCTAGTCTGGGCGGCTGCCTGCGCCGAGGTGAGGAGCGACGATGACCGTCGAGGTTCGACCGGTGGAGGTCCCGCGTGCTCTGGGCACGCCGGAGGCCGCCGACTTCGAGGCCTACGCGGCACTCGGCTTCGAGCTCGAGCGGGCGAACTGGGGGCACGACCACTTCGCCGAGACACCCGCCGAGCTGCTCGCGCTCCACCGGAACGACGTGCGCCGCGGCCGGCGGTTCTTCGGCGCGTGGGACGGCGGGACGCTCGTGGGTCGCAGTCGCATCGGCTGGGAGCGCGGCGACGACGCGGCCACGATCGAGGTCACGCTCGGCGTCGCCCCCGCGCACCGGCGGCGCGGCGTCGGCTCGCAGCTCCTCGCCGCCGCCGAGGAGACGGCACGCGGGCTCGGACGCTCGATCGTCGTCGCCTACTCCGATCACCCCGACACCGGCGAGGCGCCCGACGGGCCGGTGCTGCGCGCACCCGACGGCGACGCGGAGCTCGCGGCATCCGCACCGGCCGCGGCGTTCGCGGCCGCGCACGGCTACGCGCTCGAGCAGCTCGAGCGCGTGAGCAGCCTCGCGGTCGAGGGCCGCGTCGACGGATACCGAGAGGAGCTCGCTCGGCGCGTCACCCGCGCTGCCGAGCTCGGCTACCGGCTCGAGCTCTGGACCGACCGCGCGCCCGAGCGCCTCGTCGACGCCTACGCGGCGGCGCGCGCCCGCATGGCGCTCGACGTGCCGGCGGGCGGCGTCACGATCGACGAGGAGCGGTGGGATGCCGCGCGCGTGCGCGAGCACGAGTCGGAGCAGCTCGACGGCGGCATGGGCGTGCTCGTCGCCGCCGCGGTGACCGGCGACGGCGCGATCGCCGGCTACACCGAGCTCCTGCTTCCGCTCGACAGGCCCCTCGCCTACCAGTACGACACGCTCGTGGTCGGCGCGCACCGCGGCCACGGCCTCGGCATGCTCGTCAAGCTCGCGAACCTCGTCCGGCTCGGCGAGGCGGCGCCCGAGCGCGGCGTCGTCTACACCTGGAACGCCGACGAGAACGAGCACATGCTCGCGATCAACATCGCGCTCGGATTCCGGCGGTGCGGCCTCGAGGCGGCCTGGCAGCGCGAGGGGCTCAGCCGGTGACGGCCGGACGCGGCATCCGGAGCCGCTGGCAGCGCGGGCACCGGTGCGACGACCGGTTCATGAACGCCTCGCGCACCATGGGCGTGCCGCAGCGCGGGCAGGGCAGGCCGGCCCGCCCGTAGGCGTTGAGCGAGTGGGCGAAGTAGCCGGATGCCCCGTTGACGTTGACGTACTGCTCGTCGAAGCTCGTGCCGCCCTCGGCGAGCGCCTTGCCGAGCACCTCGCGCACCGTCGCGAGGAGCTCGCGGGCCCGACGGCGCGGGATGGACGACGCGGGCTGCTCGCCGTGCAGGCGAACGGCCCAGAGCGACTCGTCGGCGTAGATGTTGCCGATGCCGCTCACGAGGTTCTGGTCGAGCAGCACGCGCTTCACGCCCGACGAGCGCCGGCCGAACGCGTCGAGGAAGGCGCGGTCGTCGAACGCGGGGTCGAGCGGGTCGCGGGCGATGTGCGCGACCTGGGCCGGGATGCTGCGCGTCCACGGTCCCGTCACGCCGGCGGAGAACCCGGCGACCTCGCCGTCGGCCGTGGGCACAAGCCGGTCGACGGCGAGCGAACCGAACGTGCGCTGGTCGACGAAGTCGACGCGGAGCTCGCCGTGCTCGGGATGCTCGAGGTGCAGACGGATGCGCGCGTGCCGGTCGTCGCCCGGGTGGTCGGGCGTGCGCAGCAGCAGCTGCCCGCTCATGCCGAGGTGCCCGACGATCGCGCGGTCGGGCGAGATCGGCAGCCAGAGGAACTTGCCGCGGCGCACCGCGGCCTCGATGCGGGCGCCCGTGAGGGTCGCCTCGAAGTCGCCGGATGCCGCGTCGTGCCGGGTCAGCGAGCGCGTGTCGAGCACGTCGACGGCGGCGATGCGCGCGCCGGTGACCGCGGGCGCGAGCCCCGCGCGAACGACCTCGACCTCGGGAAGCTCGGGCACGTCAGCGGCTGCTCAGGTCGGTCCAGGCCTCGAGCGCGGCGGCCATCTCGGCCTGCTTCTTGCTGGAGCCCTCGCCGGTCGCCTGCACGAGCTCGCCGACCGACACGGTGGCGACGAAGTGCTTGTTATGGTCGGGACCCGACTCGGTGACCGTGTAGACGGGCGGCGGCGCGCTGCGTCGCGCGGCGATCTCCTGCAGGCTCGTCTTCGGGTCCATGGCCGCGCCGAACCGGTCGGGGTCGGCGAGGAGCGGGGTGACGAGGCGCAGCACGAGTGCCGTGGCCGCGTCGCCGCCCGCGTCGAGGTACACCGCGCCGATGATCGCCTCGACGGTGTCGGCGAGGATCGACGGCTTGTCGGCGCCGCCGGTCATGGTCTCGCCGCGACCGAGGCGGATGTACGGACCGACGCCGATCGACCGGCCGACCTCGGCGAGCGCGGCACTCGAGACGAGGCTCGCACGCCGCTTGGCCAGCTCGCCCTCGTCGAGCTCGGGGTGGTCGCGGAACAGCTTGACCGTGACCGCCTGGCCCAGGATCGAGTCGCCGAGGAACTCGAGGCGCTCGTTGGTCGGGATGCCGCCGTTCTCGTACGCGAACGACCGGTGCGTGAGCGCGAGCTGGAGGAGGGCCGGATCGACCTCGACCTGCAGCGTGCGCTGCAGCTCGTCGAGCGTGCGATCTCCGTGCCCTGCCTGCTCCGTTCGCGTCACGACCGGTCGGTGGCGTGCCTGCGGCCGACTAGACGTCGGCGACCTTGCGGCCCTTGTACTCGAGGAAGAGCGGGGTGCCTGCCGAGTCCTCGACGACCTTCGCGCGGTGCGGGAGGCTGTAGGTGACCTTGCCGTTCTCGACGGTCTTGACGAGCGTGGGGACCTCGGCCTTCCACTGCGAACGGCGCGCGTGGGTGTTGGCGCGTGACTTCTTCCGCTTGGGAACAGCCATGACTCTCTCTCAATCTCTCTGCTGGTCGGCCTCGGATGCGACATCCGTGCCTTGGTCTTCGGAAGCCTTGAACCCCGCGAGCGCGTCCCACCGCGGGTCGCGCTGCTCAGGGGTGACGAGTTCCGGATGATCGGCCAGTCGGAGCCCGGTCACGGGGTCGAGACCCGGGCAGTCCGGCCGGCACACCGGCTGGAACGGCAGTGCCAGCACCACCGCATCTCGGATGAGCGATTCAAGATCCACGTGGTCGTCTTGAACCTCATACTCGAAAGCTTCCCCAGAATGATACGCGAAAAGCTCCTGGAACTCGACTTCGACGGGCAGGGCGATGTCGATGAGGCAGCGCCCGCACTCCCCTTCGGCGACCGCGTCGACCTCGGCGGTCACGAGGATCCCCTCGTGCACGGACTCGAGCCGGACGTCGAGGTCGAGCTCCGAACCCTCGCGCACGGAGACGAGGCCCTCGCCCATCTGCTGGGCGACGGGGATCGCGAGGCGCTGCTCGCGCATCTCGCCGGGACGGTTCACGAGGTCGCGCACGTTCACGCTGAACGGCGAATGCTGTGTGGCCACGATCGACGATTCTACGCCCCGGGCGCGAGCCGATCGCCGAGCATCCGCCGGGCCCGCTCGAAGAGCGATCGCGGCACGAACACGGCCCGCGCGCGCTCCCCCGCGGTCGCGTCGGCGAGGAGCGCGGTCCTCGCCGTGACCAGGTCCTCGGCGATCCCGGGAGCCGCCTGACGGCCGACCGGGCCGTACCGCTCGCGCTCCACGCCGTCGCGGAGGCGCATCAGGGCTCCGCGGGTGACCGCGTCCTCGGCGAACGCCGGTCGTTCGGCCATGCGCAACGCGAAGGCGCGCGCGGTCTCGACGTCGCCGAGCCCGGTGCCGAGGTCGCGCGCCGTGGCGACGAGCTCGTCCCACGCGGCATCCGCCGGTCGCTCGCCGCGCCGGATGCGGCCCATGCGACTGAGCCGCTGGCTCGCGCGGAACGCCGCGGGGGTCACGAGCAGCACGAGGGCGACGAGCAGCAGCGCGCCGACGCGCAGCCAGAGGTCGCCGGCCGCGCCGAGCGGCCCGCCACCGGGGCCGGCGAGCCCGCGGTCGGGGTCGAGGTCGGGTCGTCCGCTCGCGCCCGGCGTCGAGGTCGCGGCGTTCGGGATGTTCGGGCCCTGCTCCTCGCCCGCGTTGGGACGCGAGTAGTCGGGCACGAGGCCCCGGCCCGGGGTCGGCTCGAACGGCACCCAGCCGACGCCCTCGAAGTACAGCTCGGGCCAGGAGTGCAGGTCGTGCGAGTCGACCTCGACGCGCTGCACGCCGTCCACGCGCTCCTCGGTGGGCGAGCCCTGCGTGTAGCCGATCGAGATACGGGCCGGGATCCCGATCTGCCGGGCGAGCACGGCCATGGTCGAGGCGAAGTGCACGCAGTAGCCGGCCTTCGTCTCGAGGAACCGGGCGATCACGTCGAAGCCGCCGCCGTCGTAGCCCTCCTCGACGGGCGCCTCGGTCGAGTAGTCGAAGTCGGGGCCGCGCAGGTACGCCTGGATGGCGACGGCCGCGTCGTACTTCGAGGCCGCGCCGGCGGTCACGGATGCCGCGGTGTCGCTGATGAGCTGCGGCAGCTCGTCGGGCAGCTCGAGGAACGGGGCGAGCTGGGCCGGCACGCTGTCGGCCGCGCGCAGCTGCGCGGGCGTCGGCTCGACCTCGAGGCGCGT
Organism: Agromyces sp. NPDC004153; assembly: GCF_053603635.1. NCBI lineage: Bacteria > Bacillati > Actinomycetota > Actinomycetes > Micrococcales > Microbacteriaceae > Agromyces > Agromyces sp. NPDC004153. The sequence continues at coordinate 698,006 of NZ_JBSGFY010000002.1, forward strand.
CACCCGGTAGCGCTGCCCGTCGGTGTTCGAGTCGACGCTGCGCACCGTGAGCGAGCCGTCGTCCCAGAACCACGAGCCGTCGAGGCCCTCGATGGCCGCGGTCGGGTACGGCACCGGCAGCCAGGTCGTGCTCACGTCGTCGATCACGACGTCGATCGGATGCTCCGACGCCGCCACGCGGCGCGAGAGGCCGTCGGGCCGCGGCATGGCGTCGACGGTGTTGTCGCCGTCGACGGCGCGCTCGGTCGCGCTCCACACCTCGCCCTCGAACCGGTCGAGCGTGAGGAGGGTGAAGTACGGCCGGTCGCCGTCTCGTGCGAGGTAGTGGAAGGCGCCCCTGGCCTCGGGCCGGCGCAGGTCGCGTCCGAGGTCGATGAACGGGCTCACGCCGCGCGCGAAGAGGGTGCCCTGCGACGGCGAGCCGAGGAGGAGGCTCGTCGAGATGCTCGGCGTCGATGCCGCCAGCACGGATGCCGCGAGCAGGCCCACGGCCGCGAGCCCGAGCGACGCGCCGAGCGTCGACACGATGGGCACGCGCTTCGGCGCGATCACCGTCGCGGCCTGCCCCGTGCTCTGGCCCGCCGGGTCCTCGCCCGCCGCGAGCCGGGCGCGACGGCGCACGCGCACGTCGACCCGCAGGAGCAGCAGGTACGCCGCGGCGGTGAGCACGAGCGTCGGCAGTTCGGCGCCCGCCTCGATGATGAAGCCCGGGATGAGGATCGGCACGAGCGCGGGCGCGGCGGCGAGCGCCGGCATGCGCACGGTCTGCACGAGGATGTCGGTGACGACGGCGAGCAGGCCGATCCCGAGGGCCAGCGCGAACGACAGCGGCGGCACGGTGAGGGCCGGCACCGACTGCTGCTCGATGGTGCGCTGCGCGCCCACGAAGAGCTCGCCGAACGTCTCGAAGGTCCCCTGCGTCGGGATGATCAGCGCGATGCTCGTGCCCCCGCCGAACAGCAGGGTGAGCAGGAGCAGGAGCACGCCGAGTTCGAGCACGGGCACGAGCGAGGGCGGCGTGCGCACCGCACGGAGCCCGAAGCCCGAGAAGAGCGTGCCCCCCGCGATGAAGGCGCAGAGCCACCACCAGCCGCTGCCCGACAGCAGCGGCCCGAGCGCCATCGTGGCCACCGCGAGCAGCAGGAACGACGCGGTCGTGAGCGCGAGGCGCTGGGCACGGGTGAGGGGTGCCGAGTCAGCGTCCATCGCCCACCTCCCCGCCGGGCTCGTCGTCGCTGCTCGCGTCGAGCGTGCCGCTGCGGCGCGCGGCCGCCGTGATGCCGGCCCACGCCTCGGCGATGTCGGCGGGGCGCCGCAGCCGGATGATGCGCCAGTCGGCCTCCTCGAGCTCGTCGAGCACGCGACGCGAGACGCCCTCGACGGCGAAGGCGATCGCGGGCTCGAGCGACGAGCGCAGGGCCACCAGGTTGCGCGCCTCCTGCTCGTCGGGGTCGACGAGCACGGCGAAGCCGGGCGCTCGCGCCTCGCGGGCACGCGGCCGGCCCTCGGATCCCCCGGACTCCGTGCCGGCGTGCGCGATCGTGCGGGCGGGCTCCTCGAGCCTCGCGAGGTCCTCGAGCAGCGTGCGGTCGCCGCCGGGCATGCGGTAGCCGCCGTCGTAGGCGGACCCCGTCGTGACGCCGCGCTCGGGATCGGCGACCTGCGTGAGCCGCACCCGGAAGCCGCGCTCGAGCAGGTGCACGCCGACGGACGCGGCGAGCTCGATGCCGAGCTCGTACCCGAAGTGCGGGGTGTCGTCGTGCTCGCGGCGGAGCGACGCCACGCGCGGTCGGCCCGAGAGCGTGGTGTCGAGCAGCAGGCGCGCCTCGGGGTCGCCGCGCTGCTCCTCCTCGCGCACCATGAGCTCGCCGCGCCGGGCGGTCGCGGCCCAGTGCACGCGGCGGAGCGGGTCGCCGTAGCGGTACTCGCGGGCGATGAGCTCGTCGGAGTTCGGGTGCGTGCGCCGCTGCAGCCCGTGCACCACGCCGTCGATCGACGCGGCGCTGCCCAGCGCGGCGTCGAGCACCGTGACCCGCGGCGTCACGACGAGCTCGTGGCCGGTGCCCACGTCGCGGTCGATGCGCGCGAGGCCGAACGGGTCGAAGACGGCCACGCGCAGCGGGCCGATGCTCGGGACGCCGCGTCGCGGCATCCGCACCCGGTACTCGAGGCGCACGGTGTCGTCGCCCGACGGGAGCACGCTCTCGTAGGGTCCGATGCCCGGGAGGATCGCCTCGGGCGGCGCCTGGATGCCGTCGGGCGTGGTGTCGCGCCAGTGCGCGCCGTCGAACGTGCGGCGCCCGCGGTTCTTCACGACGAGCGAGACCCTGGTCCAGCCGCCGGCCGGCACGACCGGCGGGGCGAACGTGCGCGTCACGGCCAGGCGCGGGGTGCGCACGAGCACGAACACGGCCGCCGCGAGCGGCATCGCGATGCCGACGAAGGCGAGCAGCATGACGTCGCGCAGGTCGAACCAGAGCGACACCGCGAGCAGCAGCACGCCCACCGCCACGAGCGCTCCACCCCGCCTCGTCAGTCGCGGCCAGGCGGAGACGCGGACGGGGCGGGGGCGGGACACGGTTCAGCTCCTTCGAGCACTGCCGACCGGAACCGGCGTCTCCCCCACGATTCGGCGCACGATGGCGTCGATGAGCGGCCCGCTGTCGCGGTCGTGCGCGCCGATGGCGCGGCTCGTCGGCACGAGGCGATGCACGAGCACCGGCACCGCGAGCGCGTCGACGTCGTCGGGCAGCACGAAGTCGCGGCCGTGCATGGCGGCGTGCGCCTTGGCCGCGCGGATGAGCTGCAGCGTGGCCCGGGGGCTCGCGCCGAGGCGGAGCTGGCGGTCTTCGCGGGTCGCTCGGGCGAGCTGCACCGCGTACTCCTTGACCGGCTGCGACGTGAACACGTGCTGCACGGCCTGGATCATGTCGCGGAGCTCGGCGAGCGACACCACCGGCTCGAGCCGGTCGAGCGGGCTCGAGGTCTCGCGCGTGGACAGCATCGCGATCTCGTCGGCGGGCGACGGGTACCCCATCGAGACCCGGGCCATGAACCGGTCGCGCTGCGCTTCGGGGAGCGGGTAGGTGCCCTCCATCTCGACCGGGTTCTGCGTCGCGACGACGGTGAACGGCTGCGCGAGCACGTAGGTCGTGCCGTCGGCCGTGACCTGCCCCTCCTCCATACACTCGAGCAGCGCCGACTGGGTCTTCGGGCTGGCGCGGTTGATCTCGTCGCCGATGACGAGGTTCGCGAAGACGGGGCCGCGCTTGAACTCGAAGTGCCGGGTCGACTGGTCGAAGACGCTGACGCCCGTCACGTCGCTCGGGAGGAGGTCGGGCGTGAACTGGATGCGGCTCACGCTCGCGTCGACCGACCGGGCCAGCGCCTTCGCGAGCATGGTCTTGCCGACGCCCGGCACGTCCTCGATGAGGAGGTGCCCCTCGGCGAGCAGCACCGTGAGCGCGGCCGTGATGGCCTCGCGCTTGCCGGCGATGACGGTCTCGACGTTCTGCACGATGCTCGCCGCGAGCGAGCCGACCTCGTCGATGCCCAGCGCGAGTCCGGCGCGACCGGCGTCGCCCGGACCGCCCATGGTGACCGCCGCCTCGCTCATGCCGTCACCGCCCCCTGCAGGTAGTCGGCCACGACGAGCGGCACGTACGGCGAGACGTCGCCGCCGAGCGCCGCGACCTGCCGCACGAGCGAGCTCGAGACGTGGGCGTTGGCCGGGTCGGGCAGGAGGAACACGGTCTCGACGCCCGCGAGGTGCCGGTTCACGATCGCCATGGGCGTCTCGTACGCGACGTCGACCTGCGAGCGGATGCCCTTCACGAGCACCGTGGCGCCCACATCGGTGCAGTAGTCGACGAGGAGCCCCATGCTCCACGAGGCCACGACGATGCGGCCCTCGATGCCCGCGTCGGCGATCGACTTCTCGATGAGCGCGACCCGCTGCGCGATCGGCAGCAGCGCCGTCTTGTCGGGGTTGTGCACCACGACGACGTGCAGCTCGTCGTAGAGCCCCGCGGCCCTTCCGATGACGTCGAGGTGGCCGAGCGTGACGGGGTCGAACGAGCCTGGGACGACGGCGATCCGCTGCATACGCACCAGCGTAGTGCCCGCTCGCGGCGCTGGAAGCGCTGTCGGAGAGTCTCAGCCCTTGCTCAGGAATCCGCTGGTCTCGGCGTCGAGCCGGCGGCGCACCTCGGCTGCGAGCGCGGCGTGCCGGGGCAGGCCCGGGTCGTCTGCGAGCACCTCGGCCGCGAGGTCGCGGGCATCCGAGATGACGTCGCCGTCGCGCACCACCCGCAGGAGCTTCAGCGACGAGCGACCGCCCGACTGGCTCGCCCCGAGCACATCGCCCTCCTGGCGCAGCTCGAGGTCGACGCGCGCCAGCTCGAACCCGTCGAGCGTCGCCGCGACGGCCTCGACGCGCTGGCGCGCCAGCGACCCGGCCTCCGAGTTCGTGACGAGCAGGCACAGGCCGGGCACGCTCCCCCGGCCGACGCGGCCGCGGAGCTGGTGCAGCTGGGAGACGCCGAACCGGTCGGCGTCGACGACGACCATGGCGCTCGCGTTCGGCACGTCGACGCCGACCTCGATGACGGTCGTGGCGACGAGCACGTCGATCTCGCCGGCCGCGAACGCCCGCATCGCGGCATCCTTCTCGTCGGCGCTCATGCGACCGTGCAGGGGCGCGACGCGCTTGTCGGCGAAGCGCGGGTGCGCCGCGAGCTCGGCGAGCACCGAGGTGACGGATGCCGCGGGCGGCCCGCCCTCGACCTCGCCCTCGAGCGGCTCGCCGTCGTCCTCTGCGACCTTCGCCTCGATCGCCGGGCAGACGACGAAGCCCTGCCGGCCCAGTTCGACCTCCTCGGCGAGGCGCTCCCAGACCCGGGGCCGCCACCCCGGACGGTCGGCGAGCGGCACGACGAACGACTCGATGCCCGCGCGGCCCGCAGGGAGCTCGCGGATCGTGGACACGTCGAGGTCGCCGAAGACCGTCATGGCGACCGTGCGCGGGATCGGCGTCGCCGTGAGCACGAGCACGTGCGGCGGGTGCTGGCCCTTGAGGCGCAGCGCCTCGCGCTGGTCGACGCCGAACCGGTGCTGCTCGTCGACCACGACGAGCCCGAGGTCGGCGAACGACACGGCGTCGCCGATGAGCGCGTGCGTGCCGACGACGATTCGGGACTGGCCCGCGGCCGCCCGCAGCAGCGCCTTCTTGCGCTCGGCCGTGGGCAGCTGGCCCGTGAGCAGCGTGGGCATCAGCGACGCCGACAGCTCGGGGCCGAGCATGCGCGCGATCGACCGCACGTGCTGCGCCGCGAGCACCTCGGTCGGCGCGAGGAGCGCCGACTGCCCGCCCGAGTCGGCGACGGCGAGCATGGCGCGCAGCGCGACGAGGGTCTTGCCCGAGCCCACCTCGCCCTGCACGAGCCGGTTCATCGGCACCGGCTGGCCGAGGTCGTCGGCGATCTCGCCGCCCACCTCCTGCTGGTCGTCGGTGAGGGTGAACGGCAGCGACGCGTCGAAGCGCGCGAGCAGGCCCTCGGGCGACGGCGGCCGCGCGGTCGTGGAGTGCTCGCGCAGCTCGGCCCGGCGCAGCAGCAGCGCGGTCTGCAGCACGAACGCCTCGGTGAACCGCAGCGTGCGGCGCGCGGCCTTCCACTCGGCCTCGGTCTCGGGCCGGTGCACCTGCTCGAGCGCGCGCCGGTGGTCGAGCAGCGAGCGGGCGCCGCGGACCTGCTCCGGCAGCGGGTCGTCGACGGGACCGAGCCCGTCGAGCAGCAGCGCGATCGACTTCGCGAGCTGCCAGCTCGCGAGCGTGCCGGTGGCCGGGTAGATCGGGATGGGCGCCTCGACCCAGCGCTTCGCGGCATCCGTGGCGACGACCTCGGCGTCGTCGAACAGCTCGTAGTCGGGATGCGCCAGCTGCCGGTTGCCCTTGTAGTCGCCCACCTTGCCCGCGAAGATGCCCCGACGGCCCGGGCGCAGGTCGTTCTCGCGCCACTTCTGGTTGAAGAAGGTGAGCGTCAGGATGCCGGTGCCGTCGGAGATCTTCGCCTCGAGGATCGACCCGCGTCGCTGGCGCATCTCGCGCACGCGCACCTCGAGCACCTCGGCCACGATCGTGACGTTCTCGTCGAGCGGGAGGCTCGCGAGGGCGGTGAGCTCGCCGCGGAGCGCGTAGCGGCGCGGGTAGTGCGCGAGCAGCTCGCCCACCGTGCGGTAGCCGAACGCCCGCTCGACGGCCTGCGCGGTGCGGCCGCCGAGCGCGCCCGAGAGCCGGGTGTCGAGGGTGAACCGACCGGCGCCCGCGGCATCCGCTCCTTCGGCCGTCATGCCTCGATCGTAGGCTCCCCCGCCGACTCGTCCTTCGTGAGCTCCGCGAGCTCGGACTGCACGTACGGGTCGTCGGGGCGCGCCCGGGCAAGCTCGCGCTGGAGCTCGAGCGCCTCGTCGGTGCGGCCGAGCGTGCGCAGGCAGCGGGCGACCGACCAGCGGGCGACGTGCTGCTGCTCGGTGGTGCCGTAGCGGTCGGCCGCGTCGACGGCCTGCCGGAACTCGGCGAGCGCCGCCTCGGCGCGACCGGAGTCGTGCATCGTCCAGCCCAGGTTGTTGTGCAGGGCGACACCCCATCGCAGCACGCGCGGGTCGCGCGAGCCGGCGAGCACGTCGAGGCCCTCGGCGGCCCACTCCTCCTCATGGCCCGCGTCGTTGAGCGCGAGCATGTGCAGCGCGTCGAGCACCAGGAAGTTCGAGCCGGCGAGCGCCGCCTCGCGTACGCCGCGCGTGAGCTCGGGCACGGCCTCGGCGCGGCGGTCGGCGGCGGCGGCGAGGATGCGCCCGCGCTCGATCGAGACCCGGGCGCGCACCTCGGCGGCGTCGCGCTGCGGCTCGTCGGGGGCGGTGCCCGCGGCGGCCACCTCGTCGAGCACCGCCAGCGCCTCGTCGCCACGGCCCTGGATGCCGATGGCCCGCGCGAGCTGCGTCGACAACACGGCGCGCACGTGCGCCGGATGCGAGTCGTCGTCGGCCGCCTCGCGGAACCGCTCCTCGCTCGCGGCGGGGTCGCCGAAGTCCCAGAGTCGGTCGATCAACTGCTGTTCGTCTCCCCGGTGGCTGGACGGTTCGGCCGGCACCTGGTCTGTCGAGTCATCCACCCCTCCATCATGGCAGCGCCGGGCACGTGCTCGCGTCGGCATGACACCGCGCAACCGCGCGGATATGCTGCGGGGAGCATGACCCGCATCATCGCCGGATTCGCCGGCTCGCTCTCCCTCGCCGTCCCGCGCTCGGGCACGCGTCCCACGAGCGACCGGGTGCGCGAGGCGATCTTCTCGGCCCTCGACGCGCGCGACGCCGTCGACGGCGGCGCGGTGCTCGACCTCTACGCCGGATCGGGCGCGCTGGGCCTCGAGGCGGCGTCCCGGGGCGCGGCCGAGGTCGTGCTCGTCGAGAAGGCGAAGCCGGCCGCCGACATCTGCCGGCGGAACGCCGAGGCGGTGACACGGGCGGCTCGGGGCCATCGGCCGCGCATCCGGGTCGCCATGCGCAGCGTCGCGTCGTACCTCGAGTCGGCGGCGGGGCCGCTCGACCTCGTGTTCATCGACCCGCCGTACGACCTCGGCGAGGCCGCGCTCGCGCACGACCTCGAGCTGCTGTCGCCCCTGCTCGCGCCCGACGCGGTCGTCGTGGTGGAGCGGAGCTCACGGTCGCCCGAGCCGCGCTGGCCGGCCGGCATCGCGCCCGAGCGGCGCCGCGACTACGGCGAGACCACGCTGTGGTGGGCGGCGGCTCAGCCCGAGCGGCCGTCCCAGCCCGAGTAGGGGTCCCAGCCCTCGGCGTCGATCCCGCGGCCGTCGATGAGCACCTCGCCCGGGGCGGGCACGACGCGGCCGACGACCTCGAACGGCGCGGGCAGCTCGACACCCGGCGGGAACGTCGCGAGCAGGCCGTGGTCCTCCGCGCCGGCGAACGCGACGCGCAGGTCGGCGCCGAGCGCCTCGCCGTCGAAGTCCAGGCCGACGCCGCTCGCCTCGGCGATGCGCCGGGCGTCGCGGGCGAGTCCGTCGGAGACGTCGAGCATCGAGGTCGCTCCCGCGCGCGCGGCCGCCACACCCGCCGCGACGGGCGGGTGCGGCGCCAGCTGGGCCGCCACGAGCTCGGGATGCCGCGCGCGCACCTCGGCGGCCCGTTCGGGATCGGGCTCGCCTGCGGCATCCGTGCCCTCGGCGAAGAGCAGCGCGAGGCCGCGGGCCGCGTCGCCCCGGGCGCCCGCGTGCGCCAGCACGTCGCCGACGCGCGCGCCCGAGCGCAGCACCGGCGCGCGGCCCTCGAGGTCGCCGAACGCCGTCACCGCGATCGTGAGCACGGTCGATGCCGAGAGGTCGCCGCCCACTACCCCGGCGCCCGGCGCGAGCGCCGCGAGGCCCTCGTGAAGCCCGTCGGCGATGCCCTCGAGCACGGCGGCGGGCGTCGTCGGCGGGGCGGCGATGGCGACGACGAGCGCGGTGGGCCGGGCGCCCATCGCCGCGACGTCGGTGAGGTTGGTGGCCGCGGCCTTCCAGCCCAGCTCGAACGGCGTCGACCAGGCGAGCCGGAAGTCGGGCCCGTGCACGAGCAGGTCGGTCGTCACGACGTACCGGCCGTCGGCGGCCGCCACCACCGCGGCGTCGTCGCCCGCGCCGAGCAGCGCCGCATCGCCCGACGCGAGCCGCGGCAGGATGCGGGCGAGCATGCGCGACTCGCCCAGTTCGCCGATGGTCGGCGACTCGGTGCGCGCAGGTCGTTCCATGCCTCTCACGGTAGCCTGAACGGCGATGCCCCACCCCACTGCTCCCCTGCCCCGGCGCGCGCTGCGGCGCGTCGCATTCGCCGTCGGCCTCGCCGTCGCCGGGACGATCGCGCTCGCCGGCTGCAGCCAGGCCGTCCCGTTCGACCCCGCGCCCGAGGCGACCGACGCCGACTGCGCCGCCGTGATCGTGCGCCTGCCCGACGTCGTCGCCGGCCAGGCCGAGCGCGAGACCAACGCGCAGGGCACGGGCGCGTGGGGCAACCCCGCATCGGTGCTGCTGCGCTGCGGCGTCGAACCCCTCGGTCCGACGACCGACCGGTGCGTGAGCGTCGACGGCGTCGACTGGGTCATCGACGAGTCCGATGCCCCGCGTTACCTGTTCACGACCTTCGGGCGCACGCCCGCGGTCGAGGTGCTCATCGACAACGACGTGGTCTCGGGCACGACCGCGATCGCCGACCTCTCGTCGGCCGTCTCGGCGATCCCCGCCGAGGGCGGCTGCACGAATGTCGACGACGCGGTCATCGGCTGAGCCGCGGCGGTCCCGCTGCCTCCGGCACCCCCTGACCGGGGGCTTGTCCGATCATCGCGTGCGACCTAACCTGAGGCATCCTCGCCTATGGAGGACTGCAGCGACCCGGGTCCCAAGGCTGCCCTCTTCGGCGCGGTGGGGGGTGCCACCCGACACTCCTCCCATGTGGGCACACTGTGCCCCCGCATCCCGAGGGGGAAGCATGCGGAAGATCCTCGCGACGTGCGCGCTGGCCGGCCTGCTGGTCACCGCGCCCGCCATGGGCGCCATGGCGGCGCCGCTGCCCGACAACTGTACGAAGGACCGCGGAACGGTCTCGTGCGAGACGTTCGAGGGCCCCGGCAACAACCAGGCCGGCGTCGGCTCCACGTCGACCACGGAGACCAAGGGCAACACCTCGAACACGAGTCCCGAGCCGCAGGAGCTCGAGGACGAGTGCACGGTCAACCCGCCGTCGAGCCAGGGCGCGCCGAACTCCTGCTGACCCGACACGGCCCGGACGTCGGCCCTCCGCACATGCCTCCGGGGATGCGGAGGGCCGACCTCGTGCCGCGTCAGCTCGCGTCGAGGCCCGCTTCGGGCTCGGGACCGAACGTCACGCGGCGTCCGCTGATCACGTCGGCGTCGATGCGGATGAAGTTGCGCTTCACCGTCGGGATCCACGGCACGAGCGACGCCGCCTCCGCCTCGGCGATCTCGTCCGCGCTCTCGAGCGCCCGGGCGCGACCCTTGATGACGACGCTCCACCCGTCGGTCGCGCCGTAGTCGTCGATCTCGAAGGCCACCTTGTTGTTCACCGTCACGCCGAACAGCTTCGTGCCCTCCGCGGTGCGCAGGAGCACGCCGCCCTCGACGGTCGTGTAGTTGATCGGGAAGATCTCGGGCTGATCGCCGATCGAGACGGCCAGCCTTCCGAAGTCCTTCTCCACGAGCAGGGCCCAGCACTCGTCGTCGCTGAGGACCTTCACCGGTTCGCGTTCTTCAGCCATGCCACCATCGTTGCACGCGGTCGCGCCCTCGTCATGGGACATACGACCCGCGCGTCGAGGTCGGCCGCCTCGCCGCGGCACGGCACGTCGAGAGCCGCGGTCGGATGCCGCGGCGCCGCGCCGAGGCTCAGCGGCTGCCGCGCGCGTGCCCGACGTCGATGAGCTCCGAGATGAGCTCGGGGTACGTGAGCCCCGAGTTCAACCAGCAGGTCGGGAACATCGAGATGGGCGTGAACCCCGGCATGGTGTTGACCTCGTTGACGACGAAGCCCTCGTCGGTGAGGAACACGTCGACCCGGGCGAGCCCTTCGCCGCCGATCGCCTCGAACGCCCGCCGGGCGATGCGGCGCAGCTCGAAGAGCTCGCCGTCGCCGAGGTCGGCCGGGCAGATGAGGTCGACGCCGGGCGCGTCGAGGTACTTCGCGTCGAAGTCGTAGAAGTCGCGGCCGGTGACGACGACCTCGCCGGCGACGCTCACGCGCGGCCCCTGGCCGTCGCGGCCCTCGAGCACGCCGCACTCGATCTCGCGGCCGACGACCGCGGCCTCGACGAGCACCGTGCGGTCCTCCGCGAAGGCGACGTCGAGGGCGGCGTGCAGCTCCGACCAGTCGGACACCTTGCTCACGCCCACCGACGAGCCCGCACGGGCGGGCTTCACGAACACCGGCAGGCCGAGTCCGTGCACGCGGCGCTTCCACAGCTCGGGGTCGGCGGCGAGAGCGGCCCGGGTGAGCGTCACCCACGGGGCGACGGCGATGCCGGCGCCCTCGAGCACGGTCTTCGTCACGTGCTTGTCCATGCCGATCGCCGACGCCAGCACGCCGTTGCCGACGTAGGGCAGTCCGACGAGCTCGAGCAGGCCCTGCACGGTGCCGTCCTCGCCGAAGCGGCCGTGCAGGATCGGAAGGACGACGTCGACTTCGCCGAGCGAGCGCTCGCCCGCGGCATCCGTCACCCGGACCTCGCGCGAGGCCGAGCTCTCGGGCCAGCGCACGCGCGTGCCGTTGTCGACGACCTCGGGCAGGTGCGCCGGGTCGAGTGCGTAGCGGGCCGGGTCATCGGCCTCGAGCACGAAGGCGCCGTCTCGGGTGATCCCGACCGGGATCACCTCGTAGCGGTCACGGTCGATCGCCCCCAGGATCCCGCCCGCCGTTGCGCAGCTGATCGAGTGCTCGCTTGAACGCCCGCCGAACAGCAGAACCACCCTGAGCTTGTCCATCCAATGTCCTTTCGCCCTGGGGCTCGTCGTCGGTCGTGAGGTGCGGTGCGATGTCCTTCGGGTCCAGCGTGCCCGCGAGCACCTGCCGGACCTGCTCGACGATGGGCATCTCCACGCCCTTCGCCCGCGCGAGCTCGAGGATCGGACCCACCGAGGCGAGTCCCTCGGTGGTTTGCTGCATGCGGTTGACCACGTCGGGCAGCTTGTAGCCCTGGCCGAGCAGGCGCCCGGCGGTGTTGTTGCGCGACAGCGGCGACTGGCACGTCGCGATGAGGTCGCCGAGGCCCGCGAGGCCCGAGAGCGTGTCGGGGTGCGCGCCGTAGGCGACCGCGAAGTCGGTCATCTCGACGAGACCGCGCGTGATGATCGAGGCCTTGGTGTTCTCGCCGTAGCCCGCGCCGTCGACGATGCCGATCGCCACGGCGATGAGGTTCTTCAGCACGCCGCCGAACTCGGTGCCGATCACGTCGGTGTTCACGAACGAGTGGAAGTACTTGTTTCGCGAGATGGAGGCCACGGACTGCGCCGTCTCGAGGCTCGTCGACGACACGACGGCGGCCGTCGGCTGCTCCCTCGCGATCTCGAGCGCCAGGTTGGGGCCCGAGATCACCGCGATGTTGGACTCGGCGATGGGCAGCACCTCGGCGATGACCTCGCTCATGCGGTGGCCGGTCGACTTCTCGACGCCCTTCATCAGCGAAATGACCGCGGCGTTGGCCCCCAGGTGGGGCTCGGCGGCGATGAGGTTCTGGCGCAGCGTCTGGCTCGGCACGCACACGTACACCTGCTCGGCGCCCGCGAGCGCGAGGTCCATGCGGCTCGTGGCGCGCAGGCCGATCGGCAGGTTGATGCCCGGGAGGTAGTCGCTGTTGCGCCGCGCCTCCTGGATCTCGCGCGCCAGCTCGGGCCGGCGCGCCCAGATCATGACGTCGGCGCCGCCGTCGGCGAGGATCTTCGCGAACGTGGTGCCCCAGCTGCCGGCGCCGAGCACCGCCACGCGCTTCCCGGGTGCGCGGCGCCCCGTCCTACGATTCAACGCGATCCGTCCCCTCCTGGTCGAGGCGACCGGTCTCCTTCTGGCCGTGCTTGACCGGGTCCCAGCGCTCGGCGGGTGCCGGCTCGCCGCGCAGCTCGGCGAGGAGCGCGGCGATGGCGTCCATGAGCACCGTGGTCGCGGCCGTGAGGCTCGCCTGGTCGAGCCTGCCCTCGAACGACGAGAGGTCGATCGGCTCCCCGACGATGACGTCGACGGTCTTGCGGGGGAAGAGGCTCAGCTTCTTGCCGTAGCGCGGGAGGATCTGCTGCGTGCCCCAGTGGGCCGCGGGCACGAGCGGGATGCCGCGCTCGATCGCGATCCGCACCGCGCCCGTCTTGCCGCGCATCGGCCACAGGTCGGGATCGCGCGTGAGCGAGCCCTCGGGGTACACGATGACCATGCGGCCCTTGGAGACGAGGTCTTCGGCCGCGCGGATGGCCGCGTGGCTCTGGCTGCCGCTGCGCTCCACCGGGATCTGCCCCGAGGTGCGCAGGACCCAGCCGAGCACCGGGTTCTTGAAGAGCGACGCCTTCGCGAGGAACCGCGGCGCGCGGCCGAGCTTCCACGAGGCGACGCCCATCACGAGCGGGTCGACCTCGCTGTAGTGGTTGGGCGACAGCACGAAGGCGCCGGTCTGCGGCATCCGCTCTGCGTGGTGGAAGCGGTACTTCACCGCCAGGTTCCAGAGCGGGATGATCAGGGCGGCGAGGAGCCAGAAGAACGACGGACGGCGCTTCTCGGCCCCCGGCTTCGCCGCACGCGCAGCGGTCGGGTCTTGTTGTGGCACGGACCCATTATCCTTCGAGCGTGAAGTCCGCCCCGAGCAGCTCCAGCTTGGTGATGAAGTTCTCGTAGCCGCGTGCGATGATCCCGACGTTCGACACGGTCGAACGGCCCTCGGCGGTCAGGGCCGCGATGAGGTGGCTGAAGCCGCCGCGCAGGTCGGGCACCTCGATGTCGGCGCCGTGGAGCTTGGCCGGACCCGAGATGACCGCGGAGTGCTGGAAGTTGCGCTGGCCGAACCGGCACGGGCGGCCGCCGAGGCACTCCTTGTGCACGTCGATCGACGCGCCCATCTCGACGAGCGCGTCGACGAAGCCGAACCGCTGCTCGTAGACGGTCTCGTGCACGATCGACACGCCCTTGGCCTTCGACAGCGCCACCACGAGCGGCTGCTGCCAGTCGGTCATGAACCCGGGGTGCACGTCGGTCTCGATGATGACCGGCTTGAGCTCGCCGCCCGGGTGGTAGAAGCGGATGCCGTCCTCTTGGATCTCGAACGCGCCGCCGACCTTGCGGTACACGTTGAGGAAGGTGAGCATCTCGGCCTGGCGGGCGCCGCCGACGAAGATGTCGCCGTCGGTCGCGAGCGCCGCGGCCGCCCAGCTGGCGGCCTCGTTGCGGTCGAAGAGGGCGCGGTGCGTGTAGCCCTGCAGCTTCTCGACGCCCTCGATGCGGATCACGCGGTCGGTGTCGACCGTGATGATGGCGCCCATCTTCTGGAGGATGTTGATGAGGTCCATGATCTCGGGCTCGATCGCCGCACCCGAGAGTTCGGTGATGCCGTCGGCGAGCACCGCGGTGAGCAGCACCTGCTCGGTCGCGCCGACGCTCGGGTAGGGCAGCGAGACCTTGGCGCCGTGCAGGCCGTTGGGGGCCGACATCCGGATGCCGCTCGGGAGCTTCTCGACGATGGCGCCGAAGTTGCGCAGCACCTCGAGGTGGAAGTCGATCGGGCGGTCGCCGATGCGGCAGCCGCCGAGGTCGGGGATGAACGCCTCGCCGAGGCGGTGCAGGAGCGGGCCGCAGAAGAGGATCGGGATGCGGCTCGAGCCGGCGTGCGCGTCGATGTCGGCCATGTGCGCCGACTCGACCGCCGACGGGTCGAGGATGAGCTCGCCCTCGTCGACGCCGTGCGTGACGCTCACGCCGTGCACCTCGAGGAGCCCGCGCACGATGCGGACGTCGCTGATGTTCGGCACGTCCTTCAGCACGCTGGGGGTGTCGCCGAGGATGGCCGCGACCATCGCCTTCGTGACGAGGTTCTTCGCGCCCTTGAGCTCGATGCGACCGCGCAACGGCTTGCCGCCGTTGATCGTGATGCGGTCGACGTTCAATCCGACTGCCGTCGCGTGGTTCTTGGCGTCCTGCCCGAGTGTGTTCACAGACTCCCTGATTCTGCCGGCTCCCGGATGGGGAGGGTCTTCGGCCGCCAAGCCTCGCGATGTGACTCGAACTCGGCGATCGACTCCTCGTCCCGCAGGGTGAGCCCGATGTCGTCGAGCCCTTCGAGAAGCCTCCACCGAGTGTAGTCGTCGATGTCGAACGGCACCGTGAGCGCGCCCGCGCTCACCGTACGCTCAACCAGATCGACCGTGACGGGTATTCCCGGCTCGGCCTCGATGGCCTCCCAGAGGCGCTCGACGTCCTCGTAGGCGACCTGGGCGGCGAGCAGGCCCTGCTTGCCCGAGTTCCCGCGGAAGATGTCGCCGAAGCGCGAGCTGATGACGACGTCGAAACCGTAGTCGCGCAGCGCCCAGACGGCGTGCTCGCGGCTCGATCCGGTGCCGAAGTCGGGCCCGGCGATGAGGACGCGGGCGCCCGCGTAGGCCGGGTCGTTGAGGATGAAGTCGGGGTCCTGGCGCCACGCGTGGAAGAGCGCGTCGTCGAAGCCGGTCTTCGTCACCCGCTTGAGGAACACGGCCGGGATGATCTGGTCGGTGTCGACGTTCGAGCGGCGCAGCGGGACCGCCACGCCCGTCACGGTGCTGAGCTTCTCCATGGTCAGCGTCCCTCCACGTCGTTCTGCAGGTCCCACGGGCTCGACAGCGTGCCGCGGATGGCCGTGGCCGCCGCGACGAGCGGGGAGACGAGGTGCGTGCGCCCGCCCTTGCCCTGGCGTCCCTCGAAGTTGCGGTTCGACGTCGAGGCGCAGCGCTCCCCCGGTGCCAGCTGGTCGGGGTTCATGCCGAGGCACATCGAGCAGCCCGCGAAGCGCCACTCGGCGCCGAACTCCTCGAACACCTTGTCGAGGCCCTCGGCCTCGGCCTCGAGGCGCACGCGGGCGGAGCCGGGCACGACCATGACGCGCACGCCGTCGGCCTTCCTCTTGCCCTTCACGATCGACGCGAACGCCCGGAGGTCCTCGATGCGGCTGTTCGTGCACGAGCCCATGAACACGGCGTCGACGTGGATGTCCTTCAGCGGCGTTCCGGGCGCGAGGTCCATGTACTCCAGCGCGCGCTCGGCGGCGGCGCGCTCGTGCTGGTCGTCGATGCTCGCCGGGTCGGGCACGGCCTCGCTCAACGAGACGCCCTGGCCCGGGTTCGTACCCCAGGTGACGAACGGCTCGAGCGCGTCGGCGTCGATGAAGACCTCGGCATCGAACTCGGCGCCCTCGTCGGTCGCGAGGGTGCGCCAGTACGCGACGGCGTCGTCCCAGTCGGCGCCCTGCGGGGCGTGCGCGCGGCCCTCGAGGTAGGCGAACGTCGTCTCGTCGGGGGCGACCATGCCGGCGCGCGCGCCGGCCTCGATCGACATGTTGCAGATGGTCATGCGGCCGTCCATCGAGAGCGCGCGGATGGCGCTGCCGCGGTACTCGAGCACGTAGCCCTGGCCGCCGCCCGTGCCGATCTTCGCGATGACCGCGAGGATGATGTCCTTCGCCGTGACGCCGGGGCGCAGCGTGCCCTCGACGTTGATCGCCATGGTCTTGAACGGCTTCAGCGGCAGCGTCTGCGTCGCGAGCACGTGCTCGACCTCGCTCGTGCCGATGCCGAACGCCATGGCGCCGAAGGCGCCGTGGGTCGACGTGTGCGAGTCGCCGCACACCACGGTGATGCCCGGCTGCGTGAGCCCGAGCTGCGGGCCGACGACGTGCACGATGCCCTGCTCCTTGTCGCCGAGCGAGTGCAGGCGGATGCCGAACTCCGCGGCGTTGCGGCGGAGCGTCTCGATCTGCGTGCGGCTCGTCGGGTCGGCGATGGGCTTGTCGATGTCGAGCGTCGGGGTGTTGTGGTCCTCCGTCGCGATCGTCAGGTCGGGTCGCCGCACCGGGCGTCCGGCCACGCGCAGGCCGTCGAAGGCCTGGGGGCTCGTGACCTCGTGCACGAGGTGGAGGTCGATGTAGATGAGGTCGGGCGTGCCGTCCTCGCCCCTCTTCACGAGATGGGCGTCCCAGACCTTCTCGGCCAGGGTGCGCGGTCGTGCTTCGGGCGTGGTCACGCCGTTCGCGGGTGTGTGTTCCATGCGTTCGCTTCCTCAGGATCTGCGGTCAGCCGACGACGAACTCCGCGACGGGATCGGCCTAGAACGAGGCCCCGCCGCGGCACCGAAGGAGAAGTCGCGGAGCACGCACCATCTCAGGCTACACCGTGTGGAGCGGCGCCCGATCCACGCGGACGGCGAACTCCCCGAGCAGCAGGGTCGACCCGCCGGCCACCTCGGATGCCACGCCGGGGTCGAGTTCGCGGGCCTCGCCGTCGGGCGTCAGCACGCGCGTACCGTTCGTCGAATGCAGGTCGGTCACGGTCACTCGGCCATCGACGACCTCGACGAGCGCATGCGTCTTGGAGACCGAGCGCGCCGGGTCGGCGAGCGGGATCGGCGCGGCATCCGGTCGCGTCGCCTCGGCCGACGGATCGCGCCCGAGCACCACCGGACGCAGGAGCAGCACCTCGAGCCCGCCGGGCGCGCGCAATCGCCAGGCGCCGGGCTGCGGGGTCGGCGTCGGCGCCTCGATGCGCTCCTCGACCGCGTCCGCGCCGCCCTCCGCGGGCGTTGGCCCGGGCACCGCCGTCGGACGGAGACCGGGCGGCGGCGCGAAGGCGGGCAACGACCGCGGCGGCGCAGCGCGCACGGTGCGGTCGGGCTCCTCGCTCGGCGGCGGCGCCGACGGGATCAGCCCCGGCGGCGGGACGATGAAGTCCGGCGATTCCACGGCATCACTCTAGCGCCGGCGGTGCAGCCGGTAGCGGCTGATGAGCCGCCGCAGGCGGCCTGCGGCGCGGGCGACCGCGTCGGTCGAGGCGTCTGCGGCCGTCCAGCGCTCGTCGACCACGGCGTCGGTCACGTCGCCGCCGCCGAACACGTCGCGGTCGATGGTGGCCGCGAGCGTGGCGAGCCGTACGGGTGCAGCCGCGCCCGGTCCCGCCGCGGCATCCGCCCGGCGAGTCGGCCCGGTGGTCGGCAGTGCGGCGGCCAGCCCCTGCTCGTCGACCTGCCGCTCGAGGACCCGTGCGGCCTGCAGCCGGGTGCCCTGGGCGGGCGGCTCGAAGCCGAGCTCGGCCCAGCGGTCGACGAGCTCCTCCCATGCGCCTGCGGACTGCCGGTCCCGGGCGCCGGAGCGCCGCCGACGACGGCGCCGATGCTTCACGAGCCCGACGAACAGCATCGGGAGGAAGACCACCGCGGCGGGGATGCCGATCGCGGCGAGGGTCACCCAGACCCACGCCGGAAGCTGGAACGGACGATCGCGATCGTCGTCGTCGGTGTCGTCGATCTCCACCGTCGTGAGCAGTTCGTCCTCGACGTGCTCGGCACGCGGCGGCTGGCGCACCTGCGGCTGCGGCTCGGACTTCGGCTTCGGCGTCTGCTCCTGCGGCACGTCGACCTGGTCGGGGGTCGGCCGGAACGAGATCCAGCCGACGCCCTCGAAGGGCACCTCGACCCAGGCGGTGACGTCGCCGCCAAGGACCTCGACGTCGTCGGCGCCCTCGGCGACCTCGGGAGCGAACCCCATCACGACGCGCGCCGGGTAGCCCAGGTGGCGCGCCATCAGCGCCATCGCCGCCGCGTACTGCTCCTCGTCGCCGACCATCTGCGTTCGGGTGAACAGCTCGATCAGTCGATCGGCACCATGTCCGGCTCGCGACGGCACCGAGTCACTGGCCAGGCCGTGGCTCAGGAAGCCCCCGGTCTTCAGCGCGCGCTCGATCGCCCGCAGCTGCTCGATCGGCGTCGCCGCATCGCCGGCGTACTCCTCCGCCTTGGCGGCCACGACGTCGGGCACGTTCTCGACCGCGGGCATCGGCACGCGTGCGACCGGCACGTCGACGAGGTCCTCGAGGTCGGGCTCCTGCTGGACGCGCGACTCGAGGCGGTAGCGGGCGTCGGCGCCGACCCCGCTCGTGAGCACGGCGGTGCCGGCTGGCGCGTTGTAGCGCAGGTCCCCTGCGCGGGATCCGGTACCGGCGTCGAGCAGCTCCAGCGTGGTGCCGTAGCCCACCGTCGGCAGCCAGACGTCGTGGTACGACGCGCCCGTCACCTCGATCGCCCGTGCGCTGCCGAGGCTCGCGAGCGGCGGTTCGGGCAGCGTCGAGCCGACGATCGTATAGCCGCCGTCGTCGGCGTCCTCGGGCCCCGCGACCGTCCACAGGCGGCCCGTGTACGCGTCCATGGTCGCCAGCCGGATGATATCGCCGGGCTGGAGTCCCGTCACCCGGAACAGCGGCTCCTCGGCGAGGTCCTTCGTGTACGTGCGGAATCCCGCGAGCGGGCTCGGGAACTCGAGGGGGTCGAACGGAGGCACGACCTGCTCGCGCAGCACGAAGCGATCCGGCGAGGTCGGGGCGATGGCCAGCCCGGTGACGGCGCCGAGCGCCACGGCTCCCGCCACGACCGCGGCCGAGCCGGTGAGCTTGCGCCGGCGCAGGCGCGCGGCGCCCTCTGCGGAGGCCTCGACGGTCGCACCCCTGCGCCAGGCGAGCCAGACCAGGGCGACCGCGGCGAACGCGACGCCGCGCACGCCCGCGAGGAACGCCTCGTCCGTGCCGAGCAGGATTCCCGACAGGTAGAGCAGCAGCGGGCCGACGAGCACGACGGCCGATCGCAGCGGCGTCCGCTTCACGGCGAGCCAGCGGAGCACGAGCATCGACCCCACGAGCGACACGAGCCACGCCGCGAAGTACGGCACGGCGGCCACGTAGTACGGGGCTTCGACCGGCGCGCCGATCGTGAGGATTTCGGCCCAGCCGAAGACGGCGCCGATGGCGAGGCCGGCGAGTGATTCGAGGCTCGGGAGCACGCCGAGCAGTCCGACCTGCGCCATCGTGAACGGCGTGCCGATGAGGAAGTAGGCGGCGAGTCCGAGCAGCACGGTGGTGAGGACGCCGAGCCGCCACACGGTGCCTGCGATGGCGGCCAGCGTGCCGACGGCGAGGCCGGCGACCGCAGCCAGCATGAAGTTCAGGTCGCCGAAGCTGGTCTCGTAGCCGGCGATACCGAGCAGGGCGAGCACCGAGAGCACGGCGAGGTCGCCCCATGCGGAGCGCGGGATGCGGGTCACGGTCGAACCCTCCGCACGAGCCGGGACAGTTCGTCGAGCGAGCCGACGGTCACGACGGTCGAGTCGGCGACGCGCATGATGCGCGACGGGGCGCCGGGTTCGGCGCGGAAGGCGATCACCTGGGTGTCGGGTCCGAAGACCGTCTCGACGGCGCGGAACTCCGCAAGCGGCGCGAGCGAGCCGCCGACGACGATGACGACGCTCGGCGTCGGGATGCGCTTCGACGCCTCGCGCACGAGGTCCCGGATCGAGGGCGTTCCCGCGTCGAGGGGTTGGATGCGGCTGGTGTCGTCGAGGAGCGAGGTCGGCGTCGCGGTGCGGAGGCGGAGGCGGTCGGTCACGGTCGCGAGACGCGTCGCATCGCGGATGACCTGCAGGCCGATCGACGCGAGCACCGACACGGCGAGCTCGAACTCCTGCTCGGAGGCGTAGTGGCCGGCCGCCGTGGCCTGGACGAGGAGCAGCTGCGAGCGCCGGGTCTCCTCGTACTGTCGCACCATGAGCTGCCCGGTGCGCGCCGAGGTGCGCCAGTGCACGTTGCGCAGCGCATCGCCCGGCTCGTAGGCGCGCAGCGCGTGGAAGGAGATGTCGTTGTCGGTGATCGTCTTCGTGACCTCGCCCTCGAGGTCGCGCACGAGCCCGGCCGCCGAAGGGCGCAGTCGCGCCGTCACCGGGTGGACGAAGAGCTCGACGGGCTCCGTCCAGCGCACCTCGCGCCGCAGCAGCCCGAGCTGGTCGCCCCGCACCGACACGGCGGGTCCGGCGACGATGACGGCACGCCGGTTGGTCGGCACCGCGAACAGCTCCTCGTGCTCCGCGCCCGGCTCGAGGGCGGGAACCACGAACTCGGCGACGCCTGCGCCCACGGGGAGCTCGATGCGCGAGGGGACGGATGCCGCGTCGCCGGCGTTCGCGACGACGAGCCGGCCGAGCGCGCGCTCCCCCGCCACGACGCGCGAGGGCTGCAGCTCGATGCCCACCCGGTAGTGCATGCGGCCGAACACGAAGGGCACCGACACGAGCAGCGCGCCGAGGAGCGTCGCGCCGAGGAAGGCGAACTCGATCCAGCCGAAGCCCCATGCGAGGCCGAACGAGACCGCCGCAGCGAGCAGCACGAGCCATCCGACGCCCGACACCACGCCCGTCACCGGGGCGCTCGCGCGTCCCACGCGAGCACCGCCGGCACGCAGCCGGCTCGCCAAGCCGCCGGCAGATGCCGCGAGCGAACGCGCGACCGAACGGATCGCGATGCGCGTCTGCGAGGGGGTGCTGGCGGGAGTCGTCGCAGGCGCGCCGGTCTCGGCCGTCATGCCGCCCGGTACGCGGGCGGTGCCACGTCGATCAGGGCGCGTGAGACGATGTCCTCGGCCGTGACGCCGGCGAACTCCGACTCGGGGTCGACGATGATGCGGTGCGCGAGCACCGGCACCGCCAGGTCGCGCACGTCGTCGGGCGTCGCGTACGAGCGTCCGTGGGCGATCGCCCACGTCTTGACCGCGCGCGCGAGCGCCAGCGCGCCGCGCATGCTGACGCCGAGCGCGGAGTCGCCGTGCTCGCGGGTCGCCGACACGATCTGGTTGAGGTACGACAGCACCGCGGCATCCACGTGCACCTCGGAGGCCAGCTGCGCCATCGTGGTGACGGAGCTCGACGCGATGATCGGCGCGACCTTCGAGGCGCGGGCGCGGTTCGCCGAGTCGAGCAGCAGCGTCACCGCCGTGTCGTGGTCGGGGTAGCCGAGCGACGTCTTGATGAGGAACCGATCGAGCTGTGCCTCGGGCAGCGAGTAGGTGCCCGCCTGCTCGACCGGGTTCTGGGTCGCGATGACCATGAACGGCGAGCCGACCTCGTAGCTCTGGCCGTCGACGGTGACCCGGCCCTCCTCCATCACCTCGAGGAGCGCCGACTGCGTCTTCGGGCTCGCGCGGTTGATCTCGTCGGCCAGCACGATGGACGCGAAGATCGGTCCCCGGTGGAACTCGAAACGGCCCTTGCCCTGGTCGTAGATCGTCACGCCCGTGACGTCCGACGGCAGCAGGTCGGGGGTGAACTGGATGCGCGAGTTCGTGCCGTCGAGGGTGTTCGCCAGCGCCTTGGCGAGCACGGTCTTGCCGGTGCCCGGGAAGTCCTCGAGCAGCACGTGCCCGTCGGAGAGCAGCGCGGTGAGCACCAGCTCGATGACGTCGCGCTTGCCGAGGATCGCGCGGTCGACATTGTCGACGAGCTTCGAGAAGGCGTCCTGGAACCAGAGCGCCTGCTCCTGCGTCACTGACATGTCATCTCCTTCAGGTATCCGGCCGGGGCCGGGCGTCGCACGTGGGTCACCACGTGTTGTAGCCGAGGTTGTTCCACTGGGTTCCGCTGATCGCGCCCAGGGTGCGCGACGTGCCGCCGCTCACGTTCTCGAAGCGCACGGCGATCGTCTCGCTCGCCTGGCGGATGCCGAGGTGGTTCTGCAGCTGGAGCTGGCCGTTCGCACCGACGTCGACGGTCTGCTGGTAGCCGCAGCACGCACCGCCGTTGATCGTGGCGTAGACGCGGTAGGTGCCCGGGTCCATGTTGCTCCACGTGATGCGCACCTCCGCGCATCCGCCGCCGCCGCTGTCGCAGGATCGACTCGGCCCCTTGCCGATCGTGCCCGACGGCTGCGGGTTCTGCACGGTGAAGTTCGTCGTCGCGGCGGGACCGGGACTGCCACTGCCCACGTTGACCGCGCGAACCTGCGCGCTGTGCCCGCCCGCCCCGACGCCGGTGAACCGATGCGAGCGGTCGGTGCCCGAGCCGACCCAGCCGCCGGAGTCGAGCCTGACCTCGTAGCGGACGCTCCCGCCGCCGGTGTCGGAGGGCGCGGCCCAGCTGAGGTCGACGCTCGTGGGCGCCGTGCCGTTCACCTGGGCGCTGAGGCTGCGCGGCGCGGTGGGCGTGCCGTACGGCGTGACCGTTGGCGACGGCGCCGACCACGCGCCCCACCCGATGGCGTTGTGCGCACGCACGCGGAACGTGTACGCGGTGCCGTTGTTCAGGGGGTCGACGCGGTAGTTCGTGCCGCCTGCCGATGCGGCCACGTCGCGGATCGAGCCGTTGACGTCGAGCTGGTAGCCGTCGATCGGGGAGTTGTTGTTCGCCGGGATGTTCCAGCGCACCGTCGCAGCGCCGTCGCCGGCCGACGCGGTCGGCGCGTTGGGCGCGTCGGGTTCGTCGCGGACGGTGACGATGACGCGGCCCTGCACCTCACGGGCGGGATCGCGCGTGCCGTCCTGGATGCGGTAGATCACGCTCAGCGTTCCGGTGAAGCCGGCCCCGGTGCGCACCGTGACGTCGGACGCGGTGAAGCTCGCCGACGCGGCCGACCCGACGTCGGCCTGGTCGATCCTTGCGTCCACGACCCGGAGCGGGGAGTCGGGCGCGAACGGGTTGAAGTCGTTCGCGAGCACGTCGACGGCACGCGAGTCGCTGCGTTGCAGCTCGACGGCGTCGTCGTTCGCCTTCGGCAGGGCGCGGGTGGACGACACGACGCGCACGTCGACGTACCCGGGCACCGTGAACTCGTTGAAGGTGACGTCGAACGTGATGCGCGCACTCGTGCCGGGCTGGACGCCGAGCGGCGAGGACACGCGCAGGATCGAGCCCTCGACGATCTCGGCCTGGATGTCGGCCGACGTGCCGGCCAGGTTCGAGTACGTGATGCGCTCGATGTTGTCGGGGTTGGGCTGGTCGCTCGACTCGCGCAGGTCGAGCTCGAGCGGCGCCTCGCCGGCCTCGATGGTCTCGCTGCGGGGCGTGAAGGTCGGCGGGGTGTCGTTGAAGTTCGGATCGCCGACCGTGATGGGGATGGTGAGGATCGCGGTGCGCCCGATCGGATCCGTGGCGCTCTTGCCGTCGGTCACCTCGAAGGTGAGGGAGGCCGCGCCCCGGTAGTCCGGTGCGGGCACGAACTGCAGGGCCGTGCCGCTCACCATCGCCGCCTCGCGCGCGTTGGTCGCCGATGCCGAGAGCACGAGCGCCGGATTGCCCGACGGCACGACGACGAGGTCGTCGACGTTCCAGCTGATCCGGCCGTTCATGGGCACGATGACCTCGCCGATGTCGGCGAGGTACGGCGCGGGGAACTTCGCCTTCTCCTCGGCTGCGAGCTCCTCGGGCGTCTTCGGCCGCTGCGTCTCCTCCACCGTGTCGTCGCCCGAGGGCACGGCCGGCACGATCACGAACGCCATCGCCGACAGGTCGTCGAGCTCGTTCGTCAGGCGATACGCCACCGCATAGCGCTGCCGCCCCGGCGTGACCTCGATGCTGCCGTCGGATGCCACCTCGGCTCGGCCGGCGTTGGGTCCCTCGACCGTGACGACGAGGTCCTCGACCAGTCCGCCCGGGTTCGTGGCGTCGCCGAGCGGCGTGACGCCGATCGGTTCCCCGTCGACCACCTGCTCGGGCTCGATGACCTGGTCCTCGGCCGTCGGCGGCTCGATGACCGCATCCTCGGTCACCGCGACCTGCAGGAAGGCGGTGTCGGCGCCGCCGTGCCCGTTGGAGATCTCGTACCGGATCGTGTACGCCGCCTCCTGCTGCGGTGCCGTGACGACGATGCGCCGCCGGTCGCGGATCTCGGCCTCGATGCCGTCGTCGACCTCGGGGAGGTCGGCGACGCTGAGGCTGAAGCCGCTCGGGTCGGAGTCGTTCAGCAGCACCTCCACCGAGGCGGTGCGGCCCGGCTTCATCTCGATGGCGTCGTCGACCGCCGTCGGCGGCAGCTGCACGACGGGCCGCGGCACCACGCCGATGCGGATGGTGCCTTCTGCGGTCGCGCCGAACGTGTCGCGCAGCTCGTAGGTGAACGAGTCGGTGCCGGCCGAGCCGGCGAAGGCCTCGTAGGTCAGCGAGGTGCTCGTGCGCTCGATGACCCGACCGAGGTTCGGCGGCGCCGAGATGCCGGTCAGCGTCACCGAGTCGCCGTCGGGGTCGAGCTGGTCGAGCGGGATGTCGATCTTCACGGCCGAGCCGGCGAAGGTGCGGGACGTGAGCGGCGTCGGCAGAGGAGGGCGGTTCGTGCCGGCATCCCTCGCGACGACCGTGAAGCTCACGGTCGCGCGCGCCGATTGCTCGTAGTCGTCGCCCACCGTGTAGACCACGGAGAAGACGCCGGGGGTCTCGGGTGCCTGGAACCGCACGGACTCGCCGTCGACGAAGGCGAGGCCGTCGGGCGTCTCGACGTCGGTGAGCTCGGGCAGCACGTGGAGCTTGGCGGCGTCGGGATGGTAGTCGTTGTCGAGCACGGGGACGGTGACGATGTCGCCCGCGCGCACGATGGCGCCGTCGTCGACGGCGACGGGCGGCTGGTGCTTCACGAGCGGCGGGACGGGGACGACCGTGACCGTGGCCGTGGAGGCGTTCACGCCGTCGGAGACCGTATAGCTGAACTGCAGCTGGCGGTCGAGGGCCTGCGACGCGGTGACCCGGGTGACGGTGTTGGTGAGGATCTCGACCGACACGAGGCCCTCGGCTGCGGCGTCGTCGACGGACTGCACCGCGAGCACGCGGCCCGACGGCGAGACGTCGTTCGCGAGCACGGGCACCGACAGCGGCTCGCCCGGCCGGAGGTAGGCCGTGTCCTTCACGGCGATCGGCGGCGGCGCCTCGTCGGGCTGCTCCACGACCTGCACGCGCAGGAGTCCCTTGCTCACCGCGGCACCCGCGCCCACGTCGTAGAGGAACACGTACTCGCCCGGAACGTTGCTCGCGAAGGCGATCGTGCCGCGTTCGACGTTGGGCGTCACGGTCGCGTTCTCGGGGACCTCCTGCACGCCGAGCAGTTCGAGCCCCGCTCCCGACGGCGACAGGTCGTTCGCGAGCGGCTCGATGAGCTCGGTCTCGCCGGCGAACACGCGCGCGAAGTCGGGCGTGCCGATCGGGTTCAGCGTTCCGGTCGGCTTCACGTCGACCACGAGCGTGCCCGCCGCGGTGGACTGTCCGTCCGAGACCGTGAACTGCACCTCCTTCTGCCCCAGCTCGGCCGACCGATGCTCGAACGTGAGGTACCCGTCAGGGCTCGATCGCACGGTGTCGCCACCGGTCGGGGACGCGTTCACGAGGTACAGGTCGTCGCCGTCGGGGTCGTTCCAGTCGCCGAGCACGTTGTACGAGAGCTGCTGGCCCTGCTCGACGCTGATGGCGCCCGAGCGCATCGACGTCGGGGCCGCGTTCTCGCTCTCGGGCACGATGCGCACGTCGACGGATGCCTCGGCGACCCCGCCGCGGCCGTCGTCGACGGAGTAGCGGAACGACACCGTGCCCGCAGCCCCCTCGGCGGGTGCGAACTGCAGTGCGCGGCCACCGTCGATGAGCTCGAGCCGGCCCGCGGCATCCGAGATCTCGGTCGTGCCCGCCACCGTCAGCACGTCGCCGTCGGGATCGGTGTCGTTCTCGAGCACCTCGAGGATCGTCGTGCGGCCAGGGCGCACCCCGTAGTCGTCGTCGCGGGCGACCGGGGGCCGATTGACGTCGGTGCGCTCGGCCAGCGTGTCCTCGAAGGTCTGCTGGGCGCTCTTCTCGTCGCCCTCGAGCTCCTCGCTCTCCTCGGGCGGCGTGACCTCCTCCCAGTTGTCGACGAGCCGCAGGTCGGAGTCGACGAGCCAGGAGTTGCCGTTCGTGAGGTTGTTGAGCACGATCACGTCGCGATTGACGCGGAACTCGAGGCGCGAGCCCGCGGTCGGCTGGTCGATCGAGACGACCTTCGGCTCCTGGTCGTCGCACGCCGCGAGGTACGTGCCGGTCGTGGCCCAGGCGCCGTGGATGCAGTCGCCGAGTCGCACGGGGGCGGCGACCTCGTCGCGCGACGCGGCCGCGGCACCCGCCTCGTTCCCGATCACGCGGGCCTCGCCGCCGTCGAGCGGCACGTCGAGCAGCGCCGAGCCCGTGGCGAGCACGACCCGGTCGCGCTCGGGCCCCGTCTGCTGGAGCCGCAGGGCGGGCTCGGGAAGCTCGATGGTGCGCCCGTCGACGATGATCGCGTCGGCCTCGACGTCGAACGCGACGGCGCGCTCCCCGACCGCCGCGAGCTGGTGCCGGCCCAGCGCCGGGAGCCCGGAGGCCTGCGGCTCGCCGGCGTGGCGTCGCAGAGTGAGCAGTTCCGCATCGTCGGGCGACGTGGCGAAGATCGTGCCCTCGGCGCTGACGGCGACCTGCGCCTCGTCGCCGAGCTCGGCGACGGGCTCGGAACCGCGGTAGTCGAAGGACAGCTCGCCCCCCGCCGGCACCCGCCAGAGCTCGCCCTCGGGCGAGAGCACGGCGAGGACGTCGCCGCCGTAGGCGATCTTCGACGCGGGCGGCACGTCGATGCGCTGCACGAGCGTGGTGAACGACGGGTCGATGCGCTCGAGCGATCCCACGCTCGGGTCGAACAGGAACGCATCCTCGCCGTCCTGGAAGACGTCGATCTCGTTCGTGGCGGTCGCGACGGCGGCGTCGAGCTCCTCGATCTGGCGGTTGAGCCGCCCCGCGAGCAGTTCCTCGGCGTTGGTGACCCAGACCTCGCGCGCGCGCAGGTCGGGATCGGTGACCGGGAACCCCTGGTGCAGCACGGCGAACCCGAGCGGCACGCCGACGAGCACGGCCAGCGCGGTGGCCGAGGCGACCTGCTTGCGACCGCGCAGCCAGGACGCGAAGGTACCCACGCTCGACTCCCCCGGATGAACTCGCCTGATCGCTCGCAATGGAAATCCGACCGCTCGGCGGCCGGACGCTGATCACGCTAACACGCGATCCCACGCCCTCGAAATGGGGACATCTCCCCATCCGCGCACGCCCAGGTCAGCCTCGGTCGGTCGGGTCGCCGTCGAGCAGCGCGAGGTCGTCGGCGCTCACGAGCCGGGTGGCCACGGCGTACTCCACGAGACGGGCCCTGCGGTTCGTCGCGAGCTTGCCGCGACCGCCGCGGAGCCCGTCGACGCCGATCTTGTCGAGCTTCTCGCAGACGTTGTCGAGCTTGCGGTTGAAGGTCGTCATGCTCCACCCGAGCCGGCCCGCCGCCTCGGCCGAGGTCGGCACGGTCGCGCGACCCGCGACCGGCTGCGAGAGCACGTGCTCGGCGAGCGCGACCACGAGCTGCCGCTGGCTCGTCGTGAGCGTGACGGGCAGGATCGTCGTGCCGCCGTCGGCCGGCTCGGCCGTGAGGGACGTGTTGTAGAAGTCCTCCTCGGCGTGCACGGTGAAGTCGTACGTCGTTGAGCCGGCGCTGAACATCACGTGCACGGTCTGGAACACGAGCGGGAGCTTGGCGCCGGGCGCCACCCACGCCTGCACGCTCCCCGTGGCATCCGACACCGTGGCCGACAGCAGCTGGCCGACGTTCGAGAGCCACCACAGGCCGAACTCCGACGACAGCGTGAGGAACGTGCGGTGCAGGTAGGGGTTGTCGTCGATCGTGAGGTCGGACTCGCGCCCGATCGTGAAGGGCGCGCCTTCCTCGACGGTGTACCACTCGCCGCAGAACTCCACCTTCAGGGGCCTCACGGCGTGCAACCTGTCACCGGCTCCGACGTCTTGCTGCCGCGCTGCACCTGCACCTCGATGCACACCCGCTCCCCCGAGCCCACGCCCGCGATGACGATCGACGGCCCCTCGGCCACCTCGGTCGAGCCCGAGCCGTCGGCCCGGTGCCAGCGGTAGCGATCGCCGTCCTCGGCGCTCGGATGCGACACCGGGAAGCTCACGCTCACGCCGTCGGCCGAGCGCACCCCGTCCTCCACGACGGGAGCGGGCACGGTCGCGGCGAGGATCGCGTCCTCGTCGTTCGGCGCGGCGGTCGGATCGGGCGATCCCTGCTGCAGCGTTCCCGACAGGGCGACGGCGATGCCGATGGCGGCCACGACGACGGCGCCGGCGGCGACCGCGACGACGGTGCCGACGCGGGAGCGCTTCGGTCGTGCCGTGTGCGTCGCGGTCGCGGTGACGGATGACGCAGGGCCGCCGTCGCGAGGCCGCACCTGCGTGGCATCGACCGGCGCCGAGTCGGTCCGCGCGGAGCGGACCACGGTCTCGTCGATCGGCGCCGTCGCGGGCGCCGATGTGCGGGTGACCGCGCCGCGCAGCACCGTGCCCTCGTCGGGCGTCGGAACGGCGGGCCCGGCCGGCTGCGCCTCCACGGTGCGGGGCGTGCGCGCCACGGTCGCGTCGTCGCCGGCGGATGCAGCTGGGCGGGGCTGCGCCTCGACGGTGCGCACGGCGCGGGCGCGCGTGGCATCCGCGTCGTCGACGGCTGCGTCGTCGGTCGTGACGCGCTCGGTCGCGAGGTTCGGCACCTCGATGCCCGTCGGCGCGTACCCGAGTTCGAGCTCGACGCGCTGCAGGGCCCTGGCGAACTCGATCGCCGACGGGTAGCGGTCGTCGCGACGCGTGGCCATGCCCTTCGCGAGCACCGCCGTGAGGCTGCGCGGCACGTCGGGCCGGTCGATCGGCGTGATCGCCCCGCGCTCGATGCGGCCGATGAGGTCGAGGGAGCCGTTGGGGCGGCCCGGGATCTCGAAGGGCGTGCGGCCGGCGAGGAGCGTGTGCACGGTGGCGGAGAGCGAGAACACGTCGCTGCGCTGGTCGGGGCGCGGGTCGTCCTCGAACATCTCGGGCGGCGACCAGGGCACGCTCATGCCGACGGCGGACTGGCCCGACCCGGTGGCCGAGGCATCCGCCGGCGACGTGACGGTGTGCACGGGCAGTTCGCCCTCGAGGTTCGACGAGATGCCGAAGTCGGTGAGGGCCGGCCAGCCGTAGTCGTTCGTGAGCACGTTCGCGGGCTTGATGTCGCGGTGCAGGATGCCGGCGGCGTGCGCGGTCGCGACGGCGCCGGCGAGGCGGATGCCGGTGCGCAGCGCGTCCTCGACGGTGAACCGCTCGCGCTTGTAGCGCTCGGCGAGGCTCGGACCCGAGCAGTACTCCATGACGAAGTACGGGCGGCCGTCGGCCGACACGTCGGCGTGGAAGATCGTGACGATGAACGGGTGCGCCGACAGCTGCGCCATGAGGTTCGCCTCGGCGACGAAGTGCGCGCGCGTGTCGCGGCCGAGCTCCTCGGTCAGCAGCACCTTGACGGCGACCTTGCGGCGCGGCAGCCGCTGCTCGTAGAGGAACACGTCGGCGAAGCCGCCGGAGCCGAGCAGCTGCAGCGACCGGTACCCGGGCAGGTCGGGCGGGGTGGAGGGGGCGCGGCGCATCAGGCTCCGACCACCTGGATGGTCCAGCCGCCGCCGAGGTCGACGACCGTGCCCGCGAGCACCGGCGTCGGTTCTCCGGCGCGCAGCTTGACGGGAGACTTGCCGGGGGCGACGACGTGCGTGCCGTTGCGCGAGTGCAGGTCGGTGACGACGACCGTGTCGCCCTCGACCGCGACGCGCAGGTGGTTGCGCGAGATGTCGGGGTCGCCCGCGCCGATGGTGACGAGCCGCGGCAGGCGGCCGCCCGACACCTGGCTGACGCTCGGCGAGCGACCGAGCAGCACCTCGGTGCCGATCGCCTCGATGCTGCCGTCGGGCATGCGCAGGCTCGACGAGGGTGCGGCCTCGGGCGCGGGGACGACGCGCGCGGGCATCGCGGATCCCTGCCGGGCGGCGCGCTCGGCGCGGAGGCGCCGGATGTCGACGCTCGCGACGGTGAGGCCGTCGTGGTCGCCGTCGAGCTCGGGCAGCGCGTCGGGCGACGGCGGCGTGAGGGGTGCGGCGATCGTGTCCTCGGCGGGGACGATGGTCTGCTCGGCCGAGGTCACGGCGGCGACCACCTCGGGCGGGACCGTGATCGCGGGCGCAGTTGGCACGGCGGGCGCACGCGGCGCGGCGGGCGCGGGCGGCGCGGCGGGCGCAGGTGCTTGCGCCGGCGCTTCGACGGGCGCCGAGACGGATGCCGCGACCGGCGCCGCGGGCACCGCTGCGTCGCGCGCCACCACACGCGTCTGCTCGTCGACCGCATCGTCCGATGCCGGAGCCACGGGCGCAACCCGCTCGACGCCCCCGGAGCGCACCGACACCGCGGGCACGATCGCCTCGACGACGGGCAGCGCCGCCGCGGCATCCGCTGCGGTGCCGTCGGAGACCGCCTCGACGCGCACCTCGGCGTCACCGACCTCGACCACGCGCTCAGCCCACGTCGAGACGCCCGAGCCCGGGACGACCTCGGCGCCCACGTGCACGACGACCGGGCCGCGCGCCACGACGCGCGCGGAGTCGTCGTTCGCGTCGCGGACGACGAGTGCGAACGGTGGCGTGGCGGCGAGTCCGCGCGACGTGAGCACGTCGAGCACCGCGGGCGTCGGGTCGGCGTCGGCGAGCCGCGGCCAGAGCGCAGTGACCTCTGCCGCCGCCGCCGAGGGGGTCAGCAGCACGACGCCGCCTCGAACGGCGGCGATCCATTCGTGGGCCCGGTCAGGCCGGTACGTCGCCATGCTCGCCTCCCCCGGTGCGCGGCGTGGTGTCCTCGGCCGAGCGCGTGAGGCCGTCGGGCCGGTCGCGCGTGGTCTCGTCGTCGTCGCCGGTCGAGCCGAGCTCGGACTCCACGACGATGACGGTGATGTTGTCGCGGCCCCCATGGTCGAGGGCGGCGTCGACGAGCTCGCCGGCGAGGCCCGCGGCGTGGCCGGTGTCGCCTGCGAGGATGTGCGCGAGGCGCACGTCGTCGACCTCCTTCGAGAGGCCGTCGGAGCAGACGAGGAAGATCTGGCGCCCGGTCGCGGGGATGAGCCAGACGTCGGGGTCGACGACGTCGTCGGCGCCGATGGCCCGCGTGATGACGTTGCGGTCGGGGTGGCGCTCGGCCTCGTCGGCGCTGATGAGGCCCGCGTCCACCAGCTCCTGCACGGCCGAATGGTCGACGCTGAGCTGCTCGAGCGTGCGGCCGTCCCACGAGTAGACCCGCGAGTCGCCGATGTTGAACACCATCCAGTGGAACCCGGTGCCGTCGCCTGCGTCGACGAGCGCGACGCCCGTGAGGGTGGTGCCCGCGACCGCGGTGCCCTCCTCGCCCTCGGCGCTCAGCGCGCGCACCGCGTCGTTCGACGTGTGGATCGCGTCGAGCACCTGCTCGGGCGACGTCGGCCGCCCGGCCTCGATGTGGCGGCGGAACGTCTCGACGACCGTGCGGCTCGCCGCGTCGCCGCGCGCGTGGCCCCCCATGCCGTCGGCCACGAGGTACACGGGCGCCTCGGCGAGGTACGAATCCTCGTTCATGGTGCGGACGCGGCCCACGTCGCTCTGCGCGCTGTGGGCGATCACGGCGGAACCGTGTGGGAGCGGGACGATGTCCTCGCCGTCAACGGACACGGTTCTCCTCGTCGCAGCTCGGTCCGGACCCCCCGGTCCGGGCGCCCCACCCAGGCGCCGCCTCCCAACGCTAGCAACTCCCGGCCGCCGTCGCGGACCGCTGTGGGCCGTGCGACGGCGGCGGGAGCCGACGGATCAGCGTTCCCGGTGCGAGTCCTCGGTGAAGTGGGGCACCTCTTCGAGCAGCTTCGCACCGCGGCGCTTCGAGTCCACCCCGGCCTTCACGAGGCTCGCCACGGTCGCGACGGCCATCGCGGCCACGATGACGGCGAGCGAGGTCCACGTCGAGATCTCGGGTGCCCAGTCGACGTGCTCGCCGCCGTTGATGAACGGGAGCTCGTTGACGTGCAGGGCGTGCAGCACGAGCTTCACGCCGATGAACGCGAGGATGAACGCGATCCCGTACTTGAGGTACTCGAGGCGCTCGAGGAGGCCGCCGAGCAGGAAGTAGAGCTGGCGCAGGCCCATCAGGGCGAACACGTTCGCCGTGAAGACGATGAACGCCGACTGCGTGATGCCGAAGATCGCCGGGATCGAGTCGAGCGCGAAGAGCAGGTCGGTCGTGCCGATCGCGATGAAGACGATGAGGATCGGCGTGAACATGCGCGTGCCATCGACGGTCGTACGCAGCTTGATGCCGTCGTAGTCGTCGGAGATGCGCACGCGCCGGCGGAGCATCCGCACGAGCCCGCTCTCATTCTGCTCCGCGTTCTCCTCGCGGTGCAGGAACGCCTGCTGGATCGCGGTCCACACCAGCCAGGCGCCGAAGATGTAGAAGATCCAGCTGAAGTTCTCGATGAGCTGCGCGCCGAGCAGGATGAAGACGCCGCGGAAGATCAGCGCCAGGATGATGCCCACCATGAGCACCTCCTGCTGCATCTTCTTCGGCACGGAGAAGCGCGCCATGATCACGACGAACACGAAGAGGTTGTCGATCGAGAGGCTGTACTCGGTGAGCCAGCCCGCCACGAACTGCCCGGCGTGCTCGGCGTCGCCGAGCAGCAGCATGAACAGCGCGAAGATGAGCGCGAGCGCCACGTAGAACACGACCCACAGGGTGGACTCGCGGAACGACGGGACGTGCGGCCGCTTGATCACGAGCAGCAGGTCGGCGACGAGGATCAGGGTGAGGACCACGAGGGATCCCACTTCGAACCAGGCGGGGAGTTCGAGCACAGGAGGCCTTCCGGGTTGGAGGGTACGGGTGGACCCGAAAGTCTCTCCCGACCGCGCCTCCGGCGCGCCGCCACGACCGGAGCGGCGTCTTCGGCGCTCGTACTGACGATCGTTGGCCCGAGGCCTTCGCCTCGCGGGATACTCCCCTTCGCTCAGGCGAGTCTAGCGGATGCCCCGCCGCCCGCCGACGCGGTCACGCACCGCCGCAGCCGCTGCGCGAGCGTCGGACGAAGGCGGGCGGATGCCGCGGCCGGACTCGCCCGGAAATGCAGAAAACCCCCGGATGACCGGGGGTTTTCGCTGTTGTGACCCCAGCGGGATTTGAACCCGCGCTACCGCCGTGAGAGGGCGGCGTCCTAGGCCGCTAAACGATGGGGCCGAATCGACAACTTGAAGAGTATGACACAGGCGCGGGCTTCCGTCCAAATCGAGGCCGCGCCGCCCGTTCACGCGAACACGGACAGCGCTCCGGGCACCACCTCGACGTCGATCGGGAGCGGTCCGATCCGCTCGCCGTCGGCGTACGCGATGATGTCGTCGGCCTCGATGGTGATGCGGCTCCCCTGCACGAACTCCACCGCCGGATGGTCGGTGTGCTCGCCGCGGAACACCTTCGGGAAGACCGCGAGGAGCGCCGCCCGCGAGAGCGGATGCACGATGAACACGTCGAGCAGCCCGTCGGCGAGCTCGGCGTGCGGCACGATGCGCATGCCCCCGCCGAGCGACGAGTTGTTCGCGACCGACACGAGCATCGCCTTCTGCTCGCGGCGCACGCCGTCGATCGTGATCGTGTACGTGCGCGGACGGAAGGTGGCCAGCTCGCCCAGCAGCGCCAGCGTGTACCGGCTCGGACCGCGCGGCCGGGTCATCCGATTCGCCCGCTCGTTGACGACCGCGTCGAACCCGGTCGAGACGACGCAGGCGAACCACGTGCGGAGCTCCCCGTGCCGGATGACGCCGGCGTCGATCGCGCGCGTCGGCCGCTCGAGCGCGGCGACGAGCGCGTCGGTCGCGGCCGCGGGATCGTCGTACGGCAGCCCGAGCCCTCGCGCGAGGTCGTTGCCGGTGCCCGCCGCGACGATCCCGAGCGGCACGCCGGTCTGGGCGACGAGGTTCACGCCGAGCGACACCATGCCGTCGCCGCCGACCACGACGAGCGCGTCGGTGCCCTGCTCGAAGGCCGACTCCGTCTCACGACGCAGCAGCTCGAAGTTCGCCTCACGCAGCATCGAGACCTCGTAGCCGGCGTGCACCAGCCGCTCGACGACCGCCGGCCCCACCGTGCGGTTGCGGCCGAACGAGGCGGCCGGATTCACGGCGACGAGGAGGCGCCGAGGGGCTGCAGTCATGGAGCGATTCTGGCAGGCGGCGGGCTTGCGCGCCGACCGGCGTGCGGTGTTGGCTCGACGCATGCGACTCACGAAGCTCGAGCACGCCGCACTGGTGCTCGAGGACTCCCGCGACAAGCTCTACATCGACCCGGGCAAGTTCACGACGCCGATCACCGAGTCGGCCGGCGCCGTGGCGGTCGTGATCACGCACGAGCACGACGACCACTGGACGCCCGAGCAGCTGAAGCGCATCCGCGACGCGAATCCCGACGTGCGCATCTTCGGACCGGCCGGCGTGGCCGCCGCGGCCTCCGACTTCCCGGTCGAGACCGTGCGGGCCGGCGACGAGGTGGAGGTCGGCCCGTTCCGGATGCGCTTCTTCGGCGGGAAGCACGCGGAGATCCACCGCTCGATCCCGATCATCGACAACCTCGGCGTGCTCGTCGACGACGCGTTCTACTACCCCGGCGACTCCTTCGCGGTGCCCGAAGGCGTCGACGTGCAGGTGCTCGCCGCCCCGGCCGGCGCACCGTGGATGAAGATCGGCGAGGCGATGGACTACGTCATGCAGGTCGCGCCGAAACGCGCCTTCCCGACGCACGAGATGCTGCTCTCGACGGCCGGCAAGGCGCTGTCGAACGCGCGGCTGGGCTGGGCCGCCGAGCAGGGCGGCGGCGAGTACCTGCCGCTCGAGCCGGGCGACACGATCGACCTCTGACACGCCTCGGCGCGCGGACCCGCGACCTGCGCTGCGACGCCGCAGCCCGGCTCACCCGCGCGGGTCGGCGCCCTCGACGGCGACGGCGAACGTCTGAGCCCGCCCGCCCACGAGCGGCGTCATCCGCGTCTCGAGGCGCAGGCGGCCGGCGGCGCCGCGCAGGAACCAGACGAGGTGGTCGGGCGAGTCGCACGTGACGTCCTCGAGTCCGGCATCCTCCCCCACGGGCCCTCCGACCACGGCCCACGCCGACTCGATCGCGGCTCTGCGCTCGGCGTACGGCACGTCGAGTGCTGCGTTCGTCGCGAGCAGCTCGTCCGCGGCGGCATCCGACCACTCGGCGGCCAGGCGGCTGAGACCCTGCGCCGTGCGCAGCGTCTCGGCCCACGGCTCGGGCGCCGGGCGCACCGGCGCGACGGCGTCGGCATCCAGCAGCATGCGCTCGAGCGCCGCCTCCGCGCCGCGCGAGACCTTGGCGTACGTCGCGTTCTCGAGGGCGACGACCCCGAGCCCGGATGCCGCGTGCCACCGCATGTGCGCGCTGAACCCGGGGTATCCGCCCGAATGCGACACCACCGCGCCGAACCGCGCGTCGTGCTCGACCACCAGTCCGTAGCCGTACCCGGCGACGAGCGGCGCGGGCACCGGATCGTCGGGCGCGGGCGTGCGCGGCGGAGCCACACGGTGCAGCTGCTGCAGCTCCCGGCGGCTCGCAGCCGTCAGCGGCCCCGACTCGTCGCCGCGCCACGCCGACGCGAGCCAGCCCGCCCAGGCGGCGAGGCTGCGCGCCGACGCGAACACGCCGCCGATCGCCGAGAAGACGCCGGGACCGGTGAACGGCAGCGCGACCCAGCCGTCGGGCCCGGGCCGGTACCCGATCGCCGCCGCGGGCGTCTCGCCCGAGGGCGCCTCGAACCTCGCGTCGAGGCCGAGCGGCGC
Source organism: Agromyces sp. NPDC004153 (assembly GCF_053603635.1). Lineage (NCBI taxonomy): Bacteria > Bacillati > Actinomycetota > Actinomycetes > Micrococcales > Microbacteriaceae > Agromyces > Agromyces sp. NPDC004153. Next base: position 734,327 of record NZ_JBSGFY010000002.1, read on the forward strand.
GATGAGCTCGCGCTCGACGAACTCCACGTAGCCGACGCCGCTCGCCGCCTCGAGGACCTGACCCAGCAGGGCGTATCCGAGGTTGGAGTACTCGAACGTCGTCCCGGGCACGGTGGCGCAGCGGATGCCGCCGGCCAGCGTGCGTCGGAACGCGTCGCGCGTCATCGACTCCTCGCGATCCGCCCACGGGTCGTCGGTCGGGAGCCCGCCCGACATGGTCATGAGCATGCGCACGCTGACCGGCGCGGCGATCCCCCCGGGAACCTCGGGCTCGAACTCGGGCACGAACGTGCGCACCGGCGCGTCGAGGTCGAGGGCACCGCGGTCGCGGAGCAGCAGCAGTGCGGCGGCGGTGAGGCTCTTCGTGCACGATGCGACCCGGAAGAGCGTGTCGGCGTCGGAGGCGAGCGCATCGGATGCCGCGCCGCTCAGCCGCGGGCGACCCGGTCGCGCATCGCCCCTGGATGCGTCGCCGAGCTGCGCTGCGCCCGTCCCGCCGGCCGCGACGACGCCGTCGCGATCGAACACGGCCCAGGCCGAGCCCGGCGCGCGTCCCTCACGGACGCGTCGTTCGAAGAGGTCCGCGACGGCGCTGGCGGTCTCGGCGGCGATGGGCATGGATCCTCCTGATCGGCCCGGTGCGGGCCGCGACCAGCGTACAAGCGCGGCGCGGTCCGCTTCGTCGCGGGTCCGCTACCCCGGACCGCCGCCGCCGTTCCCGTTGCCGTTGCCGTTCCCGTTGTTGCCCGGGCCGTCGTCGCCGCCGCCGTCGGGCTGTCCGCCGTCACCGCCGTCGGCGGGGACGTCCGCCGGCGCGGACCCGGGGGCGGCCGGAGCCACCGGCCCGAGGCCGCCCTCGCTGAACCCGTCGCCGCCGTACTTCGCAGCCGCGACCGACATCACCATCGGCCACATGCGGTGCCGGGCGGTCGCGGCGGAGCCGCTGTCGAACGAGATCCCGCGCTGGTTCGCGTCGCCGTTGACGCTGACCACCGCGGCCGCGATCGCGACCTTCGTGCTGGCGCCCACCATCCAGGTGTCCTTCGCGCCGTCGGTGGTGCCGGTCTTGCCGATGAGCGGAACGCGAGGATTCGTGGCCGAGTTCGACGCCGTCGCCGTGCCGCCGGTCATGACCCGGCCGAGCGCCGTGTGCATGGCCGCGGCGACCTCGGGTGACACGGCCTGGGAGCACGTCGACTGCGGAACGGGCACCTCCTTGCCGTCACGGTCGGTGATGCGGTCGATCGCGATCGGGGTGCACGCGACCCCGTTGTTCGCGATGCCCGCGAAGGCGACGGCCATGCTCAGCGGCGCCACCTCGTTCGTGCCGATGACCGACGACGGGCCCTGCACGAGCGGATCGCCGTCGGCGCGGTGCATGCCGAAGGCCTCGGCCGTCTTGCGGATGCCGCAGAGATCGAGCCGCTTCGCCATGCCGATGAACCCGGTGTTGATGGATCCGATGGTCGACTCGAGCGCGCTGTAGTTGCCGCCCGACTCGCCCGCGTCATTGCGGGGGTTCCAGTCGCCCGCGAAGTGCGGCCCCTCGCAGCTGTCCTGGAAGACGCCCCAGTTGGCCTTCGGCCGCGAGTCGACGCGCTCCGAGAGCGCGTGGCCCTCCTTCAGCCACTCGGCGAGCGTGAACACCTTGTACGACGACCCGGGCTGGAAGCCGCGTGATCCGCCGTAGTCGAAGTCGGTGTTGTAGTTGATGCTCGTGAACTGCGGGCCGGACGCGAGCACGGCCGGGTCCTGGCTGTAGGTGCGGTTCTGGGCCATGGCCAGCACGCGGCCGGTGCCGACCTGCACGCTCGAGATCACGGCGCCGACGTCCCATCCGGGGTAGGTCTGCGGAACGTTCTGCCCGATCGCCGTCTCCGCGGCGTTCTGCAGGTCGAGGTCGATCGTCGTGTACACGTCGTACCCGCCGCGGCGGAAGTTCATCAAGCGCGTCTCGTCCTCCTCGCCGAAGACGGGGTCGTTCTGCAGGATGTTCTTCACGTAGTCGCAGAAGTAGGCGCTGCCGCCCGCGGTCTGGCATCCGGTGCTCGGTTCGGTGATCGCCGGGGCCACGGGCGTCGCGATCGCCACGTCGAACTCGGCCTGCGTGATCTTCCGCTCCTCGAGCATGCTCGTGAGGATGTAGTTGCGGCGCGCGGTGTTCTCGGCGTAGCCGTTCGCCACGCCGTTCGTCTCGCTGTCGGGCCGGTCGAGCTGGAACTTCACCGGGTTGTTGACGATGGCCATGAGCGAGGCTGCCTGGGCGAGCGTGAGGCCGGCGGCGGTGGTGCTGTAGTAGTAGTTCGCGGCCGCCTCGATGCCGTAGACGGTCCCGCCGAAGCCGGCGATGTTGAGGTAGCCGAGCAGGATCTCGTTCTTCGTGTAGCGCTTCTCGACGCCGATCGCGAGGCGCATCTCCTTGAGCTTGCGGTCGATCGAGGTCTCGGTCACCTTGTCGTAGCAGCCGAGGCGCTCCTCCTCGACGAGCGCGTGGCGCTGGTCACCGGTCAGCGCGAGCCGTTCCTCCTCGCTGAGGTCCTCGAACGCGGTCACGTCCGCCATCCGCTCGCACTCCTGGACGCGCACGTTCTTGACGTACTGCTGCGCGATCGACGACCCGCCCTGGGTCTCGCGCCCCGTCGCGGTCGTCACGGCGGCTCGGATGGTGCCCTGCAGGTCGACGCCGCCGTGCTCGTAGAACCGCGGGTCCTCGCCGGCGATCGCGGCATCCTTCACGTACTGGCTGACCTGGTCCCAGCCGACCTCGATGCGGTTCTGGTCGTAGAACGACGCGAGCAGCACCGTCGAGCCGTCGGAGCGGGTGGCGTAGATGTTGCTCTTCTGCGAGAGCTCGCCGATCTGCAGGTAGCCGGGGAGGTTCTCGAACACGCCGATGGTGCTGGATGCCGCCATGCCGACGGTCGCGATCGCCGGCGTCACCCCGACCACGACGAGCGTGGCCGCCGCGGCGCTCGCGGCGATGAGCCCGAGGAAGCCGCCGATGACGCCGAGCGGCGTTCGCGTCTCCGCGAAGTCGCGCGCCCGCTTGTTCCGAACGACCATGCACTCACCCCCCGGGGTCGAGGAACGCCGATTCGTCGACCGGTTCGGGCGGTCGTCGACGGCGCTCCCTCACCATGGAACCTCAGCATCGGCCCGGTGTCCAGCACCCGACGCGACATCCGCGGCCGTGTCGCGCGGCGTTGTGGCATGGCGGCCCGCCGCGTTGAATGGCTGCGTGGACACGGACGACCGCGTTTCCCCCGGTGAGGGCGGTGCGCCCGCCCCGGGCGGGCGACGCGGCCGGATGCCCCGCCGGTTCGCCGCGGGCCTGGCGATCATCGCGGCGGGGGCCGCCGTGCTGTCGGGACTCGGGTGGTGGTCGGCGGACGCTCGGGCACGGTACGCGGATGCCGCGACGAGCTACGACGACGCACGGGCGGCGTACGAGGACGCGGCGGAGGAGGCGCGGTCGGCCCGGCGCGACGCCGACGAGGCGGTCACGCTCGCCGCGCGCTACACCGCGATCGACCTCGCCCCGGTCGTGGACGCCGTCGTCGCGGATCCGCTCGAGCGAGCGGCCGAGGAGCTCGACGGACTCGACGAGCCCGGGGCATCCGTGCAACCGGTCGCGCCGCCGGCATCCGACGACACGGCATGGCCGCCGGCGCTGGACGAGGCCGGCGCGGCCCTCGACGTCGCGTCGCGCGAGCTGGACGAGCGCGCCGACGCGCTCGAGGCGGACGCAGGGGACCTCCGCGAGGCCACCGACCGGGTGGAGTCCGCCGGCGACGGACTCGTCGCCGCGGTCGCGGCCTCGCGCGCATCGCTCGAGGCCGCTAATCCGTCGGCACGCAACGCCGACCTCCTCGCGTTCCGCGCGGCCGCCGACGCCATGGCGACGCGCGTCGGCCGGTGGGACGCCGAGAGCGCGGCACACGTCGAGTCGTACGTCGCGGCCGCCGCCGTGCTCGCCGCCTCGAACGCCGCCGAGCTGCAGGAGCGAGCCGGCGGCCTGGACGGGCTGCGGCGGGACGTCGAGGCGTTCGCGCGGTCGATCGCCGGCGGTGTGCTGCTGGAGTTCGACTGGGCGCCCGTCGTGAACGGCTACGGCGGAGGCGACTCCTACGGCGGGTGGGCCGCGGTGCCGGACGACGCGGCGCCGCAGGCCACGATCTCGCTGTCGGACTCGATCGCGCGCGACTGGGCGACGTCGGCCATCCCCCGCGCCGTCGTGGTGCACGAGGTCGGCCACGCGATGTCGAGCAAGTGCCGGGCGCTGTTCGCGCCGAGCACGCGCGAGGAGAGCGAGGCGTGGGCCACGGCGTGGGCGATCGGCATGGGCTACGACGGTCCGGGCAACGGCGAGAGCCTCTACGGCCGCCCGTCGGCGGCGCTCATCGAGCTCGCCGCCACGTGCCGCTGAGTGCGGCGTGCGGTCGCGGCATCCGACCTATGCGGCATCGAGGAACGGCTCGTACTGGTACCCGCTCTCGTGGAGGATCGCGACGGTCGACTCGGGCACCTCGAGGAACGCGCCGGGCAGGTCGTTGAGTGGCTCGGACACCACGACGCGGGCGCGGCGACCGAACAGCTTCAGGCGCTCGACCTCGGGATACATCTCCCGCAGCGTGTCGATCTCGACCGAGTGGAAGAGCGAGCGCGAGCGACCCTGCGACGAGTAGCGGAACGCCCAGATCGTCGACCCGTCGGAGAGCGCCATGGTGCCCTGCATCGGGAACCTCACCCCCAGCTCGTGGCCCACCGACTCGACCTTGCGGACGGCTTGGCGCATCGCCTCGATCGGATCGTCCATGAGCCCGTAGGTGAGCGCGAGGTGGAAGACGACCTCGGAGTCGGTCGTCCCCTTGATGTCGGGATACAGGGATGGATCGACCGCGAAGACGAGGTCGCGCTTCATCTTGAGGAAGTCGCCGAGGAAGCCGTTGTGCATGAACATCCAGTTCTGGTACCGGAACGGGTGGCAGTTCGTCTGCTGGATCGGCGGCCCGGCCGCCGCGCGGACGTGGCTGAAGAACAGCGGGCTCTCGATGGCGTGCGCGAGCTCACGCAGGTTCTCGTCGTTCCATGCGGGCTCGGTGCTGTGGAACAGGGCCGGGATGCCCCCTGCGGCCTCGTTGGCCGGATACCACCCGAGCCCGAATCCGTCGCCGTTCACGGTCTCGGCACCGAGCTGCGAGTTCAGCGACTGCTTGACGAGCGACTGCTGCGCGTCGAGGATCAACGTCGAGGGCTGAAGCGGTTCCCCCGTGTATGCGAGCCAGCGGCACATGTCTCCCTCTCCCTGCACGACGTGGGCCTCCCGCGCTCGACCTGCGCGGGTCGGCATCCCCCTGAGACGGAGCGTACGCGTGCCGACGAGGGCCCGCCAGAGCTCCTCGGTCCCCCATATCGTGCGGCTGTCGTGCGCGTCCACCCCCGGCGTCGCCCAGTTCTGGGGGCAGTGTCCCCCGCTCCCGCACCCCTACGATGGGAGCACCGCGTTTGTCGAGGCATCCTCAGTCATCGGCGAACGCCCACGAGCCCGACACCCAAAGGGAACGAGGGACTCCGATCAATTTCTCCGGGTCGGGGTCCCTCGCTTTGGGGTGGATGCCTCGCCGCCACCCGTCCGGACGGTCGTCGCCGCCGCGCGGGATCGGCGGACACCGGATCCCGGAACTGGGGGTCGACCGCATCTGCGATGGTGTGCCAGCATGCGATCACGGACAGCCGGCTCGATGGCGCGCCGGCGGAGAGGGCGACATGCCGATCCCGAACAGACGCATCTGGAGCGTTGCCACGATCGCCGCACTCGCGGCGGTGGCGGTGGCCGCGAGTCCTGCGTACGCAGCACCGAGCAACAACACCGTCAAGAAGCTCACGAACGCCGTCACCGCCGAGGGCGTCCTCGACCACCTCGATGCCCTGCAGGACATCGCCGACGCCAACGGCGGCGACCGAGCGGCCGGCCGTGACGGCTATGCCGCGTCGGTCGACTACGTCGTGGAGGAGCTCGAGGCCGCCGGGTACGCGCCCGAGGTGCAGGAGTTCGACTTCCCCTACTTCGAGGAGAACAGCGAGCTCATCCGCGTGACCCCCCAGCCGAGGACCTTCGTCAACGGCATCGACTTCCTGCGGAACACGTTCGACTCGGGCACGCCCGAGGGAACCGCAACGGGCACGCTCGTCCCGGTCGGCCTGGTCGTCCCCGCCGCCGGGCTCCCAGCGAACAGCAACACCAGCGGCTGCGAGGCATCCGACTTCATCGGGTTCCCGGTCGGCGGCATCGCCCTGATGCAGCGCGGCACGTGCGGCTTCGCCGTCAAGGCGCTGAACGCGCAGACGGCGGGCGCGGCCGGTGTCATCATCATGAACGAGGGCCAGCCCGGGCGCACCGGGCTCATCAACATGATCGGCGACGCCACCGGGCTCACGGTCCCAGCGGTGTTCGTCACGTCGGCGGCGGGCGAGAACCTCGCCGCGACGCCGGGCGCGACCGTCACCGTGACGGTCGACTTCGCCGCGGAGACGCGCAAGGCCTACAACGTGATCGCGGAGACGACGTCGGGGAACAGCGCCAACACCGTCATGGCCGGCGCGCACCTCGACAGCGTGCAGGACGGCGCCGGGATCAACGACAACGGCTCGGGCAGCGCCGCGCTGCTCGAGACGGCGATCCAGATGAAGAAGGTCAAGACCAACAGCGCCGTCCGGTTCGCCTGGTGGGGCGCCGAGGAAGAGGGCCTGCTGGGGTCGGAGTACTACGTCGAACAGCTCACCGACGACCAGATCGCGCAGATCGCGCTCTACCTCAACTTCGACATGATCGGGTCGCCCAACTACATGTTCGGGATCTACGACGGCGACAACTCGAGCGGGACCGCGGCTCCGGGGTTCATCCCCCCGGGCTCCGCGGAGATCGAGGACGTGTTCGAGGCGTTCTACGACAGCCGTGGCGAGCCCTACCAGGACACCGAGTTCTCGGGCCGTAGCGACTACGGGCCGTTCATCGCGGTGGGCATCCCGGCCGGCGGCCTGTTCACCGGCGCCGAAGGTGTCAAGACGGCTGACGAGGCCGCCCTCTACGGGGGCGTGCCCGGAGCGGCGTACGATCCGTGCTACCACGCGTTCTGCGACAACCTGAGGGGCGACGGCCAGAACGTGGCGCTGTACAACGAGCTGCGTGCGGACTACGAGCTGGTCGGGAACGTCAACGTGCACGCCCTCGACGTGAACGCCGACGCCCTCGCGGCCGCCGTGATCACGCTCGCCATGGACACCTCGACGGTGAACGACGTGCGCGTGCCCGGCAAGTCGCACGGCGCGGGCAAGAGCGCCGACGCGTTCAAGAACCGGTTCGACAGCTGACGCTGCGGCGGCGCGGCGGGTGCCTCCGGGCATCCGCCGCGTCGTCGTGTCCGGCGCGTGATTCGCCGATCCCCGGGGTCCCTCGCATTGGGGTGGATGCCCCGGGGCCGCCCGTCCGTGCGGTCGTCGCCGCCGAGCGGGGTCGGGCGTAGCATCCGGCGCAGGAACCGCGCGGTGACGTGGCGCGTCGATCGGAGGGGAACCATGGACCTGGTGAGCTGGATCGTGGTCGGCGTGGTGATCGTGCTCGCCGCGGTCGGGGTGGCTCTCTGGAACCGGTTCGGGAAGGGACGCGCGCCGATCGGCGGACTCGACCGCGACGGCGCGCGCGAAGCTCAGGACGCCGAGTCCGTCACCAAGCGGCGCGGAGGCATCGGCGGGCATCCCGGAGGCCTGTGACGCGGGACGCCGCATCGGGAACCGGAGGAGGGGAACCATGGACCTGGTGAGTTGGATCGTGGTCGGCGGGATCATCGTCCTCGCCGTCGTCGCCGTCGTGCTGTGGAAGCGATTCGGCAGGGGCAGTGCGCTCGACCGGCGGATGGGCGGCGACGTCGATCAGAACGTGCGCAGCGCTCGCGCGGAGACGGCCCTCAGGCGCGACACAGACGGCCACAACACCGCCGGACCGATCTGACCCGCGGGTCCCGCTCCTCGCCGAAGACCGCGGCGATCCGTAGCAGCTCGAGACTGGCGACGTTCGATGGACCGCCGAGAATCGGGCACTGCCCGACCCTCCGATGAAACACAGAAACCCCCGGATGACCGGGGGTTTCCTTCATGGCTGGGGTACCTGGACTCGAACCAAGAACAACTGAACCAGAATCAGCCGTGTTGCCAATTACACCATACCCCAATGGCCCTCAGCCGAAGCTCGGGCCGACACGCAACTCTAGCCTACGCACCGCACCCCGACCAAACTGAGCGAGCCTCGCCCCACGACCCCGCTCCCCCTCGTCCGAACGAAGGCAGCGACGACGACCACCGACTGGCCCGCGCCGCAGCTACTCCGCCGGGCCGAGCTCCCCGACGAGCCGGTCGATCCGGTCGATCGAGTCGATCTTGCCGAGGATCTGCATCGACTCGAACAGCGGCGGTGACACCCGGCGACCCGAGATCGCGGTGCGAATGGGCCCGAAGGCGACGCGCGGCTTGAGGCCGAGTCCGTCGACGAGGGCGCCGCGGAGCGCCTCCTCGATCTGGTCGTGCGTCCACGCGTCGGCGGGCAGCCGGTCGAGGGCGTCGCGGGCCGCGGCGAGCACTGCGCGCGCGTCGGCGGGGAGGGCGGCGAGGGCGTCGACGTCGTACGACAGGCCCGCGGCATCCGTGAACAGGAAGCCCAGCATGCCCGGCGCCTCGCCGAGCAGGCCGATGCGCTCCTGCACGAGCGGGGCGGCCTCGACGAGCACGGCCTCCTGCGCGGGCGAGATCGGCGTCTCGACGGCGCCGGCCGCCTGCAGGTAGGGCACGGTGCGCCCGGCGAAGTCTGTCGTCGCGAGCTGGCGGATGTGGTCGCCGTTGATCGCCTCGGCCTTCTTCAGGTCGAACCGCGCCGGGTTCGGGTTGACGTTCACCACGTCGAACGCGGCCACGAGCTCGTCGCGGCTGAACACGTCGCGGTCGGCCGAGAAGCCCCAGCCGAGGAGCGCCAGGTAGTTCACCAGGCCCTCGGGGATGAAGCCCCGGTCGCGGTGGTGGAACAGGTTCGACTCGGGGTCGCGCTTCGAGAGCTTCTTGTTGCCCTCGCCCATCACGTAGGGCAAGTGCCCGAACCGCGGCACGAACGTCGTGACGCCGATGTCGATGAGCGCGTGGTACAGCGCGATCTGGCGGGGCGTGGAGCTCAGCAGGTCTTCACCCCGGAGCACGTGCGTGATGCCCATGAGCGCGTCGTCGACCGGGTTCACGAGCGTGTAGAGCGGGGCGCCGTTCGGGCGCACGACCACGAAGTCGGTCGTGGATCCCGCGGCGAAGTCGATGCGGCCGCGCACGAGGTCGTCGAACCCGAGGTCGACGTCGGGCACGCGAAGGCGCAGCGCGGGCTGCCGTCCCTCGGCGCGGAACGCGGCGCGCTGCTCGTCGGTGAGATCGCGGTCGAAGTTGTCGTAGCCGAGCTGCTTGGGCCGACCGGCCGCCTCGTTGCGGGCGTCGATCTCGTCGGCGGTCGAGTAGCTCTCGTACACGTGACCCGACGCCTTGAGCTGCTCCACGACGTCGGCGTAGATCTCGCTGCGCAGCGACTGGCGGTAGGGGCCGTGCGGTCCGCCGACGTTCACCCCCTCGTCCCAGTCGAGCCCGAGCCAGGTGAGCGCGTCGAGGATCTGCTCGTAGCTCTCCTCGCTGTCGCGCGCGGCATCCGTGTCCTCGATGCGGAACACGAAGGTGCCGCCGGTGTGCCGGGCGTACGCCCAGTTGAAGAGCGCGGTGCGCACGAGGCCGACGTGGGGCGTGCCCGTGGGCGAGGGGCAGAAGCGCACGCGGATGTCGGAACCGGTGGCGGACGTGGTGGGGTGGGCTGTCTCGGACATACCCGTCCATGCTATCGAGCGGCGCGTCGCCGCCGTGTCCGCCGACGGCAGCCGCGCTGGCCGTCGCGTCAGGCGGCGAGCGACTCGAGCGCCGCGATCGCGGCCGCGACGGCGGGCACGCGCTCCGCACCTCGCGCGGTGACGAGATGGAGCGACCGCACATCCGCCCGTGCCGTCGGCCGCGTCACGACCTCGGGATGCCGCGGCGAGGCCGCGAGCGCGAGCGCGGGCAGCAGCGCCACGCCGAGCCGCTGCGCGACCATCCCCTCGACGGCCACGAAGTTGTCGGTCTCGAACGCGATGCGCGGCGTGAACCCCGCGGCATCCGCCAGCTCGAGCAGGTGGCCGCGGCAGCGGGGGCAGCCGGCGATCCACGGGTCGTCGCGCAGCGCGGCCAGGTCGACGACCTCGGATGCCGCGGCCGGGTGCCCCTCGGGCAGCACGAGCCGGATCGGCTCCTCGCCGAACGCGCGCACGTCGAGGCCGCGGGCGCTCGCGCGGTGCGGGTCGTCGCGGTCGCCGGGATAGCTGAACGTGATCGCGAGGTCGGCGCGGTCGGCACGGACGGCGGCCACGGCCTCGGGAGGCTCGGCCTCGACGTAGGTCACGGCGACGCCCGGGTGCGCCGCGCCCAGCGCCGAGATGAGCCGCGGCACGAGCGACGCCGACGCCGACGGGAAGGCGACGAGCCGCACGCGCCCGGCGCGCAGTCCGCGGATCTCGGCGAGCTCGCCGGCCGCGGCCTCGAGCGCGGTCGCGACCGCGTACGCGTGGCGCGCGAGCACGCGGCCCGACTGCGTGAGGCGGATGCCGCGACCCACGCGTTCGACGAGCGCGATGCCCGTGCGCTCCTCGAAGCGGCGCAGTTGCTGGCTCACCGCGGGCTGGCTGTAGCCGAGCGCCTCGGCGGCAGCGGTCAGCGAGCCGTGCTCGGCGACCTGGCGCACGACGCGCACGGTCTGGAGGTCGAGGGCGGCGGCGAGGCCGTCGATGGACGCGTCCGACATGCCCAGAAGCATAACGGCACGGCATGGGTGTGATCACATACCTGCCGTTGTCGAATGGATGCCGCAGGCGGAGACTGGGGACATGACCCCCACCGTGCAGAACCGACTCGCCGCCGTCCGCGACCGATTCTCGGCGGGCCGAGGCTACCTCGCCGCGTGCACGCTCGGCCTGCCCGCCGACGTCACCGTCGACGCGGTGCGACGCGACCTCGAGCGCTGGGCCGCCGGCACCGCCGACTCGCTGGAGTACACGGCGGCCGTCGAGCGGTCGCGCGCACATGCCGCGACGCTCCTCGGCGTCGACACGACGCGGATCGCCACGGGATCGCAGGTCTCCCCCTTCGTCGCGCTCGCCGCGGCAGCCGCGCCCGCCGGTGCGGAGATCGTGTGCATCGAGGGCGACTTCTCCTCGCTCGTCGGGCCGTTCCTCGTGCGCGGCGACCTGCGCGTGCGGCACGTGCCGTTCGACGCGCTCGCCGACGAGATCGGGCCGAGCACGTGGCTGGTGGCGTACTCGCTCGTGCAGTCCGCGACGGGCGCGGTCACCGACGCGGCATCCGTGGCCGAGGCCGCACGTGCCGTCGGTGCGCGCGTGCTCGTCGACACGACCCAGGCGACCGGGTGGATGCCGACGACCGACGTCGAGGCCGACCTGCTGGTCTGCCACTCCTACAAGTGGCTGTGCGCGCCGCGCGGCGCAGCGTTCGCCGCCTTCTCGGACCGCGCCCTCGCCGAGTTCGTGCCGATCGACGCCGGCTGGTGGTCGGGGACCGACCCGTGGGCCTCGTGCTACGGACCCGACCTGCACCTCGCCGAAGACGCGAGCCGCTTCGACGTCTCCCCCGCCTGGCACGCGTGGATGGGCGCGGAGGCCGCGCTCGGCTTCGCCGCGTCGCTCGATGCCGAGGAGGTGCGCGATCACGCCGTGGACCTCGCGAACGCGTTCCGCGAGCGCATCGGACTCGACCCGTCGAACAGCGCGATCGTCGCCTGGCCCGACGCCGACGGCACGTCGCTCCGGGCGCTCACCGCGGCCGGCATCACCGCCTCAGGACGCGCCGGTCGCGCCCGCGTGGCGTTCCACCTGTGGAACGACGACGAGGACGTCGACCTCGCCGCCCGCACGCTGGGCCGCTGAGCCGCTGGGCCGCTGAGCCCCGACGGCGGATGCCCCGGGCCGATCAGCCCGCTGCGCGCACCGGGTTCGACAGCGTGCCGAGTCCCGACACCGTGACCTCGACGGTGTCGCCGTCGACGAGCGGGCCGACGCCCGCTGGCGTGCCGGTGAGGATGACGTCGCCGGGCAGCAGCGTGAACACGCTCGACGCGTAGGCGACGATGGCCGGGATCGAGTGCACCATGTCGGCCAGCCGACCGTGCTGGCGCCGCTCGCCGTCGACGATGGTCTCGATCGTGCCGCCGTCGAGGTCCAGCTCGGTGTCGATGACCGGTCCGAGCGGACAGAACGTGTCGAAGCCCTTCGCGCGGGTCCACTGGCCGTCGCGGCGCTGCAGGTCGCGCGCGGTCACGTCGTTCGCGATCGTGTACCCGAAGATCACGCCCGCGGCATCCGCCTCGGCCACGTTCTTCGCGATGCGGCCGATGACCACCGCGAGCTCGCCCTCGTGCTCGACCTGCTCGCTCTGCCGGGGCAGCACGATGGCATCGCCGGGCCCGATGACCGAGGTGTTCGGCTTGAGGAAGAGCAGCGGCTCGGGCGGCGCCTCACCGCCCATCTCCTCGGCGTGCTCGTGGTAGTTCTTGCCGACCGCGACGACCTTCGACCGCGGGATGACCGGCGCGAGCAGGCGCGCCTCGACGAGCGGCACGCGCGCGCCCGTCGGCTCGTAGCCCGCGAACATCGGGTCGGCCTTCAGCACGACGAGCTCGTCCTCCTCCTCGTCGACGATGCCGAAGGCGATGGTGTCGCCGTGGGAGAAGCGCGCGATCTTCATGCAGCCAGCCTATTGGGCGGGCGAACCGGGTTCGGGAACGTCGGGGATGAGCCGCTTGCCGAGCCCCACCGCGTGGTCGGGCTCGTAGCCGAGCGAGCGGTACCAGTCGATGACGCCCTCGTTCGTCGACCGCACCTGCAGGTTGAACTTCGGGCAGCCTCGCTCGACGAGCAGGCGCTCGGCCTCGGCCATGATCGCCGCGCCGATGCCCTCGCCGCGGCGCGACTCGTCGACCGCGAGGTAATTCACCCAGCCGCGGTGGCCGTCGTAGCCGACCATCGCGGCGCCGACGACCTCCGATGCGGATGCCGCGTCGTCGACGACCAGGAACAGCTCGGGCTGCACCGAGAGCTTGCGCTCGATGTCGCGATACGGGTCGTTCCACGGGACGACGAGGCCGGCCGCGCGCCAGAGCGCCACGACCGCCTCGGTGTCCTCGCGCCGGAACGGCCGGATGCGAGCGGTCGCCATCAGGCCACCGCCATCAGGCGTCGAGCCGCGTCATCCAGCCGTGGCGGTCCTCGACGCGCCCGTACTGGATGCCGGTGAGCTCCTCGCGCAGCGACAGGGCGAGCTCGGTGGACTGCGGGCCCGAGTGCACGATCTCGAAGTCCTCGGCGAGCAGGCGGCCGATGGGCGTGACCACGGCGGCCGTGCCGCAGGCGAACGCACCCACGATGTCGCCGGATGCCGCGCCCTCGCGCCATTCGTCGATGGTGACCTTGCGGCTCTCCACCACGTGGCCGCGGTCCTTCGCGAGCTGGAGCACCGAGTCGCGCGTGATGCCCTCGAGGATCGAGTCCGACTCGGGGGTCACGACCGTGCCGTCGCGGTAGACGAGCACCACGTTCATGCCGCCGAGCTCCTCGAGGTACTTCCCCTCGTCGAGGAACAGCACCTGCTGGCATCCGTGCTGGGCCGCCTCGGCCTGCGGCAGCAGGCTCGACGCGTAGTTGCCGCCGGTCTTCGCCGCCCCGGTGCCGCCCTTGCCCGCGCGGGCGTAGTGCGTGGAGAGCCAGATCGAAACGGGCTGCACGCCGCCGTGGAAGTAGGCGCCCGCCGGGCTCGCGATGAGGTAGTAGGCCACCTTCTTCGCGGGGCGCACGCCGAGGAAGGCCTCCTTGGCGAACATGAACGGGCGCAGGTAGAGGCTCGTCTCGGGGGCGGTGGGCACCCAGGCGCCGTCGAGCGCGATCAGCTGCTTGAGCGACTCGATGAAGTACTCGCTCGGCAGCTCGGGCAGCGCGAGGCGCGCGGCCGAGCGCTGGAGGCGAGCCGCGTTCTCGTAGGGGCGGAACGACCAGATCGACCCGTCGGCGTGGCGGTACGCCTTGAGGCCCTCGAAGATCTCCTGCGCGTAGTGCAGCACCGCGGCCGACGGCTCGAGCTGGATCGGGCCGTACGGCGAGACGCGCGGGCGGTGCCAGCCGCCCTTCTCCGACCAGCAGAGGTCGACCATGTGGTCGGTGAAGTGGTTGCCGAAGCCCGGGTCGGCGAGGATCGCGTCGCGCTCGGCGTCGGTCTTCGCCGCGTCGTTGCGGGTGACGGCCCAGGTGAGCCCTGCCGCGGAGGGTGCCTGGAGCGGGAGGTTGATGGTCATGTGCTTTCGTCCTTCGGATGCGCTGGTTACTCGTGTGCGCCGATGCGGGCGACGATCGCGTCGCCGACCTCGGAGGTCGAACGTCGTGCGTCGCCGCGTTCGGCGATGTCTGCGGCGACCGCCCGCTGCACCTTCGCCGCCTGCTCGCGGTGACCGAGGTGGTCGAGCAGCAGGGCGACGGAGAGGATCGCGGCGGTGGGGTCGGCGATGCCCTTCCCGGCGATGTCGGGTGCGGAGCCGTGTACGGGCTCGAACATGCTCGGGAACCGGCCGTCGGGGTTGATGTTGCCCGAGGCCGCCAGTCCGATGCCGCCGCTGATCGCGCCGGCCAGATCGGTGAGGATGTCGCCGAAGAGGTTGTCCGTGACGATGACGTCGAATCTAGCAGGATCGGTCACGAGGAAGATCGTCGCGGCGTCGACGTGCAGGTAGTCGACCGTCACGTCGGGATACTCGGCGGCGACGGCGTCGACCGTGCGCTTCCAGAGCGACCCGGCGAAGACCAGCACGTTGGTCTTGTGCACGAGGGTCAGCTTCTTGCGCGGGCGAGCGGATGCCGCGGCGAACGCGTAGCGCACGACGCGCTCGACCCCGTAGGCGGTGTTGACGGACACCTCGTTCGCCACCTCGGCGGGCGTGCCGACGCGGATCGCGCCGCCGTTGCCCACGTAGGGACCCTCGGTGCCCTCGCGCACGACGACGAAGTCGACCTCGCCCGGGTCGGCGAGCGGGCTCGCGACACCCGGGTGCAGCACCGAGGGGCGGAGGTTCACGTAGTGGTCGAGCTCGAAGCGGAGCTTCAGCAGCAGTCCGCGCTCGATGTTGGCGCCCGCCAGGCGAGGATCGCCGGGCACGCCGCCGACCGCGCCGAGCAGGATCGCGTCGTGCCCCTTGATGGCGGCCAGGTCGTCGTCGGTCAGGACGTCGCCCGTCTCGAGATAGCGCCCGGCACCCAGCGAGAACGGCGTCTGCTCGAAGGCGACGTCGGTGTCGGCGACCGCCGCGTCGAGCGCTTTGAGCGCCTCGGCGACGACCTCGGGGCCGATCCCATCGCCCGGAATGACTGCGAGCCTGACCGTACCTACCATGGATTCTCCTTCGTGCGCCAGCCCTCCCAGCGTAGTGTCCGCGCGGGAGGCCGATGGTTACAGTGGGGCTCAGGACGAGGTATCCACCTCATCGAAGCGCGGCACCCGAAGCCGCCGGAGAGAAAGAGGAACCCCCACATGAGTCTCGGTCTCGGCATCGTGCTCTTCGTCATCGGCGCGATCCTCGCGTTCGCGCTCAACCTCACCGTCGACTGGATCAACCTGCAGCTGGTCGGCTACATCCTGATGATCGCCGGAGCGATCGTGATCATCCTGGGCATCGTCCTCCTCGCCCGCCGTCGCCGTTCGATCTCCACGTCGCAGACGAGCGTGGACCCGGCGACCGGCAGCCGAGTGACCCGCAACGAGCACTCGGCTCCCGAGGACCCGACGACGCTCTGACCCGAACGTCACGACACGGCCGCCGCCCGGGAGGGGCGGCGGCCGTTCGTCGTTCCGGCCACGCTCGCGCGCGGCGTGCTCAGGCGCGCGGTGCCTTCGGGTTCCGCAGGGCGATCGCCGCGACGACGGTCGCGGCCCCCATCAGCGCGACGCCGATGAGCGAGGTCACCACGACACCTGCGTCGAAGGCGTGCGCAGCGGATGCCGCGAGCTGCGCGCCGATCGGGCCGGGAAGCCCGTCGGCGACCGTCATCGCGCCCGCGAGTGTCTCGCGCGCGGCATCCGCCTGCTCGTCGGTGAGCACCGACGGGAGCACGAGGCCCGCCCGGAACTGCACCGCGAGGATGCTGCCGAGGATCGCTGTGCCGAGCACCGCGCCGAGCTCGTAGGCGGTCTCGGAGACGGCGGACGCGGCTCCCGCCTTCGCCGGCGGCGCGCTCGAGAGGATGAGCTCGTTCGACACGGTCTCGGCCGCGCCGATGCCCACGCCGAGGAGCACGAACGCGAGCACGATCGGGCCGATCGAGCCGGATCCGGCGAACAGCGCGATCACGAGGTATCCCGACGCCGACAAGCCGAGCGCGATCGGGACGAGCACGCGCGGACGCACCCGGCGCGCGATCGGCACGACGAGGAGGCCGGCGGCGATCATCGCGACGAGACCCGGCAGCAGCGCGAGTCCGGCCGCGACCGGACTGAGTCCCGCGATGAGCTGCAGGTGCTGCGACACGAAGTAGAGGAACCCGACGAGCGCGATGACGCTGAACAGGTTCACGACGACGGCGCCGCCGAACGAGCCCTGGCGGAACAGGCGCACGTCGAGCATCGGCGTCTCGCTGCGAAGCTGGCGCCGCACGAACCAGATCGCGCAGAATGCGCCGAGCACGATCGCCTGCACGCCGAACCCGTCGAGGCCCTCGGTCGCGAGCGACTTGATGCCGTAGACGATGGGGCCCATCGCCGCGAGCGACAGCACGGTGCTCACGAGGTCGATGCGGCCAGGAGCCGGGTCGCGGCTCTCGGGGATGAGCATCGGCACGAACACGAGCAGCGGCACGAGCACGGGCACGGCGAGGAGGAACACCGAGCCCCAGTGGAAGTGCTCGAGCAGCAGGCCGCCGACCAGCGGACCCATCGCGCTGCCCGCGGCGAAGCCCGACGCCCAGATCGCGATCGCGAGCCGGCGCTGCTCGCGCTCGGTGAAGACCGCGCGCAGCAGCGACAGCGTCGAGGGCATGAGCATGGCGCCGAAGAACCCGAGCGCGGCGCGCGCGGCGATGAGCGCCTCGGCCGTGGGCGCGAATGCCGCGCCGATCGAGACGAGCGCGAATCCGGTCGAGCCGATCAGCAGGAGCCGGCGGCGTCCGTAGCGGTCGCCGGCGCTGCCCATCGCCACGAGCAGTCCGGCGAGCACGAGCGGGTAGGCGTCGATGATCCAGAGCTGCTGCGCCGCCGTGGGCGCGAGGTCGGCGGAGATCGCCGGCAGGGCGAAGCTCAGCACGGTGTTGTCGACCGAGACGAGCAGGACCGGCAGCATGAGCACGGCGAGCGCGAGCCAGGCGCGCCCCGGCGCGCGCGTCGACCGGCCGGGATCGATGCGCGCGGCGGCATCCGTCGCGTGCTCGATGGGCGTGATCGTGCGTTCCGTGGTGTTCGTCATCTCGGGTTCCATTACTATACCGTCCAGCCGGTATAGTATCAGATCATGCACGGATGCCGCTCGCTCCCGTCTCGCTAGCATCGAGCACATGAGCCGCCCTCCAGCAGCACGCGACGCCGTGCTCGATGCGTTCGAGCGACTCCTCGTGGAGGACGGCGAGCGCGCCGCGACCCTCGACGCCGCGGCCCGCGCCGCCGGCGTCTCGAAGGGCGGGCTGCTCTACCACTTCCCCAACCGGGAGGCCTTGGTCGAGGGCGTGTTGGCGCGGTTCTCCGCGCTGGTCGACGCCGACCTCGAGGTCATGGCCGAGGCGCCCGAGGGCGCGGTCGCGTACTTCGTGCGCTCGTCGGTGTCGCACGACACGGCGCTCGAGCGCGCGGGCGTGGCGGCGGCGCGACTGGCGCAGGCGGGGCATCCGTCGGCCGTGCGCATGATCCGCTCGGTGCGCGAGCGCTGGATGGGCGCCGTGCGTACGCACGTGGCCGACCCGACGGTGGCGCTCGCCATCACCCTGATCGGCGACGGCCTCTACTACGACTCGGCGCTGCACGGCGACGACGCCGAGACCGGCGTCGACGCCCCGGCCGCGAGCGAGATGGACGCGCTCGTGGCGATGCTCGAGCGGCTCGCGGCCGAGCCGCCGACGAGCTGAGCCGGAGCGGCGCCCGCTACTCCTCGGTGATGTCGATCTCGACGAGCACGTCGGCGTCGATCGCCTCGCGCACCCGGTCGAGCACCTCGGTCGGCACCGGCGAGTCGACCGTGAGGACGCTCAGCGCCTGGCCGCCCGCCTCGCGGCGCGCGATCTGCATGCCCGCGATGTTGATGCCGGCGTCGCCGAACTCCCGGCCGTAGATCGCCACGATGCCGGGGCGGTCGGTGTACTGCATCACGATGTGGGTCGTCGCGATCGGCACCTCGATCTCGTAGCCGTTGACACCCACGAGCTTCTCGATCTGCTTCGTGCCGGTCAGCGTGCCCGAGACCGAGATCTGGCGGCCGTCGGCGAGCGCGCCGGCGAGCGTGATGACGTTCCGGTACTCGGGCGAGTCGGCGTCAACGATGAGGCGCACGTCGATGCCGCGCTGCTCGGCGAGGAGCGGGGCGTTCACGTACGAGACGCTCTCGCTCACGACGTTCGTGAAGACGCCCTTCAGCGCGGCCAGCTTGAAGACGCTGACGTCGTAGTCGACGAGCTCGCCGTGCACCTCGACGTCGAGGCTCGTGATCGCGGTGTCGGCGAGGCCGGCGAAGAGTTGGCCGAGCTTCTCGACGAGCGGGATGCCGGGCCGCACGTACGGGTCGATGACACCGCCGGCGACGTTGACCGCGTCGGGCACGAGCTCGCCGGCGAGCGCGAGGCGCACCGACTTCGCGACCGAGACGCCGGCCTTCTCCTGCGCCTCGTCGGTCGACGCGCCGAGGTGCGGCGTGACGATGACGTTCGGCAGCGCGAGCAGCGGCGACTCGCGCGGCGGCTCGGAGACGAAGACGTCGAGCCCGGCACCGGCGATGGTGCGCGCGGCGAGCGCGTCGTAGAGCGCGTCCTCGTCGATGAGGCCGCCACGGGCGACGTTGACGACGTAGGCCGTCGGCTTCATCTTCGCGAGCTGCTCGGTACCGATCATGCCGGTCGTCTCGGGCGTCTTCGGCATGTGGATGGTGATGAAGTCGCTGCGCTCGAGGAGCTCGTCGAGGCTCACGGTCTGCACGCCGAGCTGCTGCGCGCGAGCCGCCGTGATGTAGGGGTCGTACGCGATGACCTCGGTGCCGAACGCCTGCAGGCGGGCGGCGATGAGTGCGCCGATACGGCCGAGGCCGATGATGCCGATGGTCTTCTCGTAGAGCTCGACGCCGGTGTAGTGCGACCGCTTCCACTCCCCCTGCGCGAGCGCGGAGTGCGCCGCCGGAATGTGGCGGGCGAGGCTCAGGATGTGGCCGACCGTGAGCTCGGCCGCCGAGATGATGTTCGAGGTCGGCGCGTTCACGACCATGACGCCCGCCGTCGTGGCGGACTTGATGTCGACGTTGTCGAGGCCCACTCCGGCGCGGGCGATGACCTGGAGTCTCGGCGCGGCCGCGATCGCCTCGGCATCGACCTTCGTCGCCGATCGCACCAGGATGGCGTTCGCGTCGGCGATCGCCTCGAGCAGCGCCGGACGATCGGTGCCGTCGACGTTGCGGATCTCGAAGTCGGGCCCGAGGGCGTCGACGGTGGCGGGCGAGAGTTCTTCGGCGATCAGCACGACCGGCTTTGACACGAACGATTCCTTCGGGGCGAAGCGCGCACGCGGCGCTCTGATGTGCGGGTGGGGATGCGCCACACGCCGTGGGGGCGCTACCCGCTCACTCTACTGGAGGGCGCATGCGGCATCCGTTCTGTGACGACGCCGCCGTCACGGTCGCGCCCGTCAGCCGAGGTCGAGGCCGCCGACCTGGAAGAAGAGGTCGGTGAGCCCGAAGGTGAGGGCCTGCACGGCGGCGTAGCCGGCGAGGAACAGCACGACCTGCTGCAGCGGTCCGCGGCGGTGGCCGAGCCAGAACGCGACGCCGAAGAGGAGGAACGGCAGCACGAGCGCGACGATCAGCAGCGTGAGCCCGAGGCCCGAGAGGGCGATGCCGAGCGACCCCGCCTGCAGGTTGAGGCCGACGAGGTTGCCGACGGCCTCCCACACGTCGTAGGCGTAGAGCACGCCGAACAGCACGGCGATCGTGACGGCGAGCCAGAACGGGGTCGCCGATCGCGGTGCATCGACTTCGTCGGCGGATGCCGCGGCGCCGGCGTCGGCGGGAACGGAGGCCTCGGTCATCTCAACCTCGCAGCAGGAACGGGACGGGGACGAGGACGATCGCGCCGACGATGAGCCAGAGCAGCCGTGCGCGGCGGCGCTCGGACGCCAGCCAGAGGGTCGTGCCGAACCACAGCGCGGGCGCGAGCACGGCGAGCCAGCGACCGAGCCCGTACATGAACTGCGCGACCGGGTCGCCGAGGTCGGGGGCCGCCGAGATCGCCCAGATGAGCCAGCCGACGGAGTAGAGGAGGTACACGCCGCCGAGCACGCCGAGCAGCACGAGTTCCGCCGAGCCTGGCTGCGCCGCGGCGTCCGCGTCGTCGGCGTCGGCCGTCGCGGCTTGCTCGGCTCGCTCATCGCCGTCGACGTGGTCGACCGCCGTGGCGCCGTTCGGCTCGGTGCCCTGGGCGGATGCCGCGGCATCCGTCGACTCGGCCCGGGACGGGTTGCCGACGACCTTCCACCCGGGGGCGAGCGTGGGGTCGTCGTCGCCCTCCCAGCGCAGCGCGTCGTCGTCGGGATCCGGGCTCATGCGACCAGACTAGCGAGCCGGATGCCCCGGACCCGTGCGCACCTCGGCGAGCTCGGGCCGTAGCGCTCCGCCTGCAGCTTCCGTCACCGACATCTCCGTCTCACGGGGGACGCGGACCGCTGCCCCGCGCCCGCATGATCGAGCGTATGAGCGAGACCATCTTCACGCCGGGAGCCGACGTGCTCACTCCGCGCGGACGCGGCGCAGTCATCGATGTCCGGGCTACGCCGTCGGGCAAGTTCGTCTTCGGGGTCGAGGATGTCGACGGCGAGGTGAGCTACTTCACCGAGAAGGCGCTCCGGCTCGCGCGGAGCTAGGCCTCCTGCGACGCCGCGTCGTCGCCGGGCCACGGACCCGACGACGACGCGAGGGTGTTCACCTGGTGAGGCGCAGGCGGCGCTCGACCTGGTCGGCGTAGTGCGAGGCTGCTCCGTCGGAAACCTCGAATCCGGCCCGGCGCTCGGCCTGGTCGCGGTACTGGGACTTCGCGGCGAATGCGTCGACGCGGTTCTCGGCGCGCTGCACCTCGTGGCTGAGGTCGCTCGCCCGTCGCTCGGCGAACGTGTCCACGTTCGACCCGGCGCAAGCGCCGAGTCCGGCAGCCAGCGTCGCGGCGAGCGCGATGGTGAGGGCGGTGATACGGGTCTTCTTCGTGGTGTTCATGACCGCACGTTCGCGCGCAACGGTATGGTGCCGAACGGCGATCGGTATGGAACGGGTATGGGTGGCGCCCGGCCGTCGTTGACAGCCCTTCGGGCCGAGAACACAATGCAGGTGTGGAGATCCGAGTACTCGGTGACCTCACGATCGACAGCGGCAGGCTCAGCCCCAAGGAGCGGTCCCTGCTCGCCGTCCTCGTCCTTCGATCCGGAAGTGTCGTCTCGCCGTCCGAACTGGCGGATGGTCTGTGGGGCGACGACGTGCCGGCCACCTGGCGCAAGCAGCTGCAGGCGTTCGTGGTGCACGTGCGACGGGCCATCGGGGCAACGGCGGTGGGCACCACACGAGCGGGCTATCGTCTCCGCGTCGACGGCGACGCGATCGACGTCGTGCGGTTCGAAGGACTCCTCGACGCCGCGGCGACGCATCGTACGAACGGCGACCCGGCTCGTGCCGTCGACCTGATCGAGCGCGCCCTCGCGCTCTGGATCGGCAGGCCCTACTCCGACCTCGGCGAATGGCCGCCCGCCCTCATCGAGGCGCAGCGGCTCGATGAGGTCAGGGCCACCGCCGAGGAGGACCTCCTCATGGCGCGCCTCGAGAGCGGCGAGCACCGGGCGGTCGTCGCGGCCGCCGAGCGACTCGTGCGGAACGACCCGCTGAGGGAGCGGCGGTGGGCGATCCTCGCGACGGCGCTGTATCGGTCCGGTCGCCAGGCCGACGCGCTCGCCGCCCTCCGCGCGGCACGCGAGCGACTGGCCGACGAGCTGGGCATCTCCCCCGGCTCCGAGCTCACTACGCTGGAGACCTCGATCCTCAACCAGGACGCCGCACTCGAAGCGCCCACTGCCGTTCCGGTCGGAGGCCTCGGATGTCCGTACCGGGGCCTGCAGCCGTTCGGCATCGAGGACGCCGACGAGTTCTTCGGTCGCGACGCCGATGTGCAGGCGGCGCTGGGGCGGCTCGCGAGCTCGCCGTTCCTTGCCATCTCGGGCGCGTCCGGCAGCGGGAAGTCGTCGCTGCTCCTGGCCGGGGTCGTGCCCGCACTTCGGGCGCGCGGCGAACAGGTCGTGGTCATCAGCACGGGGGCGGCTCCGATCGCCCGGCTGCGTGAGGCGCTCGCTGACCGCACCGGGACGGTGGTCGTCATCGATCAGTTCGAGGAGCTGTTCCACACCGGACTTCCTGAGTCGCAGATCGAGGAGGTGGGCTCGCTGATCGCGACGGCCGTCGCCGCGGGCCAGCGGATCATCGTCGCCGTGCGCGCCGACTTCCTCAGCTCATGCGCCGCCGCTCCCGGCATCGGCCCGCTCTTCGCAGCCGGCGTGCACCTGGTCGGGCCGCTCACTCCCGAGGGCCTCCGCAGTGCGATCGAGGAGCCTGCGGCGCTCGCCGGCCTCCGCCTCGAGCCGGGGCTGGTCGAGTTGATCCTCCGGGATGCCGCGGGCGCCCCGGGTGTGCTGCCCCACGTCTCCCACGCCCTCGTCGAGACCTGGGCGCGTCGCGAAGGATCCACGCTCACGGTCGCGGGCTACGAGGACTCGGGTGGCATCTCGGGCGCCATCGCCCAGTCCGCAGACCACCTCTACCTGTCGCTCGACCCCGAGGCCCGGGCGACGTGTCGGTCGACCTTCCTGCGACTCGTCGAGATCGGGGCCGATGGCGCCCCGATGCGCCGGCGCATCCCGATCCGGCCCATGAGGCAGGATGCCGCGCACGAACGCGTCCTCGCAAGTCTCGCGAGCGCACGGCTGGTCAGCGCCGAGGAGGATTCGCTCGTCGTTGCGCACGAATCCCTCGCCACTGCGTGGCCTCGACTTCGCGGTTGGCTCGAAGACGACGCCGAGGGACTTCGCACGATGCGATCGCTCGCCACGGCCGCCGACACGTGGGAGGCCGACGGACGTCCGGACGAGGATCTGTATCGCGGGGCGCGTCTCAACGCGGTCTTGGCGTGGCGCGATGCCGCCCACCCCGAACTCACCGACACCGAAGAAGCGTTCCTCGAGGCATCCGCCGATCACGAGCGCGCCGCCGTCGAGGAGATCGAACAGCGCGCACGACACGACCGGCGGCAGAACCGTCAGCTGCGCGTGGCGCTCGGGGCATCCGTGGCGCTGTTCGCGGTGGCCGTCACCGCCGGAGGGTTCGTCGCTGCAGGGTCGAATGAGACCGAGCGCCAACGACAGACTGCGCAGATCGAGGCACTCACCAGCGCAGCACTCTCGCTGGGGGCCACGGAACGCGATGTCGCCGCGCTGCTCGCGGTGGAGGCGTACCGCCGCTGGCCCGAGGACCCACGTGCGCGTTCGGCGCTGATGGGCGCGATGACGCGGTCGCACGGACTCCTCGCGACGACGTACCTCGGGGACGTCCAGACGAGCATGCTGGTCCCCGGAACGCGGCGGGTGGTCGGCGTGGCGCTCGATGGGGTCGCGGTCTACGACATCGATTCCGGCGAACTGCTGTACCCGGTCGATCTCCCGAAAGACGGACCCGATACCGACACTCGATACGGCCCGGCCGTAAGCGGCGATGGAACGAGAGTCGCGCTTGCCGAGCGGTTCTTCGACGACGACGACGCTCTGACGATTCAGCTCGCGGTCGCCGACGTCGGGACGGGAGACTCGATCCTTCCCGCGATGGAGCTCGGCTTCCCGCTCAGTTCCATCACGATGAACCATTCGGGCAGCCTGATCGCCGCGGTCGACGAGGTCGGCGAGCTGCGCCTGATCGACGTCGAATCGGGTCTGGTGAGACAGGTGACCGGCACGTCCGCTCATGAGGCGCAGTGGAACACGAATCGAGCGGGAGCCGTGCGCTTCACTTCCGACGGACGTCTGCTCTACGGCACCGTCGAGGGACCGCTGCTCGTGGTGGACCCCGAGGCAGCGACGGTGATCGCCACCGTGCCGATGCCGCCGGAGTCGTCCAACGTCTCGATGTCGGTGGTCTCCGACACGACCGTCATCACGACTGGCGACCGTCGAGTCTCGTACGTGGACCTCGCCGCGGGCCGCGTCGCATGGTCGCAGCCGTTCGGCTCCGAGATGAACGAGCCGTGCCCGTGGGTGACCGCCTCCGCTGAGCTCCGGACGGTGTATTGCGGTGACCTGTTCGGGCAGATCGAGGAGCGCAGCCTCGACACGGGGTTGCCGACGGAGCGCTCCTTCAGGCCGCACCTCGGGATCGTGGGGAGCATGGCTGTCGTGGAAGACCGTCGGGAGCTCGTCGTCGTCGGTCGCGCCAACGCGATCACGCGATGGAAGCTCGACGGATCCGGGGCCGTCACCCGGGTGGTCGCTCCGGGGTGGGTGATTCGCGACGGGTACTCGCCGACGGGTTCGAGTCTGATCGTCGCCCGCCGTATGGTCGACGCCGAATGGTGGGCGGACTATCGCGAGTTCGCCGTGCTCGACACGGGCGCCGGCGAACTCACACTTCGACTTCCGACGCCGTCGTTCGGCGTCAAATGGGCGGGATCGTCGACCCTCGTCGGGGATTTCGGCGGCGACGGTCCGCAACGCACCGGCTACCTCGACCTCCGAACCGCGGAGATCCTCTCGGGCGACGAACTGCCCGCGGACGCTCTGGACGTCTGGACGAACGTCGAGGGCGACCGGACGTACATCGGCCGGGAGGGCGGCGAGATCTGGACGGTCGACCCGACGACCGGCCGCAGGATCGAACCGACGCTGCGGACCGACGGCGGAGATCCGGTCTTCTTCTCGACGAGTCCCGACGGCAGCCGAGTGCTCGTGACGAGCTGGAACGATGAGAACAGACCCGATTCCATCCTGTTCGACGCAGCGACCGGCGAGCGGATCGGCAAGGGACTGATCGGAATCGGCGTCACGGCGCTGACCGCGCGGAACGAGATCGTCAGCGTGTTCCGCAAGCGGTCGATCGTCCGTTACGACGCCGACACCTTCGAGCGGATCGGTGCCCTTCCGAGCGCCTCCGGTGGTCTCGACGGAGTCAGCGTGAGCGCCGACGGACGGACCTTCGCGACGTCGGACCTGAACGAGACGGTCTCGGTCTTCGACCTCGTCGCCGGGATCCGCCTTGGAGATCCCATCCCGGTGGCGGGCGAATGGACCTTCCCTGGCCAGGGCACCTTCTCGGGTGTGCTCCGTGCCGATGGCGACGAGCTTGCGCTCAACGTGGAGGCGGGCATCGCCCTGTGGGACCTCCGACCGTCATCGCATGCCGACGCAGCCTGCCGGATGGCGGGCCGCGATCTCACTCGAGACGAGTGGCACACGTACCTCGGCCAGCTCGGCGAGTATCGCTCGACCTGCGGCTTCGGCACCCACGAGGATTAACCGTTCGGCAGGCACCGGCCCTCGATGCGCGGCTGCGCGACCCCGAACGCGAAGTCGACCTTCGCGAAGTCGACGGCCGACATCGCGGCGCCCCCGAGGATCGGCTCGCCGTGCAGCACCTCGGGCGTGCCGAGCCCGGCCGCCGACCAGGCGAGCACGATGCGGTCGGCCGCTGCGAGGTTGGCCTCGGTCACGGCGCGGTCCTGCTCGTCGGTCGTGGTGTCGGTGATATCTCCCATCGCGAACTCCGCGTCGATGCGCAGCGCCGTGGCGCCGTCGCCGCAGTCGACCTCGCGCACGACGGCGCCCGGCTGGTCGCGCCAGCGCGCGTCGGGGCCGGCGGCGTCGACCGTGGCGGCGGCGAGCGTCGCGAACTGCGCCCGGCCCTCCTCGAGCGTGGGCAGCTGCAGGTCGTTCGCGGCGGGCTCCGGAGGGAGGTCCGTCGTCGGGTCCCAGTCGGCGCCCTCGTCGCCCCAGACGGTCGGCGGCGATGGGGCGGCCTCTCGCGCGGCGAACTGCGCCTGCAGCGTCACGCCGACCATGACCGCCACGATCGACGCGACGAGCAGCGTGAACCCGGCCCACGCGAGCCCGGCCGCGATGCGGCTGCGGAACGGACCGAGGGAGACGAGGATCCCGCTCAGCGCGAGCACTCCCCCGAGCGCGAGGAACGTCGGCAGTCCGCCCTCCCGCCATGCTCCGAACGGCAGCACGAAGAGCGCCGAGACGCCGATCGTCAGGCTGATGCCGACGAGCAGGCGCACCAGCACCGGCCGCCATTCGTCGAGCGGATGCCGCAGCGTTCGCTGATGCCCGCATGCCGCGACGACGACCGCGGCGACGACCCATACCGGCCAGAGCCATGGCGATGTGGCCCGACCGAGCACGAACACGGACCAGAGCACCGGGATCGACCCGATCGCGGCCGAAACCGGAACGACCAGGCGCTCCGCCGCGGTGCTCCACCCGAGCGCTCGCGCGACGGCCAGGCCGGCACCGCCCGCGACCCCGCCCGAGACGGACGCCAGCGGCACGAGCGGCCACGGGACCACGAAGAGGAACAGGACCGGGGCCACGAGGATCAGCACGGATCCGATGACCGTCGCGATCCCGCCGGCGAGGATCGCCGTCCCCGCGAGCTGCGCCGCTGCGCGGAGGATGCGATGCTCGGGCGGGTCCTCGCGCCGGGATTCGACCTCGGCCGCGACGGTGATCGACCCGGTCGCCGTCATCGCGCCGTCGCAGCGGCGGCGTCGACCGCCGCGCGGACGATCGCGGCATCCGTCGTGTCGAAGCCGACCTCGCCGCCGCCCGGGCCGCTGGGTCCGCCACGAGCCACGCGGCTGCGCGCCGACAGGAGCACCGCATCGACCCCCGCCTCGGCGAGCGCCGCGATGTCGTCGACGCCGACGCCGCCGCCGGCCATGAGCTCGACGGCTCCCCCGAGCTCCGACGCCATGCGCGCGAGGGTCCCTCGTCCGGCACGGCAGTCGGCGGCGCCGCCCGACGTGAGTACGCGGCGCACCGGCAGCCCAGCGAGCGAGGTCACCGCGGCAAGCGGGTCGGCCGCGGCATCCACGGCCCGGTGCACCGTGACGTCGAGGTCATCGGCCGCGTCGATGAACCGGCGCAGCAGGTCGAGGTCGAGCTCGCCGGCATCCGTCAGTGCGCCTACGACGACGCCGTCGGCTCCGAGCGAGCGAGCGAAGCGGATGTCGCGCAGCGTCACGTCGACCTCGTCGGCGTCGTAGACGAACCCTCCCCCGCGGGGGCGGACCAGCACGTGCACGCAGCCCGGTGCGGATGCCGCATGCGCCGCCTCCACCGCGAACTCGACGAGTCCGGGCGACGGCGTCAGCCCACCGAGGCCGAGCGCCTGGCACAGCTCGACGCGAGCGGCGCCCTCGCGGAGCGCAATGCGGACCCCGGCGGCATCCTGGACGGCGATCTCGACGGGGAGGATTCCTGGCACCTCGTCACCCTATCGAGCGGCGGCCGACACTGGCCCGTGCCGCCGATGAGGAGCACACTCGTGTCATGACCGACCGCAACGAGGCCGTGCGCCTCGCGATCTACTCGAGCCTCGCCGGCACCGGCCGGCTACCGTCGGAGGCCGAGCTCATCGAGGGGACGGGGTTCACCGCTCCCGAGCTCGCGGAGGCGATGGAGGAGCTCGCGGCATCCCGCCACCTGGTGTTCGACGAGGACCACGAGATCGTGCTCGCCCACCCGTTCGCGACCCGCAACTTCGCGTTCTCGGTCATGGGCGACCACACCCTGTGGTGGGGCGGGTGCGCCTGGGACGGGTTCGCGATCCCGAACCTCGTGCCCGGCGAGCCGTCGGCCCTCGTCGCGACGACGTGCCCTGCGTGCGGCACTGCGCACTCGTGGACCGTGACGCGCGAGGGTCCGCCCGAGGGGACGCAGATCGCCCACTTCCTCACCCCGATGGCGCGGGTGTGGGACGACGTGATCCACACATGCGAGCACCAGCGGATCTTCTGCGACGAGGCGTGCCTCGACCGCTGGCTCGACGAGACCGGTAACGAACGCGGTGCGGTGTTCGACCTCGCGACGCTGTGGCGGCTCGCGTCGGGGTGGTACGCGGGCCGGCTCGACACGCCCTACCAGCGGCGCGAGCCGAAGGAGGCGCACGCGTACTTCGCGAGCCTCGGGCTCGTCGGGCCGTTCTGGGGGAACGCGTCGGACTGAGGGGCGGCGCGCAGGATCGGCAGCCTCAGCGCCCGTGCACGCGGGTGATGATGAGACCGCGGGACGCGACGGGCTCATCGGGCAGGCGTGCACGGACGAGCTGCTCGATGACGTAGCGGTCGGCCGCCTCGTGCACGAGCATGCGCTGCATCACCGCGTCCACGTGCGGTGGAAGGAGGTGAGCGCGCGACCCGGCTGATGACGGCGGGGCCGCGCAGCCGGCGAGGCATGTCGCGACTGCGATCACGGATGCCGCGACGACGCGTCGAAGCGAAGCGGTTCCGGTGTTCATGCCTCCCACGCTCCACCCGACGGGTATGCGCCCGGCCCCGGACGGGTATGCAACGGGTATGCGAGGTATGCGCGCGTCGTTGACGGCGGCGCCCGAACGGCGAACAATGCGGAGCATGGGCCTGGGAGTGTTCGGCCCGCTCACCGTCGAGGGGGTCTCGCTCAGTCCGCGCGAACGGACTGTGCTGTCGGCACTGGTGCTCCGCGCCGGACGACAGGTCACGATCGACGAGCTCGCCGAGGCGCTCTGGGGCGACGACCTCCCGGGCACCTGGCCGAAGCAGTTGCAGGCGGCCGTGGGGCGCGTCCGGACGGCGATCGGGCACCACTCGATCGAGACCGCGCCCGGTGCCTACGTGCTGCGGATCGACCCCGAGAGCGTCGACGCCGAGCGGTTCGAGCGCCTCGCGGCATCCGCTCGGGTGCACCTCGACGACGACCCCGCCCGAACGGTGGACGCCGCAGGACGAGCCCTCGCGCTCTGGCGCGGCAGGCCGTACGCCGACCTCGCCTCCTGGCCGCCGGCCGTCGTCGAGGCCGAGCGACTCGACGAGGTGCGGATGGAGCTCGAGGAGGTGCGGCTCGACGGGCGCCTCCGCACCGGCGACCATGCCGCGGCCATCGGCGATGGAGAGCAGTTGGTCCGGGAGGCCCCGTTCAGGGAGCGGCGCTGGGTGCTCCTCGCCACGGCCCTCTATCGGAGCGGTCGCCAGGCCGACGCGCTCGCAGCCATCCGCGCAGCGAGGGAGCGGCTCGCCGACGAGCTCGGCGCCGAGCCGGGCGCCGAGCTGACCGAGCTGGAGCTCGCGATCCTGCGGCATGACGATGCGCTCGACCTCGGTGAGACACCCTCGACGGCCAGCGTCGAATGCCCCTATCGCGGGCTGCAGCCGTTCGGCGTCGACGATGAAGAGCTCTTCTTCGGCCGTGATGCCGACATCGCCGCCGCGCTCACCCGACTCGCTCGATCGGGCTTCCTCGCCGTCTCGGGGGCGTCGGGCAGCGGCAAGTCCTCGCTGGTGCGCGCCGGGGTGGTACCCGCCCTGCAGCGGCGCGGCGATCGCGTCGTGATCCTGACGCCCGAGCATCACCTCGACGTCCTGATCCGCGACGCGGCCATGGGCGCGGGACGCGCGGACGTCATCGTCATCGACCAGTTCGAGGAGGTCTTCCACGCCGGCGAGGCCGACGTCGACGCCGCCGCGCACGCCATCTTCGACGCCGTCGTGATCGAGAGGACCGTCATCCTGGTCGTCCGCTCCGACTTCCTCGACGAATGCGCGGCGAACCCGTATCTCGCCCCACTGGTCGCTGAGGGTGTCCACCTCGTGGGCCCGATGGCCGCCGACGCGCTGCGTCAGGCCGTCGAGCTCCCGGCCCGCCGCGCCGGCCTCCGACTCGAGCCCGGCCTCGTCGAGGTCATCCTCCGGGATGCCGCGGGCGAGACCGGCGCGCTCCCCCACCTCTCCCACGCGCTCGTCGAGACCTGGCTCCGGCGCGAGGGCGCGACGATGACGGTCGCCGGATACGAGGCGTCAGGTGGCATCTCCGGTGCGATCGCCCAGTCGGCCGACCGGCTCTACCAGTCGATGAGCACCGACCAGCGGGCGGTGTGCCGCTCCCTCCTGCTGCGACTCATGGCGCTCTCGCCCGACGGCATCCCGGTGCGTCGCCGGGTCTCGTCGAAGCCGCTGCGAACGGATGCGGCGCGCGATGAGGTGCTGACGATGCTCGCCGGCTCGCGCCTCGTCAGCACCGAGGCCGAATCGGTCGAGGTCGCCCACGAGTCCTTGGCGACGGCATGGCCGAGGCTCCAATCCTGGCTCGAGGAGGATGCCGAGAGCACGCGCATGCTGACCGCGGTCGCGGCCGCAGCGGAGGCGTGGAACGCCGCCGAGCGCCCGGAGGACGACCTCTACCGAGGCGTGCGCCTGCAAGCTGCGGTCGAATGGCGCGACGCCTCACCGAACGACCTCACGGACGTCGAGACCGCGTTCCTCGACGCGTCCGCCGCGCGGGCGACCGCCGAGCAGGAGCAGCTCGCGGAGCGCGCCCGCCGAGACCGCAGCCAGAACCGGCGCCTGCGCGTGCTGCTCGGCGTGGCGGGCGGCCTCATCGTCCTGCTCGTCGGCGCAGGCTCGGTCGCCGTCGTCTCGTCGCAGGAGGCCAACGCGCAACGCGACAGCGCCGCGATCGAGGCGCTCGTCGGGACGGCGCTCGCCCTGCGCTCGTCGGAGCGCGACGTCTCGGCGCTGCTCGCCGCGGAGGCGTACCGTCGGTGGCCCGAGGACCCTCGCACGCGGTCGGGACTCATGGGCGTCCTGCAGGGCGCCGGCGGGTTCCTCGGGAACACCATCGTGGCCGACGGGGGGAACACGTACGGCAGCGTCGTCCCCGGCACCGGACAGGTCGTCGTGGTGAGCACGGCCGGTGACGCCGCGGTGCATGACGCCGAAACGGGCGACGTCGTCCGCGAGCTCGACCTCGGGTTCCAACCGGGTCCGGCCCGGCCGCAACCGCTCGTCGAGGTGAGCGGCGACGGAAGGGTCGCCGCCGTCCTCTGGTCGGTTCGCACCCAGCTGGCCGGGCCCGCCTGGTACGGGACCTCGACGCAGTCGCAGGTCGTGGTCTTCGACCTCGAGACCGGACGACGCGCCATCGGACCCGAGCTGATCCCTGTCGGCACGGGGGCGCTCGCGGTGAACGCGGACGGCTCCGTCATCGCGATCGCCGACTCGCGTCACGGCGCGATCACGCTGCTGACGACCCAGGACGGGAGCATGTCGAGGATCAGCGGCGAGGCGACCGTCGCCCTGGATCGCATGACGTACGCTGCAGCGATCGCATTCGACGATCAGGGCCGACTGCTGGTCGGTCGCCTCGACGATCGTGTCGACGTCATCGACCCGACGACGGCGAGTGTGATCGCCCGCTTGGCGATGCCCGAGGACTCGGCGCACGTCGCCATGGCCGCCGATTCCTCGGGGCTCGTCGTGGCATCCGGAGACCGGCACTTGGTCGCCTTCGACCCCGATGACGGCGTCGTGCGGTGGTCCACCGACATCGCCCGCCCGTACCTGGCACCGTGCAACTGGCTCACCGTCGCGGCGTCGCGGCAGCGCGTCTACTGCGGAAGCCCGTTCGGGAGGATCAGTGCGTACTCGCTCGTCGACGGCGCAGCACTTCCGCAGGAGGAGCTCGGCCCGCTGTACGGCGAGGTGGGCCCCCTCGATGTCGTCGACGACACGACCCTCGTGTCGATCAGCGGGAGCAATCCGCTCATCTCGCGCTGGCGCATCGACGGTCAGGGCCTCGGGCAGCGGATGCTCGCGCCGGGCCAGATGATTGCCGGGCCCTACTCGGCGGACGGCAGCGCCGTCGTCGTGGCCCCGCAGGCGGTCAGCACGAACGTACCGCGGGACTTCGAGGGCGCCGTCGTGCAAGACATCGCCACCGGCGGGGTCGCGTACCAGTTCGACGAACGCGTCAGCGACATCGCATGGGCGGACGGACGCCTCATCGCGCGGAGTGCCGACAACGGGCAGTTCCGCTTCCTCGACACCCAGACCTGGGATCAGGTGGGCGAATCGCTCTGGAACGTGGCACGGTTCGTTCCAACCAGTGACGGCGAACGGCTCGAGGCGGTACGCACCGACGGACGGATCCAGACGTACGATCCGGACACGGCTCGGGCTTCCGACGACTCCTGGCGGGTGAGCGGCTGGGCCAACGGGCTCTCGATCTCGCCCGACGGCGATCGCGTCGCGGTCACCTACTGGGAGAACGAGTTCCCGAGGTCGGAGACCGAGGGCCTCACGAGCGAGCAGCTCGAGCTCCACCTCTCGATCGCAGATGCCGCGGAGCACCGTGTGCTCTACGACGAAGTCATGCTGGTCTCCGATCACGTGCTGCTCGCCGATGGCGACCTGATCGGCCTCGAGGACAACCGGATCGGACGCTACACGACCGAGCCGATCGACCGTGTTGGAACCGTGGCCGGCGCGGCAGGGGGGCTCTACGCCCCATCCTTGAGCCGCGACGCGCGGACCCTGCTCGTCATGGCGGCCGACGGCACGGCGCTGCTCTACGACGCACCAACGGGCACCCGGATCGGCGATCCCCTCCGCACCGATGGCCGCACGCTCGGCGTCGCGGTGCTGCGCCCGGACGGGTTGGAGATGGCCGTATCGATGCCCGACGGGGTCATGCTCTGGGACCTCGACCCGGCGCACCAGTTCGAGTACGCCTGCCAGCTCGCAGGTCGCGACCTCACCGACGCCGAATGGCGCACGTACCTGGCCGACCTCGGCGACCCGCAGAGCACGTGCGGATTCGACTGATCGCGCGGGCATAAGGAGCGGGGCCGGCCCGAGCCGACCCCGCCGGGGTTGTGAGGGTCGCGAACGCCGCGACCCGGGTGGATCAACGACCGCCGAGGGGGCTCAGGTCGTCATGGACGGGCACAGCAGCGGTCGTCTCGACGACCTCGTCCTCCGCCATGTGGGCACGGACCTCGAGCTCGTTGACGTAGCGGAGCGCGGACTCGCGCACGAGCTCGCGATGCATGGCGACCCTCCCCTGCGCGAGGCGGGCACGGACCTCGAGCTCGTTCACGTAGCGGAGCGCGGACTCGCGCACGAGCTCGCGATGCATGGCGACCGTCTCCGGCACGGTCCCCCGAGCCATCTCGGCACGGACCTCGAGCTCGTTGACGTAGCGGATGGCGGACTCGCGCACGAGCTCGCGATGCATGGCGGGTGTGGTGACGGGCCGGACGATCTGGCCGGCGCGGGAGTCGGCCTCGGCGGCGCTCGCGGCGCTGGCGGATCCGACGACGGTCACCGCGAGCGCGGCGGCGGCCGCGGCGGCGGTGAGGCGGGTGAGTGCGGTGGTGGTGTTCATGCCTCCACCATCGGATGCCGCGGTATGCGGCCGTCTCCCGAGGGGTATGCGCGAGGTATGCACCCAACTCGACGGTATGCGGACGGCGGGGCCGGCCGAAGCCGACCCCGCCGCCTCACGGCTCCTCACGAGGGTCAGAACACGGGCGTTCCGTTCCGCACGAGCCGCCAGTTCTCGACGTGGAAGTCCGCCGGATCGATCGCTCCCGCGGCCGACGCGTACGAGACGATGGCCTCGCGGATCGCGACCTGCGCGTTGTAGACGACCGGCGCGCCCTGGATGTGCGGGAAGCCGCCGCCACCCGACTGGCGGTAGTTGTTGACGGCGACCAGGAACTGCTGGTCGGGTGCGACGGGCACACCCTCGAACGAGAGGCCGACGATGCGCGAGCCGACCGGCTGGGAGATGTCCACGCCGTACTCGACGCCCGAGAACTGGTCGTAGTTGTAGTCGGGCGTGTTGCCGGCATTCGTCCACGTCGCGGGCGCGACCGGCGCATCGGGCGCCACCACCGCGAAGTACTTCGCCGAGTACTCGAGGTAGTCCTTGATCTGGGCGCCCGTGAGGATCGAGGCGAGCAGGGTGTTGTCGTAGATGTACAGCCCCGCGACATCCTTGTTGGTCACCTGCCCTGCCGGGAACGTGGCCGCACGGTTGAAGGGCGCCGCGATCGACACGATCGGCAGCGCCGCCTCGGGCGTGCCCGCCACTGCTGCCGCGACGGTGGCGGTCTGCACGGCGTTCACGTAGTCGAGGATCGCCGTGTCCTTCCAGCACGCCTCGGCCGCCGACATGGCCTCGGTCGACACCGCCACGGGTGTGTTGACGTAGTTCACCACGGCGTCGTGCTGGGCGCGCACGACGGCGACGAGCGCCGGGTCGTCGACGACGGTGTTCGTGTTCACGGTCGTGGACGAACCCGAGGTGACCGACCACCTGCCCTTCGCGTACTCGACGGTCAGGTCGAAGACGCTCAGGCGCTGGCCCCAGTTCTTCGGCTCGCTGAGCACCACGTCGCGGCCGGTCGCGAGGTTCTTCACGATCCGCTGCGGCACGTCGACGTGCGCGTGGCCGAACAGGATCGCGTCGATGCCGGGCACCTGCTCGGCCACGAGCGCGGCCGCGTTCTCGACCGGGAGGTCGCCGGTGTACGACGAGCGGCCGTTGTCGCCCGAGTGGGCGCTCACGACCACGACGTGGGCGCCGGCGCGGCGCATGACGGGCACCCAGCGCGCCGCGGTCTCGACGAGGTCCTGCACCTCGATCCTTCCGCTGACGTTGGCCTTGTCCCAGATCACGACGCCGGGGTTGGTGAGGCCGAGCACGCCGACGCGGATCGGGGGGCGCCCCGGCACTTTCATCGTCTTGATCGCGTACGGCGTGTAGGCGGGCACCTTCGTGCCGACGTGCACGGCGTTCGCGGCGAGCACGTCGGCGTCCATCTGGTCGATCCAGTAGTCGAGGAAGTCGAGGCCGTAGTTGAACTCGTGGTTGCCGAGCGCGACGGCGTCGTAGCCGATCGCGTTCATCTGCGCCGCGATCGGGTGCACGGCACCCGATTCGGTCACCGGGTCGACCAGCGCGCAGTAGAACCCGAGCGGCGATCCCTGGATGGTGTCGCCGGCGTCGAAGAGCAGCGTGTGCTCCCGTCCGCGCTCGGCACGGATGTGGTTCACGACGCTCGACACGCGAGCGAGCCCGATGGCGTTGCCGGCGCTGTCGCTGTAGGCGGCGTCCTTGTAGTAGTCCCAGTTCACGGCGTTGGCGTGCAGGTCGGACGTGCCCATGATCGTGATGGTCACCGAATTCTCGCCGGGCGCGGCCTGGGCGGCTCCCGGCCAGCCGGCGGCCGCCAGGACGCCGGCCGCGGACGCGCCGACCAGCAGGTTGCGCCGGGAGAGGCCGGACGTCGTCGTCTCGACCTCGTCGTCGGGTGCGGCGCAGGAACACCAGCGTGGAGTGGGCTCAGGGTGGGTGTGTGGAGTTCGGGTCATGGGACCACATGCGATCACGCCGCGCAGCCCCCTGACAAGGGGGTCGGGCCTGCTCATCCGAGCATGAGATGAGACTGCCTCAACACCGACGGCGGGGCCGGCCGAAGCCGACCCCGCCGTGCGGGAATCACCGCCGTGTGCGTCTCGATACGCGTCCGCCTGCGGCGGTCGCTACTCGACCACCGGTACTAGCGAGCGACCTCGCCGTCAGCGCCGGCCGAAGGACGGCGCGGCATGAACGCCGTTGACGGAGAGGGCGGCAGGTCCGCTCGCGTCAGCGAGCGACCTCGCCGTCCACGTAGTCGTCCTCGTCGACCTGGGTCCACGAGAAGAGCTTGCGCAGCTCGCGACCGGTGGTCTCGATGGGGTGCCCCTCGCCCTTGGCGCGGAGCTCGAGGAACTCCTTGGCGCCGTTGTCCTGGTCGTCGATGAAGCGCTTGGCGAACGCACCCGACTGGATGTCGGCGAGCACCGCCTGCATGTTCTCCTTGACGCGCGGGTCGATGACGCGCGGGCCCGAGACGTAGTCGCCGTACTCGGCCGTGTCGGAGACCGACCAGCGCTGCTTGGAGATGCCGCCCTCCCACATGAGGTCGACGATCAGCTTGAGCTCGTGGAGCACCTCGAAGTAGGCGATCTCGGGCTGGTACCCGGCCTCGGTGAGGGTCTCGAAGCCGTACTGCACGAGCTGCGACACGCCGCCGCAGAGTACGGACTGCTCGCCGAACAGGTCGGTCTCGGTCTCCTCGGTGAACGTCGTCTTGATGACGCCGGCGCGGGTGCCGCCGATGGCCTTGGCGTACGACTTCGCGAGGTCCCACGCGGTGCCCGAGGCATCCTGCTCCACCGCGATGATGTCGGGGATGCCGCGCCCGGCGACGAACTCGCGACGCACGGTGTGACCCGGTGCCTTCGGCGCCACGAGGATCACGTCGACGCCCTCAGGCGCCTGGATGTAGCCGAAGCGCACGTTGAAGCCGTGGCCGAAGACGAGGGTGTCGCCCTCGGCGAGCTGGTCCTTGACCGAGTCGGCGTAGATGTGGCGCTGGAACTGGTCGGGCGCGAGGATGACGACGACGTCGGCCCAGGCCGCGGCATCCGCGACGCTCTTCACCTCGAAGCCCGCCTCCTCGGCCTTGGGCTTCGACTTCGAGTCGTCCTTGAGGCCGATGACGACCTGGACACCCGAGTCGCGGAGGTTCTGCGCGTGCGCGTGGCCCTGCGAGCCGTAGCCGATCACGGCGACCTTCTTCGCCTGGATCAGCGAGAGGTCGGCGTCCTTGTCGTAGTAGATCTCAGCCATGCTGTTCATTTCTCCTTGTGATGGGTTCAGGTGACGGATGCCGCGACGCCTCGCCGAGGCATCCGCCGTGTCAGTTCTTGAAGACGCGCTCGGTGATGGACTTGCCGCCGCGGCCGATCGCGAGGAGGCCCGACTGGGCGATCTCCTTGATGCCGTAGGGCTCGAGCACCTTGAGGAACGCGGTGGTCTTGCCGGAGTCGCCCGTGACCTCGATCACGAGTGCGTCGGTCGACACGTCGACGACGCGGGCGCGGAAGAGGTTCACGGCCTCGAGCACCTGCGAGCGGGTCGCGTTGTCGACGCGCACCTTGATGAGCAGGTGCTCGCGCTGCACCGACTGCGCCGGGTCGAGCTCGACGATCTTGATGACGTTGATGAGCTTGTTCAGCTGCTTGGTCACCTGCTCGAGAGGCAGTTCCTCGACGTCGACCACGACCGTGATGCGGGAGAGCCCGTCGATCTCGGAGTGGCCCACCGCGAGGGACTCGATGTTGAAGCCGCGTCGCGCGAAGAGTCCCGCGACGCGGGTCAGCAGGCCGGGCTTGTCCTCGACGAGGAGGGAGAGCACGTGGGTCGACATGTTCAGTCCTCCTCCTCGCTGAACGCCGGCGAGTGGTCGCGGGCGTACTGCACGTAGCTGTTCGACACGCCCTGCGGCACCATCGGCCACACCATGGCGTCGGCCGAGACGACGAAGTCGATGACGACGGGGCGGTCGTTCGTCTCGAGCGCGAGCGTGATCGCCGCGTCGACCTCCTCCTCCTTCGTGACCCGGATGCCGAGCGCGCCGTAGGCCTCGGCGAGCGTCACGAAGTCGGGCACGCGCACAGTGTCGTGGCCCGTGTTCAGGTCGGTGTTCGAGTAGCGGCCGTCGTAGAACAGGGTCTGCCACTGGCGCACCATGCCGAGCGAGGAGTTGTTGATGACCGCGACCTTGATCGGGATGTCGTTCAGGGTGCAGGTCGCGAGCTCCTGGTTCGTCATCTGGAAGCAGCCGTCGCCGTCGATCGCCCACACGACCCGGTCGGGCTGGGCGACCTTGGCGCCCATGGCGGCGGGCACCGCGTAGCCCATGGTGCCGGCGCCGCCGGAGTTGAGCCACGAGTTCGGCCGCTCGTACTTGATGAACTGCGCCGCCCACATCTGGTGCTGGCCGACGCCGGCGGCGTAGACGCCCTCGGGGCCGGTGAGCTCGCCGATGCGCTGGATCACGAACTGCGGCGAGAGCAGGCCGTCGGACGTGGGAACGTAGCCGAGCGGGAACTCCGAGCGGAGCCCGTTGAGCGTGGCCCACCACTCGTCGAGGTCGGGCTCGTTCGCCGCAGTCGCGTCGCGGTAGGCGGCGGTGAGGTCGACGAGGACCTCCTTGAGGTCGCCCACGATCGGCACGTCGGCCGTGCGGATCTTCGAGATCTCGGCGGGGTCGATGTCGACGTGCACGATCTTGGCGTTGGGGGCGAAGAGCGCCGCCTTGCCGGTCACGCGGTCGTCGAAGCGAGCACCGAGCGCGACCAGCAGGTCGGCCTCCTGCAGCGCGAGCACCGCGGGAACGGTGCCGTGCATGCCGGGCATGCCGAGGTGCTGGTCGTGCGAGTCGGGGAACGCGCCGCGCGCCATGAGCGTCGTCACGACGGGCGCCTTCGTGGTCTCGGCCAGCTCGAGCAGCTCGGCCGACGCCTCCGAGCGGATGACGCCGCCGCCCACGTAGAGCACCGGGCGCTTCGACTCGGCGAGGAGCTGCGCCGCCGCGGCGACCTGCTTGCCGTGCGCCTTGGTGATCGGTCGGTAGCCGGGCAGCTCGACCTTCGGCGGCCAACGGAAGGGCGCGAGCTGCTGCTGCGCGTCCTTCGTGATGTCGACGAGCACGGGACCAGGGCGTCCGGTCGTCGCGATGTGGTACGCCGCCGCGATGGTCGCGGGGATGTCCTCGGCGCGCTTCACGAGGAAGGAGTGCTTGGTGACGGGCATCGTGATGCCGACGATGTCGGCCTCCTGGAAGGCATCCGTGCCCATGAGGTTCGAGAACACCTGGCCGGTGATCGCGAGCAGCGGCACGGAGTCCATGTGCGCGTCGGCGATGGCGGTGACGAGGTTCGTCGCGCCGGGGCCCGACGTCGCGATCGCGACGCCGATCCTGCCCGACGACGAGGCGTAGCCCTCGGCCGCGTGGCCGGCGCCCTGCTCGTGCCGGACGAGGATGTGGCGCAGCTTGCGGCTGTCGAGCAGCGGGTCGTAGACGGGGAGGATCGCACCGCCCGGCAGCCCGAAGACGTCGGTGATGCCGAGCATCTCGAGCGAGCGGACGACCGCCTCTGCGCCGGTGATCTCCACTGGCGCGCCGGGCGGCACGGGGGCGGGCGAAGGCACGGGGGTCGATTCCGTGGTCATTCGATTCCTGTTCTGGTGGACGGTGGAAATGCGGGGAGGCGCAGCACTCAGCCCGTCGTGGCGCCTTCGGCGGCGGAGCGCACGAGCTTCGAGTACTTCGCGAGGACGCCACGGGTATAGCGCGGAGGAAGCGGAGCCCAGCCTTCACGGCGGGCAGCCAGCTCGGCATCGTCGACCAGTAGGTCGATGGAACGAGCTGCGATATCGACCCGTATCAGATCACCATCGCGCACGAAGGCGATGGGACCTGCGTCCACCGCTTCGGGTGCTATGTGGCCGATGCACAGGCCGGTTGTGCCGCCGGAGAATCGACCGTCCGTCAAGAGTAGTACATCTTTTCCGAGCCCAGCGCCCTTGATGGCGGCCGTGATGGCGAGCATCTCGCGCATGCCCGGCCCGCCCTTGGGGCCCTCGTAGCGGATGACGACGACGTCGCCGTGCTTGATCTCGCCGGCGGTCAGCGCGTCCATCGCCGCGCGCTCGCGCTCGAACACCCGCGCGGGGCCCTCGAACGTCGCGGCGTCGAAGCCCGCGGTCTTCACCACGGCGCCCTCGGGCGCGAGCGAGCCGTGCAGGATCGTGAGGCCGCCGGTCTCGTGGATGGGGTTGTCGAGCGTGCGCAGCACCTCGCCGTCGAGCGGCGGGATGTCCATCTCGGCGAGGTTCTCGGCGAGCGTCTTGCCGGTGACCGTGAGGGCGTCGCCGTGCATGAGGCCCGCGTCGAGCAGCGCCTTCATGAGCACGGGCAGACCGCCGCGGCGGTCGACGTCGTTCATGACGAAGCGGCCGAACGGCTTGAGGTCGCCGATGTGCGGCACCTTCGAGCCGATGCGGTTGAAGTCGTCGAGGGTGAGCTCGACGTCGGCCTCGCGCGCGATCGCGAGCAGGTGCAGCACGATGTTCGTGGAGCCGCCGAGGGCCATGCCGACCGCGATGGCGTTCTCGAACGCCTGCTTGGTGAGGATCTGGCGAGCCGTGATGCCGTGGTTCAGCAGGTTCACGACGGCCTCGCCCGAGCGGTGGGCGTAGTAGTCGCGACGGCGGTCGGCGGCTGCCGGTGACGCGGAACCCGGGAGCGAGAGGCCGAGGGCCTCCGCGACCGACGCCATGGTGTTGGCGGTGTACATGCCGCCGCAGGCGCCCTCGCCGGGCGCGAACGCGCACTCGATGCGCTTGGCGTCGGCTTCGCTCATCGTGCCCGCCCGCACGGCGCCGACGGCCTCGAACGAGTCGATGATCGTGATGTCCTTCTCGGTGCCGTCGGACAGGCGCACCCATCCCGGGGCGATCGAGCCGGCGTAGAGGAAGACGGAGGCGAGGTCGAGTCGCGCGGCCGCCATGAGCATGCCGGGGATCGACTTGTCGCAGCCCGCGAGGAGCACGGAGCCGTCGAGCCGCTCGGCCTGCATGACGACCTCGACCGAGTCGGCGATGACCTCGCGCGACACGAGCGAGAAGTGCATGCCCTCGTGGCCCATCGAGATGCCGTCGGACACCGAGACCGTGCCGAACTGCAGCGGGTACCCGCCGCCGCCGTGCACGCCCTCCTTCGCCGCCTGCGCGAGCCGCGCGAGCGACAGGTTGCAGGGGGTGATCTCGTTCCACGAGCTCGCGATGCCGATCTGCGGCTTGTCCCAGTCCGCATCGCCCATGCCGACCGCGCGGAGCATCCCGCGGCTGGTCATGGCTTCGATGCCGTCGGTGACGGTGCGACTACGCGGCTTGGGGTCGAACTGCGACATGCATTCGAGTCTATGGCCAGCGCGAGTCGGCCTGGCGCGCCGCGTCACGCGCATCGGCGAGCTGCTCGAGCAGCTCGGCGACGTCTTCTGGGCTGCGCACGCGGTACGTCGCGATCGACTTGCCCTGGCCGACCTTCACCCCCACGTCGCCGGCGTCGAGCGTTGCGAACGCGTCCTCGTCGGTGACGTCGTCGCCCACGTAGATGACGGCCGTCGCGCCGACGTGCTGGCGCAGCCTGGTGAGGGACTCCCCCTTGTCGCTCGCCCGCACGGCGAACTCGAGTACGGCCTTGCCGGTGCGAACCGTGATGCCGAGAAGCTCCGCGGCGACCTGGTCGCGAGCGTCCTGCTGGAGCGCGCTGCCCTCGGGTCCCTTCAGGCGCCGCGTGTGCAGCGCGAGCCCCGCCGGCTTGCGCTCGATGAAGGCGCCCGGGGTGCTGTCGGCGACGCCCTCCACGATCTCGGTCAGCCGGTCGAGCTTCTCGAGCTCGGTGTCGCGCAGGTCGATCTGGATCGGACCGGTGTCGAGCTTCAGCTCGACGCCGTGCGAACCGCTGAGGAGCGTGCCCGTGGGCGGGCTCGCGACCTCGCCGAGACTGTCGAGCGCCCGGCCCGACACGATCGCGACGCGGGTGTCGTCGGCGCCCGCCAACCGCTCGATCGCCGCACGGGCGCGCTCGGTGGCGCGAGCGTCCTCGGGGCGTTCGACGATGGGCGCGAGGGTGCCGTCGAAGTCGAGCGCGACGAGGAGCCGCTCGGTGGCGGCGAGCCGGTTGAGGGCGGCCATGAGCGGGTCGGGCACGCCGGGCGCGATGATCCCCGCGCCCGTGAGCGTCTCGAGGAAGGTCGCCGACCAGTTCGCCACGTCGTTGTCGCGCACCCGCTTGCGCAGGGCGCGCATGCGGCGGGCTCGCTCGCGCCGCGGCATCCGGATCGCCTCGACCATGGCGTCCTTCAGCCCCTCGATGTCGTGCGGGTTCACGAGCACCGCCTGCCGCAGCTCGTCGGATGCCCCGGTGAACTCGCTGAGCAGCAGCACCCCGTCGTCGTCGAAGCGGCAGGCGACGTACTCCTTGGCGACGAGGTTCATGCCGTCGCGGAGGGCGGTCACGAGCATGACGTCGGCGGCGAGGTAGAGCGCCACCATCTCCTCGCGCGGGTAGCCGTGGTGCAGGTACGCGATCGCCTGGTGGCCGAGCGTCGAGTAGTCGCCGTTGAGGCGCCCCACGGTGAGCTCGATCTCGTCGCGCAGCTGCCGGTAGGTCTCGACGCGCTCGCGCGAGGGGCTCGCGACCTGCACGAGCGTGGCGTCCTCGACCTTCAGCCGACCGTCGCGCAGCAGCTCGCCGAACGCCTTCATGCGGTGCCGGATGCCCTTGGTGTAGTCGAGCCGGTCGACGCCGAGCATGATCGTCTCGGGGTTGCCGAGGCTCTCGCGGATCTCGCGCGAGCGCGCCTGCACCTCGGGCCGGCGGGCGATCTCCTCGAACCCGGCGGCGTCGATCGAGATCGGGAAGTGGCGCGCGACGACCCGGCGGCTCCCGCCGTCGTCGGGCACGTCGATGACCGTGCCGCGCGTGGAGTAGCCGAAGAGGCGGCGCACGGCCCGCGAGAAGTTGCCGGCGTCGGCGGCGCGCTGGAAGCCGATGACGTCGGCGCCGAGGAGTCCGTCGATGACCTGGCGGCGCCACGGCAGCTGCGAGTAGATGCCGTAGGCCGGGAACGGGATGTGGTTGAAGAACCCGATCACGAGGTCGGGGCGGCTCTCGCGCAGCATCCGCGGCACGAGCTGCAGCTGGTAGTCCTGCACCCAGACGACCGCGCCGTCGGATGCCGCGCGCGCGGCGGCCTCGGCGAAGCGCCGGTTGACCCGCACGTACGCCTCCCACCACTCGCGGTGGAACGACGGCGGCGCGATGACGTCGTGATAGAGCGGCCACAGCGTGTCGTTGGAGAAGCCCTCGTAGTACTCCTCGAGCTCGCGCGACGACAGGGGCACGGGGATGATCGAGATGCCGTCGTGCTCGAAGGGGTCGAGCTCGCGGTCGGCGACGCCGGTCCAGCCGATCCATGCGCCGTCGGCGGCCCGCATGACCGGTTCGAGGGCGGTCACGAGGCCGCCGGGCGAGCTCTTCCAGCGGATCTGCCCGTCGGGCCCCTCCTCGTAGTCTACGGGGAGCCGGTTCGACACGACGATCATGTCGTAGACGTGGTCGACGTAGAGGTCGTCGCGTGTCGGTTCAGGGGCGTGCATGTCGGCGGATGTCCCTCCTCGGCGCTTCGTTCAGGCTAACAGCCGCCCCCGGCGCCCTCCCCGCCGCCGGGTCGCGGGTCTAGACTGCGTGCCCTGATGATCCGCGTCGGCATGAGCACCTCGTGCGTCTATCCGCTGGAGTCCGAGCACGCCTTCCGGCTGGCGAAGCTCGCCGGCTTCGACGGCGTGGAGGTCATGGTCACGCAGGAGGAGGCGACGCAGCAGGCCGAGCCGCTCCTCGAGCTCTCGCGCCGCTACTCGCTGCCGATCCTGTCGGTGCATGCGCCCGTGCTGCTGCTCACGCACTTCGTGTGGGGCCGCGACCCCGGCGTGAAGCTCACCCGCACGGCCGAGCTCGCCACCGCCCTCGACGCCCGCACGGTCGTCGTGCATCCGCCGTTCCGCTGGCAGGCGGGCTACGCCGAGCGCTTCCTCGACATCGTGCGCGAGACCGCGTCGCGTCACGGCGTCGAGATCACCGTCGAGAACATGTTCCCGTGGCGCGCCGCAGGCCGGAACCTCAAGGCCTACGCCCCCGGCTGGGATCCGCGCGTCATGGACTGCGATGCCGTGACGCTCGACTTCTCGCACGCCGCGCTCTCGGGCATCGACAGCCTGCAGTTCGCGAACGACCTGGGACCGCGGCTGCGGCACGTGCACCTCTGCGACGGCTCGGGCGCGATCGGCGACGGCCAGGTGTTCGACGAGCACCTGCTGCCG
This sequence comes from Agromyces sp. NPDC004153, assembly GCF_053603635.1. Taxonomy (NCBI): domain Bacteria; kingdom Bacillati; phylum Actinomycetota; class Actinomycetes; order Micrococcales; family Microbacteriaceae; genus Agromyces; species Agromyces sp. NPDC004153. Next base: position 778,553 of record NZ_JBSGFY010000002.1, read on the forward strand.
GGGCGGGGCCGCCAGCCCGTCGCGGAGGTGCTCGAGGCGCTCACCGCCCGCGGCTGGGACGGCGCGGTCATCGCCGAGGTGAACACCCGCCGCGCGAAGACCGAGCAGGAGCGACTCGACCTGCTGCGCGAGACGCTCGAGTTCGCCCGCCGTCACACGCACCAGTCGCTGCGGCGCCGGGCGATGACGCGGTCGCGGCGCGCGCTCGAGGCGCTGCGGCCGAACCACCGGCGCTGAGTCGCGTCGAGCTGAGCCCGTCGAGCGGATGCCGCGCCGGCGTCGTCTCGCTCACGAGCGCGCCGGCGCGGCATCCGATCAGGCGGTCGCGACCGCGAGCCTCGGCGAGCGCACCGCGCGGCGGCGCGCGATGACGAACGCGGTGCCGAGCGCGCCGAGCAACCCGAACAGCGCGGTCGCGCCGACCGCCGCCCAGACACCCGATCCGCCCGCGCCCGAGACGATGAGCTGCATGCCCTGCACGGCCCAGGTGAGCGGCAGGAAGGGACTGATCGCCTGGTACGGGCCGCTCACGACCTCGAGCGGGTAGAGGCCGCCGGATGCCGCGAGCTGCAGCACCACGAGCACGAGCGACACGATCGTGCCGGCGCGGCCCAGCCACGAGTGCAGGAACGCGTGCACGGCCATGAACGACAGCGCGAGCAGCACCGAGAAGGCGAATGTCTGCGGCAGCAGCGACCACTCCACGCCGAGCGCGGTGTGCATGAGCAGCACCACGGCCACGGCCTGCACGATGCCGATCAGCGAGGCGCGGAACAGCGTCCGCGCGACGATCCGCCCGGTCGGTGCCGTGCTCGCGAGCGCCTCGCGGGAGAACGGCCGCCAGATGAGGAACAGCGCCATCGCGCCGAGCCAGAGGCCGATGGGGCCGAGCAGCATGGCGACCACCTGCCCGATCGAGGTGATCTCGTTGTCGCGCGTCGACTCCGACGTGACGGGCTTCGCGACGACGTCGGCGGTCGCGGCGGCGTCCATGTCGTCGAGCGACGACGTGCCCTCCGCGCCCTGCGCGAGGCCGTCGGCGAGCTCGCCGGTGCCGCCCGCGAGCTCGGACGCGCCGTCCGCCGACGCCTGCGCGCCCGACTGCAGTTGGGTGAGACCGCCCGCGAGCTCGGTCGTGCCGGATGCCGCGCCCGACGCGCCGGACTCGAGCTGGCCGAGACCGCCGGCCAGGCCGTCGACGCCCGACGCGATGCCGTCGGCACCCGTCCGCAGCTGGGCGGACCCGCCCGCGAGCTGGGATGCCCCGCCCGCGAGCTGGGCGATGCCGCCCTGGAGCGTGCCGAGGCCGGCGCCGCCCGCTGCGAGGGGCGCTCCGCCGGCTGACAGGGTCGTGAGCCCGTCGCCGGTGTCGACGACTCCACTCCGAAGGTCGCAGAGTCCCTCGAGCGGAACGGGCAGTGGATCCGTCGCGCACGTGGCGTCAGGCTGGCCGATCGCCTCAGCCGTGGCGGCGACGTTCGAGTCGATGAGCTGGAGCAGGCCGACCTCGAGCTGGTTGTAGCCGCCCGAGAGCTGCGAGACGCCCGCGGTGTAGTCGACGATGCCCGTGCCGAGCTCGCCGAGCTGCGAGGTCTGGGCCGCGAGGTCTCCGAGCCCGCCCGCGAGCCCGTCGACGCCCGCGGTGTACTGGTCGACGCCGTCGGCATAGGCGTACGCGCCCGACGCGGCCTGCGCGGCGCCCGAGGCGGCCGTGCCCACGCCGCCGGCGAGCTGGTCGAGGCCGCCCGCGAGCTCCGAGGCGCCCGACGCCGAGGCCCCGACGCCCGAGGCGAGCTGGCCGAGTCCCGACGAGAGCGAGTCCGCGCCCGAGGCGAGCTGCTGTGCGCCGTCGGCCGCGTCGCCGAGCGAGCCGCCCACGGTGATGAGGTTGCCGTAGAGGCCCTCGAGGTACTGCGTCGTGAGCGCGGTGCCGAACGTCGAGGCGATCGCGTCGCCGACGGTCGAGCCGACGATCCCGGCGAGGTAGCCGTGCGCGTCGTCGGTGCGGATGTCGAGCTGCGCGGTCGTCGGCGCGTCGCCCTGCAGCGAGGTCACCGAGGCCGAGAAGTCCGAGGGGATGGTCAGCACCGCGTACGCGTCGCCGTCGGCGAGGGCCTTCGCGGCCTCCTCGTCGTTCGAGATGGTCCAGTCGAACCCGGTGTCGCCGTCGCCGGTGAGCTCGGTGACGAGCTGGCGGCCGGCGAGCACGGGCTGCTCCTCGCCGTCGGGCGTCGTGATGGTGACGAACTCGTCGTTGTTCACGACGATGGCGGGGATCGCGTCGAGCCGCTCGTCGGCGCCGCCGATCGCGCCGGCGACGAGGCCGGCCACCGCGAGCGGCACGGCCACCACGGCGGCGATGAGGGCGGCGCGGCGACCGCGACGGCGCCCGGGGGTCGGTCCGTCGAGCACGGCTGATGCGTCGGGGCGGGTCATCGGAGTGCCTCCTGGGGGCGGGCGACGAGGTCGGGTGCGCCGGCGAGGCCGGCATCGAGGTCGAGCGAGCGGATGCCGCGGACCGCGAACGCGTCGACGGCGGGGATGGGGTCGGCGTCGGCCGGCACGGTGGCGATCAGCACCACGCCGTCGGGCACGAGCCGCGCGAGCGCGGGCCAGAGCCGGTCGGCGGAGCCCGAGGCGTCGTCGAGGTCGACGACGACGGCTCCGGGTTGCTCGGCGAGGGCAGCGGCCACCGCGACGAGCGTGCGGTCGAACGGGTCGAGCGACGCGAACGGCGTGTCGGGGTCGAGCGAGCGCGTGCGCCACGCGAGCGGGTCGGCGGCCGCGGTGCGCGCCTCCGCGACGCGGCGGAGCGCGGCGGAGACGGCGGCGCGGCTGGAGTCGAGGCGGTACCACGCACGCGTGGCGTCGACGCGGGCGGCGATGACGTCGCCCGCGGTCACGCCGGGCGCGGCATCCGTCGCCGAGTCGGCCACGGCGACACGTCGCATGACCGCGCCCGCGTCGGTGGGCAGCGGTGCGCCGAGCACCGCGAGCCGGCCGCCGGCGGGCGTGACGCGGCCGGCCAGTGTGGCGCCGACGAGCCGGCGCTCGTTGGCGTGGCCCCGCACCACGAGCGCGCCGCCGCGCGGAACGGACACCGAGAGCGGCCCGATCGGGTCGGCCGGGTCGCCGACGAGCAGGTCGTCGGCGAGCACGTCGGCGTCCTCCGCCTCGGCCCACTCGCTCTCGGCGAGGTGGTGGCGCAGGCCCTCGCCCTCGATGTCGACGTCGGGGAGGATGCGCGCGAGCCACTTCGGCAGCCACCACGCGCCGCGTCCGGCGAGCGCCATCGCGGCGGGCACGAGCGTCATGCGCACGAGGAACGCGTCGAACGCCACGCCGATCGCCAGCGCGAACGCGATGCCCTTGATCGCTCCCGTGCCCTCGGGCACGAACGCGAAGAAGACGAAGAACATGATGAGCGCGGCTGCGGTGACCACACGGGCGGCGTGCTGGAACCCGTGCACGATCGAGCTGCGCGGCTCATTCGTCTTCACGAACTCCTCGCGCATGCCCGAGACGAGGAACACCTCGTAGTCCATGGCGAGGCCGAACAGCACGGCCATGAGCAGGATCGGCAGGAAGCTCAGGATCGGGCCCGGCTCGATGTGCATGAGGTCGGCGAACCAGCCCCACTGGAACACGGCCACCGAGACGCCGATCGCGCCGAACGCGGAGAGGAGGAACCCGAGCGCGGCCTTGATGGGCACGAACACCGAGCGGAACACGATGAGCAGCAGGATGATCGACAGGCCGACGACGATGAGCGCGAACGGCACGAGCGCGTCGGTCAGTCGCTGCGAGATGTCGATCGACACGGCCGTGTAGCCGGTCACGGCGATGGGCGTGCCGAACTCCTCCTGGATCTCGGGCTCGAGCGCACGGATCTCCTGCACGACCTGCTTGGTCTCGGGGTCGTTCGGCGCGCTCTCGGGGATGACCTGGATGATCGCGGTGTCGACCGTCTCGTTGGGCATGCCGTCGCCCACGTACGCGACGCCGTCGACCGCGGCGAGCTTCGCGCCGATGGCGTCGAGATCCTCGAAGATGTCGGTCGTCTGCGTGATGTCGACGGTCACGACGAGCGGTCCGTTGTAGCCCGGCCCGAAGCCGTTCTCGATCATCTCGTAGGCCTCGCGCTGGCTCGAGCCCTCCTCGCCCGCACCCGAGGGCAGGTTGAGGTCGAGGCTCGCGGCCGGGATCGCCGCCGCACCGAGGAGGCCCACGACGAGCAGCACGAAGACGATCGGCGCCTTCAGCACGGTGTCCACCCAGCGGCGGCCCATGGTCTTCTTGCCGCCTTCGTCGCCGGCGACGGCACGGCGGTACGCGCGGCTGCTCGGCTTCGGGATCAACCGCTTCCCGGCGAGCCCCAGCAGCGCGGGCAGCAGCGTGGTCGCGCCGATGACGGCGATGAGCACGGCGAACGCCGCGGCGACGCCCATGACGCTGAGGAAGGGGATGCCGACCACGAGCAGGCCGAGCAGCGCGATGATGACCGTGAGGCCCGCGAACACGACGGCGCCGCCCGCGGTCGCGACCGCCTCGGCCGCGCTCTCCTGCGGATCCATGCCGCGCGCGAGCTGGGTTCGATGCCTCGACAGGATGAACAGCGCGTAGTCGATGCCGACCGCGAGGCCGATCATGACCGCGAGCATCGGCGCGGTGCTCGACACGGGCGCGAACGCGGCGACGAGGGAGATGCCGCCGAACGCGGCGCCGACGCCGACGAGGGCGGTGAGCAGCGGCATCCCGGCGGCGAGCAGCGAGCCGAACGTGATGATGAGCACGACGCCCGCGAAGAGCACGCCGATGGCCTCGGTGATCGTCAGGCCGAACGTCTGGTCCTGGAACACCTCGCCGCCGAAGGCGACCTGCAGGCCGGCGTCGCGGCCGAGGTCGCCGGTCGCCAGCACGGCGTCGAGCGACTCCTGCGTGACCTCGGTCGACGGCCCGTCGAATTGCACCTGGATGTACGCGGTGCGGGCGTCGTCGGACACCTGGTCGCCGGCGTACTCGTCGAACGGGCCGAGCACGCTCGCGACCCCGTCGACGTCCTCGAGCGCAGCCTCCATGTCCTCGATGGCGGCGGTGTACGAGGGGTCCTCGACGGATGCCCCGTCGGGCGCCTCGACGACGGCCTTCGCCGAGGCGCCGGCCGTCTGGGGGAACACGGCGGCGAGCTGGTCGATCGCCTGCTGGGACTCGGTGCCGGGGATCGCGTACGACTCCTGGAGCTGGCCGCCGAGGCCGATGCCGGCGCCGAGAAGGGCGGCCAGGGCGACCACCCAGCCCGCGAGCACGAGCCAGGCGCGCCGGAAGGCGAAGCGTCCGATGCGGTGGAGGAGGAGGGCCACGGGTCGTCTCTCAGTCGTTCGCGGTCGGTCGGGGGCGGTGCGCGGGCGCGAGCAGCTCGCCGAGCACCGTGTGCAGCGCGTCGCGGACCTCGTCGTCGGCGGGGAGCGTGTCCTCGTCGGCGAACGTGCGACCCGCGGTGAGGAGGAACGCGGCGCCGCCGAGGGCGATGCCGAAGCGCACCTGGTCGACGACGCTCTCGCGCTCCTCGCTGATGGCGGCGGCCAGCCGGCGCACGGCGGCGTTGGCGCGCGCGATGATCGGCAGGTCGGAGAGGCTCGGCCCCTGGATGAGGAAGACGTGCACCGCCTCGCGGTGCTCGAGCAGCATGTCGACGACCCGGTCGACGAGCCTGGCCCGCCGGCCGCGGTCGCGGCTGGAGAGGAACTCGTCGAGCACCGTCTCGAACTCGCTGATGGCGGGCTCGATCGCCGCCTCGAGCAGCGCCTCCTTCGAGGCGTAGTGGTAGAGCACGCTCGACTTCGAGTAGCCGGCGTGGTCGGCGATGTGCTGCAGCGAGGTTCCGGCGAATCCGACGGTGGCGAACTGCTCGAGGGCGACCTGCTTGAGCTCGTCCGCCGCGCGCACGCGTGTCGTCGGTTGGGTGTCGGTGGGCATGCCTCGACGGTAGTTGACCGATCGGTCAGATCCTGCACGATCGGTCAGATTCACGGATGACTCACAGCCCCTCGTCACCAACCGGTAGCGTGGCGACATGCGCAAGTACCTCTTCAGCGGAGCCGTGTTGAGTGCGATCTTCAGCGGGATCGGGGTCGTCCGCGCGACCGTTGCAGGGCCCAGGGACTGGCGCCTCGCGCTGATGTGGGTCTCGTGGGCCGCGAGCATGGCGATCGCCATCGGCACCGTCGCCGACGAGACGAAGCGCGCCGAGCTGACGGAGTAGCATCATCGCGGAGGTCGTCCTCCGTTTCGGCCTCGAACGCCCATGCCGGCGAACGCGGCGTGTCACCGGTGATCCGCGAACCGAAGGCACAGACTGAAAGTGCAGTGCCGTACGAGACCCTGACCGTGCGGTCCGAACCACCGAGAGGGGCCTCCGATGTTCCGCCGCTGGCGCCGCCGTGCGAGGCTCGCAGCCGAAGCCGCCGCCCACGCCGCTGCCCCCGCGCCGCGCCCGACCGCGGCCGACCTGCGCGGCGAGCACCTCTTCGAGCTCCTGAATGCGAAGCTCTCGGAGTTCATCGGCCCCGGCGGCTCATGGGCGCTCGTGCGTCGCACCGACGACGACACCGACCGCATCTTCCACGCGATGCTCACGCACCAGATCGCGGCCGAGCTGACGCGCACGGTGCTCGACGAGCGCGAGGCCGTGGCCGTCGTGGTGCCCGCCGAGGATGCGCCGCTCGCCCTGAGCTGGGAGCCCGCGCCGCTCGTCGTCTGGGCCGACCCCGTGGTGGTGCCCGAGTCCGAGGCGGATGCCGCGTCGCTCCCGTCGATCGGCACGCCGGCCGAGCTCGAGGCCCGCGCCGCCTGACGGCGCTCCAAATTCGACCCCCGATTCTTGTACGGCCGGGTCGAGAAGCCGCTCCCCCGCCTTTCGTAGCGTGAGACCGGGCCACGACGCCCGCAACCACGACGAGAGGGACCCCCATGAGCGCCCCGCAGCACACCTCGCCCGACGCATCCGCTGCCACCCCCACTGACGCGGCTTCACCGTACGGCCCGAAGCGGCGCAGCACCGCGACCGACCTCGCACAGATCGCCGTCTTCGCCGCACTCATCGCCGCCCTCGGCCTGCCCGGCGCGCTGTACCTCGGCGGCACGGCGGTGCCGATCACGTTCCAGACGCTCGGCGTCATGCTCGCGGGCGCTATCCTCGGCGCACGCAAGGGCTTCCTGTCGGTGCTCCTCTTCCTCGCGCTCGTCGCTGCGGGGCTTCCGCTCCTCTCGGGCGGACGCGGCGGCATCAGCGTGTTCGTCGGCCCCTCCGTGGGCTACCTCCTCGGCTGGCTCCTCGGCGCCGCCCTCATCGGCTGGGCCACCGCGCGACTCCTGCCGGCCTACCGCATCCTCCCGGCCCTCCTCTGGACCGCCCTCGGCGGCATCGTCGCCGTCTACCTCGTCGGCGTGCCCGTCTTCGCCGCGATCACCGGCACGCCGCTCGGCGTCGCGATCGCCGGCTCCGCGATCTTCCTTCCGGGCGACCTCGCGAAGGTCGTCGTCACCGTGCTCGTCGCGAAGGGCGTGCACCGGGCGTGGCCCGGGCTCGTCGCGCCGCGGCCCTGGCCGTGGAAGCGCGACGCGGCGGTGACCCCCGCCGCGTGAGCGACTGGCTCGGCGGTTCGCCGCACGACGTCGCCCTCGACTTCGGGGGCGCCGCCGTGCGCTACCGCGAGCTTGCCCGAGGGATCGGGCGGGTCGTCCTGCCCGACGGCGACGGCGCGGTCGGATGCCCCGCCGGCATGGATCCCGTCGCACTCGTGACGACCGTGCTCGCCGCGCTCGACCGTGGCCGGCCGGTGCTCGTCGGCGGCCCACCGAGAGGTGTTCTCGAGCAGCTCCCCGCGGGCACCGAGCTCGCGCTGCTGACCTCGGGCTCCTCGGGCGCGTCGCCGGTGCCGCGCGTCGTCGCGCGGACGAGCGCCTCGTGGCTCGCCTCCGCGCAGCCGCTCGCCGACGTCGCCGGTCTCGACGCCCGCGACCGCATCGCCGTGACCGGACCGCTGCACGTCTCGATGCACCTCTACGCAGTGCTGCACGCCCTGTGGCTCGGGGCGACGGCGAGCGACGACCTCCGCTCGGCGACCGTGATGCACGCGACGCCGACGCGCCTGGCGCGGGTGCTCGACGGCGGCGCGTGCCCACCTGCCGTGATCGTGGCGGGTGCGGCGACGAGCGACGAGCTGCGCTCGCGGGCAGCGGCGCGCGGCATCCGCCTCACCGAGTACTACGGTGCGGCCGAGCTCTCGTTCGTGCTCGCGGGCGGAGCCGACGGACTCGTGCCCTTCCCCGGCGTCGAGGTCGACCTGCGACCCGGGCCGGCGGGCGACGAGCTCTGGGCACGGTCGCCGTACCTCGCACTCGGCACCGTCGGCGGCGGGATGCTGCGACGCGACGACGCGGGCTTCGCCACGGTCGGCGACCTCGCCGAGCGCACGCCGTCGGGCGCGATCCGCGTGCGGGGCCGCGGCGACGCGGCGATCACCACCGCGGGCGCAACGGTGCTGGCCGAGCACGTGGAGGCGCAGCTCTGCACGCTGCCCGGCGTGATCGCCGCGGCCGTCGTGGGCGAGCCGCACGAGCTGCTCGGCCAGCGCGTGGTCGCCGTCGTCGAGCTCGCCGAAGGAACCGGCCTCGAGGAGGTGGCGTCCGCAGCGCGGGAGCGCCTCTCCGCAGCCGAACTCCCCCGGCGCTGGTTCGCACGCGCCCTGCCCCGCACGGACTCGGGCAAGGTCGCGCGCGGCGCCGTGCGCGAGGCGCTCGCGGCGGACGCGCTCGGCACGGGGCATCCGGTCGCACTGGAACGGAGCGCTTCGTGAGCGGCGCGCCCGTGATCGTCGCCGCGCGGCGCACCGCGATCGGCACCGCCGGCCGCGGGTTCGCCGCGCACACCGTCGACGCGCTCGCCGCTCCGGTGCTCGCCGAGGTCGCACGCGCCGTCGCGCCGGCCGGGCTCCCGATCGACGACGTCGTGCTCGGCAACTGCATGGGTCCGGGCGGCGACGTCGCTCGCGTCGCGGCGCTGCGGGCCGGGCTCGGGCAGGACGTGCCGGGCGTCACGGTCGACCGCCAGTGCGGCTCGGGGCTCGACGCCGTGCTGCAGGCCGCGTCACGAGTGCGCGCGGGCGATGCCCGTCTCGTGCTCGCGGGCGGCGCCGAGTCGGCCTCGACCGCGCCGCACCGTGCGTGGCCCGACTCGGGCGAGCGGTACGCGCGGGCGCCGTTCGCGCCCGGCGGCTTCCCCGATCCCGACATGGGGCCGGCCGCCGATCGGCTCGCCGCTGTGCGCGGCATCACGCGGGCCCGCCAGGACGGGTGGGCGGCGCGATCGCACGCGCTCGCGGCATCCGCTCGGGAACGTGGCGTCTTCGACGGCGAGATCGTCGCGGTCGACGGCGTCGTGCGCGACGACCGGCCCCGACCGGGCATGGACGCAGCGCGACTGGCGCGATTCGCTCCGGCGTTCCTCGATCCGGCGGCCGGCCCGGATGCCGCGGCATCCGGACTCGGCACCGTCACGGCAGGCAACTCGTGCGGGTTCTCGGACGGCGCCGCGGCCATGGCCGTCACGTCCGAGGAGGTCGCGCGCGAGCTCGGGCTGCCGGCGCTGCGCGTGCGCGCGGCCGCCGTCGCGGCGGGCGACCCCGCACTGCCCGGCCTCGGCGCCGCACCGGCCGCGCGCGCCGCTTTGGTACGGGCGGGTCTCGCGTCCGACGACCTCGGATTCGTGGAGATCACCGAGGCGTTCGCGGCGCAGGTGCTCGCGGTGACCGACGAGTTGGGGATCGACGAGGAGCTCGTGAGCGCGGACGGCGGGGCCATCGCGCTCGGGCATCCGTGGGGGGCGTCCGGTGCCGTGCTGCTCGTGCGCCTCGCGGCGCGCATGGCGGCCGCCGACGACGCACGCCCCGGCCTCGCGGCGTGCTCGATCGGCGGCGGACAGGGCGTGGCGATGATCGTGGAGCGGGTGACATGAGCGGGATCGTGTTCGAGGGCGTGAGCCACGACTTCGGGGCGGAGCGCGTGGTCGACGACGTGTCGCTCGTGCTGCGGGAGCGTCGCGTGGGCATCGTCGGGGCCAACGGATCGGGCAAGTCCACGCTCGCCCGCATGATCAACGGGCTCGTCGAGCCGACCGTCGGCCGGGTGCTCGTCGACGGCCTCGACGTCGCCCGGCACGGCCGCGAGGTGCGGCGCCGGGTCGGGTTCGTCTTCACGAACGCCGACAACCAGATCGTGATGCCGACCGTCCGAGAAGACGTCGCGTTCACGCTGCGTCGCCACAAGCTCGAGAAGGCGGATGCCGCGGCTCGCGTCGAGGCGGCGCTCGAGCGCGCCGGCATCGCGGACCTCGCCGACCGCCCGGCGCACCGGCTCTCCGGCGGGCAGAAGCAGCTGCTCGCCATCACGTCGGTGCTCGTCGCGGAGCCGGCGATCGTCGTCGCCGACGAGCCCACGACACTGCTCGACGCCCGGAACGCCCGCCGGGTCGCCGAGCACTTCGACTCGCTCGACCAGCAGCTCGTGGTCGTCAGCCACCAGCTCGAGCTGCTCGAGTCGTTCGACCGCGTCATCGTCATGGAGCAGGGGCGGGTCGTCGCCGACGACGTGCCGCCCGCCGCCCTCGACGCCTACCGGGCGCTGATCGGATGAACGGTCGGGCATGATCGGCGTCTTCCATCCCGGCACCTCGCTCGTGCATCGCACGCCCGCGCTCGCGAAGCTCGGGCTGCTCGCGGTGCTCGTGACCGCCGTGGCGCTCGCACCATCGCTCGCGTGGCTCGGCGCGGCATCCGTCGTCGTGGTGCTGCTGTTCGTGCTCGCGCGCGTGCCGTTCGGGCTGGCGTGGCGGCAGGTGGTGCCGATCCTCTGGGTGCTCGCGTTCGCGGTGCCCGTGCAGGTGCTGTTCGGTGGGTGGGAGGCGGCCGCGGTCATGGCGGTGCGGCTCGTCATCGCCGTGGCGCTCGCGGCGCTGTACACCCTGACGACGCCCGTGAGCGCGACGCTCGACGCCATGCAGGCGCTGCTGCGACCGTTCCGCCGGTGGATCGACGCAGACCGGGTCGGGCTCGCCCTGGCGCTCACCATCCGGTGCGTGCCGCTGCTCGCCGACCTCGTGCGCGAGGTCATGGAGGCGCGGAAGGCGCGCGGCGCGGAGGGGTCGATCCTCGCGCTCGCGGTGCCGGTGATCGTGCGCGCGCTCCGCACCGCAGAGCACCTCGGCGAGGCGCTCACAGCACGCGGCTTCGACGACTGAGTCGCTGCTCTCGCGGCGAGTCGTGCGGTCGCCGCGTGCCCTCGTCTCGATGTCGGCCGCTCCGTGCAGACTGGTCGACGGCCTGATCGGCCGAGCACCGGCCGACCGAGGAGCACCGCCGCATGATGGGCATCACGCACGCGACGAGCGGCGCCGCGGCATGGATCGCCGTCACCGGCGCGATGCCGATCGTCACCCTCGGGGCCTATCCGCTCGACCCGGTCGGCGTGCTCGCAGGCGCCGCCGTGTGCGCCGGCGCCGCGCTGCTGCCCGACGCCGACCACCACAGCGCGACGATCGCGCACTCCGTGCCGGTGCTCGGTCGGGTGGTCACAGGCACGGTCGGCCTGCTCTCGGGCGGTCACCGCCAGGGTGCGCACTCCGCCGTCGCCGTGGCCGTCGTCGCGGCCGCCGCCTGGGCGCTCACGCTGCTCGTCGTCGCGACCGAGGAGGTCGGCACGGTCGCGGTGGGCGCCGGGGTCGGCACGGCCATGCTCACATGCTTCGGCCTGAAGGCCCGCGACTACGTGCGCACGTGGGCGGCCGCGTGGGGACTCGGTGCGCTGCTCGGCCTGTTCGTCGCCGTGGTCGCGCCCGGACACGTCGCGTGGTTCCCGCTCGCCGTCACGGTCGGCTTCGTCGCGCACCTCGCAGGCGACTTCCTCACGACCGGCGGGCTGCCCGGGCTCTTCTGGCCATGGGTGCCCAGGCCGCCCGAGGTGCTGCATCCGGTGCCCGTGCTGAACCGCATCTGGATGCCGAACGGCTACGTCGCGCTCCCGATCCTCGGCGACACCGGATCGCTTCGGGAGACGGCGCTCGGCGCGGTGCTCGGCCTGTACTGCGTGGCCGGCTTCGCCTACGAGGGGATGCGCCTCGTCGGGCTCGATGCCCGGCTCGGCGCCCTCCCGTTCGGCTGACCGGCCCGATCGCGGTGGTCCGTGGGAGGATCGCCGTGTGGCCGACCGAATGATGCTCCTCGACACCGCGTCCCTCTACTTCCGCGCGTTCTACGGCGTGCCCGACTCGCTGAAGCGCGCAGACGGCACGTCGGTCAACGCCGTGCGCGGGCTGCTCGACATCATCGCGCGGCTCGTCACCGACTTCGAGCCGACGCACCTCGTCGCCTGCTGGGACGACGACTGGCGCCCGCACTGGCGCGTCGAGCTCATCCCGAGCTACAAGGCGCACCGCGTCGCCGAGGTCGTGCCCGGCGGCCCCGACGTCGAGGAGACGCCCGACCCGCTCGAGGCGCAGATCCCGATGATCCGCGAGCTCCTCGCCGTGCTCGGCATCCCCGTCGTCGGCGCAGAGCACCACGAGGCCGACGACGTCATCGGCACGCTCGCGACGCGCGCCGACCTCCCAGTCGACGTCGTCACTGGCGACCGCGACCTCTTCCAGCTCGTCGACGACGCCCGCGATGTGCGCGTGGTCTACACGGCGCGCGGCATGAGCAAGCTCGAGGTCGTGACGGATGTCACGGTCGTCGGCAAGTACGGCGTCCTGCCCGCGCAGTACGCCGACTTCGCCGTGCTGCGCGGCGACGCGTCCGACGGCCTCCCGGGCGTCTCGGGCATCGGCGAGAAGACCGCCGCGAGCCTGCTGCAGCAGTTCGGCGACCTCGACTCGCTCATCGCGGCGGCCGCCGATCCCGCGGCTCCGCTCTCTGCCACGATGCGCGCCCGCATCTCGGGCGCCGCCGACTACCTCGACGTCGCGCCGACGGTCGTCGAGGTCGTGCGCGACCTCGTGTTCGAGCCGTTCGATGCCCGGCTCGCTCCGCTCGACCCCGACGGCGTCGCCGAGATCGAGCGCCTCGCCGCCGACTGGAACCTCGGCGGCTCGGCGCAGCGCGTGCTGAAGGCCCTCGGCAACGAGGTCGCGGGCGCGTAACGCCCTCCGAGACGCGAGAAGCCCGGAACGTGGTCGTTCCGGGCTTCTGTGGTGCACCCCCAGGGACTTGAACCCTGAACCCACTGATTAAGAGTCAGTTGCTCTGCCGATTGAGCTAGAGGTGCATGATTCTGGTCTGTCTGCGACAACCCCGAACCGAGGGTCAACGTTATCAGGAGAACCGCCGGTTGCGCCAATCGAGCCGATGACGCGGCGCGTCGGCTTCGAAGGCGCGTCGCGGGGCCGCCCGATAGCCTGAATCGGTGACCGCCTACGCCGATGACCTCGCGCTCGCCCTCGAACTCGCCGACCTCGCCGACGCCGTCTCGCTCGGCCGGTTCCGCGCCGTCGACCTCGAGGTGCGCACCAAGCCCGACCGCACGCCGGTGACCGAGGCCGACCTCGCCGTCGAGCGCGCGATCCGCGACCGGCTCGCCGAGGCACGGCCCGACGACGGCATCCTCGGCGAGGAGTTCGGCACCGAGGGTGACACGACGCGGCAGTGGATCATCGACCCGATCGACGGCACCGCGAACTTCCTGCGCGGCGTGCCGGTGTGGGGCACGCTCATCGCGCTCGCGGTCGACGGCGTGCCCGTGGTGGGCATGGTCTCCTCCCCCGCCATGGGGCGGCGATGGTGGGCGGTCGAGGGCGGCGGCGCCTTCACGACGGATGCCCCGGGCCGCGAGCCGCGGCGCATCGGCGTGTCGCAGGTGGCCGAGCTCGCCGACGCGTCGCTCAGCTTCCAGAGCCTCGCCCAGTGGCGTGGCGCGGGCTACCTCGACCGGCTGCTCGCCCTCTCGGAGCGCGTCTGGCGCGACCGCGCCTACGGCGACGTCTGGTCGTACATGCTCCTCGCCGAGGGTCTCATCGACATCACGGGCGAGTTCGACGTGAAGGTCTACGACCTCGCGGCGCTCGTGCCCATCGTCGAGGAGGCCGGCGGGCGCTTCACGTCCATCACCGGCGAGCGCGGTCCGGGCCACGGCAACGCCCTCGCCACCAACGGGCTCCTGCACGACGTCGTGCTCGCGGAGCTCGCGAAGTGACGGCGCCGTTCGAGCTCTGCATCTTCACCGAGCCGCAGCAGGGCGCGAGCTACGACGACCAGCTCGCCCATGCGCAGGCGACCGAGCGGCTCGGCTTCGACGGCTGGTTCCGCTCCGACCACTTCCTCGCGATGGGCGGCACCGACCCGCTGCCGGGGCCGACGGACGCCTGGACCACCCTCGCGGGCCTGGCACGTGAGACCCGCGGCATCCGACTCGGCACCCTGGTCTCGTCGGCGACGTTCCGCCACCCGTCGCTGCTCGCGATCCAGGTCGCGCAAGTCGACGCCATGTCGGGCGGTCGCGTCGAGCTCGGCCTCGGCACCGGATGGTTCGCCGAGGAGCACGAGGCGTACGGCATCCCGTTCCCGGCCAAGCGGTTCGACCTGCTCGAGGAGCAGCTCGAGGTGATCACCGGGCTCTGGTCGACGCCGGTCGGCGACGGCTTCGACTACCGCGGGCGGCACTACGCGCTCGAGCAGGCGCCCGGACTGCCGAAGCCCGAGCAGCAGCCCATGCCGATCATCGTGGGCGGCGCAGGACCGCGACGCACCCCGCGGCTCGCCGCCCGCTTCGCGACCGAGTTCAACATCGGGTTCCGCTCGGAGGACACGATCGCGGCGGTGTTCGACGGCGTCGAACGCGCCTGCGAGGACGCGGGTCGCGACCCGGCCACGCTGCGCCGGTCGGTCGCCCTGCCGACCGTCGTCGCGACCGACGACACGGCGTACCTCCGCCGCCTGGCGGCGATCGGCGCCGATCCCGACACGTTCGCGGAGGTGAACATCGCCGGCTCGCCCGAGGCCGCCGTCGAGAAGATCCTGCGCCTGCGCGACCTCGGTGCCGACCGGGTCTACCTCCAGCTCGTCGACCTCCGCGACCTCGACCACCTCGAGCTCATCGCCGCCGAGGTCGTGCCCCACCTGCGCTGAGCCGGGCGTCAGCCACCCCGCACCCGCGAGGACGGGCGCGTCGGTCTCGACCGGGCTAGACCGTCGGCGCCCGCCACGCCTCGAACTCGGCGAGGCCGACCGAGGTCGTCGTGGCGCTCACCGAGGTGACGCGCAGTCGCACCCACGTGACCGTCCGAGCCGGGAACGTGATCGTGAGCCCCGCGCCGTTGTCCGGCAGAGCCGGGACGGGCACCGTGCTCCCATCCGAGAACTCCAGCATCGCGCCTGTGACGTGGTCGTCGAGGTTGGGGCGATCGTAGAGCGTGACCCCGTCGAGCGGAGTCGGCGAGGGGAAGGCGAACCTGATCCAGCTGCCGGCTCCACCGCCGTTCGTGACCCATTCGTGGCCGGTGGCCGACTGGGCGGCGATCGGGAACCCGTCCCTCGCCTTCTCGGGGCGTGCCGCGGGCGACGTGCTCGACGACGCGCTGACCGTGACGCCGGCCCCGCGGGCCGCGTTCCCGGTGGACTCGACGCCGACGAGGTACTGGCGCTCGAGCCACACATCGTGCGGGTAGGTCGGGCAGGGCTCGTTGGGATCGGCGCAGAGGTACTTGTCGTACGCCGCGAACGTCACGAACGCGTCGATGGTCTTCTGCAGATCGCTCCCCGCCACGTTCTCCACGAGGTGCCAGATCGGGTACCCCTCGTACGACAGGAGCGTGTGCGGCGCCGCGTAGTCGCCGCTCGCCAGCCGGGCGAACAGCGCGGTCGCCCGATGGTCGCTGTGGTCGTCGAGGTTGCCGGGATCCGTGGTCCAGTCCTGGCACCGCACGGTGCGGGCGTCGAAGTTCGTCATCAGCTGGACGAGGATGAGCTGGACCTCCTCCTTCGTGTACCACTCCTGGCCATCGACGCTGTGCACGAGCGGGATGTCGCCGTCCCACAGCTTCGCGAGGCTCTCCCAGCCGTAGGCCTGGCTGCCGCTCCCGTCGAAGCCATCCGGGATTCGCAGGAACACGACGGAGACGTGCGGAGCGCCGGTGAGCGTGTGCACCGAGATCGAGCCGGCCGTCACGCCCGCATCCGAGGCGCTCCAGACGTCGTCGACGCCGGCCATCTGCGCGTAGGTCGCGCGGATCCCGTCCTCCAGTCCGAGCCAGTAGTCCGCACCCTCGCCCGCCTCACCGGCCGTCGTGAACACCGTCCGAGCGCATCGCCCGGCCTCGATGTCCTGCAGGATCTGCGGATTCAGGAAGAGCAGGTCGTCATCGGGGTGCGCCACGATCGTGAGCGCGCCCCCTGTGCAGTCTGTCGGCGCAGCCATAGGTCCGTCCCCCTCCGGATGACTCGAGATTAGTGACGCGATCGCCCGCCCGAAACCCCGCATTCCGGATGCCCCGGCGCGTCCCGCACCTCCGAACCCCCCGATCAGGGGGGTTTTCCATTTCTCCGCCCAGCTTATGAGTGTTGATCAGCATATGTTCGATGATTGACAGTGCACTTTCGACGCCATAGTCTGCGGATCAGTACACACATCGACAGAACGGCTTCCGCGAAGCCGCTGTCGTCGCTCTGACGCGAAGCCGCGATGGGGATGCCCCGTCACGCCCTCGCGGACTGTCACCGTCGACGGAGGATCGCATGTCCCGTGCACCGGCAACCGCCCCCGCCGGCACGGCTGCGATCGGAGCGGCGCTCGCCGCGCGGGTCGAGCGGTTCATGGCGCAGGCGCCGCTGTTCGCGGCCGAGCTGTGGGGCGAGGTCCGACGCCGGTCGGCCACGGCGGGGCCCGAGATGTCCGACCTCGTCGACGCCGCTCGCGCCGCCGACGGCGGCAAGTACGTGCGCCCGCGACTCGTGGCCACCGCGTTCTTCGGACTGGACGGCGACGACGAGGCGCTGCTCCGTCGCGTGGCCGGTGCGCAGCAGCTGCTGCACCTCGGGCTGTGCATGCACGACGACCTCATCGACGGCGACCGCGTGCGTCACGGCCGACCGAACGTCATCGGCCTCGGCGAGCGCGAGGCGCGATCCGCCGGACTCGATGCGGCCGCAGCAGCACGACAGGGCGCGGCATCCGGGATCCTCGCGGGCGACCTGGCGCTCAACGCCGCGATCCTCGCGCTCCTGACCGCTCCGACGGCCGTCGCCACCCGCGCGCGGCTGGCCGAGGCCGCACTCGACGCCGTCGAGCGCACCATCGCGGGCGAGCTCCTCGACGTCCGCTCCGAGCTCGTCGCCCCGGCGAGGTCGCAGCCGCTGCAGGTGGCCCTCCTGAAGACGGCGTCCTACAGCGTGACGCTCCCCCTCACGCTCGGTGCCATCGCCGCCGGGGCCGACGACCCGGCGACCCTCGCGGCGCTCGAGCGCGTCGGCTCGGCGTTCGGCATCGCCTACCAGCTCAGCGACGACGACCTCGGGCTGTTCGGGTCGCCCGCCGTCACGGGCAAGTCGGCATTGTCCGACCTGCGCGACGGCAAGCGCACCGAGCACATCCGGCTCGCACACGCCCGTGGGTCCGAGGCCGACCGCGACCTCATCGACGAGGTGCTCGGCCGGGCCGATGCGACCGAGCAGGATGCCGCGCGCGTCCGCGCCGTCGTCGCCGCGACGGGTGCCCGCGTGGCCGTCCACGACCTCATCGACCGGCACCTCGACCACGGAGCGCGCGTCGCGGCCGACGACCTGCCGCCCGCGCTCGCTGCGCATCTCGCCGACCTCGCCCGCACGCTCCGCACCCGCGAGCGCTGACCCGACCCACGTAGGAGGAGACACCGTGACCATCACCCCCGACGAACTGCACGACACCGCGACGGATGCCGCGTGGACCCGAGGCCGGGTCGGCCTCTGGCTCATCGGCGCCCGCGGTTCCGTCGCGACCACCGCCGCCGTGGGCGTGCAGGCCCTCGCCGCGCGGGTCGCGCCGCCCACCGGATGCGCGACGGCGGGGCCCGGCTTCGCGGGCGTGCCGCTGCCCGGATTCGACCAGATCGTGATCGGCGGCCACGACGTGAGCACCATGCCGGTCGCGCGCCGGGCCGAGGCGCTGGCCGACGTGGGGATGCTCCCCGCCGGTGTGGTCGCCGAGGTGCACCGGGCGCTGGGGGCGATCGACGCCGAGATCCGCCCGGGCTACGACCCGGCCACCGACACCGGCTCGCAGGCCGACGCGGTGCGGCGCCTGAGCGACGACATCACCGCGTTCCGCACCCGCCGCCGCCTCGCGCACGTGGTCGTCGTCGACGTCTCGTCCACCGAGGCGCTGCCCGAGGACCGACCCGAGTTCCACGACCCCGAGCTGCTCGTCGCCGCACTCGCGGATCCCGAGCAGCAGGTCCTCCCCCCGAGCTCGGTCGCCGCGCTCGCGGCCGTGGAGTCGGGCAGCGCGTACGCGTGCTTCACGCCGTCGACAGGCCTCTGGCTCCCCGCGCTGCGCACGATCGCCGAGCGCCGCGGCATCCCGTACGCCGGGCAGGACGGGAAGACCGGCGAGACCCTGCTGCGCACCGTGCTCGCGCCCATGTTCACCGAGCGCGGCATGCACGTGCGCTCGTGGGCCGGCACGAACCTGCTCGGCGGCGGCGACGGCGCGACGCTCGCCGACCCCGAGGCCGTGCGCAGCAAGCTCGTCTCGAAGAACCGCGGCCTCATCAGCCTCGTCGGCGACCACGTCGTCGCGCCGCTGCACATCGACAACGTGCCCGACCTCGGCGACGTCAAGACGGCGTGGGACCACGTGCACGTCGAGGGCTTCCTCTCGACACGCATCACCCTGCAGACCACGTGGAGCGCGTACGACTCCATGCTCGCCGCGCCGCTCGTGATCGACCTCGCGCGGCTGCTCTCCCTGGCCGATGCCGCCGGCCACCGCGGCGTGCTCCCCGCCCTCGGCTTCTTCTTCAAGGACCCATGGGGCAGCGACGTGCACGCGTTCGCCGACCAGTCGACCGCGCTGCGCTCGTGGGCGTCGGAGACCGGGCTCGCCGTCGCGGCGACCTCCGTGCCCGTGCCCGCAGCGGCCGCCGCACCTGCTGTGGCGATCGGGGGCGCACGGTGACGACCGTCCGTGACGTCCTCGAGCTCGTGCGGGCGCCCGCGGCGCTCACCGTGCTCGGGGACACCGCGGTCGGCGCGCACGCTGCAGCGGGCGGGTTCGGGCGGCGAGGCTGGCTCCTCCCGCTCGCGTCGGCGGCGATCTACAGCGGAGGCATGGCGCTCAACGACTGGGCCGACCGCGACGTCGACGCCGTCGAGCGGCCCGAGCGGCCGATCCCCTCGGGCCGGGTCCGCCCGAAGCAGGCGCTCGCGGTCGCAACCGCCTGCGGCGTGGTCGGCCTCGCGCTCGCGGCCGCCGGCGGCGGGCGTCGTTCGCTGGCGGTCGCCGTGCCGCTCGTCGCAGCCGTCGTCGCCTACGACGTCGTCGCGAAGCCCACGGCCGCGGGCCCGCTCGTGATGGCGGCCTGCCGTGCGCTCGACGTGATGATGGGTGCGGGCGGGTCGCCGCGCGCGTTGCCCGCGGCGCTCACGATCGGCACGCACACGGCGGGCGTCACCGCGCTCTCGCGGGGCGAGGTGCACGGTGGATCGGCGGCCGAGGTCGGCACGGCCCTGGCCGCCACGGGCGCCGCCGCGGCATCCGTCGACGCCGTCGCGCCCTCGGTGCAGACGCCGCTCGCGCGTGCGGCCGGGGCGGCCGGCGCGGCGGGCTACCTGGTGTCCGCACTGCCGAGCCAGCTCGCCGCCGCCGCCGACCCCTCGCCCACCCGCGTGCGCGATGCGACGCGCACCGGCATCGGCTCGGTCGTGCCGCTGCAGGCCGCGATCGTCGCGCGGACCGGATCCCTCGCCGTCGCGCTGGGCATCGCCGCACTCGACGGCACTCGTCGACTGCTCATGGCGCGCCGTCGCGCAGGAGACGTGACATGAGGCCCTTCCAGCCCGTGTCCGCGTTGGCCGGCTCGGCGGCACAGCTCCCGGGCTCGACCGGCGCGCTCGCCGAGCCGGGCCTGCCGGGCGCCGTCTTCACGCTCGGCTACGGCACGAACGGCTTCGCCGACCACGCGCTCGACGACGCGGTGCTCGTGCTCGACCGGCTCGGGTACCGCGCGCTCGCGCTCACGCTGGGACACCCGCACCTCGACCCGTTCGCGGCCGACGCCGACCGAGCCGCGGCCCGCCTGCGCCGACGGCTCGACGACCTGGGCTGGCGCGTCGTCGTCGAGACGGGCGCGCGCTACACGCTCGACCCGTTCCGGAAGCACCGGCCCAACCTGCTCGACGACGATGCGAGCCTGCGCGAGGTGTTCCTGCGCCGGGCCGTCGACCTGGCCGCCGTGCTCGGGGCGGAGTGCGTGTCGCTGTGGTCGGGCGTGCTGCCCGACGAGGTGTCGCCCGAGCAGGGCGGCGATCGGCTGCGCGAGCGCCTCGACAGCCTCGTGGCGCACGCCGCGGCATCCGGCGTCGACCTCGCGTTCGAGCCCGAACCGGGCATGCTCGTCGAGACCGTCGCCGACGCCCTGGGCGTGCGCCGCGACCTCGGCGACCCGCCCGCGCTCGGCCTCACGGTCGACCTCGGGCACTGCGTGGTCGTCGAGCCCGAGGGCGTCGTCGGCGCCCTCCGCGCGGCGGGGCCGCTGCTGCGCAACGTGCAGGTCGACGACATGCTCCCCGCCGCCCACGAGCACCTCGAGCTCGGACACGGGGTGCTCGACCTCGCGGCCGCGCTGCGCACGCTCGACGAGCTCGACTACGACGGGATCGCCGCGGTCGAGCTCCCGCGGCACGCCCACGACGCGCCCGCCGTCGCGTCGCGCTGCATGACCGCATTCCACGACGCCTGGGAGGCACGATGAACGACGGATGGATCACCGAGGGCGTCGCGGCAGTTGCCGCCGACCCCGCCCGCATCACCCAGCTGTTCCCCGCGGCGGGCCGGGCGGTGGGCCGCGAACCTCTCGACCCCGACGGCGATCCGCTCGGGCTGGTGCACGGCACGCTCGACGACCGGGCTCGCGAGGAGCTCGTGGCCGCGCTGCTCGCGGCGCTGCCGCCGGCGGAGGCCGCGCGCGAGCTCGGCGACCTCTACCGCTACGGCGACGACGCCGAGCGGCGCGGGGTGCTGCGCGGGATGAGCGCCGCCGACCCCGGCGCCGAGCCGATCGTGACGACCGGACTCGACCTCGTCGCCGACGCGCTCCGCACGAACGATCCGCGCCTCGTGGCGGCCGCGCTCGGGCCGTTCGGCGCCCGGCACCTCGACCAGCACGCGTGGCGGCACGGCGTGCTGAAGGTCCTGTTCATGGGCATTCCGCTCGACGCGATCGCCGACGTCGACCGGCGCGCCGACGACGAGCTCACGCGAATGGCGGCCGCCCTCGTGGCCGAGCGCCGCGCGGCATCCCGCGACATCAGCGACGACATGGCCCGCCTCGCGGGCGGCGACCGCCTCGCGGCGGACCGCGAGCGCCCGCCGAGCCGCCACGACCACCCGACGACCGCCAACGACCACGAGCAGGAGGACTGACCCGTGCGCATCTTCGACCCGCACATCCACATGACGTCGCGCACCACGGACGACTACACGGCGATGTACGACGCCGGCGTGCGCGCGGTCGTGGAGCCCTCGTTCTGGCTCGGGCAGCCGCGAACGAACGTCGGCAGCTTCGCCGACTACTTCGACGCGCTCATCGGCTGGGAGCGGTTCCGGGCGGCGCAGTACGGCATCCGCCACCACGCCACCATCGGCCTGAACCCGAAGGAGGCCAACGACCCGCGCTGCCGCGAGGTGCTCGGCCTGCTCCCGCGGTACCTCGCCAAGGACGGCGTCGTCGCCGTCGGCGAGACCGGCTACGATTCGATGACCGCGGCGGAGGACGAGGCGTTCGCCGCGCAGCTCGAGCTCGCCGACCGCTTCGGGCTCCCCGCCCTCGTGCACACGCCGCACCGCGACAAGGCCGCGGGCACGCTCCGCACGCTCGACGTCGTGCGCGAGTCGGGCCTCGCGCCCGAGCGCGTCGTCGTCGACCACCTCAACGAGATGACGGTGCGCGCGGTCGCCGAGAGCGGCTGCTGGATGGGCTTCTCCATCTATCCCGACACGAAGATGGACGAGCGCCGGTTCGTCGCGATCCTGCAGGAGTACGGCACCGAGCGGATGCTCGCGAACAGCGCCGCGGACTGGGGCCACTCCGACCCGCTGAAGACGCGGGCCACCGCGGAGGCGATGCTCGAGGCCGGGTTCACCCTCGACGACGTCGACGTGGTGCTCTGGCGGAACCCCGTCGCGTTCTACGGCCAGAGCGGCCGCCTGAACCTCGACCCGGTGCCCGGTTTCGAGGCGGATGCCGCGGACGTCGGGTTCGCCGCGGCCGGTGCGACGTTCGAGGGCAACTCGGTACTGCGAGGGGTGCGCGCCTGATGGAGCTCTCCTACTGCACCAACGTGCATCCCGCCGAGGACCTCGACGGCGTGCTCGCGCAGCTCGACGCCTACGCGGGTCCCGCCCGGCGCGCCGCGGGGCTCGGCCGGCTGGGCGTCGGCCTGTGGCTGCCGGCCGACCTCGCCCGGCGCCTCGCGGCCGACCCCGAGGCGCGCGATCGCCTGCGCGCCGGGCTCGAGGCGAACGGCCTCGAGGTCCGCACGATCAACGCGTTCCCGTACGCCGCATTCCACGCCGACGTCGTGAAGCTCGACGTGTACCGGCCCGATTGGACCGACGCACGCCGCGCCGACTACACCCTGGACTGCGCCGCCGTGCTCGCGGAGCTCCTGCCGCCCGGCGGGTCGGGCAGCATCTCGACGCTGCCGCTCGGGTGGCGCACGCCCTGGACCGCCGACGACGACGCCCGCGCGACCGCGGCGCTGCGCCGCGTCTCGAACGGCCTCCGCGACCTGCGCGAGCGCACCGGCCGCACCGTGCGCCTCGCCATCGAGCCCGAGCCGGGCTGCGTGCTCGACACCGTGGCCGACGTCGTCCGCTGGCTCGGCCCGCGGCTGCGCGCGACCGGGCCCGACGCCGAGACGGGTGCCGCGGTCGCCCGTCGCGCTGACGGCATCGATCCCGAGCACATCGGCCTCTGCCTCGACACCTGCCACCTCGCGGTCTCGTTCGCCGACCCGACCGCGACCGTGCGCCTCGTGGAGGCGGCCGGCATCCGCGTCGTGAAGGTGCAGGCCTCAGCCGCGCTCCACGTCGACGATCCCGCCGATCCCGTGAGCCGTGCGGCGGTCACCGCCTTCGTCGAGCAGCGGTACCTGCACCAGACGCGCGAGCTCGGCCCCGACGGCGCCGTGACCCCGGTCGACGACCTCCCCGAAGCGCTCGAGGACCTCCCGTCCGCCGGCGCATGGCGCGTGCACTTCCACGTGCCGCTGCACCTCGCCCCGACGCCGCCGCTGCGCGCCACCACCGAGGTGCTGCGCGAGGCCGTGGCCGCCGTGCGGGCGACGGCGCACGGCGACGAGGCGCACCTCGACATCGAGACGTACACGTGGTCGGTGCTGCCCGGCGGCGTGGACGATCTCGTCGACGGCATCGCCGCCGAGGTGCGATGGGCGGTCGACGAACTGCTCACCGACGACGAGGCGACCGCGGTGGCCTCCGCTCGCAGGCCCGCCGCTGCGCTCGAGGAGGTCGCCTCGTGACCCGCGTGCTCCTCCTCGACGTCGTCGGCCTCACCGAGCGCGCGCTCGCGCACATGCCGCGCCTGCGGGCCATGGCGGCCGGCGGCGTGCAGACCCGGCTCGGCACGGTGCTGCCCGCGGTCACCTGCAGCGTGCAGTCCACGATGCTCACGGGGCTCGCGCCGGCGCAGCACGGCATCGTCGGCAACGGCTGGTACCTGCGCGACATCGGCGAGGTGAACCTCTGGCGGCAGCACAACGCGCTCGTCGGCGGCGAGAAGGTCTGGGAGACCGCACGTCGCGCCGAGCCGGGCTTCACGGCCGCGAACGTCGGCTGGTGGTACGCGATGGGCGCGAGCACCGACATCACCGTCACGCCGCGCCCGATCTACCACGCCGACGGACGCAAGTCGCCCGACGCCTATACGCGTCCGCCCGCGTTGCACGACCGGCTCACCGACGAGCTCGGCACGTTCCCGCTCTTCCACTACTGGGGCCCGACGGCATCGATCCGCTCGAGCCGGTGGATCGTCGAGGCGACGCGCATCCTCCTGCGCGAGCAGGGCTCCGACCTCGTCATGGCGTACCTGCCGCACCTCGACTACGACCTGCAGCGATTCGGACCCGACTCCCCCGAGGCCGACCGCGCCGCCGCCGACCTGGATGCCGCGCTCGCGCCGCTCCTCGACGACGCGCTCGCGCTCGGGGCATCCGTCGTCGCCGTCGCCGAGTACGGCATCGCACGGGCCGACCGACCCGTCGACGTCAACCGGATGCTGCGCGCCGAGGGCCTGCTCGAGGTGCACGAGCAGCAGGGACGCGAGCTCCTCGACCCGCTCACCTCTCGGGCGTTCGCCGTCGCCGACCACCAGGTCGCCCATGTCTACGTGGCGGACCCGGCCGACGTGCCGCGCGTGCGCGACCTGCTCGAGCAACTGCCCGGCGTCGACGAGGTGCTCGACCGCGAGCAGCAGGCCCGGTACGGACTCGACCACGAGCGGTCGGGCGAGCTCGTCGCGATCGCCGAGCCGGGCGCGTGGTTCACCTACTACTACTGGCTCGACGACGATCGCGCCCCCGACTTCGCGCGCGGTGTCGAGATCCACCGCAAGCCGGGCTACGACCCGGCCGAGCTCTTCCTCGACCCGGCCGACCCGCTCGTGAAGCTGCGCGCGGGCATGAACCTCGCGCGAAAGAAGCTGGGGCTGCGGTACACGATGAACGTGATCCCGCTGGATCCCTCGTGCGTGCGCGGCACCCACGGCCGGCTGCCCGACTCGGCGGACGACACGCCGCTCCTCATCAGCTCCGACGCGTCGCTGCCGTTCTGGGACGCCGCGCCCGACCTGGTGCCGGCTGCCGCGGTGCGCGACCTCGTGCTGCAGGCGGCGCGCGTGGCCGGGGCGGCGGTCCAGCGGTGAGCGGGCGGGCGGCGATCTCCGACGTCGAGCTCGTCGTGCTCCTCGACGAGGACGGATCGCCCGTCGGCACCGCTGACAAGCGGCTCGTGCACGGACCCGACACGCCGCTGCACCTCGCATTCTCGTGCTACGGCTTCGACGCCGACGGCCGGATGCTCCTGACCCGCCGCTCGCTCGCGAAGCGCACATGGCCCGGGGTCTGGACGAACGCCTGCTGCGGCCATCCGGCCCCGGGCGAAGACGTCGAGGACGCCGTGATCCGCCGCGTGCACCGCGAGCTCGGCATGGAGCCGCACGGCCTCCGGCTGGTGCTGCCCGACTTCCGCTATCGCGCGGTGGCGCCCGACGGCACCGTCGAGCACGAGGTCTGTCCCGTCTACGTGGCCGAGCTGCCGACGACGCTCGCGCCCGACCCCGACGAGGTGCTCGAGTGGGCGTGGGTCGCACCGTCGGCCTTCCTCGAGCTCGCCGAGACCGCGCCGTTCCTGCTCAGCCCGTGGAGCGTACTGCAGGCCGCCGAGTTCCGTCGTGGGAGCGCGCTCACGCCGAGCGATCCGGCAAGCGCCTTCCGAGAACCTGCCGACCGCTGACCATCGAGCGCCGGTCATTCCCCGACGGATCGACCGGAGGCGAGCTGCCTCGACGGAAATCACGGAGACATCCGAGCCCGGTGCTCGATCTTCGACCCAAGAAGGTGAGAGAATATGACTATGAACGACGTAAGTCCTCCGGTCGACGACGCGCACGTCACCGCACTCGGATCCTCGGTCGCGAGCGACCTCTTCCAGATCCTGCGCGACGGCCGTCCCCGCACCCGCACCGAGCTCTCGGCCATGACCGGGCTCGCCCGGTCCACGGTCGCGCTGCGCATCGACGCGCTCATGAACCTCGGCCTCGTCGGCCCCGTCGGCGACGCCGTCTCCACGGGCGGGCGCCCGTCGAGCCAGTTCGCGATCACGGCCAGCGGCCGTGTCGTGCTCGGCGTCGACGTCGGCGCCTCGCATGTGCGCCTCGCCGTGAGCGACCTCACCGGCCGCATCCTCGGCGAGAGCGACGACCGCATCCCGGTGTCCGACGGCCCCGAGGCCGTGCTGGGCTGGGTCTCCACGGCGGCGAAGGAGCTGCTCGCGCGCGTCGGTCGCGACGAGCGCGACCTCCTCGCGATCGGCATCGGCCTGCCCGGTCCGGTCGAGCACAGCACCGGCCGCCCCATCAACCCGCCGATCATGCCCGGGTGGGACCGCTTCGACGTGCCCGGCTGGTTCAACGACGTCTTCGACGCGCCCGTGCTCGTCGACAACGACGTGAACATCATGGCGCTCGGCGAGCGCGAGCTCTCGTGGCCCGAGGTCGACCACCTCATCTTCGTGAAGGTCGCCACGGGCATCGGCTCGGGGGTCATCTCGGGTGGCATCCTCCAGCGCGGCGCCCAGGGCACCGCGGGCGACATCGGCCACGTCTACGTCGCGCGCGGCGCCGACGTGCCCTGCACCTGCGGCAACCGCGGATGCCTCGAAGCGCTCGCCTCGGGCCCCGCCATCGCCCGCGAACTGCGCGAGACCGGCCTCGTGGCCGAGTCCAGCCAGGACGTCGTCGACCTCGTGAAGCGCGGCAACATCGACGCCATCCAGTCGGTGCGCCAGGCCGGCCGCGACATCGGCGAGGTGCTCACCACCTGCGTGAGCCTCATCAACCCCTCGGTCATCGTCATCGGCGGCAACCTCGCGCAGGCGGGCGAACACCTCATCGCCGGCGTCCGCGAGATCGTCTACACGCGCTCCATGCCGCTCGCGACCGAGCACCTGCAGATCACGCAGTCCAAGGCCGGGTCGGATGCCGCGGTGCTCGGCGCCTGCATGCTCGCGATCCACCACGCGCTCTCGCCCGAGAGCGTCGAGGCCATGGTCGTGGGCGCGCCGGTGCCCGTGCCCGTGAAGTAGCCACGCCCGTCCGCGGCATGCGCTGCGCACGCGAAGAAGCCCCGGTCGATGCGACCGGGGCTTCCTGCATGCCCGGCGCCCGTCGGCGCCGAAGCGGTGCTGCTCGCCTACTTCGTGCTGAACGCGGCGTCGAAGGCGGCGTCGGGGGCGTCGAACGCGAGCCGGCGCACGAACTCGAGCGCCTCGGGCGCCCCGATGAGGCGGTCCATGCCGGCGTCCTCCCACTCGACCGAGATGGGACCCTGGTAGCCGATCGTGTTGAGCATGCGGAACGCGTCCTCCCACGGCACGTCGCCGTGCCCGGTCGAGATGAAGTCCCAGCCGCGGCGCGGATCGGCCCATGCGAGGTGCGAGCCGAGGCGGCCGTTGCGGCCGTTCACCATGCGCTTGCGCGTGTCCTTGCAATCCACGTGGTAGATGCGGTCCTTGAAGTCCCAGAGGAAGCCCACCGGGTCGAGGTCCTGCCACACCATGTGCGACGGGTCCCAGTTGAGGCCGAACGCCTCGCGGTGACCGATCGCCTCGAGCGTGCGCACGGTCGTCCAGTAGTCGTAGGCGATCTCGGACGGGTGCACCTCGTGCGCGAACCGCACGCCGACCTCGTCGTAGACGTCGAGGATCGGGTTCCAGCGGTCGGCGAAGTCCTGGTAGCCCGCGTCGATGAGCTCCTGCGACACCGGCGGGAACATGGCGACGTACTTCCAGATGGCCGAGCCGGTGAAGCCCACGACGGTCTTCACGCCGAGCTTCGCCGCGAGCCGCGCGGTGTGCTGCATCTCCTCGGCGGCACGCTGCCGCACGCCCTCGGGCTCGCCGTCGCCCCACACGCGGGCCGACAGGATGTCGCGGTGCCGCGAGTCGATCGGATCGTCGCAGACCGCCTGGCCCTTGAGGTGGTTCGAGATCGCCCACACCTTCAACCCGTACCGGTCGAGCAGGGCGAGCCGATCCTCGATGTAGGCGTCGTCATCCCAGCGCCACGGGTCGAGGTGGTCGCCCCAGCAGGCGATCTCGAGTCCGTCGTAGCCCCACTCCGAGGCGAGGCGCGCGACCTCCTCGAGCGGCAGGTCGGCCCACTGGCCGGTGAACAAGGTGATGGGTCTGGTCACGGAATCCTCCTCGATGCGATGTGACGATATGGGTTCAGCCGACGTTCGTCCAGACCCCGCGCTCCTCCGAGCTGCGCTCGACCGCGCCGAGCACGCGCTGCACGTGCAGCCCGTCGGCGAACGACGGCTCGGGCTGCACGCCGGCGGCGATCGCCTCGACGAAGTCCTTGGCCTGGTGGCTGAAGCCGTGCTCGTAACCGAGCATGTGACCGGCGGGCCACCATGCGCCGACGTAGGGGTGCTCGGGCTCGGTCACGAGGATCTTCGTGAAGCCCTGGCGGTCGGCGGGCGCGGCGCCGTCGAAGACGTGCAGCGCGTTCATGTCCTCGAGGTCGAAGGCGATCGCGCCGCTCGAGCCCGAGACCTCGATGCGCAGGGCGTTCTTGCGACCGGTGCTCATGCGCGAGGCGACGTAGGAGCCGAGCGCTCCCCCGTCGAAGCGGCCGGTGAAGAGGGCGACGTCGTCGACGGTCACGGTGCCGACGCCGACGCCGGCGGTGCCGGAGAGCCCCGAGCCCGACTCGAGCAACGGGCGCTCCTTCACGACGGTCTCGATCGTGCCCGCCACGTCGACGAGGCGCTGGCCGGTGATGAACTGGGAGAGGTCGATGGCGTGCGCGCCGATGTCGCCGAGGGCGCCCGAACCGGCGTGCTCCTTCTGCAGGCGCCACGCGAGCGGAGCCTTCTCGTCGACGAGCCAGTCCTGCAGGTACTCGGCGCGCACCTGGCGGATGTCGCCGATGCCGCCGCTCGTCACGATCTCGCGCGCGAGAGCGACCGCGGGGACGCGGCGGTACGTGAAGCCGACCATGGCGTACACGCCCCTGGCGGCGGCCTCCGCGGCCGCCGCGGCCATGGCCTCGGCCTCCTCGACGGTGTTCGCGAGCGGCTTCTCGCACAGCACGTGCTTGCCGGCCGCGAGCGCGGCGATGGCGATCTCGGCGTGCGAGTCGCCGGGGGTGACGATGTCGACCACGTCGATGTCGTCGCGGTCGAGCACCTCGCGCCAGTCGCTCGAGGTCTCGGACCAGCCCCACTTCGATGCGGCGGATGCCACGGAGCCGCCGTTGCGCCCGACGAGGAGCGCCATCTCGGGCGTGGCGGGCAAGTCGAAGAAGCGCGGCGCGACCCGCCATCCCTGCGAGTGGGCGGCACCCATGAATCCGTAGCCGATCATGGCTACCCGCAACGTGGTCATCGTTCTCTCTCTCGTCCCCGGCGAGGGGTGGTCGTGGGACGCCCGCGTCGCAAGCGCGACGCGGGCGTCCGATTCGTCGTGCGGCTGTCCCGGTGAGCGGGCGGACCCTGTCCAGGCGGGTATCGCCCGCTCACCGGCCGCTGATCAGGATGCGAACGCGGTCGGGAGGTACTCGTCCACGTTCTCGGCCGTCACGACGGGTGCGTAGAGCACGATGCGCGTGGGCACGTCCTGCTCCACGAGGTCGCCCAGAGACTTGCCCTGCGCCACGAGTCGCGCGAGCGCGATGCCGTCGGCGCCCTGCGTCGACGGGTAGATGACCGTCGCCTCGAGCACCGAGTCGCCGGACTTGATCTCGTCCATCGCGTTCTTCGAGCCGGCGCCGCCGACCATGAAGAACTCGTCGCGGCCCGCCGCGTCGATCGCGGCGAGGACGCCGACGCCCTGGTCGTCGTCGTGGTTCCAGATGGCGTCGATCTGCGGCGCGGCGGCCAGCAGCTGCGAGGCGGCAGCCTCGCCGCCCTGCACGGTGAAGTCCGCGGCGACGCGGTTGCTGACCTCGAGACCGCAGTCGTCGAGCGCGTCGGCGAAGCCGCGCGACCGGTCCTGCGTGAGGGGCAGCGAGTCGATGCCGGCGATCTCGGCCACGACGGCGTCGGGGTTGTCGCCGATCTTCTCGCAGATGTAGGTGCCGGCGCTGACGCCCATGCCGTAGTTGTCGCCCAGGACGGTGACGCGGGCGGCGAACGGGCTCGAGAACTCGCGGTCGACGTTGATGACCGGGATGCCCGCCTCCATGGCCTTGATCGCGACCTCGGTGAGCGCCGCGCCGTCGGTCGGCAGCAGCACGATCGCGTCCACGCCGTCGTTGATGAAGGTCTCGACCTGGCTGATCTGCAGGTTCGCGTCGTTCGTGCCCTCGGCGACGACGAGCTCCACGTCGTCGTACTTCTCCGCCTCGGCGATGGCGGCCGAGTTGATGGCGCCGAGCCAGCCGTGGTCGGCGGCCGGGCCCGAGAATCCGATGCGGACCGTCTCGCCGCTCTCCGAGTTGTTGGCGTTGTTCGTCGGGCCGGTGTTGGACTCTCCGGTCGAGGCCGTGCAGCCGGTCACGAGGCCCGTGACCGCCAGCATGACGCCCGCGGCGGCCACCAGGTGCCGACGTGAGTGCGCTGTGCGCATGTGCTTCCTCCGTTTCAGTGATTCGCAGACATGCCGGCGGAGACGCGGAGCGCGCGTACCCGGGGAGGGGATCGGCAGCTGCTGTCCACGCTGACAATCGTCACCGTAGCATACGTGCGCGCTCGGTTGTCATCTTTTTATCGTGACTCGTCGTAAGTCGTGATCGACCCGTGATCCCCGTGCTTCATCTCGCGCGCGCGCATGTACGCGTATACGTTCGGGGGTGACAGCCGTCCTGGTACGGGTAGTCGCCGCGGCATGCCATCTGTTATGTTCGTCGCATGATCAAAGGTGATAACACTGCGTCATTACTCGAGATGCGCGGGATCACGAAGGAGTTCGCGGGAGTCCGAGCGCTCTCCGGCGTCGACCTCGAGGTGGTCGCGGGCGAGGTCCACTGCGTGCTCGGCCAGAACGGTGCTGGCAAGTCGACCCTCATCAAGGTGCTCGCCGGCGCGCACCAGCCCGACGGCGGTGAGATCCTCTGGCAGGGCGAGCCGGTGCAGATCGACAATCCGGTCGAGGCGATCAAGCTGGGCGTCGCGACGATGTACCAGGAGCTCGATGTCGTCGACGGGCTGAGCATCGCCGAGAACATCTACCTCGGCCACGAGCTGGCCACGGGCGGGGTGCTCCATCGCGGCCAGGCCGCGAAGCACACCCGCGCGCTGCTGACGCGGCTCGGCCACGGCAACCTCTCCCCCCACCGCGAGGTCGGCACGCTCTCGGCGGCCAACAAGCAGATCGTCAGCATGGCGCGCGCCCTCTCGCACGACGCCAAGCTCATCATCATGGACGAGCCGAGCGCCGTGCTCGACTCCGAGGAGGTCAAGAACCTCTTCCGCGTCGTCCGCGAGCTCACGGCCCAGGGCATCGCGATCATCTACATCTCGCACCGCCTCGAGGAGATCCGCCAGATCGGCGACCGGATCACCGTCATCAAGGACGGCCGGAGCATGGCGACGGGCCTGCAGGTCTCCGAGACCCCGACCCCCGAGCTCATCCGCCTCATGACCGGTCGCTCGGTCGAGAACGTCTTCCCCGAGCGTCGGCCGCTCCCCGCCGACGCGCCGGTCGTGCTGGCGGTCGACGACCTCGGACTCCGGGGCGAGTTCTCCGACGTCTCGTTCGACGTCCGCGCGGGCGAGGTCGTCGGCCTCGCGGGCCTCGTCGGCTCGGGCCGCTCCGAGATCCTCGAGACCGTCTACGGCGCGCGCAAGGCGACGTCGGGCACGGTCTCCGTCGGAGGCAAGCGCCTGAAGGCCGGATCCGTCAACGCCGCGGTCGAGGCCGGCGTCGGGCTCTCCCCCGAGGAGCGCAAGAGCCAGGGCCTCATCCTCGAGGAGCCGATCTTCAAGAACGTGACGCTGGCGACCTTCGCCCGCTTCGCCCGCGCGTCGTTCCTCGACGAGCGCCGCGAGCGCTCGGTCACCCGCGAGCAGATCGAGGCGCTCGAGCTGCGCCCCGCCGACCCCGATCGCGTCACCGGCACACTGTCGGGCGGCAACCAGCAGAAGATCCTCCTCGGCCGCTGGCTCGTGCACGGCACCCGTGTGCTGCTGCTCGACGAGCCGACGCGCGGCGTCGACGTCGGCGCCCGCGCCGAGATCTACGCCCTCATCCGCCGCCTCGCCGACGCCGGGAACGCCATCGTCGTCGTCTCGAGCGAGATCGAGGAGGTCCTCGGGCTCTCCGATCGCGTGCTGGTCATCGCCGACGGGCGCGTCCTGCACACCACCCCCGCCACCGACATCGACGAGCACGGCGTGCTCGACCTCATCATGGAAGGAGTCGCCGCGTGAGCGACCAGACCACCGCCCCCGCCGACGAAGCGACGACCGAAGCCCCGAAATCCGACGAGAGCCTCGCGCGGCGTCTCCTCGGCGGTGCCGTCGGCCGCAACCTCGGCCTCGTCATCGCCCTCCTGCTGCTCGTCGCCGTCGGCGCGATCACCGCGGGCGACCGCTTCTGGAACTTCGAGAACTTCCTGACGATCATCCGCTTCGCCTCGATCATCGGCGTCATCAGCATCGGCATGACGTTCGTGATCACCGCCGGTGGCATCGACCTCTCCGTCGGATCCGTCATGGGCCTCGCGACCGTCGTCGCGTCGCTGTCGTGGGTCCAGGCCGCCTCCGAGCAGACGAGCTGGCTGCTCATGGTCGCCGTCGCCCTCGCGGTCGGCGCCGGAGCCGGGCTCATCAACGGCATCGTGATCGCCTACGGCAAGGTGGTGCCGTTCATGGCGACACTCGCCATGCTCGTCGGCGCACGCGGCCTCGCAGAGCTGCTCTCGAACAAGACGACCCAGATCGTGAACGTCCAGGGGTTCCTCGACTTCTTCCGCGGGGACTTCCTCGGCATCTCGTGGCTCATCTGGATCTTCGTGATCGTCGCCGTCGTCGGCTGGTTCCTGCTCAACCGCACGACCTTCGGCCGTCGCACGGTCGCGATCGGCGGCAACTTCGAAGCCGCCCGCCTCGCCGGCATCCGCGTCAAGCGCCACCTCGTCGCACTGTACGTGCTCGTCGGGCTCACCGCGGGCATCGCCGCGGTCATGATGCTCGGCCGCACCACCGCCGGCACCTCGACCCACGGCCTGCTCTACGAGCTCGATGCGATCGCCGCGGTCGTCGTCGGCGGCACGCTCCTCGTCGGCGGTCGCGGCACCATCGTCGGCACGGTCCTCGGCGTCCTGATCTTCTCGACGCTGACGAACGTGTTCACGCAGAACAACCTCTCCACGTCGGTCCAGGCCGTCGTGAAGGGCGTCATCATCGTGATCGCGGTGCTCCTGCAGCAGCGCTTCGCCTCGCGTCCCGGCGGTCGCAGCTCGAGCTGACGCGGCACCGCCTGGAACGACCAGATGCCCCCGGCCATCGCGCCGGGGGCATCGTCGTGTCCGCGGCATCCGTCATCGGGCGTGGACTCCCCGGAGACGGAAGCGTCCCGGGTCGCACCCGTAACGTGCGACCCGGGACCATGCAGCACCCCTCTACCAAGAAAGGAGCAGCCCCGTCAGCCTAGGCCACTCGGTCGCGGCGCACGTCCCCCAGCACGGGGGTGACGGGGTACACGGCCTCCACGAGGGGTGATCGGATGCCGCGGACCCCGCGGATGCCGCGCAGGACCGTCGATCCGACGGACCGGCCGACCGCTCATGGTCGGGCCGACGGCTCCGGCGAGCCGCGGCATCCGCTGCGCCGTCGCCCCGGACACCCCGCCCCGCGGATCGGGGTACATGCTCGAATGCGCCGCAGCACTCGGAGCAGCACAGCCCCCGGACGCACGAGAACGGGCCCCGGTTCCGAGGAACCGGGACCCGTCCGTCGGGCGGGGCCTACGTCAACTGCGTGAGGTCCGCGATCACCGCCTGCGCGGCGCGGACGACCAGGTCGGCCGCGTCGGCGTCGGTGCGGATCCGGTTGGGGACCTGCGTGACGATGAACTCGAGCTTGCTGATCGCCGTGGCGGTGTCCCCGGCGGCCAGTGCGGCGTCGATCTCCGCCAGCGTGTCACCGAACGACTGCTTCGCGCCGTTGGTGATCCGCTGGTCCGCCGCGAGCGCGGCGAGCAGCGAGCGGATGTCGCTCGTCGACGTGGTGAACGCGAGCTGGTCGAGCTCGACCCCACCGGTGCTCGTCACGTAGAGCCGGTCGGTGCCCTCGGGCACCTCGAGCAGCGGCGACGAGATCTCCTGCCACGCACCGCTCGGGTTCGCGACGTCGATGGTGAGGAAGGCGTCGGCGTCGGCCGAACCCCAGCGGAGCGACAGGGTGCCGGTGCCGATGGCGCGGGCCTCGACGCCGGTGATCCCGATCAGGTTCACCGGGTCGTAGGCGAGCCAGTCACCCGCGTCGAACGACACGACCTTGCGAACGCCGTGGGCCGTCGCGTCGTCGACCACCTCGATGCCGCTGCGCGCGTCCGCGTGCTCGGCCTGGAGGTCGCGCGGGTTGAGCAGCGTCACCGCGTCACCGACGAGGGCCGGAGCCGTGGCGCTGCCGCCGTCGGTGTACGAGGCGCCGATCACGCCGTAGATGTTCTCGGTCTCACCGTGGCCGGCCTCGGACTGGGTCTCGATCACGGCCGTGCACCCCGTGCCCGTGAACAGCGGGTGCGCGTGCGTGTTGTCGTGGCCGAGGCCGTAGCTCCAGAGGACGCGCGAACAGTCGATCGTGGCATCCTCGGGGTCGGTGACCTTCACCTCGAAGGCGACCTTGTCGCCCCAGTCGGTGAACGAGCCGTTCTCGGGGGTGACGATCTCCACGATCGGCGCCGTGTTGCCCACCGTGATGACGACGGAGGTCAGGCTGACCCGGCCGCCGCTGTCGGTCACGCGAACGCGGGCGGTGTACTGGCCGTCCTCGGTGTACGTGTGGCTGATCTCAGCCGGACCGTCGGTGAAGGTGCCCGTGCCCTCGAGGTCCCAGGCGAAGCTGAGCGCGAGGTCGTCGGGGTGCGTGCTGCCGGCGGCCGAGAAGTCGACCGCGAGCGGGCCGTGACCGGACGTCACCGAGGCGGTGAGGTCGGCGCGCGGACCCTTGGTGCCCACGGTGTAGTCGACCCGGTAGAGGCCCGCGTCGGGGTTCGGCCGGAAGAAGCCGTCACCGTAGTCGAGCACGTAGAGCGAGCCGTCGGGGCCGAACTCGAAGTCGATCACGTTGTCCCAGACCGGCATGCCCGCCGCGGTGAGCGCGGAGTTGGGCAGGAAGTCCTGGATCCTGGTGACCGGGCCGTCGGGGTCGTCCTGCGAGAAGGCGAAGACGCGGTCGCGCGAGAACTCGGCCATGAAGGCCTTGCCGTCCCAGTACTCGGGGAACTTCGTCGCCGACTCGTTCTCCTCGTCGTAGCGGTAGGTCGGGCCGCCCATGGGCGCCTGGCCGCCGCTGCCGAACTCGGGCCACGGCTGGTGCGTCGGCTGGTCGCCGTACCAGAGCTGCGGCTCGGTCGCCGACGGAAGCTGCTGGAGCCCCGTGTTGTAGGGCGACGGGTTGATCAGCGTGCCGTTGCAGTCGTACCAGCCGCGCACGGTGAGCGTCTCGTAGTCCCAGTTGCTGTAGTTCGCGTTCGGACCGTGGCAGAAGGGCCATCCGCCGTTCAGCGGGACGGTCGTGGACTGCCACTCGACGTAGCCCATCGGGCCGCGATCCGCGTTCGCCGTGCCCGCGTCGGGGCCGTAGTCGCCCCACGTGACCGCGTTCGTCACCGGGTCGTAGTCGATCCGGAACGGGTTGCGCACGCCCATCACGAAGATCTCGGGCCGGGCGCCTGTCGTGCCGGGCGCGAACAGGTTGCCCGCGGGGATCGCGTACGAGCCGTCGTCCTGCACGTCGATCCGGAGGATCTTGCCTCGCAGGTCGTTCGAGTTGCCGGCGCCGCGACGCGCGTCCAAGCCGGGGTTGAAGCCGGCCCGGTCGTTCATCGGCGCGTAGCCGCTCGCACCCGGCGCGCTCGCGGGCGTGTTGTCGCCCGTGGCGAGCAGCACGTTGCCGTCCTTGTCGAACGCGACGTCGCCGGCGACGTGGCAGCACTGCCCGCGGTTCACCTCGACCTTGATGATGACCTGCTCGGTCGCGAGGTCGAGCGAGCTCGTCGTCGCGTTCCACTTGAAGCGGCTGAGCTGGTTGTAGCCCTTCCACTGGTCCCAGTAGCTCGCGTCCGCGCCCGCGGGCAGCGAGTTCGGCGCCGAGCCGGTGGGCGTCGTGGCGGGGTACGGCGCCGTCATGGTGCGCGGCGCGTAGTAGAGGTAGACCCAGCCGTTCTCCTCGAAGTCGGGGTCGAGGGTGATCGTCTGGAGGCCGTCCTCGGAGTTGGCGTAGACGTCGACGGTGTTGACCACCGTGGTCGTGCCCTGGGCGGGGTCGGTCAGGCGCACCTGGCCGCCGCGCGTCGTGTGGAGCACGCGCGAGTCGGGCAGGACGGCCAGGTCGATCGGCTCGCCGACGTCCTTGGTCAGGGTGACCTTCTCGTAGTTCGCCCAGGTGGTGGCGGCGATCTCGTCTCCGTGATCCTCGCCGTCATGGGCGAAGGCGGTGGCGGGGCTCATGGCGAGCGCCGTCACCGCCAGGAGTCCGCTGAGCGCGAGCGCGCCCAGGCGGAACCGGGGTGTGGACATGGATGTCTCCTTGGTAGAGGGGTGTGGTGGTGCGGATGCCCCGGGGCCGGGGTTACGGTCCGGCCCCGGGGTGTCACGCGACGCGTCGCGCGGTTCGGACCTGCAGGATCAGCCGCGCAGCGACGCCATGTGGGCGTACGACGTGGCCGAGTTCTGCAGCGACAGCGCCGGGCTCGCGGGCGCCGGCACCGTCGACGCGTTGTCCTGCTCGTACATCGAGTTGTGGTACCCCTTGGCGCCGATGCGCTGGAAGAAGGTCGTGAAGTCGATGTTGCCCTGTCCGAACGGCACGATGGTGTAGCCGGCGGCGAGGTCGGGACGCGAGGCGCCGTCCTTGGCGTGGAACAGCGGGAACCGCGTCGTCTGCGCGGCCACGAGGCCCGCGGGGTCGAACAGGTTCGTCGCGGTGCCGCCGTCGGGAGCGGTGTAGTTCTGGAACCGGAACTGCGCCACGTGCGCCCAGTAGATGTCCATCTCCAGGTACACGTAGTTCGGGTCCGTGTTCTGGAGGAACCACTCGAGGCGACGGACGCCGCTCGAACGGGTCGGACGTCCGGCCGCGTCGAGCGGGCCGCTGTCGAGCAGGAAGCTGTACGCCGCATCGTGGTTGTGCGTGTAGAGCTTGAGCCCGTGCGTCGCTGCACGCTCGCCCAGGATGTTCCAACGGTCGGCTGCGGCCTGCCAGTCGGCGAGGTAGCTGCTGCTCGTCGGGTCGTTGCCCGTGCCGATGTGGCCGAAGCCGAGGATGTTCGCGGTCTCGCAGGCGAGGTCGAACGCCGCGAGCGTCGCGTCGGTGATCGTGCCGGGGATCGTGCCGTGGTTGCCCTCGGCCTCGAGCCCGTTGTCGTCGAGCCACCTGCGCATGAGCTGCGCGCCCGCGATGTTGTTGACGTTGCCGCCCTCGGCGTTCGCGTGCTGGCTGTAGCCGGCGAACTCGATCTGCTTGTACCCGATGCGCGACAGCTCCTGGAAGACCTCCTTGAAGCCCGACGGGAGGTCGGTCGTGTTCGGGTCGCGGCTGATCGCGTCGCGGACCGTGTAGAGGATGATGCCCCGCTTGCCGGGCGGGATGAGGGCGCCGTTGCCACCGGGGGCGGCCTTGGCGGCGCCGGCCGCCTGGGCGAGGGCCTGGGCGGGGCTCCCGCCGATCGCCGCCGCGCCGAGGGCGGCCGCCGCGGCCATGCCCGTCGTCGCCGCGAGCAGCTGGCGCCGGGACAGGCCGAGGCTGCGCCCCAGCTGCGGATCGTCGGATCGATCGATCAGATCGCTCATGATGCTCCTTTGCACTGATGTGTTGGGGGAATGCAGCCGTGGCCCACCGGGCCCCGAGTGCCTGACGCCGGCCTGGTTCCCACCGGTCGAGCGCCCCGCGCGAACCGAACGGATCACGCTTTTTCGGACACTACGGCATTTCTCAAGAGGCGGTCAAGCAAAAGACGAGTCTCCGGTTTTGACTTTTGGAATGTTGTCGTCATAAGTGAGGACACGGCTCGCCGAGCCCGGGCATGCCGGACTCCCGGAGGCCCGAACGGGCCTCCGGGAGGGGCGGTGTGGGTTGGCTCAGGCGGCCGCGTCGGCGTCCCGTACGGCCGGCTGCGCGGTGGACGTCTGCGAGCTCGCGGGCTTCTCGCCCTCGTCGCGGATCTCGGTCTTGAGGATGCGCATGGACTGCCCCAGGCTCCGCGCCAGCGCGGGGATCTTCGGGGCTCCGAACAGCAGCAGGATCACGACCACGACGATCAGGGCGTGCCACCCGTTGAGATTGGCGAACATGGGTCTCCTCCGTACTCCATCGTGCGAATCGCGACTCCGTCGCTGCGTTTACAGCTTATGCACAGCGGTCGCCATATGTCCATCGACACGCATGGAACGGCTCTTCGGATCGTCCCTCGTTCACGGGGCAGGAGGCACGGAAATGACCCTCATCAGGGGCGCAGCACCGGCAGGGGCCCGCCCTCGCGAGCCTCAGCCCAGAGGTCGACGCCCTCGGTCGTGCCCGCGAGCGCGTCGATCTCGGCGAGCTCCTCGTCGGAGAAGTCGAGGCGGTCGAGCGCGGCGACGTTCTGGTCGAGTTGCTCGACCCGGCTCACTCCGAGCACGAGGCTCGTGACGCGGTCGTCGCGGAGGGCCCACGCGAGTGCGAGCTGCGGAAGAGACTGGCCCCGACGCTCGGCGATCCGGGTGAGCCCCCTGAGGCGCTCGACGAGCTCCTCGGTGATGACCTCCGAGTCGAGCGAGCCGTCGGTCGACGCACGCGACCCCTCGGGCACGCCCTCGTGATACTTGCCCGAGAGCAGGCCCTGCGCGAGCGCGGTGAACCCGATGATGCCGAAGCCGTGGTCCCCCGCGGCATCCACGAGGCCCTCGGTCTCGATCCAGCGATTGAGCATCGAGTACGACGGCTGGTGGATCGTCAGGGGCACGCCGCGCTCGGCGAGCAGGTCGCGCATGCGCCGCGTGTCCTCGGCCGAGTACGAGGACACGCCGACGTAGAGCGCCTTGCCCTGCTCGACGATCGACGCCAGGGCGCCGGCGGTCTCCTCGACGGGGGTCTCGGGGTCCGGACGGTGGTGGTAGAAGAGGTCGACGTAGTCGAGCCCCAACCGGCGCAGCGAGGCATCCAGTGAAGCGATGACGTACTTGCGGCTGCCACCCACGCCGTAGGGCCCCGGCCACATGTCCCAGCCGGCCTTGGTCGAGACGACGAGTTCGTCGCGGTACGGCGCGAGGTCGGTCGCGAGCAGGCGCCCGAAGTTCGCCTCGGCCGAGCCGTAGGGCGGGCCGTAGTTGTTCGCGAGGTCGAAGTGCGTGATGCCGAGGTCGAAGGCGCGACGCACGATCGCACGCTGTGCGTCGAGGGGCCGGTCGTCGCCGAAGTTCTGCCACAGCCCGAGCGAGAGCACGGGCAGCTTGAGTCCGGATGCCCCGACGCGTCGGTAGGGCATGCGGTCGTAGCGGGCGGGGTCGGCGGTGAAGGTCATGAACCCGATGCTAGACCGGTGCTCACCGACGGCTCACATGATCGCGGAGAAGGCGCTCCACCCTGATCCGACCGTCGTCGCGGGCCCGAGCCCACCGGCGCCGTTGCCCGGGTAGAGCTGGAGTCCGCCGGACGACGTGCGCGCGAGCACGTCGACGAATCCGTCGCCGTTGAAGTCACCTGGGCCGATGATCGGGTTCAGCGCGCCCCAGCCGCCGCCGATCGTGGATCGAGTACCCCAGCCGCCCTGGCCGTTCCCCGGATACAGGTAGAGCGTGCCGTCGGTGCCGCGCGCGAGCACGTCGACCGCGCGGTCCCCGTTGACGTCGCCGGCGCCGACGACGGCGTTCATGATGCCCCACCCCGAGCCGACCTGCACGGGCGTGAGCCAGCCCCCCGACCCGTTGCCCGGGTAGAGGATCATCCGGTAGTCGAGGTCGATCGCGAGCACGTCGACCCGGCCGTCCCCGTTGAAGTCGCCGGGGCCGACGATCGAGCGCATGATGTTCCAGCCGGAGCCGACCTGCGACGGCGCGCGCCAACCGCCGACGCCGTCGCCCGGGTAGAGCAGCAGTCGACCGGTGGTGTCGCGGGCGAGCACGTCGACCTTGCCGTCGCCGTCGAAGTCGCCCGGCACGAGGATCGTCGTCATGACGTTCCAGCCGGTGCCGATCTGGCGGGCGGGCTGCCAACCGCCCGCGCCGTCGCCCGGGTGGAGCCAGAGGTTGCCGGCGGTGTCCCGAGCCATCACGTCGGCTCGGCCGTCGCCGTTGAAGTCATGGCTCGGCCCGGCCGGCTTGACGACCTGGACGGTGTACCGCTGCGAACCCACCGCGGACTGGTTGCCCGCTGTGTCGACGCCGAGGTACCGCAGCTCGAACGACGTCTGCAGCGACAGCGGTGCGCTGTAGATCGGGCTGCTCGTGGTCGGCACCGACCCGTCGACGGAGTAGTGGATGCGGGCGGACTCGTTGGCGGAGAGCGTGATCGACTGGCCCTTGGCGTAGGTGCCGCCGATCGGCGTCGCCGTGATCGCCGGCGGCGTGGTGTCGGGCACCACCACGGTGAACGTTCGAGCCGTCGTACCGGTGTTCCCCAGCGCGTTCGTCGCCTCGACCGTGAACGTGTGCGCGCCCGCGGTCACGCCGGTGTAGGCGCGGGGCGACGTGCACGGCGCGAACGCCTGGGCGTCGAGCTTGCACCGGAAGGTCGCGTTCGTCGTTCCGGGCGCCGAGAACTCGAAGCTCGGCGAAGCCGTCGTCGTCGAGCCGTCGGCGGCCGGCGCGCTGATGACCGGCGCGGGCGCCGCGAAGCTGACCGTGAAGGTCACCGAGCTCGGCGGACTCACTGTTCCCGCGGCATCCACGCCGACGACCTGGAGCGTGTGCGAACCCTCGGTCGTGAAGGTCAGGACGTCGCCCGAGGCGCACGGAGCCTGCTGGCCGCCGCTTGCGGGATCGAGCGTGCACCGGAACGTCGAACCGGGGTCGCCCTGCAGCTGGATGGTGGTCGTGCGGCCGACCGTCTGGCCATTGCTCGGGAGGACGATCGCCGGCGGGCCGGGCACCGAGTAGCTCTGGGACGCGGGCGCCGAGGCGTTCCCGGCGGGATCGACCGCGAAGTAGCGCAGGGTGAAGGAGCCGGTGATCGTGAGCGGCGCCGAATAGACGGGGCTGCTCGCCGTGGGCGCCGAGCCGTCGGTCGTGAAGTGGATCTTCGCGGGCTCGTTCGTCGTCATGGTGATCTGGCGGCCCACCTCGTAGCGCCCGCCGGCGGGCGTGACCGTCACGATCGGCGCCGTGGTGTCGGCGGCCGGCACCCGGTAGACCTGCTGCCCGGCCGCGGAGGCGTTGCCGGCCGTGTCGACCGCGAGGTACCTGAGGGTGAACCCGGCGGTCAGCGTGATGGGTCCGCTGTACACCCGGCTGGTCGTCGTCGGCGCGGTGCCGTCGGTCGTGTAGTAGATGGTCGCCGGCTCGTTGGCGGTGAGCGTGATCGGCTGCCCGACGGCGTACTCCCCGCCGGTGGGCGATGGGGTCACCACGGGCGCGGTCGTATCGGCGGGTCCGCGCCAGGCCTCGAACTCCGCGAGGCCGGCCGCCGTGGTCGTGGCGCTGACGGCCGTGACGTTCAACCGCACGGACGTGACCGTGCGCACCGGGAACGTCACCGTGAGCCCCGCACCGTTGTTCGGGAGCGCCGCGACCGGCACCGTGCCGCCGTCGGAGAACTGGAGCGTCGCGCCCGTGATCTGGTCGGCGGTGTTCGGCCGGTCGTAGAGGGTGATGCCCTCGAGCGGCGTGGGCTTGGGGAAGGTGAAC
This sequence comes from Agromyces sp. NPDC004153, assembly GCF_053603635.1. Lineage (NCBI taxonomy): Bacteria > Bacillati > Actinomycetota > Actinomycetes > Micrococcales > Microbacteriaceae > Agromyces > Agromyces sp. NPDC004153. Next base: position 820,581 of record NZ_JBSGFY010000002.1, read on the forward strand.
TGGATCCAGCCGCCGGCGCCCTGGTTGTTCGTGACCCATTCGCGGGCGGCATCCATCGGCGCACCGACCGGGTAGCCGTCGGATGCGCGGTCCGCGGCCTGCGACGTCGACTTGGTCGAGGATGCCGCGACGATGACGCCCGTCTCCCGCACGGCGTTCTTCGTCGGTTCGGATGCCACGAGGTACTGGCGCTCCAGCCAGACGTCGTGCGGGTACTCGGGGCAGCCCTCGTTCGGGTTGCCGCACAGGAACTTGTCGTACTCGGCGAACGTGACGAAGGCGTCGATCGTCCCCTGGAGGTCGGGGCCGGTCACGTTCGCGGGATAATCCCAGATCGGGTACCCCTCGTACGCGAGAAGCGTGTGCGGAGCGGTGTACCGGCCGCTGGCGAGGCGCGCGAACATCGCGGTCGCCCAGTGGTCGCTGTGGTCGTCGAGGTTGTTGGGGTTCGTCGACCAGTCCTGGGTGCGCACCGTCTTGGGCGCGAAGCTCGTCATGAGCTGCACGAGGATGTCCCGTACCTCGTTCTTGGTGTACCACTCCTTGTCGTCGACCGTGTGCACGAGCGAGATCTCGCCGTTCCACAGCTTGTGGAGGCTCTCGTAGCCGTATGGGGCGCTGCCACTCCCGTCGAATCCGTCGGGGATCCGCAGGAACACCACGGAGACGTGCGGCGCATCCGTCAGCGTGTGCACGGAGATCGCGCCCGCGGTGACGCCGGCGTTCGCGGCGGTCCAGCGATTCGCGACCCCGGCCATCTGGGCGTACGTCGCGCGGATGCCGGACTCGAGGCTCCCCCAGTACGCGGCGCCCTCGCCCGCCTCGCCGGCGGTGGTGTAGACGACCCGCGTGCAACGGCCGGCCTGGATGTCCTGCAGGATGTGGGGGTTGAGGAAGAGCAGGTCGTCGTCGGTGTGCGCGACCACCGTGAGCGAACCGCCCGTGCACGGCGTGGCGGCCGAGGCCGACGGCGCCGGTCCGGATGTCGCGGGCGAGACGAACTGGGCGACGAACAGCGCCCCGACGACCAGGAGCGCGGCAATGAACCGCGACCACGGTCGGCGGGCTCCCTGGGCGCTCAACGCCCGACGATCATCCAGCGTCTTCGCCATGAACACGAGGCTATAGATTCGTGAATCGGCACGCGACGGGGAGGGGACGGAAACGGACCCCCCGATCAGGGGGACCTCGGCCCGGCGGTGCTGGCGTGTCGCTCGCACACGACGAACGGCCGCCCTCTCGGGCGGCCGTTCGGTCCACGTCGTGCGACAACGGCGCTGGTTGTGGAGATGGGGGGAATTGAACCCCCGTCCATCGCTGAGTTTCCACGCCTTCTCCGGGCGCATCCTGTGAGGCGTTCTGCTCGGCCCCGACTCTTGCCACAGGCACCTGAGTCGACGGGCCCAGCCTGAGGAAAGTCCCGCACGTCGCTCAGGCGACGACGCGCAGCGAGTTCCCTAGATGACGCCAGTGACCGGGGCGGGAACGAACCCGGACTGACGGACTATCGGCCTCGCTTAGGCAGCGAGGGCGAAGTCGGACTGCTTCTTATTGGCAGTTATTGTTTCGCAGGGAGCGTTCACGAGATAACCCTGCATCCTCGGCCCGCTTCTCGTGGGCGCACAGGCGATGTCGAAACCGATCATCCCCATGTGGCACCGCGCCGGTCGGAACCGGTTCGGAGGGCCGTTGTCGCACGCTGTGGAGTTTCCAAGTCCCGCATCTCGAGAGCCCATCGCTCGGGGTCCGCGGCCTTACAGGATACAACGGACCGGACGTCGGTGTCATTCCACGCCAAGGACCAGCGCTCGGCAATCGTTCATCCGGCCGTAACCCACGGCCTGCGCGATGCCCGTAGCGTCCCGGCATGGGAAGTTCGGGAGCCGCGTGATCGGCCGCGTCGATCCGTTCATCGGCACGGAGGTCACCGACCTGTTGCCACCCACCGGCATCGCGGCCACGTGGTGGTGGCCGAAGCCGCAGGTGGGCAACACGCATCCGGGCGCGACGTATCCGCTCGGGATGGTCTCCGCGTGCGCGTACTCGGGCGCCTACCCCACCGGCTACGGACGCTACGACCTCAGCACCGAGGGCGTGCCGACGACCATCCACGACGACGCCGTGGCATCCGGATTCACGCATTTCCAGCAGTCGGGCACCGGGGCGATCCGCAAGTACTACAACTACTTCCGGGTCACGCCCATGCTCGAGCCGCTCGATGTGCTCGGTCGCACCTGGCGCCTGGTCGACGAGGAGGCGGAGCCCGGGTACTACGCCGCGACGCTCGAGAGCGGCATCCGCGCCGAGCTCACGGTGGGGCCGAAGAGCGCGGTGCACCGCTACACGTTCCCGCGCAACCGCAACGCCCGCGTGGTGATCGACTTCTCGCTCGGCGGCCTCGCCATCCCCCACGGCGAGACGATCCCGCTCCGCGCGCACCTCGAGTCGATCGGGCCGGGCGTCGCGCAGGGCGAGATCGTGGTGGAGGGCGCGCCGCTCGCGGTGTACGTGGAGTGCGACGCGCGATCGTGGCGGCAGATGCTCTGGTACGACCGCCGGCTCATGCCGGGTGGCACCCGACTGGCGTTCGACCACATCCGGCCGACGACGCTGCGGCCGTTCGGGCTCATGTGGGCGGGGCCGAGCGATGCCGGTCAGACGGTCGAGGTGCGCATCGGCTTCTCGCTGCGGGGCGTGGAGCAGGCCCGTGAGAACCTGCGGCGCGACTGCGGCGTCGGGCCGGCGCGGTTCCCGCAGCGCCGCGATCGCACGAAGAAGGCGTGGCGCCGGCAGCTGAAGGCGATCGCCGTCGACACGCCCTCGGCCGAGCGCGAGACGGTCTTCTCGACGGCGCTCTACCACTCGCTCATCAAGCCGTGCCTCGCGCCCGAGGAGAGCCCGTTCTGGCCGTCCGATGGCCCGTTCGTCTACGACCTCTCCACGATGTGGGACATCTACCGCACCCAGCTGCCGCTCGTCACCGCGCTGATGCCCGACCGAGCGGTCGAGCTCGGCACGGCCCTCCTCACGATCTGCGAGGAGGAGGGCAACTTCCCCATCGGCTACCGCATGGCGCGCGGCAGCGACCGGTTCTCGCGGCAGGGCAGCGCGCTGGCGCAGACGTTCCTCGCCGACCTGTGCGGCCTCGGGCTGCCCGGCATCGACTGGGACTGGGCGCTCGTGCACATGCACACCGACCTGCGCCGCACCTACGGCGAGGACTTCCTGCTGCGCGGCGTCGCGCATCCGATCAGCCACACGCTCGACCTGGCCTACGGGTACTGGTGCACGGCGGGCATCGCCGAACGCGTCGGCGATCGCGACCTCGTCGAGCAGTTCCGCACCCTCGCCGCGCGCTGGGTGAACGCGTTCGACGACGCCACGGGCCTCCTGCAGGACTCGACGTTCTACGAGGGCAGCCGCCACAACTACTCGTTCCGGCTGCTGCACGACATGCGCAACCGCATCGGCCTCGCCGGCGGCGACGACGCCTTCGTGCGCATGCTCGACGCGTTCTTCGGCTACGGCGCCGAGCCCGTGCGCCAACCGGGCGTGCGCCCGGGGCTCGAGGAGCTCGCGAACGGGTACGCGCTCGGCCGGTTCGAGGGCCTCAACAACGAGCCCGACATGGAGGCTCCATGGGCCTACCACTACGCCGGACGCCCCGACCGCACCGCCGAGGTCGTGCACGCCGCGGTGCACCAGCAGTTCGGCACCGGCCGCGGCGGCCTGCCCGGCAACGACGACTCGGGCGGCCTCAGCTCCTGGTACGTGTGGGCGTCGCTCGGGCTGTTCCCGGTCGCGGGGCAGAACCTGTTCCTCGTCAACGCCCCGTCGTTCGCGGAGTCCGAGCTGCGCCTCGGCGACGGCGAGCTGCGCATCGAGACCACGGGGTTCGTCGAGCCCGAGCGCGACGGGCCGACGCAGTACGTGCAGTCCGCCACGTTCAACGGCGTCCCGCTCGAGCGCACCTGGTTACGCGGGGACGACGTGCACCGCGGCGGCCGATTGCGCATCGAGCTCGGCCCCGAGCCGAGCGCCTGGGGTCGCGACGGCCGACCGCCGTCGGCCTCCGATCCGTGAGCACGGATGCCGCGACCGCCCGCGCCCGACCCGCTGCCCAGACCAGACCATCGCCCCGCAGACTATCGCCCACCGACCAGGAAGGACGAGCCCCATGACCGCCAAGCCCCGCACCCGACTCGTCATCGTCAACCGCGCCGACCCCGTCATCTGCGGCCACTCGGTCGAGGGACGCAACCTCGCCGAGGCGGCCCTCGAGCGCGGCTTCGACGAGGTGCGCATCGTGACCTGGCCGATCGACCGCCTCGAGGCGACCGGCCTGCCGCTGAAGCCGCTCGATCGCATGCTCCCCTACAGCGAGGGCATCATCGTCGAGCGCCCCGAGCCCGTCGGCGACTACAAGGTACCCGACGGGCGCTGGCTCGCGGGTATCACGGGCCGTCTCGTCGAGCTCTTCACCGACGGCGTGCCCACCGTGTGCCTCTCGCTCTACCTCAGCCCGCACACCGTCGCGGTCACCGATGCCGTGCGCGCCGCGTGGAGCACGGGCCTGCCCGTGAACGTCACGACGATCGCCGAGGCGGTGGGGTCGGATGTCACGAACGTCGTCCGCTCGTGCGTCGAGGAGGGCCGGTTCGGGGCCGCCGCCCACATCCTCTCGAGCTACCTCGCACAGGACCACTGCGTGGCCGTCTCGGAGTACACCCGCGACCTCATCGTCGCCGCGGCATCCGAGATCGACGCGTTCCACGGCACGCGGTTCGCCGACCAGTGCCGCGAGCGCATCCGCATCTCGTACCCGGCGATCGACACGTCGCAGTACCTCGACCTCGACCCCGCGCTCGTCGACGGCGTGCTCGCGGCCCGCGGACTCGAGCGCGACGGCTACGTCTTCTTCCTCTCGCGCCTCACCAGGGCGAAGGGCGTCGACGACCTCATCGCCGGCTTCGAGCGCACGCCCGCGAACGCCCGGCTCAAGCTCGTGATCGCTGGCCGAGGGCCGGATGCCGCGTGGTTCCAGCGGCTCGCCGCCGCCTCGCCGGTCGCCGACCGCATCGTCTTCCTCGACGACGTCGACGACGCCGAGAAGCCCTTCCTCATGGCCGGATGCGCCGCCTACGTGCTGCCGAGCAAGCCGCGACCCGAGTTCGTCGAGACGTTCGGCATCGCCCTCGCGGAGCAGATGCTCGCAGGCGGCGGCGCGGTGATCACGACGGAGACGGGCGGGATCGGCGAGGCCGTCGGCGACCACGCCTTCATCGTGCCCGTCGACGATCCCGACGCGATCGCGGCCGCGATCGATGAAGCGCTCGCGCTGCCCGTCGGGGAGCGAGCCGCGCGGGCCGAGCGGGCTCGCGCGTACGCGCTGCAGTTCGACCGGATGGCCGTGTTCGACCGGCTCTTCGACGCGGCCGGGGTGCTCCCCGCACGCCAGCCCGCCTGAGCCTCGGCGGCGCGGTCGGCCCCGGCACGTATGCTGAGGTCGGCCGCCCCGCGTGCGGCCGCGGACGCCTCACGTCGCCCGCCGCTCGCCGTCGAGAGGGGACCACATGCCGACCACGATCGCCGTCACCGGACGCGCCGAGGAGCGCATCGCCCCCGAGCTGGGGGCCGTGACGCTCTCGGTCGGCGGCTCGGGCGCCGCACGCGAGCACGTCTACGGCCGCACGAGCGCTGCGCACGAGCGCCTGCTCGCCCAGGTGCGCGAGCTCGAGGCATCCGGTGCACTCGACACCTGGTCGGCCGGCCAGCTGCGCGTGTGGTCGTACCGGCCGTGGAACAACGAGGGCCGGCAGCTGCCGGTCGTGCACCAGGCGAGCGCCGACGTCGAGGTCGTGTTCAGCGACCTCTCCCGCATCGGCGAGTGGGTCGGCGAGGCGGCGGGTTCCGACGAGATCACGATCGGCGGCATCGACTGGCGCCTCACCGAGGCCACGCGTCGTCGCGTGCAGGAGGCCGCGCAGCGCGCGGCCGTCGCCGACGCCGTGACGAAAGCCCAGGTCTACGCGTCGGCGCTCGGGCTCGGCACGCCCACTCCCGTGGAGCTGGCCGACCAGGGCCTGCTCGCCGTGCAGCCCGGCCCGCCGATGCCGAAGGCCATGATGATGCGCGCCGTCGCCGACGTCGGCAGCGCCGCGCCCACCGAGTTCGCGCCGCAGGAGCTCGTGATCGAGGCCGCCGTCGACGCCCGCTTCACCGCCGACCCGGCCTGAGAACCCTCAGCGCCCGCCGTCGATGAGCAGCGCCTCCAGCGCCGCCAGCTCGTGCAGCGTGAGCCCCGACGCGAGCAGGTACTCGCGCGTCGAGCCGTGCGCGCGCTCGACCGTGTCGATCACGCCCTCGAGCGCCTCACGCGGGCTGCCGCCCATGAGCACGCGCAGCTCGGGGGTGTCGGGCACGCCGTAGCGGCCGATCATGGTCACCATGTCTTCCAGCCACTCGCCGGCGAGATTGCCCTCGGTGCGCGCGTAGTCCTCGACGACGGCGTCGCGGTCGACGCCCACCGCCAGCAGCGTGAGTGCGACGACGATGCCCGTGCGGTCCTTGCCGGCGGTGCAGTGCACGACGACCGAGCGCTCCCCCGCGCTCGAGATCTCGCGCAGCGCTCCCACGACGACGGGCGCGTGCTGGGTCACGATCCGGTCGTAGAGCGCGTCGAGCGAGATGCCGCCGCGGCCCTGCGAGGCGCCCGAGCCCTCGAAGACCGGCAGTCGCAGCACCTCGACGTCGAGTCCGTCGAGGTCGTCGGGCATGACCGCGGCCTCGTTCTCGTCGCGCAGGTCGATGACGATGCCGATGCCGAGCTCGCGCAACGCGGCGCGCCCGTCGGCGCCGAGGCGGTGGAGCCCGTCGGACCGGAACAGCACCCCGTCGCGCACCGTGCCGGTCTTCGCCGGCAGCCCGCCGACGTCGCGGAAGTTGTACGTGCCGGGAACCGGGATGCGGGTCGAGGTCTCCATCGCGATGAGCCTACCCCTGCGTGCCGACACGTCGGCTGGGAGGCATCCGGGAAGCCCGACGCCTCCTCACGCCGACTGCCTGGCGGGAATTCGGTCCTCGAGCCACCTGACGAGACCGGCCGCGCCCTCGGCCCGCCGGATCTCGTCGGCGATCCGCGCGGCCGCGTCGCGGTAGGACGGGTCGGCGAGCACCTGGTCGACCGCGTCGGCGATCCGGTGCTCGGCGGGGACCTTCTTGCCCAGGTCGATCCCGACGCCCGACCACGACACGCGCGCAGCGGTCTCGACCTGGTCGCCGAAACCGGAGCCGACGACGATCGGCACGCCATGGGCGAGTGCCTCGTTCACGGTGCCGAATCCGCCGTTCGTGACGAGGACCGCGGTGCGATCGAGCAGGAGGCCGTACGGCAGGTACGCGGCTGCGAACGCGTTGGCAGGCAACGACGGCAGCGTCGCCTGGTCGCGCCCACCGGTCGCGACCACGACCTGCACCGGCCGGTTCGCGAGCGCCCGCACGACCGGCCCGATGAGGCGTTCGGGATCGTCGTTGAAGGCCGTCCCCTGCGTGACGTGCACGATCGGCCGGTCGTCGAGCCGGCCCCACCACTCGGGCAGCTCGCCGAGGGCGGGCAGCGACGGCGAGGGCGGGCCGAAGAACGCGAGGTTCGACGGGGCATCCGACCGGGGGTACTCGAAGCCGGGCACCGAGAACTGGGCGAGGAGGTCGTAATCGACGACGGCGTCGAAGAAGAGCCGGTCCCCGAGCGGCGGACCGCCGATGGCGTCGACGAGTTCCGCCGCCGACTTCTGGAGCGGCCGGAGCAGCACCGTGCGTGTCACGGCAGCGAGCCGACGGTACTTCCGTCGCTGCCGGTCGGACGTCGGCGGAGGCAGGCCGGGCCCGAAGGGCGCGGTGTCACGGCTGCTGATCATGAGGGGGAAGACCGAGCACCCCACGACCCACGGGCGCTCCCCCGGTGGCCCGTCGAGCAGGGCCCGCATGCCGAGGAACGAGAGCTCGCCGACGACCGCGTCGGCGGGCTCGGCGGCGATGAGTCGCTCGAGCAGCGCCGCCTGGGCGGGTACGGCGCCGAAGAACACGTGTCGCACGTGGTTGAGGCTCGCCCGGCCGTTCCGCGGCGGCGTGAGCACCACGTCGAACTCGGGGGTGAGTGCGATGAACTCGGCACCGGTCGCGGCGACGTCGGCGGCGAAGGGCTTGCCGGTGACGAACCGGACGCGCCAGCCGCGTCGCACGAGCTCGGCCGAGACGGCGAGCATCGGCCGCACATGGCCGAATGCCGGGGCACTGCAGACGATTGCGGATGGCATGGCGACCCCTCATTTGGCTTGCATTTGGTAGTATTCACCTGTTCGCAATACCAGTCAATAGGATGCGAGGAATTCTCGTTGACTCCGAGAGGCTATGACTCCGCACTTCGGCGCGGCCAGGCCGCCGAGACCCGACGCCGGGTCATCCGTGCCGCCCTGGAGCTGTTCGCCCGTGACGGCTACGGCGCCACCTCGATCGCCCGCATCGCCGAGGCCGCCGGCGTCTCGGTCGAGACCGTGCGCACCGTCGGCCCGAAGCGCCGGCTGCTCGAGGAGGCCACCGTGCTGGCGACCTTCGGCGAGGACATGCACGCCGACGTGCTCGACATCGACCGCGACGGCGCCCGCATGGGCGTCGACGTGACCGACGCCGCGGGCTGGCTCCGGACGATGAGCGACATCATCGCCCGGCTCAACGTCGAGGCCGCCGGCATCTTCCGCGCGTTCGCCTCGGCCGCCGCAGACGACCCCGACATCGCGGCCGCGTGGGCCGCCCAGCAGCGCACCGTGCGGGCGAACTGGGGCGGCTTCGTGGCCTGGCTCGACGGCAAGGGCTGGATCACGTCCGACACCGACCGCGACGACCTCGCGACGAGCGCGTGGCTGCTCACCCTCGCCGACTCGTACTCGCGGATCTCCGCTTCGGGCGTCGACGACGAGCGCTACCGGCACTGGCTCGAGGCGTCCCTGCGCGACCTGCTGTTCCCGGGAATGGGCCGCGCCTGAGCCGGCCCGCGAGCGCGACGCGCGGCGGGCGACTACTCGCCGAGGTTCCGCCGGCTCGCGATGGCGCGGTCGGCCTCGCGCTTGTCCTGCCGCTCGCGCAGCGCCTGGCGCTTGTCGTACTCGCGCTTGCCCTTCGCCACCGCGAGCTCCACCTTGGCCCGGCCGTCGCTGAAGTAGATCGACAGCGGGATGAGCGTGTACCCGCCGTCCTTCGTACGGTGGCTGATCTTGATGATCTCCTGCTTGTGCAGCAGCAGCTTGCGCTTGCGCCTCGGGGCGTGGTTGTTCCACGTGCCCTCGGTGTACTCGGGGATGTGCACGGCGTCGAGCCACATCTCGCCGTTGTCGATGAAGGCGTAGCCGTCGACGAGCGACGCGCGCCCCTCGCGCAGCGACTTCACCTCGGTGCCGGTGAGCACGATGCCCGCCTCGTACGTGTCCTCGATGAGGTAGTCGTGGCGCGCCCGGCGGTTGGTCGCGACGACCTTCTGACCGCGTTCCTTGGGCACGACGTGCTCCTTCGTTCGAGTTCGAGCGCCCCGGGGCATCCGAGGCAGCCTCTCACTCTAGCGGATGCCGCGGCCCCAGCTGCCGGCGCTCAGACCTTCAGGTAGCGCGTGATCGCGATCCCGGCCGACACGGCCGCGAGGAGCACGCCCACCGCGACGAGGATCGGCACCACGATGAACGCGTCGGTGAGGTCGACGAACGTGAACGACAGGCTCTGCGCGAGGTAGCCCTGCACGAAGAAGTGCACGATCGCGATCACGGCCCCGCCCGCGAGCAACGAACCGAGCAGGCCGGCGAACACGCCCTCGAGTACGAACGGCGTCTGGATGAACCGGTTCGAGGCGCCGACGAGCCGCATGATGCCGAGCTCGCGGCGACGCGAGAACGCCGAGAGGCGGATGGTCGTCGCGATGAGCAGCGCCGCCGCGACGAGCATGATCGCCGCGATCGCGATGGCCGTGTAGCTCGCCGCGTTCAGCACGTCGAAGATCTGGTCGAGGTAGCGGCGCTGGTCGACGACCTGCTCGACGCCAGCGAGGCCCGCGAGGCTCTCGGCGATGACGGCGGCCTGCGACGGGTCGACGAGGTTCACCCAGAACGTCTCGTTGAGCACCTCGGGCGTCACGTAGTCCGCCGCGGGCGTGCCCTCGAACTGCTGCTGGAAGTTCTCGTACGCCTGCTGGTGGTCCTCGAAGTAGAACTCGTCGATGAACGGATTCAGCGTGTCGGAGTCGAGCTGCCCCTCGACGGCCGCCTTCTGTTCCTCGGTCGCCTCGCCGTCGGTGCATCCCGCGGCGGTCGACACCGACGTGCAGAGGTACACCGCCACCTGCGCTCGGTCGTACCAGTAGTTCTTCATCTGGGCGATCTGCAGCTGCATGAGCGCCGCGGTGCCCACGAACGTGAGGGAGATGAACGTGACGAGCACGACCGACACGACCATCGTCGCGTTGCGCCGCAGGCCGTTCCCGGCCTCGGCGAGCACGAGCCCGAACCTCATTTCGTCGGTCCCACTTCCTGCTGGTCGTCACCCTCGCGCGGTCCGCCGGGGGCGCGCAGCCCGAGGCGCTCGGCGAGGGTCAGGTGCTCGGATGCCACGCCGGACGTCTTCGCGGCGGGGACGGCGGTGCCGGGCTCGGCCGCGGGCTCTGCGGTGTCGCCCGCGTGCGTGACGGGGATGGACGCGGTGGCGGCCGCGGTGATCGCCGCCGCGGCATCCGTCACCTCGTCGCGCTCCTCGGGCTCGACGTAGAGCGGCTGCTTCTCCTCCATGACCTTGCGGTCGACCTTGGGCGCGGCCTTCTTCACGGGCTTCCTCGCCGGGGCGGGCTTCGCCGGGGCGGGCTTCGCCGACGCCGCAGGCGCGCCGGCCGTCGCGGCCTCGCCGTCGGTGTCGGTGGCGAGCTCGGCCGCGGCCGCATCGGCTGCCGCCTGGGCTGCCGCCGCCTTGGGCACGGAACCGGTCGCCTTCGCCGCCCTGGTGCGCGGCGTCGTCGCCTTCGCCTTCCGTCCGCTCTTCGCGGCGGCGCCGCCGCCGAGCACCGCAGCGACGGCCTCCTCGTCGGGCACGGGGGCGGCGGCCTCCGCCGGCGCGTCGACGGGCTCCTCGCCCGTGAGCGCCGCGTCGACGTCACCCAGGGCCGCGCCGTAGCCGGCGCCCCGCTCGTCGCGCACGATCTCGCCGGCCGACAGCTCGATCACGCGGCGCTGCATCTGGTCGACGATGCCGGCCTCGTGCGTGGCCATGACGACCGTGGTGCCGCTGGAGTTGATGCGCTCCAGGAGCGTCATGATCCCCGCGCTCGTCACCGGGTCGAGGTTGCCCGTCGGCTCGTCGGCGAGGAGGATCTGGGGCTTGTTGACGATCGCGCGGGCGATCGCGACGCGCTGCTGCTCGCCGCCCGAGAGCTCGTGCGGCATCCGCTTGCCCTTGCCGTCGAGGCCGACGAGCTTGAGGGTCTCGGGCACGGCCGACTGGATGAAGCCGCGAGACTTGCCGATGACCCGCAGGGTGAACGCGACGTTCTCGTACACGTTCTTGTTCGGCAGCAGCCGGAAGTCCTGGAAGACGACGCCGAGGTCGCGACGGAAGTACGGCACCTTGCGGCTCGAGATCGAGCCGAGGTCCTGCCCGAGCACGTGGATCTTCCCCTTGGTCGGCTTCTCCTCCTTGAGGATGAGTCGGAGGAAGCTCGACTTGCCGGAGCCCGAGGCCCCGACCAGGAACACGAACTCACCACGGAGGATCTCCACCCCGAGGTCGTCCAGGGCGGGCCTCGACTGTCCCGGGTAGGTCTTGGTGACGGCGTCGAATCGGATCATGTCGGATCGAGCCTAAGCAGCCTCGGCGCGGAACGCACCTGCGACTCGCCCGTTTCTCAGGTTGGGTCGGGAGTAGCGTGGGAAGCGGGTGCTGGAGCACACCCGCTGGAGGAACGCATGACGGTTCCACTCATCGGCATCGTGGCCGACCGCAAGGCCGCGAGCTACGGCTCGTGGGTCGACATCCCGACCGACGCGATCTCGCACACCTACGTCTCCGCGGTGCAGGAGGCGGGCGGCGCGCCGATCATCTTCCCGAGCCTCGACGTGCACGTCGACGACCCCGAGCGCCTCATCGACCTCGTCGACGGGCTCTTCCTGCCGGGCGGGCGCGACCTCGACGCCGAGCTCTACGGCAGCGTCGCGCATCCGACGAACGACAAGCCCCTGCGCGTGCGCGACGAGCTCGAGATCGCCCTCACGCAGCTCGCGCGCGAGCGCGACATCCCGATCCTCGGCGCGTGCCGCGGCATGCAGGTGCTCAACGTCGCGCTCGGCGGCACGCTCGAGCAGCACCTCGGCGACCGCATCGACCTCACCCCGCACCGGAACATCTACGGCGAGCACACGTCGCATCCCGTGTCGATCCTGCCCGACACGCTGCTGCGCAGCATCACGCACGAGGCCGACTTCGAGATCTCGTCGCACCACCACCAGGGCGTCGACCGCCTCGGCGAGGGGCTCGTGGTCTCGGCCAGCGCGCCCGACGGCGTCGTCGAGGCGATCGAGACGACCAACGGCGCGTTCTGCCTCGGCGTGCAGTGGCACCCCGAGGAACGGCTCGACCCCGAGGGCATCGCCCTCATCCGGGCATTCGTGCAGGCGGCGCGCACGCGGGCGCTCGCGAAGTTCGCGATGCGGTCGTAGCGTCCAGCCGGCGCGCCCAGCGGATGCCGCGGGCGCGCGGCATCCGTCACCGAGTCGACTCGGCTACTCCAGCTTCTGCTTGCGCCACTTGATGCCGGCGGCGATGAACCCGTCGAGGTCGCCGTCGAACACCGCGTTGGGGTTGTTCACCTCGTGCTCGGTGCGCAGGTCCTTCACCATCTGGTACGGCGCGAGCACGTAGGAGCGCATCTGGTCGCCCCAGCTCGCGGTGATGTTGCCGGCGAGCTCCTTCTTCTGGGCCGCCTCCTGCTCCTTCTGCATGAGGAGCAGGCGCGACTGGAGCACGCGCATGGCGGCGGCGCGGTTCTGGATCTGCGACTTCTCGTTCTGCATCGAGACGACGACGCCGGTGGGGAGGTGCGTGATGCGCACGGCGGAGTCGGTGGTGTTGACGGACTGCCCGCCGGGGCCGGACGAGCGGAACACGTCGACCCGGATGTCGCCCTCGGGGATGTCGATCTCCTCGGTCTCCTCCATGAGCGGGATGACCTCGACGGCGGCGAACGACGTCTGCCGCTTGCCGGCCGCGCCGAACGGGCTCATGCGCACGAGGCGGTGGGTTCCGGCCTCGACGCTCAGCGTGCCGAACGCGTAGGGCGCGTCGATCTCGAACGTCGCGGACTTGATGCCCGCCTCCTCGGCGTAGCTCGTGTCCATGACGGTGGCGTCGTAGCCGTGCTTCTCGGCCCAGCGCAGGTACATGCGCATGAGCATCTCGGCGAAGTCGGCGGCGTCGACGCCGCCCGCACCGGCGCGGATGGTGACGACGGCCGGCCGGCCGTCCCATTCGCCGTCGAGCAGCGTCTGCACCTCGAGGTCGCCGACGGTCTTCTGCAGCGCGGCGAGCTCGGCGCGCGCCTCGGCGGCGGACTCCTCATCGTCGGCCTCGTTCGCGAGCTCGACGAGCACCTCGAGGTCGTCGAGGCGCGAGTCGATGCTCTTCACGCGCGCGAGCTCGGACTGGCGGTGGCTCAGGGCGCTGGTGACCTTCTGGGCGTTCTCGGTGTCGTCCCACAGGTCGGGGGCGCCGGCCTGCTCGGAGAGTCTGGCGATCTCGGCTTCGAGGGCGTCGACGTCGACGACGGCACGGATGTCGCGGAAGGTGGAGCGCAGGGAGGCGATGTCCTGCGTGAGGTCAAGATCCAACATGGCCTGTCCAGCCTAGTCGCGCCCGGCGTACACTGCGGATCGACGGCGGCATCCGGGGGGACGGAGCCGCGCCGAAGGGGGCGACCGATGTCGGGTCACGCGTACCTCACGTTCTTCGACGACGCGCCGGGCGAGTCGCCCGCGGTCGGGCACGAGGACTGGATCGAGCTGCTGTCGTGGAACTGGGGCGTGACCGCCCAGGTCGGTCCCGGCGGTCCGGGCGGCGGCCCGGGCGGAGGGAGCGGGGGCGGGGCCGGGCGACCCGATCCGTCGGCGCTCGTCTGGGAGCACGTCTTCGACGCGGCATCCACGAGGCTGCTCGGATTCGTGGTCTCGGGCCGGCGTATCCGCAAGGCCGAGCTGCACGTGACCCGCGGCGGCGGGCACGGCGGACGCGACGCGTGGCTCATCGTCACGATGGAGGACCTCGTCGTCACGTCGGTGCACACGGCGGGGTCGGCCGACGGGGAGGTCGAGCAGACGGTCGGCATGGAGTTCCGCTCGGTGAAGTTCGCCTACCGGCGGCAGCGGCCCGACGGGACGCTCGCCGACCCGATGACGTTCTCGTGGAACGTCGCGACCGGCGCGGTCGGCACGACGCCGTGAGCAATCGCCCGCTGGTCTCGCGACGGTGAGGCCGCGATCGGGGCGCACGGATGCCGCGCGCCCCGGGTGTAGCGTCGAAGGCGATGACCGACGCGACGCCTCCGTTCTCCTGGCGCTCGATCATCCTCCCGGCCTACCTGCCGACGCTGCTGTTCTCGATCGGCGAGGGCGCGATCATCCCCGTCATCCCGGTCGTCGCGACCGATCGCGGCGCCTCGCTCGCGCTCGCGGGCCTCATCGCCGCCATGCTCATGGTCGGCGAGCTCGCGGGCGACCTTCCGGCCGGCTGGCTCGTCGCCCGCATCGGCGAGCGGAACGCCATGATCGGCGCGTCGCTGCTCGCGGTCATCGGGGTGCTCATCGCCCTCGCCTCCCCCACCGAGCTCGCCCTCGGCATCGGCATCTTCCTGCTCGGCCTCGCGACGGCCGTGTTCGGGCTCGCGCGGCACGCGTTCCTCACGAGCTACGTGCCCGAGGCGGTGCGGGCGCGGGCGCTCTCGACGCTCGCGGGCGTGTTCCGCGCGGGGTGGGCGGTCGGCCCGTTCGTGGCCGCCGCGCTCATCGCGTGGACCGGCTCGTCGGAGGTCGTGTTCTGGGTGCTCGTCGCGGCGTGCTTCGCGGTCGTCGTCGTGCTCATCGTGCTGCCCGACCCCGAGCGCGTGTTCGGGGCCGCGCGACTCGTGCGCGAGGCATCCGCGGATGCCGCGTCGTCGCGCGACGGCTCGGGCGTCGCACGCACCGCCGGTGAGGCCGAGGCGGATGCCGCGTCGCACGGCGTGTTCCGGGCGATCGTGACGTACCGCGCGGTGCTGCTGCGCATCGGCAGCGGCGTCGGCCTGCTCGCGGCCGTCCGCGCGAGCCGCACGGTGATCCTGCCGCTGTGGGCGGTGTCGATCGGGATGCCGCCCGAGGCCGCCGCGCTCGTGATCGGCGTCTCGGCGGCGATCGACTTCGCCCTCTTCTACGTGAGCGGCCAGGTCATGGACCGGTTCGGCCGGCTCTGGAGCGCCATCCCCGGGCTCGTCGGGCTCGGCACGGGGCACCTGGTCCTCGCGTTCACGCACGACGTGCCGGGTGCCGAGGCGTGGTTCACGTTCGTGGCGCTGCTCTTCGGCGTCGCGAACGGGCTCTCGAGCGGCGTGATCCTCACGCTCGGCGCCGACCTCGCTCCGAAGGCGAACCCGGCGCCGTTCCTCGGCGCCTTCCGCACGATCGGCGACGCGGGCCAGGCGGTCGCGCCGCTCATCCTCGCAGGCGTGACGTCGGCCGTCTCGATCATGGCCGCGAGCGCGACGATGGGCGTGCTCGGGTTCGTCGGCGCGGGGATCCTCTGGCGGTACGTGCCGCGGTACGTGCCGAATCCGCGGCACTCGCGGCGGGCGGGCGGGTCGGAAGGCTCTGGACCGCCGGAGCCGCCCGGCGCGCCCGGCCTCGATGACTGACGTCCCGGCTCGTCGCGTGGAGATACTGGACACGTGATCGACACCGTCGCCGCAGCCGTCGGCACCATCATGCTGGCCACCGCGCTCGGCGCCGGGTTCGGGGTGCTCGCGACCCGCGGACCGCGCGGCGGCCGCCGACCCGTGCCGGTGGCGACGATCGTCGCCCTCGTCGTCGTGGGCGTTCCGACGCTGCTGCAGTTCACGGCCGTGCCGTCGCTGCTGGACGCGCTCGAGCGCGACCGGGAACGGATCTTCGACGGCGAGATCTGGCGACTCGTGACCCCGATCGTCGTCCAGGACAGCGGCGCCACCGGCACGATCACCAACCTCCTCTCCCTCGCGCTCATCGGTGTCGTCGCGGAGCGGATCTGGGGCGCGGCGCGGTGGGTGCTCATCGCCCTGGTGTCGGGACTGCTCGCCGAGCTCTGGGGACTCGTCGTGGATCCCGTCGGCGCCGGCAACTCGGTCGTGGTCTACGGGCTCGCGGCATCCGTGGCCGTCGCGGCGCTCGTGCGGGGACGCGGGCCGGCGCGCATCCTCGCGGTCATGAGCCTCGTGGGCACCGCGGTGCTGCTGGGTGTGGGCGACCTCCACGGCGGCGCAGCGGCGGCCGGCGCGGTCATCGGCGGGATCCTCGTGTGGACGGAGCGCACCGCGGACGCGACCGCGGAGTCGCCGCAGATCAGCTGAGCTTGTCGCGCGCCGCCTCGGCGGCGTCGACGTCGTCCTTCGCCCGGTCGACGGCCACCTCGGCCTTGTTCCGCACCCGCTCGGCGTCGCGCTCGTCGCGCTCGGCGTCGACGATCTCGGATCGCAGCGCCTTCAGGCGCGTCTCGAGCTCGTGGCGTTCGTCGCGGAGCTCGTCGGCATTCCACTCGGCGGCCTTCAGCAGGTCCTCGGCCTCGGCGAGCGCTTTCGCGGCGGCGTCGAGGCGACCCTTCGCGTCCTGCACGTCGGCGTCGGCCTGCTCGCGGGCGGCGCGGGCGGCCGCCTCGCGCTCGGCCGCGGCATCCGCTTCGGCCTGCTCGTCGGCCCCCTCGCCCTTCTTGCCTGCGCCGGTCCTCTTCGCGGTACCGGTGGCGGCACCGGGCTTCGCCGCCCGCAGCTTCCGGGGTCGAGCAGCGGATGCCTCGCCGGCGACGGCCCCGTCGAGGTCGACGGCCTCGAAGCCCACGGCCTGCAGGCTCCGGGTGAGCCGTCCGGTGCGCAGCGCACCGCCGGCGGCCTCGTCGACGGTGGCGGCGATGAGGGTCTGCTCGACCTCGTCGAGCACCGCCCGCGAGGGCGAGCGGTCCGCGGCATCCGCGATGTGCGTCGCCTGGCGCAGCAGGCCCGCGATGAGCTGCCGACGCTCGGCGCCCACGGTCGTGAGGGTCTTGCCGTCGCCGGCGGCCTGGGCGTCGCGCAGGTCGGCGCCGAGGTCGAGGAGCTCGTCGACGGCGTCGGGCTGCTCTCGCACGAGCTGGTTGAGGATCCACGCGGCGGGCGACGGCTTGCGGAACTCGCCGATGCGCTGGCCGAGCGCCGTGTCGTCGGTCTTCGCGTCCCTGGCGCGTGCATTGCGGGCGGCGGTGAACTCCTCGGGCACGAGTGCGTAGAGCTCGTCGGCCGCGGCGGTCAGCGCATCGGTGGCCATGCGCTCCATCATGGCGCGGCGGCGCGCGGGGCGCGAAGGGTCACGCCGAGAAGTACACGACCGAGAGGATGATCGCCTGGCTCACGAACACGAACCCGCTCACGATGATCGCGGCGAGCGACACCCAGCCCGGACCGTTGGCGGGGTCGCGCCTGAACTGCCGCCGGCCGAGCACGCCGAGGATGATGCCGCCGGCCGCGGCGACGAGCGCCGGCACCGCCGGCAGCGCGAGCGCGAGCACGCCCAGCAGCAGCCCGACGACCGCGAACAGCGGGACGCGGCGCCTCGCGGGGTTCGCGCCGGGGCGGTCGGCGCTCATCGAGCGAGTCCTTCGTCGGGCCGGCGTTCGGTGCTGGGAGGGGCGGCGGTCATGCCCTCCAGTCAACCGCATGCGCCCGACCCGGTCGCCGTGTGCCCCGGTTGGGGGCCGCGTGTCCCGAGCCGATGGGGGGTGACTCGGCCTCCCGCTCCGCTATGTTCGCAACGAGGGCCGGTCCCGGGGCCCGATGACGGAGGACGCGGATGACCCGATCCGAGCCCGCAGGCCGTAGGCAGCCTGCTTCGGCACCGCAGGAGGCTGCGGGCATCGTCGACCTGATGACGCCCGTCCGCGGCGTCGCCGCGGTCGACCCGATCGACGCCCTGATCGAGCGAATCGTCACCGAGGAGCACGACACGCTGCGCCAGGCGTTCGCCGAGGGCGCGGAGTTCGCGGTGACCCACCTGGAGTCGCCGAGCGAGCGCATGCTGCACCGGCTCGAGTGCGCATCACTCGAGCCGCACCTCGACCTGCGCGCCCGCTGGAGCGCCGGCCACCGTCGTCGCCTGCACGACGACCGCACCTACCGGCTCCCGCTGCCGGCACTCGTCACCCGCGAGTCCGCGCGGGGTCTCTCGGGCGTGCGCAGCTGCAAGGTGTGCTGGCCGAACGTGCACGGCACGGAGCCGCGTCCGCTGCGCAGGCTGCAGGCCCGCGGCATCCGCTCGCACCACATCGGGCACGTGCTTTCGACGGACGACGGCCTCTCGCTCGGGACCATCGTGCGCTCGGCGCACCAGACCGGCGCCGACCTGTTCGGCGAGCGGCAGGAGGTCGTCGAGATCATCACCACCGCGCGCACGATGCAGTACTCGCCGTCGGACCACGTCTTCATCTGGGACCTGCCCACCGACGAGGAGGCGATCCGCCGCAAGACCCAGCTCTTCGAGCGGTTCGGCCCGGGCTTCGCGCCTACGTACTGAGCCGGACGTACCGCGAGATGGTGAGGCGGGAGCGACGGCATCCTGGGTGGCTGTGGCTCGGGCTGGGCTTCGTCTTCGGTGTCTTCGCAGCCTTCACGGCCACCGTGCTGGTGCCCGACGCCGAACGACGAGACTCGGGCGATGGTCTTGGCTACCTCGTCCTGGGCGTCCTGCTGTTCGGAGCAGGTGCGCTCGCCCTCGTCGTCACCGGCGTGGTCCTCGAGCTGAAGGCGTCGGCCCGCCGACGGGCCCATGACCCTCATCCTGACGCGGTTCCTCCACGAGTGTGAGCTCGGTGCTGCGCGCGCCCCGATGTGCTGACGGGTCGACGCCCGCTGCGAACGTACCGACTCACCGTCGACGATTGCCTGCGCGGTTGCGGCTCAGCTCGACGGAACCCATGGGCCTTCGATGTCAGTTGCCTCGGCGCCGTCTCCCGGCCACGGCGGAATCGTCACGCCGAGGATTCGTAGGGGCACATCGCCGTCCGCTCGGAACTGGAATGCCGTTCCCAGGGGGATCGTGAGGCTCGTACCAGGCGAGAGTTGCGCATACACTTCGGTGTCTCCTCGCCGCCGCCACATCTGACCCGTACCTTCGAGGACGAACCAGACCTCTTCGATCGTGCGGTGCGCCACCGCCCGCGATGTCGTCCCGGGCGTCAGAGAGAACTCGGCCGTACTTCCACCATCCACTCGACAGAGGACACGAACGTTCGAACCGTCCGGTGCTGTCTCGAATACGGCATCTTCGTGCGTGCGAGTGTCGATCTCGGACATGCTTCCCCCGTTCTGCGCGGGCTGGTCACGATCCACCGTTGTGAACGGACGATTCGCCATCCCGATCCCGACGATACCGACGCTTCACCCCGGCCGCGTGCGATGCCGCGCTACGACGTTCCACTAGTGGAACACCGACCGCGCGGTCACGGTGACCTCGATCGGCACCTCGAGGGGGACCAGGTCGGTGGAGATCGGCGCCCGCCAGACCGAGCGCAGCGTCACGGTCGCGCTGCGGCCGTCGGTCGAGGTAGCGCTCACGAGTACGACGTCGCCGAGATCGGTCGCCGCGTCGGCGAGATACTCCCCTGCCGCTCTCTGCACGTCCCCATCCTGAAGATCGAGCGTGAGCCGGCCGCCGTCGACCCGCACCGATTCGAGCTCCCAGGCCTCGGCCGCCGCGAGCGCGGCGCCGTCGGCGACGGTGAAGAGCCGCTTGCGCTCGAGGTAGAGCGTCGTCGCCGAGGCGACGACGAGGATGATCGCGAGGCCGAGCACGCCGTAGCCGATCGTGAGGAGCAGCGTCGACCCGGTCTCGTCCTGCGCCGCGCGTGTTCGGAGCGTCCGCATCACGACGCACCCGCGAAGCGGGAGACGGTCTGCGTCGCGCTCGCCTCGACGGGCACGCTGCCGACGGCGGTGAGCGAGAGCACGTCGGGCACGAGCGGCAGCTCGACCCGGGCGGCGACCGTGACGCGCACCCGCGTGCCCGGCTCGCCGCAGTCGGTGCGATCGCAGCGCACGGTGACGGATGCCGCATCCGCGTCGATCCCGTAGTCGGCAAGCGTCACCCGCACCGCGCGTTCCACTGCGGCATCCGTCGCGCCCTGGTCGGTCGCCGTCACCGCGACGCGAGCGGCCTGACGCGCCGCGCCCTCGACGCCGAGTGCTCCCGCCTGCACCGCTGCAACCGCGAGCACGAGGTAGACGAGCGGCACAAGCAGGAGCATGCCGACCGTGAGGAACTCGAGCGAGGCCGAGCCCTGCTCCCCCGCGATGCGTCTCACGAGTTGCCGGGCGACGACGCTCACCGGTCGATGTTCAGTCGAGCGTCTCGAGTGCCGCATGACCCGACACCTCCAGGCCGCGCTCGACCCCCAGCAGGCCGACGACCGGCAACGTCGCGCGGACCGTCACCTCCACCGCCGGCACGCCGCCGACCGAGGTCGTTCCCGCGGTGATGTCGCGCGCGTACTCCGCGGAGATGGCCGCTGAGATGAGGTCGCGGGTCCGCGCGGTGCCGTCGCTCGCCGAGGAACCGGCCAGCGCCGCGAACCTCGCGCCCTCGGCCGCCGCGTCGAGCAGCGTGTTGCGCACGTGCAGTGCGAGCGCGAGCTGCACGACCGCGACCGCGAGCACCGTGAGCAGGACGCCGACGAGCGTGAACTCGGCGACCGCGGAGCCGCGCTCCTCGCGAGCCAGCGCCCGGAGCGCCGAGCCCGAACGGCGCGCTCGCGGAGCCGCAGACCAGCGCCTCAGAACCCGAGGACCCGGCTGATCGCCTGATCGAACACGCCGCTCAGCGCCGGGCCGGCCAGACCCCAGATCACGATCACCAATCCCGCCGTCATCAGCGTGATCAGCACCCATCCGGGCACATCGCCGCGTTCCTCGCGCAACCGCGCGATGAGCTCTCGCATGGACTGTCCTTTCGTCGGCGCACCCCCCGGTGCGCGATCGGAGCGCCGCTACGGCCGGCATCAGAAGCCCGCCTGCAGCACGAGGTAACCCGGGAACAGCGCGAACGCGACGGTTACGGGCAGGATCAAGAAGACGAGCGGCACGAGCATGGATATCTCCTTGCGACCTGCGAGCTCGATGATGGTGCGCTTCGCCTCTTCGCGTGCGTCGCCGGCCTGCGATCGAAGCACCGCCGCCAACGGCGCACCACGATCCAGCGCACCGAGCACCTGGTCGATCGCGCGGGAGAGGGCCGGGTGATCGAGGCCGTCGCGCAGGTCGGCAAGGGCACGACCGAGGGGAATACCCGTGCCCACCTGGCTCACCACGCGCGCGAACTCAACGGGAAGCTCGCCGGAGCCGGCGTTCGCGACGCGGCGGATCGCGTCGAGCATGCCCTCGCCCGCCGTGAGGCTGAGCGTGAGGAACTCGAGCACGGTCGGCAGCTCCGCGGAGATGCGCGCGAGTCGTCGCCGAGCCCGGCGCTGCAGCGTCCAGTCACGGAGGGCCGCGCCGATCGCGGCGGCGAGCACGGGTGTAGCGATCCGCACGACGACGGGAAGCCCGCCGAATGTCGGGACGAACAGCGCCACGGCCGCGCCGCCGACGAAGCTGGCGGCGGCCCACGCGAGCTGCTCGCCGCGGAAGCGTTCGACGGATGCCGCGGCGCCGGCCTGGCGGAGGCGCCTGGCGATCGTCTCGTCGCCGCCGAGCCACGTCGACATGATCGTTCGCGCTCGCCGGGCGGCCGGCCCCACGAGCACCCCGAGCACTGGAGTCGGGTCCGCGGGACGACGATCGAGCAGCGCGCGAGCCGCCGGCGACAGGTCGGCCACGTACGGCGCAACGCGCTCGACGAGCCTCGGCCGACCGAGGCGCGGCACCGCCGAGGCGACCAACCAGAGCCCGAGGCCAAGAACGGCGCCGAGCACCACTCCGAGGGCGCCGATCACGTTCAACGCAACCATCGGCGCTCCTCGGGGAGGCGCCCGAGCGCGATCATCGCGCGGTAGGCGACGAACGTCACGACGACACCCACGACGATCAGCACGCTCCCCGCACCCGAGTCGTAGGCGACGAGCGTCTCCTGTCGCGAGGCGAGGACGAGCAGCAGCAGCCACGGCGCGGCGACGCCGAGGCGCGCGGCGTTCCGGATCCAGGACTGCCGGGCGACGACCTCCGACCGCACGGCGGCGTCCTCACGGAGGTAACCGGCGAGTCCGCGGAGCACGGCGGTCACGTCACTCCCGCCGACCTCGCGGGCCATGCGCAGCGTCTCGAGGATGCGGTCGGCGGTCGGGTCGGCGAGCGAGGCCTTCAGGCGATCGATGCACTGGCCGAAGTTGCCGCTCCGTCGGAAGTCCGCCTCGAACTCGGCGAAGGCCGGCCGCGTGACGGCAGGCCCCAGCTCGGCGAGCGCGGCGAGACTGTCGGGCAGCGACATCCCGGCGCGTACCGAGGCGACGAGGTGGTCGACGACGTCGGGCCAGATCGCACGGTTGGCGGCCCGACGCCGTGCCGCACGCGCATTCACGACCATCGGCACCAGCGCAGCTCCCAGCACCGCCGCCACGACCGTGAGGATCGGCACGCGGAAGACCGCCTGGGCGAGCGCCCCGGCCACGAGCGCGAGCAGGAGGCAGACGATCGCCACCACCGGAATCGGGACACCGCCGAGTCCGGCGAGTGCGAGGGCATCGCGCGCGGAGTCGAACGCCCGGGATTGCGAGGTCTCGTTCGGCCGAGCCGGCCACAGCCACGGCGAGAGGACGAGGAGGACCCCGAGTCCGAGGATGCCGCCGAGGATCAGGCTCATGCGGCATCCGGAGCGAGGACGATCGCGGGATCCAACCCGACGGCGTCGTACTTCGCCATGCGCGGCGGCAGCGCACCGGTGGGCACGAGCTGACCGCTGCGACGCGTGAAGATCGGCTCCATCTCGACCACGCCGTCGACGGTTGCTCCCGACGTCGCCCCGACCTCGGCGACGTGCCGGCCGCCATCGCGATCCATGCCGAGGTGCACGACGAGGTCGATGCAGCTCGCGACGGTCGGCACGACGAAGGACGCGTCGATGTTGCGACCCGCGAGCAACGGCAACGTGCACAGCTTCGTGAGCGCGTCGTGCGCCGTGTTGGCGTGGATGGTGCACATGCCGGGAACGCCCGAGTTCAGCGCGATGAGCAGGTCGAGGCTCTCGGCCTCGCGCACTTCGCCCACGATGAGCCGGTCGGGCCGCATGCGCAGCGCCTCCTTGATGAGCCGCCGCAGCGTGATCTCGCCGGTGCCCTCCAGGCTCGGCTGGCGGCACTGCATCGACACGAGGTCGCGCACGTCGAGGTCGAGCTCGAACGTCTCCTCGACGGTCACGACGCGATCTCCGGTGCGCGCCGCCGACATGAGCACGTTCAGCATCGTCGTCTTGCCGGTGTGCGTCGCACCCGACACGAGGATGTTGGCGCCGACGAGCACGCTCATGCGCAGGAACTCGGCCGCTTGCCGCGTCAACGAGCCGAGCTCCACGAGCTGCGACAGCGAGTGGATGCTGCGCCGGAACTTGCGGATGTTCACCGCCCAGTGCGCCCGCGTGACGTCGGGGATCACGACGTGGAGCCGCGACCCGTCGGGAAGGGAGGCGTCGACGAAGGGCGACGAGAGGTCCACCCGGCGGCCGGAGTGCTGCAGCATCCGCTCGACGAGCTCGCGCACCTCGCGGTCGGAGAGGACGACCGGTGTCAGCTCGCCGACGCCGTCGCGGGCGACGAACACGCGCGTCGGCGCGTTGATCCAGATCTCCTCAATGCTCGGGTCGTCGAAGAACGGTTGCAGCGGCCCGTAGCCCGTGATCGCCGCCACGACGTCGCGCACGGTGCCCGACTCGTCGGCGAGCTGCGCGTGCGCACCCGCGAGCGCACGTTCGCTGTAGCGGCGCACCTCCTCGTCGGCGAAGCGGCGCGCGGCCGTGCCGTCGGCGCCGAGATCGACGCCCTCGCGCAGGACCCTGGTGCGCACGCGCTCGGCGATCGTGCGCACGGGGTCGGTCATGGCTCCATCTTGGAGAAGAGCGGATGCCGCTCCCCGGACTTATCCACAGCAGAAGGCGACGGCGCCTGAGCTGTCGAGGCGAACTCTCGGCCGAGTCACGCTGCCGAGATGAGCCGAGGAGTCGG
The DNA here is from genome assembly GCF_053603635.1 of Agromyces sp. NPDC004153. Lineage (NCBI taxonomy): Bacteria > Bacillati > Actinomycetota > Actinomycetes > Micrococcales > Microbacteriaceae > Agromyces > Agromyces sp. NPDC004153. The sequence continues at coordinate 845,046 of NZ_JBSGFY010000002.1, forward strand.
CAGCAACGTCACGACCACGACGAGACCGGTCGCACCCTCGTGTGACGCGTCCGCGACCACCGTCGTCCTTGCCCTTCATCGACGACCGGAGCCCCTGGGAGCGCACTGAGCATCTCGCAACCCTCGTATCGGCGGCGATCCCCTGCACGCGCTCTCGTCATCACGGCTGCGACGAATCCGAGCTCCATTGCCCTCATCCTCCTCGGTGGAGTTTCCATCTAAGTTTACTTAGATAGTAACATTACCGGTGACCTTCTACAATGGATTAGCCGGTAACATCTGCGGATGAATGTGAATGGAGGAACCGATGGTCGGAGCGGAACGATTTCCCCGCCTGGTGGGCGGGCATGTCGCGCTCGACTTCGTCAACACCGAGGTCATGTCGCGCGGGGACCCCTCGGAGGACGTGCTCGTCTCGGCTCCGGAGTTCCTGGCCTGGTGCGCGCACGCCGGCGTCGCCTCGGCTCAGGCGGCGGCGCCGAATCCGCCGTCTCAGGCGCAGGAGCGCGCGTTCCTGAAAGAAGCCGCCGCAGTGCGGGGTGCCATCGGATCGATCATCGAGGCGATCGCGGATCATCGGGACCCCGACCCGGATGCCCTCGGGGCCCTCCAGGCGGCATGGGGCGACGCCGTCGAACGAGCCGTCCCGACGTTCGACGGGCAGCGGCTCACCTGGACGTGGGAGCCGAACACGTTCCGCGCGCCACTGTGGGAGCTCACCGGTGCCGCCGTCGACCTGCTGGCCACCGGTGCGACCGAGCGCCTGAAGGCCTGCCCCGGCTGCGGATTCGTGTTCCTCGACGCGACGAAGAACGGAACGCGCCGGTGGTGCTCGATGGACGACTGCGGAAAGCAGGAGAAGATCCGGCGCTACGTCGCCAAGCGCTCCCAGGCTCGAGCAGCGGCGAGCTCCTGAGCTGACCGCTCACTCCATCGCTTACGCGACGCCGAGCGAGGTCGTGCATGCACGCCTCAGCGGCCGTTGACCTTCTCGACCTGCATCACGAGGATCACGCGGTCGGACTTGTCGGCCGGCGCCGGGGCATCCGGATCGCCGTAGCGGTTCGCGAGGTGCACGTAGAAGGCGCCCTCGGGGTCGGGCACCACCTCGGTGAGCCGGCCGCGCACCTCGACGTACCGGAACGGGCTCTCGGGGTCGAGCGCCTCGAGCGTCATGCGCGGGTCGTGCTGCAGGTTGCGGAACTTCGCCCGCTTGGTCGTGTGCGTGAAGCGGATGACCCCCGCTTCGCGGTCGAACTCGAACCACATGGGATTCACCTGCACGGTGCCGTGCTTGCGCACGGTGGCGAGGTGCCCGAAGACGGGCGCGTCGAGGATGCGGGCGAAGTGGTCGGTGAGTCCGTGGGTCATCCCTCCAGTCAAGCGCACCGCGGCATCCGTCACGTGCACGGCGGCTCGAGGCGGATGCCGCGAGCGACACGCCCGTCCGTCGCCGGTCAGTCGCCCGTCCAGGGCGCGCGCCAGCCGCCGAGGTCGGCGGCGACCGACTCGGCCTGCGGCGGACCCCAAGTGCCCGGCTTGTAGGTGTGCACGGGCGGCGGGGAGTCGAGCAGCGGCTGCAGCACCCGCCACGCGGCCTCGACGGTGTCCTGCCGGGCGAAGCGCGGGGTCGCGCCGATCAGGGCGGCGTGCAGCAGCACCTCGTACGGGGTAGGCCCGTCGCCGCCCTCCTCCGCGAACTGCATGTCGAGCTCGATGGGGCTCGGGAGCGGGGCATCCGCTCGCTTCGCATTGAGCACGATGCGCACGCCGGTGTTCGGGCTGATCCGGAACACCAGTTCGTCCGGCGCGGTCGACGCGTTCTGAAGCCCGAAGCCGAGCTTCGGCGACGGCTTGAAGACGAGTCGCACCTCGGTCTGCGTGAGTGGCAGGAGCTTGCCCGTGCGGATGAGGAACGGGACGCCCGACCAGCGCCAGTTCTCGATCTCGAGCCTCAGGGCCGCGAACGTCTCGGTCGTCGAGTCGGGCGCGACACCCGGGAGGTCGTGGTAGCCCTCGAACTGGCCGCGGACGTAGGCGCGCGGATCGGCGGGCGCCATCGCTCGGAACAGTGACGTCTGCATGTCCTGCAGCGTGGTGGGATCCCCGCCAGCGGGCGCCTCCATGGCGGTGGCCGCGACGACGAGCATGAGGTGGTTCACGACGACGTCGCGCAGGGCGCCGACGGGGTCGTAGAAGTGGCCGCGGTTGTCGAGCCCGAACTGCTCGGCCATCGTGATCTGCACGAACTTCACGTAGTTGCGGTTCCAGACGGGCTCGAGCATCGTGTTCGCGAACCGCAGGTAGAGGATCTCCTCGAGGCCCATCTTGCCGAGGTAGTGGTCGACGCGGAACAGCTGCGACTCGTCGACGTACTGGTGCAGGTCGGCGGCGAGCGCGCGGGCCGACGCGAGGTCGTGTCCGAACGGCTTCTCGACGATCACGCGGGCGCCCGTCACGAGCCCGGCGCCGGCGATCCCCTTCACGACGGTCGCGAACAGGTTCGGCGGTATCTCGAGGTAGAACACCGGATGCCGCTTGCCCTCGATCGCGGCGGCGACCCTGGTGTACGTGGCGTCGTCGGCGAAGTCGCCCGAGACGTAGCTGAACCGGGCGGCGAGGCGGGCGAAGACGTCCTCGTCGAGCGGCTCCCCAGTCGCGACGATCGACGTGCGGGCGCGCTCGATGAGCTGGTCGACGGTCCAGTCGTCGACGGCCACGCCGACGATGGGCACGTCGAGCATGTTCCGCCGCTCGAGGCGGTAGAGCGATCGGAACGTCATGACGCGTGCGAGGTCGCCCGTGAGTCCGAAGATCACGAGTACGTCGCCGCGGGCGCCGGTCACGCCCTGGCGGCTCGCGAACATGCGGTCCATGGGCGCGTTCGCGGCCGTCTGGGCCGGCGCACCCGTCGTGGCATCCGTGGTCGCACCAGCTCCCGTCGCGGCATCCGTCGCGTTCGTGCCGCTCGCGGCATCCGTGGCCGGTGCCGTGTCGTTCGAGGCATCCGCGTTCGTCGCCATCGTGGCCCCCCGTCGCTCGGGCGGGCGTTCAGTACCCGACCGCTCGTGGCCGATCGTCCCACGACGCGGGCGGCGCCCGCCAGTGCCGCGGACGTGACGCCTAGACTGAACGGGCACTTGCGGGAGTGGTGAAATCGGTAGACACGCAGGATTTAGGTTCCTGTGCCTTCGGGCGTGAGGGTTCAAGTCCCTCCTTCCGCACTGACGCCGAAGTGCCTGCCTCCCCTTCGTTCTGCGTGCCTCTCCGTTCCGCGCACGCATCGCGAGTCGTAGCGTGGTCGTGAAGCACCAACAGGACCAGGGCGACGGCGGCAACAACGACAAGGGCGGCGGCAAGGACGAACCCTGCGTCATCGCCCCGGGATCATCGGGTCAGCTGCGCGAGTCGAGCGTCGCGTCGCGGGGTCGTCGACGACCGCGCCCATCGCGAGCCACTCCGCTCGGGCGGCCGCACGGGCATCGCGACGGTGCCTCAGCGTCGGTCTCAGCGCGAAGAACAGCGTGGAGCCGATGAAGACGACCAACCCGATGAGGGCGAGGAGCTCGGGCATGCGGGGATGCTACGCCGCACTTCGCGAGGTCGTCAGACCCCCATGCGGGTCTCGTGGCGGGATGGCGATCACCGGGTCGAATCGAGCTCGGTGTTGGCCGGGGTCCCGTGCATGCTCGTGCTCTCGGTCGGCGTGCTCGTGGTGTCGACGGGTGCCAGGGGCATGGTGGCAACGGCCAGCACGAGGATCACCGCCCCCAGGAACGCCAGGAGCAGACCTCCGGCCTCTCGATCGCTGATCATGCCCCGGATATGCGGGCCCTCCGTTGACGTGCTCAATTCAAGTCTCCGTTCGCGTTCGGGTCGCGTGCTGTGCAACCTTGCCTGTCTATCTCGACATGGCGACCAGAAGCGAGCCCTTGACTCGGCGACGGAGGCATGCAGGGCGTCAGCCCTCGGCCGTGCACGGCTCGGGCGTGAGTCGCAGCAGGCCGTTCAGGCCCGCCTCGCCGGCCATCGTCTCGAGCCAGAGTTGATTGAGCACGGGCTGCCGGTTGCCCACGTACCCGAACTCGAGCGGGGTGCTCTCGTTGATCCAGACGGTCTCGAGCCTGGTGCCGTCGTCGAGGTCGAGCGCGAACGACTCCTTTCGTCACAGCTTGTTCAGGATGACGACCTGCAGGTGCGAGAGCGAGCGGTCGTCGATCTCGAACTCCGCGGTGCGGTCGTGGAAGAGCGAGCCAATCGGTGCCACCCCGGTCTGGCTCCCGGTCGGCATCAGGGTAGCGCCGAGGCCTCTCCCGCCGGAATCGTCGTCGCAACCAATGGCGTCGCTTGAACATCAGGTAGACGATCACATCCACGAAGACGATGGCGAAGCCGACGTCAACGCACGGGGATGCGGGGCGGAGGGGCTTGCGCTCAGCCCGATTACGGTGGAGGGCATGCGCGCATGGCACTCCGCATCGACCGAACGCGAGCGACGGGCGACCCGATGAGCGCCGCGATCGACGCCTTCGTCGAGCGCGTCGCGGATGCCGCGGCCGGACCGAACGCCGCCAACATGTTCGACCGGTCCGATCCGACGAACGCCGTGCGACGGCGCAACCTCACCCGGTACCTCGAACAGCTCGCCGAGCGCGGCCCCACGACGCTACTCGTCGGCGAGGCGCCCGGCTATCGGGGCATGCGCATCACGGGCGTGCCGTTCACGAACACGGCGATCCTCGCCCGCGGCGTCCCGGAGTTCGACCTGCTCGGCACCGCCAACGGCTACGAACTGCCCGACCCATTGCCCGGGGTCGCCGCCGAGCCGACCGCGACCGTGATGTGGACGACGCTCGTCGAGCTCGACGTCGTGCCACTTCTGTGGAGCGCCTACCCGCTGCATCCGCATCGGCCGGGCGCGCCGCTCACGAATCGCAAGCCCACCACCGCCGAGACCGCAGCCTGGACGTGGTCGTGGCAGGAGCTCGAGCGGATCTTCCCGATCCGCTCGATCGTCGCCGTCGGCAACGTCGCCGCCGAGGCGCTTGCGCGAGCCGGCCGCTCGGTGCCTCGCGTGCGGCACCCGGCTCACGGCGGACGCGTCGAGTTCGCGAACGGGCTGCGTGCGCTGCTCGACGATGGCGTGATCAACTAGCCCTGTTCTAAAATCGAACACACTGTTCGACTGATGAAGCAGGAGCCCATGCCCGCCGCCACCGACGAGACCACGCCCGGAACCCACTCGCAGACGTTGTCGCGCGGCATCCGGGTGCTCGAGATCCTCGCCGATGCGCGCGAGCCGCTCTCGATCGACGAGCTGGCGCAGCGGCTCGGCGTGCATCGCTCGGTCGCCTACCGGCTGCTGCGCACGCTCGAGGCGCACCGCCTCACCGTGCGCGACGCGCGCGGACGGATCACCCTGGGGGCCCGGCTCGCCGCGCTCGCAGCGGGCGTCGCGCACGACCTGCAGGCCGAAGCGCTGCCCGAGCTCACGGCCGCGGCGAACGACCTCGGCATGACGTGCTTCCTCGCGGTGCTCGACGGTGATGAGATCGTGACGCTCACGAGCGTCGAGCCGCGCCACGCGATCGCGTCGGTCGCGCAGCGTCCGGGCACGCGGCACTCGATCGGCGTCGGCGCACCGGGCAAGGTCATCCGCACGCTCACGCCGCAGGGCGAGTGGGGCGACGTGGATGCCGCGCACCGGGTGGAGCTCGAGGAGGCCCGGTCGCAGGGCTACGCGATCAGCCACGACGAGGTCATCCCCGGCCTGCGGTCGACGGCCGTGCCGCTGCAGCTGCCGAGCGGGCAGCCGGCCGCGCTCGCGGTCGTCTACGTGTCGAGCGGGCGGACCGACCCCGAGATCGCCGAGCGGCTCACATCCGCGTCGCGGTCGATCCGCAGCGCGCTCGGCGCCTGAGGACGGGCGCGCTCGGCGCCTGAGGACGGGCGCTTGAGGACCGACCGCGCACGCCGGCACCGCGCGGCCGCGCCGCCTCACGCCCTCGCCGGCTGCGCCTGCCTCGCCGAGAGGATCGGCCGGAAGAACGCCGCGAGCTCGTCGGTGGCCGCGAGCGGAAGCACGTTCGCCACGTACTGGTCGGGACGCACCACCACGACGGCTCCCCCGCGGTCGATGCCGCGCTGCTCGAAGACGTCGTCGGCCGGGTCGGCGGCGTACACCTTCTCGTAGTCGGTGAGCTGGAACGGCCCGCTCGCCGGCAGGAACACCCGCGGCACGGCGCCGAGGTCGACGTCGGTGTAGGCCTGCTGGTAGACGACCTTCACGTCGAACCACGCGTCGCGGTCGGCACCCTCGGGCGTCGCTGCGAGCGGCGAGTCGGGCGCGGTCGCGAGCCAGTCGGCGAGGTCGGCGACGGCGGATGCGTCGCCCGCGCGTGCGGCGTCGGCGAACACGTAGATGCGCCACCGGCCGTCGGCCGTCGCGTGGTGACCGAGGTGGACGGGGTTGCCGTCGCACACGCGCGTGACCATCGCGGACTTGAACCGCTTGCCGATCGGGTAGCCGTCGGCGAGCGCCTGGTGCTGCCCTGCGCCCACGATGAGCGACGGCGCGTACTGGGTCATGAAGCCAGCCGGGAACTCGAACGTCGCCGCGTAGAACTCCTCGAGCTCGTCGGGCGACGAGAACTCCTCGGGCTTCTTCGCCATCATCGAGGACCACTGCTTGTCGAAGTCGATGAGGCTCTGCGCCACGACCTGGCGCTCGGCGGAGTACGTGGCGAGCAGCGCCTCGGGGGCGCGGCCCTCGAGCACGTGGCCGAGCTTCCAGCCGAGGTTCCAGCCGTCCTGCATCGACACGTTCATGCCCTGGCCCGCCTTCGCGCTGTGCGTGTGGCAGGCGTCGCCGGCGATAAACACGCGCGGGGTGCGGGTGCCTGCGGCATCCGTCTCGACGTCGTCGAACCGGTCGGTGAGGCGGTGGCCCACCTCGTAGACGCTGTGCCACGCGACGTCCTTCACGTCGAGCGTGTAGGGGTGCAGGATCTCGTTGGCCCGGGCGATGATCTGCTCGATGGTGGTCTGGCGCACGTGATGGTGGTCGTCGAGCGGCACCTCGCCGAGGTCGACGTACATGCGGAAGAGGTAGCCGCCCTCGCGTGGGATGAGCAGGATGCTGCCGGCCTCGGACTGGATCGACGCCTTGAGGCGGATGTCGGGGAAGTCGGTGACGGCGAGCACGTCCATGACGCCCCACGCGTGGTTGGCCTGGTCGCCGGCCATGTGGCATCCGATCGCCGAGCGCACCTTGCTGCGCGCGCCGTCGGAGCCCAGGACGTACTTGGCACGCACGACGCGGGGCTCGCCCGCGTGCTCCCCCGCGGTGTGCACGAGGTGCACCGTGACCGGGTACTCGGCGCCGTCGGCCTCGTCGGCGATCTCGAGGCGCTCGAAGTCGTAACCGTAGTCGGGCTTCGCTCGCGTGGGCGACTTCGCCATGACGTCGCCGAAGTAGTCGAGCACGCGCGCCTGGTTGACGAGCAGGTGCGGGAACTCGCTGACGCCGGCGGGGTCGTCGGGCGTGCGCTTGACCCGCACGATGCTCGACGGGTCGGCCGGGTCGGGCTTCCAGAACACCATCTCGGTCTGCCAGAACGCCTCGGCGATGATCTCCTGCGCGAACCCGAACGCCTGGAACGTCTCGACGCTGCGCGCCTGGATGCCGTCGGCCTGCCCGATCTCGAGCCGGCCCGGGCGGCGGTCGACGATGCGCGTCATGACGTCGGGGAACTGCGACAGCTGCGCCGCGGCGATCATGCCCGCCGGACCGGCGCCGACGATGAGCACGTCGACCTCGTCGGGAAGCTCCTCGGGCCGGTCCAACCCGACGCCCGCGGCGGGCTTCACCCGGGGGTCTCCGGACACGTAGCCGTGGTGGTGGAACTGCACGGGCTCTCCTCACTCCATCGTGTGGCGGCGATCGGTGTTCGATTATCGAACATGACATTCACATATCGCGCATATCGATGGTAGAGCGCGTCACACAGTGGAGCAAGCCGGATGCTACGCGGCGGGCGTCAGTGCATCGCTGCCCACGCGCACCCAGGCGGACTCGTGCTCCGAGCTCTGCTCGACCGCGGCGAGCACGCGCTGCACCTGCAGGCCCTCGGCGAACGTCGGATGCGGGTCGAACCCGTCGACGATCGCCTCGACGAGGTCCTTCACCTGGTGCGAGAACCCGTGCTCGTAGCCGAGCATGTGCCCGGCCGGCCACCACGCGCCGACGTAGGGATGCTCGGACTCGGTCACGAGGATCCGCGTGAAGCCCTGCGTCTGGTTGGGCTTCGTGCGGTCGTAGAACGAGAGCGTGTTGAGGTCCTCGAGGTCGAACGCGAGCGCGCCCTTGTCGCCCGACACCTCGATCGAGAGCGCGTTCTTGCGCCCGGTCGCGAACCGGGTGGCCTCGAACGAGCCCAGCACGCCATTGTCGAACCGCCCGGTGAAGATCGCGACGTCGTCGACCGTGACCTCCCCGTAGCCGTCGGCGGCCGTGCCCTTCAGGCCCGATCCGCTGCCGAGCAGCGGGCGCTGCTTCACGATCGTGTCGACGACGCCCGATACCCGCTCGAGCTTCAGGCCGGTGACGAACTGGGCGAGGTCGATCGCGTGCGCGCCGATGTCGCCGAGCGCGCCCGATCCGGCGTGCTCCTTCTGCAGGCGCCACGCGAGCGGCATCTCGGGGTCGACGAGCCAGTCCTGGCGGTAGCTCGCACGCACCTGCGCGATGCGTCCGACCGCGCCCTGCGCGATGAGGTCGCGCAGGAACGTGACGGCCGGCACGCGCCGGTAGGTGAAGCCCACCATGGCACGGATGCCCCGAGCCGCCGCGCGAGCCGCGGCATCCGCCATGGCTTCGGCCTCGTCGACCGTGTTCGCGAGGGGCTTCTCGCACAGCACGTGCTTGCCCGCGTCGAGCGCGGCGATCGCGATCTCGGCGTGCGAGTCGCCCGGCGTGACGATGTCGACGATGTCGATGTCGTCACGCGCGATGACCTCGCGCCAGTCGGTCGCCCACTCGGCCCAGCCCCACTTCGCCGCCGACTCGGCGACGGTCTCGGGGTTGCGGCCGACGATGACCGCCATCTCGGGCTCGGCGGGCAGGCCGAACACGCGCGGCGCCGTGCGCCAGCCCTGCGAGTGGGCGGCGCCCATGAAGCCGTGGCCGATCATCGCCACGCGCAGCGGCCCCTGAGTCCGTCGCTGGGTCATGCGAGCACCACCTCTCGTTCGACGGGCACCCGGTTGGTGACGTAGCGACCGGGGCCGCCGTCGACGCCCGGCATGATCTGCATGTAGAGGAGTCGCATGGTCAGCACGACCTCGACGGTGAGCTCCTCGCCGTGCTCGGGCGCGCGGCCGAGGTCGACCAGCACGTCGGGACGGTCGGCGACGAACCAGAGCGTGTCCCACTGCTCCGGCAGCTCCTCGATCCGGTATTCGCGGCCCTCCAACGCGAAGCGCAGCCGATCCGTCGGGATCGCCTCGCCGTCGACGGTGACCGCGACGTCGTCGACGGCCGAGAGCCAGAGGCTGCGGTACCAGGGCAGCTGCACCGAGACGGCGATGCCGTCCTCGGTGCGGCGGACGTCCTGCTCGGAGAAGAGCGAATTGTGCGTGGCCACGGATGCCTGCCTTACTTGAACGTGTCGGTGAACGTCTCGTGCGGCACGGGCGGTGCCGGCTCGAGCGTCTGACGGGTCGAGGGGTTGTACGGGTGGTATTCGGTCGGCACCGGCTCGTCGGCCGGCGGCATGAAGACGGGCTTGCCGTCGTCGCCGAAGTACATGAGGTCGAGGTCGAAGGCGGCCTGGTTCTTCTCGCCGAAGCTGATCCAGTCCTCGTGGAACGGGGCGCGCGCGAGCTCGTAGCAGCGGAACTTCCAGATCTTCCACTCGCCGTCCTGGCGGAGGAAGTCGATCGCGTACTTGCACCACACCCAGTGCGCCCAGACCTTCTTGCCCTGCACGTCGCCGGGCGAGTACATGTCGGGGAAGGCCGTCGCGACCTCGGGGTCGGTGAGCCCCGACTCCGTGCCGGCCATGATCCACACCCCCTTCGCGGTCTCGCCGTCGGCGGCGACCTCGATGACCGGCGTGGTCGTCGCGTGCAGGATCAGCTTGCCGACCGGCGTCGGCCGCCCCTGGTGGTAGCGGATGACGCTGTCGTAGTCGGTGTACTGGCCCGCGTTCGTGTACCGAGCGCGGATGCCGGGCGTGCCGCGCTTCACCCACAGCGGGATGATCTGCTCGTCCTGGAAGGCGTTGTGCAGGTACATGTAGCGGTTGAAGAGGTTCTCGACCTCGCCCCGGTCGGCGGCGCGGCGGGCGAGCCGGGTCGCGTCTTCGACCTGGCCGCGGAGCCGCTCGATCTCGGCCTGCAATCCAGCGACGGATGCCTCGGTGAGCTGCTCAGACACGGGCGGCCGCCTCCTGCTCGATCGCACGACGCATGAGCGCGTGCTGCTTCTTCACGAGGTCGATCGGGTCGGCCTCGCCGAGGTCGGCGAACGCGTGCCCCTCCCACTCGCTGGAGAGGTAGCCCGTGTAGCCGCCGTCGACGAACTGCTTCACGATGCGCGGGATGTCCATCGCCGGCTCGTCGCCGTTCGCGTCGATGTCGTAGAACTTCGCGTGCACGTGGAAGATCTGCGGCATGATGTCGAGCCACTCCTCGGGCGGCACGAGCCCGTGCATGTTGAACGCGAGACGCGTGAACGGCCCGAAGGTGAGCGGGTCGACGCCCTCGCCGGTGAGGTAGTCCTCGAACTTCTGGTTGCGCACGTGCATGGGGGTCGGCTCGTGCCAGATCTCCTCCATGACCGGGAAGTGCTTCTCGTCCATGCCCATCTGGCTCAACGTCCGCAGGAGCATGGGCGAGAGGCTGTGCATGGTCGACGAGAAGTCGGCGGTGAAGCCGAGCCGATCACTGCCGAGCTCCTCGTACAGCTCGCGGATGGCGATGACCTTCGGGTCGTTCGGGCCGGACGGCGCGTGGATCTCGTAGCCGAGCCGCTGGTCGTACTGCTCGGCGAGCGGCAGGAGGCTGCGGAGCAGCTCCTTGCCGGCCGAGCGGATGACCACCGTCGTGAAGCCCAGGGTGTGGGCGGTCTCGAGCTGGCGCGCGAGGAAGTCGTGCTCCTCGTCCGGCGTCATGTCGCGGTCCTTGCGACGGCCCATGTCGAGGTTGGTGCCGACGGCGCTCGCCTCCAGGCCGTACTGCTCGAGCGAGTCGAACCAGAGCCTGACGAAGTCGGCATCCACGTCGGGATACGTGCGCAGCAGCTGGGCGATGTTGAACTCGACGCCCGGGCCGATGCCTTCGTCGTGCACCGCCGTGATGAGCGTCCCGGGGGTGTAGAGCCCCGCCGCGAACTCGCTGGTCATCGAGTACAGGGTGGTGCCGAGCTTGATGCCCGTTCCGGCGATGCCGTCGGTGATGTCGGTCATGCCTGGACCGCCTTCCTGAGATGGGTGTCGAGGACGCGCCGCGCCTCCGCGGCATCCGTGATCATGCGCGAGCCGGCGTCGTTCGCCGCCGATCGCTGCACGGCCTGCTCGGCCGCGATGATGTCGAACGGGCTCTGCCAGAAGTTCCAGTGCCAGCCCTCGTACTCGCTCGAGATCGCGCCCGAGTAGCCGTTGTCGACGAGGAGCTTCACGAGGTCGCGCACGGGAACCGAGGGCTCCTCGCCGCGCTCGTCGATGCCGAAGAACTTGCCGTGCACGTGGCGGATCCAGGGCATGATCTCGAGCCAGTCGTCGACGCGGGCCGGACCGAACAGGCCGGTGCCGTTGATCGCGAAGTCGATGCCGAGGTCGGGTCGCCCGTTGCGGGCGGCGAGTCCGATGAACGCGCCGAACCGCTGCCCGTGCTCCGCCTGGTCGGCCGGCGGGCCCTGCTCGGCGAACGTGTTCCAGAGGTCGACGACCTGCGCGAGCAGCTCGTCGGAGGCGCCGCGGCGGCGGTACGCCTCGAGCAGCGAGGGCGCGAAGCCCGTGACGGTGGCGCCCCAGTCGGCGGTGAAGCCGAGGAACGGCGAGCCGACATGTTCGTAGCGGTCGCGCAGTGCGAGGATGCGCGGGTGCGACGCGTACTGGTCGGCGTGCACCTCGAGCGCGAGCGTGACGCCGTAGCGCTCGGCGATCGGCGCGAGCTGCTCCATGGAGTCGGGCGTGAGCGAGATCTGCACGCGAGCGATCGGGAAGCCGAGCTTCGCGGCCGCCTCGATCTGGCGGCGCATGTACTCGATGAGCTCGTCCTGGGTGAGCAGCCGGTCGCGGTGGATGCCGATGTCGGCGTTCACCGCGAGCGACGTGGTGACGAGGCCGACCTCGTCGACGAGGTCGCGGAACCGGCCGGCGAAGCGGTCGTCGATCTCGGGGAAGCCGCGGAAGCTCGAGAAGCCGATGATCTCGAGACCGGGGCCGTAGCCGTCGGCCGCGACCTTGCGGACGAGGCCCTCGAGGTCGTACTCACGGCCGTGGAACGCACGCGTGAAGCTGTAGAGGGTGACGCCCTGCACGGGCGTGCCGAGCTGGGTCACGACTGCACCGCCTTCATGGTCTTGGTGTCGTGCTCCTCGATGTGGAGCACCTCGTTCTCGCCGATGACGATGTAGGGGATGTACAGCGTGAGGTCGACGTCGACCTCGTGGTCGGCCTCCCCCGATGCGACGGGCACGTCACCCGACAGCACGACCGAGTCGGTGGGGAACCACCATTCCTCGGTCTCGTCGACGAGCTCCTCGAAGGTGAACGTGCGGCCGTTCATGGTCCAGCGCAGCGAGTCCTTCGGGGCGGCGACGCCGTCGACGCGGAGTCCCGCGCCGGCGATGCACGAGCCGGGCAGCGCCCGGTACCACGGCAGCCGCACCTCGACCGCGCTGCGGGCGCCGTCGGTCGTGAGCGTGCCCTGTTCGATGATGCGATCGGGGATCACCGGGACCTCCTCGTCAGTGGCGGATGCATCCCGCCGGACTTCTTTGTCATGATTTCCTCATTCTAATGTCTGTTTTCGACATAAGCAAGACGGCGCCCGCAGAATCAGGCGGCCAGGTCGCTCGCGATCCGGCGCGCGCCGCGGATGGCGAGGGCCACGCTCGTGAGCGTCGGGTTGCAGGCCGTGGCCGTCGGGATGACGCCGTTGCCCGCGACGAAGACGCCGGGTATGGCCCAGACCTCGCTGTCGGGGCCGCACACGCTCTCGCCGTCGTCGACGGCGCCCATGCGCGTGGTGCCCTGGTAGTGCAGCGACGCACCGAGCGGCATCGTGAACGGGCGCGGGTCGAGCGGGTCGCCGACGGCGGCGCCCAGCCGCACGATCTCCTCGCGTGCCCGGTCGATGACCTCGTGGTCGCGGTCGGTCAGGCGATAGTGGATGCGCATCGCGGGCAGTCCGTAGGCGTCGGTCGCGTCGTCGGCGAACTCGATGCGGTCGTCGCGCTGCAGGTCCTTCGCGCAGAAGAGTCCGAGGCCGACGATGGAGCCCGGCACGATCGGGTCGTCGTCGGCGAGCGGCACCGGCGAGGCATCCAGCTGCATGATCTGGCCGTGGAACGGCACGTCGTCGGTGAACGGCACCCAGCTGACGCCGCTCTGCTCGCTCAGGGCGCCCTCGGCGGCCACCTGCTCGCGGGCGCCACGCTCGCCGCCGGCACCGGCCAGGAGCCGCTCGGCGTCGCGGATGCGCGATGCGAACACGACCTGGGCCTGGTCGTTGAGGTACCGCCCGAGCGCGTCGGGACGGATGCCCGAGGCCCACAGCAGCTGCGGCGTGCGCAGCGCGTCGGCCGCCACGACGACGGCGCGGGCGCGCACGCGGTGGGTCTCCCCCGTGCGGACGTCGCGCACCTCGACGCCGGCGGCCCGGTCGCCATCCACGAGCACGCGCGTGACGAGCGACTCGTCGACGAGGCGGAAGTTCGCGTTGGCGCGGGTCGCGTCGCCGAGCACGACGTCGGAGCCCGACCACACCAGGCGGCCGTCCTCGCGGCGGTGCACGGCGAGCGGCATCCGCTGCACCTGCGTCGCCGGCGATCGGCCCTCGTCGACGGCCTCGGCGAGCCGCTCGCGCACGACCGCGCCGAACGGCGAGCCGTCGAACGCGTCGGTCGTCACGCCGAGGAGCCGGTCGGCCTCGTCGAGGAGGGCGTCGAGGTCGGGCAGGAACGCGATGCGCTCGCTGCCGCCTGGACGCGGACAGGCCGCGGTCCAGTGCGCGGCCATCCCGCCGACGTTCGTCGACATCGCGGCGACGGGGAGGCCGTCCTCGCCTGGGAATGCGTAGCCGTCGGCCAGGAGGAAGGTGCCGGGCCGCGCGCGGCGCTCGCCGCTCTTCACGGCGCCCGGCGAGTTCACGGTGTCGGCGCCGGCACCCGGGCCCTCCGACGCGCGCTGCGCCGCGGCGCGGCGGTCGGGGTCCTCGATGTTCTTCACGTGCGCGCCGGGCGGGTCCGACACGGTCGGACCGGCCTCGAACATGGCGATCGTCAGGTCGGGCGCCTCCTCGCTGAGGATGCGCGCGTAGGCGGCGCCGGTGGGGCCGCTGCCGACGATGGCGACGTCGACCGCGTCAGGGTAGCGCGCGGCGCGCTCGAGGTCGGTGCCGCTCATGCCGACACCGACAGTTCGCGGATGAGCGCGACGGACGCCTCGGATTCCTGCGTCGGGTAGTACTCGAGCCCGATCGGGCCTTCGTACCCTGACGCGCGCAGGATGCCGAGGCGCTCCGCCCAGTCGAGCGAACCGGACCCGGGTTCGCCGCGGCCCGGAGCGTCGGCGAGCTGGACGTACTTCACGAGCGCGCCCGCGTTCGCGAGCTCGGCGGCCATGTCCTCGCCCTCGACTGCCGAGTGGTAGATGTCGTAGAGCACGCCGAAGAACGGCGAGTCGACGCCGCGGGCCACGTACACGGCCTCGCTCGTGCGGTCGAGCAGCGCGCCCGGGTGGTCCACGCGGATGTTCACGGGCTCGAGCACGAGCGTGATGCCCGACCCCTCGATCTGCGCGATCGCCCTCCGGTAGATCTCGACGAGCTCGTCGAGCTGGGTCTGGCGCTTCGCGCCGCCGAAGCCCGTTCCGCTGCCCACGACGATCCGCGGGCAGCCGAGATCCTGGGCGATCTCGACGCCCTCGTCGAGCTTGCGGTAGAACTCGGAGTGGTCCTTGGGCGGGATCATGAACTGCGTCCGCGGCTCCGAGAGCTGGGCGGTCAGTTGGGTGCCGGTCTCCACGAGTGCGGCCTTGAGCGCCGGGAGGTCCTTGGGCTTCGCCGGGGCGTCCACGCCCGTCGGACCCCACATCTCCACGGCGGTGAAGCCGGCGGCGGACGCCGCGCGAACGCGGTCGTGGTAGTCGCCGGCCTCGGTGAAGAGGAGTTCGATGTTGGGTGCGAGCTGGTACACGTGCATCTCCTGTGGTCAGAACATCGGGTGGTCGTGGACGGCATGCACTGGGACCTGCTGCAGCACGTCCCAGTGCTCGACGATCCGGCCGTCCTCGAATCGGTAGATGTCCGCGACCGCGGCGTCCGGAGCGCCTGGTCGGGTGGCCTTGACGTGCACCATCGCGAGGTCGCCGTCGACGAGGATCCGCTGGACCTCGAACGCGGCATCCGGCGAGCCCTCGAACTTGGGCGTCAGCAGCTCGATCGCGGCGGAGGGCCCGTCGACGATGGTCGGATTGTGCTGGCGGTAGTCGTCCGAGACGAGGAAGGCGAAGGCATCCGCTACGCGCTTCTGCGTGTAGAAGAGGTCGACGAACGTCTCGAACGCCGCGCGGTGGTCGGCGCTCATCGATTGCGCCCCCTCAGCCCTTCAGCCCGCCGGCGAAGCCCTGGATGAACCGCTTCTGGGCGAACATGTAGAAGAGGAGGATCGGCACCATCGAGATGATCACGACGGCGAAGATCTTGTTCCACGCGGAGACGAGGCCGCCGACGTAGGTGTACATCGCCACGGGCAGCGTCTGGGTCTCCGAGCCGCCGAGGAAGATCAGCGAGTTGAAGAAGTCGTTCCAGACGATCAGGCCGGCGAGGATCGCGACCGTGCCGGTGGCCGGCGACATCAGCGGCAGCACCACGCGGAAGAACGTCTGCGTGGGCGAGGCGCCGTCGATCACGGCGGCCTCCTCGTACTCGGTCGTCAGTCCTCGGAAGAAGCTCGCGTAGAGGAACACCGACAGCGGGAGCAGGATGCCGATCCAGAGCAGGATCATGCCGAGCGCGTTGCCCGTGAGTCCGACCGAGCGCGCGCCGATGTAGAGCGGCACGGTGCCGAGCTGCGCGGGGAGGATGATCGCGATCAGCACCAGGTAGTAGGTGAGGTTCGTCCACGTGCGGGTCCGTCGGGCGATCACGTAGGCCGCGACCGAGCCGAGCAGCACGAGGCCGAGGATCGCGCCCGCCGTGATGATGACGCTGTTGAGGATGCTCATCGGGATGCTGTTGCGGCCCGTCGTCGTGAGCACCTCGATGAACGCATCGAAGGTGACGTTCGACGGCGGCGCGACGGCGCTCGTCGTCAGCACCTCCTCGTCGGGCTTCAACGCCGTGACGACGAGCAGGTAGAAGGGCAGGAGCCCGATCAGCGTGACGATCCAGACGAGCACCTCGCGGACCGCGGTGGCCTTGGTGTAGCGGAACATGACTCAGGCCCTTCCCGCCGCGTCGCGGTCGCGGGTGACGTACTGCTGGAGGATGGCGAACGCCAGGATGATGACGGTGAGCACGAGCGCGAGCGCCGAGCCGAACCCGAACTGGCCGAGCGAGAACGCCTGCTTGTAGACCTGGGTCGCGAGCGTCTCAGTCGCGCCGGCTGGACCGCCGCCGGTGAGGGCGAGGATCTGGTCGAAGATGCGCAGGCCCTGGATGATGCCGAGCGTGGTCGCGATGGCGATCGACGGGCGGATGGCCGGGACGATGACGTACTGGAAGCGCCCCCAGATGCCGGCGCCGTCGAGCGCGGCGGCCTCCTCGACCTCGACCGGCACGCTGGCCAGCCCGGCCAGGTAGATGACCATCGTGAAGCCGGTCTGCTGCCAGACGACGGTGATGAGGATGGCCCAGATCGACCACGTCGGGTCGGCCAGCCAGACCCGCTGCAGGCTCTCGAGCCCGATCAGGCCGAGGAATCCGTTCAGGGGCCCGTCGAACTGGAAGATGAACTTCCAGACGTACGCGACGGCGAGCGGGCTGAGGACGACGGGCATGAAGAGCAGGGTGCGCAGGATGTAGCGCGACTTCAGCATGCGGTTGATCGCGAGGGCGAACAGCAGGCCGAGGACGTTCGTGAGGATCACCGAACCGAACGCCAGGAAGAGCGTGTTCCAGACCGAGCCGAGGAGGAGCGGGTCCTGGAAGATGCGCTGGAAGTTCTCGAGGCCGACGAAGTCCCAGTCGCCGAGGCCCGTCCAGTTCGTGAAGGCGAAGAACCCGCCCGTCAGCGTCGCGACGTAGTGCACCGCGATGACCAGGATCACGGCGGGCATCGCCCACCACCAGTGGCCGAAGCTGATGAGCGGCTTCTTGCCGTGCTTCCTCGGCGGCGGCGTGTTCCACGCCTCGGGCGGCACGGTGAGTGTGCGAGTGCTGCTCTCGTCGATCGTCACTGTCATCTGCTCTCTGACCTCGTCGTCACGCGCCCAGTTCGATCGGCGCTATGGCCACTTTCCCATACTTGCGTCTGAATCACACATTAGTTATCTCGATATCGCGTATAAGTGCGGGGGTGATCCGTTCGCACGGTGCGGCTGGAAGGATGGCACCCCATGGGAGACCCGGCATCGACGCCCGACGCGCCATCCGATCCGCTCTGGGACGCGTTCGTCGACCCGCCGGATGACGCACGTCCGCGAGCCTGGTGGCACTGGATGGACGGCAATGTCGACCCGGCCGGCATCGAGCGCGACCTGCGCTGGCTGCACGGCGTCGGCGTGCGGGGCGTGCAGCTCTTCGACGGCGGCATGGGCGGGCCGCTCGTGGTTCCCGAGCCGGTGCGGCCGGGCACGCTGGCGTGGGACCAGTCCGTGGACACCGCCGCCCGCACGGCTGCGGAGCTCGGCCTCGAGCTCGCCGTCGCGACGTCGTCGGGTTGGAGCGCCGCCGGCGGCCCGTGGGTCGAGCCGGTCGACGCCATGAAGAAGGTCGTGTGGTCGGAGCGGGTCGTGCGCGGGGGCGGGCCGATCGAGGTCGAGCTGCCGCCCCTTCCCGCGGTCGCCGGCCTCTACCAGGATTGCCCGCGGTGGGGTGTCGCCGTCGACCCGGATGCCGCGTTCTCGGTCGACTGGCGCGTGCTCGCGTACCCGGCCGATCCGGCGCACGACGTGCTCTCCCCCGCGGCTGTGCACGCGTCCGCGCCGATCGACGATGACGATGCCGGATGCCTCACCGACGCGTCGTTCGGACCGACGCTGTCGCTCCCACGCGATCCCGACGGCTGGTCGTCGGCCTGGATCGAGCAGGAGTTCGCCGAACCCGTCACCGTCCGCTCGGTGGCGGTCGGGCTGCCGGGCCCGCGCGGCTTCGGCGCGGCGCCGCCGGCGTCGGCCGTGCTGCAGGCGAGCGACGACGGCGTCGCCTACCGCGACGTGGCCGACCTGCGGGCGACCACCGTCCCCGCCCGCACCGCGAGCTTCCCTCCTGTGACCGCGCGCCGGTTCCGCCTCGTGCTCTCGGGCGCGAGCGCCGCCGACGCCCTGCCGCCCGTCGCGCCCGGCGTGCGCCGACCGCCCGTCCTCCGGAAGGCCTCCACGTTCGAGGTGTCGGAGTTCGCGCTCCGGGCCAGCGGGCGCGTGCATCACGCGGAGGTGAAGGCGGGCTTCGGCGTCGTGCCCGACTACTTCGCGGTGGCGACCGATCCGGGGGCGGGCGCGGCATCCGTCGACCCGTCGACCGTCGTCGACGTGACCGGACACGTGCGCGACGGCGCACTGCGCTGGGACGCTCCGGCGGGCGACTGGACGATCCTGCGCCTCGGCGCCTCGCTCACCGGGCAGACGAACGGGCCTGCGCCGGCCGACGTGACCGGCCTCGAGGTCGACAAGCTCGACGGGGGGCGCGTGCGGTCGTACCTCGCCGCGCACCTGCGCCGGTTCGGGGTCGAGCCGGATGCCGCCACGCCCGCGCCATCCGCGACAGCCCCCTTCGGCGCGCTGCTCAGCGACAGCATCGAGGCAGGGCCGCAGAACTGGACGGACGCGATCCTCGACCACTTCCGCCGGCGCCGGGGCTACGACGCGACACCGCGGCTCCCCGCGCTCGCGGGCCTGGTCGTCGGCGGGCCCGACGAGTCCGACCGCTTCCTCTACGACTGGCGCCGCACGATCGCGGAGCTCCTCGCCGACGAGTACTACGGCACGCTCGCCGACGAGGCGCACCGCCGCGGCATGGCGTACTACGCCGAGGCGCTCGAGGACGGCCGTCCGCAGCTCGGCGACGACCTCGCGATGCGCGCACACGCCGACGTGCCGATGGGCGCGATGTGGACGTTCGATCCCGTCGACGGGCCACTCCCCACGTACGTCGCCGACCTGAAGGGCGCGGCCTCCGTCGCCCACGTGCATGGCAAGCATCGGGTCGGCGCCGAGGCGTTCACGTCGTTCGACCGCCCGTGGGCGTGGACGCCGCGCACCCTGAAGCATGTCGCCGACCTGCAGCTCGCCCTCGGCGTCACCCGGTTCTGCATCCACACCTCGCCCCACCAGCCGATCGCGGCACCCCCGCCCGGCATCGCGCTCGCACCCTTCCTCGGGCAGGCCTTCACCGTCAACGAGACGTGGTCGCCGCATGCAAGGCCGTGGATCGACTACCTCGCCCGGTGCTCCGCGGTGCTCGCCGCGGGCGTCCCGGCGGTCGACGTCGCCGTCTTCGTCGGCGAGGAGGCGCCGATCACCGGCCTGTTCGAGCACCGGTTCGACACGAGCGTGCCCGAGGGCTTCGACTTCGACTACGTCGGCCGCGACGCGCTCGCCGACGTCCTGCGTGTCGAGGGCGGTCGACTGGTCGCCGACGGCGCCGCCTACCGCGTGCTGTTGCTCGGCGGGTCCAGTCGACGGATGACGCTCGCGACGCTCCGGGCGATCGAGCGGTTGCTCGACGACGGGGCGACGATGGTCGGCGTCCGCCCCGAGGCGTCGCCGTCGCTCGCCGACGATCCTCGCGAGGTCGACGCCGCCTGCGACCGGATCTGGGCGGAGATGCGCACGCGCGGGCGCGTGATCGCCACCTCGGACCTCGGCGCCGCTCTGGCCGACCTCGGCATCCGGCCCGCCCTGGAGGTCGAGGGCCCACCGGTGCGGCGGATCGCCCGGGTGATCGACGGCCGGCTCGTGACGTTCGTGGCGAACCCGTCGCGCGAGGCGATCGAGCTCCGGCTGCGCCCAGCAGATGCGGGGACGCGACTCGTCGCCTGGGATCCCGTCGAGGTGCGCTCGATGCCCCTCGAGGTCGGGCCCGAGGCCGACGGGTCGACGGTGTCGCTGCCGGCGTTCGGATCGGTCTTCGTGCTCCCTAGGACGGAGAGCGTGCCCGCGGCATCCGTCGCCGAGCCCGAGCCCGACCTCGTGCCGCTCCGCGGCGACTGGCAGCTGGCGCTCCCCGGCCGGCCGCCGATCGCGATGCCCGACGGACCACGGCTGTGGACGGAGCTCGACGAGGCCGCGCGAGGGTTCTCGGGCACCGGCACGTACCGGCTCGACTTCGAGCTCGCCACGCTCCCCGCCGACAGCGAGCGGCTCGTGCTCGAGCTCGGCGCGGTGCGCGATCTTGCACACGTCGTGGTGAACGGCGTCGACTGCGGGGTCGCGTGGACTGCTCCCTTCCGCGTCGACGTCACGGCGGCGCTGAGGTCGGGCCCGAACGTGCTCGAGGTCGAGGTCGTGACCCCGTGGCACAATCGCCTGATCGCCGAGGCCGGCACGTCGTCGGGCGAGGTGTTCGAGCCCATGACGACGGTGTTCGAGGCATCCGCCGAACCGCTGGACGCGGGGCTCGCCGGACCGGTGGCGCTGCGACGCGGGTCGAGCCCGCGCTGAACCGGACGAACCCCGGATCAGCGGGACTATTGCGCCGCATAAGCGATACTAATGTCAGAATCGTGCGAATGTGTGTCAGGCTGGATCTGCGGCCAGCGGCCGAGCCAGCCAGGGCTGGCGACAACGACGTCAGGAAAGGTCCGAAATGCCACAGCACCCCAGCTCCAAGCCCCTCCGGTGGTCGCTCCTCGCAGTGCCCGTCGCCGGAGCCATGGTCCTCGCCGGCTGTTCCGGCGGCGGCGACAGCGGAGGCAGCACCGACGGCGCAGCCGCCGGCTTCTCGCTCATGGTCGCGCAGGCCAACGACGCGGATGACTTCTACGCCCAGATGGCCCAGGCCTACACCGAGGAGACCGGTACCGAGATCGAGGTGATCCCCTACCCCTCCGACGCGTACAACACGCAGGTCACCACCCAGTTCCAGGCGGGCAACGCGGCCGACGTCGCGATCCTCTCCCCCGGAACCGGGCAGCCGATCTCGGTGATCACGCTCGCCGAGGCGGGCTTCCTCGAGCCGCTCGACGAGACCTCGGCGGGAGTCATCCCCGAGGGCACCGAATCGCTCTACGAGGTCGACGGCGAGATCTACGGCCAGCCGACCGCGCTGACGCCCGTCGGCTTCGTCTACAACCCCGCCGCTGCCGAAGAGGTCGGCGTCGACGAGTTCCCGGCGACGTTCGACGACCTGCTGACGGCCTGCACCACGGCCAAGGACGGCGGCAAGAGCTTCACCGCCCTTGCCGGCTCGGTCGCGTTCAACACGGGGCTCCTCGCGCAGATCGTCGCGGCGACCCGCGTGTACGAGGCGGACCCCGACTGGAACGAGCAGCGCGCGGCCGGCGACGTCACCTTCGCCGACAGCGGCTGGAAGCAGGCCCTCGAGGACATCGTCGCAATGAACGACGGCGGCTGCTTCCAGGACGGCGCAGCCGGCGGAACGTTCGACTCGATCACCAACGGCATCGGCGGCGGCACGTCGCTGAGCGCCGCGGTGCCCGGCTCGGCCGCGACCTCGATCAACGCCGGTGCCGGCCTCGAGACCGACATGCAGGCGTTCCCGCCGGCCGACGGCCAGGGCGACTTCACGCTCGCGTCCGCCAACTACGCCTGGGCGATCAACGCCGCGGCCGAGGACGGCGCGAAGGCGTCGGCGCAGGAGTTCCTGGACTGGGTCGCGGAGCCCGAGCAGGCGCAGCAGTACGCCGACCTCTCCGGTGCCGTGCCGATCACGGGCGTGAGCGCCGACACCCTGCTGCCCGTGTACCAGCCCATCGCCGACCTGCTCGAGTCGGGCGCCTACACCGGGCTGCCGAACTCGACCTGGCCGAACCCGGCCGTCTACGACGCCCTCGGCGTCGGCGTCCAGGGCCTGCTCACCGGTCAGAAGACCGTCGACCAGGTGCTGGAGGAGATGGACGCGGCCTGGGACAGCTGATCCCGCCACCCCGTCGATGATCGGTCGCCGCCCGGAGCCTCGCGCTCCGGGCGGCGACCCCGTTTCCACCCCCTCGAACTCACCGGGAGCGAGCATGACCCCCAGCCCGCGCATTCGCGACCTCCTGGCCCGCATGACCTGGGCCGAGAAGCTCGGCCAGCTGCAGCTCGTGTTCCGGCCGTCGCTCGACGACGCCGCGCAGCTCGTGCGCGACGGCATCGGCTCCGTGTTCTGGCCGCGGTCGGCAGCCGCGGTCAACGCCCTCCAGCGCGTCGCACTCGAGGAGACCCGGCTCGGCATCCCGGTCCTCGTCGGGCTCGACGTCATCCACGGGCACCGGACGATCGGCCCGGTGCCGCTGGCCCAGGCCGCGAGCTTCGACCCGGCGCTCGTGGCCGACCTCGCACGGCTCGCCGCCGCCGAGGCCCGCTCGGCCGGCGTGACCTGGACGTTCTCGCCGATGCTCGACGTCTCGCGCGATCCGCGGTGGGGCCGGGTCGTCGAGGGCTTCGGCGAGGACGTGCACCTCACGGCCGAGCTCGGCCGCGCCATGGTGCGCGGGTACCGCGGCGACGGGCTCGCGGCATCCGATGCCATCGCCTCGAGCGCCAAGCACTTCGTCGGCTACGGCCAGGCCGAGGGCGGGCGCGACTACGACGCGGTGGATGCCTCGGAGCACCGCCTGCGCAACGTGCACCTCGAGCCGTTCCGCGCGGCGGTCGACGAGGGCGTCGCCTCGGTCATGGCGTCGTTCAACACGGTGGCCGGACGACCGATGCACGCCAACCGGCGCCTGCTCACCGACGTGCTGAAGCGCGAGTGGGGCTTCGGCGGCGTGGTCGTCGGCGACGCCGACGGCGTGCGCAACCTGCTCCCGCACGGCGTCGCGGCCGACCTCGACGACGCGGTGCGGCAGGCCTACGCGGCCGGGCTCGACGTCGAGATGGGCGGCGCGCCGTCCGACCTCCCGCCCGAGGCGATCGCCCCCGAACGGCTCGAGCCCGCCCGCGTCGACGACGCCGTGGCCCGGGTGCTCGCGCTGAAGGAGGCGCTCGGGCTCTTCGACGATCCGTACGTGCCCGAGGACGCGGAGCGACTCGAGCCGACCGACGACGCGCGAGGGCTGGTGCGTCGGGCGGCCGCACGGGCCATGGTCCTGCTCAAGCACGACGGGACGCTGCCGCTGCGCGACCCGCGCCGGGTGCTCGTCACGGGTCCGTACGCCGAGTCCACCGACCACCTCGGCGCGTGGACGCAGTCGTTCGCCGCCCCGGCCGGCTCCATCGTCGACGAGCTCCGATCGCGGATGACGCGCGCCGACGTACGGGCGATCGGGGGCGTCGGCTTCCTCGACGACGACGACGCGGGCATCGCGGGAGTCGTCGCCGCGGCCCGCGAGAGCGACCTCGTGCTGGTGTTCGCCGGCGAGCCGAGCTCGCTCTCGGGCGAGGCGGCGTCGCGCAGCGACCTGCGGCTCCCCGGGCGGCAGGAGGACCTCATCCGGGCCGTCGCCGCCACGGGCACGCCGTTCGTCGTCGTGCTCGAGAACGGGCGGCCGCTCGTCGTCGCGGACTGGATCGACCAGGCCCCGACGGTGCTCGAAACCTGGCACGGCGGCACCGAGGCATCCGCCGCTATCGTCGACGTGCTGCTCGGCGACGAGGAGCCCGCCGGACGCCTGCCGATGTCGTTCCCGCGCTCGGTGGGCCAGGTGCCCGTCTTCTACGCCCACGAACGCACCGGTCGACCGCCGACGGTCGGCGGCAGCCTCACCGAGACGACCGTCGACGTGGGACTCCACGGCCCCGACAACGTGCAGGAGAAGTACACGTCGAAGTACCTCGACCTCGAGCTGGGGCCGCAGTTCGCCTTCGGGCACGGCTCGGGCTACGCGACGTTCGAGCACGGCGAGCCGCGGCTGTCGGATGCGAAGGTGCGACTCGACGTGCTCGGCGCCGGGGGCAGCGTCACGCTCGAGCTCGACGTCACCAACACGTCGGCTCGGCGGGGCGACGACGTCGTGCAGGCCTACCTCGAGGACGTCGTCGCGATCATCGCGCCGCCGGTACGCCGGCTGGTCGCGTTCGAGCGGCGCACGATCGATCCGGGCGAGACCGTGACCGTGCGGTTCGAGCTCGGCGTGGCCCATCTCGGCTTCTGGTCGACGGATGCCGCGACCGCGCGTTTCGTCGTCGAGCCCGGGCTCTTCCGCATCCACGTGGGCGGCACGCTCGACCGCACGCAGGCGGTCGAACTCGTCGTGCTCGAGGTGTAGGGTCGGGGCCACGGCGGGTTCTCCGCGCCGGACCTCCTGATCGGCCGTCCACGCCGGCCGACGTTGCGGGGGCAAAGGGGATTCGTGTCCCCGGTGAACGAGCGAGCAGTGCACCGTTCCCTTATCCGGCGGGCCTCGGTCGCGTGGAGTCCGGGCCGAACGCCGGTTGGAGGACACGATCATGACCGCTCGCAAGCACCTCAAGCAGCTCGTCCGCGACCGCATGCGCAGGACCGGAGAGCGCTACACCGTCGCGCGACGCCATATCGCCGACGCCGACTCGTCGTCGTCAGCGTCATCGTCGTCGTCGTGGGAGCTGCGCGGCGGCGTCCACGGCGACACGGCGGCGCTCGCCAACGTACTGGCCAACCTGGGCGTCGTCGACCCGCACACGGGTGAGCCCCTGACCGAGGCCATGGTGCTCGGGGTCGGCGGCGGGCTCGGCGCCGGCTACATCCTGTGGGAGTTCGACACGCTCCCGTTCCGCGCGCGCGTGCTGACCCTCGGCTTCCGCCGGCTGTGGCAGTACCCCGACCGTTGGGCGCGTGGCACCGCCGAGCGGCTCGGCCTGCACGCCGAGGTGCACGAGACCGGCGGGGCGAAGGGCGCCGCCACGGCGCTCGACGCGCAGCTCGACCAAGGATTGCCGGCCATCGCCTGGATCGACACCGAGACGCTGGGGCACCGCTTCGAGCCGGCGTGGCGCAGCGGCTACGGCGGAGAACCGCTGGTGGTCTACGAACGCGACGGCGACGAGTACGCGATCGACGACCGCTCGGCGGCGCGGATCACGGTGCCGGCCGAGCGGCTGGCCGCGGCGCGGGCGCGCGTCGGCTCGTACAGGCACCGGCTCGTCACGATCGATCCCGACCGGATCGAACTGGACCTGATTCCGGCCGTCGAGGAGGGGCTTCGGCTGCAGGTCGAGCACCTGAGCGAGACGTCCGACTCGTTCTCGCTGCCGGCCTGGCGCAAGTGGGCGCGGATGACCACCGACACCCGCAACCGGAAGGGCTGGCCGACGGTGTTCGCCGATGGCCATGGCGTGGGCAGCCTGCGTGCCTCGATCTACACGGGCGCCGCGCACGGCGCGCACCTCAGGGGCCTGTACGCGGACTTCCTCGACGAGGCGACGGAGCTGCTCGGCCGCGATCTCGGCGCGGACGCGTGGCGCACGGCCGCCGACGCCTGGGACCGGATCATCGACGTCGCGCTGCCGCCGGGCGACGAGCTGCGCACGCTGATCGACCGCACCGACGAGCTCGTGGCCCGCGGGGAGGATGCCGCGGCGGACGTGGCCGGCGCGCGCTGGGCCCTCCAGCGCGAACGCGACGACGCCGTCGACGAGCCGCCCGCCGTCGGCGAGCTCGTGTCGGCGATGTACGACGCGGAGGTCGCCGCGCTGGCGCGGCTCAGGTCGGCCGTGTGAGTCCGCGCGAGTTCGCCGCGCCCGTCAGGCGCTGAGCGGCCGATACGCGAACTCGCGGAAGCGCACCTCGCCGTCGCCGGCGGCGTAGAGGGCGGGCCGCAGGCTCTGGAGGTCGCCCATGGTGTTCGCGTGGTATCCGGATGTCTCGTAGCGCACGCCGTGACGCACCCAGTCCTGCCCCGGCAGCCGATACCACCCCGTCACGGTGTGCTCCTCGTTGCGGAGGCGGAGGCGCAGCGTCCGCGTCGGCTCGACGGGCTCCCGCCAGTGCGTGGGGGCACCGCCCGAGTAGCTCAGCATCCGCTCGCCATCGATCCCCATGCCGCAGAAGAGCCGGTTGCTGAAGAACAGGAGGAGGCCGCCCTCCACGCTGCCGGAGACGAGTTCGACCTCGACCTCCACCTCGTACGAGTGGTCGCCGGTGACGAGGCACAGCGGCGAGGTGTCGCCGGGGCCGCCGCCCTTCGCGGCCACGACCAGCCCGTCCTCCGACCGCAGCCGTCGCGCCTCCCCCGGTCCCGGCGCGTGGAACGCCCACCGCTCGCCGAGCCGAAGTGTCGCGAAGGCCGCGGCGGCGACCTGCGGCGCAGCCCCCGCGGGCGCGGGCTGCGGAGCCCCGAGGTCGCCCACCGTCGCGACCGGCCAGCCGTCATCGGTCCACGAGATCGGCTCCAGCAGGATCTGGCGACCGAGCGTGCGGTAGCCGTTCTCGTAGCCGTGCGAGACCATCCACCAGGCATCCGCCGGCCCATGCAGGATCGTGGCGTGCCCGCGCGACCACCAGCGCTCGGCGGCGTCGCGTGTACGAGCGACCGGGTTGTGCGGGCTGTTCTCCCACGGCCCGTGCACCGAACGCGAGCGGGCGACGATGACCATGTGCCCGGTCGGTGGTCCGGCCGTGCCGCCGACGGCGCTGACGAGGTAGCACCAACCGTCGCGGCGGAGGAGCTTCGGGCCTTCGAGCGCGTACGCCTCGGTCACCCAGTCGTCGGGGTACTGCCAGCCGTCGTACACGTGCTCGAGCTCGCCGACCGTGGAGAGGCCGTCGTCGGCGAGGCCGATGCGGCGGATGCCGTTCACGAACAGCCAGCGCCGGCCATCCTCGCCGACGACGTGCCCCGGATCGATGGCGCCGCGGATCCCGAGGTCGATCGGCTCCGACCATGGGCCGGCCATCGACGGCGCATGGATCACGAAGATCGCGGCATCCGTCAGCGTCGACCACGGCGTCGGGATGAACGGGATGTAGATGAAGAACCGCCCGTCGTGCTCGGCGAGGTCGACGGCGAACGTGCTGCCGAGCGGCTCGGGCAGCGCGGCGGTCTCGAACGTCCAGTTCACGAGGTCGGTCGATCGGTACAGGAGCAGGCCGGGTGCCGACTCGAACGACGAATAGGTCATCCAGTACTCGTCGCCGACCCGGAGGATCGCGGGGTCCGGGCGGTCGCCCGCGAGCACCGGGTTGGTGAAGGTCGTCATCGGCTCACTCCGGGTTCCGGATGCCGCGGCCGATCCACTCGGCCACCGCGTCGATTGTGCGCAGCGCGCCGCCGTCGCCGGGCTGGTCGATGTGGCCGTGCCGCGCGCCCGCCTCGATCCGCAACTCCGCATTCACACCCGCATCGGCGAGCGTGGCGGCGAACGCCTCGCCCGACGGGCGGAGGTCGTCGAGCTCGCACACGACGACGAGCGTCGGCGGGAATCCGTGTCCGTCGCCGAGGCCCGCGAACGCCTGCGGGTCGGCGAGCGCCTCGGCGGAGCCGGCGAAGTTCAGCGCGAGCTGGCCGTGCGGCGACGCGGGGTCCACGTCGGACGAGGCGTCCGGACCGTTCGGGTGCACGACCGGGTAGACGAGCACGAGCCCCGCGGGCAGCCGCTCCCCCGCGTCGCGGAGTCGCGTGACCGCGCCCGACGTGAGCGTGCCGCCGGCGCTCGCCCCGCCGAGCACGAGCGCCTCGGCCGGCACTCCGAGTCGGTCGGCTGCGACCGCGCGCGCCCACTCCCACCCGGCCAGCACGTCGTCGGACGGTACCGGGTGGTGCACGTCGCCGAGGCACTTCGCGTAGTCCACGGACACGACCGGGATGCCGCGAGCCGCGAGCTCCCGTGAGAACCAGTTCGACTCGGGCATGTCGAGGTGGCCGCCGATGAACGCGCCACCGTGCACCCAGACCAGCGCCGAGCCGGTGGGCGTCGCCGAAGCATCCCGGTACACCCGCACCGGCACGGCACCGTGAGGCCCGCGCACGACCTCGTCCACGCTCTCGACGCCCGCGAGGTGCGGGAAGCGCCGCACGAGCGACGCCGTGTCGATGTCGGTCCGCGGGTCGGCGGGCTCGCCGTGCTCGGCCAGCCAGCGGATGGCGTCGGGCACCGACAGCCGCCGGAAGTCGGGGACGCCCGCTTCGGCCTCGAGCGCTTCGGTCTCGCTCATCGTCGTGCGTCCTCCGTCACGCCTCCACCACCGCCCCGTTGGCGGTTCGCAGTCGGTCGACGGATGCCGCGTCGGTCACGTCCGGCTCCTCGGTCTCGGTCGCGCGGCTCACGCCGGCTGCAGGGCCCGCATGCTGCGGCGGATGAGGTCGTGCTGGCGACGCACGAGCAGCAGCGGGTCGACCTCGCCGAGCTCGGCGAACGCGTGGCCCTCCCACTCGCTCGACCAGTAGCCGCGGTAGCCGCCCTCGACGAACACGCGCACGAGCTCGGGGTAGTCGATCGCGGGCTCCTCGCCCTGCTCGTCGATGTCGTAGAACTTCGCGTGCACGTGCAGGATCTGCGGCATGATGTCGGCCCACTCGCGCGGGTCGACGTGGCCGTGCATGTTGAACGCGAGGTGCGCGAACGAGCCCAGGCGGCCCGGGTCGAAGTCGCGCCCGCGCAGGTAGGCGATGAACTCCTCCTGCCGCTGGCGCATCGGGGCGTCGGTCGCCCAGATGTCCTGCAGCACCTGCACGGCGTCGTCGTCGAGGCCCGCCCGGCGCACCGCACGCAGCAGCGTCGGCGACATGGCGTGCATCGTGGCCGAGAAGTCCGCGACGAAGCCGAGCAGGGGCGAGTCGAGCTCGGCGTAGACGTCGCGCACCTTCAGGATCGGCTCGGCATTGGGGCCCATCGGCGCGTGGATCTCGTAGGCGAGCTTCAGCTCGAGCTCCTCCGCGATCGGCAGGAGCCGGCGCAGCAGCTCGGGCTTGGCGCTCTGGATGCGCACGAGCGGGAAGCCGAGCCGCTTGGCGCCGCGGAACAGGGTCTCGCTGAACGCGAACTCCTCGTCGGGGGTCATGTCGCGGTCGCGGCGGCGCCCCATGTCGAGGTTCGCCCCGAACGAGCTCGCGTCGAATCCGTGCCGGTCGAACGCCGACCGCCACGTGCGCACGAAGTCGTCGGACACGACCGGGTAGGTCGGCAGCACCTGCGACCCCACGATCTCGATGCCCGGCCCGATGCCGAGCTCGGCGACGCGATCGAGCAGGCCCTCGAAGTCGTACCAGCCGGCGCGGAACTCCGCGCTGGCGGAGTAGAGCGTGAGGCCGAGCTTGAAGGGGTCCTCCGCGGCGGCGGACGCCGGCGGCGCGGCATCCGTCACCAGTGCCGGCGGCGCCGCGTCGTGGTCGGTGGCCGTGAGCGTGAGCACCTGGCGGACGACGTTCGGCACGTACACGCCCGGCCCGCCGTCGGCGCCCGGTGCGATCTGCATATAGGGCAGCCGCAGCTCGCCGAAGAGCTCGACGTCGTGCGCCTCGCCGAGCGCGATCGGCTCCGCGCGCTGCACGACGAGCAGCGGGTGCGCCTGCAGGTACCAGAGCACGTCGTGCTGCTCGGGAAGCTCGTCGAGGGTGTACCGCACACCGTCGAGCTCGAACGCGAGGTCCGCGGCATCCACCGGCTCGCCGTCGACGGTGAGGCGCAGGGTCGAGACCGACGAGAGCCAGAGGCTGCGGTACCAGGGCAGGGTGAGCGAGAGGGCGAGCCCCTCGGGGTGCGTGCGCAGGCTGTCGTCCTGGATGAGTCCGTTCGGCATGGTCGTTCCTGTCTGTGTGATGCGGTGAAGCGGATGCCGCGGCTCAGAGCCCGGCGGCGATGCGGCGGATGAGGGAGTGCTGGCGACGGACCTGCTCGATCGAGCGCCACGGGGTGCGTTCGCCCTCGTACTCGCTGGAGAGGTAGCCGCTGTACCCGGCGTCCTTCAGCGCACGGAGGACCGGCTCCCACGGGATCTGCTGGTCCTCGAGGTGCTCGTCGATGTCGTGGAACTTCGCCTGGATGAACACGACGTACTTCGCGATGTCGGCGATGTCGGCGGGATCCACGCCGATGCCGTCGAGGAACGCAGGGCGCTGGCCGGGCAGCTCGCCTGGCCGCAGCGGGATGGGGCGGTCCTGGAAGATGCCGGTGTCGAGCAGCAGGCCGAAGTGCTTCGTGCCGGTGCGCTCGATGAGGTCGATGTAGTCGTCGACGACCGGGTGCCTGATCGGCGTCGGCGAGTGGATCTCGGGGCAGATCACGACGTCGAGCTCGGCCGCGAGGTCGAGCGAGCGCTCGACGGACTCGGTCCAGATGGGGTCGGGCACGAGGTCGCTCGAGACGACGCCGATCTTGGGGCGCACAAAGCGGAAGCCGAGGCGCTCGGCCAGGCGCAGGTCGCGCTGCAGCATGCCCGCGCCCTCCTCGACGGAGAGCCGGCGCGCGTTCGGCCCGCTCGAGTGCAGGCGGGTGTCGATCCAGGAGCCGTAGTTGGTCGGCTCGAGCCCGTACTGGTCGAGGAGCGCGAACCAGCGGTCGATCCACTCGGTGGTGGGCTCGGGGTAGCCCGCGATGTGGCCCTCGCCGAGGATCTCGACGCCCGTCGCGCCGACGTCGGCGACGTGGGCGAGCGCCGTCTCGAGGTCGAGCACGGTGCCGTAGTCGGTCATGTAGCTGTAGAGCGAGACGCCGTACTGGAACGGCCCGCCGTCGCCCTCGGGCGAGAGCGTGAGGTGTCGCGTGACCCGGTAGGTGCTCGGCTGGTGCTCCTCGGGGATGTACGACATGCGCAGGCGGAGCTCGATCGACACCTCGTGGATGCCCTGCGGGAGCCCGCCCTCGAGCGGCACGGTGACGACGGCGGCGTCCTCGAGCTGCCAGCGCACGCCGTCGCCGTCCCAGAGCTCGGCCAGCGTGTACGTGCGGCCGCCGAACGTCCAGCGCGGCACGTCGGGACCCACATCGACGAGATCGCCGACGCGCACCGCGATGCCGTCGATGAGGGACGCCGCCATGCCCCGATAGGAGGGCATGCGCACGCGGAACTGGAAGCCGGTCACGCGTCCGTCCTCGCGGACATTGCGGAAGCCGGTGGACTGGAGGAGGTCTCGTTCGAGAAGCACCTTCGCTCGCTCTCTCTGGGTTGGTGGGTCGGTCGGGTCGTGCGGGTCAGGCGGTCGCCGTGACGGATGCCGCGGCATCCGCTCGGAGCTGCTCGACGGCCTTGCGGGCGCCGCGCACCGCGATCGCGACGCTCATGAGCGTCGGGTTCATCGCGGTCGCGGTCGGGATGAGCGCATTGCCGCCGACGACGAGGTTGTCGTAGCCCCAGACGCGCGACCACGGGTCGGCGACCGACGTGCCGTCGTCGTCGGCGCCCATGCGCATGGTGCCCTGGTAGTGCAGGCTCGACCCGTTGGGCATGAGCCTGGGCTCGGCGACGAACGCGCCGAGCGCGCCGCCCGCACGCCGCAGCCGCTCGGTCGCGGCCTCGATCTCCTCGAGCTCGCTGGGGGTGAGCTCGTACGTGATCGTCATGTTCGGGAAGCCGCGGTAGTCGAGCTCGGCGTCGTCGAACGTGACGGCGTCCTCGTAGCGCGGGAACTTGCGCATGCCGTAGCCCATGTTCACGTAGCCCCAGCGGTTCCTGGCGTGCGGGGCGTCCTCGGGCATCGGGAACGGCGTGTTCTCGGAGTACATGACCTGCAGCGAGAACGGATGGCCCGGCTCCGAGAACGGGATGCGGTTCACCGCGGCGACCGGGTCGGCGGGGTTGGCCGCCCGTCGCGCGAGTTCCTCGTCGAGCTGCCCCTCGGTCGCGAAGCGCCCGATCTTCTCGGCGTCGAGGGCCACCGTGGAGATGACGACCGGGTGCTCGGTGAGGTAGTGCCCGAGGGCGGCTGGGCGGATGCCCGAGGCCCACAGCAGCTGCGGCGAGCGGAACGCGTCGGCCGCGACCACGACGAGGTCGGCGGGCACGAAGCTCGTCTCCTTCGTGCGCAGGTCCTCGACCGTGACGCCGGTCACGCGGTCGCCATCGTGCTCGACGCGGCGCACGAGCGTGAGGTCGCGCAGCTCGAACCGCTCGGACAGGGGGTTGCCGGGCTCGATCAACGGACCGAGCACCACGTCGGCGCCGGCCCAGCGCATCGAGCCGTCGGGCTGGGGGTCGCCCGCGACCGGCAGCGTGCCCGGGCCGTAGCCCTGGGGCAGCTCGCCCGCGAACTCCTCTTCGAGCAGCGACCGGATGCCGCCGCCGACCGCCGAGTCGGCGAAGGCTGCGCTCTGCGCGTGCAGCAGGCCCTCGGCCGTGGCGATGAGGTCGTCCCACTCGTCGTCGGCGATGAACGGGACCTTCTCGCTGAAGGCCGGACGTGGGATGGCGCACGTCCAGTGCGCGCCCTGGCCGCCGACGTTCGTGGCGGCGGCCGCCGCCGGGAACGTCGACGCGTGCGCCGATCCGTCGCCGCCGAAGTCGAACAGGTGCGTGCCCTGCCGGGCCGTGAACATGCCCTCGACGACCGTGCCGCCGGGGATGCCGAGCGACTCGCGGAACTCCCCCGCCTGCGGGCCCTGCGACCGCTCGCGGGCGCGGGCCTTCTCGGTCGGGTCGGCGATGTTGCGCACGCTCTCCCCGGGGATGTCGGTGAGCTGCGGTCCGGCCTCGAACATCACGACGCGGGCGTCGGGCAGGCCCTCGAGGAGCAGGCGGGCGTAGGCGGAGCCGATCGGCCCGCTGCCGACGACGGCGATCGTGGGGTGGTGCGACATGTGGATCTCCTCTTCGGGGTCTTCGAGGTCGTGCGGGCTCACGCGGTGAGCGGTTCGGACGCGGGGTCGGTGGTCGGCTCGGTCGGCTCGGCGGCCGGTTCGTGCTCGTCGGACAGCTGCCCGGCGGGCAGCAGCACGGCGGCGACGACGCCGAGGGCGTAGGTGACGGCGAGGGCGATGAAGACCGGCACGAACAGCCCGCCGTAGAGCTGCGCGACCTCGGCCTGGACCGCGGTCGAGGACTGATGCACGAACTGCGGGGTGAGCGTCGAGGCGTCGAGGCCGGCCGGCAGGGCCGCGGCGACGCCGACGCCGATCACGCCGCCGATGACGGCCGTGGCAACGGTCGAGCCGAACTGGCGCACGAGGTTCACGGTGGCCGTGATGGTGCCCGTCTCGCTGCGCGGCACGGCGCCCTGCACGACGGCGACGACCAGGCTCATGAAGGCGCCGGTGCCGATGCCCACGACGGCCATGACCGCCATCGGCACCCAGAGCGGCGTGCCGACCGGCAGCAGCGCCATCGCGAGCAGGCCGGCCGCTCCGAGCGCGGTGCCGGCGATCGGGTACACGCGGTAGTGCCCGGTCCGGCTGACGAGCCATCCGGTCGCGAGGTTCGACACGAGCATGCCGAACACGGTCGCGATCGGCACGAGGCCCGACACGGTGGCGGTGGTGCGGTAGGCCATCTGGAAGTACGTCGGCAGGTACGCCGTGACCGAGAACAGCCCGATGCCGATGATCGCCGAGAGCGCGACACCGGCCGCGACCGTGCGGTCGGCGAACCACTTGAGCGGCACGATCGGCTCGGGCACGCGCAGCTCGATGGCGAAGAACGCGGCGAAGCCGATCGCGGCGAGCACGAAGGCCACGAGCGCAGCGGTGACGGCGGCAGGGTCGCCGATCCACGTGACCGCGAGCACGAGCGCGACGAACGCAAGCGTGAAGACGACGGATCCGGCGACGTCGAAGCGGCGACGCCGGCCGGGCTCGATGTGCGGGATCGCGAACGCCGCGAGCGCAAGCGCGGCGAGGCCGAACGGCAGGTTGATCCAGAACACCCATGGCCAACCCCAGTAGTCGGTGATGGCGCCGCCGAGCACCGGGCCGACGAGGATCGCGATCGGGAACGCGGCCCCGATGATGCTCATGTACTTGGGGCGGTCGCGCGGCGTCGTCACGTGCGCGACGATCGTCTGCGACATCAGGTGGAGGCCGGCGGAGCTCATGCCCTGGGCGACCCGGGCGATCACGAGCTGCGTCATGTCCTGGGCGAACCCGCAGGCGAGCGAGGCGACGAGGAAGACGACGAGGGACGACAGGAACACGAGCCGCGGGCCGACGAGGTCGCCGACCTTGCCGAGCACGGGAAGCAGCACGGTGCTGGCGAGCGTGTAGCCGACGACGACCCAGCTCATCTGCTCGAGCGCGCCGAGCTCGCCGCCGACGGTTGCGAGCGAGGTCGCGACGATGGTGTGGTCGAGCGCACCGAGGATGGACACGGTCAGGAGCGACGCGACGAGGAGGCGGAGCCTCAGCGGAGAAAGCGACATTCGTTGATCGCCCGAACGATCGGGCCGTCGACGCGACCGGTTGTGCCCTCCTCCGCAGCGTCACGGTGAGGATCGGATCCGAATGGATCCCGACGTCACGTCGATTCTAGGCGATCTTTCGTCTGTTTTCAACTAAAGAGTGCTGATTCCGGGACGAACGGCGAGAGCGCCGTGGCCGCCGCC
The DNA here is from genome assembly GCF_053603635.1 of Agromyces sp. NPDC004153. NCBI lineage: Bacteria > Bacillati > Actinomycetota > Actinomycetes > Micrococcales > Microbacteriaceae > Agromyces > Agromyces sp. NPDC004153. The sequence continues at coordinate 879,982 of NZ_JBSGFY010000002.1, forward strand.
GCGTCGTGCAGGAGGTCCTCGAGGTCGGGCAGGTGCGTCGCTCCCGAGGCCACCGCGTCGACGGCCCGACGCAGCGCCGCACGCTCCCCCTCCTCGAACCGGGTCGGCGCGATCGTGCGACCCTCGGCCGTGCTCGTCGCGACCTCCCAGCGCCCCATGGCCCCGTCGATCTCGACCTCGGTCGCGGTCTCGCCGAGGGCGCGGACGCGCAGCAGTTCACCCCTCGGCTCGGATGCCGCGAGGATGATCGACCCGACCACGCGCGCGTCGTGTGACCGCAGCAACCCGGTCCCGCCGCGTGCCGTCGCGGCCGCCGACGCGACCTCGATGCGGGCGCCGCCGAGTGCGCGGATCCAGCCGACCGCGTCGCGCACGATCGCGTTCAGGCCGTCCGTCGAGCCGCGGGCCTCGGCGACCACGATCCGCGCTGGCGCGCCATCGCGCGCGGCGACCGCCTGGTCGACCAGGTCCAGGCGTAGTCGGGCTCGGTGCACGACGATCGGCGCCGTCGAGGTCTCGAGGAGCCCCCTCACGCGGTCGACCGGCACCGCGCGTGGCTCGGACACGAGCACGGCCAGGGCGCCCGCGTCGACGGCCGCCGCCGCGGCATCCCACCAGCCCGTGATTCCGTCGACGACCACGATCGCGCCGGCCTCGGTTTCGGCTCGGCTCGCGTGTCGCGCTCGCATCGGCAGGCCGCTGACGGCGACGCGGTAGGCGTCGAGCGACGCGACGACAGGAGTCGGGTCCAGGCCGTTCACGCCTGCACCCCCGGCTGCACCGGGTCGAGTCCCCGGCGCACCGCGTCGGCCGCCGCGTCGGCGAGCGAGATCGCGAATCGCGCGTCGTCGAGGATCTCGTGGTACTCCGCCGTCGCCGACCCGTCGAGCAGGGCGGCCAGGGCGCGCCATTCGCGCACGTACCCGTCCTCGGCGTCGCGCCGGTAGGTCGTCTCGCGCACGTCCCCGCCGCGCACCCGCACCACGGCGCTGCCCGCATGCACGAACGCCGGCGGGAAGTCGACGTCGACGCGGTCGGCGACCGTGGCGATCGAGAGCCGCCAGACCGGATCGGGCCCGTCGGGCAGCATCACGGCCGTCAGCAGCACGGGGATGCCGCTCGATCGGAAGCCGATCGTGTACCCGATCGGCGCGACCGGTGCGGCGAAGTCGACGCCCTCGAAGTCGGGCGCCAGGTCGCGCACCGCGGGCAGGTCGTGCACGGCAAGTCCGACGACCAGCTGGCGCACGACGGATGCCGCGACCTCCGGATCGGCGAGGTCGGGCGCGCCGCGTCCGCCAGCCGGTCCCGCGGGTGTGGCGGCGAGCTCGGTCACGACCTCGTGGAAGCGTCCGTTCGGGGGCAGCGCGACGGTCGCGGTGATGGACCGCACCTCAGACTGCAGGGCGACGAGGTGGCGCTTCGCGCGGTCCCACGCCTCGTCGTAGAGGTGGTTCGTGGCGACGAGCAGCACGACGCCGGCGCGTCGGCAGGCCTCGACGACCTCCTCCGCCTCGGCCTCGGTGGTCGCGAGCGGCTTCTCGCAGAGGATCGCGCGCTTGCCCGCCGCGATGGCCTCGCGGATCTGCCGGGCGTGCTCGGCGGGCGGGCTGCAGATGGCGACGACCTCGACGGCCGGATCCGCGAGGAGCTCGGCGGTGCCGTGCGATGCGGTCGCGCCGACCCTGGCGGCGAGCTCGGCGGCCCGTCCACCGCCGTTGTCGGCGACGTGTACGACGGTGAACGAGTCGCGCAGGCGCTCGAGCGTCGGCAGGTGCAGCGCGGCCACTCCCGGACCGGCACCGATCACTCCGACACCCCACGTCATGCGTGCGCTCCCGCCTCATTGCCGTCGACTTCCGTCTCGACTATACAAAAGTTCCTAGCCCGAATGTCCATAGTCGAGCTGAAATCGACGCTGGAGGACGTTCGTTGTGTCAGAATCTTGTGCATGACACGCGAGTCGACCCTCCGTTTCGGCGCCCAGACCGATGAGGTCACGAGCCTGCTCCGCATCGTGAACCTCGTCCGAACCGGCGAGGCCACCACGCGTCCCGAGATCGGGCGCGTCACCGGGCTCGGCCGTGGCGTGGTCACGCAGCGCGTCGACCAGGCCATCGACATGGGCTTCCTCGCCGACGGCGAGTTCGGGCCGTCGTCGGGCGGCCGCGCCCCGCGCACGCTCCGCTTCCGCTCCGAGCAGGGCCGCATCGTGGTGTGCGCGCTCGGCGCCCTGCACATCCGCGTCGGCATCGCGTCCCTCGACGGCGACATCATCGACCACAGCCACGAGCAGTGGGACATCGCGAAGGGCCCCGCCGAGACCATCGAGAAGGCGCTCGAGATGCTCGACGACATCCTCGCCCGTCACCCCGAGGTGCCCGTGTGGGGCGTCGCGGTCGGCATCCCCGGTCCCGTCGACTTCGAGAGCGGCCGCCCGGTCGCCCCGCCGATCATGCCCGGCTGGAACGGCTTCGACGTGCGCCGCCGCTTCGAGCAGCGCTTCGACGCCCCCACCTGGGTCGACAACGACGTCAACCTGCTCGTCTTCAGCGAGCGCGCGCGCCGCGACGAAGACACCCTCGACCTCATCTTCTGCAAGGTCGGCAGCGGCATCGGCGCCGGCCTGCTCTCGCGCGGACGCATCCACCGCGGCGCGAACGGCGCGGCGGGTGACATCGGCCACGTGCGGGTGCGCGACTCCGACGCGCAATGCCGCTGCGGCAAGATCGGATGCCTCGAGGCCGAGGCCGGCGGCTGGGCGCTCGTGCGCGACGCCGAGCTCGCGGTCGCCGAGGGCGGCGGCGGCGCGCTCGCGCGCGTCGTCGACGGCGGAGCACCCATCACGCCCGAGGCCATCGCCCTGGCCGCGATGGACGGCGACGCCCTGGCGATCTCGCTCATCCAGCGCTCCGCGCGGCTCGTCGGCGAGTCCATCGCGGCGCTCGTCAACATGTTCAACCCCGGGGTGATCGTCGTCGGCGGCGCGGTCTCGTCGGCCGGCGAGGTCTTCCTCGCCGAGGTCCGGCAGCGCGTGTACGAGCTCTCGCTCCCGCTCGCCACGCGCGACCTCCAGATCGTGCGCTCGCTGGGCGACGAGAAGGAGCCGCTCCGCGGCGGGGCCGAGATGGTGCGCGAGCAGCTCTTCGATGCGACCTTCCCTCGCTGGTTCGCCGACGGCCGGCCGACGATCTCTGAGGTCATGGCGGCATCCTGACCCGCTTCTTCCCTTTTCAGACATAAGGGTGTACCTTTTCGTCTCAAGTGAGCCGAGCTCGCCTGAGACACGAAGGAGTGCCATGCCCGAGTCGAAGATCCGGACGCTCATCATCACCGGGATGACCGACGTCCACCACGATTGGCGCGCCACCACGCCGGCCCTCACGCAGCTGCTCGAGGGCACCGGCCGGTTCGACGTGCGGGTCACCGAGGAGTTCCGCGGCGCGACCGCGGCCACGCTCGAGCCGTACGACCTCGTCATCGTGAACTACTACGGCCGCCACGACCCGTGGCGCGACGTGCCCGAGGAGCGCTTCGGGCCCGAGGCCGAGCAGGCGCTCTTCGACTTCGTGGCGAACGGCAAGGGCTTCATCGCCTACCACCCCACGCTCGCCGGCGGCGTCGGCTGGGATCCCGAGTACGAACGTCTCCTCGGCGGCGTCATGCGCGAGACCACCTCGCGGCGTGCCCCGAACAATGACTTCCTGCTGCACACGGCCGAGGAGCACCCGATCACCGCGGGCTGGCCGGCGGAGTTCCCGCACTACGGCGACGACCTCTACGTCGGCCTCGAGTGGCCCGAGGGCGTGCGCAAGACCGTCCTGCTCACCGGCTGGGACAACCCGCTGCGCTACACGCAGGTGCCGTCGCAGTGGCGCGCCCTCCCCGGCATGGGCGAGGAGCATCCGGTCGCCTGGACCGTCGAGTACGGCGCCGGTCGCGCGGTCTCGATCGGCATCGGCCACAACGTCGCGGCGATCGGCCACCCGGCCTTCCGCGCGCTCTTCCCGCGCAGCGCGGAGTGGGCGGCGACCGGCCGGGTGACGATCCCGACCCCCGACGACCTCGGCGAGGCGGTCGAGGGCGGCGACTGGTGGCCGACCACGCTCGAGCCGATGGTGCGCACCATGTTCGACGAGTGGGTCGCCGCCGGCGAGCCGGTCTCACAGAAGTGAGCCCGACGTGACCCTCACGGCGCTTCGCGACGACGCGCTCTCCTCGACCGAGGACGGGTTCGCGCTCCGACTCAGCCTCCCGTGGATCCGGTCGCTGCCGCTCGCCAGCCTCGATTCCCTCCAGGTGATCGTCGACGGCGAAGTGGTGCACGCCGTCGTCATCGCACTCGGCGGCCGCCTCATCGACCCGGCTGCCGCCGTGCACGAGCGGGGATGGTGGTTCCTGCAGGACCGGATCGTCATCCGCGGGCGACGGATGCTGGATCCGGGCGCTCATGACGTCTCCGTCTCGTTCCGGCTCGCCATCCCGTACCTGCAGGCCGGACCCGATGGCCCGCTCACCCTCCCGTTCCACGTCGACCGCATCCTCGTGCTCGATGCGCCGGCCTCAGCGGCCTCCGCTTCCCGCGATGTCGCCTGACCCTCGAGGACCCGCCGTGACCACCGAACTCCCCGTCCAGTGGACCCTGTCGGCGAGCGCCTTCAACTGGACGCCCGACGTGATCCGGGCCGAGCGCACCGCTCCCGAGATCGCCGTCGGGATCGTGACCGATGGGGTCGCTCCGACGATCGAGCTCGAGCCGGGCCAGCTGTGGCGATCGTTCCCGGTGCCCTCCGACGTCGAGGTCGACGCCCTGCGGCGCGAGCTCGACATCGCCGGCGGCAGCGTGAGCATCGTCGGCGCAAGCCTCGACGACTGGGCCGGACGCGCCCGACGACGCAGCGAGTCGGAACGCCTGGCCTTCCTGCTCCCCCAGTTGCACGCCGCACGGCGCGTCGGCGCATCCGGCGTCCGGCTGCCCATCGGCCAGGCCGGCGAGACCCTGCTCCGATGGCTCCTGCCCAGCCTGCAGGAGCTCGACCTCGTGCTCTACGAGGAGATCCAGGGGCAGCAGACCCCCGATTCGCCGGCGACCGCCGCGGCGATCGACCTGATCGCCGGCGTCGACGACCCGCACGTGCGCGTGCTCGTCGACATCAGCATGCTCATGCCCGCGCTGCCGACGACCTACCTCGAGCGGCTCGCCCGGGCGGATCTCCCGCCGGACCTGCTGACCCGCCTCGCAACCGACTGGCGCGACCCCGCGACCACGGGCGCCGTCGTCGAGCTGCTCCGCTCGGGCGCGGTGCCGCCCGTGATCCACACCCTGTACATGAACCTGCTGGTGCGGTTCGGCCGATCGCAGGCCTCGGACCTCCGTGACATCCTGCCCCTGGTCGGTGCCTTCCACCTGAAGTTCTGGGACCTCGACGACGCCGACGGCCGGGTGTCGGCCCCGATCCGCGACCTCGGGACGCTGCTCGCCGGCTCCGAGTTCGCGGGCACGCTGTGCAGCGAGTGGGGCGGCCACGAGTGGCTCGACGATGCGGATGCCGCGGACACGACCCGGCGGCACCTCACCCTCGCCCGCGCGGCGCTCGCCGAGGGCGTCGCAGCGGCCTGAGCGTCTGCACGGCCGGCGTGCCCACGAGGATCGGCCGGTGCGCCGTGTGCGAGGCTGCTGACATGCCCTCCTCGCAGTCGCTGAGCGAATCCGATCGCCGTGAGGTCGCCGCGTGGGCGGCCGACTGCGCCGAGCGGGTCCTGGTCGTGTTCGAGACGGAGGCTCCGGACGACGGTCGACCACGTGATGCCATCGCTCGGGCTCGGGCGTTCGCCCGCGGTGAGCTCGACACGGCCGGTGAGATACGCCGACGGTTCGTCGCCGGTCGGGCTTCGCGAGCCGTGAGCACTCCCGCGGCCGTGGCGGCCGCTCGGGCCGCCGCCCAGGCCGCCGGCGTCGCGCACATGGGCGCACACGCGCTCGGCGCTGCCGCCTATGCCGCGAAGGCCGCCGGGCTGGCCGCTCCGGATCGGCCCGAGGCCGTCCACGACGAGATCTCCTGGCAGCTCGCGCACATGACCGACCGAACGAGGTCGGCCCTTCGCCAGCTGCCTCCGGTCGGGGAGGACTCCGCCGGTCCGCTCGGCCCAGGACTTCTCGCCTCCGGCATCCTCGGATCGATCATTCGGGACATTCAGGCCGCCCTGCGCGATGCATCGCTGCAGGAGCGCGCTCGCGAATGAGCGCTACAGTTCCCCCATGAGACTCTCGGGGGTCCCGGTCCTCGTCTTCATCGCGCTGCTGCTCGCCGGCTGCACGGCCGATCCCGCGCCGACGCCGACGCCGACGCCGACTTCACCCCCGATCTCAGACGCGGCAGGGTGCCCCGCGGGAACGAGCCTGCGCGAGGAGCTCTGCCTCGCCGACACCACGACCGCTGACGAGCTCAGCGGCATCGTGCACTCGCAGTTCACCGACGCCCGCCTGAACGCCGTCATCGCGGGCGTCTGGCACGACGGCGAGCCGGTGCTCGTCGGCGCGCTCGGCGAGTCGATGACCGGCGTGCCGGCGACCGCCGACATGCACCACCTCCTCGGCAACCTCTCGACCCCGATGTTCACGACCGTGGTCCTGCAGCAGGTCGAGGCCGGCGCGCTGTCGCTCGACGATCCGCTCTCCACCTGGTTCCCCGACCTGCCGGCGGCCGACCAGGTCACGATCGACATGCTGCTGCACCACACGAGCGGCTACCCGCACTACACGGAGATCCAGTCGTTCCTCGATCGACTGTGGGCGGACCCGTTCCAGCACTGGGCGATCCAGGACCTCGTGGACATCGGCGTCGCAGGCGGACCGGTGTTCACCCCCGGCACCGACTGGCTGTTCTCGGACACCAACACGCTGATTCTCCAGCAGGTGATCGAGGAGGTGACCGGGCGTCCCGTCGGCGAACTGCTGCAGGAGGACATCTTCGACGCGCTCGGCATGGACGACTCGACCGCCGCCTTCGACGCGAACTGGCCGTCACCCGTGCTCCACGGGTACAGCGACGAGCGCGGCGTCTGGGAGGACGTCACCAACTGGAGCCCGACGTGGACGTACACGGCAGGCGGCGTCGGCGCCGACCAGGAGGACGTGCGCGTGTTCCTGGATGCCCTCGGCGACGGCTCGCTGCTGAGCCCCGAGCTCCATGACCTGCAGTTCGCAGCGAGCACCGCGGGCCTCGGGCCGTGGACGGATGAGCAGTACTGGGCGATGGGCTTCCTCCAGCTCGATGGCTGGGTGTTCCTCAACCCGGGCCTGTCCGGCTACTTCGGTGCCGGCGGCACCTTCCCGGAAGAGGGCTGGACGATGGTCGTCTACACGACCGCGAGCAAGGACGGTGACCAGTCCGCGCCGACGGCGACCGAGATCTTCCGACAGTTCACCGCCGTCGTCACACCCGAGCACGCGCTCGCGCAGTAACCGAGTCCACGGGACGACATCGACTGATCGGCGAGCGTCGGAAGGTTCTGCCCGCGTGGGCGCCGGCCGTCCCCTCACATGGCATTCGGCTTCGACACTGCCCGCCGGCGCACCGCGCCCGGCGTCTGGCCCATGGTGCGGGCGAACGCGCGGGTGAAGGCGGCCTCGGACTGGTAGCCGACTTCTGTGGCGACCTGTGCGACCGTGGCGCGGTCATCGCGGAGCCGGTTGGCCGCGAGGTTCATGCGCCAGCGAGTGAGGTAGGCCATGGGGGGCTCGCCCACCATGCCGGTGAAGCGCGCGCTGAACGCCGACCTCGACATCGTGGCGGTGCGTGCGAGTTGCTCGAGGTCCCAGGCGCGGCCGGGCTCGGCGTGCATCGACTCGAGGGCGCTGCCGACCCGATCGTCCTGCAGTGCCAGCAGCCAGCCGTCGCGGGCGGTGGGATCGTGCGCGAGCCAGCCGCGGATCGCCTGCACGACGAGGATGTCGGAGAGCCGCGTTGCGACGGCCTCCGCGCCGGGCTGCGCGCGGGTCAGCTCGTCGGCCATGAGGCGCAGCGTGTCGCGCACCGACGACGCCATCACGGGCTCGTCGCCTCGCACCGTCAGCACACTCGGCAGGCCGCGCACGAGCTCTCGGGCGGCGGGGTCGTCGAACGCGACGATTCCGCAGATCAGCTGCGTCGCCCGCCCGCCACCGCCGTGGTGGAGCACCGAGTAGTGCGGCCCCAGGTAATCCTGCGGGAGGCGGTCGACCCGGGGTGACGACCCCAGGTCGGGTGAGCTCAGGATGTCGTGCCCGCGGCCGTGCGGCACGAGTGCCAGGTCGCCGGCACGCAACTCCACGGGGTCGACGCCGTCGACGCGGAGCCAGCACGATCCGACCGTCGGCACGTGGAAGCTCACCGAGTCGGTGATCGCCGGCATCTCCAGCCCCCACGGCTCGGTGAGCTCGGACCGGCAGTAGAAGACTCCGCGCATCCGCAGCGTCTGCAGGACCCGGGCGACGCGGTCTCGGCCTTCCCACGGTGCATCCATGGCTCCATAGTGCCGCACAGGATGCTCTGACGTCCTGTCCAGTCGGACGAATGAACAAGAAGTGTGGAAGAACCAGCATGGTTACGCCGGCGCGACTCCCATACCGTCGGATGAGCGAACACCATCAACGAAGGGAGCGACTCATGTATGCAGTAGCCGGAGCGACGGGACGCGTGGGATCGGCGACGGCGCGTCACCTGCTTGCGGACGGAGCGGAGGTGAGGGTACTCGTTCGAGACCCCGAGCGCGTCGAGGAATGGACGCGGCAGGGCGCGGAGGTCCGTGTCGTCGATCTCGGCGATCGGGCCGCCGTGCGCGATGCGATCACCGGGTGCGATGGTCTCTTCGTCCTCCTGCCGTTCGATCTCACGGTCGACGACCTCGACGCCTACGCGGACGCGATCACGACGTCGGTTGCCGGCGCGGTCGCCGACAGCGAGGTCCCGCACGTCGTCATGCTCTCCGCCGGAGGAGCCGACCTTCCCGACGGCACCGGCCCCATCAGCGGCATGCACCGGATGGAACAGGCGCTGCGGGCGACGGGCACCGTGCTGACCGCGCTCCGTTCGGGGCACTTCCAGGAGAAGGTCGGCGACCTCATCGAGGCCGCACGTGCCGGGGTCTACCCGGTCTTCGCCGCGTCGGCCGATGTCCCGGTTCCGATGGTGGCGACTCGCGATCTCGGCGCGACTGCCGCGCGGGCGCTGTTGTCGCCGGATGCCACGAGCACCTCGATCGACGTGCTCGGGCCCGCGTACTCCGAACGGGAGGTCGCCGCGGTTCTCGGAGCGGCGCTGGAGCGCGAGCTCGAGGTCGCCGTGCTGCCCGAGGACGCATGGGCGCCCGCGCTGGTCGAGGCCGGCTTCCGTCCCCACGTGGCCGAGAGCCTCGCCGAGCTCTATCGCGCCGACGAGCGGGGCCTGCTGGCGCCCCGCGGGGATCGCGCGGTGCGCGTCGACACTCCGATCGAGATCACGATCGCCGCCCTGACCGCGGCCTGATCAGTCCTAGGCTGACGGCGTGACCGAGGGATCCGAGAGGGACGTCGCCGGCGGGCGTCGTGTGCATTGGCTCGAGCTGTTCTTCGACCTCGTCATGGTCGCCTACATCGGGCAGGTCGCCCACGGCATGCATGGCGACCCCGACTGGGCCGACGCGCTCGTGTTCTTCGTGCTCTTCGCGCCGGCGTGGTGGGCATGGGTGAACATGACGCTGACCCTCAACCTGTTCGGTGCTCGCATCACACCGCTGCTCTGGGCCGCGGTCACGGTCGCCATGCTCGCGATCGGAGTCATGGCGGCAGCGGTTCCGGAGGCGCTCACCGAGCGGGCATGGGCCTTCGCCGTCGGGAACGCCGTCATCCGCCTCGTCTGGATGCTGCCGTGGCTCGTGAAGCGCCGCGCCATCGGAGTGCCCTGGTGGCGACCGATCGCCTACAGCGGATTGCCTGCGGCGCTCTGGCTCGTGTCGGCGGTCGTTCCTCCGCCCGCGCAGTACGTGCTGTGGGCGGTCGCGATCGCCGTCGAGGTCGTGCTGCTCGCCTCCCTCGGCGGTCAGGCGGAGTGGTTGCAGAGCTCGCTCAATGTGGATCACCTGCTCGAGCGGGTGAGCCTTCTCGTCGTCATCGTGTTCGGGGAGTCGATCCTGGCGACGATTGCCGAGCTCGACGCGCACTGGACGCTCGCTTCGGGCGTGACCGCGGTTCTCGCCTTCCTCGCCATCTCGCTCCTCGCCTGGGTGTTCTTCCGCTATGCATCCGGTTCGGCGGAGGCGGGCTTGCGCAGGCTCCAGTCAGCCGGCCGCATCGGGGCGCTGCGAGACGCGGTGATGTACCTGCCGTTCATCCTGATCTCGGGCATCGCGTTGTTCGCCTCCGCCCTCGGCACTGCGGTCGCCGAAGCCGGACATCACCTGGCGCCCGGTGCCGCCGTCTGCATGGCGGGAGGAATCGTCCTGTTCTACCTCGCGAGCGTCGCCGAGTCGCTTCGATACTGGGTTCCGTGGCGCGACGTCGTGAGGTGGGGGATCGCCGGTGTCGTCCTGCCGTGGGCGATCGTCCCACTCGCCACCATCGTGAATGCGGAATTCGTGGTTGCCGCGGTCGTCCTGCTCATCGTGGTGATGATCGGCCTTGCCGAAGCGAACCTCCGTCGCATGCGCGTCGAGCGAGAGGATGCCGCTTCCGCTGGATGACGGGTGAACGCCTTCAGCCGTCAGTCGCATCCTCGGCTGGAAGGCTGTGCCAGATGTCGAACTCGACAGAGGCTGCCCGCTGCACCTCTCCGGCAGCGAGCAGTTCGATCAGCTGCTCATGCAGCTCGACGGACACGTGCCCGTCTCGACTGAAGCGCAGCCGCTCCGCTCGACGCACCACGGGCTCGAACTGCTCGAGCACGGCCTCGAGCGCATGATTTCCGAGGGCTGCGACCGGGATGCCGTGGAGTTCCTCGTCGACGTCCAGTGCCGTGCCCACATCACCCGCGGCGATCGCGTCGGCGAAGCGGCGATTCGCGTCCCGCATTCGGTCGACGTCGTCTCCGCTGAGCCGGCCCGCCATCTCGCGCACGGCCAGTTCGTGCATTGCGGCGACGACGTCGCGAGCATTTCGCACCGCTCGCGCATCGATGGCGCTGACCGTCGTTGATCGGCCCGGCAGAGCCACCACCAGCCCACTCGCACCGAGGCGCAGCAGAGCCTCGCGCACCGGGGTGCGGCTCACTCCGAGCCAATCCGCGAGCTCACCGTCCTTGAGCTGCTCCCCGGGCGTGAACGTGCCATCGACGATCGCGTCGCGAAGGCGCCGGTACACGTCGTCGCGCAGGAGTGAGCGATCCACGGCAGCGGCACCTGGGGGTATTGGCATGCAATATATTGCGCACATCCTCCACCCCTCCGCAACCCGGCAGACGCTTGCGGTCCTCGGCGACATGCAATATATTGCACATCGGAAGCGGCGATCGTCGCCCTCGAATCGAGATCCGCCTGGGTTGCCCGGCGCGAGAAGACAGGAGAGCAACATGAATACGACCGATCAGGAGACCAAGAACGTCGTGCTGGTGCACGGGGCGTTCGCCGATGGCTCGGGATGGCGCGGCGTGTACGACAACCTGACGGCCCGCGGCTACCGGGTCACGATCGTGCAGAACCCGCTCACCTCGCTGGAGGACGACGTCGCGGCCACCACGAGAGTGCTCGACCTGCAGGACGGACCGACGATCCTCGTCGGCCATTCCTGGGGTGGCACGGTGATCACCGAGGCCGGCAACCATCCCGCGGTCGCCGGACTGGTCTACGTATCGGCGCTCGCTCCCGACAGCGGCGAGAACACGTCGATGCAGTACGAAGGGTTCGCGCCGACTCCGAACTTCGTCATCGACGTCGTCGACGACGGATTCGGCTTCCTCAACCACGACACCTTCAAGATCGGGTTCGCTGCCGATGCCAGCGACGAGGATGCCGCGTTCCTGCGTGACACGCAGGTGCCGATCAACATGTCGGCATTCGCCACCCCGGTGAAGCACGCAGCCTGGCGCGACAAGCCCAGCTGGGCGGTCATCGCGACGGAGGACATGTCCTTCGACCAGGCGATGCTGCAGCACATGGCGACGCGCGCCGGCGCAGAGATCACCTACGTCCCGGCCAGCCACGCCGTCTTCATGACGCAGTCCGGCGTCGTCTCCGACGTGATCGTCAGCGCCGCACAGCACGCTGCCGGCAGCGCCGGCTGAACACACCCACCCAGTTCCGACCCCTCGGGCCGCCCGTGCCCGAGCGGAGTCGAGCGAATGACTCGCGCGGCTGGTGCAGACCTACTCCGACGCGAGGCCGGCGCGCCACCGCTGCTGCTCGCGCACGAAGAGCACGGCGAAGATGCTCCACAGTCCGAGGTCGTCGGCGATCCCCAGGGGGCCAAGGACGAGTTCGGGGATCAGGTCGATCGGTGCGAACGTGTAGGCGACGGCGGCGATCGCGGCGGCCCAGGTCGTCGGGGCGACGCGGTGCTCCTTGTTCTTGACCGCCTTGAGGAATCTCCACATGCATCCAGTGTGCGAGGCCACGACGATGAGCAGGGCCGCACATCAGGGGTCACGATGCCCTAGCGCTTCGGATCGACGCGGTTGATAGACTGGCATCCCGGCCCTCATCGAAGGAACACAACGTCGTGTCCGACAAGTCCTCGCTCTCCCGGCTCGACCTCAACCTGCTCGTGTCGCTCGACGCGCTCCTCACCGAACGCAGCGTCACACGGGCAGCCGAGCGCCTGCACCTGAGCCAGCCCGCGCTCAGCGCCTCGCTCGCACGCCTGCGCACGCACTTCAACGACCCGATCCTCGCGCGCACCGGCAACACCTACGAGCTCACCCCGCTCGCGTCCCGGCTCTCCGAGCACACGGCCGCCGCCCTGGATGCCGCGCAACGCGTGTTCGACAGCCAAGCCGAGTGGGATCCGAGCCAGTCGACGCGCGAGTTCTCCATCTACGGCTCCGACTACAGCTTCGCGACGACCGGCCGCCGCATCGCCGCCCTGGCCGCCGAGCGCGCACCCGGCGTGCGGTTCCGCTTCATGATGCACAACCCGCAGATCGTCGACGAGGCCGTCAACCGGCTTCGCGGCGCCGACGCGCTGCTCATGCCGCACGGATTCCTCACCGACCTGCCCTTCACCGACCTCTGGAACGACACCTGGGTGGTCATCGCCTCCGACGACAACGAGGCGGTCGCCGACGGCGTCACGCTCGACCATGTCGGGCGGCTGCCGTGGGTGTTCACCTACCTCTCGCGTTCGGCGTTCACCTCGGCGACTCGCCAGATCCAGCAGCTCGGCATCGAGCCGCGCGTCGAGGCCGTCGTCGAGAGCTTCCTGGCGATGCCGCTCTTCATCGCCGGCACCGACCGCCTCGGACTCCTCCAGGCGGGCCTTGCCGACTACGCCCGCAGCCTTGGCGGCGTGCGCGTGCTCGAACCGCCGTTCGACGCGACGCCCATCCACAACGCGATGTGGTGGCATCCGGTGCACCGTCGCGACCCCGAGCACGAGTGGCTGCGCTCGCTCGCGGTCGAGGCGGCGAGCGGGATCGAGCCGGCGGCGGCCTGAGCGGAGTTCCGGCGCCGATCCCTAGAACGCCGCTGGCCGGTTCCGCGGCCGTGACCGCGCGCGCGGGATCTCGGGAACGGGCGCTGCCGCTCCGACCACGTTCCGGATCTCGCCGATCCCCTCCACGCGCATGACGACCTCGTCACCCTCGCGCAGCGGACGCGGCGTCAGCTCGCCCCGCCTGCCCCACAGCTCCCCGAGGCATCCGCCGTTGCCGGCCGTGCCAGACCCGAGCACGTCGCCCGGCACCACGACCGAGTCGCGCGACGCGTACGCGACGAGCTCCGCGAACGGCCAGCCCATGTTCGAGAGCAGGTCGACGCCGATCCGCTCGCCGTTCACGAGCACCTCCATGCCGATCGGCAGGAAGCCCTCGTCGTCGAGCCGGCCGGCGAGCTCGTCGGCGGTCACGATCCACGGACCGAGCGTCGACGCGAAGTCCTTGCCCTTGCACGGACCGAGCCGCACCTTCATCTCGCGGGCCTGGATGTCGCGTGCCGACCAGTCGTTGAAGATCGCGTAGCCGAACACGTGGTCCCCCGCCTCCTCGGCCGTGAGGTCGCGACCCTCGCGCCCAGCGACGGCGCCGATCACGACGGCGACCTCGAGCTCGAAGTCGAGGCGCTCGGTCGTCGGCGGGCGCACGGTCGCGCGGCTGCCGACGAGCGTGTGCGGGTTGGTGAAGTAGAACGTCGGCGCGTCGTACCACTCGGCGTCGACCACGGCTCCCCCGCCGACGGACTTCACGACGCCCTCGACATGCTCCTCGAACGCCACGAAGTCGCGCACGCTCGCGGGCTCGACGGGCGGCAGCAGCTCGACGTCGGCGGGCGCGGGCGCGCGGTCGAGCGCTCCGGATGCCGCGGCCGCCTCGATCGCGGCCCGCCCGCGCTCGAGCGCCGCGGGCAGTCCGGCCCGCGTGAGGTCCCGCACGGTCGTGCCGTCGTCGAACGCGACGAGCCGGTCGACGCCGTCGACGGACTCCACGACGCCGTCGCGGACGGACCCGGCGGAGCCGCCCGCACCCGCCTCACGCCACCGCGCGAACCTCATGCGCGGCTCCCGACGGGCAGCCGCAGTGCCGCGAGCTCGGCGGCGTTCGCCCCGAGGATCGCCGCCTCGGCGTCCGCGTCGAGCCCCGCCTCCCGAACGCGCTCGATGGGGTCGTCGACTCCCATGTCGAACGGGTAGTCCGTGCCGAGCAGCACGCGGTCGGCGCCAGCGGCGTCCACGAGGGCGCGCAGCGCGCCCGGCGCGTGCACGAGCGAGTCGAAGCGCAGGCGTCGCAGGTACGACGACGGGAGCTCGCGGCATCCGTGCGCCTCTGGACGAACGTGCCACGCGTGGTCGCTGCGGCCCAGGAAGGTCGGCAGGTAGCCGCCGCCGTGCGCGGCCACGAGGGCGAGGTCGGGATGCCGGTCGAGCACGCCAGAGAAGATGAGGTGCGACAGCGCGACCGCGTTCTCGACGGGCTGCCCGACGGTGTTCGAGAGGTAGTACCGGTCGAGCCGATCGTCGAGGCTGCAGCCGAACGGATGCAGGAACACGACCGCGTCGAGCTCGACGGCCCGCGCCCAGAACGGCTCGAGCCGCTCGTCCGAGAGCTCGACGTCGCCCGCGAACGACGAGAGCTCGACGCCCGCGAGCCCGTGGCCGACGACGGCGTCCTCGAGCGCGTCGACGACGAGCTGCGGATGCTGCAGCGGCACGAGCCCGAGGCCGCGCAGGCGGTCGGGCGCGCCTGCGACGTGCTCCGCGATCGCGCGGTTGGCCTCGCGTGCCGCCCAGGCGGCGAGCTCCTCGCCCGCCCACGGGTAGTAGTGGCTCGGCGACGGCGACACGACCTGCACGTCGACGCCCTGCCGGTCCATCTCGGCGAGGCGCGCGTCGAGGGAGGTGAGCAACGGGATGCGCTCCTGGATCATCCGACCCGACGCGGCGAGGCTCTCGGGACCGTTGCGGCGGGCCTCGAGCGCCTGCGCGGCTGCGAACCCGTCGGGGTCGCGCCCGGCGACCGCCTGCTGCAGCGCGGGCAGGAGCAGGTGCGCGTGCACGTCGACGACGGGCGCAGCGTGCCGGAGCGACGATGCGGCGCTCATGCGGGCTCGCTCACGAGCATGGCGATGCGGCGCATCAGGCCGGGCACGTCCGCGTCCTGCACGTGGTCGATCTGCCACTGGCCGAGCTGCACGGATGCCTCGACGACCTCGGTCGCGCGCGGCAGGCGCCGGGCGTGGAACTCGTCCCAGAGCGCCTGGTCGACGGCGTCGCGCTCGAGCAGCAGCTCGGAGAGCACGAGCGCGTCCTCGCCGGCCTGCGCCGCGCCCTGGGCGATGGTGGGCGGGCAGCTGTGCGCGGCCTCGCCGATGATGACGACCCGGCCTCGGTTCCACGCGTCGGGCACGACGTGCTTCGTGAACCACGTGTAGTTCACCCGCGACGCGTCGTCGAGCGACTCGCGGATCTCGTTCCACGGGCCGCCGTACGCCTGCGACAGCTCCTTCATGACCTGCACGCCCTCCTCGGGCGAGAGCAGGTGCCGGTCTTGGGCGGGCTCGACGAGGTAGGCGTACATCATCTCCTCGCTCGTCGGGCAGTAGCCCGCGATGTACACGGGACCGCCGTAGTAGAGGTCGGTCTGCGTGACGTCCTTCGGGCGCGGCACGAACGCGCGCCAGATGCCCATGCCCGTGCGCTCGGGCTCGACCTCGATGCCGAGCTGCCTCCGGATGTCGGAGTTGAGGCCGTCGGCGCCGATGAGCAGGTCGTACCGGCCGGTCGAGCCGTCGGAGATCGTCACGTCGACGCCGTCGTCGTCCTGGCTGAAGCTCGTGACGGTCGTGCCGTAGTGGATGCGGGCGCCGAGCTCGGTCGCGCGGTCGGCGAGGATCCGGGCGAGGTCGGGCCGGTACATGCCCGCGACGGCCGGGTACTCGGGGCCGCCGGTCCGCGCGTCGGGGATCTGGGCGATGACCGGTGCGTCGGGTCCGGGGGCGCGCAGGCCGGTCTGGTCGAAGGAGTAGCCGGCCGCCTTCACCTGCTCCCAGACGCCGAGGCGGTCGAACACGCGCAGGGCGTTGCCCTGCAGCGTGATGCCGGAGCCGAGGGCCGACAGGTCGGGCTTCCGCTCGAAGACGTCGACCTCGACGCCGCCCTCGGCGAGCAGGATGGCGGCGGCGGTGCCGGCGACGCCGGAACCGACGATCGCGACGCGGGAGACAGCGGACATCAGGATCCCTCCATTGGGTTGCTGGCTTACTTCAGGGCGATGGGGTTGACGGGTGAGCCGACGGCCCCGGTGATCGGCAGCGGCGGCGCCACGAGCAGGAACTCGTAGCATCCGTCGGCGGCGCAGTCGGCCGCGAGCGCCTCGAGGTCCCACATCTCGCCGATCGTGAGGCCGAGGTTCGGGATCACGACCTGGTGCAGCGGCTGGAACGCGTCGTCGAACTCGTTGGGCCGCACCTCGAAGCCCCACGTGTCAGTCGCGATCGCGGCGATCTCGGTGCGGTGCAGCCAGCCGGCGGTTGTGAAGCTCAGCCCGGCGCTGGGTCCGCCCGCGTAGCCGTTCCATCCCTCGCGGAGCGCCCGGGCGTACCGGCCGGTGCGCACGAGCACGAGGTCGCCTCGGCCCACCGCGCTGGTGGCGCCCTGCGCGGCGATGCACGCCTCGAGGTCGGCGGTCGTGATGGCGTAGCCGTCGGGAAGTTCGCCGGCGGGGCCGTCCTCGCTCGCCTCGGGCCGCAAGTAGCGGCCGACGTCGAGCAGCACGCCGCGTCCGGTGATGGCGGATGCCGCGTGCTCGATGCCCGTGACGAGGTCGCCGTCGCTCGTCACGACCGAGCCGGCGGGGCGGCCGTTCCACGCGACGCCGTGGTCGAAGATGTGCCCGAGTCCGTCCCACTGCGTGGAGCACTGGAGCGGCATGGCGATGACGTCGTCGGCCCCGCCGAGGCCGTGCGGGAAGCCCTGCGTGCCCGCCGCGGCATCCGTGCCCGTGTCGAGCATGGTGTGCACCGGGTTGGTGCGGCGGCGCCAGCCCTGCTGCGGGCCGTTCATGTCGAACGGCTGCGCGAGCGAGAAGCTCGCGCCCCGGCGCACGAGCGTTGCGGCGTGCGCCCGCTCGGCGTCGCCGATGAAGTTCAGGGTGCCGAGCCGGTCGTCGTCGCCCCAGCGGCCCCAGTTGCGGAACGCCTCGGCGGCCTCGGCGATGTGGCGGCCCGGGTCGGTGCGGTCGAGCGCGCGCGGGTCCTGGGTGGGGGTGTTCATGATCGGGTCTCCGCCACCGCACGCACGGTCTGCGCCCCGAGCCCTTTGATCGCGCCCACCATGACGTCGCCGTCGCGCAGCATCCGGCCGTGCACGATGCCGTTGCCCGCCGGGCTGCCGGTGAGGAGCAGGTCGCCGGGCAGCAGCGGCATGTTCTGCGAGGCGCCGGCGATGAGCGCGGGCAGGTCGAAGAGCAGGTCGGACGTGGTCGCGTCCTGCATCGTGTCGCCGTTGAGCGTGAGCTCGAGGTGCAGGTCGCCCGGCTTCGCGACGAACGGCGCGGGCACGAGGAACGGCCCCGTCGGCAGGAAGCCCGGCGCGTTCTTGCCGCGGTACCAGTCGGTGCCGATCTCCTTCATGTCCTCGCGGAACACGAGGTCGCGGGTCGTGATGTCGTTGACGATGGTGTAGCCGGCGACGTGCTCCATGGCGTGCTCGCGATCGACGCGGTACGCCTCGCGGCCGATGACCACGGCGAGCTCGAGCTCCCAGTCGTGCTGGTCGCTGTACGACGGCAGCACGAGGTCCACGTCGTCGCCGACGACCGCGGCCGGGAGGCCGATGAAGAAGTACGGGGTGCCCTCGCGGGCCCGGGTGTCCATCATGTCGGCGGCCCAGGCGCGCAGCTCCTCGATCGGGCGCGGGTCGTTCTTCGCGCGGCCCGCGGCCACGAGGTCGATGACGTGCGTACGGTAGTTCGCGCCGGTCTGCAGCACCTGCCGCGGCGTGACGGGGGCGGTGAGCGTCACCTCGGCGAGGGGCTGCCACGAGGCATCCGCCTGCTCGGCGACGGCACGCAGCCGATCCCACGACGCGGGCGCCGCGGCGAGGAATGCGTTGAGGTCGGGAGCACCCAGCTCGTCGGGCCCGATCGCGCGCACCCGGTCGCCCGCGACGAGGCCGAGCGCGGGCTCGGCGTCGCCCGCGCGGAAGCGGACCAGGGCGAAGGGGGCGGTCAGGCCGTCGGACGACGATGTCACGGGTGGATCTCCATTCACGCACGCGTCGGTGCCGTGCGTGTCATCCAGTCAAGCGCGTGCCGAGGTATCAGTGAAGGGCCGATCGATGATGGAGTCCATCAGCGTCGTGGATGCGCTGTGCGCTCCGTCAGCGGCTCCCGTCGACGGTGGCGCCGGCCGTGACCACGTCGGGCGGGGTGAGCGTGTGCGACGTCGACGCCGCGGCCGAGGCGTACTCGAACTCGCCGGGCTTGCGCGTCACGCCGCGCGCGACGAGGAGCGCGAGCGCGATGCCGAGCACGCACCAGATGCCCATCGCGATCGACGACCACGAGAACGCGTCGGCGAGCGCGGCGGCCTGGGACGCCCCGTCCGCCACCTGGTTCGCGGTGACCGAGCTGTACACCGACGCGACGATCGCGGTCATCACGGCCGCGCCGACGTAGCGCGCCATGTTCGAGACGCCCGACGCGGCGCCGACCTCGCGCGGCTCGACGCAGGCCGTCGAGATCGACGAGCACGGTCCGTTCTGCAGGCTCATGCCGGCGGCGACGCCCACGAGCGGCAGCACGAAGAGGGCGTATGTCCAGTTCTCCTGCACGAACGCCAGCGCGGCGAACGAGACCGACATGATGACGAAGCCGACGGCGATGGTGGTGCGCGCGCCGATCCTGCCGACGATCGGCGTGATGAGCGGCGCGAGCACGACGGCCGTCGCCGCCACCGGCAGCGTGGCCAAGCCGGCCTGGAAGGCGTCCATGCCGAGCGTCGACGGGTCCTGGAAGTAGAGGCTGACGATGTACATGATCGCGTTGATCGTGCCCGAGCCGAGCAGGATCGACAGCGTCGCGCCGACCAGGATCTTGTTGCGCAGCAGCCCGAGGTCGAGCAGCGGCGCCTTCACCCGGCGCTCGACGACGACGAACCCGATCGTGGCGGCCACCGTGATGGCGAAGCATCCGAGCGTCGGGAGCGACAGCCAGCCCCACGCGCTGCCGTTCGTGAGCGCGAAGATGAGCGGCGCCAGGATGGCGGCGATGAGCACGGTCCCCGTCCAATCGATCGACCGCGGCCGGGTCGGGTCGCTGGACTCCTGCACCGCGAGGAGCGTCACCGGGACGCACGCGGCCGCGATCGCCGCGTCGATCCAGAAGAGCCCCTGCCAGCCGAGCGTCGACGCCAGCAGGCCGCCCACGAGTGGACCGGCGGCGGCGCCGATGGCGGATGCCGCGCCCCAGAGGGTGACCGCGCGCAGTTGCGCCGTGCCGGTGTTCGACGCCGACAGCAGGCTCATGCCGCAGGCGAGGATGGTCGCGCCGGCGGCGCCCTGGATGCAGCGGCCGGCGATCACGCCGAGGCCCTCCTGCGAGACCGCGATGAGCACGCAGGACGCGATGAAGAGGAACAGGCCGCCGAGGAAGATCCTCCGCCGCCCGAACACGTCGCCGAGCGAGCCCGAGGTGACGATGACGGCCGCGCCGACGAGCGAGTAACCCGTCACGGCCCACTGCAGCGTCTCCGTCGACGTCCCCGTGTCCGCCGAGATGGCCGGGATCAGGATCGACACCGCCGAGGTGTTCGCGTTCACCACCAGCGCCGAGACCGACGTGGCGATGAGCGCGCCCGTCGCGTAGCGCTGCGAAGTGGTCGAGGTCGTTCCCGTATCCCCCATGAGGACTTCCTACCACCGCGACGGATGCCGCGACCAGAGCGTCACCCGCGTCGCCGTGCCGACCCCATCGACCGCGCGATGGGCAGCCCGCCGCCGTGCCCCGTGAGCCCGCCGTCGACGGCGATCTCGGTGCCCGTGACGTACGAGGCATCCGCCGACAGCAGGTGCGCGATCACGGCCGCGACCTCCTCGGGGCCGCCGGCGCGGCCGAGCGGTGTGGCCTCGAGATTCACCTCGCGGAAGTCGTCGGGTGCGCCGGCGGTCATGGGCGTCTCGATGAACCCGGGGCTGACGAGGTTGACGCGGATGCCGCGGGGCCCGAGCTCCATCGCCGCCGTCTTCGTGATGCCGCGGAGCGCCCACTTGCTCGCGCCGTAGGCGATGCCGTAGTGCGCCATCGTGCCGGCGACCGAACCGACGTTCACGATGGATCCGCCGGCCCGCATGAGCGGTGCGAGCGCCTGCATGCCGAGCGCCGGGCCGACCGAGTTGACGGCGAACGCCTGCGCGAAGTCGTCGGCCGTCACGTCGAGGAGGCGTGCGCGGCGGGTGATCCCCGCGGCGTTGACGAGGCCGTCGAGGGTGGGCGTGTGATCGCCGGCGTCGCCGGTGCGGGCCCGGCTGGACGCGCCCTCGGCGCCCCCGAGACGTGCGGCGAGCTCAGCCCACTGCGCGCGATCCGCGACGTCGAGCACCACCCGCTCCACGAGGTCGCCGCCTCCGGCGAGGTCGTCCCAGGCGAGGTCCGCGGCGACCACCCGAGCCCCGGCCGCGGCGAGCGCGTCCACAGTCGCCGCGCCGATCCCCGACGCCGCGCCCGTGACGACGTACCGGTGTCCTGCGTGCGTCTCCATCGGCGACCCCTTCCGCTCCGAACGGTCCGGTTCCATGGTGTCGTGTGCCGGGCGTCGTGATGCCGTGCATCACGAATCACGATGATCGGCGCCGGCGCCCGTCCGTACGCTGGCGGGAGGCACTCGACGAGGAGCAGGAGACGCTGATGGCCGACACCGACGACCACGTGCGCTCCGACCTCGCGCCCGCACGCCTCTTCTCCTGCGCCGGGCAGGTCGCGATCGTGACCGGCGGCTCCTCGGGCATCGGCCGGGCCACGGCGGAAGCGCTGGCCGCCGCCGGCGCGCGGGTGCTGCTCGTCGGACTGCCCGAGAGCGATCCCGGAGGCGCGGCCGCCACCCTCCGCGGACAGGGGCTCGACGTGCACGGCTTCGGCACGGATGTCACGGCCGACGGCGCCGCGGAAGCCGTCGTCGCGGCGGCCCTCGACCGCTGGGGTCGACTCCACACCGTCGTCGCGAACGCCGGCGCCGCGCTCGACGAGCCCGGGCCGATCGACCTCGACGCCCTCGACCGGATGTACGCGCTGCATGTTCGATCGGTCGCGGCGCTCGCGAACGCCGCCGTGCCGGTCATCGCGGAGTCCGGCGGCGGAGCGTTCCTCGTGATGTCGAGCATCGCCGGGCTCCGCGGCAACCGGGTGCTGTCGGGCTACGGCATGACGAAGGCGGCGAACGCGCAGCTCGCCAGGAACCTCGCCGTGCAGTGGGGACCGCACGGCGTGCGCTCGAACGCGATCTCGCCCGGCGTCATCGAGACGGCCTTCGCACGGCCGATCACCGAGGATCCGTCGCTCGCGACCGTGCGGCGCGAGCGCACCCCCCTGCGCCGGTTCGGACGGGTCGAGGAGGTCGCGGGCGCGGTCGTCTGGCTCGCGTCATCCGCCGGCGCCTTCGTCACCGGCCAGAACATCGTCATCGACGGTGGGACGTTCGTCACCGATTGACTCGACGACTGCCCACCCCCACCGACACCCTGCTTGGCATATTGGAGACAGCCGCTTCCGATGGAGGACTGCCGTGGCCGATCTCAACGTTCTCGCCCAACGCCACCTCGACGCCGCGCTCGCGGACGAGCACGGTCGCAGCGCGGAGCTCATCCTGCGCGACGGACCCATGCGCCAGACGATCATCGCCCTCCGCGACGGCGTCGAGCTCGCCGAGCACAACTCCCCCGCCGCCGCCAGCCTGCAGGTGCTGGTCGGGAGCGTGCGCGTGACCGGCCAGGACGTCACCGACATCCGCGACGGCCGCATCGAGGTGCTGACCCATCACCGGCACGCGGTGCTCGCGCTCGAGGACGCGGTGTTCCTGCTCACGACCGTGACGAGCGTCGAGGGCAGCGTCGGCGGCCCCGAGCGGGCGCGCTGAACTCACGCCACCGGGCCGCCCGAGGCTCGCAGCGCCGCCCGCGCCGCGGCGATCGACGGAGCGGCCTCGCTGCCTCGTCGGAGCGCGAGCCGGATCGTCCGTGCGCTCCCGCTCGGTTCCAGGGCGCAGCCGGATGCCTCGGCGGAGACGATCGCCGGCAGGAACGCGACCGCGCGCCCGTGTGCGACGAGCCGCGCATGGAGGAGCACGTCGGTCGACTCGAAGCCGACGTTCGGCTCGAATCCGGCGGCACGACAGGCGGCCACGGCCCACTCGCGGGAGCGGGTCCCCGGCGGCTCCATCGCCCACCGCGCGTCGGCCAGGCCGGCGAGCGCGGCCGCGCCACGCGCACGCGGTGTCGCGACGAGCATCGCGTCGTCGAGCAGGTGCTCGGTGCGGATGTTCGTGATCGGCGCCACGGGTGCGCCCGGGTACTGCTCGTACAGCACGAGGTCGACGTCGCGCGCGAGCAGCGCTGGCAGCCCGTGCTCGGCGTGCACGTGCAGGAACGAGACCTCGACGTTGGGATGTTCGGCGGCCAGCCGGTCGAGCGCGGCCGGGATCAGCGTGTGCGCGGCGGACTGGAACGCGGCGATCCGCACGTGCCCCGAGACATCCGTGCGGCTCGCGGCGATGGCCGCCTCGGCCTGCTCGAGCTCGAGCAGCACGCGCTCGGTGTGGGCGACGAGGAGCTCAGCGGCATCCGTCAATCGCACCCGCCGACCCACGGGCTCGAGGACCGGCACGCCGACCTCGCGCTCGAGGATCGCGAGCTGGTGCGAGATCGCCGACGGGCTGTACCCGAGCGCCTCGCCGACCGCGGCGAGCGTGCCGCGGTGCTTGAGCTCGCGGAGGAGACGAAGTCGATGGAGGTCGTACATGTCGCACCATTCGATCTGCTTCATCGATACCGATGACTTACATGCTATCGATCGATGAGTCGTGCCTTCGTATCGTCGATGCATGACCGATCTGCTTCCCACTCGTACGCCGCACACGCTCGCGATCGACGCCGACCGCCTCTGGGCCTCGCTCATGCAGCTCGCTCGAATCGGCGCCTACACGGATGCCGCGACCGGCCTCGTCGGCGTCGACCGCCAGTCGCTCACCGACGCGGACGCCGAGGGGCGGCGCCTGCTCATCCGCTGGATGGAGGACGCCGGCCTGGAGGTGACCGTCGACGAGCTGGGCTCGATCTTCGGCCGCCGCGAGGGCCGCGAGCCCGACCTCGCGCCGGTCATGGCCGCCTCGCACATCGACAGCGTCGCGACCGCGGGCGCGTTCGATGGATGCCTCGGAGTGCTCGGTGCGCTCGAGGTCGTGCGCAGCCTCGACGACGCGGGCATCACCACTCGTCGGCCGCTCGTCGTCGCGGCGTTCACCGAGGAGGAGGGCGTGCGGTTCGGCACCGACATGCTCGGATCGGCCGTCGCCGCCGGCCGCCTCACCCTCGAGTTCGCGTACGACCTCGTCGACTCGGCAGGGCTGCGGTTCGGCGACGAGCTCGAGCGCATCGGATTCCGCGGCGACCGGCCGGTGCGGCTCGATGCGCCGCACGCCTATGTGGAGTGCCATATCGAGCAGGGTCCGGTGCTCGGGCAGCAGGGGTTCGCCGTCGGCGTCGTGACCGGCGTGCAGGCGATCTCGTGGCAGCGGGTCACGATCCACGGCCGAGCGGCGCACGCCGGCACCACGCCGACCGAGCTGCGCGTCGACGCCGGACTCGCCGCGGCTCAGGTGGTCGTGCACGTCCGCGAGATGGTCGACTCGGGCCGCTACGGCCGCCTTCGAGGAACCGTCGGGCATCTCAGCGCCTCCCCCGGACTGCCGAGCGTCGTGCCCGACCGCGCCGAGCTCACGGTCGACCTCCGCAACCCCGACGACGCGCTCATGGCCGCGGCCGAAGCCGATCTGGCCGCGTTCCTGGACGCCCTCCCCGAGCGGCAGCCCGGTCTCCGCGTTGAGGCGGAGCGCATGGCGAAGACCACCGCGGTGCCGTTCGATCCTTCGGTGCAGGACGCGATCGCGGATGCCGCGGCGGACCTCGGCATCCCGACGATGCGACTCTCGTCGGGCGCCGGACACGACGCCCAGGAGATCGCGGCCATCGCGCCGACCGCGATGGTGTTCGTGCGGGGGCAGTACGACGGCATCAGCCACAACCCGCGCGAGTACTCGACGCCCGAGGACTGCGCGGCGGGCATCGCGGTGCTCGGCACCACGCTGCTGCGCCTCGCCGAGGAGGTCGGCGCATGACCGACGCGTACTGGAACCCCGCCGCCCGCGCCTGGCGCACCGAGCGGCCGAGCGAGGTCATCGAGTTCCACCGGACCCTGCCGGGCTACCGTCCGTCGCCGCTCGTCGACGTACCCGAGCTCGCCGCCGAGCTCGGCGTCGGCCGCGTGTTCGTGAAGGACGAGAGCTCCCGCCTCGGGTTGCCCGCCTTCAAGATCCTCGGGGCGGCCTATGCCGTCGCCCGTGCGCTGTCTGCCCGGGTCGGATCGCCCGGCCGAGCCCTCACGCTCGACGAGCTGCGGTCGGCCCTCTCGGAGGCTCCCCCGGTGCGGCTCGTCGCCGCGACCGACGGCAACCACGGGCGCGCCGTCGCGCACACGGCGCGGCTGCTCGGCCTGCCCGCGCAGATCTGGTTCCCCGACGGACTCACGCCCGAGGCGAAGGACGCCATCGCGGCCGAGGGCGCCGAGGTCGTCGAACTGGCGATCCCGTATGACCACGTGGTCGCCGCCGCCACGCGCGCCGCGGAGGAGGCGGGGCCCGATGCCGTGCTCATCCAGGACACGGCCTGGCCGGGCTACGAGCAGGTGCCGCAGTGGATCGTCGACGGGTACTCGACGCTGTTCGAGGAGGCGGACGCGCAGCTGGCCGAGCTCGGGGTCGTGGCCGGCGCGGAGCTCGTTGCGGTACCCGTCGGGGTCGGCTCGCTCGCGCAGGCGGCGGTGCGGCATCATCGGTCGGGTGGCGGCGGTGGCGGCGCTGGTGGGGGCGGCACCCCCGCGCCGATCGTGCTGAGCGTCGAGGCGAGCGCGGCCCAGCCGATCATCGCGTCGCTGAACGCCGGTGATCTGGTGAGCGTGCCGACGAGTCACACGGTGATGTCGGGCCTCAACTGCGGCACGCCCTCAGAGATAGCGTGGCCGGTGCTGGCGGCGGGCCTCGACGCGGCCGTCACGGTCGACGAGGAGGAGGCGATCCGCGCAGTCCACGACCTGGAGGCCCTCGGGATCGACTCCGGTCCGTGCGGCGCTGCCACGCTCGCGGGCGTGCGCCGCCTGCTCGCCGACGATCGCGCCCGGTCGGCGCTCGGCGCGGACGCGACGGTACTGCTGCTCTCGACCGAGGGTCGACAGGCGAACCCGCTGCCCGAGGAGGATCGATGAGCGGCGGGCGGGCGGGCGGCCCCAATTCCGGTTCCGGCTCCGATTCCGGCTCCGGCTCCGGCTCCGGCTCCGACTCCGGCTCCGGCTCCGGCTCCGAAGAGCTCGAGCTGCTCCGCGACCTCATCGCCATCGACTCGGTCAACACGGCCCTCGTTCCAGGCGGCGCGGGCGAGGCCCGGATCGCCGACGCGGTCGTCGCCTGGCTCTCCCCGCGCGGCTTCGAATGCCGTCGGCTCGAGGCAACGCCGGGGCGTCCGTCGATCGTGGCCATCGCCCGCGGCACCGGCGGCGGACGCAGCCTCATGCTCAACGGCCACCTCGACACGGTGTCGCTGGCGAGCTACGACGGCGACGGGCTCGCGCCCGTGGTGCGCGACGGACAGTTGCACGGTCGGGGCGCGTACGACATGAAGTCGGGACTCGCCGCGATGATGGTCGCCGCCGCGCGAGCCCACGGCGGCCCGCACCTCGGCGACATCGTGCTCGCACTCGTCGCCGACGAGGAGCACGGCAGCCTCGGCACCGAGGAAGTGCTCGAACACGTCGTCACCGACGGCGCCGTCGTAGTGGAGCCGACCGGGCTCGACCTCGTCACATCGCATCGCGGATTCGCCTGGGCTGTCGTGACCGTCCACGGACACGCCGCGCACGGCTCCCGGCCCGACCTCGGCGTCGATGCGATCGCGAAGGCCGGGCGACTCCTCACCGCGATCGACGAGCTCGGCGCCCGGCTCGCGGTCGGCCCGCGGCATCCGCTGCTCGGCACCGGCAGCGTGCACGCCGGCACCATCGTCGGCGGCGCCGAGCCGTCGAGCTACCCCGACGCGTGCACGGTCACGATCGAGCGGCGCACGGTCCCCGGCGAGGACCACCTCACGTTCGAGCGCGAGCTCCGGAGCATCCTCGACGAGCTCGAGCGCACGGATGCCGCGTTCCGCGCCGAGCTGGCGATCAGCACGCATCGCGGCACATTCGAGGCCGACGCGGCATCCGAGATCGCCGCCGCCGTCGGTGCGAGCTTCGGCGAGGTGACCGGTCGTGAGCCGGCGCGTCGCGGCGAACCCTTCTGGACGGACTGCGCACTCCTCGCGGCGGCCGGCATCGACACGGTCATGTTCGGCGTCGACGGGGCCGGCGCGCACGCGGCCGACGAGTGGGTCGATCTCGCGTCGCTCGCCACGGTCACCGCCACGCTCGAGCGGACGATCGCGCGGTACGTGGGGTGAGCGGCGCGCCGTGTCGAGGCCTCGTCCTGTCGGCACTCGGTATTCTGTTCGATTTTATCTGCTACTTCTCGCACCCAGCTTCGAATGTATCTGCTAGAATGAACCTACTCGTGCCGGAGTGAACGAACTGGAGACAGTGATGCACCCGCTCCTGCACGAGAACGATCGACCGTGTTGACCGCGGATTCCGCGTGGACCACGGGAGTCGTGGCGACTGCGCGATCCGTTCCGAGCGCGAAATCCGCGACGTCGAGGTCCGACTCGACGGCAGGCACGGCAGTGGCAACCGGTCTCGACCTCATCGTCGACCGGCTCGCCGAAGCGACGGCTGCGCAAGCCGATGCCAATCGGGCCCTTGCTCGTCAGTGGATCGCGTTGGCCGAACTGATGCGGCTCGCTCGCGCGAATCCGCACGTCTACCTGCGCTCCGAGGGAATGGCTCGAGCCGACGCGCTGGAGATGGCGGAAGACGCCGCCGCGTACGACGCGGGGCTGCGCCTCCAACTCTCGGCCAACCAGGTGCGCTCCATGGCCCACGATGCGCAGGTGCTCGAAGACCGGCTGCCCGCGTTGCACGGCGCATTCGTCGCCGGACTCACCACCGTCGGGCACGTCAGCGCCGCCGTCGACCTCGTGGCGGGATGGACCGACGATACAGCCCTGCGAGCCTTCGACGAGCAACTGACCGCGTCGGCATCCACGACGACCGTGTCGGCGTTCCGTGCGCGGGCGCGGCGCCTCAAGGAGCGATTGCTCCAGGAGTCCCCCGAAGACCGTCACACCAGGGCGTTCGCCGACCGCCGCGTCTGGGTCGAGCGAGCCGACGACGGCATGGCCTACCTCCATGCACTGGTCGCGGCACCCGACGCCGTCCGGATCATCGAGCGGCTGAACGCCACAGCACGCGCGGAGCAGAAGCAGACGCGGGCCGGCGAGCCGGGCTGGCGTTCCCGTGATCAGATCCGGGCCGACCTCGCGGTCGGATGGCTCGCAGGCGACGGCACGCCGACCGCGGCCAAGGTGCGTCCGATGCTGCTCGTCCCGATGCTCTCCCTGCTGGGTGAGGGCGACGAGCCGATCGAGCTCCCGGGATACGGCAGCATCGATCGGCACTCGGCGGCGCGCCTCTTCGCGAAGGCTCCATCCTTCCGGCGCGTCGCCACCGATCCATTCACCGGCGAGCTCCTCGAGTACGACCGCACGCGGTATCGGCCGACGAAGGCGCAACGCGACTGGGTCGCGCTCCGCTTCGAGACCTGCATCGATCCCACCTGCTCGCGTCCGGTCCACGACTCAGACGTCGATCACCTCGAGGAATGGGTTCGCGACATGGGGTTCACGAATCGCGACAACCTGTTCCCGCTCTGCGAGAGCGGCAACCGCCGCAAGAATCTGAGCCGAGTCGCCTATCGACGACTCCCCTCTGGGAACGTGTCGATCACCACGCCGACTGGGCATACCGTCATCGCCGACCAGCCTCCATTCTGATCGGACGCACGGACCGTGGGCCTCTGGGGCTGCCTCACAACCGCACCAAGCCCGCGGCGGGCGAACTGACGCGCGCGGATTCCCTCGATCGAGTCATCCACGGCGTGACGAGCGCGTCAGCCGACGGAGGCGTCGGTCGACTGGTCCATGACGTAGATCACGAGACCGTTGGGATCGCGATACGTCGCCAGCTTTCCGCCCGGGATCTCGGCCGGTTCAGCCAGCACGTCGAGCCCCACCGGCGCGTCGGCGTGGAACCGATCGACGCTGTCGACGACGAACACCGGTCCGGCGGGGGCGTCGGGATCATTCGCGTCGAGCATGAGCTGCACGTCGGTGCCGGGCATGCCGAGCGCGACGGTGGTGTCACCCTCGCGCCACACCTCCTCCGCGCCGAACGCGTCGCGGTAGAGGGCCAGTGAGGCGGCCAGGTCGGAGGTGGGCGCCACTAGGAACTCGAGCTTCATCGCGCGGCCTTTCCGTGTGTCGTAACGTGACTTGCCCTCAGCATAACGGCATTATGGTGTCATGCGCGGGTGGATTCCGGTCTCGACGTCCCCGAAGGGACGACTCGTGCTGGCCGCCGCCCGCGAGTTCGGCTCACGACCCTTCGACGACGTGACCGTCGCCGACCTCGCTCGAGCCGCGGACGTCACCACCGGCGCCCTCTACCATCACTTCGACGGCAAGCTCGGGATCTACGCGTTCGTGCGCACCGACGTGGAACGCCGGGTGCTCGACCGCATGGAGGGCGCTGCGGCGGCCCTTCCCGGTGGCTCGGCGAACGCACGCATCGGTGCTGCGATGGCAGTCGGCTTCGACTTCGCGACCCGGGCCGGATTCGCCCGGATGCTCGCGGAGCCGCCCATCGGCGACGCGGACGACGCCATCGCGGGCGCGCTGGCCGAGCTGTGCGCGCCTCCGTCCGCCGAACTCGGCGCGATGCTCGCCGCCGCCTGGCGCGCTGCCGTCGGGGCGGTCGCAAGGGGCGGCGACGCCGCGACCGTGCGCGAGGCGTTGAGCCGACTCTCCGCGAGTTGAAGGCCGAGGAACTACGCCCGCGCGAACACCGCGGCGAGCGCCTGACCGCCACCGATGCACATGGTCTCGAGCGCGAGTTCGCCGTCGAGGGCGGGCAGCTCGTGCGCGAGCGTCGCGAGCATCCGGATGCCGGTGGCGCCGATCGGGTGGCCGATCGAGATGCCGCTCCCCCGCGGGTTGAGCCGCGGGTCATCTGCGTCGAGGCCCCAATCGGCCAGGCACGCGAGCACCTGCACGGCGAACGCCTCGTTGAGCTCGATGACGTCGAGGTCGTCGAACCCGATCCCCGCCCGCGAGAGCGCCAGGTTCGCCGCCGGCACGGGCGCGACGCCGAAGCGCAGCGGATCGTTGCCCGCGACGGCCCACGAGACGAGGCGCAGCATCGGCTGCAGCCCGAGCTCGCGAGCGCGGTCGGGGGTCGTGACGACGCAGGCGGCGGCCGCGTCGTTCTGGCCGCTGGAGTTGCCCGCCGTCACCGTGGCGTCGGCGTCGCGGCGGCCGAGGATGGGCCGCAGCGCGGCGAGCGCCTCGAGCGTCGAGTCTGCCCGCGGATGCTCGTCACGATCGACGACGACCGTGCCCCGACGACCCTCGACCGCGACGGGCACGAGCTCGGCGTCGAACGCGCCCGACTCCTGCGCGGCGACCGCCCGCCGGTGCGACTGCAGCGCGAACGCGTCCTGCGCCTCGCGCGAGATGCCGTACTCCGCACGCACCAGCTCCGCTGAGCCCACATTGCCGTCAGGCGTCGGGAAGCGAACGCCGCCGACCGTCTCCCGGCCACGCGACAGCGCATCGCGCAACAGCAGCCCGGCACCCGCGATGCCGCGTCGACCCTCGACCGTGTAGAGCGGCGCGTTCGACATCGACTCGACGCCGAGCGCCACCACGGCATCCGAGACGCCGGTCTGCACCTCCATCGCGGCGTTGAGCACCGCCTGCAGACCCGATCCGCAACGACGGTCGAGCTGGTAGCCGTTCGTCGTGACGGGGAAGCCCGCGTCGAGCGCAGCGACACGGCCGATCGCCGGCGCCTCCATGGTCGGGTAGCCCTGGGCGCCGATGACGCCGTCGATCGCCTCGGGGTCGACGCCCGTGCGCTCGAGGAGCGCGCCGAGGACGGTCGTCGCGAGCCCGAGCGCCGGAACCGAGGCGAGCGCGCCGCCCATGCGACCGACGGGGGTGCGCAGCGGGGCGCAGATGACGACGTCGCGGAGTTCGGCCATCAGGCGCCCACGGCGAGCTCGTCGGCGACCGTGAACGGCGCGCCCGTGGCATCCGTCACCTGCTCGACCGTCACGCCGGGCGCGAGCTCGACGAGCACGAGCCCGGCGCTGGTCACGTCGAAGACCGCGAGGTCGGTGATGATGCGATCGACGCAGGCCTTGCCCGTGAGCGGCAGCGTGCACTGCTCGACGACCTTCGCGGAACCGTCCTTCGCGACGTGCTCCATGACGACGATCACGTGCTCGGCGCCGTTGACGAGGTCCATCGCGCCGCCCATGCCCTTGACCATCTTGCCGGGCACGGCCCAGTTGGCGATGTCGCCGCCCGACGAGACCTGCATGGCTCCGAGCACCGCGGTCGTGATGCGCCCGCCGCGGATCATGCCGAAGCTCGCGGCCGAGTCGAAGTACGCCGCGCCGGGAAGCACGGTCACCGTCTCCTTGCCGGCGTTGATGAGCTTGGGATCCTCCTCGCCCTCCCACGGGTACGGGCCGACGCCGAGGATGCCGTTCTCGGAGTGCAGCACGACCTCGACGCCCGCGGGCAGGTGGTTCGGGATGAGCGTCGGCAGTCCGATGCCGAGGTTCACGTACGAGCCGTCCTCGAGCTCGCGGGCTGCGCGGGCGGCCATCTCGTCGCGGGTGAGCGGCATCAGCGGGCCTCCTCGGGCTGGTCGACGATAATTCGATCAGTTCCGGATGCCGCAGGCCGCGGCCGCACGGTCACCTTCTCGATCGGCAGGTCGGTCGCCTGCTCGGGCGTCAGCACGATCACGCGGTCCACGTAGATCCCCGGCAGGTGGATGTCGTCGGGATCGAGCACGCCGGGCTCCACGAGCTCGTCGACCTCGGCGATCGTGATGCGCCCGGCCATGCCCGCGAGCGGGTTGAAGTTGCGCGTCGACTTCTCGAAGCGCAGGTTGCCGTGCCGGTCGCCCACGGCGGCGCGGACGAGCCCGTAGTCGGCGCGGATCGCCTGCTCGAGCACGTACTCGCGTGACTTGCCGAAGACGTCGAACGGGCGCAGCTCCTTCGGGTCGCTCGTGAGCGCGACCGAGCCGTCGGGCGCGTACCGCAACGGCATCCCACCCTCGGAGACGGCCGTGCCTGCCCCCGTCGCGGTGTAGAACGCGGGGATGCCGACCCCGCCCGCGCGCAGCCGCTCGGCGAGCGTGCCCTGCGGGGTGAGCTCGACCTCGACCTCGCCCGACAGGTACTGTCGCGCGAACTCCCGGTTCTCGCCGATGTAGCTCGCGATGACCTTGCGGATGCGTCCGGCGGCGAGCAGCTCGCCGAGCCCCCAGCCGTCGACGCCGCAGTTGTTCGAGACGACCTCGAGGTCGCCGATGCCGCGCGCGAGCAGCGCACGGATGATCGTGATCGGCACGCCCGACAGGCCGAACCCGCCGACGGCGAGCGACGACCCCGAGGGGATGTCGGCAACGGCCTCGTCGGCCGACGCGTAGGTCTTGTCCATGGGTCCTCCGGAAGTCGGGAAGTCAGGCGGTCAGTCGTTCGTGTCCGGCGACGCCGCGGCATCCTGCTCGGCGAACACCTCGCGCATGATGGCGAGCGCGCTGTTCGATGCGGGCAGGCCCGCGTAGAGCGCGGTGTGCAGCAGCACCTCGGCGATCTCGTCGCGCGTGAGCCCGTTGCGCAGCGCTGCGCGCACGTGCATCGCGATCTCGTCCTCGTGGCCGCCGGTCGTGAGGCTCGCGAGCGTCGCGATCGATCGCTCGCGACGCGTCAGGCCGGGCCGGTCCCAGATGTCTCCCCACGCCGTGCGGGTGACGAAGTCCTGGAACGCCGCCGTCTCGGGCGTCGTGCCGGCGATCGCGCGGTCGACGTGCGCGTCGCCGAGCACCGCGCGGCGCACGGTCATGCCGTGGTCGTGCACGACGGATGCCGCAGCCGCTCGCTCGGCGGCACCGACGTGCTCCGCGACGAGCTCGGCCACGGTCGCGGGCTCCTCGAGCACGGCGAGGTGCGACGCGCCGTCGAGCGCGATGTGCCGCGCGCCGGGGATGTCGTCGGCGAGGTCCTGCATCGACGCCGGCGTGGTGACCGCGTCGTGCTCGCCGCTGATCGCGAGCGTCGGCACGGCGAGCGCCGCGAGGTCGGGAGTGCGATCGAAGTCGGCGAGCGCCTCGGCGCAGCACGCGTACGAGGCGTCGTCCACGTCGACGAGCGCGGTGAGCGTGCGCGCGCCGGGCCCGCCCGCGTCGCGATCGAGGAAGCCGGGCGCGAACCACCGTCCGGCGCTCGCGGTCACGAGCGACGCGGTGCCGCTCGCCCGCACCTGCGCCGCGCGGTCGGCCCAGCCCTCGGCCGTGCCGATGCGCGCGCCGCTGCAGCTCATCACGAGGCTCTGCACGCGCTCGGGGTGCGCGACCGCGAGCTCGAGCGCGATCGCGCCGCCGAGCGAGACGCCCGCGACGTGGAACCCGCCCCCGCCGGCCTCGTCGACGACCGCGAGCACGGCCTCGGCGAGTTCCGGGATGCTGACGGGACCGGGCACGGCCGGGCTCGCGCCGTGCCCCGGCAGGTCGATGCGCAGGATGCGCAGCCCCGCCGTGCGGGGGTCGGCGCGCAGGGCGGCGACGACGCCGTCCCACAGCGTCGTCGCGGTACCGAGCGACGGCAGCAGCACGAGCAGCGGATTGGCCGCGTCGGGTTCGGTGCCCGGGGCGAACGAGCCGAGGAGCCGAGGGACGGTCATGCGCGGGCCTCCTGGTCGGCGAGGCGGGTGAAGCGGGCGACGGCGCGGTCGACGATGCGATCGGATGCCGCGGCGACCACGTCGCGGTCGGGACGCTCGCCGGCCGGTCCCGACGCCGCGAGCACGGCTGCGGCACGGTCGGCGTCGAACTCGAGGCCCGCCACGAGGCGGAACGCGGACGCGGACGACGACCGCGCGAGCCGCACGAGCCTCCGGAACGCCGACCACTCGGCGTGCCAGCGACCGGCGGGCCGCTCGTCGCCCGCGACCGCCGCGTGCGCGATCACGGAAAGCAGCCCCGGCGCCTCGACGGCCGCGGCCGTGATCGCCACCGCATCGACGGGATTGCGCTTGTGCGGCATCGCCGACGAGCCGCCCGCGTCCGCGAGGAGCACCTCGCCGACCTCCTCCCGCGAGAGGAACGTCGCGTCGCCCGCGATGCGCCCGAGCGCGGCGACGACGTTGGCGGCCGCGGATGCCGCGGCGAGCACTGGCGTGCGCTCCGCGTGCCACGACCTGCCGGGGTCTGCGAGCCCGAGCCGCGCGGCGAGCTCGGCGCGGACCTCGTCGGCGGCGCCCGGACGCCCGGCCGCGGCATCCGCTGCCGTACCGGTGCCCACCGCACCGCCGAACTGCACCGGGAACGCCACGGCGTCGATCGCGGCGACGGCCGAGGTCACGCCGTCGAGCCACCTCGCGGCGAGGACACCGAGGGTCGACGCCTCGGCGTGGCGGGCGAGGGAGCGGGCGATGCGCGGGCTGCGCCGGGCGACTTCCGCCCGCTCGGCGAGCCGACGCCCCGTCTCGACGAGGAATCGCCGCGTCTCGGCCAGTGCATCGCGGGCCACCAGCATGAGCGCCGTGTCCACGACGTCCTGGCTCGTCGCGCCGAGGTGCAGCCGGTCGGCGGCGAGACCCGACGCTTCGAGCTGCGCCCGCAGCGCGGGCACGAGGGCGACGACGGGCACGCCGTCGCGGGCGACGCCGGCACGCAGCGCGTCCCGGTCGAGGGCGTCGGCATCGAGCGCGTCGGCCTGCTCGTCGAGGAACTCGTCGAGCACGCTCCCCCACGTCCGCAGCAGCGCACGCTCGACCTCGACGAGCGCCGCGAGCACGGCGTCGTCGTCGGTGCCGGTCGCGTCGGCGCCACCCGGATCGATGAGTCCCCAGTCGGTCATGCCCTCATCCTCGTCACACCTCGGTGCCGTAGTCGAGGAACACGGTCTCGCCGTCGCCCTGCAGGCGGATATCGAACCGGTAGGAGCGGGGCGCGTCGGAGCGGGCGACGAGCGTGTCGCGGCGGTCGGCGTCGACCCGCGACAGCAGCGGGTCCGCGGCGTTCGCCTCGGGTTCGTCGTCGAAGTACGCGCGCGTGAAGAGGTGGTGCAGCACGCCGCGGGCGAAGAGCGCCACGACCAGGTACGGCGCCGATCCCTCGCGGGCGGCGCCCGGCTTCAGGGTCGTGAACGAGTAGTGGCCGTCGCGGTCGACGGCGGCGCGGCCGTAGCCGCTGAAGCCGTGCTGGTCGCGCGCGAACGAGCCGCGTTCGGTCGACGGCCGGCCCGCGGCATCCGCGCCCCAGATCTCGACGATCGCGTCGGGGATCGGATCGCCCGCGCCGTCGAGCACGGTGCCGTGCACCCGGATCGCGTCGGGCTGCCACGGCGCCCGCACGTCGGGCCCGCCCGGGTACGGCAGCGCGTAGCCGAAGAACGGGCCGACGGTCTGCGACGGGGTCAGGCCGGGAGCGTGCTGGGACAGCGATTCCTCAGGCATGGTCCGCGTCCTCCGGTTCCATCCACGTCGACTTCGGGCCGGTGAGCACCACGTCCCACCGGTAGCCGAGCGCCCACTCGGGCTCCGACACGTCGTGGTCGTACCTCGCGACGAGGCGCTCGCGCGCCGCCGGGTCGACGATCGACTGGTAGATCGGGTCGAGCGCGAAGAGCGGGTCGCCCGGGAAGTACAGCTGCGTCACGAGGCGCTGCGTGAACGCCGTGCCGAAGAACGAGAAGTGGATGTGCGCGGGCCGCCAGGCGTTCCGGTGGTTCTTCCACGGATACGCGCCCGGCTTGATCGTCGTGAGCCGGTACGAGCCGTCATCGCCCGTGATGAGGCGTCCGACGCCCGTGAAGTTCGGGTCGAGCGGCGCCGGATGCTGGTCGCGCTTGTGCACGTAGCGCCCGGACGCGTTCGCCTGCCAGATCTCGACGAGCTGGTTGCGCACGGGCCGGCCGTCGCCGTCGAGCACGCGCCCCGTGATGACGATGCGCTCGCCGAGCGGCTCGCCGACGTGCTGGATCGTGAGGTCGGCCTCCTCGGGCGACACGTCGGTGTGCCCGAACGCGGGTGAGACGAGCTCGATCTCCTCGGGGTCGGCGCGCACGAGCTCATGCGTCGGATGCCGCAGCAGCGTCGACCGGTACGGCGCGAAGTCGCGGCGCGGGTGCGCGGCGAGCGGTGCGCCGGCGGATGCCGCGGCCTCGCGCTCGCGGCCGTGCCGGTCGGCGATCTCGTCGCTGATCGTCGCCTGCGTCAGCTCGGGCTGGGGTGCGGGTCGTTGCATGGTCACTCCGTGGTGAAGGGAAGGCCGGCGTACTGCTCGGCGAGGCTCTGGAGGGCGGCATGCGAGCCGGTGACGTACTCGAGCTGGCCGACCTGGCTGCGGTAGCGGAACGCGCGCGCCGAGGCATCCGGGACCTCGTGGTGCACGTGCAGCATCTCGGTCATCCACTGCGAGAAGTGCTGCACCTTCCACTGCCGGGCGAGCGCGCGGTCGCTGTAGCGCGCGAGGCCGGTGTCGTCGCCGGCGCGGTGCTCGAGGATGCCGCGGGCGAGCAGCGCGACGTCGGCGATCGCCGAGTTCAGGCCCTTCGCGCCCGTCGGCGGCACGATGTGCCCCGCATCGCCCGCGAGGAACATGCGGCCGTGCTGCATCGTGGATACGACGAAGCTGCGCATCGGCGTGATGGACTTCTCGGTGATGGGGCCTTCGCGCAGCTCCCAGCCGTCGACGCCGAGGCGCGTCTGCAGCGCGTCCCAGATGCGGGCATCGCTCCAGTCGTCGATCGACTCGTCGGGTGCGACCTGCACGTACAGGCGCGAGACCTCGAGCGAGCGCATCGAGTGCATGCCGAAGCCGTCGCGGTGCAGCGCGTAGATGAGGTCGTCGGTCGAGGGCGGCACGTCGGCGAGGATCCCGAGCCAGCCGAACGGATA
This sequence comes from Agromyces sp. NPDC004153, assembly GCF_053603635.1. NCBI lineage: Bacteria > Bacillati > Actinomycetota > Actinomycetes > Micrococcales > Microbacteriaceae > Agromyces > Agromyces sp. NPDC004153. The sequence goes on from NZ_JBSGFY010000002.1 coordinate 917,024, forward strand.
CGCGCGCTCGAAGACCTCGATGCCGCCGTCGGGGATGCTGCGACGGCACACGCCGTGGTAGCCGTCGGCCCCCACCACGAAGTCGCACTCGAGCTCTTCGGTGACGCCGTCCTTCGTGTAGATGACGGTGGGACGCGAGCCCGTGACCCCGACCGGCTCGACGTCCTGCGCCTCGAACACGACCTGCGAGCCGATGCGCTCGTGCTCGGCGAGCAGGTGCTTCACGAGCGCCTGCTGGCCGTAGACCGTGACCGTGCGGCCCACGAGGTCGACGAAGTCGACGTGGTGTCGCTGGCCCTCGTACTGCAGGTAGATGCCGTGGTGGGTGAGGCCGCGCTCGCGCAGGTCGGCGTCGAGGCCGTGCTCGGCGAGCAGGTCGACCGAGCCCTGCTCGAGCACGCCGGCGCGGATGCGGCCGAGCACGTGCTCCCTGGTCTGGGCCTCGAGGATGACGAACGGCACGTCGGCCTGCGCCAGGAGGTGGCCGAGCATCAGCCCGGCAGGGCCGGCGCCGATGATGGCCACGGAGGTGGACTGTCGCACGTGGGTACGCCTCTCACGTCGTCGGGAAGGACGTGACGAGGATGCCGCGGTGCCGCGGCATCCGGAACCGCACTTCCGCTCAGTGGAAGAAGTGGCGAGACCCTACTCGCCGGGGGTCCGATAGCCCAGCGCCGACGAGATCCCGCGTGCGGCCATCCGGACGCCCAGCGCGAACTGCGGCTCCCCCACGCGCTCGACGTGGGCGATGACGGACACCGCCGCGACGACCTCGCCCGTGGCGTCGCGCACGGGCGCCGCGACCGAGAACGCGCCGCGCGTCAGCTCCTCGACCGAGGTGGAGATGCCGAACGAGCGGATCTCGGCGAGGCGCCGGCGCAGCTCGCGCTCCTCGGTGAGCGTGTTCGGCAGGTACTTGCGCGGCTCCGACGCGAGCACCTCGTCGAAGACCTCCGTCGGCGCGTGCGCGAGGAGCACGAGTCCCACGCCCGTCGCGTGCAGCGGCAGGCGCGAGCCGACGTCCGAGATGACGGAGACCGCATCGGGCCCCGACAGCCGCTCGAGGTAGATCGCCCCGAGGCCGTCTCGGACCGCGAGGTGCACGTGCTCGGTCGTCGCCTCGAGCAGGTCCTCGAGGTACGGCATGGCGATGCGCCGGAGCCGCATCGCCGTGGGCTGCCGCACGCCGAGCCGCCAGACGCGCATGCCGATGCGGTAGCGGCTGTCGTCGCCGCGCACGAGCCCGCCCCACTCCGCCCACTCGGCGACGAGCCGGTGGGCGGTCGACAGCGGGAGGTTCGCGCGGGCGGCGATCTCACTGAGCGAGAGGTCCTCACGGCCCTGGAACGCGTCGGCGATCGCGAAGAGCTTCTCGGCGACGGAGCGGCCGTCGCTGCCTCCACCGGCCATGCGCACATCGTATGCCTCGGGTGTGTATCAGACTGATCGATCCGAGGCATCATCAGATTCAGCTTCCCTGATGCGCCCTCCTCGCCGAGAGTGGATGCAGTGCCGAAGCGGCACGCACCATCCTGCGGCTCGGCGCCGCCACCCGGAACGAAGAAGGATCGACGATGATCACCCTCCTGTCACATCTCTCGCACGTCGAGATCGCGGCACCCGACGTCGAGGCGTCGGTCGCGTTCTACGAGGAGCGCCTCGGCCTGCGCGAGGTCGGCCGCGACGGCGGCAAGGTCTACCTGCGCTCGTGGGGCGACTACACCCACCACAGCGTCGTCATCTCGGAGGGGCCCGAGCCGGCCCTCGTGGAGATCGGCTGGCGCACGACGAGCCCCGAGGCCCTCGAGGAGGCGGCGCGTCGCGTCGAGGAGGCGGGAGTCACGGGCGAGTGGTCGGACTCCGGCCCCGGTCGCGGCCGCTCCTACGTCTTCACCGGCCCGTGGGGCCACACCATCCGCCTCGCGTGGGACGTCGAGCAGTATCACGCCGAGGACGAGCACGCCTCGGTCTTCCCCGACCGCCCCGAGAAGCGGTCCAGCGTCGCGGGCGCCCCACGCTTCCTCGACCACGTCACCATCGCGGCATCCGACGTGAAGGCCTTCGCGAAGTGGCACCACGACGTGCTCGGCTTCCGCATCATGGCCTACACGGAGCTCGACGAGGCGCCCGTCACGGTGTTCGCGGTCATCACGACCAACGAGAAGTCGCACGACCTCGGCGTCGTGCTCGACAGCTCGTCGCGCCCCGGCCGCATCAACCACTACGCGTTCTGGGTCGACACGCGCGAGGAGCTCCTCATCGCGGCCGACGTGCTCATGGAGAACGGCGTGCACATCGAGTACGGCCCGTCGATCCACGGCATCGGCGAGCAGTCGTTCCTGTACTTCCGCGACCCGAGCGGCCTGCGCATCGAGGTCAACACCGGCGGGTACCGCAACTACGTGCCCGACTGGGACGCCAACACCTGGAAGCCGTCGACGGGCTCGAACAACCTCTACCGCAACGGCGCCATGCCGATGTCGATGACCGAGTCGTTCCCGCCCGACGAGGGCCACCCGACCGCCACGGAGGAGGGCATCGTCCCCGGCACCGAGGAGGCGCTGCTCAACCCCTACGGCAAGCACGGCCAAGGCTGATTCGCAGACAGCCGGCACGACGGCGGCCCCGGCCCGATACCCATGATCGGCCGGGGCCGCCGTTCGCGTCCCAGCGGGTGACGGATGCCGCGGGCGCGCGCTCACCAGGCGGAGACGTACTCCGACACCGCCTCGGGCAGCGTGCCGCGCACCACCGGCAGGCCGCGGGTCACCGCCTGCGCGATGCGCTCGCGCAGGGCATCCGACTCGATGCGGTAGTCGACGAAGTCCGCGTCGCTCGCGTAGACGCCGATCGGCAGCGTGAGCGCCTGGAAGAACGAGAAGAGCGGGCGGAACTGGTGCTCGATGATGAGCGCGTGCCGGTCGCTGCCGCCCGTGGCTGCCAGCAGCACGGGCTTGTCGATGAGCGAGTACTGGCCGACGAAGTCGAACACGTGCTTGAACAGCCCGGTGAAGCTCGCGCGGTACACGGGGCTCGCGACGATGAGCAGCGTGGCCGACTCGATGCGTCGCAGCGCCTCCTCGGCGGCGGGGCTCAGCTCGTCGCGCCGCAGCGCGCCGGCGAAGTCGCGCCCGATCCCACCGAGCTCGATGAGGTGCGGCTCGACGGCCACGCTGCTCGGCACAACCCGCTCGACGGCCGTCGTGAACGACGCGAGGAGCTCGGTCGCGAGCACGGTGGTCTTGGAGGGTGCGTGCAGGCTGCCCGACACCGCGACGATCGAAACCACGCCAGTCATGGGCCGACCGTACGCCCGCTCTCGACCGGTACGGACCCGGGCTCGTCGCAGAGCGTCAGCGGGCGACGCCCGGGGTAAGACGGCGCAACGCGACGCCATGAACGGCGCCGAGCACACGACCCGGTGCGATGTCGGTGGTTGCTGAGATCATCTCAGCATGACCACGATCGACCCCATGCGCACCGACCCCATGCGCACCGAGTCGGCGCCCACCGAGCTGGCGCAGACCCGTCAGCTCGTCGTGGGCGACACGCTCGTCAACGCCGCGGGTTCCGAGTACGAGGTCACCAAGCTCGCCCGGCTCGGCCGTGGCATCCGCGTGCACTACGTCGCCGGCGACGGCCGCCAGGGCCGGTTCACCTCGGCGCCCGAGGCGATCGTGCGGCGACGTGTGACCCAACGCGCCGAGCGCGCGTCCTGATCAGGCAGGACGCGCGCTCGAGCGCCGGTCGGAACACCGATGTCAGGCGGTGCGGAAGAACTCGTTCGCCCGCGCCGAGAACAGCAGCAGCAGGCCGATGAGGGCCAGCGCGCCGCCGATGAGCGACGACCAGAGCAGCGCGGGGTGCGTGAACATCGTCAGGATCGCCGTGCCCAGGTTGAGCGCGAAGACGATCGCGACGATGATCCTCGCCGCGTTGTTGCCCCGGAAGAGGCCGAGGCTGACGATGATGATGATGGCGCCGACGATGATGTTCGCCCACGCGACACCCGCTCCACCGCCTTGGGCGCCGAACAGGATGAGGATGCCGGTGAGGATCTGGAGGGCTCCAGAGATCCAGGCGAGAACGGCGACGAGGGTGACTCCCCCAGGACGAGGACCTGCCACGATGGCTCCTTTGCTCACAGTGAGGTGCGTGGGCTCAACGTACTGCGAGGATGCCTCGCGTCCGATGAGCAACGCCGCGACGGCGTGTCACCGGTGCCGCCGCGTCAGCGGGCCGGCGCGAAGAACGTCGCCAGGACGTGCCACGGATGCCGCGGCATCCGTCAGATCACTCGTCGGCCCTTGCTCAGCACCGGGTCGACGAAGCCCGACCCGTGGTCGAGCTGGTAGTCGAGGTTCACCGCGGCATTGATGAGCGAGAGGTGGCTGAACGCCTGCGGGAAGTTGCCGAGCTGTTCGCCCGTGAGCCCGATCTCCTCGGCGTAGAGGCCGAGATGGTTCGCGTAGGTGAGCATCTTCTCGAACACGAGCTGCGCCTCGTCGAGGAACCCCGATCGCGCGAGCGCATCGACGTACCAGAACGAGCACAGCGTGAAGGTGCCCTCCGACCCGCGCAGCCCGTCGGGCGATGCGCTCGGGTTGTAGCGGTAGACGAGGCTGTCGGAGACGAGCTCATCGTCCATCGCCTCGAGCGTCGAGAGCCACATCGGGTCGCGCGGCGCGATGAAGCCCATGAGCGGCATCACGAGCAGCGACGCGTCGAGCACCTCGGTGCCCTCGTACTGCACGAAGGCCCTGCGCTCGTCGTCCCAGCCCTTCGCCATGACCCACTCGTAGATGGCGTCGCGCTGCTCGCGCCATCGCAGGATGGGCGCCGGCCGACCCCGCGACTGCGCGAGCCGGATGCCGCGGTCGAGCGCGACCCAGCACATGAACCGCCCGTACGTGAACTTCTTCGGCCCGCCGCGGGTCTCCCAGATCCCCTCCTCGGCGGTGTCCCAGTGGTCGCAGACCCAGTCGAGCAGCCGGCTGAGCTGCGTCCAGCCGACGTGCGGCAGCTGCAGGCCGTGGGTGTCGGCGAGGTGGATCGAGTCCATCGCCTCGCCGTAGATGTCGAGCTGCAGCTGGTCGGCGGCGCCGTTGCCGATGCGCACGGGCGCCGACCCGCGGTAACCCGAGAAGTGGTCGAGCGACTCCTCCACGAGGTCCGACGAGCCGTCGACGCGGTACATGATCTTGAGCGGCCCCGACGTGTCGCCGACGCTCTCGTGCACGCGCTGCATGAGCCACTCCACGAACTGCTCGGCCTCCTCGGTGTAGCCGAGGCCGAGCAAGGCGTACACCGAGAACGAGGCGTCGCGGATCCACGTGTAGCGGTAGTCCCAGTTGCGCTCGCCGCCGACCTGCTCGGGCAGTCCCGCCGTCGGCGCGGCGACGAGCGCCCCCGTCGGCGCGTACGTCATGAGCTTCAGGGTCATGGCCGAGCGGGCGACCATCTCGCGCCAGCGCCCGCGGTAGGTGGAGCGCTCGTTCCACTCGCGCCAGTAGCGCCGGGTCTCGAGGAACATGTCGAACAGCTCGTCGTGCGTGATGCGCTTCGGCGGCACGCCGCCGGACTCGAGCATCACGCCCGTCATCTCGCCAGCGTTGAGCGAGCCCGTGATGCGCACGCCCTGGCCGGCGATCTCCCCCCGCCCGGCACGCTGACCGCCGTGCATCACGAAATCGCCCACGCGGTGCAGCGTCAGCGCCTGGTCGGGCGACCGGAAGACGACGCCCTCACCCTCGACGGCCGAGAAGTCGTGCGCCTGCCGACCGTAGTCGAACCGGGGCTGCACCTCGGCGACGAAGTCCAGTGTCCCGCGCACCACGCGCAGCATCCGCACGAGCCGGTGCCGGTCGGTCGCGGGCCCCTCTGCCACGGGCATGAAGTCGATGAGCTCGCCGACGCCCTGCTCGGTCATGAACCGTGTCACGAGGATCGCCGTGTTCGGGAGGTAGAGCTGGCGCGAGACGTAGTCGTCGGTCGCGGGGCGCACGCTGCAGTAGCCCCCGCGCTCGGCGTCGAGCAGCGACGCGAACACGCTCGGCGAGTCGAACCGCGGGCAGCAGAACCAGTCGATGGTGCCGTTCGAGTCCACGAGCGCGGCCGTCTGCAGGTCGCCGATCAGCCCGTGGTCGGCGATGTTCGGATACGTGTCGGCCATGCGCCAGCCCCCATTCCCCAGCGCCATGTTCTCATGGCGGCCGCGACGGGCTCAGGGCCGCGTTCGGGTGTCAGGCGGGCGAGTCAATCCCGCGGCAGGAACGCATGGTGCATGAGCGACCACGCCCGCCGCGCGACGGCGGGGCGCTCCGCGGCATCCGCCCGCGAGATCACGTCGGCGAGCATGGTGATCGCGAGCAGCACGTCGGCCGTCTCGACGTGCGCGCCGAGGCGGCCGGCAGCCTGTTCTCGGGCGAGCACGCGCTCGACGATGCCCGCCAGCTTGTCGCTCAGGTGCGCGACGCGTTCGTCGTGGCGGTTGTGCCAGATGAGGTCGATGAACGCGGTCGAGACCACGACCTGGCCGATGATCGCGTCGAGCAGGTCGTCGAGCGTGGCGTCGTCGGGCTCCACCGCGACCGCGAGCTCGTCGAGGTTCTCGTCGAACACGGCGACCGCGAGCGAGAGCCGGTCGGGGAAGTGCCGGTAGAGGCTGCCCTGGCCGACCCCCGCCTTCTTCGCGACGGCGCTGAAGGGCGCCTGCAGTCCCTCGCTCGCGAACACCTCGCGTGCGGCCGCGATGAGGGCGCGCCGATTGGCAGGTCCGGCGCTCGGCCCGCGATTGGGCTTGCGCTCCGCTCGGATTCCCTTCCCACGCTCAGGCACGGGTGTTACGTTACTACCGGACAAGGATGTCCGGTAGGTTCCGGACGAGCCCGAAGAGAAGGAAGCACCCCCCATGAGCACCCCCAAGCCCCTCACCGGCGACGACTCCATCAAGACCTGGCTCGAGCACCCGGTCGGCGGCCCCATCATCCGCGACATGCTCGCGCAGGCCGGCCAGGACCCGAGCGTGCTGCGTCCCGTGTACCGCCTCGCGCTGAAGCGCCTGGTCAAGCTCAGCAAGGGGCAGTTCAGCCAGCAGATGGTCGACGATCTCGTGGCGCGGGCAGCCGCCGGCGACGTGCCCGTGGGCGCGCCTGCCGCCGCGGTCGAGGCCGATGACGCCTCCGATGAGGCGGTGGCGGATGCCGCGGGCACGCCGGTCGAGCGACCCGAGTGGATCGAGCGCCTCGACCAGGGCCGCTTCGCGGGCAAGACTGTCATCGTCACGGGCGCGGGTTCGGGCATCGGCCGCGCCACCGCGTCGCGCATCGCCCGCGAGGGCGGCCGCGTCGTGGCCGTCGACGTGTCGCAGGAGCGCCTCGACGAGTTCGCCGGGGACCACCCCGGCGCCGACGTCGTGACGCTCGTCGCCGACATCACCGACGACGCGAAGGTCGCCGAGATCGTCAGCGCCGCAGGCGAGCGCATCGACGGCCTCGCCAACATCGCCGGGATCATGGACGACATGACGCCGATCGGCGAGCTCACCGACGCCGTGTGGCAGCGCGTCATGCGCGTGAACGTCGACGGCACCATGAAGCTCATGCGGGCCGTCGTGCCGACGATGCTCGCGCACGGCGCCGGCTCGATCGTGAACACCGCGTCCGAGGCGGCGCTGCGCGGCTCGGCGGCGGGCGTGGCCTACACGGCTTCGAAGCACGCTGTGGTCGGCCTCACGAAGTCGACCGCCTTCATGTACGGCCCGAGCGGGCTGCGCGTGAACGCCGTGGCCCCCGGCCCGACCATCACGAACATCGAGGCGTCGTTCGCGTCGCCCCTCGGTGCCCAGCGGGTCCGCCAGGCGATGGCGATCCTGCCCGACGCGGCCGAGGCCGAGGCGCTCGCGGCATCCATCACGTTCCTGCTCTCCGACGACGGCGTGAACGTGAACGGCGTCGTGCTCGCGTCCGACGGCGGCTGGTCGGCGGCGTAGGCCGGCCCGCGCGACGACGGCGTCCAGCCCGTGACGACGTTCCATCGCGACCTCGCGGTCGCGCGCTTCATCCCGAAGCTCTCGGTGACGCCCCGGCTGCTGCCGCTCATGCGGCAGACGCCGCGGGTGCCGCCGGCTCCCGCCGATGTCCGGATCGACGAGCTCACCGTCCCCGGGTCCCCCGGTGCTCCCGCCGTGCGCATCCGGCGCTACGACCCCGTCGGGCGCTCCGCGACGACGCCGGCCCTGCTCTGGATCCATGGCGGCGGCTTCCTCCTCGGCACGCCCGAACAGGACGAGGAGTCGAGCATCGGCTTCGCCCGGGAGCTCGGGATCCCGGTGTTCGCGGTGCGGTACCGGCTCGCCCCGGAGCATCCGTCACCGGCCGGGCTCGAGGACGCGTATGCGGCCCTGCGCGCGATCGCACGTGATGCGGAGGCCCTCGGCGTCGACCCCGCGCGGATCGCGATCGGTGGGGCATCCGCGGGCGGCGGCCTCGCCGCGGCGCTCGCCCTGCTCGCGCACGACCGCGGCGAGGTGCGGCCCGCGTTCCAGCTGCTCGTCTACCCGATGCTCGACGATCGCACGGTGGCGCGCGACGACCACGTGGTGCCGGGGCTGCGCGGCTGGACGCCGAAGAGCAACCGCTTCGCGTGGACCGCCTACCTGGGCGGCGAGCCGGGGGCCGCCGACATCTCGCCGTACGCCGCTCCGGCGCGGCGGGACGACCTCTCGGGCCTGCCGCCCGCGTGGATCGGCGTCGGGTCCAACGACCTCTTCCACGACGAGGACGTCCGGTACGCCGCGCGCCTTGCCGAGGCGGGCGTGCCGTGCGAGCTCGTCGTCATCGACGGCGCGTTCCACGGGTTCGACGCGATCCTCCGCCGGGCGGGCGTCTCGCGCGAGTTCTGGCGCATGCAGGCGAAGGCGCTGCGGGGGTACCTCCTGGGCTGATCGCACGACGCGGTCGCGCCGCACCGCTCAGTCGGCGTAGTCCGACGCGGGCGGTGCGGCATCCGCCTCGATGCCGAACGCGCACGCGGCGTCGCGGATCGCCCGCGCCCGGGCGATGCGCGGCAGGTCGCTGCCGTCGCGAATGCCGCAGCGTTCGAGCGTGTCGAGCACCTCGCCCGCCCAGGCGAGCTCCTCGCCGGTCGGGCTCAGCGCGTCGTTGACGGCCGCGACCTGCTCCTCGCGCAGGCAGAGCCGGCCGGTCATGCCGAGGGATGCCGCGTGCCGCGACGCCGTGGCGAGCAGGTCCGCGTCGCGCGGCACCGTGGGCCCGTCGACGGGGCCCGGCAGGCCCGCCGCCCGGCTCGCCGACACGAGCCGCGAGCGCGCGTAGAGCAGCGCGAGCGGATCGTCGGCCGCGCCGGTGTCGCGCCGGAAGTCGCCGCTGCCGAACGCGAGCCGCACGACGCCCGGCGCCTCCGCGAGCTCGAGCGCGGACTCGACGCCGCGTGCGCTCTCGAGGAGCGCGACGATCGGCAGCTCGCCGTCGAGGGCGTCGACCGTTCGCCGCACATGGTCGCGCGCCTCGACCTTCGCGAGCACGACGCCCGCGATCAGGTCGCGCCCGTGCAGCAGGGCGACGTCGGCGCGCCACTCGTCGGAGGCCGCGTCGCCGATTCGCACCCACGGCCGCAGGCCCGCGTCGGCAGCCGCGGCGAGCGCGCGACGGGCTCGGCCCTTGTCGTCGGGCGCGACGCCGTCCTCGAGGTCGACCACCACGACGTCGGCGACGGATGCCGCGACGCGGCCCTCGAGATCGGGCGCCGAGCCCGGCACCAGCAGCCACGAGCGGGCGAGCCCGGCGGGCACCGCGGATGCGGTGCCCGCCTCGACGTCCGAGGCCGTGACGGTCACGGCCGACGTCGTCGTCGCCGACGTCGTCGTCGACTCAGCGCCCACGGCCCTGCCCGGCCTTCTCCTCGTCGAGGTCGCCGACGATCGCGGCGATCGCGGCCGTCGACGGGCGCTCCTCGTGACCCGTCTCGCGCGCGACCTCCGCCTGCTCGTCGGGTGACAGGTGGTCGTCGACGCTCATGGTCGCCTCGTCGAACGGACGGTCGCCCGCGAGCACGTGGCGCAGCTGGTCGCGGTCGAGCTCCTTCGTCCAGGTGCCGACGAGCAGGGTCGCGACCGCGTTGCCCGTGAAGTTCGTCAGCGCACGCGCCTCCGACATGAACCGGTCGATGCCGACGATGACGCCCACGCCGTCGACGAGGTCGGGACGGTGCGCCTGCAGGCCGCCCGCGAGGGTCGCCAGGCCCGCGCCGGTGACGCCGGCGGCGCCCTTCGAGGCGACCATCATGAACAGCAGCAGCCCGACCTGCTCGCCGAGCGAGAGCGGCGTGCCCATGGCGCTCGCGATGAACAGCGACGCCATCGTCAGGTAGATCGCGGTGCCGTCGAGGTTGAACGAGTAGCCCGTCGGGATCGTGATGCCCGCGACCGGCTTCGAGACGCCCGCGTGCTCCATCTTCGCGATGAGGCGGGGCAGCACGACCTCGCTCGACGACGTCGAGACGATGAGCAGGTACTCGCGGCCGAGGTACTTCATGACCTTGAAGATGCTGACCCGGGTGACCGCCCAGAGCAGCGACCCGAGCACGACCACGATGAAGAGGATGCACGTGATGTAGAACGCGATCATGAGCGTGCCGAGCGCGAAGATGGCGCCGACGCCCGTCGCGCCGACCACCGCGGCGATCGCGCCGAACGCGCCGATGGGCGCGACCCACATGATCATCGCGAGGATGCGGAACACGAGCCCCTGGATCTGGCGGATCGCGCCGAGGATCGGCGTGCCCTTCGGGCCCATCTTCTGCAGCGCGAAGCCCACGAGCAGCGCCACGAAGAGGACCTGCAGGATGTTGCCGTCGACGAGCGACGAGAGCAGCGAGGTCGGGATGATGCCGAGCACGAACTCCTGCGTCGTCTTCGCCTCGGTCGTGCCGGCGTCGTAGGAGGCGCCCGCGATGTTGAGCCCCTCACCCGGGTGGATGAGGTTGCCCACCACGAGGCCGATGCCGAGTGCGAACGTCGACATGACGATGAAGTAGAGCAGCGCCAGGCCGCCGACCTTGCCGACGGTGGCCGCCTTCGCGATCGAGCCGACGCCGAGCACGATCGTGCAGAAGATGATCGGGGCGATCATCATCTTGATGAGCAGCACGAACGCGTCGCCGATGGGCTTCAGGCCCACCGCGAACTCGGGTGCGGCGAGGCCGACCGTGATGCCCGCGAGCACCGCGCCGATCACCGCGATGTAGAGGTAGTGCGAGGAATCGATCCTGCGCCGGGACTTCGTGCCCGGGGTACGAGACTGGAGCGCCATTGCCGTCTGCCCTTCGTATCGGTCATCGCCGGTCGACGATGAGGTCGGTATCGGGCAAGGATGCGACGACGGATGCCGCGCGCTCGCGTTGTGTTCATAGTGTTCGCACCGCACGCTCGCGCTGGGTTGATGTGGCATCGCGCGCTCGCGTTGTGTTCATAGTGTTCGCACCGCGCGCTCGCATGGCTGCCTAGGCTGAGGTGCAGCGATGGAGCGAGGTGACACGATGGCGCGATGGATCCGGGGCTGGAGCATCGCCACGAAGCTCTTCGTCCTGCAGCTCGTCATGATCGTGGCGCTGGCGACGATCGCCGTCCTCTGGATCTGGGCCGACGCGCGCGCCGACGTGGAGCGCGACGCGGCCGCGAAGAGCATGGCGGTCGCCGAGACGCTCGCCTCCGACCCGTTCGTGCACACCGCGCTCGGCACCGGCGACCCGTCGGCGCGGCTGCAGCCCTACGCCGAGGACGTCATGACCGAGGCCGGGGTCGACTTCGTGACGATCATGGCGCCCGACCGCACCCGATTCACGCACCGCGATCCCGCCCAGATCGGGCAGCAGTTCCTCGGCAACATCGACCGTGCCCTCGCGGGCGATGCGTTCACCGAGACGTACACGGGGACGCTCGGTCCGTCGGTGCGCGCGGTCGTGCCGATCGAGGACGACGCCGGCGAGGTGATCGCCCTCGTCGCCGCCGGTGTCACGGTGTCGAACACCCAGGTCGCGCTCGGCGGGCGCATCGCCACCGTCGTCCTCGCCGCCCTCGCCATGATCGCGATCGGCGCCGTCGGCGCCTGGCTCCTCAGCCGCTACCTCCGGCGGGTCACCTGGGGCCGCGGCGCCGAGGAGATGAGCCGCATGTTCGCGTACTACGAGGGCGTGCTGCACTCCATCGGCGAGGGCCTCCTGCTGCAGGACCGCTCGGGCGCCGTCGTGCTCTACAACGACCGCGCCGCCGAGCTGCTCGGCCTGCCCCGCCGGGAGCGCGGGCGCGACGACGCGATCCCGCTCGACCGGTTCGACCTGTCGCCGGCGGTCGCGGAGGTGCTCGGCCGCACCGACGCCGTCGTCGACGAGATCGCCATCACGCCGACGCACGTGCTCGTGATCGACCGCGACGTCATCGTCTCCCGCGAGCGCGGACGCGACCGCACCCGCGACCGGGGTCGCGACCGCGCCGGCGCCGGGCGCATCGGCTCGGTGACGACGATCCGCGACCACACCGAGCTGCAGGAGCTCACCGGGGAGCTCGCCACCATGACGACCCTCTCCGACGCGCTGCGCTCGCAGGCCCACGAGTTCGCGAACCGGCTGCACACGATCATCGCGCTCATCGAGCTCGACCGGGCGCAGGACGCCGCGGAGCTGGCGACCTCGGAGCTCGCCCTCAGCCAGGCCCTCGCCGACCGGCTGCTCTCGGCCGTCGAGGAGCCCGTGCTGCTCGCCCTGCTGCTCGGCAAGGCGGCGCAGGCGTCGGAGCGCGGGATCGCGTTCGAGCTCGACCTCCCCGATCGGCTCGAGGCGACCTCCGTGCCCGCGCGCGACCTCATCGCGATCGTCGGCAACCTCATCGACAACGCGCTCGACGCGGCATCCGCCACCCCGTCGCCCCGCGTCGAGGTCTCGGTGCACACGGCAGGAGACGAGCTGCGCATCGCGGTCGCCGACAGCGGACCCGGGCCGCGCGACGGCGACCACGTGTTCGACCTCGGCGTCACCACCAAGCGCGCGGCCGGCCACGGCATCGGGCTGGCACTCGTCCGGCAGGCGGTCACGCGCCTCGGCGGCCGCATCCACGTGACGGGCTCGCGTTTCGCGGTGAGCCTGCCGATCGCGGCCGCGCCCGCTCGGGTCACCGCACCCGTGCCCCCGCCCGCCGGCGCGGAGGCGTCGACCGATGGCTGACCCGACCGGCCCCATCGGCCCGCCGCTGCGCGTGCTCGTGGTGGAGGACGACCCCATCACCGCCGAGGCGCATGCGGCCTACGTCGAGCGCGTCGACGGATTCCGCACCGCGGGCGTCGCGCACACGGGCCACGAGGCGATCCGGATGCTGCGCGATGCCCGCGAGGGCCGCAGCGCGCCGTTCGACCTCATCCTGCTCGACGTGAACCTTCCCGACACGACCGGGATCGAGCTGTGCCGGTCGCTGCGGGCCGCGGGCATCGAGACCGACGTCATCGCGGTGACCGCCGTGCGCGACGCCGCCGTCGTGCGGTCGGCGGTGTCGCTGGGCATCGTGCAGTACCTCATCAAGCCGTTCGGCTTCGGGGCGTTCGCGGAGAAGCTCACCGCCTACCGCGACTTCCACGCCCGCGTCGGCACGGCCGTCGTCACCGACCAGCAGGAGGTCGATGCGTCGTTCGCGGCGCTGCGCACGAGCTCGGGCGGCGACCTGCCCAAGGGGCTCACGCGCGAGACGCTCGACCGCGTGCGCGCGGCGGTGCGCGCCGCGCCGTCGGGTGCGGTCTCGGCGACGGAACTCGCAAGCACGCTCGACCTGTCCCGGGTCACCGCGCGACGGTACCTCGAGCACCTCGCCGAAACGGGCGTCGTCGAGCGGGCGAGCCGCTACGGGGCGCCGGGCCGGCCGGAGGTGGAGTACCGCCTGCGCTGAGACTCGACCATGACAGTGCGCGGACGAGGAGCCGCAGCGACCGCGCTACTCCACCCGCGCCGGACCCGCGCGCAGGCGGTCGCGGGCGTACTCGGCGACGCGTTCGGCGGGCACCTGCCAGTCGGACTCGAGCCACCACGTGGCGCCGGCCTCGGCCCACGGGCGCACGCGCGCGGCATCCGCCTCGGGGTCGACGCCGTCCGTCGTGCCCTCCTGCACGACGTCGAAGGGCCGATCGCTGAGGCCGAGGCGCTCGCGCTCGGCGCGGATCCACGCGATCGCCTCGGCGGCGATCTCGGGCGTGTAGGTGCGCTGCTGCTCGTCGGGATCGACGCCGTCGGCGCCGGGGGGCGCGTAGTTCGGGATCCACCCGTCGTAGTGCGCCACGCGCCGCATCGACTTCATGCGCGGCCACACCCCGACCACCCAGGTGGGGATGCGCGGCTGCTGCACGATCTTCGGCGGCAGCATCGTCTCGGCGCGCTTCGCGTGGAAGTGCTCGCCCTCGTACGTGAACGGCTCGCCCTGCCAGAGCTGCTCCATGAGCTCGAGGCCCTCGTCGAGCAGCTCGGCCCGCTCGCGGCGGCCGGGGTCGTCCTCGAAGATCCAGAACCGGTCCTCGACCTCCTCGGCCACGCCGAGCCCGGCCGAGAGGATGACCCGCCCCTTGGAGAGCCGGTCGACCGTCATCGTCTGGCCGGCGAGCTCCCACGGCCTCCGGCGCGGCACGGGCGTGAGCATGGTGCCGAGCCGGATGCGCTCGGTCTCCATCGCGCAGGCCGCGAGCACCGCCCAGGGGTCGGTCGCCCAGATGCCCTCCCACACGAAGAACGCGTCCCACCCGGACGCCTCGGCGAGCGGGGCGAGCTCGACCGCGAGCTCGGGATCGGTTCCGGTGAAGATGAAGCCGTGCCGCATGCGCGCGACGATACCCGCGACCCCCGACACACGCGGCGCGGGTCTGCACCGCCCCGATCGGGGTCCTTCCGTCCGGCGGGCCCGAGCCCTACGCTGAGTGAGGTAATGCTTACCTAACCTCCGCTCGCGGCGGTCCAGAACGAAGGCTCGACATGACGATCGCTCCACCGCCCGCCGTGACCACCTCCACCGAGCCGCTCGACGTCGCCGCCCTCGTGCGCGCGGCCTCCGCCGACGACCACCGCGCCGCCGAGACACGCGGCTTCATCACCGCCCTCATGGGCGGCGAGCTCTCGCTGGCCGACTACACGCGCTACCTCGCCCAGCTCGCGTGGGTGTACGAGGCCCTCGAGGAGCGCGGCGCCCGCCCGGGCGATCCCGCCGTGTTCGACCCCGAGCTCGCACGCATGGCGGCCATCGACGCCGACCTGGCCGCGCTCGGGGCATCCGACTGGCGCGAGGCGCACACGCCGCTGCCCGAGACGGCCGAGTACGCGGCCCACCTGCGCGCCGTCGCCGACGACGACGTGCGCTACCTCGCGCACCACTACACGCGGTACCTCGGCGACCTGTCGGGCGGACAGGCGATCGCGTCGCTCGTCGCCCGCCACTACGGCGCGACGCCCGAGCAGCTCGGCTTCTACCGGTTCGACGTCGCCGACGGCGGCGTGGTGCGCTACAAACGCGGCTACCGCGAGGCGATGAACGCGCTCGCGCTCCGGCCGGAGGAGGTCGACGTGCTCGTCGCCGAGGTGCGTACGTCCTTCCGCATGAACAGTGCCATCTTCGAGGCGCTCGACGCCTGAGCACGGTCATCGTTCGCGGTCGCAGCTCGGGGCGGCAGCGGATGCCGCGCCCTCCCGTCATCCGCTCGGATGATTTCCCGGCCGGATCCCAGTCCGACGCGGCATCGGCTGGGTAGACTGCAACGACACCACGCCGCCTGTTGACTCGGCGATCCGCCGTGTCCGACGACTGGAGCCCAGCTCATGATCCACACCGCCCTCATCCCCTGGCTCGACCCCGAGTCGATCATCGCCGCGGCCGGGCCCTGGGCGCTGCTGGTGGTGTGCTTCATCGTCTTCGCGGAGACGGGCCTGCTCGTCGGCTTCCTCCTGCCGGGCGACACGCTGCTCGTCATCTCGGGCCTGCTGTCGAACCCCGAGCTCGTGCCGCCGAACGGCGTCTTCGGGGTGTCGGTCTGGATCGTGGCACTGCTCATCGCCGTGTCCGCGTTCGTCGGCGGCGAAGTCGGCTACGAGATCGGCCATCGTGGCGGTCCGAGGGTGTTCGAGCGCAAGGAGAGCGGCCTCTTCAGCGTCAAGAACGTCGAGCGCACGAACGCGTTCTTCGAGCGGTTCGGCGGCCTCACGATCATCCTCGCCCGGTTCGTGCCGATCGTGCGCACGTTCGCCCCGGTCGCCGCGGGCGTCGGCCACATGAACCGCGGCCGCTACACGCTCTACAACTTCATCGGCGCCGTGCTCTGGGGCTTCGGCCTCACGATGTTCGGCTACCTCGTGAGCTTCATCCCGCCGGTCGCGACCCTGGTGCGCGACTACATCGACATCATCCTGCTCATCGCGGTCGGCGGCACCGCGCTCATCACCGCCTGGCACTACTTCAGCGAGCGTCGCAAGGCCAAGAAGGCCGCCGCCGCCGGTGAGGACGTCGTGACCGACCACGAGGAGGCGGAGCACCTCGTGCTCGACCCCGAGGTCTTCGAGCGCGGCCCCGAAGAGCGCTGAGCGCGTTCCCTGCTACGCGGATCGTCCCCTGCCGGCGGGACGACGCCGCGTCCGGCGGGTCCCGCTAGCCGACTGAGCGCATGAAGGCGCCGAGCTCGTCGGCAATCAGCCGCGGCTCCTCGAATGCGAGGAAATGACCACCGCGATCGGGCGTCGAGTACTGGCGGATGTCCGTCGCCGCGCGCTCGGCGATCGAGCGCGGGAAGAGCTCCATGCCGGCTTCGTGGCTCCGCGTGACGGCAACGGGCACGGTGATCGCCGGTCGTGGTCCGTTCTTCGGCCAGTCGAGGTACTGGCGGAACGACGTCCCGATCGACTCGGTCACCCAGTACAGGGTGAGCACGGTGCACAGGGTGTCCTTGTCGAAGCGGCTCTCGAGATCGCCGGCCGGATCGATCCACGCGTCGAGCTTGTCGATGATCCACGCCGCGAGGCCGGCCGGCGAGTCGGCGAGGGCGGCCGCGATGGTGTCGGGGCGCGTCCCCATGATCCAGCTGTAGCCCGCGTCCACCTCGTCGCGCGCCTCCTCGCCATCGAGGAACGCCTGCTCCTCCGCGGTGATGGGGCTCGCGTCGAAGTTCGCCGGGAACGGCCCGTGGATCACGTGCAGGCCGGCGACCTCCTCGGGGTGCATCGTCGCAAGCCACCCGGATGCCGCGCCGCCGATGTCACCGCCGAAGAGGAAGTACCGCTCGTAGCCGAGCGTCTCGGTCATGAGCGTGTGGAACGCCTCGGCGATGGCCGCGCGGGTGATCGGGCCGTCGACGAGCTCGGAGAATAGGAATCCCGGCAGCGACGGGATCACGACGTCGACGTCGAGCAGGTCGGCGAGCGGCAGCATCTCGAGGAAGCTGCTCGGCCACCCGTGTGCGAGCAGCACCGGCGGCCGGCTCGCGTCCCGGCGCAGGTGCACGAAGTGCTGTCCTCGATCGAGGAACTGCGGATACGCGTTGAGCCGAGCCTCGGCGGCGCGCCAGTCGAAGTCGCCCGCCCAGTACTCGACGAGCGAGCGGAGGTAGGCCGGGTCCGTGCCGGCCTCCCACCCCCGCGCGCTCGGCGTGGTGTACCGCGTACGCGTGAGGCGTGACCGCAGGTCGTCGAGCACCTCGGAGGGGACGGCGATCGTGAAGGATTCCATCCCTCGACGCTAGCGGCACGCATGATCCGTGCAGGCCGTCGGAGGGCGGGACTACACTCGGCCGCATGAGCTTCCTCTACGAGGAGCAAGCCTCATCGTCTCGGTTCGTCGACGTGGTCTGGCACACGGTCGACACGACCGACGGCACCTACCTCGCGGCGGCCGACGCCTGCTGGGACCTGATCTTCACGCGCATGCCGGTCGGGGCACGCGTGCTGCTCAGCGGCCCGTCGTCACGACCGACGGTCGTGCCCTACCGCGCCGGCAACCGCAACGTCGGCGTCCGGTTCACGCAGGGCACGTACTTCACGCACGTCGATCCGCACTCGATGTGCGACCGCACCGTGCCGCTGCCGATGCCCGACGACGACCATTTCGAGCTCGCGGGCCGCACGTGGACGATGCCCGGCTACGACGACGTCGACGACCTGCTCGCGGCGTTCGACGACGCCGGCCTGCTGGCGCACGACGAAGTCATCGAGGCGGCCCTCCTCGGAGAGGAGCCGCCGGTCTCGCCGCGCACGGTCGAGCGCCACTTCACGCGCATCACGGGAAGGAGCCTGCGCCAGGTGCGCCAGATCGCGCGCGCCAGGGAGGCCGCCGCCCGCCTGCGCACCGGCGAGACGATCGCGGACGTCGCGTACGCACTCGGCTACGCCGACCAGTCCCACCTCACGCGCGACGTGAAGCGACTCACCGGCTACACGCCCGCGGAGTCGCAGCGACGCGACGAGCCGGTGTAGCGGGGCGCGGGCGCACGCAGGAGACGTGTCGTTCCGGTTCACGACAGCGCACGCGGCATCCGCTCGGCGCACGTCGAGCGAGGCACGTGTCGTTCCGGTTCAAGACAGCGCACGCGGCATCCGCTCGGCGCACGTTGAGCGAGGCACGTGTCGTTCCGGTTCAAGACAGCGCACGCGGCATCCGCTCGGCGCACGTCGAGCGAGGCACGTGTCGTTCCGGTTCAAGACAGCGCACGCGGCATCCGCTTCACTCGACGGCGTCGACGCCATCGAGAGGACCCATGACATGGACATCCGGCCGTACACGATCGCGATCCCCGACGAGGAGCTCGCCGACCTGCGGGACCGGCTCGCGCGCACGCGCTGGCCTGCCGCGCTCACCGAGGACTGGGCGCGCGGCACGCCCGTGCCGTACGCGCAGCGCCTCGCCCGGTACTGGCTCGACGACTACGACTGGCGGGCCGAGGAGGAGAAGCTCAACCGACTCCCCCAGTTCCTCGCCGAGGTCGACGGCCAGCCCATCCACGGGCTGCACGTGCGCTCGGCCGACGACGGCGCCGTGCCGCTCCTGCTCCTGCACGGCTACCCGTCGTGCTTCGTCGAGTTCGCGGGCATCGCGCCGCTGCTCGCCGAACCGGGGCAGGGCGGTGCAGCGGATGCCGCGACGCCGGCGTTCCACGTCGTCGCCCCGTCGATGCCGGGGTTCGGGTTCTCGACCCCGCTCACGAGCCACGGCTGGGACATCGCCCGCACCGCGCACGCGTTCGACGAACTCATGCAGGCGCTCGGCTACGACCGCTACGCCGTGTTCGGCGAGGACGTCGGCGCCGGCGTCAGCGAGCAGCTCTGCCTCGACGCCGGAGACCGCGTGCTGGGCTCGATCGCGGCGACCGACCCCGGCGCGATCGCGACGGCGTACACGCCGCCCACCGACCACCTCACCGACGACGAGCGCGAGCGCCACGATCGCCTCAAGGACGCGCGCACCGAGGACTTCGGCTACCTGGCGCTGCAGACGACGCGACCGCTCAGCATCGCCTACGGGCTCACCGACTCGCCGATCGCGCAGGCGACCTGGATCGTCGAGAAGTTCCAGGAGTGGACCGACCCGCGCGCCGGCCTCCCCGAGGACGCCGTCGACCTCGACGCGCTGCTCACGCTCGTGACGGTGACCTGGTTCGGACGCGGCGGCGACGGCGCGGCGAACATGCTCTATGAGGCCGCGCACGCGCAGGCCGCCTGGGGCCGGCAGCACGACCGGCCGCAGGGCATGGCCGCGTTCGGCGAGGAGCCGCTCATGGAGCGCATCCTCAACCCCGACGGGCACCTCGCGTTCTGGCGCGAGCACCCGCGCGGCGGCCACTTCCCCGCCATGGAGGCGCCCGACGAGCTCGTCGGGGACATCCGCGCCTACTACGCGAGGCTGCTCGCCGTCTGAGCGCTCAGCCCTCCTTCGCGAGGCTGCTCGCGGTCTGAGCCGCGCAACACCTACTTCGCGAGGCTGCTCGCGGTCTGAGCGCGCAACACCTACTTCGCGAGGCTGCTCGCGGTCTGAGCCGCGCGGACACCGAGCCCCGAGCGGAAGCCCTCGCGCCAGGTCGCGTAGCGCGGCGCCCAGCCGAGCTCCGCCTTCGCCTTCGCGTTCGACGAGCCGCGCCCGGTCGTCATCCAGGCGACGCCGAATTCGCCGATCGCCATCCGCGCGACCCAGGCGGGCACGCGCATCGGCGACTTCGCGCCGACGACCTTGGCGAGCTCGGGCAGCCATTCCGAGACCGCCGCGGGTTCGTCGTCGACGATGTTGTAGACCCCGGCAGCACCACGGGTGGTGGCGGCGACGGTCGCTGCGGCCGCATCGTCGATGTGGCAGAACGACCAGATCCCGCGACCCCCGCCGACGATCGGCACCTGCCGATTGCGCACGGACTCCAGCATCTCGCCGCCCTCGCCGAGCGACTGCCCGGGGCCGTAGAAGTTGCCGAAGCGGAGCGCCAGTCCCCCGGCATCGAGGGTCGCCCGCTCGGCGTACGCGATCGCCGCGAGCGTGTTCCCGGCCGCGGGGACCGGGTTCGGGTCGATCGGGTCGGCCTCGGTCTTCACGGCGGAGCCGGCGTGCTCGTTCGTCCAGCCGGTATAGCTCTGCACGACGATGCGGCCGGTGCCGGCCTCCTTCGCGGCGGCGAGGAGCGCGTCCGTGCCGCGCGTGCGCAGCTCGTTCGTGACCGCGAAGGTCTCGTCGAACCGCTTGAAGTCGAAGTGCCCCGACAGCGACGTGAGCTGGTGCACGAGCACGTCGGGCTCGGCATCCAGCACGGCACGGCGAACGGATGCCGCGTCCCGCCCGTCCATGACCACCCCGCGACCGCCCGCCGCGGCGATGCGCTGAACGCCCTCGGCGGTACGCGACGTTCCCGTCACCTCGTGTCCCGCCGCGACGAACAGGGGCACGAGCCGGGAGCCGACCGCGCCCGTCCCGCCGGCGATGAAGATCCTCATGATGTTCTCCTCTCCTCACCCCCTCCGACGGACGACCCCGCCCTCGTGTGACAGGCTCGGAGCATGGATCTCGCCGTCGAAGCTCCGACGCTCCGCCCGCTGATGTTCTCCATCGCCTACCGCATGCTCGGCAGCGTGACCGAGGCCGAGGACGTCGTGCAGGCGGGACTCCTGCGCATGCACGAGCGCGAGCGCGCCGGAGAGCTGATCGAGCGCCCCGACGCGTTCGCGTCGACCGTGGCGACGCGGCTCTCGATCGACGTGCTGCGCTCGGCCCGCCATACGCGCGAGGTCTACGTGGGCCCCTGGTTGCCCGAGCCGCTGCTCGCCGACGACGCCGACCCGGCCCGTCGCATCGAGCAGGACGAGACGCTCTCGGTCGCGGTGCTCATGATGCTCGAGCGGCTCGGACCCGTCGAGCGCGCCGTCTTCGTGCTGCGTGAAGCCCTCGGCTTCGACTACGACGAGATCGCCGAGATCGTCGAGCGCGACCCGGCTGCGTGCCGCCAGATCATGCGCCGCGCGCGAGCGCGCGTGGCGAGCGGCGGCGTCCGGTTCGATGTGGACGACGCGGACGCCGCGCGCCTCACCGACGAGTTCCTCGAGGCGCTGCGCGACGGCGACGTCGACGGCGTCCTGCGCGTGCTCGCGCCCGATGTGCTGTTCACGGCCGACGGCGGCGGAAAGGCGCCCGCGATCCAGCACCCGATGTCGGGCGACGTCGCGGTCGCGCGGTTCCTCATCGGCCTCATGCGTCGCGGTGCGCCGCTCGGCGTGCGGCTCGAGCCGACCGTCGCGAACGCCGAGCACGCGGTGCGGATCCGCACGGCCGACGGGGCGACGGTCTCGCTCCTCACGCTGCACGTCGAGGGCGGCGCGGTCCGCTCGATCACGAACCAGCTCAATCCCGACAAGCTGCGGCACCTCGGGCAGGTCGGCGACCTGTTCGCGCTGCTGGGAGGCGGAGCGGGAAGTTCGGGAGGCTAAGGATGCTGCGGCTGCTCCTGCTCGGCACGGCCGGCGGGCTCGAGCTGGAACGTCGAGTGCGCGACGTCGAAGTGCTCGGCGAGGCATCCGCCCAGCTCGTCGAGGAGCTCGCCCGCGCGACCCGACGCGAAGACCTCGGGCTCGACCTCGACGTGGGCGCTGAAGACGGGCGACCCGGAGGTGATCTGCCACACGTGCACGTCGTGCACGGCGACGACGCCGGGCGTACCGAGCAGGTGCTCCCGGATCTCGGCCACGTCGGTGTCAGCGGGCGCGGACTCGAACAGCACGTGCACGACGTCGCGCAGCAGCGAGAGCGCCCGCGGCACGATGAGCACCGCGATGAGGAGCGACGCGATCGGGTCGGCCGCGTCGAAGCCCGTCGTGACGATCACGAGCGCGGCGATGATCACGAGCGCCGAGCCGATGAGGTCGCCGAGCACCTCGAGGTAGGCGCCGCGCATGTTGATGGACTCCTTCGCGCCGCCGCGCAGCACGAGCATGGCGGCGACGTTCGCGAGGAGGCCGATCACCGCGATGACGAGCATGGGCACGCCCTGCACCTCGTGCGCCTCGCCCTCGGCGCCGCTCATGAGCCGGCCGACCGCCGACACGGCCACCGACACCGCGACGACGACGAGGATGACGCCGTTCACGAGGGCGCCCAGCACCTCCGCCCGCCGGTACCCGTAGGTCTGCCGGTCGGTCGCTGGCCGCGCCGCGACGATGGCCGCGACGAGCGCGACGACGAGGCCGATGAGGTCGCTCGCCATGTGGCCCGCGTCGGCGAGCAGCGCGAGCGAGCCGCTCAGGATGCCGCCGACGACCTGCACCACCAGGAACGCGCCGATGATCGCGATCGCCACCACGATGCGGGCGCGGTTCGACGACGCCCCGTGGGCGTGCGCGTGGTTGTGCGTGTGTGCCATCCTCTCCAGCGTAGGCGCGGATGACGCGACCGCCCCGTGATGGGAATGAGTCGCGTTCTCAGGCGGGCGCGGGGCCCTCGGCCGCACCCGGTCGCACGACCCCGGTCTCGTAGCCGAGCACGACGGCGTGGATGCGGTCGCGCAGGCCGAGCTTCATGAGGATGCGTCCGATGTGCGTCTTCACCGTCGACTCCGACAGGTAGAGCTCCGACGAGATCTCCGCGTTGCTCAGGCCGCGGGCGATGGCCGTGAACACCTCCGCCTCGCGTTCGGTGAGCGACGCGAGCCGCGGGTCGTCGAGCGGCTCGCGCGCGTGAGCCGGCTCGGCGGGACCGACCGCGCCGTCGGCGGGGAGCTGCCCGCCGAACAGGTCGAGCAGGCGCCGGGTCACCCGCGGCTCGACGATCGCGTCGCCCGCGGCGACCGTGCGGATCGCGTGCACGAGCTCGGCGGGCGGCGCGTTCTTCAGCAGGAAGCCGCTCGCACCCGCGCGGAGCCCCGCGAACGCGTACTCGTCGAGGTCGAACGTGGTCACGATGAGCACCCGCACCCCCGGCGAGGTCGCCACGATGCGTTCGGTGGCGGCGATCCCGTCCATGCCCGGCATCCGCACATCCATGACGACGACGTCGGGCGCGAGCTCGCCCGTCCGTGCGATCGCCGCGGCGCCGTCGTCGGCCTCGCCGACGACCGTGAGGTCGGGCTCGCCCTCGAGCACCATGCGGAAGCCCAGCCGGATGAGCGGCTGGTCGTCGACGAGCAGCACGCGGATGCCGCGCGCCGGCCCCTGGTCAGGCATCGCCGTTCCCTCCGATCGCGTCGCCCTCCGCGACCCGTCCCCCGTCGGGGTGCGGGAGCACGGCCCGGACCCGCCAGCCGCCGGTCGGGACCGGGCCCGCCTCGACCGTGCCACCGAACACCGCCGCTCGCTCCGCCATGCCGATGAGGCCGCGGCCCGACCCGGCGGACTCCCCCGCCGGCGCACCGCGGCCGTCGTCGGTCACGGTGACCGTGGTGGCCGGCGGACCGTACTCGACTGCGACGGTGACGTGCGCGGCATCCGTTGCGTAGCGGAGCGTGTTCGTGAGCGCCTCCTGCACGACGCGGTAGACGGCCAGCTCGAACGCCGCGTTCGCGACCGGGGTGCCGCGCACCGAGAAGCGCACGGGGAGCCCGGCGGTGCGGAAGCGCTCGACGAGATCGGCCAGGTCGGCGTGGCCGGGTGCGGGCTCGCGGGCGGCTGCGGCATCCGTCGACTCGCCGAGCACCGACAGCGTGCGGCGCATGTCCTGCAGGGCGGAGCGACCCGTCTCGGCGAGCTGGTCGAGTGCGCGGCGTGCGGTCGCGGGATCGCGTTCGAGCGCCGCGTCGGCGCCGTCGGCGAGCGTGATCATGACCGAGAGGCTGTGCGCGACGATGTCGTGCATCTCACCCGCGATGCGGCTGCGCTCGGCGAGCGTGGCGATGCGCGCCTGCGCGTCGCGTTCGCGTGCGAGCTGCTCGGCCTGTTCGGTGAGGACCTTCACGCGCTGCGCGCGCTGCCAGGTGTTCGCGCCGAGCAGCACGCCCACCGTGTCGGCCATCGCGAGGGTGAGCAGCACGACCGGGATGTCGAAGGCGCCGGGCTCGCCGAGCTGCGCCGAGAGCGCGGGCACCCACGCGAAGAGGCTGACGATCGTGACGAGGTAGGCGCCCGCGCCCGCGATCCAGCCGATCGTCGGCGAGCGGAAGGCGGCGACCGCGTAGAGCGCGATCGGCACCGCGAGCAGCAGGTTCGACTGCGCCGAGAACGTGATCACCGTCGTGAGCAGCAGCACCACGACGAGCACCGTGAGCGGCGCCCGGCGGCGGAAGAGCAGTGCGACCGCGGTGCCCGCGATCGTGAGCGCATCCTGCACCGTGACGGTGGCCTGTCCCGTGAGCACTTCGGACGCGAGGGTCGCGACGACGATGGCCGTGAACACGAGCGAGACCGCCGCGTCGACCAGCCACGGCCGCGCGCGCAGGAAGCGGCCGAGCGGCTGGACCGACGCGGCCGCCGCGTCGGCGCGCGGGGGCCCACCCCGGTCGGGGGTGTCCGCCCCGGCGGTGGTGGGTCCCCGCTCGGCCATCACACGTCTCGTCTCTTGAAGAGCACGCCGCCCAGCACCGCTGCGCCGGCCGTCCAGCCGAGGAGGACGAGTCCCCCGGTGGCGATCGGCTGCCAGCCGACCTGGGCTGCGGATTGGAACAGCATCATACCGGCGCCGCTCGGCAGGACTCCGGCGAGGTGCGCCCCGATCCCGGGGATGATCGGGAGCAGCGCGGGGGCGAGCAGCAGCAGGCCGAGCACGGCGCCCATGGCCGCCGCGGTTCCCCGGAACAACGACGCGATGGCCGTCGACATCGCTGCGACGAGGCCGAGGAACACGGCGCCGCCCGTCATCACCTGCAGCGCGTCGGGGGCGAACGGCGAGGAGGCGAGTCCGAGCCCCGCGAGCGCCGGCTGCGCGAGGAACGCCGAGGCCAGGCCGACGACGAGCGCCACGGCGACGCCGAGCGCGGCCGACACGAGCAGCTTCGCGGCGAACAACGGCGTGCGGCGCGGCGCGGCCGCGAGCGTGGCGGCGAGCAGGCCCGACGAGCGCTCGGGGCTCACGAGGAGCACGCCGAGCACGGCGACGAGGGCGTACGAGAAGATGAACGAGAGCCCGAGCACGCCGAGCGTGGGCACGGCGCCGTAGTTGTCGGTGACGACCGCTGCCGGGTCGGGCACGTCGGCGGCGGGCGCGAGCAGCACGAGCTGCAGGATGCCGGCCGCGAACAGCACGGTGACGCCGACGGTCGCGCCGATCGTCCATGGCGTCGACCGCACGGAGCGGGCCTTCAGCCACTCGGCGCCGACGAGCCGCGCGAACGTCACGCGCGGGGCGGTGGTGGATGCGGGTGCGGACATGGGGTGATGCTCCTTCGGTTGCGGTGCGGCGTTCATCGGGCCGCGGCCGCCGGCACGGCCTGGTAGTCCACGGCGGCGTCGGTCAGCGAGAGGTAGGCCTCTTCGAGGGAGGCGGTGCGGGTGGTGAGCTCGTGCAGCAGCACGTCGTGGTCGCGCGCGACGGCGGCGATCTCGGCGGCGTCGATCCCCGTCACCTCGAACTCGCCGGCGGCGACGCTGGTGACGGTGACGCCGGGCCCGGCGAGCGCGGGCGCCAGCCGGTCGGCGTCGGGCGTCCGCACGACGACGCGGGTCTCGCCGACGCCGTCGAGCAGTTCTTCGATCGGGGCGTCGGCGATGAGCCGGCCCCGTCCGATCACGACGAGGTGGTCGGCGGTCTGCGCCATCTCGCTCATGAGGTGCGAGGAGAGGAACACCGTCCTCCCTTCGGCGGCGAGGCCGCGCAGGAAGTGGCGCACCCAGACGATGCCGTCGGGGTCGAGGCCGTTGATCGGCTCGTCGAGCATGATGGTGTGCGGGTCGCCGAGGAGCGCCGCGGCGAGTCCGAGGCGCTGCGCCATGCCCATCGAGTAGGTGCCGACGCGGCGGTTCGCGGCGGCCTCCATCCCGGTGAGGCGCAGCACCTCGTCGACGCGGGCGCGCCCGAGGCCGTGCGTCGCGGCGAGGGCGCGAAGGTGGTTGCGGGCGGTGCGGCCCGGATGCGCGGCGGTGCCGAGCAGCGTGCCGATCTCGGTGAGCGGGGCGGCGTGCTCGGCGATCGGGCGCCCGTTCACGCGGGTGGTGCCCGACGTGGGGCGCACGAGCCCGGCGATCGCGCGCATCGCGGTGGACTTGCCGGCGCCGTTCGGGCCGAGGAAGCCCGTGACGGTGCCGGGGCGCACGGTGAACGACAGGTCGTCGACGGCGGTGGTGGCGCCGAAGCGCTTGGTGAGGTGTTCGACTTCGATCATGGCTCGACGCTACGAAGCGTCGGGCCGGCCGTCGTCGGACCACGGTGCCGACGTGGGGTGGCACCGTGGTACCGCGGGACGAGTCCCGCCGGACGAGCCCGCTCAGCCGGCGGGCAGCAGCCCCGCGACCCGCTCGAGCTCGGGCAGGAGCTCGGCGAACGCGCGGGCCCGGTGGCTGCGCGCGTCCTTCTCCTCGGGAGGCAGCTCGGCCGCGGTCACCTCGAGCCCCTCGGGCTCGAAGATCGGGTCGTAGCCGAAGCCGTGCGATCCGCGCGGCTCATATGCGAGCGTGCCGCGCCAGCGGCCCTCGGCGACGTACTCGTGGCCGCCGTCGAGCAGCGCCGGGGGCACGACGAGCGCGATCGTGCAGCGGAACTCCGCCCCGCGGTGCGGACGGGAGAGGTCCGAGACCTGGTCGAGCAGCAGCCGCAGGTTCGCCTCGTCGCCGGCCGCGTGCCCGGCCCAGCGGGCGGAGAGGATGCCGGGCGCCGCGCCGAGCACGTCGACCACGATGCCCGAGTCGTCGGCGAGCGCGACGAGTCCGGTGTGCTCCGCGGCACGCCGTGCCTTGATGAGGGCGTTCTCGGCGAAGGTGACGCCGTCCTCCACGGGCTCGGGCCCGTCGTACTCGTGCACGACGGCCTGCGGCATCCGCTCGCCGATGATGCGCTGGAACTCGCGCACCTTCTTCTGGTTGTGGCTCGCGAGCACGAACTCGAGGCTCATGCGCCGGCCTTCTCGACGGATGCCGCGAGCGCCGCCTGCTGCAGGCGCGCGAGCTCCGTGGTGCCGGCGAGCGCGAGGTCGAGCAGCGAGTCGAGCTCGCCGCGGTCGAACGGAGCGCCCTCGGCGGTGCCCTGCACCTCGACGAAGAGGCCGCGGCCCGTGGCGACGACGTTCATGTCGGTCTCGGCGCGCACGTCCTCGACGTAGGCGAGGTCGAGCATGGGCGTGCCGTCGATGATGCCGACCGACACCGCCGACACCGTGTCGATGAGCGGCTTCGCGCGCTGGCCGATGAACTTCTGCTCGCGCGCCCACTCGATCGCGTCGGCCAGGGCGACGTACGCGCCCGTGATCGCGGCCGTGCGGGTGCCGCCGTCGGCCTGCAGCACGTCGCAGTCGAGCTGGATCGTGTTCTCGCCGAGGCCCTTCGTGTCGACGACGGCGCGCAGGCTGCGCCCGATCAGTCGGCTGATCTCGTGCGTGCGGCCGCCGATGCGGCCCTTCACCGACTCGCGGTCGTTGCGGGTGTTCGTCGAGCGCGGCAGCATCGCGTACTCGGCGGTGACCCAGCCCCGGCCCTTGCCCGTCATCCAGCGCGGCACGCCGTTCGTGAACGACGCCGTGCACAGCACCTTGGTGCCGCCGAACGAGATCAGCGCGCTGCCCTCGGCGTGTGCGCTCCAGCCGCGCTCGATGGTGACGGTCCGCAGCTCGTCGGGCGCGCGGCCGTCGGCTCGCACCACGTTCGCCGTGCCGCTCGTCGTGCTCGGGTCGGATGCCTCGGTCATGCGTTCTCCTTGTCGAAGTGCGGTGTCGCGGTGCGGGCCCTCAGCGCGCCGAAGGGCGGTGGGGGAGGGTGATCGCGCCCGTCTGCACGAGCTCGACGCTCGGGATCTCGGGGGCGATGAGACGGTGGGCGAGGTCGAGGAAGGCGCTCGTCGACTCCCCCGTCGCCTCGTAGCGGTAGGTGGGCGGCGCGACGGAGGTGCGCTCCATGCCGTTGGAGACGAGCACCCGGTACACGTCGTTGGCGGTCTCGACGTCGCTCGAGACGAGCGCCACCTGCTCGCCCATGACGTACGAGATCGCGCCCTTGAGGAACGGGTAGTGCGTGCAGCCCAGCACGAGCGTGTCGACATCCGCGTCGCGCAGCGGCGCGAGGTAGCCCTCGGCGACCGAGAGCAGCTCGGGCCCGCTCGTGACGCCCGCCTCGACGAACTCCACGAAGCGGGGGCACGCCGCTGAGAACAGCTCGAGGTGCGGTGCCGCGGCGAAGGCGTCGTCGTACGCACGCGACTGCACGGTGCCGACGGTGCCGATCACGCCCACGCGGCCGTTGCGCGTCGTGGCGACGGCGCGGCGCACGGCCGGCTGGATCACCTCGACGACGGGCACATCGTAGCGCTCGCGCGCATCCCTGAGCATGGCCGACGAGGCGGTGTTGCAGGCGATGACGAGCATCTTCACGCCCTGCAGCACGAGGTCGTCGAGCACGGCGAGCGCGTAGCCGCGCACGTCGGCGATCTTCTTCGGGCCGTAGGGCGAGTGCTCGAGGTCGCCGATGTACAGGATCGACTCGTTCGGCAGTTGGTCCTTCACGGCACGGGCGACCGTGAGGCCGCCGACACCGGAGTCGAAGATGCCGATCGGTGCGTCCGTCACGACATCCAAGCTTAGGCGAGCGACGGAGCAGGGTCGGCCGGGGCGCCGCCGGCCGCCGTCGCCCTCCGCAGGGTGGCGAGGGCCTCCTCCTCGTACGCCGTCCGGATGGCGCGGGCCACGCGCCCGGCTGCCGGATGCCGGTGCCGCCGGTGCCAAGCCAGGTGCACCTCGATCGCCGGCGCATCGCCGATCGGCACGAACACGACGCCCGGCCGCGGGTAGTGGTGCACGGTGCCCTCCGCCGTGACGCCGATGGCGTCGCCCGCGGCGATGAGGTCGAGCCACTCCTCCACGTCGCCGGTCTGGGTCATCGACGGAGCGGGCAGTCCGACCGAGGTCCAGAGCTCGGCCGACGTCGTGCCGGTGTTCCGGTCGCCCGCCACGAGGAACGGGACGAGGTCGGCGAGGCCGACCGACGCGCGCTCGGCGAGCGGGTGGTCGAAGGGCACGGCCACGACGCGACGCTCGGTGCCCACGAGCTCGGAGTCCAGCTCGGGGTCGACGCCGTGCCGCAACACGGCGAGGTCGACGAGCCCGTCGCCGAGGCCGCCGTCGCGACGGTTCAGTCGGAGGAGGCGCATGGGCGCGTCGGCATGCGAGCGGTTCCACGCCCGCAGCACGGGTGTCGTGTGCGCGCCGAGCGCGGCCCACTGGTAGCCGACGCGGATCACCGAGCGCTCGCCCCTGGCCTCGGCGACGGCGCGATCGAGCTCGGCCAGCACGCGTCGTGCGGTGGCCGCGAACGACGCGCCGGCCTCGGTGGGCTCGACGCGGCGGGTCGTGCGGTGCATGAGCCGGGCGCCGAGCTCGTGCTCGAGCGCGGCGAGCGACCGGGAGACGGCGGCCTGCGACATCCGGAGCCGGTCGGCGGCAGCCGTGAACGAGCGCTCCTCGTCGACCGCGACGAGCACCCGGAGTTGGCGAACCTCGATGTCCATGCGTCCAGCGTATCAATCATCGCCAATTGCATTTCTCTTCGCACGAATCCCGGCGTACCGTCGAGGACATGTCACGAGAGCCCATCGCCGCCGGCGCCGTCGTCGGAGGCGCCGCGTCGGTGCAGCTGGGCGCGGCACTGGGCGCCACCATCTTCCCGCTCGTGGGACCGAGCGGGGTGGTGGCGCTCCGGCAGGCCGTCGCCGCGGTCGCGCTGCTGGCCGTGGCACGCCCGCGCCTGCGCGACCTGACCTGGCGCGCGGTGCGTCCCGCACTGCTCCTCGGGCTCGTGCTGGTCAGCATGAACCTCGCCCTCTACGGCGCGGTCGAGCGCATCGGCCTGGGGCTCGCGGTCACGCTCGAGTTCCTCGGACCCCTCGCGCTGGCGCTCGTCGGATCGCGCCGCCGCATCGACCTCGCGTGCGCCGTCATGGCGGGCCTCGGCGTCGTGCTGCTCACCGGCACCGTGCCGGGCATCGACCTCGTCGGCGTGTTGCTCGCGCTCGTGGCGGCCGCTTCGTGGGCCGGCTACATCGTGCTCAGCCGGCGCGCAGGGCAGACCCTTCCCGGCGTGCAGGGAACCGCGCTCGCGAGCCTCCTCGCCGCCGTGATCACGTCGCCGCTGCTCGTCATGGCACTCGCGGGCCTCGCTCCCGGGGAGCTCGCGCACGTGCTGCTCATCGGCCTCGCCATCGGCATCCTGTCGTCGGCGCTCCCCTACTCGATCGACCTGCTCGTGCTCCGCCGACTGCCGCAGCAGCTCTTCAGCGTGCTGCAGAGCGTGCAGCCGGCGGCCGCGGCGCTCGCGGGCTTCGTCGTGCTCGGCCAGGCGCTCGGCGCGTGGCAGCTCGTCGGACTCGGGCTCATCTCGCTGGGCAATGTCATCGCGGTGAGCCGGCCGAAGCGGGCGCCCCGCGCGGCGCACACGCCTCGAACGCGCCCGTCGGCCGGTGGAAGGGTGACCACTAGGCTGACCGTGTGACCGGGTCAGCTGCGCTCTTCACCGA
Organism: Agromyces sp. NPDC004153; assembly: GCF_053603635.1. NCBI lineage: Bacteria > Bacillati > Actinomycetota > Actinomycetes > Micrococcales > Microbacteriaceae > Agromyces > Agromyces sp. NPDC004153. Next base: position 948,147 of record NZ_JBSGFY010000002.1, read on the forward strand.
CCGTTACGAGCTCACGATGGTGGATGCCGCGCTGCGCGACGGCGCTGCTCACCGCGAGAGCCTGTTCGAGGCGTTCGCCCGGCGCCTGCCCGACGGGCGCCGCTACGGCGTCGTCGCCGGCACGGGTCGGCTGCTCGAGCTCATCGACCGGTTCCGCTTCGAGGACGCCGAGCTGGAGTGGCTGCGCGCGAACCAGGTCGTGCGGCCCGAGACGCTCGACTGGCTGGCCGACTACCGCTTCCGCGGCGACATCTGGGGCTACCGCGAAGGCGAGGCGTACTTCCCCGGCTCACCGCTGCTCACCATCCAGGCGAGCTTCGCCGAGGCCGTCATGCTCGAGACCGTCGTGCTCTCCACGCTGAACTACGACTCGTCGGTCGCGAGCGCGGCCGCGCGCATGGTGTCGGTCGCACTCGGCCGTCCGATCGCCGAGATGGGATCCCGCCGCACGAGCGAGCGCGCCGCGATCGCCGCGGCCCGGGCCGCGTACATCGCGGGCTTCGATGCGACCTCGAACCTCGAGGCCGGCCGCACGTGGGGCATCCCGACCATGGGCACCGCCGCGCACGCGTTCACGCTGCTGCACGACAGCGAGGAGGACGCGTTCCGCGCCCAGGTCGAGGCGTTCGGTCCGAAGACCACGCTGCTCATCGACACCTACGACATCACCCGCGGCGTCGAGCTCGCCGTGGAGGTGGCCGGCCCCGAGCTCGGCGCCGTGCGCATCGACTCCGGCGACCTGCCGACCGTGGTCGCCGCCGTCCGCGAGCAGCTCGACTCCCTCGGCGCCGTGAACACGCGCATCACCGTCACGAGCGACCTCGACGAGTTCACCATCGCCGGCCTCTCGGCCGCGCCCGTCGACTCCTACGGCGTGGGCACGGCGGTCGTGACCGGATCCGGCTCCCCCGCCGCGGGCATGGTCTACAAGCTCGTCGCGCGCCGCGACGACGCGGGCGAATGGGTGGCGGTCGCGAAGGCGTCGACCCAGAAGGCCAGCGTCGGCGGACGCAAGAACGCCGCACGGCGGCTCGACTCCACCCGCACCGCGCGCGAGGAGCTCGTGTTCGTGGGCGACGGCCCCGAGGGCGAGGCCGAGTTCGAACCCGGAAGCGAGCTCCGACCGCTCATGGTGCACCTGATGGCCGACGGGGTGGCGGATGCCGCGTACCTCGGCCCCGGGGGCACGCGCGCCGCGCGGGCGCACCGCGCCGAGGTCATGCAGGAACTGCCGATCGAGGCGTTCCGCCTGGGGCGCGGCGAGCCCGTGATCCCGACGACGTACCGGTAGTCGCGTCGCTGCGCGACGTGCTACTCCGCGCGCATCCGCTCGTAGATCTCCTTGCACGTCGGGCAGACCGGGAACTTGTCGGGATCGCGCCCGGGCGTCCACTTCTTGCCGCACAGCGCCTTGACGGGCTTGCCCGTGACGGCCGACTCGAGGATCTGCTCCTTCTTCACGTAGTGCGCGAAGCGGTCGTGATCGCCCGGGTCGAGCGACTCCTCCTCGAGGAGCTTCTCGAGCTCGCGGTCGAGCACGTCGGTGCCTCCGCCGGGTGCGTCGGGGTCGGCGATGCTCGCGCGTACGGGATCGATCATGCGCTCGATTCTACGCGGGGATGCCACGGTGCCCGCCGGTCGGGCACGACCTGCTCCCGGCATCCGCTCGCCGGCTACGCGCGCAGCGCCGCCGCGAGGATCTCGGGTCCGCGGTGGTCGAACACGCGACCGCCGAGCGCGATGCCGGCCGCGAGCACGGCGACGCCGAGGCCGACGCCCGCCGCGAACGACGCCATGTACCACGACGGGTCGTCGAAGAGGCCGAGCGCGGCGAACGCGACGGCCGGGGCGGCGATGAGCAGCGAGCCGAGCATCGTGATCGACTGCACGAGCGCCGTGATGGCACCGGTCGACTGCGGCTGCTGGAACGGACTGTCGCCGGGTTTCACGGCCGGGTACGGGAACCTGGCCGAGACGATCGAGCTGACGCCGAGGCCGCCGAGCAGCAGAGCGGCGCTCACGCCGACGAGTGCGGGCAGCAGGCGCCAGTCGTCGAGCACGAACACCGTGACCGCGCTGCCGAGTCCGATCACGACCACGCCGGCGATGAGCACGGGCACCAGGCGACCGGCGCGGTCGGCCGCGCCGCGCACGCCCGACACGGTGTGCAGCCACACGGCCGTGCTGTCGAAGGCCGTGTCGTTGTGCAGCGACCAGCCGAGCAGGAGGCACATGAGCGGCACCGGGATGAGCGCCGTGTACGCGAGCGGGATCCCGGCGACGCCGAGCGGCACGATCACGAGCACCGGCACGATCGGCACCATGATGATCGACACCCAGTAGCGCGCGTCGCGGAACCAGTAGGTGAAGCTGCGGGCGGCGACCGCACCCGTGGGCGTGTGCGGCATCCGATCGAACCAGCCGAGGCCGCGGTAGCTGCGGGCCGACGCCTCGCGACCGGGCGTGACGAGCATCTTCGCGACGAGGGACTGCCATGCGAGCCAGATGGCTCCGAGGGTCGCCGCGGCGATGATGAGCTTCAGCACCGCCGGACCCCAGTCTCCGGCGGCCGCATCACCCGGGGCCGCGAAGGCCGCGCCGAGCGGGGTCCAGCCGACGACGCCGGCGAACGACTCGAGCACGCGCAGGCCCGAGTTCGCCCAGTCCAGCGTGACGAGCACGACGATGACCGGCGAGAGCAGCACCACGAGCAGCACCCCGAGCACGCCGCTCACCTCTCGTGCGCGCCGGGTCGCCAGCAGCACGGATGCCACGCCGGTCGCGACGCGCGCGATCAGGATGCACGTGCCGAACGCCAGCAGTGCGGAGAGGAGCGCGAAGACCGTCTCGCCGAAGCCCCTGGACCAGGTCACCACCGTTCCGGCCAGCACGATGGCGAGCACGAACGCGGGGATGCCGATGAACGCGGCCAGCGCGAGCCCGAGCGCGAGCGTGCGGTCGGGCACCCCGAACAGCGCGAAACGCCTGGGGTCCATGGTGTCGTCGACGCCGAACGCGAGCGGGAAGATCACGAAGCCGATCACCACGGCGGCGCCCACGATGACGAAGACGTCGCGGATCACCTCGACGTCGTCGACGAACCGCAGGCCGACGAGCGTGAAGAACAGGATCGTGGCGAGGCCGACGCCGTACACGAGTCCAAGGACGATGCCGACGACCTGCCAGGGGCTCCGCCGGAAGATGTTGCCGAGCAGGCGCAGTTTCAGTCGGAGAAACTGTGCAACCATTCCATGCCTTCCGCTGCCTTGCGTCCGCCGGCGAGCTCGACGAAGCGGTCTTCGAGGGTCTGTCCGGCGCGCACCTCGTCGAGGGTTCCGGATGCCAGCACCCGGCCGCCGACGATGATCGCCGCGGAGTCGCACACGCGCTCGATGAGGTCCATGCCGTGGCTCGACAGCAGCACGGTGCCACCGCCCTCCACGAAGCGCTCGAGGATGTCGGTGAGGTTCGCGGCCGACACCGGGTCGACCGACTCGAACGGCTCGTCGAGCACCAGCAGCCGCGGCGCGTGGATCATCGCGCAGGCGAGTGCGATCTTCTTGGTCATGCCCGCCGAGTAGTCGGCAACGAGGCGGTCGATGGCGTCCTCGAGGCCGAACGCGGCGATGAGGTCGGCGCTGCGATCGCGCACCGTGCGGTCGTCGAGCCCACGGAGCGCGCCCGAGTAGTAGAGGAGCTGCGCGCCCGTCAGGCGGTCGAAGAGGCGGAGCCGGTCGGGCAGCGCGCCGGTCAGGCGCTTGGCCGCGCGCGGGTCCCCCCACGCGTCGACGCCGTGGATCCGCACGGTGCCCGAGTCGGGGCGCAGCAGGCCGGTCACCATCGAGAGCGTCGTGGTCTTGCCGGCGCCGTTCGGGCCGACGATGCCGTAGAACGACCCGGTGCGCACGTCGAGCGAGATGCCATCGACCGCGGTGGTGTCGCCGAACCGCTTCACGAGGCCCTGGATCTCGAGCACGCGCGGAGCGTCGGCCGCCGGGGCGGGACGCGCCACGCGCAGCGTGCGCTTCTTGCGCGGCGCGGGCTTGCGCGGCGCCAGGATCACGGCCACGGCCTGCTCGCCCGTGACGTCATCGGATGCCCCGTCGCCGTCGAGCTCGGCACCCGCGACCGCGGGGCTCCCGATCTCAGTGCTCACGTCGCTGCCGGCGACCTCCACACCCGCGGCGTCGGCGAGCGCCTCGTCGAGCGTGAGCGCCGCATCGGATGCCTCGACGGGAGCGGACTCGGCGACCGCAGTGTCCTCCGAAACGCCAGTGGCCTCCGTGACCGGTGCGTCGCCTGCGACCGGATCGGCCTTGGCGTCGGCCTCGACGACCGGGTCGGCGGGCGTCTCGGTGACGGGCTCCGCCACGACGTTCGCGGCCGGGTCGGTCTCGGCCACCGGGTCGGCGTCGGCCACCGGGTCGGCGGGCGCATCGGTGGCCGGCGTCTCGGTGGCGGTCGACTCGGTGGCGGTCGACTCGATGGAAGGCGCTTCGATCGCGGTCGCCTCGCTGACGGATGCCGCGGCCGCCGTCGGGTTCTCGCCCCCGTTCGATTCCGGCACGCGCGGCGCGGTGTGCGCGGGCTCCGCGATCGCGTCGTCGGCGATCGCCGCCGCGGCGACCGCGGCCGCGGTGCGGGCGGCGGTGCTGCGTGCGATCGGGCGCTCGCGCGTGGTCTCGTCGACGGCGCCCTCGGCGGCGCCGGCGTCCGCGGTGGGCGGGACCGGCGTCGAGGATCCCGGTTTGCGGGTCGCGCGCTCGGCAGCCGTGGTCTCGGTGGTCAGCGACGCCGCGACGCGCTGCGTCTGGCGCTTCGTGCTCGCGGCCGCGGCCGCTCGGGTGCGCTGGGACGAGGCGGCCGACGCGCGCGCGGCGCGCGCCGACTTCGTGGCCTCGCCGCGGGCGGATGCCGCCTTCGAAGAGGCGGCTCGCGATGCCGCAGTGCGCTTCGAACCCGTGGTCTGGTTCGGCTCCGCCGCGGCATCCGCCTGCCCGGAGTCGGCCGGTTCGGTCGGTGCGGCAGTCGACGTCGAGCGACTGGTGGTGCGCTTCGTGGTGGTGCGCTTGGCAGCCGGCGCCTTCGCGGTCGTCGCGTCGGCTTCGGGCGTGGTCGTCGCCTCGGTCGCGGGAGCCGTCGAGGCGGTCTTCGCAACGTTCGTGCGCGACCCGGTCGACCTCGAGGCGACCGGCTTCGAAGCGGCCGCCTTCGATGCGGCCGGCTTGGACGCCGCCGACTTCGCCGCTGACGACTTCGCGGCGGTGTTCTTCGCCGTGGACGCCTTGCGCGCGGTCGTGCTCGGGGTCTCGCCCGACGACTCGGGTCGCGAACTCGTGCCACGGGCAGGCGCGCCCTCGGTCGCGGCGGCGCGCGACGCCGCGGTCTTGGACGCGGTTCCCCTCGCGGCGGAGGAGCGGGCGGTGCGGGACGCGGACGCGGCATCCGACTTCGGGGTCGTCGAGCGCGTCGTGCGCTTCGACGCCCCGCGCGGCGCGCGCGGCGCGCTGGACGATCCCCCTTCGGCGGACACCCCCGTGCCGGTGCCTTCGGGAGCTTCGTCGTCGTGTTCGGAGCGCGAAACGGAAGTCACCCAGACAACCTACCAACCGCGACCCGCGTTCCCCAGTCGGGTCGTCATGCGACGCGCGGGGGAACCTGTGGGTTTCCTGAGCGTCGCATCACGATCGCACTACGACGTCGGGCTCGACTCGTTCCTCGAAGGGGTCGCCCGGTACCCTGTATATCGGCATAACGGCGTGTCCACATGTGAACTTCCGGATGAACGACGGGTGAAGAATCGGCGAGGGGCCGATCGCCCGCGGCATCCGACCACCATAAGGAGATGCAGTGACCCAGATCGTGATTCTGGCAGCCGGCATGGGGAGCCGGCTCGGACGGTCCCTCCCCAAACCGCTCACCGAGCTCAGCGACGGCCGCACCATCATGCGCCAGCAGTTCGACAACATCGAGCACGCCTTCGGCAAGGACCCGAACGTGACGATCGTCGTCGGCTACAAGCTCGAGCACATCATCGAGGCGTTCCCGCAGGCGTCGTTCGTCTACAACGAGGAGTACGACCAGACGAACACCTCGAAGAGCCTCATGCGCGCCCTCGCGGCGTCGCAGGCGGGCGGCGTGCTCTGGATGAACGGCGACGTCGTGTTCGACCCGCGCATCCTCGACCGCGCCCTCCCGTTCATCGAGCGCGACCAGTCGTTCGTGACCGTCAACACCGCGAAGGTGTCCGACGAGGAGGTCAAGTACACCACCACCGCCGAGGGCTACATCAAGGAGCTCTCGAAGACCGTCAAGGGCGGCCTCGGTGAGGCGGTCGGCATCAACTACGTGTCGAGCCGCGACAAGGCGGCCCTCCTCGCGTTCCTGCAGCGCGTGGGCGACCAGGACTACTTCGAGCGCGGCATCGAGCTCGCCATCGAGAAGCAGGGCATGCTCGTCGAGCCGATGGACATCTCCGACCTCTACGCGGTCGAGATCGACTTCGCCGAAGACCTGGAGCGTGCGAACCACTTCGTGTGATCGCAAGCACCACAGCAGTGGAGAGCGGATGCCCGACGGCATCCGCTCTTCGCGTCTCGGTACGCTCCGCTCCTCGGAGCCGAGCGGATGCCGCGCGGCATCCGCTCGCGTCTAGGCCGCGTTCTGCCGGTCGCCCACCGACTGCCGGGCCACGCCCGTCTTCGCCAGCTGCGCGGCGATGACGCGGCCGAGCCACGTGAAGAAGACCGGGCTCGCGACGAACAGCGCGAGGTAGAGCGCCCACGCCCAGGGCGCGTAGTGCTCCGCGCCGAGCACGACGAACGTGCCGACGGCGAGCGCCACGCCCGCGAACCCGGCCGCGAGGTAGTAGAGCCACGGGCTCCAGTTGCGGTAGCGGGTGACGAGGAACGGCAGCTCGAGCAGGGCGCCGACGAGCAGGCCGGTGCCGACGAAGCGCCAGATCCAGATCGGCGCGAACACGGCGCCGACGAGCCCGGCGATGAAGCCGACCAGCACGGCGACGCCCGGCCGCCGCAGGAGCGCCAGCGCGACGGCGCTCGGGAGGAAGTGCGTGCCGATCGTGAGCCCGTAGAGCACGGGGATGAACGCCGCGAACGCGGCGGCGAGGTAGGCGGATGCCCCGGCAACGAGCCCCCCGGCGACGCCGATCGCGGCGCAGCTGAGGAGCACACGGGTGCTGGTGCGGTGCACGACGCTCCTTCCGAACTGGCGCGGCCGAACGGCCGGGCGCGGCACGCGCCGCCCGCCTGCTTCCAAACCTACCGCGGCATGGCATCTACGATGAGATCGTGATGAGCGCGGTATCCGTCGGGAGTGCTGGAGACTCGCATCCGCTCCAGCGGACGGCGTGGATCCGTTACCGGCACTCCCTCTGGCTCCTCACGACCCGCGACCTGAAGGTGCGCTACTCGACCTCGGCGCTCGGGTACCTCTGGTCGATCCTCGACCCGCTCGTGATGGCCGGCATCTACTGGTTCGTGTTCACCCAGGTGTTCAACCGACCGGTCGGCACGGAACCCTACATCGTGTTCCTGCTCGCGGCGCTGCTGCCGTGGATGTGGTTCAACGGCGCGATCTCCGACTCGACGCGGGCCTTCCTGAAGGATGCGAAGCTCGTGCGGTCGACGATGATCCCGCGCACGATCTGGGTGAACCGCATCGTGCTCTCGAAGGGCATCGAGTTCCTGCTGTCGCTGCCGGTGCTCGCGCTCTTCGTGATCTTCTCGCCCGGGTCGCGGGTGGGCTGGGAGCTCGTGTTCTTCCCGCTCGCGATCCTGCTCCAGGCGATCCTCACGTGCGGGGTCGCGCTCATCGTCGCGCCGCTCGTGGTGTTCTTCCGCGACCTCGAGCGGGCGGTGAAGCTCGTGCTGCGATTCCTCTTCTACGCGTCGCCGATCATCTACGGCGTCGAGAACCTGCCGGAGGAGCTCCACATCTGGGCGGCGTTCAATCCCCTCTCGGGCATCTTCGGCCTCTATCGCGCGGGCTTCTTCCCGCACGAGCTCGACTGGTTCAACGTCGTGATCTCGGCGGCGATGTCGCTCGCCCTGCTCGTCATCGGGCTGCTCGTCTTCCGGGGCAGCGTGCGCCAGGTGCTGAAGGAGATCTGATGACGGATGCCGCGGCCGCCGCCCTCGCCGCCACCGAGACGTACGCGATCCGTGCCGAGGGCCTCGGCATCCGCTTCCGCCGCAACCGGCGCGGTCGCCGGTCGTTCAAGGACCTGCTCGCCGGGCGCCGGCGTCGGACGCGACCCGGTGAGTTCTGGGCGCTGCGGAACCTCACGATGGAGGTGCGGCCCGGCGAGGCCATCGGCGTGGTCGGACGCAACGGCCAGGGGAAGTCGACGCTCCTGAAGCTCGTGGCGGGCGTCATGATGCCCGACGAAGGCCGTGTCGTCGTCACGGGCGGCGTCGCCCCGCTCATCGAGATCACCGGCGGATTCGTCGACGACCTGACCGTGCGCGACAACGTGTACCTGACGGCGGGCCTGCACGGCATGACGCGATCGCAGATCGACGCGAAGTTCGACGAGATCATCGGGTTCGCCGACATCGCGGACTTCCTCGACACGCCCTACAAGCACCTCTCGAGCGGCATGAAGGTGCGCATCGCCTTCGCGGTGATCTCGCAGCTCGAGGAGCCCATCATCCTCGTCGACGAGGTGCTCGCCGTCGGCGACAAGGCGTTCCGCGAGAAGTGCTACAAGCGCATCGAGGAGCTCCTCGAAGGGGGCCGCACGCTGTTCTTCGTCTCGCACAACGAGCGCGACCTGCGACGCTTCTGCACCCGCGGCCTCTACCTCGACAAGGGCGCCCTCGTGCTCGACGGGCCGATCGACGACGTGCTCGAGCGCTACAACGCGGAGCACGGCACGACCTAGCGCCGTATACCGCATCCGCCCAGGCGTGACGAGCCCCGGGCGGCGATCCGGGGTTCACCCGGGTGCGCGCTCTATGATGCTCGGCATGGCCGAACGGGTGCACAGGATCACCTCGATGGGGCCCTCGGCTCCGCAGGAGGGCTCCCCCGGCGCGCCCGACGAGCGGCCGCAGGCTCCGGGTGGATCCGCGGGCGAGCGGCCCGCAGACACCGGTCGAGCACAGGGCATGGAGCGCGGCATCGACATGGTGCTGTCGATCCAGCGTCCGATCGTGCTGGCGCACCTCCGCGGCATCCGTCGACGCGTGCCGAACGCGACGCCCGAGCAGCTCGTGCGCATCCTCGAGCGCCGCTACCTCGCGGCCGTGACGACCGGTGGCGCGGCCGTCGGCGCCACAGCGGTGATCCCCGGCATCAGCACGGGCATCACGCTCGCGCTGTCGGGCGTCGAGACGGCCGGGTTCCTCGAGGCGACCGCGCTCTTCGCGCAGTCGGTCGCCGAGGTGCACGGCATCCCCGTGGACAACCCCGACCGCGCCCGCGCGCTCGTGATGACGCTGATGCTCGGCCGCGAGGGCGTCGACCTCGTTCGCCAGTTCGCCGGGCAGGCGACCGGGGGTGGGCCGGCGCGCAACGTCTTCTGGGGCGAGCTCATCACGAACAGCATGCCGAAGGCGCTCATGGGCACAATGGTCGACCAGCTGCGGCGCGTGTTCGTGCGGCAGTTCGCGGTGCGCGGCGGCGCGGGCATCATCGGCAAGGCGATCCCGTTCGGCATCGGCGCCGCCATCGGCGGCACCGGCAACCACCTGCTCGGCCGCAAGGTGCTGCAGCAGTCGCGGCTCGCCTTCGGCGCGGCACCCGCGGTGCTCCCGGCCGTGCTCGAGCCCCGCGAGGGCGACACGTTCCTCCGCACGACGGGCTCGCGGATCGGCCGGGCCGGCGTCGCCGTCGGCGAGCTCGCCGCGTCGACCGGTCGCGGCATCCGCGGCGCCGCGACGAAGGTGGGCCGCGGCATCACCCGGCGGCGGAAGGGCGACGACGCGGCGGTCGAGGCGGGCGCTGCCGTCGAGACCGGCGAGGTCGAGAGCGACGCAGCAGGCGCGCGGCCTCCGGCGCCGTCGGACGCGACGGCTCCCGGCGCCGAACGCCGCGACGACGATGACACGTCCGAGGCCCAGCGCGCGAGCTGACCGCGGGGATCGGACGACGCCGGCCCCTAGGTCAGCGCCTCCGCCTCGTCCTCGTCGTCCGCCTCGAACTCGTCGACCTCCTCGTCGCCCGCGTGCAGCGCCGCGAAGCGCTCCCACTCGGCCATGAGGTGGTCGACGGCCTCGTGGAAGCGCGCTGTCGTGACGCCCGGCGTCGTGTCGCCGAAGTACCGCTCGACCCACGCCTCGAGCCGCGCGAGCGCGTCGGCGTCGTGCGCGACCTCGTCGACGCGCGCGAGCATGGCGGCGCCGTCGCGCGCGTCGAGCCACTCGCACGCCTGCAGGTAGCCGCCGGTGTCGATCTGCGCCTCTGGGTTGACCGGACGCGTGATGAGCAGCGGCTTTCCCGCGGCGAGCCGGTCGTAGACCATCGCCGAGATGTCGACGATCGCGACATCCGCCGCCGCGAGCTGCCAGCCGAGCGAGGGGCCGTCGTCGAAGACGTGCTGCGCGGAGGGGTCGGCCGCGTTCGCCGCCGCGATCGCCTCGATGATCTCGCGGTTCGCCGCGCGGTAGTCGGGGTCGACGACGCCCGACCGCGGGTGCGGCCGGTAGATCACCCGGTGCCGGCCCGTCGCGAGCAGGGCCCTCACGAGCGGCACGCCGTGCGTCGCGATCGACCCGTAGGCGGCCGCGCCGCGATCGCCCTCCCACGTGGGCGCGTAGAGCACGACCTCCCGCTCGTCGGGCGTGTAGGGCAGGGGCGAGCCATCGAGGTAGTGGTCGGCCTGCGGCCTCCCGATCGGGATCGCGCGCTTGTCGAAGTCGTAGTCCCAGAGCACCTTCTCGAGCCGGGCCCGGGCCGCGTCGCCCGCGATGAAGGCGTAGTCGTAGGCCTTGAACTGGTTGGTGGTCATGTACATCTTGTCGGACTCGCCGTGGTTGATGAACACGTGCCAGCGCCGCCCGTAGCGCATCATCTGGAAGTTCTTCGCGTTCTGGTTCACGTAGAACACGACGTGCAGGTCCTGGTCGTGGATGACCTGCTCGAGGTCGACGACGCGACGCACGTAGGCGACGGGCAGCGGCGACTCCTCGAGGAGCTCGAGCGCCGACCCCGAGGCGCGGCTGAGGATGAGCACCGGATGCCGCTTCGAGAGCTCGAGCAGCGGCTTGTACCACTGCCGCAGCTGGTAGAGGTTGACGCGGCCGTCGGCGAAGTACACGCCGATGCGGTAGCGGTGCGGCTCGAGGGGCGGGAGCTCTCGCAGCTTCCTCAGCAGCTCGCGCTGCGCCCGCCGCGACCACATGATGTCCTTGGCCAGCTTGACGGCGCGCTGTGCATCTCTCCGCAATCCCACTCGCACAAGGGTACCGAAGGCGCGGATGCCCCGCGGCCCCGAGACGTCGCGCGACGCCGCCGCCCGCGGCGCTCCTCGACGACCGGGATCAGACGATCGGCGGCCGGCCCGCGAGGGTCATGCGCCACACCGTGCGCCACCGCATCGGGCGCCGCTCCCCCGGATCCTCGCGCCAGCCCGCGCGCCAGCCGCCGAACCACGCCTGCAGCGCCGACGGGTTGCGGAACCAGCGCAGCACCTGGATCGCCGTCCACGAGCCGACGTAGAGGGGCACGAGCACGAGCGGCAGGTTGCGCCGCGCGAGCCACACGCGGTTCCGCGCGTTGAGCCGGTAGTAGTACGCGTGGCGTGCAGGGTCGATGACCGGATGCCCCGCCTCGAGGTCGCCCGCGTACCAGGCGACGTGGCCGGTGTCCCACACGCGCCACGCCAGCTCGATGCCCTCGTGCGCGTAGAAGAACGGATCGGCCCAGCCGCCCGTGGCGTCGAACACCGCGCGCGGCATGAGCACGGCGCCCTCCCAGCACGAGAACACGGGGCTCGAGTGCGCCGGGTCGCCCTTGCGGATGCGCGGGATCCACCTCCGCGGCGAGACCTTGCCGGTGGGATCGACGACGCGGGGCTGGATGAGGCCGAGCTCGGGCCGGTCGGCGAGCTCGCGGCATCCGTCGGCCAGGAACCGCGGGCTCGGCAGGAACGCGTCGTCGTCGAGGAAGAACAGCACGTCGCCCGACACCTCGGGCACGCCGCGGTTGCGTCCGGCGGGGATGCCGAGGTTCTCGGGCAGGTGCAGCGTCTTCACCGCACCCGGCAGCGGCGGCTCGGCGGTCGCGGGGTTCCAGCCGTTGCCGACGCACACGACGTCGACGACGACGTCCTGCTGCTCGAGCACGCTCCGGATGCCGCGCGCGAGGTCGTCGGGCCGCGTGCCCATGGTGAGCACCACCACGCCGACCCGCGGCCGCCCTTCGACGGGCTGAGGGAACGAGCGGTCAGGACCGGACACGGCGGGAGGCCATGATCGCGACGAAGTGCCCCAGGAGCGAGAGCGCCGCGAGCGGCAGCAGCGCGATCACGACGATGCGGTCGACGAGCGGCTGCCCGGCGAAGAGGCCCACGATGGCCGCGGCGAGCGCGATGAGCGTGAGCTCGACCGAGTGGTACAGGCGGTGGAACGGCAGGAAGCGCGCGGCCTTGCGGAGCTTCGCGATGAGCCCGCCGCGCGGCGCGGTCTCGCCGTGCGTGTCGGCGAGCTTCGGCAGGCCGGCGTTCGCGCGGGCCACGTGCACCATGTCGTTGAGCGCCTTGTTCAGCACGATGACGAGTGCGAGGAGGGCGCCGACGGTCGTCCAGAGGAAGTCGGCCGGGAACTCGAGCGGGTACGCGGCGGCGCGGATGCCGAGCGCGAGCGGGATGAGTGCCTCGGTCGTGTAGTGGCCGACCTTGTCGAGGAAGACGCCGGCGGGCGACGACGTGCGGCGCCAGCGGGCGACCTCGCCGTCGCAGCAGTCGACGAGCATCTGCAGCTGGCCGAGCACGACCGCGAGCAGCGCGCCCCAGATGCCCGGGATGAGCAGGGCCGCGGCGGTCGACCAGCCGACGAGGATCATGAGGCCCGTGACGCCGTTGGCGGAGATCGGGGTCTTGAGCAGGAACCAGGTGAGGTACGGCGAGAAACGACGGAGGTAGAGCGACGCCGTCCAGTGCTCGGCGTTGCGTCGGCCGCGGACCTCGGGCGGCTGGGTGACGGCGCGGAGCTCGGCGATGCTCGTGGGCCTGGCCTGGGCCGGACCGGCTTGTGACATCCGCGTCACCTTCCCGTGTGCTGTGCGATGTTGCTCGTCAGCGAGAGGTAGCCGAGCACGAAGCCCACTCCCCACGAGACGTGTATGCAGGGCAAGACTACGAGAAACCACCACGCCACGGCGGCTCCGCGGCCGCGGGCGTAGGCGAGCGTCGCGACGACGACGAAGAGCAGGTAGGCCGCGGGCACGAGGAAGCCCACGAGCAGCCACGGCGTCGCGCCCATGGCGGCCTGCACGAGGCCGATGAGGCCGAGGATGAGCCCGAGCGTCACGCCCACCACCATGGCCGGCGGGATGAAGTAGCGGATGCCGTTGGCCGACGGGAAGCGCCGGGCGAGCTCGCCGCGCCACAGGCCCGTCGAGAACATCTGGCGTGCGAGGCGCTCCACGCTCGACCGGGGACGGTAGGTGACCGCGAGCTCGGGCGTGAACCAGACGGTGCCGCCGGTCTCGCGGAGGCGGCGGTTGAGCTCCCAGTCCTGGCCGCGCTTGATGGTCTCGTCGAACAGGCCGACGCGCTCGAGCGCAGTGCGGCGGAAGACCCCGAGGTACACGGTCTCGGCCGGGCCCTCGGCGCCGCCGACGTGGAACGCCGATCCGCCGAGGCCGACCTTCGTCGTGTAGGCGAGCGCCACGGCCTGTTCGAAGGGCGTCTCGCCGCGGGCGTCCATGATGCCGCCGACGTTGTCGGCGCCCGTGCGCTCGAGCACGCCCACGGCGACGCGGGCGTAGTCGACGGGGAGCATGGAGTGCGAGTCGACGCGCACCACCACGGGGAACTGCGCGGCGCGGATGCCGATGTTGAGGCCCGAGGGGGTGGAGCCCACCTCGTTCTCGAGCACGCGAACGCGGGCGTCGCGGGCGGCGAGGTCGGCCACGAGCTCGGCGGTGCCGTCGATCGACGGGCCGAGCGCGATGAGCACTTCGACGGGGCCGGCGTAGTCCTGCTCGAGGATCGACTCCACGGCCGCGCGCACGTGCGAGGCGTCGTTCAGCACGGGCATGACGTAGGAGACGCCGACGAGCGGCGACGCTGCCGCCTCATGGTGCTGCTCGGGCATGTTCCTCACTCGCTCGGGTCGATCGAGCCTAGCAGCCGGTGGGTTCGCGGACGCTGAAGGGGCCGGGGTCCCATGGACCCCGGCCCCGTCGTCCGACCGGTCGTGCGAGCGTCAGCCCTCGAAGGTGCCGAGCGTCACGGTCGCGGTCTGCGAGTCGCCGTCGCGGGTGAAGGTGATCTCCGCCTCCGCGCCGCCGGGCAGCGCACGCACCTGCGCGGTCAGGTCGGTCTGGTCGGTGATCGGCACGCCGTTGAACTCGGTGACCACGTCGCCGGCCTGCAGGCCCGCCTGCTCGGCCGCGCCGCCCGAGCTCACCTCGGAGATGAGGGCGCCGACGGTGTCGCTCTGGCCGTCGGCCTCGGCCGACGTGACGGTCGCCCCGAGGAGGCCGTGCGTCGCCGCCCCGCTCTCGATGATCTCCTCGGAGATGCGCTTCGCGAGGTTGGACGGCACCGCGAACCCGACGCCGATGTTGCCGGCCTCGGTGCTCGAGCCGCCCGCCGAGAGGATCGCGACGTTCACGCCGATGAGCTTGCCCTCGGAGTCGAGCAGCGCACCGCCCGAGTTGCCCGGGTTGATCGCGGCATCCGTCTGGATGACCGGGAGCGACACCTGGCCGGCCGACGCCTGCGGCGCCTGCGACTCACCGCTGTCGGGGTCGGGCAGGTCGAAGAAGAAGTCGAACGGGCTCTCGCCGTCGCCCTGGCCCTGGTCGCCCTCGCCCGAGTCGCCCTGGGAGTCGTCGGGCGTCGTCGGCGCGGCCGATGAGGCCACGTCGATCGAGCGGTTGAGGGCGCTGATGATGCCGTTCGTCACGGTGCCCGAGAGGCCGAGCGGCGCGCCGATCGCGATCGCCGTGTCGCCGACGTTGAGCTTGTCGGAGTCGGCGAACTCGAGCGGCGTGAGGCCCGACGCGTCGACGAGCTTGATCACCGCGAGGTCGGACAGCGGGTCGGTGCCGACGAGCTCCGCCGCGTAGAGGTGGCCGTCGCTCGTCTTGACCTGGATGGTCGGGTCGCCGGTGGCGCCGTCGAGGGTCACGACGTGCGTGTTGGTGAGCACGTAGCCGTCGTCCGACAGGATGATGCCCGAACCCGTGCCGCCGGCCTGGCCGCCGCTGACCGAGATGGTCACGACGCTCGGGCTGGCCTTCGCGGCCACCGCGGTGATCTGGTTCACCGAGTCGGTGTCGTTGACGACGATGTTCTGCGCGCTGCCGGCGCTGTCGCTCGTCGCGGGAGCCTGGTTGCTCGAGATGAGCGCCGTGATGCCGGCGCCCGACGCGCCGCCGATGAGGGCGGCAGCGACGATGGCGGCGGCGACGCCGAGGCCCACCCGGCGCTGCTTGGGCGCGGGCTGGCCGGCCTGCGCGGGCTGGCCGGGCTGCGTGCCGTACGGCGGCACGCCGGCGTTCGAGCCCGTCGGCTGCGCGTCGCCGGGGCGGGGTCCGCCGAATGCGGGCGGCACCTGGCCGCTCACGGGCTGCGTCGGGGCCGTCTGCTGCGCGGATGCCGCGGCGGCGGGCGCGGACGCGGCGTACGGCTGCGGGGCCTGGCCGGGCTGGTAGACCGTGCCGGTCGCCTGGGCGGCCGGGACGGGCTCCGGGGTGGCGGGCGCGGGCGGAGCCTGCGTCGCGGGAGCGGTGGCGGGCGCGGGCGGAGCCTGCGTCGCGGGAGCGGTGGCGGGCGCGGCCGGAGCCGCCGCCTCGGGTGCCGGCGTCTCCGACGACGCGGCGGGGGTCTCGGGGGTCGTCGCGGCGGCCTCCGCGGCCTGGCTCGCGGCGGGCTCAGGGGTTGCGGAGGTGGCGTCGACGACGCCCTCGCGGGCCTCCCCCGTCGAACCGTCCGTGGTGTCGGTCATGGTCTGCTCCTTCCAAAGCGATGCCAGCATCCCGCGCGAGTCTGTGTGCGGCATCGGCGAAGTCTGTGATCCGGCTATCACCAGGCGGTGAGTCCCCCGAATGCGGCGACGGCGCCCCGTCGAACCCGTGCGCCAGCGTAGCGGCCCCACCCTGACGTACGGTGAGAGCGTGAGCGACTTCTCCCCAGCACCCGGCCTGCAGCCCTGGCAGCGCACGGCCGCCGGCGCCGGCCTGCTCGACGCCGACGGCCGCATCGCCGCCACGATCTTCGCCGAGATGAGCGCCCTCGCCGCACGCACCGGCGCGATCAACCTCGGCCAGGGGTTCCCCGACGAGGACGGGCCCGTCGAGGTGCTCGACGCAGCCCGGCAGGCCATCGCCGACGGCGTCAACCAGTACCCGCCGGGCATCGGCATGCCCGTGCTGCGCGAGGCGATCGCAGCGCACCAGCGCCGCTGGTACGGGCTCGAGGTCGACGCGGCATCCGAGGTGCTCGTGACCGCGGGCGCGACGGAGGCGCTCGCCGCGACCCTCCTCGCGTTCGTCGACGCCGGCGACGAGGTCGTGACGTTCGAGCCCTACTACGACGCCTACGCGGCCCTCGTGGCACGTGCCGGCGGCGTGCATCGCACGGTGCCGCTCAGATTCCCCGACTGGCGACCCGACGCGGCCGAGCTCGAGGCGGCGGTCACCGATCGCACGCGCGTCATCCTCGTGAACTCGCCGCACAACCCCACGGGCGCGGTGCTCGACCTCGAGACGCTCGAGCTCGTCGTGCGCCTCGCCGCGCGGCACGACGCGATCATCGTCACGGACGAGGTGTACGAGCACCTCACCTTCGGCGCCCGGCACGTCCCCATCGCGACCCTGCCCGGGGCCTGGGAGCGCACGGTGTCCATCTCGTCGGGCGGCAAGACGTTCTCGACGACCGGCTGGAAGATCGGCTGGATCACCGCACCCGCCCCCCTCGTGACCGCCGTGCTCGCCGTGAAGCAGTACCTCACGTTCGTGAACGGCGCGCCGTTCCAGCCGGCGATCGCGACCGGGCTGGGCCTGCCCGATGCGTTCTTCGCGGAGGCCGCCGCCGAGCTCGGTGCGAAGCGCGACCTGCTCGCGGGCGGCCTCGAGACTGCCGGCTTCGCGGTCTCGCGACCTGAGGCGGGCTACTTCATCGTCGCGGATGCCGCGCCCCTCGGCTACCGCGACGGCGCCGTGCTGTGCCGGGAGCTGCCCGAGCGCGCCGGGGTCGTCGGCGTCCCCGTGTCGGCGTTCGTGCACCCCGACCGCCAGGACGCGTACCGCAGCCTCGTGCGGTTCGCGTTCTGCAAGCGGCACGCGGTGCTCGAGGACGCGTCGGCCCGGCTCGCGGGGCTCGGGGTCGGCTGAACCGGCTCGGTCAGGAGCCGTTGCGCCGGCCTCCGGCTCGGTCAGGAGCGGTTGCGCCGGCCTCCGGCTCAGTCAGGAGCGGTTGCGCCGGCCTCCGGCTCAGCCGCGGCGCTCGGTCACGCCGAAACGGCGGAGCGCGAGCGCCGGGTTGAGTCGTCGCACGGCGTCGATGCGCTCGCGCGACACCCAGGCGACCGCGACATCCGTGCCCTCGCCGATCGTGGCCACCTCGACGCCCATCGGGTCGACGACCATGCTGTTGCCCGCACCCACCGGCGGGGCGTGGTCGGCGGCCGCGACGTACATCGTGTTCTCGAGGGCGCGGGCCGTCGTGAGGACCCGCCAGTGCGACTCCTTCAGCGGTCCGCGCACCCACTCGGCGGGCATGCACACCACGTCGGCGCCCGCGTCGACGATGCGCCGCGTCACCTCGGGGAACCGCACGTCGTAACAGGTCTGCAGCCCGAACCGCAGGCCGCCCGCCTCGAACACCTCGGGCGCGGCGATCTCGCCCGGCGCCACCCACGCGGACTCGCGCTGCCCGAACGCGTCGTACAGGTGCAGTTTGCGGTATCGCGCGACGACGTCCCCGCCCGGCGCGACGGCGACCACGGTGTTGCCCACGCGGTGCTCCTCGCCGTCGAGCCGCTCGATCATGCCGGCGACGAGGTGCACGTCGAGGCGGGTCGCCAGTTCGGCGAGCCGCTCGGTGAACCGACCGCCGACGCGCTCTGCATTGGCGTGCCACTCGGGACCCGGCTCGGCGGTGAACCAGCTCGAGTACTCGGGGAGCACGACGAGCCGCGCGCTCCGTGCGACCGCGAGCTCGACGAGCCGGGTGATCTCGGCGAGGTTCGCGTCGGCGTCGGCACCCGGCGCGAACTGGGCGACGGCGATCGGGAATCCGGCCGAGGCCGCGTCCACAGGCTCCATGCCCACAGCCTACGGCGCACGGATGCCGCGGCGACCTCCCCTGCGCACCGCTCCTGCTGGACGTTCAACTCTCCCGGCGGACGTCGGCCTCGACGTGCCGATACCCGGCCGTCTCGTAGCCGACGGCGACGACGAAGGGCGACAGCATCACGACGAAGAGGCACCACCCCAGGGGGAGGCCGGCAACGGCGAGCATGACACCGAGCACCAGGAAGGCGATCATTCCCGCCGCGAGGAGCACATGGAACGGGTCGACGGCGCGGAAGAGGATCGACCAGAGCACGAAGTACGCCACCAGGAAGACGAACACGGGGATGGCGACTGCCAGCACGACGCCGGTCGTGCCGATGGACGTCTCCCCCTCAGCGGCGTACGCGGCCACGTGCAGCCCGGC
This sequence comes from Agromyces sp. NPDC004153, assembly GCF_053603635.1. NCBI lineage: Bacteria > Bacillati > Actinomycetota > Actinomycetes > Micrococcales > Microbacteriaceae > Agromyces > Agromyces sp. NPDC004153. The sequence continues at coordinate 967,003 of NZ_JBSGFY010000002.1, forward strand.
GCCGACCGCCGCCAGCCCGCCGAAGAGGACGATGTGACCGTAACCCCACGCCCACTTCCGCTCGCGGTGCCGAGCGAGGACGGGTGCCGACGGAAGGATGAAGTAGGTCCACCAGAGGCCGAACGTGAGTCCGGTGCCCGCGATGACGATGAGCACCGCCTCGCTGCTCCAGCCCACGTGCGCGACCACGGCGGCGACGGCGGCGATGGTCCCGAGGATGCCCTCGCCCAGCGTGATGATCACCATCAGGCCGTACCGCTCCGCGATGTGGCGGGCGTTCCACGGGGTTCCCTGCCAGCTGTCGTCCGCACCCTTGGCGTTCCACGTCGCGAACGGATGCCCGGCGAACTCGGCGATCCAGAGGGCGACGAGCACCGCGACGAGGACGGCGGTATCCGCGATCCCGACCAGCGCGACCGTCAGCCAGCCGGCCTGGATCACCACGTTGAAGCCCGCGTAGCGCAGGGCGACCCGCCGGTTGGCGGGATCCTCCCTGGCGACGCGCAACCACATCAGCACCAGCGACGCTCGCATGACGACGTACCCCACGGCGACGAGCACGAAGTCGAACGGGCCGCCGCGGTCGATCGACTGGAAGACCGCCGGGATGCCGAGCGCGAGCACGATGACGCCGACCATCTGCACCATCGTCAGAATGCGCTGCAGCCAGTCGTCCGTGTCGAACGCCGACGCGAACCACGTGAAGTTGATCCACGCCCAGCACACCGACAGCAGGACGAACGCGAAACCCCAGACGGCGACCGAGATGTGCGCCTCCGCGACGTAGTGCGCGAGTTGGTCGCCCGCCTGCGCGAACGCCACGACGAACGTCAAGTCGAACAGCAGTTCCAGTGGGGTGACCGTGCGATGCGGCTCGCGCGGATCACGACCGAGCATTCGTCGGAGACCGTGCGGGCGCACGTACTCGACGACCGGGTCGGGTGCTGACACGCGATCAGGATAGGGAAGACGAGCTCAGGTCGTCCACCCGAGGAGCGTGGTCTCCGCGCCCAAGTGCATTTCGACGCGGCCATGCGGTCAGGTGACGCCACGGAGCCGGCGTGCGTCACACCAGGCAGGGCAGCGACTTCACGCCCATCCAGCGACCCTCGAACCACATCACCTCGTAGTCGTACGGATAGGCGGGCGCGACCAGCACGTAGCCGGTGGCGGAGTCGGGGTACCACCAGTCCCAGGTGAGCTCCGTCTCGCAACCGGGACGGTAGTCGCCCGCCGCCTCGACGCGGAGAGGCGGCTGGGGCGCGAAGCCCGTGACCAGCGGCGTGCTCGGAGGACGCGGCGTGGTGGACGACGAGGCGCCGGATCCCTCCTCCTCAGCCCCGCCGGCCGCAGCCGCGGCGGCGGCCGCCGCTGCAGCTGCGACGTTGGCGGCGTGGGAGGCGACGACGCGATCGCTCGCGGAACGCAGCCGCTCGAGCGGTTCTACGGTGTCCTCGCCGTCGGCCACCGCTGCACGGACGTCCGCGATCGCCGACGCCGTCTCGTCCTTCGCCGCCTGGTCGGCCGAGCCGTTCGCCGCGACGCGGGCTTCGGCGCCGGCGCAGACGGCCTCGAGGAACACCGCGTGCGCGGCGCGCACCGCCGTTCGAGCGGCGCCCATCGCGCCGAGGTCCCGCCCCTCCATCGCCCGGTCCAGCTCGGTGACGGCGCCGTCCAGCGCGGTGGTCGCCTCGGCATCCGCAAGGTCGCCCGCCGATTCCATGGCCGCGCGAGCCGCGACCGCGACGGGCTCGACGCTGCGCCGTGCGGCGGCGACGGCGCGCTGCCAGCGGTCGGCGGACGATGCACGCTCGGCAGCCGACTGCTCGGCCTCCGCCACGTGCCGCTGCTCGGCCTGCGCGATCGAGACCTGCACGGCGAAGCTGCAGAACATGAGGACGACGAAGGCGAGGAGCGCGGCGGTGGACTTCCCGATGGCAGACATCGAGTTGATCCTAGGGGTCGCCGGAGGGCCATCGCGCCACCGGAACGAGCCGGGAATGCAGAAGATCCCGGCCTCGTGATGAGACCGGGATCTTCCGTTTCTGGTTGCGGGGGCAGGATTTGAACCTACGACCTCTGGGTTATGAGCCCAGCGAGCTACCGAGCTGCTCCACCCCGCGGCACAAGAGATAACACTAGCATGCGGGTCATCCGTCGTCCAATCGAGCCCGGCTCAGACGAGCATGGCGATGATGACGAGCACGGGCAACGCCACCAGCACGATCACGTTGCGCCAGTACCGGATCTCGGTGAAGACGATGACGAAGCCGAGCACGACGAGGACGATGCTCGTGAACGCCACGAGGGTGCGGCCGGCCTCGGGGAAGCCGAGGTTCACGGCCAGAACGCCGGCGAGCACCCCGAGTCCCCACAGCATGTTGACGTACCCGCTGTAGACGGCCCACGGCCGCACTGCCTCCTGGTCCCCCGGCTGGATGTAGAGGAACTTGAAGAGCCGCGGGCTGCGGAAGAAGAACGCCGTGATGATCCCGACCACGATCAGGGCGAGCCCTTCGACGACCGCGAGCACCTGCGCGACCACGCCCATACGGCTCAGTGTCCTCGCGCGATCTCGGCGTCACAATACCCCAGATCGGGCCGTAGAAAGCGCTCTCGGTTCGGATGCCGCAGCACCCCGCCGACGGCGCGACCTCAGCGCTGCCGAGCCGTCGCGACGACCTCGTACGAGAGCGGGAGCCACTGCTGCGACGGCCAGCCGAACATGCCCTCCCCGACCGGCACCGTGACCGGGAAGATCTGCCACGGCACCTGGTAGTGCTCGTCGAACGCGTCGATCGAGAGTCCCGCGTCGCGCAGGGCTCCGAGCACGTCGGCGAGCGGATGCATCCACTCCCACGTGCGGGCGTTCGAGATCGCCACGTCGCGGTCGGCGTAGTCGCTGGCGTCCTCGAGCACGTCGGGCTCGGGGTTCGAGTACGGGAACTGGAACACGGGCAGGCCGCCGGGACCGGTATCGCCGTCGAAGACGAACGCCGCGGGGTGTCCGTCGGCGAAGTAGAGGCGTCCGCCGGGCTTCAGGAACCAGGCGATGATGCGCGCCCACTCCGCGACGTCGGGAAGCCAGCCGATCGTGCCCCACGTCGTGAAGACGAGGTCGAACGACTCGGGCTCTGGCAGCAGGTGCCGCGCGTCGTAGACGTTCGCCTCGACGAACCGGGCTCGATCGTCGACGCCGAGCTCGGCCGCCATGCGCCGCGCCTCCTCGACCGCCGGCCGCGAGAAGTCGAGGCCGACCACGCTCGCGCCGCGGTTCGCGAGCGAGAGCGTGTCCGAGCCGAAGTGGCACTGCAGGTGCAGCACGCGCACGTCGCGCATGCCGTTCGGGAACAGGCGGTCGACGCCCGCCCGCGCGATCGGGTCGAGCACGCCGTCGCCCCGCCGCAGGGGCGACCGATCGTAGAATTCGGACGCGACGTGCACGGGCACGCGCTCGTCCCAGTTTGCGCGGTTGTCGTCGAGCCAGTCACCGCCCCGCAGGTCGATGTCCACGGCTACTGCGGGTTCGTGTCGGGCTGGTTCAGCTCGATGAGCTGGGCGATGATCTCGGCGAGCTGCGCGTCGGCGGCGCCGTACGCGGCCCAGTCGCCCTCGGCCAGGGCCGCCTGCTTGTTCTGCAGCGCGACCTTCGCCTCGTTGAGCAGCGCCTGGGTCTCGTCGTCGGGCACGGTCGGCGTCGTCGGTGTCTCGCCGCCCTCGGGTGGCGTGGTCGGCGTCGTGCCCGGCTCCACCTCCTCGTCGCCGGCTGCGGCGCCGGAGTCGCCGCCGAACAGCACGTCGAGCGCAAGGTCGAGGGTGTCCTGGAACGCGATCTGATCGCCGAACGCCACGAGCACCTTCTGCAGCAGCGGATAGCTCGTGTTGCCGGTCGACTTCACGTACACCGGCTGCACGTAGAGCAGGCCGCCGCCGACGGGCACCGTGAGCAGGTTCCCGTTGATCACCTCGGACTGCCCCTGCTTCAGCAGGTTCAGCGACTGCGACACCGTCGGATCGCCGTTGAAGGTGTTCTGCACCTGGCCGGGGCCCGGCACGTTGTCGTCTTCGGGCAGGGTCAGCAGGCGCAGCGTGCCGTAGCCCTCGGCCCGCTCTCCGTCGGTTGAACCGGCGTCGGAGTCCACCGCGAGGTAGCCGCGCAGCACGTTGCGGCTCTGCTCGCCGCGGGCCTCGGGGATGAACGTGGAGTACAGCGAGTACGCCGGCACGTCCTGCCCGGGCATCTGCATGGTGAGGTAGTACGGCGGCTGCAGCAGCTGCGTGTTCGAGGCCGCGGTCGGGTCGTTCGGCGTGGTCCACGCGTCTTCACGCGAGTAGAACGAGCCCGGGTTGGTCACGTGGTACCGGCCGAGGACGGCGCGCTGCATCTTGAAGAGGTCGGCCGGGTAGCGCACGTGGCTGAGCAGCGCACCCGACATCTCGCTCATCGGCTCGAGCGTCGACGGGAAGATCTTCTGCCAGGTCTGGAGGATCGGGTCCTCGTCGTCCCAGGCGTAGAGGGTGACCGAGCCGTCGTAGGCGTCGACCGTGGCCTTCACCGAGTTGCGGATGTAGTTGACCTCGTCGAACGGGAGCGACTGCGGCAGGCCCTCGCTGTCGGCGATCGCCTCGCTCATGCTCACCTTGTTCGAGTATGGGTACTGGTCGGTCAGGGTATAGCCGTCGACGATCCAGACCACGCGTCCGTCGACGACCGACGGGTAGCTGTCGGAGTCGAGCGTGAGGTACGGGGCGACCTTCTTCACACGCTCGATCGGGTCGCGGTCGTAGAGGATCTGCGAGTCGTCGTTCACGGCGTCGGACAGGAAGATCTGCTCGGACTGGAACTTCAGCGCGTAGACGAGCTTCGTGAAGACGTTGTCGAGCGCCGGGCCGCCGTCGCCCTCGAACGTCGTGTACGTCTGCTCGTCGCTCGAGGCGCCGGCCGGGTAGTCGAGCTCGACCGGGTCGGAGCCCTCGGGCGCTCCCACGATGGAGTACGCCGGCGAGTCCTCGCCGAAGTAGACGCGCGGCTCGAACTCGCCGAGCGAGCCCGTCGAGGGGATGCCCGACTGCAGGAAGACGGGCTGGCCGTCGACCGAGCGCTGGTTGCCCGCCGCCGCGACGAGTCCGTAGCCGTGCGTGTAGACGATGTGCGAGTTGAACCACGTCTCGGCGTCGCCGAGGCCCGAGAGGGCGAGGTCGCGCACCGCGACGACGGTGTCCTGCGTGGTGCCGTCGATGTCGTAGCGGTCGACGTCGAGCGCATCGGGGAACTGGTAGTACTGGCGGAACTGCTGGAGCTGCTGGAACGCCGGACTGATCACGAGCGGGTCCATCAGGCGGATGTTCGCCGTCGTCGCGGCATCCGATCGCAGCGCGCCGGGCTCGGCATCGGTTTCGGCCTCGAACGGGATGGTCTCGATGTCGTCGACCCCGTAGGCGTCGCGCGTGAGGTCGATGTTGCGTTCGATGTAGGGCGCCTCGAGCGAACGCGCGCTCGGGTCGACCTGGAAGCGCTGGATCACCCACGGGTAGAGCGAGCCGATGATGAGGCTCGACACGATGAGCAGCGCGGTGCCGATGAGCGGCAGGCGCCAGCGCCCGATGATCGCGGTCACGAAGAAGAGCAGCGCCACCACGGCGGCGATGGCCGCGAGGATGCCGCGACCGGGGATCACGGCGTTGACGTCGGTGTATGCCGCACCGGTCATGAGCGTCGAGTTCTCGGTGACGGTCGCGTACTGGTCGAACCAGATGCTGATCGCCTGCAGCAGCAGGTAGATGCCCGCCGTCACGGCGATCTGGATGCGCGCCGACTTCGAGATGACGACCTCGCGCCCGCTCACGCGGATCGAGCCGTAGAGGTAGTTCGTCGCGATGACGAGCAGGAGCGAGAGCAGCACGACGGCCGAGGCGAACCCGACGATCGAGCGGTAGAAGGGGAGCTCGAAGACGTAGAAGCCCACGTCGAAGCCGAACTGGGGATCGGTCGTGCCGAACGGCGTGCGGTTGAGCCACATGAGCGTGAGCTCCCACCGGCTCGACGCCGAAACGCCCGCGAAGATGCCGAGCACGGCGGGTATGCCGTACATCGCGAGACGGCGCAGCGGCTCGAAGACCTCCTGGTAGCGGTCGAGCTGGGAGTTGAGCTTCGCGTAGACGGGACGCGTGCGGTACGCGATCTGGATCGACGCCCAGACGGGCACGGCCATCGCGATGAAGCCGACCAGGAACAGGACGATCCGGGCGACCCATTCCGTGGTGAGCACGTTCAGGAATCCGAGCTGGTCGTACCAGAGGACGTCGGCGTAGAGTCCGACGAACACGAAGAACCCGATCACCAGCAGGGCGACGACCCCGATCGTGATCAGGATCGGCGCGCGGCGTCGCGGAATCCTCGGTTCTTGCGTCTGTGCTGACACTCTCGGCCTCTGTTCGGGGTCGCTGTGGGGGCTCGGGATTCCATCCTAGGGTCGCGATGCTTGGAAACGGCTGTTCGGCCGTTCGCTGTCAGCGACGCCTCAGGATGCCTCGCAGGACGCGAATCCGGTGGTGTCGCCGCCTTCGCCGATCGTCTCGACGATGGTGCGCGCCTGGTCGAGGGTCTCGACGGCGAACACGCGGATGCCGTCGGGGACATGTCCCACGACCTCGTCGCAGTTCCCGGCGGGCGAGAGGAACCAGTCGGCGCCCGCCCCCTCGGCGCCCCAGAGCTTCTGCCGGACGCCGCCGATGGCCCCGACCTCGCCCGCGGAGTCGATGGTGCCCGTGCCGGCGATGATCTCGCCGCCCGTCATGGCGCCCGGCGTGAGCTTGTCGATGATGCCGAGCGCGAACATCATGCCCGCGCTCGGGCCGCCGACGTTGTCGAGCTGCAGCTCGACGTCGATCGGGAACTCGTAGACCATCCGCACGCCGACGCCGAGGACGACCGTGCCGTCACGATCGACGGGCGTCACCTGCACCGTGAGCGGGGCGCCGTCGCGCACGACCGACAGCTCGGCCGGGGCATCCGCGCCGTTCTCGCGCACCGCGGCGCGCAGCTCGTCGATGGAGTTCACCGGGTCGCCGTTCACCTCGGCGATGACGTCGCCCTCCTCGAGCACGCCCGCCGCGGGCGAGTCGTCGAGGATGCCCGCGACGGTGACGTCGCGCGGGAAGTCGTAGCCGAGCTCGACGAGGGCGGCCGCGATCGCGTCCTGCTGCGAGTCGACCATGGCCGCCTCGTTCTGCGCGTCGCGGTCCTCGTCGGTGACGCCGGGCGGGAAGATCGCCTCGACGGGCACCGCGGAGCGCGTGCGGTCGAACCAGGCGCCGAGCACCTCGAGCCAGTTCGGCGTCTGCCCCGGGCGGCCGAGCACGGTCACCGTGAGCAGGTTCAGCTCGCCGTCGGTGGGGAAGGTCTCCTCGTCGGGGATCTCGATGAGGGGCACCTCGTCGCCGTCGTGCTCGGCGACGCCCAACGTGTCGTAGACCGGCCCGGGCTGCTCGATGACGTACGGCGACGGGAGCAGGGCGAACAGCACGCCGATGAGGACGGCGACGATGATCGCGATGCCGCCGATCCGCTCCCGGCGCGAACGGGCGCGCGGGCGCGGCGACGGGTCGTCGTCGAAGAGGGCCATCCGATTCCTTCCGGGGCGGGCCGGACGCCGCATGGGGCGCCGGGCGGCGATGTTCGCGAAGGGCGGACAGCCGGAAGGCCCAGCCTAGGCCATTTCCCAGACGCACGCCTGAGCGCCGGGGCTACGGTTGAAGTGACGCGACTGGAGGTGGCGCACGTGGCCGATCGGGACGACGAGCCCTTCGACCGGGACCCCGAGGAGGAGTTCCGCGAGATGCTCCGCGAGCTGCTGTCGGGATCGGGCGGCATCGATCCGTCGCGGCTCGCCGGCGCCGCGGGGCTGCCCAACGATCCGGCGAGCATCGCCGCGCTGTTCGGGCAGCTGCAGCAGGCGATGAACCGTGGCGACGAGGGCATCGACTGGAGCCTCGCGCTGCGCCAGGGCGAGGAGCGCGCGGCATCCGAGCAGCGGCAGATCACGCCCGAGGAGCGCGCCCGGCTCGACCAGGCGCTGCAGGTGGCGGCGCTCTGGCTCGACGAGGTCGTCGACTTCGGCGGCCTCCCCGACACTCCCGAGCTGCTCACGCGTCGCGCATGGGTCGCGGCGACCATGCCCGTGTGGTCGCAGCTCGCGGAGCCCGTGGCGCTCAGCATCTCCGACTCGCTCACGCGCGTGATGAGCGAGCAGGCGCCCGAGGAGCTGAAGTCGATGATCCAGGGCGCCAGCCGCATGATGCGCGGCATCGGCGGTGCCCTGTTCGCCATGCAGCTCGGCCAGGTCGTCGGGCAGCTGGCCGACGAGGTCGTCTCGGGCGGCGACGTCGGCATCCCGCTGCAGACCGACGGTCGCGCGGCGCTCATCCCCCAGAACGTCGCCGAGTTCGGCGACGGCCTCGACATCCCCACCGACCAGGTGGAGCTCTACCTCGGCGTGCGCGAGCTCGCGCACGCGCGGCTCTTCCGGCACGCGCGCTGGCTGCGCCTGCACCTCATCACCGCGATCACGGCGTTCGCCCGCGGCATCGACATCGACACCGAGCGCCTCGAGGAGCTCGCGGAGGGCTTCGACCCGTCGAACACCGACGCGCTGCGCGACGCGGTCGTGAACGGCGCCCTCATCCGCCCGAAGAGCGAGGCGCAGGAGTCCGCGCTCGCCCGCCTCGAGACGATGCTCGCGCTCGTCGAGGGCTGGGTCGACGCCGTGACGGCCGACGCCACGGGGCGCCTGCCCAAGTCCGACGCGATCGCCGAGTCCATCCGGCGCCGTCGCGCGTCGGGCGGCCCGGCCGAATCCGCGTTCGCGACGCTCGTGGGCCTCGAGCTGCGCCCCCGCCGGCTCCGCGAGGCGGCCGCAATGTGGCGCGCGGTCACCGAGGCGGTCGGCGTCGAGGCGCGCGATGCGCTGTGGGCGCACCCCGACCTGCTGCCGACCTCCGCCGACATCGACGACCCGAGCGGCCTCATCGCACGGCTCACCGGCACCGACACCGCCGAGTCCGAGGCCGACGACGAGTTCGACCAGGCGCTCGAGCAGCTGCTCCGCGGCGAGACGCCGGCCGCGCCCGGCGAGGACGGCGAGGAGCCGAAGGCCTGATCGGCCGGGCGGGCGGCTGGCTGGTTGGCCGTGGCCCGCTGACCGGTGTGCCCACCTGTGGACGGATGCCGCGCCGCGGCGCCCCGCTCGGGCATGCTCGCGGCATGGCTCCGCGCATCGACCCGGCCCTCCCCCTCGTCTGGCGCTCTCCCGCCGACCTTCAACTCGGCGCCACGGAGGCCCGCGTCGTGCTCCGCGACGCGGGCGACCTCGAGACGGGCCTCATCTCGGCCCTGCGGCACGGCGCGAGCGTCGGCACGCTGACGACGATCGGCATCGGGCTCGGCGGCAGCGCCGAGCGGGTGCGCGAGGTGCTCGCGGCGCTCGAGCCGGCGTTCGAGGCGGCAGCCCGGGGTGGGGAACGATCGGCTGCGGGTGGTCCGCCGCGCAGCGTGGTGGCGATCGACGCGGCGGGCGAGCTGGGTGGGCGCATCGCCGCCGACCTGGCGGTGCTGGGCTACGAGGTGGTCGATCTCGAGGCGGACGCAGACCGGTCCGCCGACGGGGACGGGCCCGACGCGGCATCCGTGCTCGACCGGGCCGAACTCGCCGTGGTCGCGGCCGACTGGGTCGTGCCGCCCGCGCGCCACCTGCGGTGGCTCCGCCGCGACGTGCCGCACCTCGCGGTCGTGTTCGACGACGCCGGCGTGCGGGTCGGACCGCTCGTCGAGCCGGGTGCAGGCCCGTGCCTGCGCTGCCTCGAGCTCGCGCGACGCGACGCGGATGCCGCGTGGCCGGTCATCGCGGCGCAGCTCGCCGGCCGATCGGCGGCCACGCGCGACCCCCTCGCGGTGATCGAGGCGGCGGCACTCGTGGTCGCGGCCGTCGACGATCGCCTCCGCCACGGGCCGGGCGCGCTCGCGTCGACGTCGATCAGGATCGGTCGCGCACGACCGGCCGGGCTCCCGCGGCCGCATCGGCACGCGACGCATCCCGAGTGCGGGTGCGGAGCTCCTGGAGGAAGCGCGACGGCTCCCGTTCCCCTCGGTGTGCACCGCCCGTCCGCGCCCAGCTCAGCGAGAGCCGGCGCCGTGCCCGCGTGATGCCGACGTAGAGCAGCCGGCGCTCCTCGTCGATCGCGTCGAAGCCCTTCGCGTACGCGATGGGGAGCATGCCCTCCACGAGGCCGACGATGTGCACCTCGTCCCACTCGAGGCCCTTCGCGGAGTGCAGGGTCGCGAGCGTGACCGCGGAGACCGTCGGCTCGTGCTGCGCCTCGGCGCGGGCGCGCACGTCGTCGGCGAACGCCCGGAACGTCGTGCCGTCGGGCGCGTCGTCGACGAGCCGGGCGATCGCGTTGAGCGACTCCCACCGGGCGCGAACCGCGCCGGGACCTTCGGGCGGCTGCACGGTCCATCCGAGCGAACGCAGCACGTCGCTCACCGACTTGAAGAGCGGCTCGCCCGTGATCGTGAGCGCCGCCGCGCGCAGCGCGTGCACGGCCTCGCGCACCTCGGGCTGGTCGAAGAACCGTGCCGCACCGCGGACGCGCGAGCTCACGCCCACCTCGTCGAGCGCCCGCTCGAGGATCGCCGACTGCGAGTTCACGCGCATGAGCACCGCGATCGCCTCGGGCCGGATCCCCGCGTCGATGCGGTCGCGGATCCGGGTGGCGGCCGCCCGGGCCTCGGCGAGCTCGTCGGGGTACTCGAGCACGACGGGCTCGACGCCCGGCGCGGCATCCGCTGCAGCCCGGGCGCCGACCGGCGCGGCGTCCGCTGCGGCCCGATGCTCGTCGGGCCCGGCCGACGGGACCGACCCCACCGGCGCCACCGCCTCGAGGTGCAGGGCGCCCGCCCGGCCGCGCATGAGCCGGTTGGCGATGCCGATGATCTCGGTCGTCGAGCGGTAGTTGCGCTCGAGCCGCACGAGCGTCGCGTCCTCGTAGCGACGCTCGAAGCCGAGCAGGTACTCGGGAGTCGCCCCCGCGAACGAGTAGATGGTCTGGCTCGCGTCGCCGACCACGCAGAGGTCGCGGCGGCCGCCGAGCCAGAGGTCGAGCAGCTGCTGCTGCGCCGGCGAGACGTCCTGGTACTCGTCGACGACGAAGTGCCGGTAGCCCTCGCGCACCTGCATGGCGACCGACGGCTCCGCCTCGATCATGCCCGCGGTGGCGAGCAGCACGTCCTCGAAGTCGAGCATGCGGCGCTCGTCCTTGAGCTGCTCGTAGCCGGCGATGACCGCGAGGAGCTGCTCGGCCGTGAGGTCGCCGGGGGCGCCGCGCGACGCGACGCGACGCTCGTAGTCGGCCATGCCGAGCCCGCTGACCTTGCGCCACTCGATCTCGGAGGCCACGTCGCGCAGGGTCGGCACGTCGACCCGGAGGCGCATCCGCTCGGCCGCCTCGCCGAGCAGCCGTCCCTTGTACTCGAGCACGCGCGGCGCCGACCCGCCGACCACGAGCGGCCAGAAGTGATTGAGCTGCGCGAGCGCCGCGGCGTGGAACGTGCGGGCCTGCACGCCGCCCGCGCCGAGCGCCCGGAGTCGCGCGCGCAGCTCGGCCGCGGCACGCGACGTGAACGTGAGCGCCATGACGCGGGCGGGGTCGTAGGCCCCGGATGCCACGCCGTAGGCGATCCGATGGGTGATCGCCCGGGTCTTGCCGGTGCCGGCGCCCGCGAGCACGCAGACGGGTCCGATGAGCGCCTCGGCCACCACCCGCTGGTCGTCGTCGAGCGGCGCGAGCAGCGGGTCGGATGCCCCGGTCACGACGTCGTCCACGCGAGCGACTCGGGGATCGGGCCGCCGTACCAGCGCTCGAGCATCCACCGTGCGATCGACGTGCCGCCCGGCAGGCCGACGTCGCCGACCGACTCGGCGAGCTCCTCCCTCGTGAACCAGCGCAGCTGCAGGATCTCGACGCCGTCGGGCGCGGCGGACGACGGCGCGGCGCCCGCGGCGACGCGCGCCGTGAACCCCAGCATCAGGCTCGCGGGGAACGGCCACGGCTGGGAGCCGCCGTACTCCACGCGGTCGACGAGCAGGCCGGCCTCCTCGCCGACCTCGCGCACGACCGCCGCCTCGAGCGACTCCCCCGGCTCGACGAAGCCGGCGAGCAGCGAGAAGCGGTTCTGCTCCCACAGCGCGTTCGAGCCGAGCAGCACCCGATCGTCGTCGTCGGTCACGAGCACGATCACCGCGGGGTCGGTGCGCGGGAAGAGCAGGTTGCCCTCGCGATCGCAGCGGCGCGCCCAGCCCGCCTGCACGACGGTCGTCGTCGAGCCGCAGCGCGGGCAGAAGCGAGCGTTGTCGTGCCAGTTCGCGAGCGCGAGCGCCTCGGTGAAGAGTCCGGCGTCGCGGTCGCCGAGCACGGGCGCGGCGGCGCGCAGCCCCGACCATCGGGCGTCCTCGCCCTCGAGGGCCGCCGCGGCATCCGCGTCGACGACCCGGAGCTCGATCGGCGTGCCGGGCGGGAGGCCGTCGGGCGATCCGGCGGTCGCGACCGTGCGCCCGAGGTAGGCGCGCAGCGTGGGCGTCGGCACGTCGGCCGGGCGCAGGAACTGCAGCGACGGCGCCGACCCCTCGATCACCTCGGCGAGGAGCGCCTTGTCGCGATGCACGGCGATGACGCGCGCGGCGGGATCGACGTCGAGGTGCGCGAGGGCGTCGTCGTCGGCCCGGGTGTCGCCGTCGCGATCGAGGGCCGCGCGCGCGAGCGGCGGGGCTGTCGGTTCGCGCACTCGGCCACCTCTCGGCACATCAGGCTCGGCCACGGAGGGCTCGGGCGCTTCGGAGCGGAGTCGGCGGGAAGGCGTGGCGGTCGCCCGGGAGGCGGATCCGCCTGCTTAAGCTGTGTGCCATGGCCAGACCCCCTCTCACTCTAGCCGCGTTGGCCACGGCGGCGGTGCCCGGCCTCGAGGTGAGCGCGGCCCGTGCGCACTCGCGTCGCAGCCACGGGGGCTACGACGCCGTCGAGCTCCGTTCGGCCGACGGGCGGCACCTCGTCATCCGCGCGCCGCGGTCGCAGAACGCCGAGACGGAGCAGTCCGCCGACCTCGTCGCCATCCGCGCGATGACGGCCGGGATCCGTGCCCGGCTGCCGTTCCGCGTGCCGCAGTTCGTGGGCCAGGCGCCCATCGACGGCACGCGCGCCGTCGTCACCGGATTCCTCACAGGCGCCGTGCGCACCGCCGACGAGCTCACCGAGCACCCCGCGCTGGCCGCCGCGGTCGGCGCCGCGGTCGCTGCGGTGCACGCGCTGCCGAGCGGGTTCGTGGGCGACGCCGGGCTCCCGCGCGAGACCGCCGACGAATCGCGCGACGGCGTGATCGAGCTCATCGGCCGGGCCGCCGACACCGGAAACCTGCCCGCGGCCATCCTGCGCCGCTGGGAGCAGGCCACCGACGACGAGTCGCTGTGGCGGTTCCGCCCCACGGTGATCAACGGCGGCCTCACCGCCGACTCGATCCTCGTCGACGGCGACGCGGTCAGCGCGATCATCGGGTGGGCGGCGCTGGCGGTCGGCGACCCCGCGCGCGACCTGCATTGGCTCATGACCTCGCGCGGGGCATCCGCCGAGATCGCCCTCGAGGCCTACGTCATCGGCCGGAGCGGCGGCGCCGACGGCCACCTGCCGCAGCGCGCGCTGCTCTACGGCGAGCTGGAGCTGGCCCGCTGGCTGCTGCACGGCATCGACCAGCGCGACGAGGCGATCGTCGACGACGCGGTGGCGCTGCTCGACGGACTCGCCGCGAGCGTGCACGACCGGTCGAGCGAGCCGCTGTCACCCGAGACCGGGCCCATCATGACGGTCGGCGACGTGGAGCGGATGCTCGACGACACGCCTCGGGGCGCGGTGCCGCGCGAGGGCGGCGCGACGCTCCTGACCGACAGCTACGACTTCTCGGAGCTCGAGCGGCGCGAGGCGGGCGAGCATCCGGCGGCGGCGATGGACCTGACGGCGCCCATCCCCCTCGACCTCAGCGACTGGGGCGACGCGACGCTGCACGCGGGTCAGCCGACCGCGGACGGAGCGGCGCCCGACGCGGCGACCGACGCCCACGAGCGCCGCAACGCCGCCTCGTCGTAGAGCCGCTCGGGCCGGATGACCCGGTCGTCCTCGACGAAGTAGAACACCGCGTCGACGCTCTGGGGCGGCACGTCGGCCCACTTCGCGTACGCGAGACGGTAGAGCGCGAGCTGGGTCTGCTTGAGCTCGAGGTCGTGCGCGTCGCGCGGTGCCTTGCCGGTCTTCCAATCGACCACCTGGTAGCGGATGCCGCGCTTCGCGAGCTCGCTCCCGGCTGGCACCTCGTACACCGCGTCGAGCTTGCACACGAATACGTGCGCGTCGATCGGCAGGTGCAGCTCGAGCTCGACGGCGATCGGCCTTCGGCCGCCCCACTCGGACGCCTCGAACGTGGCCTGCAGGGAGCGCAGGCGCTCGGCCGTCGCGGCCGCGATCGAGGGTGCGGGCGCGGGCGGCGGCGTCGGCGGGTCGTCGGCAGGGTCGCCGGTGCCCTCAGCGGCGCCGGGCCGATCGGAATCGAGCGAGCGGTCGAGCGCGTCATCATCGTGCCAGAGCCCGTCGTGCCCGATCTCGTCGATGGCCGCCGCCTCGCCCTCGCCGGTCGCGCGGTGCTCGACCCAGGCGTGGAACAGGGTGCCCAGCCGGGTCGCGCGGTAGGGCCGCTGCGGCATCGGACGACGCAGCTGCTCGGCGACCGCAGCCGGGTCGTCGACGTAGTCCTTGAACCGCGACGCCGGCACGCGCGCCGGGATCGCCGGCGACGCCGGACCCTCGGAACGTCGCCGTCGATCCTCCAGCAGCAGGCGCAGCTCCTCGGCGAGGCGGGGGCCGATGCCCGCGCCGCTCGGCTGCTCGGCCGCGACCCGCACGGCCTCGGCCGCGGCGAGCACGGGGTCGCGCCGGGCACCGAGCGGATCGAGCGGCCACACCTGGCGCTCGGTGGCGCCTGCGCGCGGGTTGGCGTCGGCGATCGGCGCGGCGGGGAGCACACCGGGCGCGATGATGCCGGCGCGCGACAGCTCGTAGAGGTAGGGGCTGGGCTTGCGGGGCGACTTCTGCGTCGACCACCACGATCCGGTGAGCAGGAGCTCGTCCCGCGTCCGGGTGAGCGCAACGTAGGCGAGCCGCCGCTCCTCCTCGGCGAGGCGCTCGCGGTTCTCGTCGGCGAACGCCCCGAGCGCCCGGTCGAACTCGACCTGGCTCGGCACGCCGCGCCACTGCAGCTCGGGCAGCTCGTCGCGGTCGCCCTTGAAGTCGTTCGGCAACTCGCCGAAGGCGAGCCAGCCCTTCGTGGTGCGCGGCTTCGCCGGCAGCTCCTCGTCGACGAGCCGCGGGATCGCCACCACGTCCCATTCGAGGCCCTTCGAGCCATGGATCGAGAGCACCTGCACGGCGCCGGGCTCGGGCTCGTCCTGCCGGGGGGCCAGTCGGTCGCGCTGCTCGGCCTCGGTGAGCCAGCCGAGGAAGGCGCCGAGCGTCGGATGCTCGGACACGTCGGCGAATCCGGCGAGCAGCTCGTCGAATGCCTCGAGGCTCGGCGCACCGAGCGGCTGGGCGGCGTTGGCGGCGACCTCGATGTCGAGCAGCAGCTCCTGCTCGACGAGGTGCACGAAGTCGACCAGCCCGAGCCCGGCGCGGCGGCGCAACGACTGGAGTTGGGCACCCGCCCGGCGCATCCGGCCCAGGCCCACCGCGGTGAACTCGCGCAGCGCCGAGTGGCCGTCGGGCGCCGTGAGCAGGAAGTCGAGCGCGTCGACGATCGACGGCGACTCGTCGGGCGCGATCGACGCGCGCAGCTCGCGGCGGACGTCGTCGTCGAGGCGCCGGCTGCCGAGGTCGCGGTCGGCGAGCCAGCGCGCCAGTCCGTTGAGCGCGACGAGGTCGGCCGGGCCGATGCGCCACCGCGCGCCGCCCAGCACGCGGATGAGCTCTGAGCCGGCCGTCGGGTCGTGCAGCACCCGCAGCACGGAGACGAGATCGGCGATCACGGGCTGGTCGAGCAGGCCTGCGAGGCCGAGCACGTGGGCCGGCACGCCGTGCGCGCGGAGCGCGGCGGTGAACACGCCCACGTTCGCGAACGTGCGGCAGAGCAGCGCGCCGCTGCGCGCCTCGCGCCCGCCCGCCGTGCCGACGCGCGCGCGGAACCATCGGGCGACGAGGTCGGCCTCCTCCTCGATCGTCTCGGCCCACGCCGTGTCGACGACGCCCGCACCGGCGAACGGCGATGGGGCGAGCGGCGCCTTCGGGATCCCGGTGTCGAGGGGCTCGATGATCGCGTTCGCGGCGTCGAGCACGATGCGCGGGTTGCGCCAGCTCGTCGACAGGTCGAAGACCCCGGCCTCGCCGGGTGCGCCGTCGACGTCGGCGGCGAAGTCGCGCGAGAAGCGGGCCAGGTTCGCGGCGCTCGCCCCGCGCCATCCGTAGATCGACTGGTCGGGGTCGCCCACGGCCATGACCGAGTGGCCGCGGAACAGCGTGGCGAGCAGGCGGGTCTGCACGACGCTCGTGTCCTGGTACTCGTCGAGCAGCACCGTGCGTGCGCGCTCGCGGTGGGCCGCCACGACGTGCGGATGCCGCTCGCAGATCGCGAGCGCGAGCGCGACCTGGTCGGAGAACTCGACGTGACCGCGCTCGCGCTTGGCCGCCTGGTAGGCGTCGGCCAGGTCGAGGAGCGGCGGGAGCGCGCCGACGACGCCGAGCGCGTCGACGAAGGTCGCGAAGTCGGTGCGCTTGCGCGGCGCCTCGATGGGCAGCCCCTCCATCGCGAGGAAGTCGCGCGCGAACGCGCGCACGTCGCGGCTGTCGGCGACGTTCTCGGCGAGCGCTCGGCTCAGCGAGAGCACGGCGCCCGTGACCCGGTCGAGCGACGCGTCGAGCTCGACGAGGCGCGGGTCGGCCGACGCGCTCGCGACCGACCGCGCGAGCATCCAGGCGGATGCCTCGCCGAGGACGGAGGCGTCGGGCTCACGGCCGATGAGCATCGCATGCTCGCGGTAGATGGCGCTCGCGAACGCGTTGTAGGTGCCCACGGCGGCCGACTCGAGCGGATCGAGCTCGACGTCGGCGATGCCCTCGGCGACGAGCTGCCCGACGCGTTCGCGCACCCGCTCGGCCAGCTCGCCCGCCGCTTTGCGCGTGAACGTGAGGCCGAGCACCTCGGGCACGGCGACGTGCCCGTTGGCGAGGAGCCACACCACACGGTTGGCCATGGTCTCGGTCTTGCCGCTGCCGGCGCCGGCGACGACGATGCTCGCACCGTGCGGGTCGGCCTCGATGACCGCGCGCTGCTCGTCGGTCGGCGCGTGGAGCCCGAGCCTCGCGGCGATCTCGGCGGCGCCGATCGAGGCTGGGGCGGGTGCCGCGCTCATGCCGACACCGCCGGCACCAGGTGCACGCGGTACTGCCACGACCCGAAGCGCGACCGGAACCCGAGCTCGCCAGGGCCCTCGAACGCGCTGCCCGACATCGTGCGCGCGACCGCGGCGAGCCGCTCGCGGAATGCGGCCTCGTCGTCGTCGTCGAACGGCTGCTGCGCCCGCTCGGAGAAGCCGAGCCCCCGCACGGGCCTGGCCACGTACACGAGCTTCGCGCCGCCGTGCACGCCCGCGTCGGGCACCTCGCCGAGGCGCGCGGCGAGCTGGTAGGCCGCGAGCTGCGGATGCTGCGCGGTCTGCTCGGCGGTCGGCGTCGTGCGGCCCGTCTTCAGGTCGACGATGACCGTCGTGCCGTCGGGCGACGCCTCGACCCGGTCGATGGTGCCCGTGATCCGGATGCGATCGACGACGAGCGTGAAGCGGCCTTCGGCGCCCAGCAGGACCTTGCGGTCGTCGCGGAACTGGGTGAGGTAGTCGGAGGCGCCCTCGGCCATGCGCCGGGCACCTCGGCGCTCGCGCTCGGCGACCCAGCCGGCCTCGAAGCGGAGGTCGCGCCAGCGCTCCTCGACGGACGTCCACAGCGTCTCGATGCTCGTGTCGCCGTCGTCGCGCCGACCGGCCTCCTCGACGACGGCGTGGATGAGCGTGCCGATGGAGGCGGCGATGCCCGACGGCGGAGCGGCGACGCGGTCGATGAACCAGCCGAGCGGCGACTCCTCGGCGCGGTCGATCTGCGACGGGGACACCGCCACGACGGCTTCGGGGTCGCCCTCGAGGTCGACGATGGGCGCGGTCGTCGACGGCGCCGCCAGTCCGTACCAGTCCTCGGGGTGTGCGCCCGGAACGCCCTCCTCCGCGAGCAGCGCGAGCGCCGCGGCGGCCTCGTGGTCGCGGCTCGCGGCGAGGTCGCGGCGCAGCGCGCCGACGAGCCCGCGCAGGTGGAGCGGGCGGCGTCGGGGGCGGAGGCGCTCGGCCGCGTAGCCCATGAGCATCGACGGCTGCTCGTCGTCGTTGGCGGTGCAGCTGAGCACGAGCTGCCGGCGGGCACGTGACGCGGCCAGCGCGAACAGCCGGAGCTCGTCGCCACGGACCGTGGCGCGGGCCTCGGCGGTGGTCTCGGGCGCGGGCAGCGGGGCGCCGGCGCGGGCGGCTTGCACGACGCGCGGGAGCAGCCCGGCGTGCAGCAGCGTGCCGCGTGGGCGGAGGTTGGGCCAGACGCCGTCTTGGAGGCCGGCGACGACCACGACGTCGAACTCGCGGCCGATGAGCGTCGGCGGGGTGGTGACGAGCACGGTCTCGGCGTTGCGCCGCGGGGCGAGGGAGTCCTCGGGGAGCTCGCTCGCGAGCACGTCGTCGACGAAGCGCAGGGCCGGGGCGTCGGGCTCGCGCTCGACGAACCGCGTCGCCGCGGCGAACAGGGCGACCGCGGCGTCGAGGGCGCGGTTCGCCTCCTCGGCGAGCACGCCCGTTCCGCGTGCCTGGGCGCCCCACTCGGTCGCGAGGGAACTGCCGTCCCACAGCGACCAGAGCACCTCCTCGATGGTGCCGCCCCTCTCGGCGACGACGCGCGCGGCATGCAGGAGCTTCGCGAGCCGGGCGGCTCGGCGCCCGGGTGCGGCGTCGATCGTCTCGAAGCCCCCGGGCGCCGACAGCGCGTCGACGAGGAGCTCGTCGCCCGGGCGCGAGCCGCCCGCGGCGAGCTCCTCGTGCCGAAGCGCGAGGCGGAGCCGGCGCAGTCCCACACCGTCGAGCCGGCCGAGCGGACCCGTGAGCAGGCTCACGGCGAGCTCTGCCGTGAGCGGCTCGCGCCCGAGCACGAACGACGCCGCGGCGAGGAGCGCGGCGGCCGCCGGCGCCTCGCGCAGGGCGGTGCGGGCCGCGTCGCCCGCCGTGGGCACGTCGGCGAGCGCGAGGCCGCGCTCGATGGCCGGAACGTCGGCGCCCGAGCGCATCACGACCGCCATCGACGACCACGGCACGCCGTCGAGCAGGTGACGCTCGCGCAGCAGTCCGGCGATCGCCTGGCATTCGGCGGCGTGCGAGGCCGCCTCGATGCCGAGCACGGGTGCGAGCGGGTCGGCGTCGGCACGGTCGTCGGCGCGGTGGCTGCCGGCGCGCGCGTCGACGCCGCTGCCGTCATCGTCGCCGGAACCGTCGAGCATCGCCTGGCGGTGCACGCCGCCCAGCGCCGTGCCGATGTGCGAGGTGACCGAGTGCACGAGCTCGCGGATCGCGGGACGGCCGCGATGCACCGCGTCGAGGTCGATGCGACGAACCGGGGCGCCGACCACCGCGCCGAGCGAGCCGAGGAGCTCGGGTCGGCCGCCGCGGAATCCGTTGCTCGCCACGTCGGGATCGCCGAACGCGACGATCGCGACCCCGCGGGCGGCGAAGGCGCCGAGCAGCGCGGCGGTGGCCTCGGTCGCCTCCTGCGCGTCGTCGACGACGATGAGCCGCAGCCCGGCGAGCGCCCCGAGCGCCGCGGATGCCTCGGGGTCGACGGTGCTGCGCCGCACGATCGCCGCGGCGAACGCCCCCAGCTCGGCCGAGTCGAACTGCGTCGGCCGCAGCTGCTCCTTGACCTCGGCGTACTCGGCGAGGAACGCGGCGACGGCGACCCACTCGGGCCGGCCCGCCCGCTCGCCGAGCCGGGCGAGGTCGTCGGCGCCGACGCCGTGCTCGACAGAGCGCATCATGACGTCGCGCAGTTCGGAGCGGAACCCGCGCAGGGCACGCACCTCGGGCGTGAGCGGGTCGGGCCACGTGGGCCCGAATCCGTCGCGGATGCCGCCCTCGAGCAGCTCGCCGACGATCTGGTCGTGCTCGGCGCCCGTGAGCAGTGTCACGGGCTCGCCCGTGAACGCGCGGACGAGCTGGAACGCGACCGAGTTCACCGTGCGGGCGAGGGGGCCGCGCGTGGTGACGCCGAGCCGTACGGCGAGCTCGTCGCGCAGCGCCGTGGCCGACGCCCGCGTGGCCGACAGCACGAGGACCTCGTCGGTCGTGTAGCCGCGGCGCTCGACGCGCTCGGCGACGACGTCGATCACGAGCCGGGTCTTGCCACTGCCCGGGGCCCCGAACACCGCCGCGTGCTCGCCGTCGACCAGGGTCGCGACGGGACGCAGGAGGGTCGCGGTGCCGGGCATGCCTGAACGCTAACGCGTTCCGCCGACAGTGAACGCGTACGGCCCGGCGCGGCCCGTGTCGTAGGGTTTCAGCAAGAGCAGAAAGGCGCACCGTGGACGTTCGCATCGGCATCCAGAACTCCCCCCGTGAACTCGCATTCGAGACGTCGCACTCGGCGGCGGAGGTGGAGGAGGCCGTCGGGGCCGCCCTCGCAGGGCAGTCGGCGCTGCTGAAGCTCACCGACGACAAGGGCACCGTCTACGTCGTGCCGGCGCCGGCGCTCGCCTACGTGGAGATCGGCTCCGAGGAGTCGCGCCGCGTCGGATTCGTCGCCTGACGATGGAGCTCCTCTTCGTCGTGCTCGGCGGCGCCATCCTCGGGCTCGGGGCGCGCTACGCGCTCCCGCGTCGCCACACCTACGGCAGCGCCCTCGTCCCGGCCATCGGCGCCGGCGTGGCCGCGGTCGTGTGGGTCGCCCTCACCTGGCTCGGCTGGGCGTGGGACGGCGGATGGATCTGGGTCGTCTCGCTCGCCGTCGCCGCCCTCGCGTCGGTCGGCGCCGTGCTCCTCATCGGGCCGCGCCGCGAGCACGCCGACACGGCGCTCTTCGAGCGGCTCGCCCGCCCCGGGGCATCCGCCCGCAAGGCCTAGCCCGTCTGGCACTGAGACCGCCGCTCGAGCGGTGGGTTCGAAGCTCGAAGCGCGCCGCTCAGGCGGTGAGCCCGAGCGCGTCCATGCGGCGCGTGTGGTCGGCGATGAGCTCAGTGAACACGGGCTCGACGTCGTCGCCGGATGCCTCGGACGCCCGCAGCGCCGACCGCGCGATGAGCAGCGTGTCGCCCACGAGGCTGCGCCCCCAGAGCGCGAGCCGATCGGCGAGGTCGGGATCGTTCGCGATCGCGGACTTCAGCTCGGTCTCGAGCACGACCGACGCGCCCTCCTCGTCGAGGATGGCGCGCACGCGCGAGCCGAGCTCGACCGGCAGGCCCTCGGCGAGCCGCGAGAAGTAGCCGTCGAGCATCCCCGCCGTGATGTGGATCCCGAGCAGCAGCTCGTACCAGTCGGCGCCGGAGGTGGCCGACCGGAACCGGTCGGTGGCGGGCGCGAACGGCGCCATCACGTCGTCGGGCTCGACGCCGAGGCGGCGGAGCTCCGCGATGAGGGCGTGGTGCTTGCGGAGCGCCACGCCCGCGGCGGCGCTCAGCCCCTCCTTCGCGGGCAGCGTCGGCGCGGTCGCGACGGCCCTGGCGAGGTTCTCGAAGAACTCGAGCTGGATGTACGCGGCCTGGCCGAGGAACGGCACGGGCTCGGGCACCAGCTCGGAGAAGTCGACCTTCGCCAGCTCGGTGGGGGCGACGCGGGGACGCAGGCGCGGCGTCTCGGGGCGGGAGGCCCGCCGATTCGTCCAGAACACCACGGGGACAGCCTATATCCGAGCCTCCCGAGCCCCTCGACGAGGTCCTCGGGCGCGTTCCACGCGACTCCCGGCAACCCCGTTCGAGGGCCGCTCCGGCGCCCTCCGAGAGGCTCACAGGCTCACTCCGATAGTGTGGAGGGGCATGCGGGCGTTGGATCCGCGGCCATGCGCCTGTATCGAGACGAGGCGCATCCCCTCATCACGCAACTTCGACAGGCAGATCTTTGACTACTTTCACCGACCTCGGCGTCGCGTCCGACATCGTCGACGCCCTCGCCGGGAAGGGCATCGTCGATGCCTTCCCCATCCAGGAGCAGACCATCCCCCTCGCCCTCTCCGGGCAGGACATCATCGGCCAGGCCAAGACCGGCACCGGCAAGACCTTCGGCTTCGGCCTCCCGCTCATCCAGCGCCTCGGCGACGCGCCCGGGCCGGGCGTGAAGGCGCTCGTCGTCGTCCCGACCCGCGAGCTCGCAGTGCAGGTGACCGAGGACCTCGAGCTCGCCACCTCCAACCGCCCCACCACCGTGGTCTCGATCTACGGCGGCAAGGCCTACGAGGGCCAGATCGAGCAGCTGAAGGCCGGCGCCCAGATCGTCGTCGGCACGCCGGGCCGCCTCATCGACCTCGCGAACCAGCGCATCCTCTCCCTCGCCGACGCCCACGAGGTGGTGCTCGACGAGGCCGACAAGATGCTCGACCTCGGCTTCCTGCCCGACATCGAGAAGATCTTCTCGAAGGTCCCGGCGACGCGGCACACGATGCTGTTCTCCGCCACGATGCCCGGCCCGATCGTCGCGCTCGCGCGCCGCTTCATGACGCGGCCGATCCACATCCGCGCGAACGACCCCGACGAGGGCCTCACGCAGGCGAACATCAAGCACCTCATCTACCGGGCGCACTCGCTCGACAAGGACGAGGTGATCTCGCGCATCCTCCAGGCCGACGGCCGCGGCAAGACCGTGATCTTCACGCGCACGAAGCGCGCCGCCGCGAAGCTCGTCGAGGAGCTCAACGACCGCGGCTTCAACGCCGCGGCCGTGCACGGCGACCTCAACCAGGACCAGCGCGAGCGCGCCATGGCCGCCTTCAAGGCGGGCAAGAAGGACGTGCTCATCGCCACGGATGTCGCGGCGCGCGGCATCGACGTCGACGACGTGACGCACGTCATCAACCACACCATCCCCGACGACGAGAAGACCTACCTGCACCGCGCCGGCCGCACGGGCCGCGCGGGCAAGACCGGCATCGCCGTGACGTTCGTCGACTGGGACGACCTGCACAAGTGGGCGCTCATCAACCGCGCCCTCGAGTTCGGCCAGCCCGAGCCCACCGAGACGTACTCGTCGAGCCCGCACCTCTACAGCGACCTCGACATCCCCGAGGGCACCAAGGGCCGCCTGAAGCCCACGGCTGCCGCCGCCCCGACCCGCTCGAGCACCGCGGGCCGCAGCGAGGGACGCGCCGAGGGCGCCGAGCGCGCGCCGCGCTCGCGCTCGCGTCGCCGCACCCGCAGCGGCCAGCCCACGGGCGAGGGCGGCGCACCCGCAGCCGAGAAGGCCGACTCGGCCGTGGCCGCGGCCAAGGAGCCGGGCACCGGCACCCACGACGGCAAGGGCCACGAGCACCACGACGGCAACGCGGCACCGCGTCGTCGCCGTCGCCGTCGCGGTCCGCGCACCGGCGGGGCCGCCCCGCAGGCCTGAGCCGTCGGCGCCCGGGCCTCAGCTCGGGCGCCCGGCGCGCCCGAAGGGCCGAACGCCGTGCGCCCTACGGCGTCACGATCGCCGAGCCACGCCCCTCGGCGATGATGCGCTCGACGACCTCGGGCGCCGTGCGCAGCTCGCCCAGCCGGTTGGGCTTGCCCGTGCCGTGGTAGTCGCTCGACCCGGTGACGGCGAGCCCGTGCGCGCGTGCGAGCTCGCGGAGGCGGGCCTTGGCGTCGTCGCGATTCTCGGGGTGGTCGACCTCGAGGCCGAAGAGCCCCGCGTCGACGAGCCGCGCGAGGCGCTCGGGCGGGATGACCCGCTCGGCGCCGCGCGTGCCCGGGTGCGCGAGCACGGGTACCCCGCCCGCGGCCCGGATGAGCCGCACGCCCGTGAGCGGATCGGGCGCGTAGTGCGGCTGCGCGTACCCGGCTCGAGGGTGCAGGATGCCGGCGAACGCCGCCGAGCGCGTGGCCACGTGCCCGCGCGCGACGAGCGCGTCGGCGATATGGGGTCGGCCGATCGTGGCGCCCTCGCTGGTCTGCGCCAGCACGTCGTCCCAGCTGAGGTCGTAGTCGCGGCCGATGCGCCGCACGATCTCCTCGGCGCGCGTGAGGCGCGACTCGCGGATGCGCGAGGTCTCGGCGAGCAAACGCGCATCGAGCGGGTCCACGAGGTACGCGAGCATGTGCACGCTCATGAAGCCCTCGCGCGTCGACAGCTCCATGCCCGGGATGAGCACCACGCCCGTGTCGGGCACTGCCGCCGCCGCCTCGGCCCAGCCGCTCGTGGAGTCGTGGTCGGTGAGGGCGACGCCCCAGAGCCCCGCCGCCGCCGCCTGCGCCATGAGCTCGGCCGGCGACTCCGTGCCGTCGGAGACGGTCGAGTGCGCGTGCAGGTCCGCCTCGCCGACGGTGAGGGGGGCTGCTGGCATCCCCTCATGCTAGTCCCGGCATCCTCCCAGCCGATCGGCGGCGGTGCCTCGGCCGCGCGCGCCGAGCCTCGCCTAGGGTGGATGGAATGCTCCCCCGCATCCTCGGCTGGGCACTCGTGCTCGGCACCGCCCTGGTCGCGGCCGTGCTCCTGTGGCCGCAGGCCTTCGGGCTGCAGAACCAGTGGGTGGCGGCGCACGTCGTGGCGCTCCGCGGAGCGGCGGCGGCGTGCGGGGGCGTGGCCGCGCTCGTGCTGGCGCTGGCGGTGATCCCCCGCGCCACGCGCGTGTTCGGCATCGCGATGGCGCTCGTGCTCGCGCTCTTCGCCGTCGGCAACCTCGCGGTGCTCGCCGTGCGCGGCCTGGGCGGGTCGGATGCCGCGGGCGACGCGGCATCCGTGACGGTGCTGAGCTGGAACACGCTCGGCGAGGTGCCCGAGGCCTCGACCATCGCGGGACTCGCGCTCGACGAAGCGGCCGACGTGGTCGTGCTCCCCGAGACCACCGTCCCGCTCGGCGAGGAGGTCGCGATCGCGATGCGGGAGGGCGGTCGTCCGATGTGGGTGCACACGGTCGCCTTCGACGACATCGCGAAGGCCCGTTCGACCACCATCCTCATCTCCCCCGACCTCGGCGACTACGAGGTCGTCTCGGCGCTCGCGCCCGGGCCGCCCGGCAACACCAACACGCTGCCCTCGATCGTGGCCGAGCCCGTCGACGGCGACGGCCCGCGCATCGTGGCCGTGCATGCGGTCGCGCCGATCCGGTGGGAACTGCGCAACTGGCGCAGCGACCTGGACTGGCTCGCCGAGCAGTGCGCGGGCGAGAACGTCATCATGGCGGGCGACTTCAACGCGACCGTCGACCACTTCGCCGGGCGCGGGATCGACGGCGGCGACCTCGGCCGATGCCGGGACGCCGCCGTGGCGGCCGGCGCCGGCGGCCTCGGAACGTGGCCGACCGACCTGCCCGAGCTCCTCGGCAGCCCCATCGACCACGTGCTCGCGACGCCGGGCTGGCACGTCGACGCGTTCCGCGTGATCGGCGAGGTCGACCACGCGGGCAGCGACCACCGACCGGTCGTCGCGACGCTGACGCCCGTCGGATGAGTCCCTCGGACGGTGCGAGAATGGAGCACATGTCCGAGACGAGCGACACCAGCACGACCACCGCACCCACGGCTCCCGACGAGGAGGGCCGCAACGCGAATCGCTCGACCACCCCGGGCTCCGAGGGCTTCAAGCGATTCATCGGCAGCGGCTGGGCCGAGCGCGACGAGACACTGCCTCCCGCACGCGCGCAGGCCGTCCACGCGGCCGCCCGACGGGCTGCGGTCTCCGCGGCGTTCCCGGGCGAGCGCCTCATCGTCCCCGCCGGCGACATGAAGCAGCGTGCGAACGACACCGACTACCCGTTCCGCGCGCACTCCGCGTTCGCGCACCTCACCGGCTGGGGCTCCGACTCCGAGCCCGGTGCGGTGCTCGTCATGGAGCCGACGGCCGGCGGGCACGAGGCCACCGTCTACTTCCGCGAGCGCGCCGGACGCGACTCCGAGGAGTTCTATGCGAACCCCGCCATCGGCGAGTTCTGGATCGGCGCGCGCCCCTCGCTCGCGCACGTCGCCGCCGACCTCGCGATCGCGACCCGCGGCATCGCCGACCTCGACCACGTGCTCTCGAGGGTGGACACCGCGACGCGAGTCGTGCGCGAGGCCGACCCCGCGATCACCGAGCGGATCGACCACGCCCGCATCCGCTGGGCCGCCGAGACGGCGCTCTCGACGAACGCGGCCGACACGCCGTTCTCGATCGAGGTGAATCCCGAGCACGAGCCCGACGTGGGGCTCGCGCGCGTGCTCTCCGAGCTGCGCCTCGTGAAGGACGACTACGAGGTCGCCGAGATGCGCGCCGCGATCGACGCGACGCAGCGCGGCTTCACCGAGGTGCTCGAGGAGCTGCCGCGCATCACGTCCGAGGTGCGCGGCGAGCGCGTCATCGAGGGCGTCTTCGCCACGCGCGCCCGCCTCGACGGGAACGACGTCGGCTACGGCTCGATCGCCGCGGCCGGCCCGCACGCCACGATCCTGCACTGGACCCGCAACGACGGCCCCGTCGTGCCCGGCGACCTCGTGCTGCTCGACGCCGGCGTCGAGCGCGACAGCTACTACACCGCCGACATCACGCGCACGTTCCCGGTGAACGGCACGTTCTCGGCCGTGCAGCGCCAGGTCTACGAAGCCGTGCTCGAGGCCGCGGATGCCGCGTTCGCGGTCGTGCGGCCGGGGGCGATCTTCCGCGAGGTGCACGCCGCCGCGATGGCGGTCATCGCCCGGAAGACCGCGGAGTGGGGCTTCCTGCCCGTCTCGGCCGAGGAGTCGCTCGAGCCCGACAACCAGTTCCACCGCCGGTACATGGTGCACGGCACGAGCCACCACCTGGGACTCGACGTGCACGACTGCGCCCAGGCCCGCCGGTCGCTGTACATGGACGGCGAGCTGGCTCCGGGCATGGTGTTCACGATCGAGCCCGGACTGTACTTCCAGCCCGACGACCTCACCGTGCCGGCGGAGTTCCGCGGCATCGGCGTGCGCATCGAGGACGACATCCTCGTCACCGCCGACGGCGCCGAGAACCTCTCGGCGGGCATCCCGCGCACGATCGACGAGGTCGAGGCCTGGGTGCGCGCGAGCCGCGGCTGAGGGTTCCGACGCGCAGCGACCCGGGAGCGCCGGCGGGTCAGCCCTGCGCCGACGCCGCGCGGCGTGCGCGCCACCACGCCCAGAACCGGGCGAGCTGGCGCCTGGTGAACGCCGCCAGGCGCTTCGCCCACGCGAACTCGGTGCCGAGGATCGCCAGGCCGAGGAACACGACGAGCCAGCCCGGTCCGGGCAGCGGCACGAGCAGCAGTCCGCCGACCGCGATCACGCCGCCGAGCGCGCCGACCCCCACGCGGTAGGCGACGCGCAGCCGAGGGTGCCGGTCGATCCGTCGACGGATGCCGCGCAGCATCCGTCGCAACGGGCGATCGGGCCGCTCGGCCTCGGCGATGTCGCGTTCGAGCTCGGGCTGCGTGACCATGGCGGACACGATATATCGCGAAACTGGACGCGCGCCGCGACCTCGCTGCGCAGGTGCCCGGAGCGCGCCGTCAGGACTCGCCGGCGTCGCGCCGCTCGCGGGCGGCTCGCCGGGCGGCGTCCTGCGCCTCGCCGTAGGTGAGCGGGCGGGCGGCGTCCTCGCCCTCGGCTGCACCGGGCTGCGGCGCCGCGGGCGCCGGCGCGTCGGGCTCGCCGGCGACCGGCTGCGACGAGGTCGGCGGCGCTGACGGGGCGGTCGGCGTCACGACCGGTCCGGGTGCGACGGACGCGACGCCCGCGGCATCCGTGCCCAGCACCGTGCGTGCCCGGGCGACGTGCTCGGGCTCCGCGATGATCGCGTAACGCGTGGCGAGCACCTGCATGACCGACGTGAAGTCGCGACGGCGGCGGTTGATCGAGTACGAGACGAGGCCGAAGATCATGCCGAACCCGGCGCCGATGAGGATGGCCGAGCCGAGGATGCCGAGCCCCGCGCCCGCCGGCGAGAAGATGAAGAAGAGCAGCCCGAGGAACGTGCCGAACCAGGCGCCGGAGAGCGCGCCGGCGCCGGCCGCGCGGCCCCACGTCAGCACGCCCGTGATGCGCTCGACGCTCGTGAGGTCGGTGCCGACGATCGCGAGCTCGTTCACCGGGAAGGCGGCCTTCGCGAGCTTGTCGACCGCCGCCTGCGCCTCCGGGTAGGTCTCGAAGCTCGCCACGGTCTCGCCCTTGGGCAGGGTCGGGAACTGGCGCGCCGTCCGGCCGCCGAAGGGTCCAGGGTTGCTCACCCGGACATTGTCCCACGGCCTCCTGCACCGGGCCGGGAACGGGCGGTCTTCCCGGTTACGGGGGCTAAGTTGGTAGTCGTGAGCGCCACGAGAGTCTTCGTCGCCCGACTCGCCGGGTGCGCCGTCTTCGACCCCGCCGGGGATCGGGTCGGCAAGGTGCGCGACGTCCTCGTCGTGTACCGCAAGAACGACCCTCCGCGCGTGGTGGGCCTCATCGTCGAGATCCCCGGCAAGCGGCGGGTGTTCGTGTCGATCGGTCGCGTCACGTCGATCGGCGGCGGCCAGATCATCACGACGGGCCTCATCAACCTGCGCCGCTTCGAGCAGCGCGGCGGCGAGGTGCGCGTGATCGCCGAGATGCTCGGCCGCAAGGTGGTCTTCAACGACGGCTCCGGCGAGGCGACCATCGAGGACGTCGCGATCGAGGAGCAGGAGCCCGGCGAGTGGGAGGTCGACCAGCTCTTCGTACGCCGGCCGAAGACCAGCGCGTCGCCGTTCGCGAAGGGCCAGTCGGCCTACGTCACCTGGCGCGAGGTGCGCGAGCTCGCGCCGAAGGGCGAGGCGCAGTCGGCCGAGCAGCTCATCGCGACTTACTCCGAGCTGAAGCCCGCCGACCTCGCGAGCACCCTGCTCGACCTGCCGGCGCAGCGTCGGCAGGAGGTCGCCGAGGAGCTCTCCGACGACCGGCTCGCCGACGTGCTCGAGGAGATGCCCGAGTCCGATCAGGTCGACATCCTGGCCCGGCTCGGCGACGACCGCGCCGCCGACGTGCTCGACCACATGCAGCCCGACGACGCCGCCGACCTCATCGCGCAGCTGCCCGAGGAGCGCGGCGAGCACCTCCTCGAGCTCATGGAGCCCGAGGAGGCCGACGACGTGCGCTTCCTCCTCTCCTACGGGCCCGACACCGCGGGCGGCCTCATGACGACCGAGCCGATCATCGTGTCGGCCGACGCGACCGTCGCGGAGGGGCTGGCGCTCATCCGCCGGCACGACCTGCCGCCCGCCCTCGGCGCCGCGGTGTGCGTCACCCTCCCGCCCTACGAGCCGCCCACGGGCCGGTTCCTCGGCATGGTGCACTTCCAGCGGATGCTGCGCTACCCGCCGCACGAGCGCATGGGCACCCTCATCGACCAGGGCCTCGAGCCCGTGACCGCCGACACCTCCGCCGCCGAGGTCAGCCGCATCCTCGCGAGCTACGACCTCGTCTCGGTGCCCGTCATCGACGAGAAGCATCGACTCGTCGGGGTGGTGACCATTGACGACGTGCTCGACTACCTCCTGCCCGATGACTGGCGAAGTCATCCCGAGGAGACCGAAGTGGGTCGCCGCGCCGCGGCGCGGGCCCAGCTGACCACCGGAAGCATCCCGATCCCGAACGGAAGGAGGGCAGGAGATGGCACGCGTTGACGTCGAGGACCGCCGGTTCGACACCCCGAAAGGCATCCGCCGATCTGCGCCCTTCCGCGGCACCGGCGACAACGACCGCTTCGGCCGCTTCACGGAGTGGGTCGCCCGCGGCATGGGCACGCCGGGCTTCCTGCTCGGGCTCTCGGTGTTCGCCATCACCTGGATGGCGTGGAACACCTTCGCGCCCGAGCCGTGGCGCTTCGACTCGATCGCGATCGGCTTCACGGCGCTGACGCTCGTCCTCTCGCTGCAGGCCTCGTACGCCGCGCCCCTCATCCTGCTCGCCCAGAACCGGCAGGACGACCGCGACCGCGTGCAGATCGAGCAGGACCGCCAGCGCGCCGAGCGCAACCTCGCCGACACCGAGTACCTCGCCCGCGAGGTCGTGGCGCTGCGCCTCGCCGTGCGCGACCTCGCGTCGCGCGACTTCATCCGCGCCGAGCTGAAGGCGGTGCTCGAGGAGCTCGACCGGCGTGACGAGGAGGAACGCGAGCATGCCGCGTCCTGACCTCGAGGCGTCGGTGCGCGCGGCGCTCGGGTCGGTGATCGACCCCGAGATCCGCAAGCCCATCACCGAGCTCGACATGGTCGACTCGGTCATGGCGGGCGACGACGGTCGCGTGCACGTGGGCATCCGGCTCACCATCGTCGGATGCCCCGCCTCCGATCGCATCGAACGCGACGTGCGGCAGGCGGCCGAGGCCGTCGCCGGTGCCGGCAACGCCGACGTGACCCTCTCGGTCATGACCCCCGAGCAGCGCGCCGCGCTCACGGAGCGCCTCCGCGGCGGACGCGCCGCGCGCGGCAATCCGTTCGGGCCGGGCAGCCTCACGCGCGTCATCGCGATCACGAGCGGCAAGGGCGGCGTCGGCAAGTCGACGCTCACCGCGAACCTCGCCGTCGCACTCGCGGCGCGGGGCCTCTCGGTCGGGCTCGTCGACGCCGACGTGCACGGCTTCTCGATCCCGGGCCTGCTCGGCCTCGTCGACGAGCACGGCAACGCGGCACGGCCGACTCGCGTCGACGAGATGATCCTCCCGCCGGTCGCGCACGGCGTGAAGGTGATCTCGATCGGCATGTTCGTCGAGCCGACCGAGCCCGGCGGGCGGGCCTCGTCGGTCGCCGTGGCGTGGCGCGGGCCGATGCTGCACCGCACGCTCTCCCAGTTCCTCACCGACGTGTACTTCGGCGACCTCGACGTGCTGCTCGTCGACCTGCCGCCCGGCACGGGCGACGTGGCGATCTCGCTCGGCCAGCTGCTCCCGAACGCGGAGGTCGTCGTCGTCACGACGCCACAGCCCGCGGCCGCCGACGTGGCCGAACGCTCGGGCGTCGTCGCCCGGCAGACCGGCCAGCGCATCGTCGGCGTGGTCGAGAACATGGCGGGCTTCGCCGGCCCCGACGGCATGGTCGAGCTGTTCGGCTCGGGCGGCGGCGCGATCGTCGCCGAGCGCCTCTCCGAGGGCCAGCCGGCGCCGGTGCCGCTCCTCGCGAGCGTCCCGCTGAGCATCGCGCTGCGCCAGGGCGGCGACGCCGGCGTGCCCGTCGTGGTCGCCGCGCCCGACGATCCGGCCGCCCGCGCGATCGAGGACGTCGCCGCGCGGCTCGCAGCGCTCCCCCGCTCGCTGGGCGGCCGTCGCCTCGACGTCACGGTGCGGTGAGCCGGTGAGCCGAATCCCGCCCGCCCGCGTCATCCGCTCGCTCGCGCTCGTGGGCGCCCTCGTGACCGCGGCGGCCATGCTCGCGGGGTGCTCGGCACCCGGCGCCCCGGCCGAGGAGCCGCTGCCCGACGGGCTCGCCGTCGCCATCCAGCAGGGCCGGCTCGACGTCGTGAACGGCCGGCTCGTGGTGCGCTTCGAGAACACCGGCGACGAGTCGGTCACGGTCGAGGGATTCGCCGTCGAGACGCCGACGCTCGCCGACGGCCTCGAGCGCACGACGCCGTTCGAGCTCGCGGCCGATGACGCGATCGCGATCCGGCTCGACCTGCCCGAGAGCAGGTGCGATGCCGAGCCCGGGCCGGTCGTCGTGCACGTGACGGCCCGCACGGCGTCGGGCACGGAGGCGGCGGGCGACCTCACCGCCGAGGATCCGTTCGACACGGTCGCGCGCGTGAACGCCGAGGACTGCCTGGCCGAGTCGGTCGCCGACGTGGCGGCGATCGTGCTGCCCGAGCACCTGCGCTCGACGGGCAGCGGCCCCGACCGACGCGCGTTCATCGACGTGACGATCGAGCCCGTGGCATCCGGCGACACGACCATGCGCATCGACCGGGTCTACGGCTCCACGCTGCTGAACGCCGAGGACGGCATCGACTGGACGCTCGGCGTCGACGTCGCGGCCGGCGACCCGCCACTCGTGCTCACGCTCCCGGTGCGGCCGGCGCGCTGCGACGCGCACGCGATCGCCGACGACAAGCGCGGAACGATCCTGCCCTTCGAGATCGCGACCGGGGACGGGCGCGCGGGCCGGCTCGACGTGCCGAGCGACCCCGGGCTGAAGGCCGAGCTGTACGCGTACTACGCCGAGCGCTGCGGGTTGGAGGCACCGCCCGGGTAGGACCCCCGGAGTGGTCCGTCGACGCGGTGACGCGAGCGGACTAGCATGCGACGCATGACCGACGCGCCGCAGCCGACCGGATCCGCCGCTTCGGGCTCGACGGGCCGTGGCTGGTTCTCGAACCTGCCCGAGTGGGCGCGCTGGGCGATCCCGGTCATGCTCGTCTTCCTCGGCGTGGGCCTCATCGCGACGTTCCTCCGCTACACGGGCGGCGGGGCGTCCGACCCCGACACGCAGGTGCAGTCGCTGTGCCAGGCAGCCGTGCAGGACGACCTCGAGGCCCGCGGCGACACTGTCCAGGACCTGCCGCTCTTCCCCGACGTCGAGCAGGTCGACGACGCCGAGTACCGCGCCCAGGGGTCGGTGTCCTACGAGGAGGACGGCGAGACCGAGCAGCGCACCGTCCGCTGCGTCGTGCGGGTCGACGAGGACGGCACGATGCGGGTCGCGAGCGTCCGGTTCGGCGGCTGAGCAGCTTCCGTGAGCCGTGTCAGTCGGATGCCGCGGGCTGGTCGGATGCCGCGGGCCGCGGCTCGACCACGCGCGCGAGCAGCTCGACGAGCAGTCGCTCGGTGAGCGGTCCGGGCAGCGCCTCGACGAGCGCCAGCACCGGGGCGAGCCGATCGGGCAGCGCGCCCGTCGCGCCGTCGCCGACGAGCAGGCCGAACGCGGCGAGCAGCGACGCGGCCGCCTCGCTGTCGAGCCCGAGGGCGGCCGCGGCGAGCGCGTCCGCCCCACCGGGCAGCTGCTCGGCCAGGCCAGCGAGGAGCTCGCCGCCGTCGATCGGCGGCGCACCGCGCACCGCGTCGGCGGCGGCCGCGAGCGCCGCCGACAGCTCGGGCAGCACCGACTCGGTCACGGGCGTGATCGTGAGGTGCGTCGTGTGCGGCAGTCGCGTGCCGTCGGCCTGCACGAGGCCGGGCTGCAGCTGCAGGTGCCAGCCGGACGTGCGCGCGGCATCCGCCCAGTGATGCGGGTCGACGCGCCGATCGGGCGCGACCCCCTCGTCGGTCGCGACCGCGAGCAGCGGACCGGTCGGGTCGCCGACGACCCGGAGCCCCTCGATGCCGTCGACGAGGGCGCGCAGGGCGGCCGTCGCCCGGGCGGCGCGACCCGTGAGCTCGACGAACCCCGGCTCGCCGAGCGCCTGCACGATCGCCCACGATGCCGCGAGCGGGCCGGCGGGCCGGGAGCCCGCGAGCGTCGGGTTGACGACCGGGTAGCCGGGCCACGCCGTCGTCGCGAAGTACTGCCGGCGCTGCCGGTCGCGCCCGCGCGTGAGGAGCACCGAGACGCCCTTCGGGGCGTAGCCGTACTTGTGCAGGTCGGCGGAGAGACTCGTGACGCCCGGCACCGCGAAGTCCCACGCGGGCAGGTCGTCGGGCCAGAACGCGAGGGCGAACCCGCCGATGCAGGCGTCGACGTGCAGCGCGATGTGGCGGGCGTCGCAGATCGCCGCGACCTCGGCCACCGGGTCGAGCGTCGCGAACGGGTACGACGGGGCGCTCACCACCACGAGCGCCACGTCGTCGCCGAGGCGCGTCTCGAGGTCGCCGACGCGCGGTGCGCCGGTCGCGGGGTCGACCGGAACGAGGTCGAGGTCGAGGCCGAGCAGCTCCGCCGCCTTGTGGAACGCCGCGTGAACCGTGACGGGCGCGACGAGCCGCGGCGTCCGAGGCGTGCCCGCCCGAGCTGCCCGCCAGGCGTCGCGGGCCGTCTTTACCGCGAGCACGCAGCTCTCGGTGCCGCCCGAGGTCACCGAGCCGACGACGACGTCGGCGCCGCCGGAGCCCGCGGCATCGGGCTCGCCGTGGAAGACGCGGCGCGCGAACCCGACGACGGCCGACTCCATCGCGGCGACCGACGTGAACGTGGTGGGGTCGAGCCCGTTCACGGGCTGCACGAGCCGGGCCGCCTCGCCCGCCAGCTCGTCGAGCGCGTGCTCGCCGGAGTCGTAGACATACGAGAGCACGCGTCCGCCGTGGGTGGGCGCGTCGGCGGCGCGGAGCGACTCGAGTTCGGCGATGACCTCGGCGGGATCGCGCCGGAACACGCTCACAGGGCCACCGCCCGGAGCGCGGCATCCGCCTGGATGTCATGCTTGCGGAGCGGGTAGCGTCCGATCGGCACGAGGCTCAGCAGCACGAGTGTCGCGGGCAGGAGGCTGAAGCTCACGACGATGCCGACGACGGCCGCAGCGGGCTGCTCCACCACCGTCGAGCCGGCCGACTCGACGTAGCCCGTGACCGCGAGGGCGATCGTGAGCAGCGTCGCGCCGAACGCCATCCCGGCGGTCTCGCCCGCCGTCCAGATGCCGCCGAAGCTGCCGGCGCGCCCCTCGCCGTTCCGGCGCGCGTCGTGCGAGATCACGTCGGGCAGCATGGCCATCGGCAGCGACTGCATGCCGGCGTAGGCGGCGCCCGCGAGCGCGACGGGCGCATACACCCAAGCGCCGGGCGCCCAGAGCATGCCCACGAGCGAGGCCGCGGCCACGGCGAACAGCACGCTCGCGATCGCGAAGCCGCGCTCCTTGCCGACGCGGCGCGCCACCTGCTGCCAGACCGGCGCGCAGATCACCGCCGGCGCGATGAGCGCGACGAACAGGAACGTGACGGCGCTCTCGTCGTGCAGCACCCAGGTCGCGACGAACTGGGCGCCCGCGAGCATGACGCCGGTGGCGAGCCCCTGCAGCACGAAGGCGGCGAGCAGATCGCGGAACGGGCGGCTGCGGCGGAGTGCCCCGAAGCCCTCGGCGTATCCGGCGCGGAGGCTCCGCGGCTCGTGCCGACCCGTCGGAACACCGCGGGCTGCGGTGAACGAGGCCACGAGCATGCCCGCGCCGATCACGACGCCGGCCACGACCGCCATCACGAGATAGCCGACGTGCTCGTCGGCGAACGCGGCGCGCACCTCGGGGCCGCCCGCGCCGAACAGCAGGATCGCGACCGTCAGCACCACCACGCGCCAGGTGAGCAGTCGCGTGCGAGCGTCGTAGTCGCTCGTGAGCTCGGCCGGCAGTGCGATGTACGGCACCTGGAACAGGCTGAAGGCGGTCGCGGTCGCGAGGAACGCGACGCAGACCCAGGTGCCGGATGCCGCGGGGTCGAGCCCGGCCGGCACCGCGAACGTGAGCACGAAGCCGACGGGCAGCGCGATCGCGCCGACGATCATCCAGGTGCGCCGGGTGCCGGTGCGGGCGAGCGCACGGTCGCTGCGCTCGCCGATCCATGGATCGATCACGACGTCCCACACCTTCGCGGCGGTGACGACGAGTCCGGCCACGAGCGCGGCCACGCCGAGCGTGTCGGTCAGGTAGTACACGAGCACGAGGCCGGGCAGCGTCGCGAACCCACCTGTGCCGATCGAGCCGATCGCATACCGGGTCACGACGCCACGGGACAGGGATCGCTCCGGTGCGGTCATGGAGGCAGTGTACTCATCGAGCGGCGAAGTGGGACAACTGACCTAGACTGTGGCTCATGCGTGCCACGATGGCCTCCCCCGACCTGTATCGGAGCCTCGCCGACGACGTCGTCGCGTCGGGGTCCGAGACCACCCCCGTGCCCACTCCCTCGACCGGCGAGACCCTGTACGAGCTCCCCCGATCGAGCGCCGACGACGTGCGCGACGCGGTGGCGCGGGCGCGACTCGCACAACTGGCGTGGGCGCGCGCGGGATTCGCCACGCGGCGCCGGATCCTCCTGCGGGCGAACGACTTGATCCTCGACCGGCGCGAGCAGCTGCTCGACCTCGTGCAGCTCGAGACGGGCAAGACCCGCGGGCAGGCGGTCGAGGAGGTCTACCAAGCGGCATCCGTCACTCGCTACAACGCGCTGTCCGCCCGTCGCGTGCTGCGAGGTCGCGGCCGCCGGGCCGGCGTCCCGCTCGCGATGACGACCCGGGTGCGCTACCGCCCCAAGGGCGTCGCCGGGGTCATCACGCCCTGGAACTACCCGCTCAGCCTCGCCGCGATGGACGTCGTGCCCGCCCTCGCCGCCGGCTGCGCGGTGGTGCAGAAGGCCGACGACCAGGCGGCGCTCACCGTGCTCGCCCTGCGACGCGCCTTCATCGACGCCGGAGTGCCCGAGGCGCTGTGGGCGGTCGTCGCCGGTCCCGCCGACGTGGTCGGCGAGGCCCTCACCGACCACGTCGACTACATCTGCTTCACCGGGTCGACGGCGGTGGGCCGGCGGATCGCCGAGAAGGCCGGACGTCGACTGGTGGGCGCCTCGCTCGAACTCGGTGGCAAGAACGCCGTGATCGTGCTCGACGACGTCGACCCCGAGCGCACCGCGGCCGACGTCGCCTACGCGTGCTTCTCCTCGATGGGACAGTTGTGCGTCTCGACCGAGCGGATCTACGTGCACCGAGCGATCGCCGGTCCGTTCACGAGGGCGCTGGTCGACCGGATCGCGACGGCGAAGCTCGGCACGTCGCTCGACTTCAGCTCCGACTTCGGCTCGCTGGCGAGCGCCGGCCAGCTCGAGCGCGTCGAAGCGCACCTCGACGACGCCGTGGCGAAGGGTGCGACCGTCATCGCCGGCGGGCGCGCGCGGCCCGGTCTCGGCCCGTGGGTCTTCGAGCCGACGGTGGTGACGGGCGTCACCCCCGACATGCGCATCCATGCCGAGGAGACCTTCGGTGCCCTGGCGTCGCTCTACCTCGTCGACAGCGAGGAGGAGGCCGTGGTCGCGGCGAACGCGAGCGAGTACGGGCTGAACGCGTCGGTGTTCACCCGGTCGCGGCGGCGCGCACGGCGCATCGCCGACGCGCTCGAGGCCGGGAGCATCAACGTGAACGAGGGCTATCGGGGATCGTTCGGCTCGGTCGACGCGCCGATGGGCGGTGTCAAGGCGTCAGGGCTCGGTCGCCGCAACGGCCCCGAGGGCCTGCTGCGATTCGTCGAACCCATCACCGTGTCCCGAGCCACCGGGGTGATCCCGCTGCCGACGAGCGGAGAGGACTTCGCCGTGCTGGCCGGGCCGTTCATGCTGCTCGCCCGGGTGCTTCGGGGCATCCGCCGACGCTGAGGTTCTGCGGGGTTTACGTCGCCTCGGAGTCGAACGGCGCGGCCTCGCCCGCGCCGAGCACCTCGCGCTTGCGCTTGTGCTGGAGGTAGGCGGAGTTCTCGTTGACCGCCGCACGGGCGACGACGGGCTTCGGCGGTTCGGGCTCGGCGAACGGGTCGACGTCGGTCAGCGCCTCGCGGATGATGCGGCGAGGGTCGTACTGCCGAGGGTCGAGCTTGCGCCAGTCGACGTCGTCGAAGTCGGAGCCCATCTCCTCCTTGACGCGGTCCTTCGCACCGGTCGCCATGTCGCGCAACGAGCGCACAAGACGGCCGAGCTGGGCGGCGTAGTGCGGGAGTCGCTCGGGCCCGAGCAGGAAGACGGCGATC
The DNA here is from genome assembly GCF_053603635.1 of Agromyces sp. NPDC004153. Lineage (NCBI taxonomy): Bacteria > Bacillati > Actinomycetota > Actinomycetes > Micrococcales > Microbacteriaceae > Agromyces > Agromyces sp. NPDC004153. The sequence goes on from NZ_JBSGFY010000002.1 coordinate 1,004,915, forward strand.
ACCCCGATGATGAGGAGCTTCTCGAACGTCAGACCGAACACCACTACAGGATAGTGGGCGGCGAGGCGTGTGTTCGCCGCATGCGGCGCGCCGTAGGCTTGGGGGTCGAGAGATCCCCGGGAGCCGCACGTGTCCGATCGAGACCTGAACTGGAAGTACGTCGACGAGTCGGTCGTGGAGTCCGACGCCATCGCGAAGGCCAGGCAGCAGTCCCTCGAACTCGGCATCGATCCCGTGTCGCCGGCCGTCGGCGCGCAGCTCGGCGTCATCGCCGCGGCGGCTCGCGCCGAGTCGATCATCGAGGTGGGCACCGGCGTGGGCGTCTCGGGCCTGTGGATGCTGCAGACCGTCCGCACCGCGATGCTGACGTCGATCGACACCGAGAACGAGTACCAGCAGCACGCCCGTGAGCACTTCGCCGACGCCGGGATCGCTCCCGCGCGCGTGCGACTCATCGCCGGACGCGCGAGCGAGGTGCTCCCGCGCATGAACGAGAGCTCCTACGACGTCGTCGTCATCGACGCGGATGCCCCGTCGGTGATCGAGTACGTCGAGCACGGCCTGCGCCTGGCGAAGCCGTACGGATGCGTGCTCGTGGCCCGCGCACTCTGGAAGGGTCGCGTGGCCGACCCGGCCCGCCGGGACGACGCCGCGACCGCGTTCCGCGAGCTCATCTCGGAGCTCTCGGCGTCGACGGCCGTAGCGACGGCCGTCTCCCCTGCGGGAGACGGCCTGCTCCAGATCGTGAAGCTGGGAGCCTGACTCAGGCGGGGTTCACGACGCCGCCGAGGACGTCGTAGAGCTCCTTGGCCTCAGCGTCGTTCACCGAGACGACCAGGCGACCGCCCCCCTCGAGCGGAACCCGCACGATGATGAGGCGACCCTCCTTCACAGCCTCCATAGGCCCGTCTCCGGTGCGTGGCTTCATGGCCGCCATTGAGCTACCCCTTTCGTGGCTGACCTTTCCATTATCGGCCATCCCGAGCGGCGCTGGGAAATCCCGGTCGGCTTGTGGACAACGCTTCCAGCGCCCGGAGCGCGCGCTCCGCGGCATCCGCACGCTCGATTCCGCTGCTCATCAGGAGATGTGCGCACGCATCACGGCGGGGTCCAGTCGCGGCCGTCGATGCCCCAGCAGATGAGGAGCCAGCCGACCTGCAGGGCGAGGAACAGCACCACGAGCCCCCATCGGTACCATCGCGCCCGCGGGATCGCGAACGCGCCGAGCAGCGGGAACAGCGGCGCGAGCAGCCGGAACGTGCTCGACTGCGGGAAGAACACGGCCAGCAGGTACAGGGCGTAGCTGACCGACCAGAACCGGATGTCGCTTCCGAGGCGTGCGACGGCCGGCGAGGCCACGAGCACCGCGAACACGAGGATGAGGCCGATCACCGCGATGGTGCCCATCGGTTGGCCGAGCCACCACTCCCCCGACTGGAACCACGCGGTGAAGGGCACGAGCTCGCGGTACCCGATGTATGCCGAGCGCCAGGCGAGCTCGGTGTCGAAGTAGGCGTGCAGGTCGCCGGTCGCAGCCCACGCGATGCCGATCCAGGCGAGGCCGGCGAGCCCCGAGAACACGGCGACGGATGCCGCGAGCACGCGTTCGCGCACCGGGAACGGCTCCCGGTCGCGCCGGTACCACCGCCACGCCCAGTGCAGCACGACCGTCAGCGCGAACGCGAGGGCTCCGGGCCGCGTGAACGACCACGCGAGCACGACGGGGAAGAGCCAGCCGTAGCGGCGATCGACGAGGAGCAGCAGCGCGAGTGCCAGCCAGAGGAATCCGAGCGACTCGGCGTAGCCGAACTGCAGGATCGGTGCGACGGGTGCGACGCAGAACAGCACCACCGCGTACAACGCCTGGTCGGGCTCGAGGAACCGCGACATGAGGCGGTGGAACACGAGTGCGGCGCCGAGGCCCGCCGCCACCGAGACGAGCACGGACGCGACGTTCCACGGCACGGCGAGCCAGGTGAGCGCGCCGACGAGCGCCGGGTACACCGGGAGGAACGCCCAGGCGTTCTCGCCCACCTGCCCGCCGTCGGTGACCGGCAGGGACGACGGGTAGCCGCCCAGCCAGATGATCTGGTACCAGAGCGCGTCCCACATGTTGGCGTACTCGAAGTAGCCCGGCCTGGCCTGCGTCCACGGGTTGGGGCCCTGCACGCTCGCGAGCGCGAGCACGAAGACCGTGGTGACCACCCGGGATGCGGCGTAGACGATCGCCACCCTCGCCCACCACGGCAGCAGCCGCCATCGAACGCGCGGCGACGACCGGGTGGCGCGGAACGGATCGCGCTCCCGCTCGACCGGCGTGCTCGTCACGGCGGCCCCGCTCAGGCCGCGCCGGTGAGCCACGCCCGCAGGGCGCGCTCGCACTGCAGGATCTGGTCGGTCGCCACCCGCTCGTCGTCGGCGTGGGCCTTCAGCGGATCGCCCGGGCCGAAGTTCACGGCGGGGATGCCCATGGCGCTGAACCGCGCGACATCCGTCCAGCCGTACTTCGGATGCGCCGGGCCGCCGACGGCGGCCACGAAGCGCTGGGCGAAGTCGGCGTCGAGGCCCGGCCGGGCGCCCTCCGCCTCGTCGACCACCGTGAGCTCGTACTCGGGGAACAGGTCGCGCACGATCTCGATCGCCTCGGCCACCGTGCGGCTCGGCGCGAAGCGGTAGTTCACGTGCAGCATCGCCTCGTCGGGGATCACGTTGCCCGCGATGCCGCCCGAGACGCCCACGGCGTTCAGCCCCTCGCGGTACGCGAGCCCGTCGACCTCGATCGTGGCGGCCTCGTAGGCGGCGAGCCGCTCGAGCGCCGGCGCGAGCTTGTGCACGGCGTTGTCGCCCACCCAGCTGCGGGCGGAGTGCGCACGCACGCCGTAAGTGCGCAGCTCGACGCGGAGGTTGCCGTTGCAGCCGCCCTCGACGCGCGAGTTCGACGGCTCGCCGAGGATCGCGAAGTCGCCCGTGAACAGGTCGGGGCGGTTGCGCGCGAGGCGGCCGAGCCCGTTCAGCTCGGCCGAGACCTCCTCGTGGTCGTACCACATCCAGGTGATGTCGTACGCGGGTTCCGCGAGCTCCGCCGCGAGCTTCAGCTGCACGGCGACACCGCCCTTCATGTCCACCGTGCCGCGGCCCCAGAGGTAGCGCTCGCCGTCGATCACCTCGAAGCGCGTGGGCAGGTTGCGGTTGATCGGCACGGTGTCGAGGTGGCCCGCGATCACGACGCGGCGCTCGCGGCCGAGGTTCGTGCGGGCGACGACCGTGTCGCCGTCGCGGATGAGCTCGAGGTGCGCGGCATCCGCGAGCGCTTCGACGAGGAGGTCGGCGAGGCGCGCCTCGTCGCCCGACACGCTCGGCACGTCGCAGATCGCCTGCGTGATCGCCACCGAGTCGGCGGCGAGGTCGAGCACGGGCCGGGGCGAGGCGTCAGCAGGCATGCTCCGAGTCTACGGAGCGACCACGGGCGTCACGGATGCCGCGGGGGCCCGGCCCGCGGATACGCTGGAGTCATGCCCGCAGCTGACGACGCCGCCTCCTCCCCTGCCCCCCGCACCGCCTGGGGTCACGGCCTGGCCACGGTCGCCGCCGACGGGACCGTGCTCGACACGTGGTACCCGTCGCCGGCGCTCGGCGTCGACGACGGATCCCCCGTCCCGGTCGAGCTCCGCACGCTCGCCGAGCGCGACGAGCGCCGCGCCGTCTCGGTGGAGCCCGTCACGGTCGTGATCGACCTCGACGCGCCGCCCGCCGGCACGTCCGACGCATACCTGCGCCTGCACCTGCTGTCGCACCTCGTCGTGCAGCCCAACGAGGTGAACCTCGACGGCGTGTTCGGCCACCTCCCGGCGGTCGTGTGGACGAACGCGGGCCCGGTGCATCCGGCCGACTTCGCCCGGCTGCGCCCCTCGCTGCAGCGCGACGGCATCCACGCCACCGGGCTCGACAAGTTCCCGCGCCTGCTCGACTACGTCGTGCCCGACCGCGTGCGCATCGCGGATGCCTCGCGCGTGCGCCTGGGCGCCCACCTCGCCCCGGGCACGACCGTCATGCACGAGGGCTTCGTGAACTTCAACGCCGGCACCCTCGGCACGTCGATGGTGGAGGGCCGGATCTCGCAGGGCGTCGTGGTCGGCGACGGCAGCGACATCGGCGGCGGCGCGTCGATCATGGGCACGCTCTCGGGTGGCGGCACGCAGCGCGTCGCGATCGGCGAGCGGGCCCTGCTCGGGGCGAACTCGGGCATCGGCATCTCGATCGGCGACGACTCCGTCGTCGAGGCGGGCCTCTACGTCACGGCCGGCACGAAGGTCGTCGTGGTGGGCGGCGCGGGCGAGGCCGGCCGCACGGTGAAGGCCGTCGAGCTCTCGGGCGTGCCCAACCTGCTCTTCCGCCGCAATTCCCTCAACGGGCAGGTCGAGGTGCTCTCGCGCACGGGCGACGGCGTCGCCCTGAACGCCGCGCTGCACGCCTGACGCGACGCGCGGCGTCGTCGACTACAGTGGGGTCCTCAGGCCGCCGGTCGGCGGCCGTCGCCGTGCGCATCACGAAGGAGTGACGTGGGGACCGACGCACCCAGGACCCATCGGCATCGGGGACTCGCGTTCCTGACGGGCCTGCTCATCGCGGTGCTCGTGCTCGTGGTCGCCGCGGCCGGCCTCGGCTGGTGGACGGTGCAACGCTCCTTCCCGACCACGAGCGGCCGCCTCGAGGTGCCGGGCCTCACCGCCGCGGTCACGGTCTACCGCGACGATGCCGGGATCCCGCAGCTCGTCGCCGAGACCGACCACGACCTCTTCCTCGCCCAGGGCTACGTGCACGCGCAGGACCGTTTCTGGGAGATGGACTTCCGCCGGCACGTGACCGCCGGACGCGTCGCCGAGCTCTTCGGCGCGTCGCAGGTCGCCACCGACGCGTTCGTCCGCACGCTCGACTGGCGCGGCATCGCCGAACAGGAGTACGCCCTGCTCGACCCGGCCACGCGCGCCTACTACGAGGCCTACGCGCAGGGCGTGAACGCCTACCTCGAGGAGCGCTCGGGCGCCGACCTCTCCCTCGAGTACGCCGTGCTCGGCCTCCAGAACCCGGGGTACGCGCCCGAGCCGTGGACGCCCGTCGACTCCATCGCCTGGCTGAAGGCGATGGCCTGGGACCTGCGCTCGAACCTCGTCGACGAGGTCGACCGCGCGCTCCTCGCCAGCGAGCTGCCCGCCGAGGAGGTCGCGCGCCTGCATCCGGGGTTCGCGTGGGACTCGATGCCGACGATCATGCAGGGTATGCCGGCCGCCGCGGCCCCCGCCGGGCTCGACGCCGAGGCGCTGCCCGGCGCGGCATCCCCGGGCCTCTCGACCGCGCCCTCGACGCTCGATCCCGAGACGGCCGACGCGATCGCCGCGCCCCTCGCGTCGCTCGAAGCGCTCCTCGACGATGTGCCCGAGCTGCTCGGGCCCGACGGCGGCGAGCTCGGCTCGAACTCCTGGGTCGTCTCGGGCGCGCTCACCGAGTCGGGGATGCCGCTGCTCGCCAACGACCCGCACCTCGGGCCCGCGATGCCCTCCATCTGGACGCAGATGGGCCTGCACTGCGCCGAGCCCCGGGACGACTGCGCCTTCGACGTCGCCGGCTACACGTTCTCGGGCCTGCCCGGCGTGATCATCGGCCACAACGATCGCATCGCGTGGGGCTTCACCAACCTCGGGCCCGACGTGGCCGACCTCTACCTCGAGAAGGTCGACGGCGACACCTACGAGCTCGACGGCCAGACGATTCCGCTCACCGTTCGCGAGGAGACCATCGAGGTGGCCGGCGGCGACCCCGTGACCGTCACGGTCCGCTCGACGGCGCGCGGGCCGATCGTGACCGACATCGGGTCGGACTTCGGCGAGATCGCGGCCGAGTACCCCGCGGCATCCGGTGCGCCCGACGGCGAGTACGAGCTGTCGCTGCAGTGGACGGCGCTCACCCCGGGCACCACCGCCGCCGCCGTCTTCGCGCTGAACCGCGCCGAGGACTGGAACGACTTCCGCGGGGCGGCCGACCTGTTCGACGTGCCCGCGCAGAACCTCATCTACGCCGACGTCGACGGCAACATCGGCTACCAGGCGCCCGGCTCGATCCCGATCCGGCGTGCCGGCGACGGCACGGTGCCCATGCCCGGCTGGACGAGCGACAACGGCTGGAGCGGCATGGTGCCCTTCGACCAGCTGCCCTCCATGCTCAACCCCGCGCGCGGCTGGATCGTCACGGCGAACAACCCCGTGAGCGCCGACGGCCCGACGCTCACGCAGGACTGGGACCTCGGCTACCGGGCGGAGACCATCGAGCAGATGCTGCAGGAGCGCATCGCCGACGGCGCGAAGCTCACGTCCGACGACCTCGCCGAGATGCAGCTCGACACCGCCGACCTCAACGCCGCCGCCATCCTGCCGGTGATCGCGGAGCTGTCGCTCGAGGGCGACGCGGCACGCGGCGCCGAGCTGCTCGACGGCTGGGACGGCCGCGCCGACGTCGACAGCGCGCAGGCGGCGTACTTCGCCGTGTTCTGGCGGAACCTGCTCGACGACATGTTCGGCTCGCTCCCCGAGTCGACCCGGCCCGTCGGCGGCGACCGCTGGTACGGCGTGGTCGACGGACTGCTCGACGAGCCCGACGCCCGCTGGTGGACGAACGAGGAGCAGGGGATCGCCGGCCGCGACGCGATGCTCGCCCTCGCGCTCGACGACGCGTGGGACGAGGCGTCGAACCGCATGGGCACCGACCCCGACCGGTGGCGCTGGGGGCGGCTGCACACCCTCACGCTCACGAACCAGAGCTTCGGGGAGTCGGGCATCGCCCCGATCGAGTGGCTCTTCAACCGCGGGCCGTACGAGGTCGGCGGCGGCTCGTCGATCGTGAACGCGATCGGCTGGGACGCGACCATCGGGTACGACGTCGACTGGGTGCCGTCCATGCGCATGATCGTCGACCTCGACGACCTCGACGCGTCGCGCTGGATCAACCTCACGGGCGCGTCGGGGCACGCCTTCCATCGGAACTACGCCGACCAGGCTCCGCTCTGGCAGGAGGGCGAGACGCGCGACTGGCCGTTCACCATGGACGCCGTGCGGGAGGCCGCGAGCGAGACCCTCCAGCTGCAGCCGGCGGGCGGCTGACGATCCGGTCGGCGCACGCGGGCCGGCCCGGTGCTGAGCGTCGGTCCGAGGGGGAGCCGCGAGCGTGCTCGCCGGAGCGTCAGGCCGAGGGGTAGCCGCGAGCGGGCTCGCCCACGTACAGCTGCTGCGGGCGGCCGATCTTCGTCTGCGGGTCGAGGTTCATCTCGCGCCAGTGCGCCATCCAGCCGGGCAGGCGGCCGATCGCGAACAGCACCGTGAACATGCGCGTGGGGAAGCCCATCGCCTTGTAGATCACGCCGGTGTAGAAGTCCACGTTCGGGTAGAGGCGGCGCTCACGGAAGTAGTCGTCCTCCAGGGCGATCTGCTCGAGCTCCTTCGCGAGGTCGAGCAGCGGGTCGTTGACGCCGAGCCCCTCGAGCACCTCGTCGGCCGACTCCTTCACGAGCTTCGCGCGCGGGTCGTAGTTCTTGTAGACCCGGTGGCCGAAGCCCATGAGCTTGACGCCGTCCTCCTTGCGCTTGACGCGCTCGACGAACTTGGCGACGCCCTCGCCCGAGTCGCGGATGCGGGCGAGCATCTGCAGGACGGCCTCGTTCGCGCCGCCGTGCAGCGGACCCGAGAGTGCCTGGATGCCGGCGGAGATCGACGCGTAGAGGTTCGCGCCCGTGGAGCCGACGAGGCGCACGGTCGAGGTCGACGCGTTCTGCTCGTGGTCCTCGTGGAGGATGAGCAGGCGGTCGAGCGCCTTCGAGAGCACCGGGTCGATCGCATACGGCCCGGCCATGTTGCCGAAGTTGAGGCGCAGGAAGTTGTCGACGAAGCTCAGCGAGTTGTCGGGGTAGAGGAACGCCTGGCCGATGCTCTTCTTGTGCGCGTAGGCGGCGATCACCGGGAGCTTCGCCAGCAGGCGCACCATCGTGAGCTCGACGTGGTCGTTCTCGTGCGGGTCGGACGAGTCCTCGTAGTAGGTCGAGAGCGCGGAGACGGCGCTGGAGAGCACCGCCATCGGGTGCGCGGTGTGCGGAAGCGCCGAGAAGAAGCGCTTCAGGTCTTCGTGCAGGAGCGTGTGGCGACGGATCTTCTCGTCGAACTCCGCGAGCTGGTCGGTCGTCGGGAGGCTGCCGTAGATCAGCAGCCACGCCACCTCGAGGTACGTCGAGTGCTCGGCGAGCTGCTCGATGGGGAACCCGCGGTAGCGGAGGATGCCCTGCTCACCGTCGATATAGGTGATCTCCGAGCGGGTGGATGCGGTGTTGACGAAGCCGTAGTCGAGCGCGGTGAGGCCGGTCTGGCGGGTGAGGGTCGACAGGTCGATGCTCGAGTTGCCGTCGACGGCGCGGCGGATCGGGAACTCCGCGGTGCCGCCCGGGAAGGACAGGGTGGCGGCGTCGGGGTCCTGCCCGTCCGCCGGGGTCACGACGTCGCTCACGGCGCCTCCTGTGATCGTCACGTTCGCGGTCACCTGCTTTCCGATTTGGGGCCGAAGGGCCGCGGATCCGAATACAGCCTAGACGTGGTCGCGGCACACTGTGGCATCCGCCAAGGAATCATGGCTTCCATTGAGGGGATGCACAGCCCGTGCGATCAGGCGTGGACGGCCGCCCGAAGCCGCTCCGCAGCGGCCGAGATGCGCTCGTCGCTCGCCGTGAGCGAGAGGCGCACGTGCTCGGGGAAGTGCACGCCGTAGAAGTGGCCTGGACCGCCCAGGATGCCGAGGTCGGCGAGACGACCGAGGCTGTCCCACGCGTCGCGGCCCTCGGTCGCCCAGAGGTAGAGCCCGGCCTCGCTGCGGTCGATGCGGAAGCCCGCCTCCTCGAGAGCCGGCTTCAGGATGCCGCGCCGTGCCCGGTACCGCTCCTTCTGCTCCGCGACGTGCGCCTCGTCGCCGAGGGCGGCCACCATCGCGTGCTGCAGCGGCTGCGGGAGCATGAGCCCCGCGTGCTTGCGCACGTTGGTGATGCGCGCGATGAGCGTGCGGCATCCGGCCATGAACGCGGCACGGTAGCCCGCCATGTTCGACTGCTTCGAGAGCGAGTAGATGACGAGCGTGTCGCGGCGGTCGCCGTCGGTGACGGCGGGGTCCAGGAGGCTCGGCACGGGCTCGTCGGCCCAGCGCCCCTCCCACCCGAGTTCGGCGTAGCACTCGTCGCCCACGATGACGGCGCCGAGCTCGCGTGCGCGTGCGCGAGCCGCGCGGAGTTCCTCGATCGTGAGCACCCGGCCGTCGGGGTTGCCGGGGCTGTTCAGCCAGATGAGCCGGGTGCCGACCGGCCACGCGGCCGGGTCGTCGGCGGCCATGGCGGTCGCGCCGACGAGCACGGCGCCCATCTCGTAGCTCGGGTAGGCCGCGCGCGGGTGCACCACGATGTCGCCCTCGCCGAGGCCGAGGAGGAAGGGCAGTAGCGCGACGAGCTCCTTCGAGCCGATCGTCGGCAGCACGTTCGCCTCGGTGAGCCCCGGCACGCCGCGGCGCCGCTCGAACCAGCGCACGATCTCGGCGCGGAGCTCGGGCGTGCCCACCGTGGTGGGGTACGCGTGCGCGTCGGTGGCGACGGCGAGCGCCTCGCGAACGACGTCTGGCGTGGGATCGACGGGCGAGCCGATCGACAGGTCCACGATGCCGCCCGGGTGCGACGCGGCCCGATCGCGGTAGGGACCCATGAGGTCCCAGGGGTAGTCGGGCAGCTCGCCCCGCGCCATGCTCAGTGGCCCTGCGGCGGCAGGGCGGCGATGATCGGGTGGTCCTTGGGGATCACGCCGACCTTCGCGGCGCCGCCCGGCGAGCCGACCTCGTCGAAGAACTCGACGTTGGCCTTGTAGTAGTCGGCCCACTCCTCGGGGAGGTCGTCCTCGTAGTAGATCGCCTCGACGGGGCACACGGGCTCGCAGGCGCCGCAGTCGACGCACTCGTCGGGGTGGATGTAGAGCGAGCGTTCACCCTCGTAGATGCAGTCGACGGGGCATTCGTCGATGCAGGCCCGGTCCTTGACGTCGACACACGGCAGGGCGATGACATAGGTCACGGTGACTCGCTGTCCTCTCGGATGGCTGGGATACCAGTCTATGCGCCGTCGGCGACGGCGGTGCGTCTCGCGGGCAGGCTCGGCCATGCGACCACGAGCACCGCGATGAGCGCTGGCCCGACCGCCCAGACGGTGCCGACGAGGTCGCCGGCGACCAGCACGGACCCGCCCGGTCCGGGCAGCGTGAGCAGCGCGACGATGCCCACGATCCCGGCGCCGGTGGCCGCGGCGGCCCAGCGCCCGCCCGCCACGAGCCGGATGCCGAGCAGGAGCGCGAAGACGCCGACGAGGGCGAGCACGAGGCCCCACGGGAGTTCGACGTCGCCGATGCGGATGGCCTGCCGGTGGCCGATCGTGGCGACCGCGCCGTAGATCACGCCGATGAGGAAGGCGAGGGCGTACGTGCCGACGCGCGCGATGAGCGTCGGGCGCTGCCGGTCGCTCACTGCACCGGGGTCACGGTGTAGACGACCGACGATCCCTGCCCGACGAGCAGCACCGAGTACTCGCCGTCGCCGTACAACTCGGCACCCATGCCGCCGGTCGCGATCGACTCGTCCTTGGTGAAGCCCGCGGACTCGAGGGCGGCCACGGCATCGGCCATCGGATCGGCGGCGTCGGACTTGATCGTGACCACCCAGCCGTCGGTGCCCTCTGCTGAACCGCCGGCGCCGATCGAGATCTCGCCGTCGATCAGGGGAATCGACTCGGGGAAGCCCTCGGGCAGCTCGCCGAGGCTGACGTCGCCGCCGGTCGCGCCCTCGATCGCGTCCTCGACCCCCTGCTGCACGACGTCGGCAGGATTGCAGCCGGTCAGGAGCGACGCGGTGACGCCGGCGATCGCGAGGGCGATCGCGGCACGGGTGCGGGTCGTCGGGGTCGACATGACGGACTCCTCTGTGGCGACGAGTGGCGGAGGGCGAGCCGGTGCGCGCGGCGCGGAGCCGCGGCATCCGCTCGCCTCGGAGTCTACCGTTCGACGCTCGGCGGCGACGATGCCGTAGCGTGGGTGAGGCGCGGCGCCGGCGCCGCCGGAGAGGACTCGATGACGATGTCGGATGCTGCAGCGACCGGGGGCGAGGGCGAGCGGGCGGTTCGCGTGGAGCGCGACGGCGACGTCGCGATCGTCACGATCGACCGGCCCGCCGCGCTCAACGCGCTCTCGGCGTCGGTGCTCGAGGAGCTCGAGGCCGCGTTCCTGGCGCTGGCCGACGACGTGCCGGCCGTCCGGGGGGTGCTGCTCGTGGGCGAGGGCGGGCGCGCGTTCGTCGCGGGCGCCGACATCCGCGCGATGACGTCGCTCACGCCCGAGGAGGCCGCCGCCCTGTCGCGGCGGGGCCACCGGGCCGCCGCCGCGATCGAGGCGCTCCCCGCGCCGGTGATCGCCTGCGTCGACGGCTACGCGCTCGGCGGCGGGCTCGAGATGGCGCTCGCGTGCGACCTCATCTATGCGACGGATGCCTCGACGTTCGGCCAGCCCGAGGTGAAGCTCGGCCTCATCCCCGGCTTCGGCGGCACCGTGCGGCTGCCGCGCGTGGTGGGCCTCGCGCGCGCCAAGGAACTCATCTACTCCGGACGGCGCATCGGCATCGACGAGGCGCTCGACTCCGGTCTCGTCGCCCGCAGCTTCACCGACCGCGCGACGCTCCTCGACGGGGCGCGTGCGACCATCGAGCTGATCGCGACGAACTCCCCCACCGCGGTCGGCACGGCCAAGCGCGTGCTCGTCGAAGCGGCGGGTCGGCCCACCGAGGTCGCGAGCGACATCGAGGTCGGCGCGTTCGAGGACGCGTTCCGCACGGAGGACATGCGGGAGGGCGTCGCCGCGTTCCTCGAGAAGCGCGAACCGCGGTTCGGCGGCGCCTGAAGCGCGTTCGCGCCCCAGTGCTCAGGATCGCGCACAGCGGACGTGATCCGCGGAGCCGACGCATGCGCCGGCCCCGCGGCATCCGTCACGCGTTGACGTGCTCGGAGAGCCAGGCGAACCCGTCGAAGCGCGCGCCGTCGGCGCCGAACATCTCGAGGTGCAGGTGGGGACCGGTCGACTGGCCGGTCGTGCCGACGAGGCCGAGCTGCTGGCCTGCGCTGACGCGCTGGCCCTCGGACACCTGGAGCGAGCCGTACTGCATGTGCGCGTACGAGGTGGTGATGAGCTCGCCGCCGATGTTGTGCTGCACCTCGACGTTCACGCCGAGCCCGCCGCCGTTCTCGGTCGCGAGCACGACGACGCCGTCGGCGACCGACATCACGGGCGTGCCGTTGCCGGGGTTGAAGTCGACGCCGTCGTGGTACGTGGAGCAGCCCGAGCAGGGGGCGTCGCGCGGGCCGAAGCCCGATGCGCGCTTGGACCAGTCGATCACCGGCCAGACGATGCGGTCGGACTCGACGACCGAGACCGAGCCGAGTCCGGCGACCTCGCTCGTGATGGGCGGCGGGGCCGCCTCGACGGCGTAGCCCTCGACCGACATGGGCTCGAGCTCGGCCTCGCTCGCGACGTCGAGCGTCTGGGGGTCGAGCGAGATCGTGTCGTCGACCGGGGCGTAGACCGAGGCGCGGGGCTCGGCGTCGGTCGCGCTGATCGCGAGCGCGGGCACGCTCGTCGCGATCATCATGCCGCCGACGAACGACATCGCGAGCATCGAGAACGCCGGACGGAGCGCACGCCGCCGACGGCCCTGGGGGCGGGTCGACGGCGTCGGGGCCGTGGGCGTCGGAGCCGTGACGGCCGCGCCGGTGGCCGCCGCGGCCGTGCGTCGCTCGCTGGAGCGCGCGGCGGAATCACGGGTGGGTCGAGTGGAGCGGGTGCTGAAGCGGGCAGGGGGCTTGGGGGCGGCGCGACGGCCGTGCTTGGGGGGAGTCATGCAGTGCGTTACGTATTCGGGTTCGGGGGCGTTGAGACAATCCCGGCTACAGTACGTAGCCAGTCTGGGAGGTTCCTCCGTTATCGAACCGTTATCTGGGAAAGCCCTGAGAACGCTTTCCGAAACGATTCACTCGACGAGGCCCCGCAGACGCCGAAGGACGCCCGAGGCACTCCCCCGGGCGTCCTTCGAACGCACCTCTGCTAGCCCTGCTTCTTCAGGCGCGACGCGGCCCGGGCACGGGCCGTCTGATCGAGTTCGACCTTGCGGATGCGCACCTTCTCGGGCGTGACCTCGACGCACTCGTCCTCACGGGCGAACTCCAGGCACTCCTCGAGCGTGAGCTGGCGCGAGGGCGTCATCGACTCGAAGGTGTCGGCCGTCGACGAACGCATGTTCGTGAGCTTCTTCTCCTTCGTGATGTTCACGTCCATGTCGTCGTTGCGGGAGTTCTCGCCGATGACCATGCCCTCGTAGACCTCCTCGGTGGGGTTCACGAAGAAGGTCATGCGCTCCTGGAGCGCGATGATGGCGAACGGCGTGACCACTCCGGCGCGGTCGGCCACGATGGAGCCGTTGTTGCGCGTCGTGATGGCGCCCGCCCACTCGTCGTAGCCGTGCGAGATCGCGTTCGCGATGCCGGTGCCGCGCGTGATGGTGAGGAACTCGGTGCGGAACCCGATGAGCCCGCGGCTCGGCACGATGAACTCCATGCGCACCCAGCCCGTGCCGTGGTTCGCCATGTTGTCCATGCGGCCCTTGCGGGCGGCGAGGAGCTGCGTGATCGCGCCGAGGTACTCCTCGGGCGCGTCGATCGTGAGGTGCTCGTAGGGCTCGTGCACCTTGCCGTCGACGGTGCGCGTGACCACCTGCGGCTTGCCGACGGTGAGCTCGAAGCCCTCGCGGCGCATCTGCTCGACGAGGATCGCGAGCGCGAGCTCGCCGCGGCCCTGCACCTCCCATGCGTCGGGGCGGCCGATGTCGACGACCTTCAGCGACACGTTGCCGACCAGCTCGCGGTCGAGGCGGTCCTTCACCATGCGGGCGGTGAGCTTGTGGCCCTTGACCTTGCCGACGATGGGCGAGGTGTTGGTGCCGATCGTCATCGAGATGGCGGGGTCGTCGACGTGGATCGCGGGCAGCGGGCGCACGTCCTCGGGGTCGGCGAGGGTCTCGCCGATCGTGATGTCCTCGATGCCCGCGACGGCGATGATGTCGCCGGGTCCGGCGTCGTCGGCGGGGAAGCGCTCGAGGGCCTTCGTCTTCAGGAGCTCGGTGATGCGCACGTTCGAGTGCGAGCCGTCGTGGCGCACCCACGCGACCGTCTGGCCCTTGCGGATGGTGCCGTTGAACACGCGGAGCAGCGCGAGGCGGCCGAGGAACGGCGAGGCGTCGAGGTTCGTCACCCACGCCTGCAGGGGCGCCTCGTCGTCGTAGGTCGGCGCGGGCACGTGCTCGAGGATCGCCTCGAACAGCGGCTCGAGGTCGTCGCTGTCGGGCAGGCTGCCGTTCGCGGGCTTCGTGCTGGAGGCGCGGCCGGCCTTGCCCGACGCGTAGACGACGGGGACGTCGAGGATGGCGTCGAGGTCGAGGTCGCCATCCGTTCCAGCGGACGCAGCGTCGTCGGCGAGGTCGCTCGCGAGGCCGAGGAGCAGGTCCTGGCTCTCGGCGACGACCTCGTCGATGCGCGCGTCGGGCCGGTCGGTCTTGTTGACGAGCAGGATCACGGGCAGTCGCGCCTCGAGGGCCTTGCGCAGCACGAACCGGGTCTGCGGCAGCGGGCCCTCGCTCGCGTCGACGAGGAGCACCACGCCGTCGACCATCGAGAGACCGCGCTCGACCTCGCCGCCGAAGTCGGCGTGACCCGGGGTGTCGATCACGTTGATGGTGACGGCCCCGCCGTTCGCGTGCGCACCGCGGTACTCGACCGCGGTGTTCTTCGCGAGGATCGTGATGCCCTTCTCGCGCTCGAGCTCGTTCGAGTCCATCGCGCGCTCGTCGACGTGCGCGTGCTCGGCGAACGAGTTGGTCTGCTTGAGCATGGCGTCGACGAGCGTCGTCTTGCCGTGGTCGACGTGGGCGACGATCGCGACGTTGCGCAGGTCGTTGCGGGTGGCGTTGGCCATTGGTGGGTCCTCAGTGGGTGCGTGTCGTCACATGGCACCGGCGCGGCCCTTGGCGGGCGGCACGACGGCAGCGCGGAAGCGCTGTGTGGTGAAGGTCGGTGGGATGGCGCGGAGCCGAAGCGCGGCGCGCGCCATCCGATCCTACCGTGCGCGGCACGGGTTCGGCTGGGAACGCCGAACGCCCGGCATCCGGGTGAGCGGATGCCGGGCGTTCGAGCGTCGTCGGACTAGGCGCCGAGCTGGATGCCGGCCCCCGGGATCGCCGCGAGCAGGTCGCGGGTGTACTGCTCCTTGGGGTTGTCGAACACCTCGT
This sequence comes from Agromyces sp. NPDC004153, assembly GCF_053603635.1. NCBI lineage: Bacteria > Bacillati > Actinomycetota > Actinomycetes > Micrococcales > Microbacteriaceae > Agromyces > Agromyces sp. NPDC004153. The sequence goes on from NZ_JBSGFY010000002.1 coordinate 1,020,350, forward strand.
CGGTGGTCGCCTTCTCCACGATCTTGCCGCGCTGCATCACGCACACGTTGTCGGCGATGACGCGCACCACCGCGAGGTCGTGGGTGATGAACAGGTAGGTGAGCCCGAGCTCGGCCTGCAGGTCGGCGAGCAGGCGCAGGATCTGGGCCTGCACGAGCACGTCGAGCGCCGACACGGCCTCGTCGAGCACCACGATCTCGGGCTTGAGCGCGAGCGCGCGCGCGATGGCGATGCGCTGGCGCTGGCCGCCCGACAGCTCGTTCGGGTAACGGCTGATGAGCGTGCGCGGCAGCGATACCTGGTCGAGCAGCTCGAGCACGCGCTGGCGCCGCTCGGCACGGGTGCCGACCTTGTGCGTGAACAGCGGCTCCGCGATGGTGTTGCCGATGTTGCGCAGCGGGTTCAGCGAGCCGTACGGGTCTTGGAACACGGGCTGCATCCGGCTGCGGAGCTCGAACAGCTCCCTGCCGGAGACGCTCGCCAGGTCCTTGCCGCCGACCACGATCTTGCCGGCCGTGGCGTCCTCGAGCTTCAGCAGCATCTTGGCCACGGTCGACTTGCCCGAGCCCGACTCGCCGACGAGCGCCGTGGTGGTGCCCTTGGCGATCTGGAACGAGACGTCGTCGACCGCGGTGAAGTCGCCGGAGCCGCGGATCTTGAAGACCTTCGTGAGGTTCTCGACGACGATCGCGGGCGGGGCGGATGCCGCGGCCTCGAGCACCTCGGCGCGGGCCTCGGCCGTGGCGATCAGGTCGATGGTGTCGCCGGCCGCCGCGGAGGCGTCCTCGGCCATCGACGACTCGGCCGCCGCGATGCTGCCCGACGCCTGGATGCGACGCGATGCGAGGCTCGGGGCCGCCGCCACGAGGCGCTGCGTGTAGGGGTGCTGCGGGTTCTGCAGGATCTGCACCGACGGGCCCGACTCGACCACGCGGCCCTTGTACATGACCACGAGCTGCTCGGCGCGCTCGGCGGCGAGGCCGAGGTCGTGCGTGATGAACAGCAGGGTCGTGCCGAGCTCGCGGGTGAGGGACTCGAGGTGGTCGAGGATCACGCGCTGCACCGTGACGTCGAGCGCCGAGGTGGGCTCGTCGGCGATGAGCAGCTGCGGGTCGGCCGCGAGGCCCATGCCGATGAGCACGCGCTGGCGCATGCCGCCCGAGAACTGGTGCGGGAACTGCTTCAGGCGCCGGTCGGCGTCCTGGAGGCCGGCCTGCTTCAGCACCTCGATCGCGCGCTTCTTGACCTCCTTGCGCCCGGTCGCGATGCCGTTGGCCTTGATGGCCTCCTCGACCTGGAAGCCGATCGACCACACCGGGTTGAGGTTGGACATCGGGTCCTGCGGGACGAAGCCGATCTTGCGACCGCGGATCGACTCCATGTCCTTCTTCGACGCCTTGGTGAGGTCCTGGCCGTCGAGGAGGATCTGGCCGCCGGAGATGTGGCCGGTGCCGGGGAGCAGGTTGATGATCGCGTGCGCGGTCGTCGACTTGCCGGAGCCCGACTCGCCCACGATGGCGAGGCTCTGGCCGCGGTAGAGCGTGATGTTCACGCCGTCCACGGCCTTCACGAGGCCGTCCTGGGTGTTGAAGCCGACCTGGAGGTCCTTGATCTCGAGGAGCGGACGCTCGCCGGTGCCGACCGAGGTCTCCGCCTGGGTGTCGGTCGTGTCGTTGACGATCTCGGTCATCGCTGCGCCCTCGCCTTCGGGTCGAGCGCGTCACGGACGACCTCGCCGAGCATGATGAAGCTCAGCACGGTCACCGACAGCGCGATGGACGGGAGGATGAGCACCTGCGGCGCGGTCCGGAGGTCGGTCTGCGCCTGGCTGATGTCGTTGCCCCACGACATGGTGGACGAGGGCAGGCCGACGCCGAGGAACGACAGGGTCGCCTCCGCGACGATCGCCGACGCGAGCGAGATCGTCGTGATGACGATGACGGGCGCGATCGAGTTCGGGAGGACGTGGCGCAGCAGGATGCGGAACCGCGAGACGCCGAGGGCGGTGGCCGCCATGACGAAGTCGGAGTTCTTCACCCTGAGGATCTCGGCTCTCAGCACACGTGCTGTCGCCGGCCACGCGAATATGCCGATCGCGAGTGAGATCACCCACACGTTCGCGTACTGCGAGAACACCGACATGATGACCACGGCCGCGAGGATGTAGGGGATCGAGAAGAAGATGTCGCCGAGGCGCGAGAGCACCGAGTCGATCCAGCCGCCGTAGAATCCGGCGAACGCACCGAAGACGATGCCGAGCGTGAACACCAGCACGGTCACGATGATGCCGACCGAGAGCGACGTCGACGTGCCGTGGATGATGCGCGAGTAGATGTCGCAGCCCTGCTTCGTGAAGCCGAGCGGGTGGCCCTCGGTGGGCGCGCCGTTGCTGTTCGCGAGCTGGCAGTCGTTGTTCGGCGGGACCTGCGTGAACAGGCCCGGGAAGAGCGCGACGACCACGACGAGCACGATGAGCGCGGAGGAGATCCAGAACATCGGGCGCTTGCGCACGTCGTTCCAGGCGTCGCGCCAGAGGTTCGACGGCTTGCCCTCGGTCTTGACCTTGTCGATCGCGACGAGCGGGGTCTCCTCGATCGGCGCGACGTAGTGCTGCTGATCGGGTCTGGTGGTGTTACTTGGCATAGCGGATCCTCGGGTCGAGAACGGCGTACAGCAGATCCACCAGCAGGTTCACCACGAGGTAGATCAGCACCATGACGGTCACGAAGGAGACGACGGTGGGTCCCTCTCCGCGGATGATCGCCTGGTAGAGGGTGCGGCCGACGCCGGGCACGTTGAAGATGCCCTCCGTGACCGTCGCGCCGACCATCAGCACGCCGAAGTCGACGGCGAGATAGGTGACGACGGGGATGAGCGAGTTGCGCAGGATGTGCACGGGGACGATGCGGTTCCGCGACAGGCCCTTGCTCGCGGCGGTGCGAACGAAGTCCTGCGTGTCCGTGTCGATGACCGACGCCCTCGTCAGTCGGGTGATCTGCGCGAAGCTGATCGTCGCCAGCACGAGCGCCGGCAATATCAGGTCCTGTGTCGGGGCGCCGGTGCCCACGGTGGTCCTGAACCAGCCGAGTTGGATGCCGAAGATGTACTGCGCGACGAACGCGACCACGAAGATCGGCAGCGAGATGAGGATGAGGCTCACGACGAGCGCGCTCGCGTCGAAGATGCCGCCCTTGCGCAGGCCCGAGATGAGGCCGACCGTGATGCCGGCGACCATCTCGAAGAAGATGGCGAGCACCGCGAGGCGGAGCGTGACCGGGAAGGTCGCCGCCAGGATCTCGGAGACGGGCTGGCCCGAGAACGAGGTGCCGAGGTCTCCGCGGAAGATGTTGCCGAGGAAGATGAAGTACTGGACGATGAACGGCTGGTCCAGGTGGTAGCGCTCACGCAGCTGCTCGATGACCTGCGGGGGCGGGGTCTTGTCGCCGAAGAGGGCGACGATCGGGTCTCCGGGCATCGCGAAGACCATGAAGTAGATCAGGAAGGTGGTGCCGAGCAGGACAGGGATCGCCTGAAGCAGTCGGCGCACGATGTAGCCGGCCATGGATCAGGCCCCGCTGTTCGTGGATGTTGACATGTTGAAAGAAACCTCACCGTTTGCGAGTTCGTCCACACGATGCTACGCCGATCGGCTGCGCACCGGGGATACGTGGGAGTGGGGCGGCAGTCGATTCGACTGCCGCCCCACGGGCGCCTCAGAGTCTAACCCCGAGTCGCCCCTGAACGAGAATTACTCGCTCTTGGTGACCTCGTAGTACAGCGGCACCGAGTTCCAGCCGTACTGGACGTTCTCGACCGACTGGCCCCACGCGCCGTTGACCGTGGAGTACCACAGCGGGATGGCGGGGAGGTCCTGGAACAGGATCTCCTGCACCTGCTGGAACTTCTCGTTCGCGGCGGCGAGGTCGGTCTCGGCGAGACCCTCGTCGAGGAGCTGGTCGACCTCGGCGTTGGAGTAGTCACCGTCGTTCGAACCGGCACCCGTGCCGTAGATCGGCCCGAGGAAGTTGAACAGGGCCGGGTAGTCGGCCTGCCAACCGGTGCGGAACGCGGTCTGGATGGTGCGGTCGGTGATCGCGGTGCGCGCCTCGGCGAAGGTCGGGTACGGAGCGCCCGACGCGTCGATGCCGAGGTTGTTCTTCAGCTGGTTCGCCACGGCGTCGACCCAGGCCTGGTGGCCACCGTCGGCGTTGTAGGCGATCTGGAAGGTGCCGGTCCACGGGGAGAGGGCGTCGGCCTGGGCCCACAGCTCCTTCGCCTCGTCGGCGTCGAAGTCGAGCACCTCGGAGCCGGGGATGTCCTCCGAGTAGCCGTCGATGACGGGCGACGTGAAGTCGTGCGCCGGGGTGCGGGTGCCCGAGAAGATCACGTCGGTGATCTCCTCGCGGTTGATCGCCTTCGAGATGGCGGCGCGGCGGAGGTTGCCCTCCTCGCCGGCGAAGTGCGCCAGGCGCGCCGGGATCGTGAACGACTGGAAGATCGCAGCGGGCTGCGTGATCGCGCGGTCGCCGAACTCGTCCTGGAAGGTCGAGAGCGCGCCGTCGGGGATGGCGTCGAGCACGTCGAGGTTGCCGCCCTGGAGGTCGGCGTACGCCGCTTCCTGCGTGGCGTAGAAGATGATCGAGAGACCACCGTTCTGGGCGACGCGGGGGCCGTCGTAGTCGGGGTTCACGACGAGGTCGATCTTCTCGTTGTGCTTCCAGGCGCCTTCGCCGTCGAGCATGTACGGGCCGTTGCCGACCGGGTTCTCACCGAACGCGGCCATGTCCTCGAACGCCGACTCGGGCAGCGGGAAGAACGCCGAGTAGCCGAGGCGCAGCGGGAAGTCCGACTCGGGCTGCTTGAGCTTCACGGTGAAGGTCGTGTCGTCGACCACCTCGAGGCCCGTGAGCTCCGAGTCCTCGTCGTAGCTGAAGCCCTCGATCGACTCGAAGAAGTAGCTCGAGAGCTGCTCGTTCGAGAGGAGCGCGCCGTAGTTCCAGGCGTCGACGAACGAGCTGGCCGTCACCGGCTCGCCGTTCGAGAACTTCTGGTCGGCCTTGAGCTTGATGGTGTAGGTCTGCGCGTCCTCGGTCTCGATGGACTCGGCGACGTCGTTGTGCGGGGCGCCCTCGGCGTCGTAGTAGACGAGGCCGGCGAAAATCGAGTCGAGGATCTTGCCGCCGCCGACCTCGTTCGTGTTGGTCGGGACCAGCGGGTTCTGGGGCTCGTTGCCGTTCGTCGTGATGACCGCGGACGAGCTCGCGCCCTCGGTCGACTCAGGCGAGCCGCTCGTGCAGCCGGTCAGCACGAGGGCGCCGGCCGCAGCAAGAGCAATGGCGGCGACGCCGATTCTCTTGATCTTCAATGTTCCTCCTGTGAGATGTGCGCAGGACAGCGCGACTTATGGCCGCGTGGTGCGCTGGGATAGATCGAGAGTATGTATCGCTTCCCGTGGAAGCAAACTCCAGAGGAAACCGTTACCGACGCGCAATCTTGCGATCGATCCGGAGGTGGAAACCGCTGTCAACGCGCAGGAATCTTGCACGCGCGACCCGCGTGCGAGGATAACCGCATGTCAACCCCCCGACGGCGGCTCCAGATCGAGGTCGTGATCGTCCTCGGACTCAGCTTGGGGGCGTCCGCGGTGTACTCGATCGTCTCCCTCGTCGCGAAGCTGACCGAGGAGCGCGCGCTCGGCGACCAGTCCGTCGCCCTCAACCCGTCGCGGTCGAGCCGCGAGTGGCTCGACTTCACGTACCAGTTCCTCGACGTCTTCTTCGGGCTGTTCGCGGTCGCGCTCGTGCTGTACCTGCTGTGGCAGCCGGGCGTGAGCCCGTTCCGCCGCATCGGCTTCGACCTGACCCGGCCCGGTCGCGACGCGGCATCCGGCCTGCTGCTCGTCGCCGTCATCGGCGTGCCGGGGCTCGCCCTCTACGCGATCGGCCGGGCGCTGGGGGTCACGGTCGCGGTGCAGACCTCACCGGCCGACTGGTTCTGGTGGACGGTGCCCATGCTCGTGCTGCGCGCGCTCGAGGCCGCGCTCACCGAGGAGGTCATCGTCGTCGGCTACCTGTTCACCCGGTTCCGGGAGCTCGGCGTCGGCCGGTGGGCGACGATCCTCTCGAGCGCCGTGCTGCGTGGTTCGTACCACCTCTACCAGGGGTTCGGGCCGTTCGTGGGCAACGTCGCGATGGGCATCGTGTTCGGCTGGTTCTACGCGCGATGGGGCCGCACGATGCCGCTCGTCATCGCGCACTGGATCCTCGACATCGTGTCGTTCGTCGGTTACCCGCTCGCGGTGGGCTGGTGGCCCGAGCTCTTCGCTCCCCCGGCGGCCTGAGCCGAGTGCGCCGCGGCAGCCGACGGATGCCGCATGCGCGGCGCCTGCGGCACGTGCTCGCTGCGTGCGAGCGCCACGACCGTCGCGGGCATCGGCGGCAGGGCCTCCTCGGGCACCTCGACGCGGAGGTCGGAGTCCGTCGCCCGAACGCGCGCCCCGTCGTGCCAGCTGCGCCGGCTGGGCGAGCAGACGGCCGAGAACCCCTCGGGGCCGAAGACGGTGCTGCTCGAGTAGTCGGTGAACGACTGCGCCCGGCGCAGCGCCTCGGCCGTGGCCGGATCGCGTCGCTCCAGGAGGCCCGCCCGCTGCTCGAGCCCGAGGCCCCGGCCCGCGAGCATTGAGCTCCCGACGAAGACGCCGGCGAAGGCGAGTGTGGCGAGTACTGCGATGAGATCGACGGAGATCATGCGCGCCCCCTCTTCGAGAGAACCTCAGTGTACTCCCGGGGACGGGCATCGGGGCGGCCCGGATCCGCCGCGTCGCCGGCCTCGCGAGCATGGAGGCGGCGCGGGCCGAATCCCTCGCGCCGAAGGGACCGGACGACCATGGACCTCGCACACGCCATCGCCGCGGGCGGCCTCTCCGCGCGCACCACCGACCGTCGCTACCGAGCGACCGATGACGAGATCCGCGACGCGGAGCGCCGCGTCGTGGAGCGCCGCAGGGCCGTCGTCGCGGCATCCGCTGCCCGCGTCTACACCGAGCGCGGACGGCACGTCGCGCCGCGCCCGGCTCAGCCGCGACCCGCGACCGCCTGACGCATCGGATGCCGCTCAGCCGGTGACGCCGCGCATCAGCACGTCGCCGGACGCGACCGCGCGGATCTCGAGCGACGCGATCTCGTCGACGGACAGCGCGCTCCCCGCCTCGAGGCGCGCGGTCGAGCCGGGGGTCGCACGCCACGTCGACACCTCGGTGCTCCGACCCTCGTGGTCGACCACGACCAGCGCGTACGGCCAGTCCTGCCCGGACGCGTCCTCGCCGGGCGGCACCTCGTAGGTGCAGTCCAGCTCGATCCTGGTGCCCCATTCCACCGGGGTGAGCACCGCGCTCGCGGTCACGGGCAGGTCGACGACGGTCTCGAAGGCGACCGACTGCCGATCCGCGACGGGCCGGGTGAGCGCGAACGGCACGGCGACCGCGGCGATCACGACGACCGCTGCGGCGGCCGCCAGCACGATGCGGGTTCGCGTGCGACGGATGCCACGACGGCGCCCTCCACGACGCACGGCGTCGAGCAGCGCCGGGCTCGGCGACGAGGGCGCAGCGTCGGACTCGTCGAGGAGCGCCTCGGCGCGGTCGGCGGACAGCCGGGCGAGGAGCCCGGGCATCGGCGAGAGCTCGGCCACGGAGCGGCGGCAGGCGTCGCAGGTCTCGACATGCTCCTCGTACTCCCGGCGCTCGGCCGGGGAGAGCGCGCCGAGCACGTAGGCGGAGTCCCAGTCGGCGTAGCGCGAGTGATTCGGGTTCATCGCGTCACCCCCTTCTCCTGCAGTGCGAGGCGCAGCGCCCGCAGTCCGTAGTGCAGCCGCGACTTGACGGTCCCCTCCGGGATGCCGAGGCGTCGCGCGACCTCCGCGATGCTGCATCCGCCGTAGTAGGCGTGCACGATCACGGCGCGGTGCTCGAAGTCGAGGCCGGCCAGCGCCTCCTCGATGAGGAGGCTCTCGAAGAGCTGGTCGGTGCCGTCCTCGCGTCCGGGATCGGGCAGCTCGCCGACGCCGATCTCGTGCCGGCGACGGGCGCTGCGGGCCTCGTCGATCACGAGGTTCCGCGCGACGGTGAACATCCACGACCGCGTCGACGCCGGCTCCTGCTCCAGGATGCGCGGGCTCCGCCAGGCGCGCAGCAGCGTCTCCTGCACGATGTCGTCGGCACCCGCCGGGTCGCCCGTGAGGTGCACGACGTACCGCCACAACGAGGGCCCGTGCGCGTCGTACAGCGCGACCAGCCGACGATCGTCGTCCTGCGGCATCCGTCACCTCCTGCGGTGACAACGAGAGGGAGCCCCGCGGGGTTCAGTCTCGCGGATGCTCCGACACCGTCGCGTCGAAGCATCCGCCTCGGTTCATCGGTCGTCTACGCGAACGCCTCCACCGGCGGGCAGGCGCACACGAGGTTGCGGTCGCCGTAGGCCTGGTCGATGCGGCGCACGGGCGCCCAGTACTTGTTGCGCACGAGCGAGTGCACCGGGTAGACGGCCTGCTCGCGGGTGTACGGGTGCGTCCACTCCCCCGCGATGACCGACTCGGCCGTGTGCGGCGCGTTGCGCAGCGGGTTGTCGTCGGCCGGCCACTCGCCCCGGCCCACCGCGTCGGCCTCGGCCTTGATCGCGATCATCGCCTCGATGAAGCGGTCGAGCTCGGCGAGGTCCTCCGACTCGGTCGGCTCGACCATGAGCGTGCCCGCCACGGGGAACGACATGGTCGGCGCGTGGAAGCCGTAGTCGATGAGCCGCTTCGCGACGTCGTCGACCGTGACCCCGGTCGCCGCGGTGAGCGGGCGCAGGTCGAGGATGCACTCGTGCGCGACGAGTCCGTTGTCGCCCGTGTAGAGCACCGGGAAGTGGTCGCGCAGGCGCGCGGCGACGTAGTTCGCCGCGAGCACCGCGGTGGCGGTCGCCTGCTTGAGGCCCTCGGAGCCCATCATGCGCACGTACGCCCACGAGATCGGCAGGATCGACGGGCTGCCGTACGGCGCCGCCGACACGGGGCCGCCGTCGTGCGTGACGCCGCCCGAGTGGTCGGCGCGCTGCGCGAGCGGGTGGCCGGGCAGGTAGGGCGCGAGATGCGCCTTCGCCGCGACCGGGCCCACGCCGGGGCCGCCGCCGCCGTGCGGGATGCAGAAGGTCTTGTGCAGGTTGAGGTGCGAGACGTCGCCGCCGAAATCGCCGAAGCGGGCGAAGCCGAGCAGCGCGTTGAGGTTGGCGCCGTCGACGTAGACTTGGCCGCCCGCGTCGTGCACGGCCTGCGTGATCTGCTTCACCTCGTGCTCGTAGACGCCGTGCGTCGACGGGTACGTGATCATGAGCGCGGCGATCCGGTCGGCGTGCTCCGCGATCTTCGCACGAAGGTCGTCGAGGTCGACGTTGCCGAGCTCGTCGCAGGCGACGACGACGACGCGCATGCCGGCGAGCACGGCGGATGCCGCGTTCGTGCCGTGCGCGCTCGACGGGATGAGGCACAGGTCGCGGTCGACGTCGCCGTTCGCGCGGTGGTACCCGCGGATCGCGAGGAGGCCGGCGAGCTCGCCCTGGCTGCCAGCGTTGGGCTGCAGCGAGACCGTGTCGTAGCCCGTCACCTCGGCGAGCCAGTTCTCGAGCTGCTCGATGAGCCCGAGCGTGCCGACGACGTCGGCCTCGGGCGCGAACGGGTGCAGGTTCGCGAACTCGGGCCAGGTGACCGACTGCATCTCGGTGGCGGCGTTGAGCTTCATGGTGCACGAGCCGAGCGGGATCATGCCGCGGTCGAGCGCGTAGTCGCGGTCGGCGAGCGTCTTCAGGTACCGCATCATCTGCGTCTCGGACTGGTGCGTGTTGAACACCGGGTGCTCGAGGTACGAGGAGGTGCGGCGCTGCGACTCGGGCAGGCTGGCGGGCAGCTCGCGGATCGACACGGGCACCTCGATGCGCGGGTCGAACCCGAACGCCTCGACGACGCGCGAGAGCTCGTCGGCCGTGGTGGTCTCGTCGACGGCGACGTGCACGGTCGCCTCGTCGGCCTCCCAGAGGTTGAGGCCGAGCTCGCGGGCGCGTTCCACGACGTTCTTCGCGAGGCCCGGCACGTGCACGCGGACGGTGTCGAAGTAGGCGTCGTGCGCGAGCGTCAGGCCGTAGCCCGAGAGCACGTCGGCGAGCGCCTTCGCCTTCGCCGCGGTCGTCGTCGCGATGTGCCGGATGCCCCGGGGCCCGTGGTACACCGCGTACATCGACGCCATGACGGCGAGGAGCACCTGGGCGGTGCAGATGTTCGAGGTCGCCTTCTCGCGACGGATGTGCTGCTCGCGCGCCTGGAGGCTCAGCCGGTAGGCCGGGTGGCCCGCGGCATCCTGCGACACGCCGACGAGGCGGCCGGGAAGCTGGCGCTCGAGGCCCTTGCGCACCGCCATGTAGCCGGCGTGCGGGCCGCCGAAGCCCATCGGCACGCCGAACCGCTGGGAAGTGCCCACCGCGACATCCGCCCCGAGCTCGCCGGGGCTGGTCAGCACCGACATCGCGAGCAGGTCGGCCGCGACGACCGCGAGCGCGCCCTGCTCCTTCGACGAGGCGATGACGGAGGCCGGGTTCCACACGCGGCCCGACGCACCGGGATACTGCACGAAGATGCCGAAGTGCTCGCCGAGGGCGGCGACATCCGTGGACTCGTCGAGGTCGGCCACCACGAGCTCGATGCCCACGGCCTCGGCGCGCGAGACGAGCAGGGCGTGCGTCTGCGGCAGCGCGTCGGCGTCGACGACGAAGCGGTTCGAGGCCGACTTCGACCCGCGGCGCGCGAGGAGCATGCCCTCCACGACCGCGGTGCCCTCGTCGAGCATCGACGCGTTCGCGGTGTCGAGGCCCGTGAGGTCGGAGACCATCGTCTGGAAGTTGATGAGCGCCTCGAGGCGGCCCTGCGAGATCTCGGGCTGGTAGGGCGTGTACGCCGTGTACCAGCTCGGGTTCTCGAGCACGTTGCGCTGGATCACCGCGGGCGTGATCGTGCCCGAGTAGCCGAGCCCGATCATCGACGTGCGCACGGTGTTCTGCTCGGCGAGCGCTGCGAGCTCCGCGATCGCCTCCCGCTCGGTGGCGGCCGGCGGGATCACCGAGTCGACCACCTCTCCCATGCGGATCGCCGTCGGCACCGCCGCCGTCATGAGCGCGTCGAGGGAGTCGTAGCCGAGGGCGGCGAGCATCCACTCGTGGTCGTGCGGAGTCGTGCCGATGTGGCGGCGTCCGAACGCGTCGAGGTCGAAGGCCGGGGAGGTGGGCATGGGGATCCTTCGTGTCGTGTGTCTGTCGCCGGTCGGTCCGGCGTCGCTGGTGGGACCGGCGCCTACTCGCCGGTGAGCGCCCGGTACTCGTCGCGCGTGAGCAGCTTCGGGAGGTTCGGCGCGGTGACCTTGATGAGCCAGCCCTCGCCGAAGGGGTCGCTGTTCACGAGCTCGGGTGCGTCGATCACGGCCTGGTTCGCCTCGACGACCTCGCCGTCGACCGGGGCGAACAGCTCGCCGACCGACTTCGTCGACTCGATCTCGCCGACCACGTTGCCGGAGGTGATCTGCGTGCCCGCCTTGGGCAGGTCGACGTAGACGACGTCGCCGAGCTTCTCGGCGGCGTAGTCGGTGATGCCGATCGTCACGGTGTCGCCGTCGACGAGCACCCATTCGTGCTCCTCGGTGTACTGCAGGGCGGTCAGGTCGGTCATGGGGTTCTCCTCGCGGTCGGCGGTGCGGTGGGTTCGGTCGTGGTGCGTCAGGCGGGTCGCTTGTAGAAGGGCAGCGGCACGACGGATGCCGCGACGCGCGTGCCCCGGACATCCACGTACAGCTCGCGGCCGGCCTCGGCGGCATCGGGCGCGACGAACGCCATCGCCACCGGGTGGCCGAGGGTCGGCGACAGCGCGCCGCTCGTCACGACGCCGACGCGCGCGGCATCCGCACCCTCGCCGTCGTAGACCTCGTAGTCGGCGCGAGCGGCGCGGCGGCCCGCTGCGGCGAGGCCGACGAGCACCGGGGCATCCGTCGCCGGGCCGGCCTCGATGGCGGCGCGGCCGACGAAGTCGCCCTCCTTGGCGAGCGCGACGACTCGGCCGAGGCCGGCCTGCACGGGCAGGATGTCGCGGTGCAGCTCGTGGCCGTAGAGGGGCATGCCCGCCTCGAGGCGCAGCGTGTCGCGGCTCGCGAGCCCGGCCGGGACGACCCGGGGGCCGCCGGTCTCGGTGAGCGCCTCCCAGAGGCGTGCGGAGCGGTCGGGCGCGATGTAGAGCTCGAAGCCGTCTTCACCCGTGTAGCCGGTGCGGGCGACGAGCACCGGCTCGCCTTCGAACGTCGCGGGGAACGCGCGATAGTACCTGAGCGCGGCGAGCTGCACGTCGAACTCCTCGACATCGTTGCTCGGGCCGTCGTCGACGCCGAACCCCGGGGTCTCCTCGAGCACGGCGCGCGCGTCGGGGCCCTGCAGGGCGACGAGCGCCACGTCGTCGCTCTCGTCGGACACGAACGTGTCGAAGCCCTCGGCGCGGGCGACGAGCTCCGTCGCGACGACGTCGCGGTTCGCGGCGTTCGCGACGACCATGTACCGGTCGTCGCCCGTGCGGTAGACGACGAGGTCGTCGATGATGCCGCCGTCCTCGTCGAGCAGCAGCGAGTACTTCGCCTGGCCGATCTCGATGGCCGACAGCTTGCCGGCGAGCGCGAAGTCGAGCGCCGCGGCGGAGCCCGGGCCGAGCAGGATGATCTCGCCCATGTGCGAGAGGTCGAAGATGCCGGCATGCGTGCGCACGGCATGATGCTCGGCGAGGTCGCTCGAGTAGCGCACGGGCATCTGCCAGCCCGCGAAGTCGGTGAACGACGCGCCGGCGGCGCGGTGCACCGCATCGAGGGGGCTTCGACGTTCGGTGGTGCCGGGTTCGGTGTCGGTCACGAGTTCTCCAGAGTCGCGTGGGCGGTCGGCGGATGCCGCTGGGAACTCCCCCTCTGTCATGGGCCTGAGAGCTTCACGCGTGGTTCGCGCTTTCACCGTCGGCGGGCCCGGTCGGAGGAGGGTCGATACGGGTCAGGCTACGCCTGCCCTGCTCGACCTGGATCTCGCTCCGCTCGATCCACTTTTCAGAGCGGCCTCGTCATCGCGGTGTGTGACCTGAGAGATTGGCGGGGAGGCTTGCTCCTTCGGTGCCGGCGCAGTGTCTCCTGCTGGAGGTGTGTCTCCTGCTGGAACTGTCCGGCTCTCCCGCGACGCGTCGATGGCCCGGTGTGAGGTTGTATCGCCGATCCTAGCCGACGCGGGCGCGTGCGCGGGCCGCGGCGGAGGCGGTGCCGGCCTGGATGGCGCCATGGCCGGAGAGGGTGCCGGGCGGGCGGTGCCGTGGCCGGAGGCGGTGCGGCCGCGCGGCCGGCGCGAATGCAGGAACGATTGCAGTGACGTCGGCGTGTCACGGCGCGACCTGCCGACCGGCATCCGTTCTTCCTGCATTCGCATCCTCGTTCCCATCCTCGCCGCACGATGACGTCATGGATTCGCGTTCGTGTCAGATTGACTGTAAGCTGGCTCCTAGGACTTCGAGTCATCCTGACTCGAAGGTGTGCAGATGAGTGAGGGGCCACGGATGCCGCAGCAGCACGACCCGGCCGCGCAGGCGCGCCTCGCCGTCTCCACCGTGATCTTCGCCCTCAGCCCCGACGAGGGCGCCGAGCGCCCCAGCCTCCGCCTGCCGCTCGTGCGCCGACTGCGCGAGCCCGGCCTCGGCCGATGGGCGCTGCCCGGCGGCTGGCTCCCCGTCGACGAGGCGCTCGAGGGCGCGGCGGCACGCACGCTCGCCGAGACCACCGGACTCACGCCGAAGTACCTCGAGCAGCTCTACACGTTCGGCGCCGTCGACCGGTCCCCCGGCGAGCGGGTCGTCTCGGTCGTGTACTGGGCGCTCGTGCACTCCGACGAGGTCGAGCGCGCGGTCTCCGACGAGAACGTGCAGTGGTTCGATGAAGACGAACTGCCCGACCTCGCGTTCGACCACCGCGCGATCATCGACTACGCGCTGGGGCGGCTGCGCACGAAGCTCGAGTACTCGCGCATCGCGCACGCCTTCCTCGGCGAGACGTTCACGATGGCCGAGCTGCGGGCGGTGCACGAGGTCGTGCTCCGCAAGCGCCTCGACCCCGCGAACTTCCGCCGCACCATGGAGGCCTCGGGCTCGCTCGTCGACACGGGCGAGCGCCTCTCGGGCACCCGGCACCGCCCGCCGGCCCTCTACCGCTTCGACACGGCGTCCGCGACGGCGCCCGCTCCCGACCCCAGCCGCAACTGACCAACTCCCACCGACCCACCCCCACCGACCCACCACCGACGAGGAGCCGATCATGACCATCGTCCAGCCTCCCGCCCGCGACGTCCGGCTCGCGGCATCCGTCGACCGCTCGATCCGCCTCATCTCGGCGGGCTCCTCGGCCGGCTCCACCTGCGCGCCCGAGCTCGCGAAGGGCCCCTGGGAGTTCGACCGCGGGCCCGCGGGCTACGGGCCGGGCGCGTCGATGGGCGACGTCATCCCGACCGGCTCGCCGCGCCAGGGCGCCCTGCCCGACGAGTACCGCCGCGCGTCCGACGCCGAGTTGCACGATCGCATCCGGGCCGCGAAGGCCACGCTCGGCGACCGCGTCGTCGTGCTCGGGCACTTCTACCAGCGCGACGAGGTCGTGGAGCACGCCGACTTCGTGGGCGACTCGTTCCAGCTCGCGAACGCGGCGCTGACGAAGCCCGACGCCGAGGCGATCGTGTTCTGCGGCGTGCACTTCATGGCCGAGACCGCCGACCTGCTGTCGAAGCCCGAGCAGGCCGTCATCCTGCCGAACCTCGCCGCGGGCTGCTCGATGGCCGACATGGCCGACGAGTCGAGCGTCGAGGAGTGCTGGGAGCAGCTCGAGGAGGTCTACGGCGACCTCGCCGCGACCGACGCCGACGGCCGCGTGCCGGTCATCCCGGTCACGTACATGAACTCGTCGGCCGCGCTCAAGGGCTTCGTCGGCCGCAACGGCGGCATCGTCTGCACCTCGTCGAACGCGCGCACGGTGCTCGAGTGGGCGTTCGAGCGCGGGCAGCGCGTGCTGTTCTTCCCCGACCAGCATCTCGGTCGCAACACCGCGAAGGCCATGGGCGTGCCGCTCGAGCAGATGCCGATGTGGAATCCCCGCAAGGCGCTCGGCGGCAACACCGCCGAGGAGCTCGCCGACGCCCGCGTCATCCTCTGGCACGGCTTCTGCTCGGTGCACCGCCGGTTCACGGTCGACCAGATCGAGCAGGCGCGGCGCGAGCACCCCGGCGTGCAGGTCATCGTGCACCCCGAGTGCCCGATGCCCGTCGTCGACGCAGCGGATGCCGCGGGCTCGACCGATTTCATCGTGAAGGCCATCACGGCGGCTCCCGCCGGCTCGACCTTCGCGATCGGCACCGAGATCAACCTCGTGCAGCGGCTCGCGGCGGAGTACCCCGAGCACACGATCTTCTGCCTCGACCCCGTCGTGTGCCCGTGCTCGACGATGTACCGCATCCACCCCGGCTACCTCGCGTGGGTGCTCGAGGAGCTCGTCGCGGGCCGCGTCGTCAACCGCATCACCGTGCCCGACACGGTCGCCGACCCGGCGCGGCTCGCCCTCGAGCGGATGCTCGCTGCGAAGCCGCCGGTTGCGACGCCGGCCGCGGTTCCGGCGGGAGCCTGACCATGGCGCGGGTGCTCGTGATCGGCGGCGGCATCGCCGGCCTGTGGACCGCGGTGAAGGCCGCGGACGCCGGCCACGACGTCGAGGTCGTCACGAAGGCCGCGCTCGTCGAGGGCAGCACGCGCCACGCCCAGGGCGGCATCGCCGCGGCGTTGTTCCCCGACGACTCGGTCGAGCGCCACTTCGCCGACACGATCGCGGCCGGCGCGGGCCTGTCGGATCCCGCCGCCGTGCGTGTGCTCTGCGACGAGGGACCCGCCCGCGTGCGCGATCTCATCCGCTTCGGGGTCGCGTTCGACCGCGGCGATTCGGGCTTGGCGCGCGGCCTCGAGGCGGCGCATTCCCGAGCGCGCATCCTGCACGCCGGCGGCGACGGCACGGGTGCTGCGATCGAGTCCGCGCTGGTCGCCACGGTCCGACGCCGGGCGGTCCGCGTGCACGAGCACACCATGCTCGTCGACCTGCTGGTCGAGCGCGGATGCGTCGTGGGGGCTCGCCTGCTCGCGGCATCCGGCCTCACCGAGGTGCGCGCCGACGCCGTGGTGCTCGCCACCGGCGGCAGCGGATGCCTCTACCGGCATACGACGAACCCCGACGTGGCGACCGGCGACGGGGTCGCGGCCGCGTGGCGCGCCGGAGCCGAGGTCGCCGACCTCGAGTTCGTGCAGTTCCACCCCACGGCGCTGGCGGCGCCGGGCACGCCGCTCATCTCCGAGGCGGTGCGCGGCGAGGGCGCCGTGATCGTCGACGAGCACGGCGACCGCTTCATGCCCGACGTCGACCCGCGCGCCGAGCTCGCCTCGCGCGACGTCGTCGCCCGGGCGGTGTGGAAGCGCATGGCCCAGCAGGACGACCGACCGGTGTTCCTCGACGCGACGGCGCTCGGCGCGGAGTTCCTCGCCGCGCGGTTCCCCGGCATCGACGCGGCGTGCCGCGAGGCCGGCTTCGACTGGGGCGCGCAGCCCGTGCCGATCACGCCCGCCGCGCACTATGCCATGGGCGGCGTGGTCACCGACCTCGACGGGCGCACGACGCTGCCAGGGCTCTTCGCCGTGGGCGAGTGCGCGCGCACCGGAGTGCACGGCGCGAACCGGCTGGCGTCGAACTCTCTGCTCGAGGCCGCGGTGTTCGCCGACCGCGCGGCTCGTGCGCTCGGTGCGTCTTCGCGCGTGCACGACTCCGGAGACGAAGACGGACACGTCGGCCGGGTCGTACCGAGCGACGGCGTGTCGTCCGCGGCATCCGGAGTTGCGCACGCGATTCACGTCGACCGGAGCGCACTGCAGGAGCTCATGTGGGCGCACGCCGGGCTCGAGCGATCGGGCGAGGGGCTCGCCGCGGCATCCGCAGCGCTCGACGCGTGGCGCGCGCCTGAGGTCGTCGACCGCCGCACCGCGGAGGACCGCAACCTGCTCGACCTCGCGCGCCTCACCGTCGCCGCTGCGCTCGCGCGGACCGGCAGCGTCGGCGCGCACTTCCGCACCGACGACGCGGATGCCGCGATGGCCGAGCCGTTCGCCGTGACGCCCACGACCCCGAACCCCGCCGTCCCCGCCCTCGAGGAGGCTGCCTGATGACCGACGTCCGCGAGATCGACCGCATCGTCACCGCCGCGCTCGACGAGGACGCGCCATGGGGCGACCTCACGTCCGAGACGCTCATCCCGGTGGAGGCGACGGCGACCGCCGAGCTCGTCGCGCGCGAGCCGGGCGTGCTGAGCGGCATCGAGGTGTTCGCGGCGGCGTTCCGTCTCACCGACCCGCGGATCGTCGTGGAGCGCCTCGCCGCCGACGGCGACGCGTTCGAGGCGGGCGCGGTGCTCGCCCGCGTCACGGGACCGGCCCGCGGCATCCTCACGGCCGAGCGCGTCGGCCTCAACCTCCTGCAGCGCATGTCGGGCGTCGCGACGCTCACGGCGCGGTACGTCGCCGCCGTCGCGGGCACGCGCGCCCGCATCGTCGACACCCGCAAGACGACGCCCGGACTGCGCAGCCTTGAGCGCCAGGCCGTGCGCGACGGCGGCGGGCGCAACCACCGCCGCTCGCTGTCCGACGCGATCATGGCGAAGGACAACCACCTCGCCGTGCTCACCGCGGGCGGCCGCGACCTCGCCACGGCGCTGCGCGGGGCGCGGGAGCGGATGCCGCACACCGCCCACCTCGAGGTCGAGGTCGACCGGCTCGACCAGCTCGACTCCGTGGTCGCGGGCGGCGCCGACACGATCATGCTCGACAACTTCACGCTCGACGACCTGCGCACGGGCGTCGAGCGCATCGGCGGACGGGCGGTGGTCGAGGCATCCGGCGGCGTCTCGCTCGACACCGTCGCCGCGATCGCCGCCACCGGCGTCGACGTGATCTCGGTCGGCGCGCTCACGCACTCGGCGCGCGCGCTCGACCTGGGGCTCGACGTCGTCATCGAGGCTCCGTCGTCGGATGCCGCGACCGCCGCGTCGGCCGCGACCGCCCCGGAGGTCTCCCCGTGATCTTCCTCGACCACGCCGCCACCACGCCCGTGCGCCGGGAGGCGCTCGAGGCGATGTGGCCCTACCTCACAGGGTCGTTCGGCAACCCGTCGAGCCACCACGGGCTGGGCGACGAGGCCTCCCGGGCGCTCGCGTCGGCGCGGGCCGAGGTGGCCGCCGTGGTCGGATGCCGCCCCGGCGACGTCGTGTTCACGAGCGGCGGTACCGAGGCCGACAACCTCGCGATCAAGGGCATCGCGCTCGCGAACCCGCGCGGCCGTCACGTCGTCGTCTCCCCCGTCGAGCACGAGGCGGTGCTCGAGTCCGCGGCCTATCTCGCGCGTATGCATGGCTTCACCGTCGACGAGGTCGAGGTCGACGCGGGCGGCCTGGTGCATCCCGAGGCGCTGGCGCGCGTCATCCGCCCCGACACCGCGCTCGTGTCGGTGCAGCTCGCGAACAACGAGATCGGCACGGTGCAGCCCGTCGCCGAGCTCGCCGAGGTCGCGCACGCGTCGGGCGCTCGGTTCCACACGGATGCCGTGCAGGCGGCCGGCTGGCTTCCCCTCTCGCTCGACGGGCTCGGCGTCGACGCGCTCTCGCTCGCGGGCCACAAGGTCGGGGCACCGAAGGGCACGGGCGCGCTGATCGTGCGCGGCCGGATCCCCCTCGAGCCCGTGGTGCACGGCGGCGGCCAGGAGCGCGGGCGACGCTCGGGCACCGAGAACGTGGCGGGCGCCGTGGCGTTCGCGACGGCGCTGCGCCTCGCCGAGGCCGAGCGGGCGGATGCCGCGACCCGCCTCGGCGCGCTCGCGGGCGAGCTCGTCGCGCGCATCGCCGCCGAGGTGCCCGACGCCGTGCTCACGGGCGATCACGTGCGCCGGCTGCCCGGCACCGTGTCGTACGTCTTCCCGGGCACCAGCGGCGAGGCGGTGCTGCTCGAGCTCGAGCGCGACGGCGTGATCTGCTCGAGCGGGTCGGCGTGCGCCGCGGGCAGCGACGAGCCGTCGCACGTGCTCACCGCGATCGGCCTGCCCGCCGAGCTCGCGCAGACCGCCGTGCGGTTCACGCTCGGCGCCGAGAACACCGAACACGACGTGGCGGATGCCGCGGCCGCCGTCGCCCGGGCCGTGTCGGTGGTGCGCGCTATCGTGAAGCCATGACCGATCCCACCGCCATCCCCGCCGACGACGACGCCGAGCGCGACGCCGAAGCGCGGGTCGACGACGAGGTGGCTCCCGAAGAGGAGCTCCTCGAGGGGTGGCTTCCCGACGCCACGCCGACCGACGGGCCCGCGCCCGCTCCGTAGTCCGCGCGCACCGCGCACACCGCCCGTCGTGCGCGACCGCATCGCCGTTCCCATTCGCAACCCGCCCCCGCTCGCGGCTCGAGTTCCATACGTTCCGATCGATCCGTCGATTCGGGAATAGCGCCTCCTCCGGCGCGGGTTGTCTTTCACATTCGACGCAACTCCTCCGGCGCCGCTCTGCGCCGAGATCGATTGGACGCCATTCCTTGACCGAACGCGCCGCTCCCGACCTGACCGAGAACGAGCCCGTCGCCGCCGGCGACGCGGCTCCGCACCACGCCCAGCACCCCCACCACACCGACGCCGAGGCCCTCCACGGCAAGCGCAACTCGCGCGTGATCTGGCTGCTCCTCGCGTCCGCCTTCGTCGTCATCCTCAACGAGACGATCATGGGCGTCGCAATCCCGCACCTCGTCACCGACCTCGGCATCACCATCGAGGCCGCGCAGTGGCTCACCACTGCGTTCATGCTCACGATGGCGGTCGTCATCCCCATCACGGGCTTCCTGCTGCAGCGGTTCGCCACGCGCCCGATCTTCATCGCCGCGATGAGCCTGTTCTCCGCGGGCACCCTGATCGCCGCGCTCGCGCCCGGCTTCGAGGTGCTGCTGCTCGCGCGCGTCGTCCAGGCGAGCGGCACGGCCATCATGATGCCGCTGCTCATGACCACCCTGATGACGCTCGTGGCGCCCGCCGACCGCGGCCGGTTCATGGGTCGCGTCTCGACCGTGATCTCGGTCGCGCCCGCCATCGGGCCGACGATCTCGGGCCTCATCCTGACCTACCTGTCGTGGCGGTACATGTTCTGGCTCGTGCTGCCGATCGCCCTGGTCATGCTCGTCATCGGCATCCGCCGCGTCGAGAACGTCAGCGAGCCGCGCGTCATCCCGATCGACGTGTTCTCGGTGATCCTCTCGGCGTTCGGCTTCGGCGGCCTGGTCTACGGCCTCAGCCTCGTCGGCGGCGCCGTCTCGGGCACGGGCTCCCCCGCCGCCATGTGGATCTCGCTCGCCGTGGGCGCCATCGGCATCGCGACGTTCATCCTGCGCCAGCTGCTGCTGCAGCGTCGCGACCGCGCGCTGCTCGACCTGCGCACGTTCCGGTCGCGCAACTTCGCGATCTCGGTCGGCCTCATGGTCATCGTGATGGCCGCGCTGTTCGGCACGATCATCCTCCTGCCGATCTACCTCCAAGACGTGCTGCACCTCGAGCCGGCCATCACGGGGCTCCTGCTGCTGCCGGGCGGCCTGCTCATGGGCCTCCTCGGCCCGACCGTCGGGCGCCTGTTCGACCGGTTCGGACCGACCCCGCTGCTCGTGCCGGGCGCCATCACGGTGAGCGCGGTGCTCTGGTCGCTCACCATGGTCACCGAGACCACGTCGCCGTGGCTGCTGCTCGTCGCGCACGTGGCGCTGTCCGCCGGGCTCGCCTTCATGTTCACGCCGCTGTTCACGTCGGCGCTCGGCTCGGTCGAGCCGCGGTTCTACTCGCACGGGTCGGCGATCGTCGGCACCGTGCAGCAGGTCGCGGGCGCCGCCGGCACGGCACTGTTCGTCACGGTCATGGCAGCGGTCACGGCCTCCGTCGCCGTGACGGGAGCGACCGCCGAGGCCGCGCAGGCGGCCGGCCTGCGCACGGCCTTCATGGTCGGGGCGATCATCTCGATCGGCGCGGTCGTCGGCGCGTTCTTCGTCCGCAAGCCCGCCGACATGACGACGGACGCGCACGGCGACGCAGCGCTCGAGGCCGCTGCCACCGAGGCGTGACGGCGACGCATCCGATCAGGAACTGACGAAGGGCCCGGCATCGCGCCGGGCCCTCCGTCGTGTGCGAGGCGGTTCAGCCGCAGTTCGGGCGGCAGGTGCGCTGCGAGAGCGCGTCGACGAGCACGGTCCCGAGGTCCTCGGGTCGCGACGCGGAGTACGCCGCGCCCTTCGTCGCCTGCGCGATGCGCTGCATTGCCGCGAGGTCGGTGTCGGGGCCGAAGCCGATCATGATGACCGGCACGGGCTTCGTCGGGTCGTCCATCTTGGCGAGCTCGGCGAGCAGCGTGTCGAGGTCGATTCCGTTCTCGTCCTCGTTCCGTCCGTCGGTGATGAGCAGCACCGAGTTCACCTTCTCGGGGTCGTACGACTCGCGCACGCGCTGCACGGCCGCGAGCGTCGTGTCGTAGAGGCCGGTGGCGCCGCCGAGTCGGGCCGGCAGCGACTGGATGATGCCGGCGATCTCGGCCTTGTGCGCCTGGTCGGCGAGCGGCGCGATGGGCGACAGGTCCTCCCAGTCGAGGTCGCCGTTGCGCGCGGTCGAGAAGACCCAGACGCCCAGCTCGACCTCGCCCGAGAACTTCTCCATGGCGCCGATCGCCGCCTGTTGGAAGATGTCGATGCGCCGCAGGCCGCTCTCCGCGGGCTCCTCCATCGAGCCCGACACGTCGATGACGGCGAGCATGCGCGAGCGGAGCGTCAGCACGGCCCACGCCCGGAGGATCTCGAGCTGCGCGGCGGGGTCGAGCTCGGTCGCCGCTCCGACGGGTCCCTCGGCGGCGAGGCCGGCGACGTCGATCGCGCCCGAGCCGTCGGGCGCCCGGAAGCCGTCGGCCGCGAGCCGGTCGGTCGCATCCCGGGCCGCCGCCGCGAAGGCCGTGAGCAGCTCGGCACGGGTCTTCGTCGCGTTCGCGGCGCCGTCGGCGGTCGCCTCGTCGTCGGATTGCGCCGGGAGGCGCACGAACGGGTAGTCGACCAGCACGGTGCCATCGGCCGGGTAGGCCGCGACGAGCGTCTCCGCCGGCTCCTCGAGGTTGTACGCCGCCACCTGCGCCTCGCTCGTGATCACGACGCTCGGCTGCTGCACCGCGGCGAGCGCCGCGAACGCCGCTCCCGTCGATGCGGGGATGGACTTGCCGAGCTCGATCATGGCGCCCGCGAACTGGCGCGGATCGTCGGGCGAGGAGTGCCCACGCAGGGCGAGGAGCCCTGCGAGGCTGGTCGACGACGCCTCGGGATCGGGCAGGATCGTGGGCATGCCACCGCCGAGCACGCGGCTCCAGGTCACCGGCTCGCTCGCGATCTGGGCGGCCTTGGTGGCCGGTGCGGCGAACACGACGGGCGTCGCCGCGACCGCCTCGCCCACCTCCACCTCGGGCGGGGTCTGCCCCAGCGAGGCGGCCGTGGCGGTCATGCGGTCGACCCACACGTCGGACTCGGGGATCCACGCGTCGGCTTCCAGGCCGCCCGACGCGAGCACCGCCGACGTGTCGGCCGAGTCCTGCGACGTGATCTTCGTCTGCACGCAGGTCTCCGACTTCGCGTCGAAGTCCTTCGCGATGTCGGTGAGCGCCGGCGCGATCGTCGTATCGGCCACGATGACGAGCTGCTCGTCACCGGAGCACCCCGCGTCGGCGGCGGCGAACAGGGGGTTCAGGTAGCCGCCGACCCAGACGAAGACGCCGGATGCCACGATGCCGACGACCGCGAGCGCCGCGACGATGGAAAGGATGAGTGCGCGCCCCGGCCTCTTCGCCGGAGCCTTCACGCTGTGACGCCCCACGGACACTCCAAGCTGGACGGTGCCGTGGCGCCGCCGTTTCCCTCACTGGACGGGTTCCCCCGCCCTGGGGGAAGGATGCCCATCAGCATAGGCGACGCATCCCGATACGCGAACTTCGCTCGGGATCGGCGTGCGGGGCGGCTCGACGGTCCGCGAGTAAGGCGGGAGAACGCTTTCGCGGACCGAGGCGGTGCGGTGTCACGAGACGGTGCGGTGTCACGCGCAGTTCGTGCGCAGACGGAATACGCGGGTCGGATGACCCCCAGTCATCCGACCCGCTCCCCCGCCCTGGGTGCGACCCCTCAGTCGTCACTCAGGCGTCTTCGGTGTTCTCCGTCCCGACGGTCACGCGGCGCCGGTGCTCCGATCGCCCATCGTCCCCTGCCGTCGGATCTCCAACGCTAGGCGGCGGGTTCGGCCGAAGACAGGGCTTGACGCAGTGGGTGCCAAAGGCTATTCGCGAGAGCCCGAGGGGGTGGCATCCCGCAGCACCGAGTGCGAGCATCACGACATGGAGCACTTCACCGATCGACGTGACGCGGGCCGACGGCTGGCGCGGGCGTTCGCGGGTCGGGCGCTCGATCGTCCGGTCGTGCTGGGCCTCCCCCGCGGCGGCGTCCCCGTGGCGGACGAGCTCGCCAGGTCGCTCGGTGCGCCGCTCGACGTGCTCGTGGTGCGCAAGCTCGGGCTCCCGCGGCAGCCCGAGGTCGCCATGGGCGCCATCGGCGAGCGAGGTGCCCGAGTGCTCAACGACGACGTCCTGCGCTACGGCAGGGTGCGCGACGCCGAGCTCGCCGCCGTCGAGCGGAAGGAGCGCGCGGAGCTCGAGGCGCGGGTCGCTCGGTTCCGAGGTGGTGCCGCACCCGTCGACCTCAGGGGTCGCACCGCCGTGATCGTCGACGACGGCGTGGCCACCGGTGCGACCGCCCGGGTCGCGGCGGTCGTCGCGAAGGAGCTCGGCGCGGCATCCGTCGTGCTGGCCATGCCCGTCGGCGCCCCCGACAGCATGGCCGAGCTCGCGGCGATGCCCGAGGTCGACGAGGTCGTGTGCCTGTCGACGCCGCCGGGGTTCATGGCGGTGGGCATGCACTACCTCGACTTCCGGCAGACCTCCGACGCCGAGGTGCAGCAGATCCTCGAGGCCTCGCGCGAGTCGGGAGCGGGCGAAGCCTGAGCCGTCGCGTCAGCGCCGTCCGACGACCACCGTCGCGTCGAGCTCGTCGTCGCGCAGCACGCGCGCCTCGAGCCCACCGGCCTCGACCGCGGCGGTCGTGCGGGCCGCCTGGCGGCGGCTCGTCTCGATGAGCAGGTGACCGCCGGCTGCGAGCCATTCCGCAGCGGATGCCGCGACGCGTCGGTGCACGTCGAGGCCGTCGTCGCCACCGTCGAGCGCGACGGGCGCCTCGTGGTCGCGCGCCTCGGGCGGCATCATCGCGATCTCCGCGGTCGGGACGTACGGCGCGTTCACCGCGAGCACGTCGACGCGTCCCCGGAGGTCGGGCGGCAGGGGGTCGAACAGGTCGCCCTCGACGACCCGGGCGCCGAGCGGTTCGAGGTTGCGCCGCGCGGCGCGCACCGCGACGGGGTCGACGTCGGCGGCGACGAGCTCGACCCGGCCCCCGGCGCCCTCGACCGCGGCGACGACGGCCGCGCCGATCGCGCCCGCACCGCAGCAGAGGTCCACCACGACCGCGGGCCGCCCGGCGACGGCGGACGCGAGCCGACCGGCCTCAGCGGCGAGGAGCTCGGTGCGCCGCCGCGGCACGAACACACCGGGCTCCACCACGATCCGCAGGCCGGCGAACTCCGCCCAGCCGAGCACCTGCTCGAGGGGCTCCCCTGCCACGCGCCGCGCGACGAGGCGCTCGAGCTCCGACGCGGCATCCGTCCGGCCCTCGACCGCCGCCGCGAGGACCACCGCCTCGTCCTCGGCGAAGACGCAGCCGGCGGCGCGCAGCCGCGCGACGAGGGAGGGAACGGGCTCCGACGCCGGCGACGCCGGCGGCAGGTTCTGGGAACGGGGGTCTGCGTGCACCATCGCATCGTAACGGCGCGCCACGCTGGGTGCGCCGGTCGATGGCATGCCATAGAGTGCTCGTCATGACCGCGTCGATCCGCACCTGGTGGCCCGCCTCCTAGGCGGCCCTCCACGCGTACCGACGCACGACGACCGCCCGAGGGCGGTCGTCTCGCATGTGCGGGGACGTTCCGGCCGAGGGCCCGACCGGAGACCGACATGACCCGCCTGCTCCCCTCGCTCCTCGCCGCCGACGCGCCCCCGTTCGCGGTGATCCATCGCGAGCACGAACCGGTGCTCGACGTGCTCGTCGGCGACGCCGTCGACGTCGACCGCCTCGCCGATATCCCGCTCGACGGCGCCGAGGTGCTCGCGCTCGTGCCGTTCCGCCAGGTGCGCGAGCGCGGCTTCGCGGCGCACGACGACGGAGCGCCCATCCGCTGCCTCGTCGTGCGCGACCGCGAGTCGCTCGGCGTCGCCGAGGCGATCGGACTGCTGCCGCGGCATCCGGTGATCGTCGACGACCTCGACGTCGACGTGAGCGACGCCGACTACGCCCACGTCGTGCGCCGCGTCATCGACGACGAGATCGGGCGCGGCGAGGGCGCGAACTTCGTCATCCGCCGCGAGTTCACGGGTTCGACGGATGCCGCGCCCGCCGTCGCGGTGCTCGGCTGGCTCCGGCAGCTCCTCGAGCACGAGCGCGGCGCGTACTGGACGTTCGCGTTCAGCACCCCGGAGCTCGCCGCAGTGGGTGCGACGCCTGAGCGGCACGTGTCGTCGATCGACGGGGTCGTCTCGATGAATCCGATCAGCGGCACGTTCCGGCACGGCGACACCGGGCGCGACGACGATGCCCTGCTCGCGTTCCTCGACGACGTGAAGGAACGCGAGGAGCTCGTCATGGTCGTCGACGAGGAGCTCAAGATGATGAGCGCCGTCTGCCCCGACGGCGGGCGCATCCGTGGTCCATTCCTCAAGCGGATGTCGCGACTCACGCACACCGAGTACCTGCTCGAGGGACGCTCCGCCCTCGACCCGCGCGAGGTGCTGCGCCGCACGATGTTCGCGCCGACCGTCACGGGCTCGCCGATGGGCAATGCGTGCGCGGTGATCGCCCGGCACGAGCCGACCCCGCGCGGCTACTACGCCGGCGTCCTCGCCCGCTTCACCCCGCGCCGTGGCGGCTACGACGTCGACGCGCCGATCCTCATCCGCACGGCCTACCTCGACGGCGTCGGCCACGTTCGCGTGCCCGTCGGCGCGACCCTCGTGCGCCACTCCGACCCCGACGGCGAGGTGGCGGAGACCCGGGCGAAGGCCGCCGGCGTGCTCACGGCCCTCGGTGCGCTCCCACGTGCGGCAGCTCCCGAGCGCCGCCTCGACCCCGGGCGGCTCGACACCCTGCTCGAATCCCGCAACGACCGACTCGCAGCGTTCTGGCGGTCGCCGCAGGCGGCGCGGCCCTCCCGGGCGGCGACCGCACTCGTCATCGACGCCGGGGACGACTTCACGACGATGCTCGCGCACCAGCTCCGCCACCTCGGGTTCGAGCCGCGCGTCGTGGCGTGGCACGACGCGGCCGAGGTGCCATCGGAGGACCTCGTCGTCTTCGGTCCCGGTCCTGGCGACCCGCGCGACCTCGCCGACCCGCGGGTGGCTCGAATGCGCGAGCTCATCGCGGCACGGCTCGCGACGGGTCGACCGCTCCTCGCCGTCTGCCTGAGCCACCAGGTGCTCGCCGGCCTCGCCGGGCTCGAGCTCGCGCCGCTGCTCGCGCCGCGCCAGGGCGTGCAACTCGAGGTCGACGTGTTCGGACAGCGCGCGGCCATCGGCTTCTACAACACGTTCTCCGCGCTCGCACCGGCGGGTCCGACCACGCCGCGACTCGGGCTCGAGGTGGCCGCGGATGCCACGACCGGCGTGGTTGACGCGCTGCGCGGGCCCGGCGCGGCATCCGTGCAGGGGCACCTCGAGTCGGTGACCTCGCCCGACGGCCTCGCCGTGCTCGAGCGTCTGCTGGACGACCTCCTCGCCGGTCGGGCGGATTCTCGGGAGCCCGCCGGCGCGGGACGTGCGCGCGGATGATCCCGCACTCGACCGCGTTTGGCAAGGCGTTGCCGCCACGCGTCCTCGCGGGCTTGGCTGGAGGCGACCCGACCCGAGGAGGCGGTTCCCTGTGGAAACCAGCACCATCATCTGGATCATCGTCGGCATCGTCGTCGTCATCGCGATCATCGTGGTCGCGTGGCTGATGACCAGCCGGCGCCGCCGCGAGGCGCACCTCGAATCCGAGCGCCGCAAGGCCGAGGAGCTGCGCCGCGACGCGTACGAGTCCGACGTCTCGCGCCGCGAGCGCGAGGCGGACGCCGCGACCGCGGCGGCCGCGGCGAAGCAGGCCGAGGCCGCCGCCATGCAGGCGAAGCTCGAGGCTGAGCGCCTCGAGCGCGAGAGCGCCGCCCACCGGGCGGACGCGGAGCAGCTGCGCACGCAGACCGACGAGCGCCTCCGCAAGGCCGACGACGTCGACCCCGACGTGGTGCGGGACGAGGACGCGGCCCGCGCCGCGGTCGCCGAGGCGCGCGCCGGCCAGCGCACGGCCCACGGCGACGAGCACGTCGCCGCCCGCGACGAGCAGGTGGCCGCCCGCGACGAGCGCACGGCCGTGCACGACGACCGCGTCGCCGCCGTGGACGACCGCGAGACCGCCACCGACGAGCGGGCGGCCGCGGAGCGCGAGCAGGTCGCGCGCGACGAACGCGCGACCCTCGACGCGCAGGCCGCGGCGCGTGAGCGCCGCGACACCGAGACCGGGCGCCCCGTCTAAGGGCAACCACCGTGCGGGCGGCGGAGCACCACGCTCCGTCGCCCGTTCGCGCGTCAGGTGGCCGGTGGGAGCATCATGCTCCCGACGCGGCCTCGCGCTCGATGAGCACGCGGACCTCGTCGGCGAGTCCGTCGACCGGTCCCTCGGCCACGAGCCCGGGCGCGACGACCGCGATGGGCAGCGCCGCCACGGCCGATGGGCCCGCGCCGGCCGTGGCGCGCCAATCGGCGACCTGCGCCGACGAGGCGACGAAGACGATGCGGCCGAGTCCGACCCACGCGTGGGCCGCCGAGCACATCGGGCAGTGCTCCCCCGAGGTGTACACGGTCGCGGCGGCGCGGTCGGCGGGGGTCAGGTGCGTCACGGCCCAGCGCGCGATCTCGATCTCGGGATGCCGCGTCGGATCGCCGGTGCTCTGCTCGCGGTTGCGATCGGCGAAGCGCTCCACCCCGTCGCGGTCGACGAGCACGGAGCCGAACGGACCGTCGCCGGCGTCGGCGGCCTCCTCGGCGAGGGCGACGGCGCGGCGGAGGTGGACGAGGTCGGTCTCGGAGATGGCCATGGAAGCAGTCTGCCCCCGGAATCAGCCGAGGGCGATGACCTCGCGGAGCATCGCCTCGTCGAGCGGACGGTCGGCGAACACCAGCCGCTCGAGGTGGGTCGTGTCGTCGGGCCCGGTCGGCGCGGTCGACGAGACGCCCTGCCACACGAGCTCGAGGTCGAGTCGCTCGAGCACGCGGATCGACGCGGGATTGTTCGCCAGCACGCGCGCCGTGACCGGGGCGTCGGGCGCGGTGGCGCGTGCGGCCTCGATCGACACGGCGGCGGCCTCGCCCGCCAGCCCGCGCCCCCACGCCTCGGGCAGGAACCGATAGCCGAGGTTCCACGCCCCGAACGGCAGCATCGCGGCGCCGGCGGTGCCGATGAATCCACCGGGTGGAAGCTCGCCGACGGGTTCGCGCAGCGTGACCGCCAGGTGACCGAACCCGTGCTCGCGGCGACTCTCCATCGAGCGCTCGATGGCGCGGGCGGACTGGGCACGATCGACGTGGCGACCGCTCGGGAGGTGCTCCCACGTGCGCGGGTCGCCGTAGACGCGGTGGTAGTCGTCGAGGTGGTCGAGCGTGAGGGAGGTGAGCAGGAGGCGAGGGGTGTGGAGGTACGTCATCGTCGACAGTCTCGCAGCGGCATCCGACATCGGGGTTCGGCCCCAGCCCAGTGACGCGGAGACCTACTTCAGCAGGCGCGAGAGCACCCGGTCGGCGAGCGGCTTGCCGCCCGTCTGGCAGGTGGGGCAGTACTGGAAGGTCGAGTCGGCGAAGATGACCTCGCGCACGGTGTCGCCGCAGACCGGGCACGGCTGGCCCGTGCGGCCGTGCACCTGCATGCGGCTGCGCTTGCCGTCCTTCAGCTCGTCGGGCGGCCGGCCGGCCGCTCCGGCGACGGCCTCGTCGAGCGTGTCGCGCAGCGCCCGGAAGAGGCGCTCGACGTCGTCGGGCTTGAGGTTCGCGGCGAGCGCGTAGGGCGACATGCGCGCGTTGTGCAGGATCTCGTCGGAGTACGCGTTGCCGACCCCGGCGAAGACCGACTGGTCGCGCAGCAGCCCCTTCACCTGCGTGCGCCGCCCCTTCAGGATCGCCGCGAAGTCGTCGAGCGTGAAGTCGGGTGCCGTGGGATCGGGACCCAGGCGCGCGATGCCCGGCACCTCGGCGGGGTCGTGCACGACGTAGACCGCGAGCGACTTCTTGGTGCCCGCCTCGGTGAGGTCGAACCCCGAGCCGTCGTCGAGCCGCACCCGCAGGGCGATGGGCGACTTGCCCGGGCGGATCACGGTCTTCGGCAGCTCCTCGTACCAGCGCAGCCAGCCGGCGCGCGCGAGGTGGAACACGAGGTGCAGGTCGCCGAGCTCGAGGTCGACGAACTTGCCGTGCCGCTGCGCGCCGTCGATCGTGCGCCCGGTGAGCGCCTGCAGCGGGGGATCGAACGTCTTCAGCGCGGAGATGGCGGCGACGGTCGCCCCGGTGACGGCATGGCCCACCGCCCGCTCGCGGAGGAACCCCACGAGCGCATCGACCTCGGGCAGCTCGGGCACCATGCCATCGTCTCATCCGCGAGCGACATCTGGCCGTTCTCCCCGTACGATCGCCGTGTGGACCCCATCACGGCGCGGCAGGTGCTGCGCATCTTCCCCGACGCACCCCTCACCGTCGAGCTCGTCGAGCGCGCCTACTCCGAGGAGTACTGGACGCGGCATCCGTCGCGCTACCAGGACCCGACCCAGCGCCGGGAGGCCGAGCAGTGGGCGACCACGCTGGCGACCGCCCGGCAGGTGCTGCTGCAGGGGGCGGCGGCCCCGACGACGGATGCCGCGGCCGCGCCCCCGCGGAAGCGGGGCCTTTCGGGCGGGGCGATCGCGGGCATCGTCGCCGGCGGGGTCGCGCTCCTCGCGCTCATCACGTTCGGGACCATCGGCGCCATGAACCTCGTGACGCAGGCGGCCACGACCGCGCAGGAGGCCATCGAGCAGGAGATCGACGAGCGGGTACCGGGCGGCTCGGACGGCTCGGACGTGCCGGACGTGTCGGACGGCCCGGACGTGTCGGAGGACGGCGTCGAGCGGTACGAATCCAGCGAGACGTACTTCGCGTTCCCGGCGGCGCTCGAGTTCTACCTGGACGGACGTTACGACGCCGACTGCTCGGCGGACTTCGCACAGGGCTGCTGGGAGGCGGCGCTCTTCACCGAGTCGGACTGCGAGACGCTGCAGGTGCAGCTCGGGTTCTCGAACGACGCCGACGCCCTCCTGCCCGACGTCACCGACACGATGGAGTTCGACGACGTCGTGGCCGACGAGGCGATCCCCGTGGTCTACGGGAACGACGACTACGCCTACGGCTGGATCAACCAGGTCACCTGCCTCGGCTCGCCGTAGCGAGCGATGACCCGCCACCCCCGTCCGGGGGCTATGGTCGTCTCATGCGCATCGACGAACACCACGGCGTCCGCGTGCTCCTCCTCGAGGCTGAGGGAGAGCCCATCTCGACGCCCGACGACGCCACCGACCTCGTGGGCTCGGCCTGGTCGCACCAGGCCGAGCTCATCGCCGTGCCCGTCGAGCGCCTCGATCCGAAGTTCTTCCGCCTGAAGACCGGCCTGGCCGGCGAGGTCACGCAGAAGCTCGTGAACTACCGCCTGCGGCTCGCGGTCGTGGGCGACATCAGCGCCCACGTCGCGAAGAGCGACGCGCTGCGCGACTACGTGCGCGAGTCGAACCGCGCCGACCACGTGTGGTTCGTCGAGTCCGAGGCCGACCTCGAGCGCCGGCTCGCCGATCGGGCCGGGATCCGCGCCGGCCGCTGAGGCCGAACGGCACTCCGCCCTCGCGGCGGGGCGCACCACGACGGATGCTGGAGGGGCACCGCGCCGTGCGAGCGCGGGAATCGAGGCATCCGATGGACTCGATCAGCAGGAGGCTCACGGCCCTCGTCGTCGCCGCGACGGCCATCGCGGCACTTGCGGGCTGCATCGCGTCCGCGCCGGTGCCCGCGTCCACGGCCCCGGCCGACGGCTCCGCGAAACCCGGCTCGGCCGCACCGCTGCCCCAGGGCGATGACCCCGTCGAGCTCGACCCAGCCGACTTCACCACCGAGATCGACAACCCCTATTGGCCGATGACGCCGGGCACGCAGTGGGTGTACCGCGAGACCGATCCCGAGGGCGACCTCACCGTGCGCGTCACGGTGACCTCCGAGACGAAGCGGATCGCGAACGGCATCGAGGCACGCGTCGTGCGGGACACCGTGACGCGGGGCGGCGAGCTCGTCGAGGACACGTTCGACTGGTACGCGCAGGACGCCGACGGCGCCATCTGGTACCTCGGCGAGGACGCCGCGGAGTTCGAGGGCGGCGAGGTCGTGTCTCGCGAAGGCAGCTTCGAGGCGGGCGTCGACGGCGCGCTCCCCGGCATCGCGATGCCGGCCGACCCGCAGCCGGGCATGACGTACCGGCAGGAGTACCTCGCCGGCGAGGCGGAGGACGCCGGCGCCGTGCTCGGCGACTCCGAGCTCGTCGAGGTGCCCTACGGCTCGTTCAGCGGCGCGGTGCTGACCCGCGACACGACGCCGCTCGAACCCGACGTCCAGGAGCTGAAGTTCTACGCGCCGGGCGTCGGGCCGGTGCTCACGCTCGCGGTGTCGGGCGGCAGCGGCCGCGAGGAGCTCCTCGAGGTGCTGAGCGTGCCCGACGGGACGGGCACCGGTCCCCTCGGGTCGCCCGACTGAGCCTCACGCATGGTCGTCGTGATCGTCCACTGCGCGAAGCCGACCGCCGGCGAGCACGAGCTCGTGGATCGACGCGTTCCCGAACGCGGGCGTGACCGTGTCGGGATGCTCCCCCACCGAGAGGCGGAGCGCGTTGATGACGCCGCGGTGCGTGACCGCTGCGATCGTCTCCCCCGGCAGGGCCCAGCGCTCGAGCGCCGCCGTGGCACGGGCGACGACGGAGGGTCGGTCCTCGACTCCGGGCACGCCGTCGGGGAACTCCGCGGTCGCATCCGCCCAGCGTCGTCCCTCGGCGCGACCGAAGGCCTGCTCGACCAGGCCGGCGTCGACGTCGAAGCCGTCGAGGCCGAGGGCGTCGGCGATGACCTCCGCCGTCTGCGTCGCGCGGCGCAGCGGGCTGCTGACGACGCGACGGATGCCGCGACCCGCGAGCGCCCGCGCCACCACGTCGGCCTGCTCGCGCCCGCGCGCGTTGAGCGGCAGGTCGGTGCGGCCCTGCACCAGCCCCTCGGTGTTCCAGTCGGTCTCGCCGTGCCGCACGAGCAGGATGCGGGCGTCCACGGTACGACCCTACGTCCGCGCCCGATCCAGCCGTAGGATCCCAATCATGACCCTGCCCCCCGCTGCCCCCGCAACGGCGTATCCCGCCGCGCCGCCGGCCCCTGCCGTCTCCCGAACCAACGTGCTCTCGATCGTGGCGATCATCGCCGGATTCATCGCCCCCATCGCCGGGATCATCACCGGGCATCTCGCCCTGCGCCAGATCGCTCGGACCGGCGAAGAGGGCCGCGTGCTCGCGCTCACCGGGCTCATCGCGGGCTACGCGCTCACGGCCTTCAGCGTGGTCTTCTTCATCGTGTGGCTGACGATGCTGCTGTCCATCCTGTCGACGGGCTTCGTCTCGGCCGGCTGAGGCCGCGCCGTCCGAGGCTGGGCCGGCCGGTCGGCCGGCTCCGACGAGCGTCCTCGCCGGGTCCGTCGCTAGGACTCGCGCAGCGGCAGCACCTCGCCGCCCGTCTGGCAGGTCGCCGAGTACTGCGCGGTGGTGCTCGCGAACGAGAAGTCGCGGATCTCGTCGCCGCACCGGGGGCAGGGCTCCCCCGTTCGCCCGTGCACCTGCATGGCGGCGACCTTGGCGGCCTTGAGCTGGTCGATGGGAACCCCGCTCCTCGCCGCGACCGCGTCGGAGATCACGCCGACCGTCGACGCGAACAGGCGGTCGAGCTCGTCGCCGCCCAGCGACGCGGCGTGGGCGACGGGCGACAGCTGCGCCGCATGCAGGATCTCGTCGGAGTACGCGTTGCCGATGCCCGCGAGCGACTCCTGCTCCTGCAGCACGGCCTTGACCTGCTTGCGCCGGCCGACGACCCCCGCGTCGAAGTCCGCTCGCGTGAACGCCGGGTCGGCGGGGTCGGGCCCGAGCTTGGCCACGGCCGGCACCTCGAAGGGGTCGTCGACCACCCAGCCGCCGAGCGAGATCCAGTCACCGGCATCCGTCAGCTCGACCGTCGTGCCGTCGTCGAACTCGATCGAGACGAGCGCGGGCGGTGGCGGCTCGGCCTCGGCGTTCGGCGCCTCGGTGACGGATGGCTCGGTGACGGATGGCTCGGTGACGGATGCCTCGGTGACGGATGCCTCGGCGCCGCCGTAGCGCGCCCAGCCGTGCCGCCCGAGCGACACGACGAAGTGCGCGTCGTCATCGAGGGTGACGTCGAGCAGCTTGCCGCGGCGGGTGACGCCGGTCACGCTGCGACCGATCAACGACTCCAGCGGACGCGCTCGCGTCTTCGTGACCCGGAACTCGAGCACGTCGACGCCGCGGATCTCATGACCGGCGAGCCGCCGGCCGAGATCGTCGGCGAGTGCCTGCACCTCAGGGGATTCGGGCATGCGCCCAGCCTCGCACGGCCCGGCGACAACCGCCACGCCTCGCGGCGGACCTCGACCGCGGCGGCTGTCCGGGCCGCTCGGGGCCGCTGCTAGCCTGTGGCCGAGGCGAGAGAAGGTGAGCATGCTTCACGCCCAGGTCGCGGGGCCCACGGAGGTGGACGGGATCGTCATCCCGATCATCGTGACGCTGATCACGATCGCCGGGGCCATCATCGTGCCGCGCCTCCGCTCGAACGCCGACGACCTGCGACGCGCAGAGAGCCTCACCTCCGTGCTGGACTCGATGCCGCCCTCGTCGGAGCGGCGACTGCTCGAGCAGCTGCGCGACGACCACGCGATCGTCTGGTCGCTCCGACAGGCCGCCCCGCTGCTCCCCACCATGCGCGCGGTCGGCTCGGTCGCGTACGCAGCGGGGATCGTGGTGCTGATCGTCGGGGTCGTGTACCTGTTGGCCGCGCCCGGCTACCAGTGGTGGTTCTGGCTGGTCTACATCGGCGGGGTCGCCGACATCCTCGTCGGCTGGCTCGTGCACCGGTTCCGCACCGGGCGTCGGCGCACCTGGATGGCCGCGGAACTGCAGCGGCTCGGGCTGCGCCTCCCCGTCGACGCACGCCTGCGCCGTGAGGTGTCGGGCCCGCTCGTCGCGGGCGTCAGTCCTCGAGCCGGAATCCCACCTTCAACGTGACCTGGTAGTGCGCGACGTCGTTGCCCTCGACCTCGCCGCGCACCGACACGACCTCGAACCAGTCGACGTGCCGCAGGGTCGCGGTCGCACGGGAGATCGCATTGCGGATCGCGGTGTCGATGCCCTCGGGAGAGGTCCCGACGATCTCGGTGACGCGGTAGACGTGATTGCTCATGGCCGGCTCCCCACCCCCGCGCCGTCGCGGGATGCCTCGACCCTAGCCCTCGGCGCGCCGGCGCCGATAGGGCGGGCTCGCGATCGCGATCGCGACGATTCCGACCGTCACGCGGTCGAGCGCCGGGCCTGCTCGACGTTGGACTGGTGCGGACCGGCGAGCCACTCCTGCTCGAGGCGCGCGTCGACGGGTTCCTCGCCACGTCGCAGCGCGTCGATGTAGGCGCGATCGGCGGCGACGCGAGCCGCCACCTCGGGACCCTCCGCGACGGCGCCGTGCCCGGGGATCAGGACCTCGACGTGCGCAGCGGCCGCCCCGAGCTCGTCGAGGGCGTCTGAGTAGGCGTCGACCTGACCGTCGCGGCGGAAGTCGAGGAGCGGGATGAGCACGTCGGAGAGCATGTCGCCGGCGATCAGGACGCCGCGGTCCGCGAGGAGGACGGCGGCGTGGCCGATGGCGTGCGCCTCGTGCTCGATGAGCTCGCCCGGCACCGGTCCACCGTCGGCGGGCAGCGGAGTGAGGAGCCCGATCAGCTCGAGCGGGACGCCCTCGGCGCTCTCGGCCGCCATCGCCTGCGCAAGCTCCCGCACAGCGTCGACCGCCCGGGCGGACGAGGCGGTGGCATAGCGCGGGACGTCGCCGAAGCGGGCGTGCCAGAGCAGGTGGTCCCAGTGCAGGTGCGTCGAGAATCCGGCGATCACCGGGAGGCCGAGACGTTCGATCTCATCGGCCAGTGCGTTCAGGTCGGCACCGTCGATGCCGGGATCGACCAGGATCAACCCGTCGTCGACGCGGACCACGGTGGAGTTGCTCCACACCCACTCGCTCTGGCGCACCCAGACGCCGTCGGCCACCTGCTTCATCATCGCTCCACTCCGATCGGCGCCCGCCTGCTGCGAGTCGGACGGTCGACGTCATCGCCGGCAGCGACTAGTCGTCGACGAGCTCCTGGCCCGAGAGGTGGCACCCCTCGTTGCAGGAGTACCAGACCTGCGGCGTGCGTCGACCGAGTCGGGTGTCCAAGGCGTCCACGTCCTCGTGGCGCTCGACCGGGAGGTCGTGTTCGGGGCATGCGAGCATCTGCCAAGGGTACGCATCGAGCCGCTCCGGCGCTACGGGCCCGCGGACCCCCGTCCGCGGGCTATTCGGTCGCGAAGTCGAGCTTGGAGTCGGCGACGGCGATGACCGACCAGGTGCCGCCCGCGGCATCCGTGAACTCGTAGGCCGGAACCAGGAGCACGCTGCCGTCGGGCTGCCAGTGGGTCGCGAGCCCGAGGCGGGCCTCGACGATCTCGACGTCGTTGACGGGCCACGCGAGCGCGGTGCCTCCGGACGGGACCGCGGGCGGCTCCGTCGGCGGCACCCACTCGGTGGGTGCGTCGGGCTCGATCGCCGCCGTCGCGTCGGCCGCCCTGGCCTCCATTGCGAACGGGATGGCCATCACCTCGGGTCCGAAGCGCGGGTCGGAGAGGCGCTCGAACGCCTCCTGCTCGCTCACGATCGGGTATTCGCCGAGCTGCACGGGCTCGGCGAGCGCGCCCGAGGCATTGACGATGCCGTCCTCCGCGAGTTCGAGGTACCAGCCCTGGTCGGTGCGCTGGCCGTCGACGAGCAGCCATGCCTGCGCGGTGCGCGTGGGCGAGCCCTCGTAGACCTGCGAGGCGAACTCGAAGTCGCCGGGATCCCGTCCGGCGGCCGAGATGAGCGAGCGCAATGCGTCGATCGCCGCCGCCTCGCTCGGTGGCGTGCCGGTCGGCTCGCAGGCCGTCGCGTCGGGTGCGCACTGCCACGGGTTGAGCTGCGGATCCCAGTACGAGAAGGAGAGCGTGCCGTCGAGCCCGACCCAGAGGGATGCCGAGGTGCCGTCCTGCGGGCCGACGACCCAGCCGCCGTCCTTCAGCTCGGGCGTGCCCGAGAGGCCGAGCGCCGCGGCGAGTGCGCCGACGGTCTCGGCGTTCGACGCCGCGCGCGCGTCGTAGGCGTAGGCGGTCGCGGTGCCCTCGTCGGTCGACAGGCCCGACGCGCTGAAGTCGTTCCGGCCGTAGCCGTAGGGCATGATGCGATCGGTCGCGCCCGAACCCGGCGCCATCTTGGCGCTCTCGGGTGCACCGGCGGCCGCGTCGGGCTGCGGCACGCCCTGCTCGGTCGCGGCGCCGATTCCCGACTGCAGCGAGATGGGCGGCGCGGCACCGCCGGCGACGGTGCTGGTCCCGGTGGTCGTCGCGCCGACGGCGTAGCCGGCTCCGCCGACGATCAGCACGGATGCCGCGACGGCCGCGGCCGTCAGCCACCGGTTGCGGCGGCGGGCCCGCTCGGCGGCGAGGTCGGCGACGGGCGGTGTCTCGGACGACGTGGCGTCGGCCGTCTGAGCGCCCTCGCCCGCGGCATCCGCTGCGGCTCGTGCGACGACCCCGTCGGCGAAGCCGGAGCTCGGCTCGATGCTCGCGGCGGGGTCGGCGGACCGCAGCCGCTCGACGGGGTCGAGCTCGTCGTCGTGCCGGTCGTTCATGTCGATCACCCTCCGTGACATCCGTTCACTGAGGGATGTGTGCCGAGCAGCCCGGACCTTGCACCGCGGGCGGCGCCCACTCCTGGCCCGGTGCACTCGCGTGCCGGCACCGCACGCCCCCGGGCCGTCAGGCGGACGACACCCGCGGGGCCGAGATCCTCCAGGCGCCACGTTGGGCGACTCGCGCCGGCTCGGCGAACTCGAGCCGCACGAGCGGGATCACGGGTGGGTCCTCCCCCGTCGCCTCGGCCATGAGGCGCTCGAGCCTCGGCCAGAGCACCGGATGCTGCGCCGCGTACCGGGCGAGCTTCACCCGACTCTCGGCGGCGTCGAGCACGGTCGCCCGGGCCGACACCCGGGTGCGCCATCCGACGCTGACCCCGCAGCGAGGCTCGGCCCGGAGGTTCTGGAGCCAGTCCGCATGCGGTCCGAATCCCGACGGGACGATGAGGCTCGTCGGGCTCTCGTGCTCGGCGACCTCGAGCACGGTGTACCGTCGCTTGCCCGACACGCGACCTCGGTGCTCGAGCATCATGAGGCGGCCACCGAACGCGAAGCCGAACCCGGCGCGGAACACCGGGATGGGGGCGCGCACGATCCAGCGCGTCGTGACCACCCGCACGGCCATTCCCCGGCGCTCCGCCATGCCTCCATTGTCCGCCCGGGACCTGCCCCGACACGCCGCGTCAGAACGTGAGCCGCTCGCCCCACACCTCGCGGAGTCGCTTGCGCGCACGCGAGAGCGCGGCATCCGCACCCGATCGGGAGATGCCGAGCACGGCGGCGAGCTCCTCGCCGTCGAGGCCCTCCCAGGCGTGCAGCAGCAGGATGCGCCGGTCACGCTCACCGACGCTCTCGAGCGCGCCGCGCAGCTCCGCGTCGAAGAGCGCGCTCAACTCGGGATCGTCGGCGACGCGCGCCGATCCGGTCTCGGGCACCTCGTCGACCGGCAGGTCGACGAGCTTGCGGCGGTGGTTGGCGAGGGTGAAGCCCGCTGCACGGTACAACCATGGCAGCACGGCCTCACGCGGAACGTCGCTGCGGCGACGCCAGGCGGTCGCGAACACCTCCGCGGCGAGGTCCTCGGCGTCCTGACGAGGCCCGCGACGGGCGAAGTAGCGCACGAGCGCCGTCGAATGCTCGCGGACGACGTCAGTGAACCACGCGAGGTCGTCGAGGCTCTGGGATGTCGCATCGGCACCGTCGGGCATCGCCACCCCCTCGGTCGTGTCGGCGGCTGCGGCGGTGCTGACGATCCTCACGCACTGCTTATGTCGCGCCTGGCCCGAGTCTTGCACGGGTGGAGGGAATGTCGCCGTCGAACGTCGCCAGACGCGCGAATGACCCCCAGACAGCCTGAAAGGCCCTGGCGTCTGTCGACTCGTCGGGGCCTTTCTATGCCGGAGCGTCCTCCGGTGGTGAGGATGATCATACGCCGGTCGGCGCAGGATGCAAGAGGTTCGTGACAATCGCTCATGTTCGATCGTGCCGGCTTCCCCGACGCAGCGGTCGTGGCCGGGTGAGCACCGCGGGCCCGGCATCCGCTCGATCGAGTCGCCATCGCATGCCGCGCCGGACATACGGCGTGGCTTACGGTTGCCGGATGCTCCGACGACTCGTGTCCCGCGTCTACTGGGCCTGCAGTCGTTGGCGTCTCGTCAGCGAGCCGGCGCCCGATCGCCCCACCGTGCTCATCGGCGCGCCGCACACCTCCAACTGGGACTTCGTGCTCATGCTCGGCATTGCCTGGCGGCTCGGCATCGACGTGCGCTGGCTCGGCAAGAAGAGCCTGTTCGCCGGATGGCGCGGGCCGATCATGCGGGCACTCGGCGGCATCCCGGTCGATCGCTCCGACCCGGGCCGCGTCGTCGGCGAGGTCGTCGATCGGGTGCACTCGGGCGAGGTGTTCGGCCTCGTCGTGACGCCCGACGGCACCCGCGGTGCGAACGAGTACTGGAAGTCTGGCTTCTACCGCATCGCCCGTGAGACGGGGATGCCCGTCACGCTGGGCTACGTCGACCGCACGACGATGACGACGGGCCTCGGCCCGACGATCGAGCTCACCGGCGACGTGCCCGCCGACATGGATCGCATTCGCGCGTTCTACGCCGACAAGGCCGGCCTGCGCCCGCACCTGCGCACCGAGCCGCGCCTGCGATCGGAGGATGCGGCGGACGGGTCGACGGTCGACTGAGCAGGTCCGTCAGCGCCCACCCGAGATCGAGGCGGGCGAAGCCGGGCCGAACCAGCGCGTGAGCGCGTCGGCGAGGGGTTCCTCGGTCCCGTCCTCGACCCAGGCGACGTGGCCGTCGGGCCGCACGAGCACGGCGGTCGGCGGCGTGACCTCCCCGAGCACCGGCAGCACCCACGCGCCGGTGAATCGCGCGTCCACCACCCGCACGCGGTCCGCCCACGGTGAGGCTTCGAACCGCCGCTGGTCGGCGAAGTCGAGCAGCAGGGGCTTGGCATCGTGCAGGAGGTCGTAGACCCGCGTCGGGGTGCGCGCGATCTCGAGGTCGAGGTCCGGCATCCGTCGGCCGACCAGCGGATGCCCCGAGCCCAGGTCGTAGGCGACGTCGAGGCCGTGGATGCGGGCGGCGAGCTGCGTGCGCGCCGGGTCGATCGACAGGAGGTCGTCGATGGTCGTGTTCAGCGCACCGGTGCGGGCGTCGGCGCGCTGGAGCACCGTCTGGGCCATCGACAGCTCGAGCGCTCGTGCTCCGGCGGGATGCCGCTCGGCGGTGTACGTGTCGAGCAATGACTGCGGCGAGACACTGCTCACGACCTGCGCGAGCTTCCATCCCAGGTTGACGGCGTCCTGGATGCCCAGCCCGATCCCCTGACCGCCGGCGGGATAGTGGATGTGCGCGGCGTCCCCGACGAGCAGGACACGCCCGTTCCGGTACGTCGCAGCCTGCCGCGTGGCATCCGTGAATCGCGAGATCCACGTCGGATCGTGCACGCCGAAGTCGGTGCCGTAGACGGCGGTCAGGGCGTCGCTGAGATCGACCAGCGTCGGTTCCGCGGCCGTGACGAGCCGGCGTTCGGTCGTCACCACGCGATAGGTGGGCCCGCCCGGCATCGGCAGGAGGCCGTGGACGCCCGACTCGTCCTGACGCATGCCCGACGGCGGTTCCTCCGTCACCTCGACCTCGGCGATGAGGTTGCTGCGTGTCGCCTCCCAGCCGGGGAACTCGATCCCCGCCGCTTTGCGGATCACGCTGCGGCCGCCGTCGGCCCCGACGAGGTAGCTCGCGCGCCGTGTCTCGCCGTCGGAGAACTCGACCTCGATGCCGTCCGCGTCCTGCTCGAAGCCCGTCACCTCGCGGCCGTGCTCGACGCGGACCCCGAGCTCCTCGATCCAGCCGGCGAGGATCGGCTCGATCTGGTTCTGCCACAGCGCGAGGCCGTACGGATGCCGCGTCGGGAGGTCACCGATGTCGAGCACGGAGGTCCCGAATCTCGCCGTCTGCGCCGTCTGCCCGGCCGCGAGGAACCGATCGGCGATGCCGCGCTGGTCGAGGATCTCGATCGTGCGCGAGTGGAAGCCGCCCGCGCGGGAGCCGACGAGCTCCGAGGTCGTGCGGCGCTCCACGACGGCGACGTCGACGCCCGCCAGGGCCAGCTCGCCGGCCAGCATCATGCCGGCGGGCCCGGCCCCGACCACGATCACGTCAGTCATCGCTGTGGTCCTCCTCATTTCGCCGCCAGAAGGTCGGACGCCACCAGTACAGCGCGGTCGGGGTCGTCGGGCCACGGATCTCGCATCGAGGTGTCGGGCCATGGATCGAACAACGAGCCACCCCGAGTGCCTCCGGCATCCGATCGGCTCCCGGACTCAAAGTCGTCCTCGTCCAGACGTATGGGGCGCCATCCCGGGTCCAGAGGCTCGGACTCCCGCGGGGGTCGCACGTTGGAG
This sequence comes from Agromyces sp. NPDC004153, assembly GCF_053603635.1. Classification (NCBI taxonomy): domain Bacteria; kingdom Bacillati; phylum Actinomycetota; class Actinomycetes; order Micrococcales; family Microbacteriaceae; genus Agromyces; species Agromyces sp. NPDC004153. The sequence goes on from NZ_JBSGFY010000002.1 coordinate 1,061,719, forward strand.
GCGAACCTCGATTCAGACACGCCTGTCGCGGCGAAGGTTCGCTGCGCCTGTATCAACGAGTACCCGTTCGCCCCAGCGGCGAAGTCGGGAAACGAAGCTGGACGGGGTCGTCCTCCCAGAAGCACACCGGGCACAGGTCGTAGCTGCCGTGCGGCGCCCCCAAGGTGAGATGACCGCAGCATGGGCAGGGATACGACATGCGGCACTCCTCTCCCCCTTTCGATGGGTTCACCATTGCCCGGTGCGCACCATGAACACGATCGCCAGTGCCGTCCATACCACCGCGAACACCACGAAGGACACACCCATGCGCCGGTACACCTGCAGGGGATCCTTCTGGGCCTCGATCGACTTGACGATCCAGTTGCCGGGCCCCCAGATCTTCTCGAGGCCGCGTCTGTTCTGCTCTGCGAACCAGAGCGGACTCGTGATCAGGATCACACCCCAGGCGATCAAGAGGAGACCGACGCCGATGTGCAGAAGCAACACGTCCTCCTTTCGACCTGGAGCGAGAGCGCTGGTTCCCCCACGTTAGTGCGGCGCGGAGGTCCGTTCACCTTGTCCGGAGAAGAGCCTGGGCGGAGTCCACTTGATCAGCATCCACGGCCCAGTCGAGCTCCGCGGTTTCAGTCTGGACACGGACGATCGTGCGGGCTTCGCCGGGAACTGGAGGGCCATCGTCGGGTCCCGACATCGACGGCTCGACCGCGACGACCTCGATCACTCGCTCCTCGAACTCGATCACTCCTCGCCGAATCGTCGCAACGCCTTCCCGCCAGCCGACCGTGAAGCCCGGCTGTCGACCTGACACGATCCGGATGCCGCTCTCGAATCGCTCCTCCGGCTCAGCGCGCCTGTCGACCCAACGCCGGAGACGCTCGAACGCTGCCCCGAGGACGGCCTCGAGCAGCCATTCGACCGGCCAGACGAGGAACCTCACGAGGATGCCCACGACGGATTCGATCATTCGTTGAATCGATCTGCCATCATTTCGACGGGCCGCTTCACGTCGGACAGCCGCTTCGTGCGCCCGACCCAGGTCACGAAGGATAAGCCGCCGCCGATAACGAAGAGTGCCGGCCCGATGGCCAACGACACGGGATGCCAGTTGCCGCGGACGATTTCGATCACCGACACGACGCCGTAGCCGAACCCCGCCATCGCGATGAAGGCACCGCGAATGGCCATCCAGACGTCCTCATCGAATATGAACGATCGGACCGTGGGCCATCGTCGCGGCTCGACCGTGAAGAAGGATCGCAATGCGGACGGAATCCCGCGACGATGCCGAGGCATCGGTCGTTGCGCACGCTCAGCCATTCCCAGAGCCCGGTCGTCGGCGGATGCTCGAGAAGCGATCGGGCGTCACGCCCGCGGCCGAACCGCGAGATGACGCAATGTGCCGCTTCCCACGCCGCGAAGCGGCACTTTGCGTCATCTCGACGGGTCTCGAAGGCCGGATGCCGCCGCTATACGTTGACCCCGGAACTCGACCACGTTGCGTCACTGAACAACGTCTGGCATGCAACGCTCCTCGACCTGCTCTTGCGTACGTCGCACTCATTCAGAGCGTTGCCGCTTCAAGGTGGCCCAGTCGCCCGGCCAAGAGTTCGGCGAACGTCGCCACCTGCTGCTCGAGGATGCGACCGTCCGTGAGGACACGCACCTGGACAACGAGGTTGCCGCGCTGCAGGTCCCACACGTACGACCGCCAGCGAGGACCTGGGGTCCCCTCGCGCACCCATCCAACTGCGGCGACTTCGTTCGGCACATCGATGGCCGCTTGCGAAGTGACCTGCACGAGACTGGAATCGAGGCCGCCCGCTGTGGGTATGTCCAAGTCCTGCCAGGGGCAGGCAGCAACTCGCTCGTGGAGGTCGCGCATGAATGCGCTGGCTTCCTCAGTCGATGAGAAGGCGCGGGCCGCGATGTCGACCACCTCGTCGTCCGTCTCCCACGTCTGCACCCAGCTGATCGGGTCTGCTGAGGCGCTATCGGGCCCGGCAGCGACGTACGGCGCATTGGCCGGCAGGAACGCGCATTCCTCGTCTCCTCCGAGCGCGAGCCACTGCGCTCCTGCGGCCGGTGCGACCGCGGCCACAGTGCTCGGCTCGAGCGCCCCCACGCCGTAGCGCTCATCTTGGATCGACAGTTGGGCCACGTCTTCGGCGGAGATCGCCATCCGCGCCACGGCGTCCAGTTCGAAGCACCATTGGGGGCACGCAAGTGGAGCCTTCGCGTCCGGCTGCTGCGGCGAACCATCGATGAACGGCTGGTCCGGACTCGTCTCGCTCAGACTATGCCCGATGTAGGCGAAGACGCCCAGAACAGAGACTGAGAGCACCACGACCACCGCGAGTGCGATCAGCGCCCATGCCCACCACCGCAAGCCACGCCTCCCGGCCGGGCTCGGCTCGACGATGATCTGGCTCAAAGACAAACCCCTCCAACCCACGGACAATGCAGACGATCCCCATGCGAATGAGAAGTTGTCCGGCGGTCAGCGGTACTCCTCGTGCTGGCTGGAGCATATCCATCACCGGAGGGTCCGATCCAGTGGCGCTGGCAATCCCCGGAGAGGCAATGCCAGCTGTGTTGCAAAATCCCTGATCGGGGCGAACTACACGTTGAAGCGGAACTCCACCACGTCGCCGTCCTGCATGACGTAGTCCTTGCCCTCCATGCGGGCCTTGCCCTTGGCGCGGGCCTCGACGACCGAGCCCGTCTCGACGAGGTCGCCGAACGAGATGACCTCGGCCTTGATGAAGCCCTTCTCGAAGTCGGTGTGGATCACGCCTGCCGCCTGCGGGGCCTTCCAGCCCTTGCGGATGGTCCAGGCGCGCGACTCCTTGGGGCCGGCGGTGAGGTAGGTCTGCAGGCCGAGCGTGTCGAAGCCGACGCGGGCGAGCTGGTCGAGGCCCGACTCATCCTGCCCGGTCGACGCGAGCAGCTCCGCGGCATCCGCGGGGTCGAGGTCGATGAGCTCGGACTCGATCTTCGCATCGAGGAACACGGCCTCGGCGGGCGCGACGAGCGCCGCGAGCTGGGCCTTCTTCGCGGCATCCGTCAGCACTGCCTCGTCGACGTTGAAGACGTAGATGAAGGGCTTCGCGGTGAGCAGGCCGAGCTCGGCGATGGGCGCGATGTCGACCTTCGAGGCCGAGAGGGGCGTGCCCTTCTGCAGCTCCTCCTGCGCCTCCTTCGCGGTCGCGAGCACCGAGGGGTCGAGCTTCCTGCCCTTGACCTCCTTCTCGTAGCGCGTGATGGCGCGCTCGAGCGTCTCGAGGTCGGCGAGGATCAGTTCGGCGTTGATCGTCTCCATGTCGTTCTTCGGGTCGACGACGCCCTCGACGTGCACGACGTCGGAGTCCTCGAATCCGCGCACGACCTGCGCGATCGCGTCGGCCTCGCGGATGTTCGCGAGGAACTTGTTCCCGAGGCCCTCGCCCTCGCTCGCGCCGCGCACGATGCCGGCGATGTCGACGAACGACACCGTCGCGGGCAGGATGCGCTCGGAGCCGAAGATGCCGGCGAGCGTCTCGAGCCGCGGGTCGGGCAGGTTCACCACGCCGATGTTCGGCTCGATCGTCGCGAACGGGTAGTTCGCAGCGAGCACCTGGTTCTTGGTCAGTGCGTTGAAGAGGGTCGACTTGCCGACGTTCGGGAGTCCGACGATTCCGATGGTGAGTGCCACGGGCGTCCATCGTACCGGGCGGCGGCCCCGGCGCCGCTGTGCGTCGGCAACGGTGCGGATGTCGGGACCGCCCCATAGGGTGCGAGCGTGACCGTTCCGGCCCTCAACGTCCTCGAGCACGGCTCCGGGCTGCCCCTGCTCGCCCTGCACGGCTTCCCCGTCGACCATCGGCTGATGAGCGGATGCCTCGAGCCGCTCTTCGAGCAGGGCGAGCCGATCCGGCGCCTCTACCCCGACCTGCCCGGCCTCGGCGCATCCTCGGGCGACGGCGTCTCGAGCACGCGCGACGTGCTCGACCGCGTGGACGCGTTCATCGACGAGGCGATCGGCGACGAGCCGTTCCTCCTCGTCGGCGAGTCGTACGGCGGCTACCTCGCGCGGGCGCTCGTGCAGCGGCGGCGGGCGCAGGTGCTCGGGCTCGCGCTGGTCTGCCCGATGGTCGTCGCCGAGGCGTCCGCCCGCCGCGTGCCGGCGCGCACCGTGCGCCGCCCCGACCCCGAGCTGATCGCAGGACTCGATCCCGCCGAGGCCGCCGAATTCACGGATGTCGCGGTGGTCGAGTCCGCCGAGGCGCTCGAACGCTTCCGCACCGAGGTCGCGCCCGGCCTGGCGGCGGGCGACCCCGCCGCCGTCGCGCGCATCCGCGCCGACTACGGGCTCGAGGAGCCGATCGAGCGCGGTGAGCCGTTCACCGCGCCCACGCTCATCGTCGCCGGCCGGCAGGACTGGATCGTGGGGTACCGCGACCAATGGCGTCTCGTGGAGCGCTACCCCGCCGCGACCTTCGCCGTGCTCGACGTCGCGGGTCACAACCTGCAGTTCGAGCGGCCCGAGCTATTCGGGGCGCTTCTTCGTGATTGGCTCGACCGGATCGCTGGAGAGCCCGGACGCTGATCCGTCGAGCCCGACCGCCCCACGCGACCTGTGCTGGTGCAGCGTGAGGTGGACGCCCGCGATCACGATCGCGCCGCCGATGACGGCGGGCAGCTCGAGCGTGGCGCCGAACGCCAGCGCGATGACCACCGTGAACACGGGCAGCAGGTTGAGGAAGATGCCCGCGCGCGACGGTCCGACCTTCGAGGCGCCGATGTTCCAGAGCGCGTACCCGGCCATCGACGGGAAGACCACGATGTAGGCCAGCCCGAGGGCGCCGGCCGGCGACGACGGCAGCGAGACGCCGGTGAACGCGATGAGCGGCAGCATCGTGACGACGGCGAACACCGCCTGCACCGAGGTCGCCGTGATGGGCGGCGTCACGAGGCGCCGCGAGATGAGCGAGTACACGGTCCACGCGAGCACCGAGCCGATGACCAGCAGGTCGCCGACGCCGAAGCCCTGCTCGACGAGCTGCACGAGGTCGCCGCCGGTGAGCACGACCGTCACGCCCACGAAGGCGACGACGATGCCGAGCGCCTGCACCCGGTTCAGCCGCTCGTGCAGGAAGATCGCCGCGGCGAGCGCGATCGTGGCCGGGTTGATGGCGCTGATGACCGCCGCATTCACCGCCCCGGTGAGCCCCAGCGCGGCGTAGAGCAGGAGCGTGTACCCGGTCAGGCCGAGCACCGACTGCAGCAGGTGCAGCTTCCACTCGCGCCACGCTTCGCGCCAGTTCGGCCGCTCGATGAGCCACGCCAGGCCGAGCAGCGGCAGCACCGCGAACGCCCAGCGGAAGAACGTCAGCGAGATCGGCGAGATCTCCCGCGTGACCATCTCGCCGAACACGTAGTTGCCGGCCCAGAAGAGGTTCGCGAGCGCCAGGAAGAGGTACATCCGGCCGCGTTCCACCCGAACAGCGTACGTCCTCGAAGCGGGTCGTCCTGACGCCGATCGGGTGTCGGATACCGCGCCCGGATGCCGCGCCGCGCCGGGCGGGGTCAGGGCGACCCCTCCGCGGCATCCGGGTTGCCACTGAACGTGCCCGTCGACGCTGGTGGGCGGGCTCGCCGCGGTCGTATGCTGCGCCTGAGGGCGAAGTCGAGCACCACTCATGTTGTTGGGCGGCGCGACGAGTCGAGGGGGAATCGGCCATGTACGCCAGGTACAGGCGGGTCGACGGATGCCGCGGGCGGAGGCCCGGGCCATGATGCCGCCGCCGGCGGTGCTCGGTGCGCGCGGCGCGGTGCGCGTGGTCGCCCCGGCGGAGGCGCTCGAATGGACGCCGCCCTCGTCGGGACGCGTGCTCGCGCGCGCCGACCTCGTCGGAACGGGTGGGGGGCCGCCGGTCGTCGTCATCTCGCTCGCCGAGGACGTCGACCCCCGGCGCGTGATCGTGTTCGTGCAGGTCGAGGACCTGCTCTGCTCGTTCCGCCCGACGGGAGAGGACCCCGACGCGCTCGAGGTCGTGCTCCCGTTCGCCATCGGGCCGCGGCGCGGGGTCGTCGTGGTCGTGGAGTGCGAGACCGAGGCGGAGGCCGAGGAGCTCGCCCGCGTCTACGCTGCGCGGCTGGAGACCGCGGCGCCCGAGGCGCCTCGGAGCGCGGAGCCGCCCGCGGAGGCCGCCGAGCCCGGCGCCGAGGAACCGCCGCTCACTCGATCCGCGCCACCGCCGCCGCCGCTCCCGTCGTTCCCGCTGCCCACGCCGGGCCTGCCCCCCGACTTCGGCCCCGAGGATTCGACGGGTGTCGGCGGTGCCGGCGACGAGTCCGCCGAGCGGCGCGCGCTCGCGCACGTGCACGCCGAGATGCCCCGCCGCGTCGTGGTCGACGAGGTCGCCGAGGTCCGATTCCGCCTGAGCCGGCGGCGGCTCGAGGCATCCGCGGGCACGACGAACGCCGAGCAGGGGATCATGATCGATCCGCGACGGGACGTCACGGTGACGATCGCGTTGCGGGGGTTCCGCCTCGTGGAGGGCGAACGCGAGACCATCGCCGAACGCCTGCCGGAATCCGACGCGGACGTCGCCGAGCACGTGTTCCGCGTCGTCGGGCCGATCCCGGGCAACGGCGAGGTGTCGCTCGTCGTGCGCCAGGACTCCGACCTGCCGCTCGCCACGCTGCGACTCACCGCGGAGATCGTCGCCGCGGGCGCACGCGCCGTCGAGCCGACCCGGGTGACCGCCGACGTCGTCGAGCCCGACCCCGAGCTCGTGGCGCTGCCGAGCATCCGCATCGACGAGTCGATCGTCGGCACCGACTCGCGACTGCGCATCCGCGTGACCGTCGGTCCCGACGCCGCCGAGTGCGAGACCCCCATCGCCGACAAGGCCGCCTTCATCTCGCGCACGTACGAGAAGGTGGCCGGCATCCGTGCCGAGCTCGCCGAGATCACCGATCGCGACAAGCGCGCGCGCCGCGGCCGCGACCGCCTGCGGCGGCTCGGCATGGGGCTCGCCCAGGCGCTCTTCTCCCCGAAGGTGCTCGCGTTCCTCTGGACGGCCAAGGACGACCTCGACGGCCTCATCGTGCAGACCGCGGGCGAGCTCGACATCCCGTGGGAGGTCGTGCACCTCGTGCCGCCGCCGGGCGTCGCCGACGACCGGAAGCCGCGCTTCCTCAGCGGCTACGGCCTCACCCGGTGGGTGTACGACACGGCGCACCCGACCGAGCTGACCGTGACGGCCGCGGGCGTTCGCTTCGTGTGCCCCGACTACGCCGATCGGCACCTGCGCCTCGCGCACACCGCCGAGGAACGGAAGTTCCTCGAGGAGCGGTTCGCCGCGACGACCATCGACCCCGACGACGCCGACGGCATCACCGGGCTCATGCGGCAGGGATTCGACCTGCTGCACTTCGCCGGGCACGGACGCTGGAGCGCCGCGCCGCCGCAGGTGCAGGAGCTGCTGCTGGCGGCGTTCAGCGAGACGGAGGACCTGCCGCTCGCGCGGTACTCCGACGGCGAGCTGCGTCGCGACCTGCCCGACCGGGGACGCATCGACGACGCCGACACCGGGCCGTTCGTGTTCCTCAACGCGTGCGACATCGGCCGCCTGCCGGCCGGCCCCGCGGCACTCGGCGGATTCCCCGAGGCGTTCCTTCGCGGCGGCGCCGCCGCGTTCGTCGGATGCTCGTGGGCCGTCGGCGACGAGCCGGCCTCGACGTTCGTGGAGGCGTTCTACCTCGCGCTCGCCGACGACCGGCTCACGATGGCCGAGGCGACGCGCAAGGCCCGTCACGCCGCGAACGAGGTGGCCGACCTCTCCGAGCTCGCCTACGCCGTGTACGCGCACCCGCGCGCACGCATCCACCTCGACCAGCCCGCACCGATCGACCAGCCCGCGCCGCCCGACCAGCCCATCCCGCCCGCACCGCCCGACCAGTCCGCACCGCCCGCACCGATCGACCAGCCCGACCAGCCCATCCCGGAAGGACCGCAGCCATGAACGCCGTACGCCCGCCGAGCCCGTCCGCTCCCCCGTCGCCGCCGACCGCTGCGGCCCCGGCCGCCCCGCGCGGCGGCCCCGACCTCTCGGCGGCGGAGCTCGCCGACCTGCGGCCGCACGTGATCACGCTCGAGGACGGCAAGCTCGCCACGGGCGCGCCCTCCGAGCCGCGCGACGTGGGCGCCTACCGCACGACCACGGGTGACGTCGACGCCGTCTTCGAGACGCACCTGCCCGCGTTCATCGCCGCGCACGCGCCCGGTCCCGTGCCGGTCGTGCTCTACGCGCACGGCGGGCTCGTCGACAAGGCCTCGGGCTTCGGCATCGCGCAGCAGCAGGTGGCGTGGTGGAAGGAGAACGGCGTCTACCCGATCCACTTCGTGTGGGAGACGGGCCTCGGCACGGCGCTGTGGGACGCACTCCGGCGTTGGGCCTCGGGCGGCCGCCGCGGCTGGGTCGACGAGGCGAAGGACACGTTCCTCGAGGTCGCCGCGCGCCTGCTCGGCGGCGGCGGGATCTGGAACGACATGAAGATCGACGCGGCCGCGGCATCCGTCAAGGGTGGCGGCGGCCACTACTTCGTGCGCGCCCTCGCGAAGTTCATGGCCGAGCACCCCAACGAGATCGAGGTGCACGCGGTCGGCCACAGCGCGGGCTCGATCTTCCACTCGCACCTGCTCGACGCTGCACTCGAGGCGGATGTCCCCGAGATCGCGTCGCTCAGCCTGCTCGCGCCGGCCGTGCGAGTGGACACCTTCTCGAAGCTCGTGATGCCGCACGCGCGCAGCGGCAAGATCGCGCGCGTCGCGATCTTCACGATGGACGACGAGGCCGAGCGCGCCGACACGTGCCTGCGCATCTACAACAAGTCGCTGCTCTACCTCGTGTCGGCGTCGTTCGAGCCGCAGAAGGCGACCCCGATCCTGGGCATGGCGAAGTTCCTCACGCGCGACGCCGAGCTCGCCGACTTCTTCACGGGCGCGTCGGCCGACGGCGACCTCGTGCTCGCCCCGAACGCCGTCGGCGTGCGCACGGCGAGCGCCGCCACCTCGCACGGCGACTTCGACGCCGACGCCCCGACCATGGAGAGCGTGGCCCGACGCGTCGCGGGCGTGGGCGCGGTCGCGGCCTTCCCGAAGCGACGCTCGCGCGAGATCGCCCCCTGGCCCGAGTACGAGGACGTGCCCGCGGCCGTCGCAGGCACCCGCTCGGCCGACGGCGCCGGGGGCAAGGATGCCGCACCGGGCACGGGCGCCCGCCGGGCGCTCTGCATCGGCGTCGACGCCTACCCCGACGAGGGCGACCGCCTGCGCGGCTGCGTCGCCGACGCGCGCGCCTGGGCCGAGGCCCTGCGCGCGGCGCAGTTCGAGGTCACCGAGCTGACGGATGCCGCGGCCACCCGCGACGCGATCCTCCGCGCCATCCTCGAGCTCGTGAGCCAGGCCGCGCCGGGCGACGTGCTCGCGGTGCAGTACTCGGGACACGGCACCTTCGTGCCCGACCTCGACGCCGACGAGGAGGACGGCGACGTCGCGAAGGACGAGGCGCTCTGCCCCGTGGACTTCCGCAAGCAGGGCCGGCTCATCATCGACGACGACCTCGCCCGCATCTGGGACGTGATCCCCGAGGGCGTGGCGCTCACCGCGTTCTTCGACAGCTGCCACTCGGGCTCGGCGAACCGCGCGCCGCGCGTGGACCTCACGCCGGTCGGCGACTCGCTGCCGCGCGCCGTCGTGCTCACGCGCGAGGACGAGCAGGCGTACCGCGCCGACCGGGGCGTCGCCCCGGTGTCCGATGACGACGACGCGGTGCGGGATGCCGCGATCGCGAGCGTGCTCGCCTCAGAGGTGGTCGCGCCGGCAGCGCCGAGGGCCGCCGGCGTGCGGCGCGAGGTGCTGTTCAGCGCCTGCAAGGCCACCGAGGTGGCGTGGGAGTCGGGCGGCCACGGCGACTTCACGCGCACGGCGATCCCGCTGCTGACGACCGGGCTCGGCTCGGTCGCGAACCGGGACTTCGTGCGGCAGGTCGTCGAGCAGTTCGGCCCGAACCGCCGGCAGACGCCCGAGTTCCACGGCGAGGAGGTGCTCGGCGGGCGGATCCTGCTCGGCACTGCGAGCGCGTCGGCGGTCGCCGCCGACGGCGTCGCGACGGTGGGGACCGGCACGGTCACGCCGGTCGGCCCCGGATCGCGCACCGACGACGGCGCGGTATCCGATCGGCAGCGCGACGCCGTGGTCGCGATCCTGCGCGCGACGGCCGACCTGCTGGACGGCTGAGCCGGCCCCGCGGGCGGAGCCGGCTACCGGAGGCGTGCGCGGAAGCAGCGCGTGACGTAGGGCACCGCGAGCTCCTCCGCGCCGGCGACGTCGGGATGCGTGTCGAGCAGCGTCTCGAGCGTCGCGATGGTCGACGCCTGCTCCTCGGGCGACGCCGTGATGAAGGAACTGCGCGAGCGCACGAGGTCGAGGAAGCGCGAGCGCGACATCCGCTCGTGCCACTCGACCGTGTGCTCCTCGATCGGGCCGAACGGCCCCCCGATGCGCACGTAGCTCTCGAACGTGGCGCTCGCGTCGTGCCGCTCGTGCATGATCTCGCCGGCCTCGCGCAGCCAGGCCGCGCTCGTGTCGCGGCTGTTCCAGACCAGGCCGAGCACGCCGCCAGGACGCAGCACGCGTGCGATCTCGGGCACCGCGCGCTCGGGCACGAACCAGTGCCACGCCTGGCCGGCCACGACCGCGTCGACCGAGTCGTCCTCGATGGGGATGTCCTCGGCCGTGCCGAGGATGCGCGGCACCCCGGGCACCGCGACCTCGAGCTCTTCGAGCATCTCCTCGACCGGGTCGACGGCGATCACGTCGCGGTCGAGCTCGATGAGCGCCTCGGTGAGCTTGCCGGTGCCGGCCCCGAGGTCGAGCACGCGCTGCGCGTCGCCGATGAGCCAGGCGATCGCGTCGACCGGGTAGCCCGGGCGCGATGCGTGGTACACGGATGCCGCGGCGCCGAACGAGCGCGCCGACCGCACGGTCGCGGGGTCGGTCGGGTCGGCGACGAGGCCGTCGCGCCGGCCGGTGCCCGTGGTCTCGGGGGAATCGCTCACGGCTCGCTCACCCCGTGATGGTCATGCGCTCGATGGCCGCGCCGCCCGGCGCGAGCCGGAAGGTGAACGTCGAGGGCCCGTTGAACCCGTCGCCGCCGACGTCGGCCGCGACGATCACCTCGTCGCCCGCCGCGCGCACGTCGGTGACGTCGAAGGTCTGGTTCACGCCGATCGACTCGCGGCGGCTCCAGCCGGCGATCTCCTCCCGGCCGCGGAACTCGCGGCCCCAGTCGTCGATGACGCCGTCGTCGGCGAAGGCGCCGACGAACCGGTCGAGGTCGCCTGCGTTGGTCGCGGCGAACGCCTCCGCAACCGGTGCGGGCAGCTCGGTCATCGGGTCTCCTCACCTCGCGGCGCTCGTCGGCTCGGTGCGCCCGCAGCCATTCCACGCCCTGCCCGCGGCATCCGTCAACCCGTCGGATGCCGCGCCGCCGAGGCATCCGGAGCCCGATCGCCGACGCGCCACACGACGCGCCCGGCCGTGTCGGAACCGCGTGCGACGATGCACGCGTGCCAGTGGACTTCACCGCGATCGACTTCGAGACCGCCAATCCGTCGAGCGCGTCGGCCTGCTCGGTCGGCCTCGTGAAGGTGCGCGACGGCAGGGTCGTCGACCGGGTGCACTGGTACATCCGGCCGCCGTTCCCGCACGATGAGTTCTCGGAGTGGAACGTGCGCATCCACGGCATCACGCGCGACATGGTCGACGATGCGCCCGGCTGGCCCGTGCACCTGCCCGCGCTGCGGGAGTTCGCCGGGAGCGACGTGCTCGTCGCCCACAACGCCGGGTTCGACATGGGCGTCATCGCGAAGACGTCGACCGCGTTCGGGCTCCCGATCCCCGACTTCCGCTACCTCTGCAGCCTGCAGGTGGCGCGCCGCACCTACCACCTCGAGTCGTACCGGCTGCCGTCGGCGGCGATGGCCGCCGGGTTCGAGGACTTCTCGCACCACGACGCGCTCGCCGACGCCGAGGCGTGCGCGGCGATCATCGTGCACGCCGCGAAGCGCCACGAGGCCGACGACGTCGAGCGCCTGGCGCACATCACCCGCGTGCCGCTCGGCGCGATCGGTCCCGTCGCGACGCAGGCGCAGCAGTCGGCCCACGGGCCGATGGCGCTGCAGTAGCGCACCCGATCTCCGCCCGGCCGAGCGCCGCCGCGTGACGAGTGGCTCTGCGCCAGTTCCACGCCCGCTGCGCCAGTACAAGTGGCGCGCAGGCCGGCAACGTGGCGCAGCGGCCGACGGGCGCCGCCGCGGCCCCGATCCACGCCCGGCCGGGCCGCCTCGCGGTCGATGTCGGATGCCGCTGCAACACTGACGGCATGGACCTCCTCGCACTCGTCATCGGCCTCGTGATCGGCGCCGTCCTCGGCGGCCTGATCGTCGCCGTACGGTCGATACGTCGTCCGACCAGCGACCCCGTCGCCGAGGATCCGGCGCTGATCGAGGCCCGTCACCAGGCGCAGCTGGCCGAGGTGCGCGCCGCCGAGGCGGCCGCGATGTCCGAGCTCCGTGCGCACGAGCAGGAGGCCCGCGCGCGCCTCCAGGCCGACCTGGCGTCGGCCATGTCGACCGTCGAGGGCCTCGAGCAGCAGATCGAGGAGCACCGGTCGCGCTACCGCGATCTGGTCGAGCAGCAGCGCAGCGACCAGACCGAGCGCGAGGCGCGGGCGAAGCGCGAGAGCGCCGTCCTCGAGGCGCTGAGCCCCGTGCGCGAGACGCTGCAGACCATGCACGTGAAGGTCACCGAGCTCGAGCGGCAGCGCAGCGAGCAGTACGGGTCGATCGCTCAGCAGCTGAAGCAGGCCCAGGCCTCCGACGCCGAGCTCCGTGCCACGACCGAGTCGCTCGCCTCCGCGCTGCGATCCAACAGCACACGCGGCGTGTGGGGCGAGACACAGCTGCGCCGCGTGGTCGAGGCGGCCGGGCTCACCCAGTACGTCGACTTCTTCACGCAGCAGAGCATCGTGACCGACGCCGGATCGGGCCGCCCCGACATGGTCGTGCGGCTCCCGGGCAGCAAGTCGATCCCGCTCGACGCGAAGGTGCCGCTCGAGCACTACCTCGAGGCGAGCCAGATCCCCTTCACGGCCACCGGCGACGAGGGCGCGCGGCGCAAGGAGCTCATCGCCCGGCACGTGCGGGCGGTGCGCAGCCACATCGACGCGCTCGCCAAGAAGACCTACTGGGAGGGCCTCGACGCGAGCCCCGAGTTCGTGATCGCATTCATCCCGAGCGAATCGCTGCTGTCATCCGCGCTCGAGGCCGATCCCGCACTGCTGGACTACGCGTTCGGCAAGCGCGTGGCGCTCGCCTCTCCTGTGAACCTCTGGGCCGTGCTCAAGACCGTGGCGTTCACCTGGCAACAGCAGGCCGTGTCCGACGAGGCCAAGAAGCTCTTCGATCTCGGCAACACCCTCTACCAGCGCATCGGCACGCTCGCCGGCCATGCCGAGGGCCTCCGCAAGGCGATCGAGCGCACGGTCGACAGCTACAACAAGTTCGCCAACTCGCTCGAGTCGCGCGTGCTGGTGACCGCTCGCCAATTCCCCGGCATCGACGAGACCAAGGTGTCGCTCCTCGCAGCGCCCGCTGCGGTGCACGAGCAGCCCCGCCGGCTCACCGCGCCCGAGGTCACCGAGGCGGTCGTCGTCGACGAGTTCGACGCACGCTCGTCCGACGGCCGGTCCCTCCTCGAGCTCGACCCCGAGATCCGGCGCCGGCTCGAGGTCGGCGACGGCGCGACCGACTAACCGTCGGCGTCGCGCCGCGCCGCCGACTCAGCTCCGACCAGCCGTTGCCGCCTGACGCCACCTTCGGCGGGTCAGTCCTCGATGACGCTGATGACGTTCGCGGCCGGGTCGCGGAACCACGCGATGTTCGGGCCCGGGTTGTCCTCCGAGCTGCGAGAGATCCCCCGCTCGTCGGTCCCGAAGTCCAGGTCACCCGAGTAGATCTTCGTCACGACCCCGGCCGCGTTCAGCTCGTCGACCGCGCGGTCGATGTCCTCGACCACGAGGTTCAGGATCGTGAACGTCGCCGGTTCGTGGTCGTCCTTCTGGTAGACGAACACCACCTGGCCCGACGGCAGGGTCACGTTCAACGAGCCCATCGGCGCGTCCTCGACCGACAACCCGAGCTTCGTCCCGTAGAACTCGCGCGCGGCGCCGAGGTCGTCGACGCTGAATCCCGGGAATGCATCCTTGATGCTGACCACGAAACGTCCTCCCCTTCGTATCCGTACCCGCCACGCTTCCACACGGGGGCCGCGGCGTCGAGGGTCCGCCCGCGTTCATATCTCGATGGTGCTCGGCACGTTCCCGCCGGATCGCGGAACCAGGCGATGCCCCAGGCGTCGGGGATCAGCCCGGTTCGGGATCGACGCGCTCCGTCGCCTCGGCGCGAGGATGACGTTCGTCTGCCGGCGGATCGAAGCCGGCCGCGGCTCCCGGCCCGGTCACGGCGGTTTCATCGGGATGACCGTCGAGCGGATGCGCGAGCTCGTCCTGCCCGAGTCTCGCCGAGGCGAGCGTGATCACCGCGAGGAGCGGCGGCACCAGGCCCGCGATGAGGAAGGCGGGCGCCAGCCCGAGCCATTCGCCGAGCGGACCGGCCACCGCCATCGAGATCGGCATGAGCGCCAGCGACACGAAGAAGTCGAGGCTCGACACGCGGCCGAGCATCGCCGGCGGCACGCGCCGCTGCAGGAGCGTGCCCCACACCACCGAGGCGCCGTCGAAGAGGAAGCCGACGATGAACGTCGCGACCACCATGACCCACAGCCACGGGGTCACGCCGATGAGCGCGAGCGGGATGCATCCGAAGCCCCACGCGATGATCATGAGCGTCAGGTAGCGCCGCGGCAGCGGGAACGACGCGACGAGCAGCGATCCGACGGCGCCGCCGATGCCGAAGGAGGCGAGCACGAGCGCGAACTCGCCGGCCCCGCCGCCCGCCTGGTCGCGGACCGCGAACGGGATGAGCACCTCGATGGGCCCGATCACCACGAGCACGAGCAGGATCGAGAACGCGAGCGTCGCGAAGAGCCACCGCGTGCGCAGCAGGTACCCGAAGCCGTCGCGGAAGTCCGTGAACATCTGTCGCAGCGGGTGCGCATCGACGTCGTCGAGCTCGCGGCGCACTGCCGTGGTGCGCATGATGGCGAGCCCCACGATGGCGACGAGCTGCAGCACCGCGACCGTCAGGAACGCCAACCACGGCGCCTGCACCGCGATGAGCGCGCTCGCGACCGCCGGACCCGCGGCGTTCTGCGCCACCGGGCGCAGCACGCCCTCGACCCCGTTCGCGGCGAGCAGCTGGTCGGCCGGCAGCAGGGCGGGCAGCCAGGCGGAGTACGCCGGGTAGAAGAAGCCGTCGGCGACGCCGAGCACGAACGACAGCACCGCCAGCTGCCACACCTCGATGACGCCCGACACGGCGAGGAGTCCGGCCACGGTGAAGACGACCGCGCGCGCGACCTCGACGACGAGCAGGATGCGCCGTTGCGGCACGCGGTCGGCCACGACCCCGCCGACCAGCACGGCGAGCACGAGGCCAAGGCTCGCCCCGACCGCGACGATCGAGAGGTCGACGGGCGAGCCGCCGAGCTCGATTACCTGCCACGCGGCCGCCACGATCCACGCCCCGGCCGAGAGTAGCGACGCGGCGAGCGCGACGACGAGCAGCCGGTACTGGCCCGAGGCGAACGGGCGCAGGGCGCGCGGCAGCTTCGTCGCGTCGGTCATTCCGCCATTCTGGCGGGTCCCGCCCACATCCGCCCGCGGAATCGGGTCAGCGGTCGGCTTCGTCGAGCCACTTCTCCACGAGGTGGTCGGCCACGACGCGGCGGATGGTGCCCGACTTGCCGCGCAGCACGATCGACTCGGTGCGGATGATCGGGCCCTTCTTGCGCACGCCGTCGACGAGCTCGCCGTCGGTCACGCCCGTGGCGACGAAGAACGTGTTGTCGCTGCGCACGAGGTCGTCGAGCTCGTAGACCTGGTCGCAGTCGAGACCCGCCGCCTCGCCGCGGGCGCGCTCGGCGTCGTCCTTCGGCGCGAGCCGGCCCTGCATGAATCCGCCGAGCGCCTTGATCGCGCACGCGGTGGTGATGCCCTCGGGGCTGCCGCCGATGCCGACGCACATGTCGATGCGCGACTCGTAGCGGGCCGCGTTGATGCCGCCGGCCACGTCGCCGTCGCTGATGAGGCGCGTGCCGGCGCCGGCCGCGCGGATGTCGGCGATGAGCTGCTCGTGCCGCGGGCGGTTGAGCACCGCGACCCGGAGCTCGCCGACCTCCTTGCCCTTGGCGGCCGCGAGCGCGCGGAGGTTCTCGCCGATCGGCTTGCGGATGTCGACGACGCCGATGCCCGCGGCATCCGTGACGATCTTGTCCATGTAGAAGACGGATGACGCGTCGAGCATCGTGCCGCGGTCGGCGACCGCGATCACCGACAGCGCGTTCTGGCGGCCCGCCGCCGTGAGCGAGGTGCCGTCGATCGGGTCGACGGCGATGTCGCAGGCCGGACCGCGGCCGTTGCCGACTCGCTCGCCGTTGAAGAGCATGGGCGCCTCGTCCTTCTCGCCCTCGCCGATGACCACGACGCCGTCGAAGTTGACCGTGCCGAGGAACGCCCGCATGGCGTCGACCGCCGCGCCGTCGGCCGCGAGCTTGTCGCCGCGCCCGATCCACGGGTACGAGCGGATGGCGGCGGCCTCGGTGGCCCGCACCAGCTCGAGCGCGATGTTGCGGTCGGGGTGCAGGTAGAGGCTGCTTTCGGTGTCGGTGCTCACGATCGGGGTCCTTCCCGGGGTCGTCGGTCGGAGGTCGCGGCCGGAATGGCATCCGCGAACCGGTGCCGAGCCTGCTTCGAGCTTAACGATTCCACCCGTGGGAAAACGTATTCCCGACCGCGGATGACGTGAAAGTTCGTGCGTTCTTAACGGTCGTGCCGATCGGGTCCAACGGTCGCGCGCGACGACGCTGAACGGTCGGGCCCGACCGCCCTCAACGACCGGCGCCGGCGACCGCGCCGTCGTCCCCGACGAGCAGCTCCGACCACTGCGGCGCGCGCCCCGGCCCGACGTGCCACGACGCGACTCGGATGCCGCGGGCCTCGCGCCGTGCCGCCTCGAGCACGCCGTCGGCCCCCGGCCGGCACGCCGTGACCGCGCTGAGGAACAGCCACGCGGGGCTCGGGCAGAGGTCGTCGATCGCGAGCCGCGTGGTCGCCGAGCGACCGGATGCCGCGAGCCGCTCCGCCTCGCCGGCGGACTGCGGCGCGTACGACGCGACCATGTCAGCGCCGAGCGCCCGCACGGCGGCGGCCGTCAGCAGTCCCTCGGGTGCTCCCCCGATGCCGGTCACCACGTCGAGGTCCGTGCCGGGCTGTGCGGCGCGCAGCGACCGCTCGATGTCGCCGTGCTCGAACGGCACTACGGTCGCCCCCGCCGCACGGGCGCTCGCGGCGACGTCGGCGTTCCGGGGCCGGTCCTGCACCGCGACGCGCACGTCGGCCGGCGCCACGCCGCGCACCTCGGCGAGGCGCGCGACCAGCCGGTCGATGGGCAGCCCCGCGGCATCCGGCAGCCACGTGACCTGCTTCGCGAGGTAGTGCGCCGGGCCGAGGTCGGCGAAGCCGCCGCGACCGGTGACGGCGAGCACGGCCATCGCCCCGTCGCGACCGGATGCCGCGAGCCGCGTGCCGTCGACCGGGTCCACCGCGAGGTCGAGGGCGAGACCGCCAGTGCCGAACCGCTCGCCCGGCGCGAGCATCGGCGCCGCGTCCTTCTCGCCCTCACCGGCGACGACGCGACCGTCGACGGCGAGGGTCGCGAGCGCGGCCCGCAGCGCATCCACCGCGGTGCCGTCCACGGCCATGCCGTCTCCCGAGCCGACGAGGGGCACGACGGATGCCGCGGCCGCCGCCGTCGCATCCCGCAGCCCACGCGCCACCGCGTCGTCGAGGTCGGCGATGGACTCGGCGCGTGGGGAGGTCATCCGTCCATCCTGCACGGCGCCGACCGACCCTGCCGCCCGTCACGGGCGACCTGAGCACTCCTCGCCACCTCGCTAGACTCGTCCCCGAACCCAACGTCACCTTCGAAGGAGCACCATGCCCATCGCAACCCCGGAGCAGTACGCCGAGATGCTCGACACCGCCAAGGCGAAGGGCTTCGCCTTCCCGGCGTTCAACGTCTCCTCCTCGCAGACGCTCAACGCGGTGCTGCAGGGTCTGGCCGAGTCGGGCTCCGACGGCATCATCCAGGTGACCACGGGCGGCGCCGACTACTTCGCCGGCCACACCGTGAAGGCCCGCTCCGCCGGCGCGCTGGCGTTCGCGCGGTTCGCGCACGAGGTCGCCAAGTCCTACCCGATCACGGTCGCGCTGCACACCGACCACTGCCCGAAGAACGCGCTCGACGACTTCGTGTTCCCGCTCATCGCCGCCTCCGAGGAGGAGGTCAAGGCCGGCCGCAACCCGATCTTCCAGTCCCACATGTGGGACGGCTCGGCGGTCCCGCTCGACGAGAACCTCGAGATCGCCAAGGAGATCCTCCCCCGCATGAAGGCCATCAACGCCGTGCTCGAGGTCGAGATCGGCGTGGTCGGCGGCGAGGAGGACGGCGTCAGCCACGAGATCAACGAGCACCTCTACACGACGCTCGACGACGCGATCAAGACGGTCGAGGCGCTCGGCCTCGGCGAGAACGGCCGCTACATGGCCGCGCTCACGTTCGGCAACGTGCACGGCGTGTACGCCCCCGGCAACGTGAAGCTCCGCCCCGAGCTCCTCAAGGAGATCCAGGACGGCCTCGCCGCGAAGTACAGCACCGGGCCGAAGCCGCTCGACCTCGTCTTCCACGGCGGATCGGGCTCGACCGACGAGGAGATCGCCGAGGCCGTGCGCAACGGCGTCGTGAAGATGAACATCGACACCGACACGCAGTACGCGTTCACGCGCTCGATCGCCGGCTACATGTTCGACAACTACGACGGCGTGCTGAAGGTCGACGGCTCGGTCGGCAACAAGAAGCTCTACGACCCGCGCGCCTGGGGCAAGGTCGCCGAGTCGGCGATGGCCGTCCGCGTCGGCGAGTCGACCCGCCAGCTCGGCTCGGCCGGCCAGTCGATCAGCGCGTAGGCACACGGATGTCGCAGGACGAGGCCGCTCGCACGCCCGACGCCCCCGGTCAGGGTGGCGCCGCCGACGAGCGGCCTCGTCCGCGCTACGGCGAGTATGCACCCGATGGGTGGACGTGGCAGCCGCCCGCCGACGAGTCGGCGCCACCCGTGCAGCCGGCCCCTCCGGCGCAGCCCACCGCGCCCCCGCCTCCGCCGGCTCCGGTCGCGCTGCCCGGCGAGCGCCCGCCCAGCGCCGTCGATCGCGTCGTGACCATCGCACTGCTCGCACTCGGCGCGTTCGGCGCGATCAACACCGCGGCGAGCCTGCAGGTGCTCCCGCAGCAGGTCTCCCTCGTCTACGAGCAGCAGGGCGTCGGCGACTTCACGCCGCCCGAGTGGCTGCCCACGCTCACCATGGTCGGCACGGTGCTGCAGCTCGCGCTCTACGCGGCGACGCTCGGCTGGTCCATCCTGCGCCTGCGCGCCCGCAGGACGGCGTTCTGGGTGCCGATCCTCGGCGGCGTGCTGTCGCTCGTGCTCATGATGGTGCTCGTGTCGATCGTGTTCCTCAACGATCCGACGTTCGTGGCCTACATCGAGCGCATGGGGGGCACCACCGCGCCGTAGCGCCGCTGCGCGGCCCGCATCGCGCGCCGGGACCTCGCCGGCGGCATCCGTCATGCCGCGCCGTCGCGCTCAGGCGTCGGCGTTCGCGCGCGAGCGCCCACCGAGGGCACGGGCGTCGCGGTTGCCGCTGAGGTCGCGGCGCAGCTCCTTCGGCAGCGAGAACATGAGGTCCTCCTCGGCCGTCTTCACCTCGGCGACGTCGGCGTAGCCGGCGTCCTCCAGTTCGAGGAGCACCTCCTTCACGAGCCCCTCGGGCACGGATGCCCCGCTCGTCACGCCGACCGTCGACACGCCGTCGAGCCACTCCTGCTTGATCTCGGTCGAGTAGTCCACCCGGTATGCGGCCTTCGCGCCGTTCTCGAGGGCCACCTCGACGAGGCGGACGCTGTTCGACGAGTTCGCCGAGCCGACCACGATCACGAGCTCGGCCTCCTGCGCGACCTTCTTGATCGCGACCTGGCGGTTCTGCGTGGCGTAGCAGATGTCGTCGGAGGGCGGGTCCTGCAAGGCCGGGAAGCGCTCGCGCAGTCGCCGCACGGTCTCCATGGTCTCGTCGACCGACAGGGTGGTCTGCGACAGCCAGACGACCTTCTCGGGGTCGCGCACCTCGATGTTCGGCACGTCGTCGGGGCTGTTCACGAGCGTGACGTGGTCGGGCGCCTCACCAGCGGTGCCCTCGACCTCCTCGTGCCCCTCGTGGCCGATGAGCAGGATCTCGTAGTCGTCGCGCGCGAAGCGCACGGCCTCGCGGTGCACCTTCGTGACGAGCGGGCAGGTCGCGTCGATCGCGTGCAGGCCGCGGTCGGCCGCCGAGTTCACGACGGCGGGCGAGACCCCGTGCGCGCTGAACACCACGTGGGCGCCCTCGGGCACCTCGTCGACCTCGTCGACGAAGATCGCGCCCTGCTTCTCGAGCTCGGTCACCACGTGGATGTTGTGCACGATCTGCTTGCGCACGTAGACGGGCGCGCCGTAGTGCTCGAGCGCCTTCTCGACGGCGATCACGGCGCGGTCGACGCCCGCGCAGTAGCCCCGCGGCGCCGCGAGCAGCACCCGCTTGGGTCGGGGGGCGGGGATATCCTTGAGCCGGCCGCGAACGCCCGGCATCCTGGGCATCCCGAGGCCGATTCGCGGGGCATCCGTCGTGCTCGTCACGGTGTCCATCCTACGCGGGCGATGCTGGGCGGGCGGCGGGAGGCCCCTATGACCGACGCACAGGCGACGCGCGAGCATCCGTGGCCCGTCGCGCTGCTCTCGGCGAAGCTCAAGGAGTACCTCGACCGGCTCGGCACCGTGTGGGTCGAGGGCGAGATCACGCAGTGGGGCGTCTCGGGCGGCAACGTCTACGGCAAGCTGAAGGACCTCGAGACCGACGCCACGATCTCGTTCACCATGTGGTCGTCGGTGCGCGCGCGCCTGTCCGAGCAGTTCAAGCAGGGCGACCACGCGGTGCTGCTCGCGAAGCCGAGCTGGTGGGTCAAGGGCGGCACGCTCTCGATGCAGGTCTACGACATGAAGCACGTCGGCCTCGGCGACCTGCTCGAGCGCCTCGAGCGCCTGCGCCGGCAGCTCGCCGCCGAGGGCCTGTTCGACGCCGACCGCAAGAAGCGCCTCCCCTTCCTGCCGGCGGTCGTCGGCCTCGTCACGGCGCGCGACAGCGACGCCGAGCAGGACGTGCTGCGCAACGCCCGCCTGCGTTGGCCCGCGGTCGAGTTCCGCACGGCGTACGCGTCGGTGCAGGGAGACCGCACCGCGCCCGAGGTCGTCGCGGCGATCCGGCGCCTCGACGCTGATCCCGCGGTCGAGGTCATCATCGTCGCGCGCGGCGGCGGCGACTTCCAGAACCTGCTGGGGTTCAGCGACGAGCGGGTGGTGCGGGCGGCGGCCGCGGCATCCACCCCCATCGTGTCGGCCATCGGCCACGAGGCCGACCGGCCGCTGCTCGACGACGTCGCCGACCTCCGAGCCTCCACGCCGACGGATGCCGCGAAGCGCGTCGTGCCCGACGTCGCCGAGGAGCTCCTGCGGGTCGAGCAGGCCCGCGCCCGCCTCGGCATGCGGCTCTCCGCGCTGCTGTCGCGCGAGATCGACCGGATCGGCCACCTCCGCGCCCGCCCGGCCCTCGCCGACGCCGGCTGGATCGTCGACCGACGCGCCGAGGACCTCACGCGCTGGGTCGCGCGCGGCACCGAGCTCGTCGAGCGCTGCATCGAGAAGCAGACGGCCCGAGTCGGCGAGCTCCGGGGCCACCTGCGCGCACTGTCGCCGCAGGCGACGCTCGACCGCGGCTACGCCATCGTGCAGGGACCCGACGGACACGTGCTGCGGGCGCCGGCCGGCGCGCCCGAGGGCGCGACCCTCACCCTCACGCTCGCCGAGGGCGTGCTCGGCGCGGTCTCCACCGGACCGGCGCCGCACGACCTCCGCGAGCCCGCGCCGTCCACCGGCGGTGCAGGGCGCCCCACGGGCGCGGACGGCGGCGACGGCGGGGTCGGCGCCGCCGAATAGAATGGGTGGCATGCCCCCCACCACCGATGTCGCCGAGTTGAGCTATGAGCAGGCGCGCGACGAACTCGTGCAGGTCGTCGCCGAGCTCGAGCAGGGCTCCGCGACCCTCGAGCAGTCGCTCGCGCTCTGGGAGCGCGGCGAGGCGCTCGCGGCGCGGTGCGAGGAGTGGCTCATCGGCGCGCGTGCGCGCCTCGACGCGGCGCGCGCCGGAGCCGGGCGCGGCACGCCCGCGGCATCCGACGACCCCGGCGCCCGCTGATGGCGCAGCGACCGCCGCGCGAGGTGGCCGAGCTCGGCCGCCCCGAGACCCCTGACGAGACAGCCGCCCGCAAGGCCGAGAACTCGCGACTGCACCGACAGCGGCAGACGGTGCTCAACCTCGTGCTCGCGCTCGGCGCGAGCCTGCTGGTCGTGCTCGTGATCGTGCTGATCGTGCCGCGCTCCGACACGGCCCTCGAGCGCGACGTCGACGTCGCCCCCATCGCCGAGCAGGCGCAGGTCGCGATCGACGACCCGCTCGCGGTGCCCGAGCTGCCCGAGGGGTGGCGCGCGAACGCCGCCGAGCTGCGCACGTCGCAGGTCGACGAGGTCACCGCCTGGTACGTGGGCTACCTCACGCCGAGCGACGAGTACATCGGCATGTACCAGGGCTTCGAGGCCAACCCCACGTGGGTGGCGGGCCTGCTCGCCCGCACGCTCGCCACCGGCACCACCACCATCGACGGCGTCGAGTGGACCGTGTACGACAACCGCGACACGGGCGACGACGTGGGCAACGCCGAGTACGGACTCGCCACCGAGGCGGGCGACAGCACGTTCGTCCTGCTCGGCACCGGCACGCCCGAGGAATTCGAGGCACTGGCGACCGCCCTCACCCCCACCATCGACGCACTGCGCTGATCCGAAGCCGAGCCCGACCCGCCCCGAGAGGAGCCGCTGTGAGCGAGCAGCCGACCGAACGCCGAACCGAGTCCCCCGCCGAGGCCTGGCGCGAGCTGCGAGCCGGCAACCAGCGGTTCATCGCGGGTGAGCCGCGGCATCCGCGTCAAGACGTCGATCGCCGGCGCGAGCTCGCCCAGGTGCAGCGGCCGCTGGTGGCGATCTTCGGATGCTCCGACTCGCGCCTTTCCGCCGAGATCATCTTCGACATCGGGCTCGGCGACGCCTTCGTGGTGCGCAACGCGGGGCAGGTCGTCTCGGACTCGGCGCTCGGCTCGCTCGAGTACGCCGTCGGCGTGCTGGGCGTGCCCCTCATCCTGGTGCTCGGCCACGACCACTGCGGCGCGGTGCGTGCGGCGATCGAGTCGCAGGGCGCCGACGCCGCGCCGCTGCCGCCGCACATCGCGTCGCTCGTCGGCAAGATCGTCCCCGCGGTGCGACGCGTCGCCGGGGTCGAGCCGGGCGCGTCGATCGAGGTCGACCACATCGACGCGGCGTTCGTCGGTCGCGAGCACCTGCGCGACACCGTCGCCGAGATGCTCGAGCGATCCGAGGTGATCGGCGACGCGGTGGCAGCGGGTACGCTGGCTGTCGTGGGCGCGAACTACCGGCTCGTCGAGGGCCGCGCCGAGACCGACGTCGTCCTCGGCCGCATCTGACGCCGCCCAGCCGCGCGAGCGGCTTCCGGCCGGGGCATCCGGCACGCAACCGAAGGGGAACACACCGTGGTGGACAACGCCGCCGAGTACCGCATCGAGCACGACACCATGGGCGAGGTGAGGGTGCCGGCCTCGGCGCTCTATCGGGCGCAGACGCAGCGCGCCGTCGAGAACTTCCCCATCTCGGGCTCGGGCCTCGAGGTCCAGCAGGTCCAGGCCCTCGCCCGCATCAAGAAGGCCGCTGCGCAGGCGAACGCCCGCCTCGGCGTGCTCGACCCGGCGATCGCCCGCGCGATCGAGGACGCCGCCGACGAGGTCATCTCCGGCCGCCACGACGTCGTCGCGCACTTCCCGGTCGACGTCTACCAGACCGGCTCCGGCACCTCCTCGAACATGAACATGAACGAGGTGCTCGCCACGATCGCGACCGAGAAGCTCGGCTCGCCGGTGCACCCGAACGACCACGTGAACGCGTCGCAGTCGTCGAACGACGTCTTCCCGACGTCGGTGCACATCGCCGTGACCGCGGCCCTCATCGACGACCTCGTCCCCGCGCTCGACCACCTCGCGGTCGCGCTCGAGGCGAAGGCCGAGCTGTGGGCCGACGTCGTCAAGGCCGGCCGCACGCACCTCATGGACGCGACGCCCGTCACCCTCGGCCAGGAGTTCGGCGGCTATGCCCGCCAGGTGCGCCTCGGCATCGAGCGCGTGCGCACGGCCCTCCCCCGGGTCGCCGAGGTCCCGCTCGGCGGCACCGCGGTCGGCACCGGCATCAACACGCCAGCGGGCTTCCCGCAGCTCGTCATCGAGCTGCTCCAGCAGGAGACCGAGCTGCCGATCACCGAGGCGGTCGACCACTTCGAGGCGCAGGCCAACCGCGACGGCCTCGTCGACGCATCCGGCGCCCTGCGCACCATCGCCGTCAGCCTCACGAAGATCTGCAACGACCTGCGCTGGATGGGCTCGGGCCCGAACACCGGCCTCGGCGAGCTGAGCATCCCCGATCTGCAGCCCGGCTCGTCGATCATGCCCGGCAAGGTGAACCCCGTCATCCCCGAGGCGGTGCTCATGGTCTGCTCGCGGGTCATCGGCAACGACGCCACGATCGCGTGGGCCGGGGCATCCGGCTCGTTCGAGCTCAACGTGCAGATCCCCGTCATGGGCACCGCGCTGCTCGAGTCGATCCGCCTGCTCGCGAACTCGACGCGCGCGCTCGCCGACAAGACCGTCGACGGCCTCGAGGCGAACCTCGAGCGCACCAACGCGCTCGCCGGCATGTCGCCGTCGATTGTCACGCCGCTCAACAAGCACATCGGCTACGAGAACGCCGCGAAGATCGCGAAGCACTCGGTCAAGAACGGCATCACCGTGCGCGACGCCGTCGTCGACCTCGGCTTCGTCGAGCGCGGCGAGCTCACCGAGGAGCAGCTCGACGCGGCCCTCGACCTGCTGTCGATGACGCGGCCGCCGAAGGCGTAGCGCAGCACGAGACTCATGAGGAGGTCGGATCCACGGATCCGGCCTCCTCTCGCGTCGGTGCCTCCTCACGCCCGGGCGTAGCGTGGGAGCCATGGATCACGGAGGAACCCCGGTCACGTCGGTCGCCGAGCTCGAGGAGCTCGTCGGGCAGCCGCTGCCCACGGCGCGGAACAAGGTGCGCGGCCGGCTGCACGAGCTCGACCGCGCCTGGCTCGCCGCCTCCCCGCTGTGCTTCATCGCGACCGCCGACGCGGAGGGCAACGCCGACGTCTCACCGAAGGGCGATCCGCCCGGGTTCGCGCTCGTGCTCGACGACGCGACGATCGCGCTGCCCGAGCGGCCGGGCAACCGCCGCGCCGACGGCTTCCACAACGTCCTCGCGAACCCGCACGTCGGGCTCGACTTCGTGATCCCGGGCCGCGGCGACACGCTGCGGGTCAACGGCCGTGCCCGGCTCCTGCGCGACGTGCCGTACGCCGAGCGGATGCGCGTCCGCACCCACGTGCCGACGCTCGTGCTCGAGGTCGCGATCGACGAGGTGTTCTTCCACTGCTCGAAGGCGTTCCTGCGCTCGAAGACGTGGGATCCGACCACCTGGGCCCCCGATGCCGCACCCCGTCGCCCCGTCATCGCCCGCACGCTCGAACGCCCCGACGACTCGCTCGAGGTCCTCGAGGAGTACTACGGGCCGTCGTACGGGGAGCGGATCTACGGCTGACTCCTCCGCTCGCGGGGCGGCCCCCACCGCCCCGCGAGCTTCAGGAGAAGTCAGGTGAGCTCGGCCCCGTCGAGCATCTCCGAGACGAGCGCGGCGATCGCCGAGCGCTCCGAGCGGGTGAGCGTGACGTGGGCGAACAGCGGATGCCCCTTCAGCGTCTCGATGACGCTCGCGACGCCGTCGTGGCGGCCGACGCGCAGGTTGTCGCGCTGGGCGACGTCGTGGGTGAGCACGACCCGCGAGTTCTGGCCGATGCGGCTCAGGACCGTGAGGAGCACGTTGCGCTCGAGCGACTGGGCCTCGTCGACGATCACGAACGCGTCGTGCAGCGAGCGGCCGCGGATGTGCGTGAGCGGCAGCACTTCGAGGATGCCCCGGTCGACGACCTCGTCGAGCGCGTTGTCGGAGACCACCGAGCCGAGCGTGTCGAACACGGCCTGGCCCCAAGGGTTCATCTTCTCGCCCTGGTCGCCCGGCAGGTAGCCGAGCTCCTGCCCGCCGACCGCGTACAGCGGGCGGAACACCATGATCTTCTTGTGCTGCTGCCGCTCGAGCACCATCTCGAGGCCGGCGCACAGCGCGAGCGCCGACTTGCCGGTGCCGGCGCGGCCGCCGAGCGAGAGGATGCCGATCTCGGGGTCGAGCAGCAGGTCGATCGCGAGCCGCTGCTCGGCCGAGCGACCGTGCACGCCGAAGATGTCGCGGTCGCCGCGTACGAGGCGCACCTCGTGGTCGCCGACGACGCGGCCGAGGGCCGACCCGCGCTCCGAGTGGATCACGAGGCCCGTGTTGACGGGCAGCGCCTCGACCTCGGTCGTCTCGAGCCGCTCGTGCTCGTAGAGCTTCGCCATGTCGTTCGAGCCGAGCGAGAGCTCGGCCATGCCGGTCCAGCCGGAGTCGGGGGCGAGCTCGGCGCGGTACTCCTGGGCGTCGAGGCCGATTGACGCGGCCTTCACGCGCAGCGGCAGGTCCTTCGAGACCACCGTGACGGCGACGCCGTCGTTCGCGAGGTTGGCGGCGCAGGCGAGGATGCGCGAGTCGTTGTCGCCGAGCTGCAGTCCGCTCGGCAGCACCGAGGGGCTCGAGTGGTTGAGCTCCACGCGCAGCGAGCCGCCCTCCCCGACCGGGATCGGGAAGTCGAGCCGCTCGTGCTCGACGCGCAGCTCGTCGAGGATGCGCAGCGACTGGCGCGCGAAGTACCCGATCTCGGGGTCGTTGCGCTTCGCCTCGAGCTCCGTGATGACGACGACAGGAAGGACCACCGCGTGCTCGGCGAAGCGGAACAGCGCCCGGGGATCCGACAGGAGCACCGAGGTGTCGAGCACGTACGTCCGCACGGATTGCGCGGCACCCGTGGGTGCCGCGCCTTCGGGCCGCGATGCGCGACCGGTGTTCCGACCGACGGACTTGGAGGTATCGAGTGAGGCCACAATCGCTCCCGCCCCGAGCTTCCGCTCGGCTTTCGCGCCGGCCGGCGAATCCCTCCACGAGCGCTTCACGAAGCCGACTCGATCAGGCACCTTGCCCGATGGGTTGAGCGTACGTCGGCGCACCGACACCGATGGTTCCGACACGCGAAACGTTCACACCGTGTTCACAAAGCGTCGACCGGATCGCATCCGCGACCCTGCCGCTCGAATCCCGTTCGTGCGCTGGAATCCCGATGGAACGGGATTCCACGGCGTGAGCGGGATTCCGCCGTGCCACGCCACTTCGTGACGAACGAGAGCACGGATGCCGCGGCATCCGACGGCGCGAGCGAGCGGGCGGATGCCGCGGCATCCGCTGGGCTCGGTGGCGACGCTCAGTACGACGCGGCCGTGCCGTACGACACGAACGCCGCACGCAGCATGTCGAGGGTCTCCTCGGTGGTCGCCGCGTGCATGCTGAGGCGCACCTGCCCGTTGCGGGTCGTGGCGGTCACGCCGTGGTTGTGCAGCGACGCCGTGAGGTAGGTGACCTGGCCGGCGGGGGGCTCGAGCACCACGATGCCCGCGCGCTCCTGCTCGTCGCGCGAGCTGACGACGGCGAGCGCGAACTCGTCGGCGAGCTCGATGACGCGGCTCACCCAGCCGGTGATGGCCGCGTTGATCGCGGGTACGCCCGCGGCGGCGATGTCCTCGAGCGCGGCCGCGAACCGCGCCTCGGCGATGGGATCGGGGTTGGACACGCGGTAGGCGCGCGCGTCGGGCGCGGGCGGCGGAACGTGCCCCCAGGGCTCGTCCTCCTCGGTGCCCGTGAAGCCCGAGAACACGGGCGTGAGGCGCTCGAGCGCGCGCTCCGACAGCGCCATGATGCCCGTGCCCCAGCCTGCGCGGCACCACTTCTGGCCGCCCGTCAGCACGACGTCGGCCGCGGCCCACGGCGCGTCGACGACGCCGAAGCCCTGGATCGCGTCGACGACGAGCAGCCGGTCGCCGATGACCTGGCGGATCCCCTCGATGTCGCAGAGGTAACCCGTGCGCGAGTCGACCAGGCTGACCGCGACGGCCGCGACGTTGGTCTCGAGCTGCTCGCGGATCTGCCCGGGCGTGACCTTGCCGTGGTCGGTCTCGAGCCACACGGGCTGCACCGAGTGCAGCGCTTCCTGCGCACGCACGGCGGCGATCGGCAGGCTCGGGAACTCTCCCGGCGACAGCAGCACGCTGCCGGTGAGCCCGAACATCGCGTGCATGATGCCCTGCGACGTGTTCGGCTGGAACACGACCTGGTCGGCCGGGAACCCGGTCAGGGCGGATGCCGCGGCGCGCACCCGGGCGTCCTGCTCGGCGAACACGTCGACGCTGCCGTGGCGCGCGCGCTCGAGCACCTGGGTGAGCGCGAACGCCTCCTCGGCGGCCGGGGTCGCGAGCGGACCGAACCGGCCGTAGTCGAGGTAGCCGGGCTCCTCGGTGAAGCCCGCGATGAATGCGTCGATCGTCACGTACGCCCCCTTCTCCGAGCCTCATCATGGCAGAACGGGAGCCCGGGAAAGAACGGGGTCAGCCGCCGAATCTGCGGTGGCGCTTCTCGTAGTCGCGCAGCGCGCGCAGGAAGTCGACCTGGCGCAGGTCGGGGCCGAGGGCTTCGACGAAGTAGAACTCGCTGTGCGCGGCCTGCCACAGCATGAAGTCGCTGAGCCGCTGCTCGCCCGACGTGCGGATGACGAGGTCGGGATCGGGCTGCCCGCCGGTGTAGAGGTGCTCGCCGATCAGGTCGGGCGTGAGGCGCTCGGCCAGGTCTTCGAGGCTGCGGCCCTCGGCGTGGTGGGAGGCCACGATCGAGCGCATCGCGTCGGTGATCTCCTTGCGCCCGCCGTACCCGACGGCCAGGTTCACGTGCAGGCCGCGCTTGTCGGCGGTGCGGTGCTCGGCCGCGTCGAGCGCGGCGACGAGCGGCTCGGGCAGGCCGGCATCCGACCCGACGTGCTGCACCCGCCAGTCGCGGTAGTGCGAGAGCTCCTCGGCGAGCTCGGCGATGATCTCGAACAGGTCGGAGAGCTCGGCGCTCGGCCGGTTGCCGAGGTTGTCGCTCGAGAGCAGGTAGAGCGTCACGACCCTGATGCCGAGGTCGTCGCACCACTCGAGGAACTCGCGCATCTTCGCGGCGCCCGCCCGATGCCCGTGCGCCGCGGAGTCGTAGCCGAGCTGCTTCGCCCAGCGCCGATTGCCGTCGATGATCATCGCGACGTGCTGCGGAAGGGCCGCGGGATCGAGGCCGCGGCGGAGCCGGTTCTGGTAGAGGCGGTAGAGGATGCCGCGACCGAGGGGCTGATCGCTCGTCTGCACGGCACTACGCTACCCCGCCGCGACTGCCGGGCTCACAGCGGATCGTGATCGGGGACGCCCTACGCTGTCTCCATGACCCCGAAGCGCCACCGCGATGCCGGCACCCTCGCGGACGACCTCAACGGCCCGGTCGCGCCCGACGACACGGCGGATGTCGCGATCAGTCGCGAGGCGCACGGGCCCGACCTGCCCAACATCCCGCTCCTCGACGACTCCATCACCTACACCGCGGAGGTCAAGCCGAAGTGGCGCGGCTGGATCCACGCCGGCACCTTCCCGGTGACGATCGCGGCGGGCATCGTGCTCATCGTGCTCGCCGAGGGACCGTGGGCGAAGTGGGCGAGCGCGGTGTTCATGCTCACGTCGATGCTGCTGTTCGGCAACTCGGCGCTCTACCACCGCTTCAACTGGAAGCCGCGCACCAAGGTCGTGCTGAAGCGCATCGACCACGCCAACATCTTCCTGCTCATCGCGGGAACGTACACGCCGCTCGCGCTCCTCGCACTGCCGCCCGACAAGGGCTTCGTGCTGCTCGCCATCGTGTGGGGCGGAGCGCTGCTCGGCATCGGCTTCCGGGTGTTCTGGATCACCGCGCCGCGCTGGCTCTACGTGCCGATCTACCTGCTGCTCGGCTGGGCCGCGGTCATGTACCTCGGCGACCTGCTCGCGGCGAGCGTCGCGATGATGGTGCTCGTCATCGTGGGCGGCGTGCTCTACACGATCGGCGCCGTCGTCTACGGGCTGAAGAAGCCCAACCCCTGGCCCGGCACGTTCGGGTTCCACGAGATCTTCCACACCTGCACGGTGCTGGCGTTCATGTGCCACTGGACGGCCACGCTGCTCATCGCCATCGCACCCGCGTACCACGCGGCCTGACGGGCCGCGGCACGTTCCGGCCCGGCCCTCGGCCCGGTGACCCGGGGCTGCCGAGCTAGCGTGTGGGCGGCTCGTCGTCGTCGGAACCCGCCGGGCGCCCGTCGCGCGGGCGGCGGCCCGTGGCATCCGTGCCGTCGACGTCGTCGAGGTCGTCGAGCGGGTCGCGCTCGAGCCCGCTCTCGAGGAACTCCCGCTCGAGGCGCTCGGCCTCGAGCTGCTCGCGCACCTCGGCACGGTAGTTCACGCGACGGATGCGACGCACCATGTCGAGCACGAGCAGCACGACGACCACCATGATGACGAACGTGAGCACGAAGCCCCAGACGCCGGGGGTGACGGTGTTCGGGTCGAACTCCTCATCGGGCTGCTCCGTCGCGGCGCGGACGAGGGCGGGCAGGACGGCAGCGATCACGAGCGTGCTCCGACGATGGAACAGGCGGGCACGGCGAGCATCGGACTCACTTTCACCGAGGATCTCGGCTTCGCGGGGCGGGGTTAGGCTTGATCCAAGCCTAGACGATCGAGGGTGGAAGGAGCCGGGCGGTGGCCGAGCAGCAGACCGACGCGCTCGCCGCGCGCTACGGCCGCAACCCGCGCAACCGCACCCGCGATCGGTGGCTCATCGTCGGCGCGGCCATCGCGTTCGCGGTGGTGCTCGTCGCGTGGGTGGTCTGGGCAGGGCTCGACGGCCAGAAGCCGACGGTGCAGGCCACCGACACGGGCCACCGGCTGCTCAACGACGAGCGCGCCGTCGAGGTCAGCTGGACCCTCTCGGTGCCCCCGGGCAACGCGACGGCGTGCGTCGTGCAGGCGCTCGACGAGGACTTCACGGTCGTCGGCTGGCGGGTCGTCGAGATCCCGGCATCCGACCGGCACCTGCGCACGTTCACCGAGCGCGTCCGGGTCGCCCGGGAGGCGAACACGGGTTTGATTTCGAGCTGCTGGCTCACCTAATATGGGGCATTCGCCCCGGCAGACGTCGGGGCGTCACGTCTATTTCAGGAGTGCACCATGGCGCAGGACGCCACCGTCACCTGGCTCACGCAGGAGGCCTTCGACCGACTCGCCGGCGAGCTCGAGCAGCTCTCGACGCACGGCCGCGAGGAGATCGCCAAGCGCATCGAGGCCGCGCGTGAGGAGGGTGACCTCAAGGAGAACGGCGGGTACCACGCCGCGAAGGACGAGCAGGGCAAGCAGGAGGCCCGCATCCGCCAGCTGACGCAGCTGCTCCGCACCGCGCAGGTCGGCGAGGCGCCCGAGTCGTCGGGCGTCGTCGAGCCCGGCACGGTCATCACCGCGGTCATCGCGGGCGACGAGGAGCGGTTCCTCATCGGCAGCCGCGAGATCGCCGGCGACTCCGAGCTCGACGTCTTCAGCGAGTCGTCGCCGCTCGGCGCGGCGATCCTCGGCCTGAAGGTCGGCGACTCGACGAGCTACACCGCGCCCAACGGTCGCGAGATCTCGGTGCAGGTCACCGGCGTCGAGACCTGGGGCGGCCAGTAGGCTCCCCTCACACGGAACGTCCGACGGCCCCTGCGCAGTGCGCGGGGGCCGTCGTCGTCGGCCAGGCGCGATCGGATGCCGCGGCGCGACGCGGCGGCATCCGTGCGCCGTCGTTCTGCTGTCGCGCCCGTGCTCAGTCGACCTCGACGCGCGGCTCGTAGCCGGCCCGGCGCAGCACGTCGACGACCGCGGCTCGGTGCTCGGGACCACGGGTCTCGACCGACAGGCGCAGCTCGACCTCGGTGATCTGCATGCCCGATCCGTGCCGCGTGTGCAGCACCTCGACGACGTTGGCGTTCGCCTCGGCGAGGAGTGCCGCGACCCGGGCGAGCTGGCCGGGGCGGTCGGGCAGCCCGACGCTGATGGTGAGGTACCGGTCGGATGCCGCGAGCCCGTGCGCGACCACGCGCTGCATGAGCAGCGGATCGATGTTCCCGCCCGAGAGCACCGCGACCACGGGCCCGTCGGACTGCACGGCGCCCGTCATCATCGCGGCCACGGCGACCGCACCCGCCGGCTCGACCACGAGCTTGGCGCGCTCGAGCAGCACGAGCAGGGCGCGGGCGATGTCGTCTTCGGTGACGGTCACGACCTCGTCGATCGTGTCGCGGATGATCGCGAAGTTCAGCTCGCCCGGGCGGTAGACGGCGATGCCGTCGGCGATGGTCGGCACGACCGGCACCTGGCGCGGCTCCCCCGCCGCGAGCGAGGCGATGTAGGGCGCCGCGTTCTCGGCCTGCACGCCGACGATGCGCAGCGGACGGCCCTCCTTCGCGGCCTGCTGCTTCGCCGCGCTGGCGATGCCGGCCGCGAGGCCGCCGCCGCCGATGGGCACGACGATGGTCGTGGCGGCGGGCGCCTGCTCGAGGATCTCGAGGCCGAGCGTGCCCTGGCCCGCGATGACGTCGGGGTGGTCGAAGGGCGGGATCATGACGGCGCCCGACTCGGCGGCGAACGCCTCGGCCGCCTCGATGGTCTCGCCGATGGAGTCGCCGACGAGCATGACGTCGGCGCCGTAGGCACGGGTCGCGTCGAGCTTCGGCAGCGCGACGCCGACGGGCATGAAGATCGTCGCGCGGATGCCGAGCTCGCGGGCCGCGTACGCGACGCCCTGGGCGTGGTTGCCGGCCGACGCCGCCACGACGCCGCGCTCGCGCTCGGCGTCGCTCAGGGCCGCGATGCGGTTGGAGGCGCCGCGGAGCTTGTAGGAGCCCGTGCGCTGCAGGTTCTCGCACTTGAGGTGCACGGGCACGCCGAGCCGCTCGGCGAGGAACTGCGAGGACTCCATGGGCGTGCGCCGGGCGACGCGCGACACGACCTCGCGCGCGCGCTCGAACTCGGCGAGACCCGGACCCGGGATGGTCGTGATCACTCGTTCATTCTCCTCGCTGGTAGCCGGGTCGTTGCGGCACGGTGCGCCAGAGCGGCGAACGCGCCTCGGTCGCGGGAGGGCCGGGCTCTCCCTTCCAACTGCCGCCGGCGATGTAGATGATCATCACGTTGACGACCGCGGCGACGGGCACGGCGAACAGCGCACCGGGGATGCCGGCGAGGAGCGACCCGGTGGCCACCGCGACGACGACCCCGAGCGGATGCACCTTGACGGCCGTGCCCATGATGAGCGGCTGCAGGATGTGCCCCTCGACCTGCTGCACGAGCAGCACGACGCCGAGCATGATGAGCGCGATGACCCAGCCGTTGTAGATGAGCGCGACGAAGACCGCGAGCGCACCGGTGACGACCGCGCCGACGATCGGGATGAACGAGCCCAGGAAGACGAGGATCGCGATCGGCACGGCCAGCGGCACACCGAGCAGGAACGCGCCGAGGCCGATGCCGATGGCGTCGATCGTGGCGACGAGGATCTGCACCTTGACGAAGTTCTGCAGCGTCGCCCAGCCCGCCTGGCCGGCCCCGTCGACGGCCGCTCGGGCGCGCTTCGGGAAGACGCCGACGATCCAGCGCCAGATGTGCTTGCCGTCGATCAGGATGAAGAGGGTCGCGAAGAGCGCCAGCAGCATGCCCGCGAGGAAGTGCCCGAGCGTCGAGCCGAGCGAGAGCGCGCCGGTCACGAGGACGCTGCTGTCCTGCTGGATCGACTCGAAGATCTGCCCCGCCCAGTCGTTGAGCTGCTGCTCGGTGATGTGGAACGGGCCCTCGAGGAGCCACGCGCGGAACTCGTCCCACGCGGTGATGCTCTGCGCGACGAGCTCGTCGCGATCGCGCGCGATGAACGAGATCCCGACGGCGAGCAGTCCGCCGACGACGATCAGCGTGGAGAGCATCGCGACCGTGACCGCGAGCCACTTCGGCCACCGGTGGCGCTGGAGGAACTGGGAGAAGGGCACCAGCAGGGCGCCGAGCAGCACCGCGACGAGCAGCGGGATGACGATGAGGCGCAGCTGGATGATGAGGAAGATCACGACCGCGAGCACGCCGCCGATGAGCAGGAGCCGCCACGACCAGGCCGCGGCGATGCGCATGCCGAACGGGATGGAGTCGGTGGCGTCCCGGTGCGGCGGCGCGGGCGGCGACGCGCGCTCGGCGGCTCGCCGTCGCTTGACGAACCTGCCCCGCCCCTGGTCGCTCGACCCCGTCATCGCTCCAGTCTAGGCGGGCCGCATTCCGGGCAGGGCATGCGCCGGACGCTGTCGGTGGCCCCCGATAGGGTCGGAGGATCATGGTCGACACCGTCAGTCCCGCCCTCGCGCGGCGCATCGCCCTGGCTGCCCAGGGCTTCGGACGCCCGGCCGCCGCCGAGCCGGGCCTGCGCCAGGTCGCCGGCCTCGTCGACCGGCTCGGCGTGCTGCAGATCGACTCGGTCAACGTGTTCGAGCGCAGCCACTACCTGCCGGCGTTCAGCCGCCTCGGCGCCTACGACCGAGGCCTGCTCGACCGGCTCACCACGGGCCGCCGCGGGCGCATGGTCGAGGCCTGGGCCCACCAGGCCGCCTTCATCCCGCGCGAGCTGTGGCCGCTGTTCGAGTTCCGCCGCGAGGAGTACCGGCAGAAGGGCAGCGAGTGGAACGGATGGCTCGTCGAGAACCGCACGCTCGCCGACTGGCTCCGCGGCGAGCTCGCGGCCAACGGCCCCATGCGGGCGAGCGAGATCGAGCACGACGCCAACGAGCGGCGCGGCCCGTGGTGGGGCTGGTCCGACGTCAAGCGCACGCTCGAGTGGATGTTCCGCGTCGGCGAGGTGGTGTGCGTCGAGCGCGTGCGGTTCGAGCGCGTGTACGCGCTCCCCGAGCAGGCGCTCGCCGCTGAGCTGCTCGAGTCGGCGCCGCCCGAGGCCGACGCCGTGCGCGAGCTCGTGCGCCGTGCGTCGATCGCACTCGGCATCGCGACCGAGGCCGACCTCGCCGACTACTGGCGCATGCTGCGCGCGCCCGTGCGCGTCGCCGTGGGCGAGCTCGTCGAGGCCGGCGAGCTGATGCCCGTCGAGGTCCCCGGGTGGACCACGGGCAGCCGCGCCACGCCCGCGTGGGTGCATCGCGACGCCCGCCGGCCGCGCCGTATGGAGGCGGCCGCCGTGCTCTCGCCGTTCGACCCGGTGGTGTGGTTCCGGCCGCGCACCGAGCGGTTGTTCGACTTCCACTACCGCATCGAGATCTACACGCCCGAGCCCGAGCGCAAGTTCGGCTACTACTCGCTGCCGGTGCTCATCGATGACGACGTGGTCGGCCGCGTCGACCTCAAGAGCGATCGCAAGGCCAAGGTGCTGCGCGTGCAGTCCGCCTGGATCGAGCACGGAGCCCCCGCCGAGACGGCGGCGCGGCTGCTGCCCGTGTTGTGGCAGGCGGCCGCATGGCAGGGCCTCGACGAGGTGCAGGTCGTGGGCCGCGGCGACCTCGCGCCGGCGCTCATGGCCGAGCTCGCAGCGGCATAGGGCCTAGAACGCGCCGCCCATCTGCTCGAGCCGCTTGACGCGCTCGGCGATGGGCGGGTGCGTGGCGAACAGGCGGTCGATGACACCGGGCTTCAGCGGGTCCGCGATCCACAGGTGGGCCATCGACGAGTTCTGGCGCTGCATCGGCCGACCGTAGGCCTCGAGCTTCTCGAGGGCGCGCGCCAGGGCATCGGGGTGACGCGTGGTCATCGCGCCCGTGGCATCCGCCAGGTACTCGCGCTGCCGCGAGACGGCCAGCTGCACGAGGCTCGCGACGAGCGGGGCGATGATCAACGCGATGAGGCCGAAGACGAGCAGGATCGGGTTCTGGTTGTTGCCGCGCCCGAAGAACGTCAGGCGCACGAGCATGTCGGAGATGAAGCCGACCGCCACGACGAGGCCGAACACGATCATCGAGAGGCGGATGTCGTAGTTGCGCACGTGCCCGAGCTCGTGCGCCATGACGCCCTCGAGCTCGGCGTCGTCCATGAGCTCGAGCAGCCCGGTGGTCGCCGCGACGACGGCGTGCTCGGGATCGCGGCCGGTGGCGAACGCGTTGGGTGCCGGGTCGGAGATGACGAACACGCGCGGCATGGGCGTGCCGGTCGTGATGGAGAGGTTCTCGACCGTGCGCCAGAGTCGCGGGTGGTCGGCCTTGCTGCGCAGCTCGACAGCGCCCGACATGGCGAGCGCCTGCCGGTCGGCCGTGAAGTACTGGAACAGCGCGTACGCCGTGGCGATGACCAGCGTGACGATCACGATCGTGAGGTCGTTGTAGACCCACGCGGCCAGCCAGCCCAGCCCGCCGATGATGGCGAGGAAGAACAGGATGATGAAGACGGTGTTGCGCTTGTTCTTGGCGATCGCCCGGTACAACGACGGCCCTTAGAACTGCACGCGCGGGGGCTCGGCGATGGCCGCCGGCTCCGTGACCTCGAAGAACTCGCGCTCGTGGAAGCCCAGGCCGCGCACGAACAGCGTGTTCGGGAAGACCTTGATCTTGGTGTTGAGCTCGCGCACGCCGCCGTTGTAGAAGCGCCGCGAGGCCTGGATCTTGTCTTCCGTGTCGACCAGCTCGGCCTGCAGCTGCAGGAAGTTCTGGCTCGCCTGCAGCTGCGGGTACGCCTCGGCGACCGCGAAGATCGACTTCAGCGCCTGCTGCATGTGGTTCTCGGCGGCACCCGCCTCGGCCGGCCCTTGCGCCTGCAGCGTCTCGGCGCGCGCCTTGGTGACGTTCTCGAAGACCGCCTTCTCGTGCGCCGCGTAGCCCTTGACCGCCTCGATGAGGTTGGGGATCAGGTCGGCTCGCCGCTTGAGCTGCACCGTGATGTCGCTCCACGCCTCGTCGACGCGCACGTTCAGCGTCACGAGGGAGTTGTAGGTGGCCCACAGGTAGATGCCGATGATGAGGAGGAGTACGACGACGATGATGACGGGAATGAGCCATTCCATGGCACGGACTCCTAGCGCTGCGGCGACTTTCGGGGTGTGGAAATCATCCTACCGATCGGTCAGGCGGCGGCAGTGAGCTTCCCATGAGACTCGAAGGGAAGCGGCGGCCGGCTCCGGGCGTAGGCTCAGCCTGTGGAGCAGCGTGAAGCGCCACGCCGACGCGGGCGGCCGCGCGGCGCCAACCCCGACGACACGAAGGCGCGCATCCTCGCGGCCGCGGCGGCCGAGTTCGGCGAGCGCGGCTACGAGGCGGCGTCGATCCGCTCCATCGCCCGCCGCGCGCACGTCGACCCGCGGCTCGTGCACCACTACTTCGACGACAAGTCCGCGCTCGTGGCCGAGGTCGTCGCCGTGCCGCTGCGTCCCGATCGCATCGTGCAGGGCGCGCTCGACGGACCCATCGACGAGCTCGGGGCACGCCTCCTGCGCGCGGTGCTCGCGGCCTGGGGCAACCCGAACGTGCGTCCGGCGGCGACCGCCGCGATGCGCTCGGTCATCGGCCAGGGTCCGGTCGCGCGGATGCTGCGCGAGTTCCTCCGCCGCGAGATCATGCTGCGGCTGGCCGCCCGGCTCGGCGACGCCGCGGACGCCGAGCTGCGCGCGGAGCTCGCCGCATCGCAGGTCGTCGGCATCATCATGGTGCGCCACATCCTGGCCTTCGAGCCCGTCGCCTCGATGAGCGACGAGGAGATCGTCTCGCGCGTCGCGCCGGCCATCCAGTTCCACCTCACGGGCGACCCTCGGATGCTTGACAGCACCCCGGCACCGGCGAAGAATTCGGCGCATGATGAATAATGCGGATGCCGCGACCGGCGGGGCCGCGATCGTCGTGCACGACCTGCATGTGAAGCGAGCGAAGACGCCCGTGCTGCAGGGCCTCTCCCTCGCGGTGCCGCGCGGGCTCATCGTGGGCCTCCTCGGGCCGAGCGGCAGCGGCAAGACCACGCTCATGCGCTCGATCGTGGGCGTCCAGGTCGTGCAGTCGGGCACGATCGAGGTGCTCGGTCTCGCCGCCGGCTCACGAGGACTCCGGCGGCGGGTCGCGTACTACACGCAGCAGGCGAGCGTGTACGACGACCTCACGGTGCGCCAGAACCTCTCGTACTTCCGCAAGGTGCTCGGCGCTCCGGCATCCGACATCGATCGCGTCATCGAGCGCACCGACCTCGGCTCGGTCGCCGGCCGGCTCGCCGGCTCGCTCTCGGGCGGGCAGCGCGGCCGGGTCTCGCTTGCTGCCGCCCTGCTCGGCGATCCCGAGGTGCTCGTGCTCGACGAGCCCACGGTGGGGCTCGACCCGGTGCTGCGCGTCGAGCTGTGGCAGCTCTTCCACGAGCTCGCCGCCGAGGGCGCCACCCTCCTGGTCTCGAGCCACGTGATGGACGAGGCCAAGCGCTGCGACCGGCTCCTGCTCATGCGCGACGGCGAACTGCTCGCCGACGACACCGTGCAGGGCGTGCTCGCGTTCACCGGCACCGACGACGTCGAGGAGGCGTTCCTGCGCCTCATCGGTCGCGGCGAACCCGACCTGCAGCCGCACGACGGGGCACCGACGGATGCGCCCGTGCACGTCGCGAAGCATGCCCGCACGACCGACGCCGACTCCGACGCCGACTCCGGAAGCGAGGCGACGCGATGACCCTCGTCCGCACCTTCTCGACCGCGGGTCGCGTGCTCGGCCAGATCCGCCACGACCCGCGCACCGTCGGCCTGCTGCTCGTGGTGCCGAGCCTGCTGATCGGGCTCGTCGCGTGGATCTTCACCGACACCGACGTGTTCCAGACCATCGGTCCTGCGATGATCGCCCTCTTCCCGTTCATCGTCATGTTCCTGGTCACGAGCATCTCGACCCTTCGCGAGCGGCGCAGCGGCACGCTCGAGCGGCTCTTCTCGATGCCGCTCGGCAAGGGCGACTTCATCCTCGGCTACGCGCTCGCGTTCGGGTTCCTCGCGGTCTTCCAGACGGCGATCGCGGTGTCGTTCGCGGTGTTCGTGTGCGGCCTCGAGATCGAGGGCTCGATCTGGCTGCTGTTCGCCGTGACCGTCGCCGACGCACTGCTCGGCACGGCGTTCGGCCTCCTCGCGAGCGCGTTCGCCCGCACCGAGTTCCAGGTCGTGCAGTTCATGCCGCTGCTGGTGTTCCCGCAGATCCTGCTCGGCGGCATCTTCATCCCGCGCGACCAGCTGCCCGAGGTGCTCGAGGCGATCAGCGACTGGCTTCCGCTGAGCTACGCGATCGACGCGCTGACGGCCGTGGCCGACGGATCGGAGGACGCCGAGTGGATCTGGGCGCGCATCCTTGCGATCGCCGCCTGGATCGTGGGGTCGATCGTGGTCGGCTCGATCACGCTGCGTCGGCGGACGCCGTAGCATCGGCGCCGGCCGCGGCATCCGCTCGCCGTGTGCCGAGCACGCGGTCGAGGTAGGGGTTCGCGAAGCGGCGCTCGGGGTCGAGCTCGTCGCGCACGCGCAGGAAGTCGTCGAACCGCGGGTACACCTCGCGCAGGGTCTCGGCGGACTGCGTGTGCATCTTGCCCCAGTGCGGGCGACCGCCGAAGCCGCGCATGAGCTGTTCGACCGCGGCGAAGTACTCGGTCGGGTCCTCGCGGTAGTACCGGTGCACGGCGATGTAGCCGGTCTCGCGACCGTACGCCGTCGAGAGCCAGTTCTCGTCGGATGCCGCGGCGCGCACCTCGATCGGGAACGTGATCCGCCATCCCCTGCGCTCGATGAGGGCGCGCACCTCACGGACCGCCTCGGGGATCGCCTCGAGTGGGATCGCGTACTCCATCTCGCGGAAGCGCACCGTGCGGTTCGTGGTGAAGACGGCCGGCGAGAAGTCGGTGAAGTCGCGATGTCCCGAGAGCTTGTCGGTGAGCCACGCGAGGTGCGGGATCGCACCCGGCGCAGCCCGAAGGAGGTAGCAGCCGGCGTTGAAGAGCCCGTTCGCCAGGAACTCGTCGTCGACCCAACGCCGCACACGACCCAGGGGCATGCGCGGCGCGTCGCCCGGCAGGCGCGTGTTCGTCTTCGTGAGGGCGGTGTCGGTGTGCGGGAACCAGTAGAACTCGAAATGGTCGTCGCCGCGCACGCGGTCCATCCACTCGTCGAGCACCAGCCCGAACGGCTCGGGCCGCTCGACGGCCTGCAGCACGAACCGCGGCACGAGCTGCAGCGTCACCTCCACGAGCACGCCGAGCGCGCCGAGGCCGAGGCGCACGGCCGGGAGCAGCTCGGGGCGCTCGGCCTCGCTCACGGTCAGCAGCTCCCCGGTGCCGGTCACGAGTTTCGCGGCGACGATCTGCGTCGCGAGGCCGCCGAACCCGAGTCCCGTGCCGTGGGTGCCGGTCGACGTCGCACCCGAGATGGTCTGCCGGTCGACATCGCCCATGTTCGGCATCGCGAGGCCGTAGGGCGCGAGCAGCTCGGGCAGCTGGTGCAGTCGGGTGCCGGCGGCGAGCGTCACCCGGCCGGTCGCGACATCCGCGTCGACGACGCCCGAGAGGTCGGTGAGGTCGAGCTGCACGTCGGGCGCGACCGCGATGCCCGTGAAGCTGTGGCCCGACCCGACCGGCTTGACGCGCAGGCCGGATGCCGCGGCGGCGGTCACCGCCCGCTGCACCGCGCCGGCCGTGGCCGGCCGCTCCACCCGCAGGGGCCGCACCGACTCGGTGCGCGCCCAGTTCCGCCACGTCGCTCCACTCGCCGTCACAGGAACGCCTTCCCCTCGCCTCGATAGGTGGGCACGGTGTCGACCACCTCGTCGCCGTCGACGACGGCGAACTCGTTCAGGTGCTCCGACAGCTCGCCCGACTTCGTGTGCCGGAACCACACCCGGTCGCCCGCACGCAGCGCACGCGCCGCGGCGCCCGTCACGGGCGTCTGCACCTCGCCGGCCGACTCGCGCCCGAGCAGCGCGAGGCCTTCGGGCCAGACGATCCTCGGCACGCGGTCGGCGGCGGGCGGGCCCGACGCGATCCAGCCGCCGCCGAGGATGGTCGCGTGCTCAGGGCTCGGCGAGCGCACCACGTCCACCGCGAACGCCGCGGCCGGTGCAGGAGTGAAGTGCGCGTAGCCGTCGAAGAGGTGGCCGCCGAAGAGTCCGGAGCCGGCGGCGATCTCGGTGACCGAGGGGTCGGCCGAGGTCGCCTCGAGCGAGCCCGTGCCACCGCCGTTCACGAACTTGAGGTCGGCGTGCTCGCGCACCGCGGCCACGGCGCGGGCGCGGCGCTCGACCAGCTCGGGCATCGAGCGGGACTGCATCCAGCGGTTGATCGCGCCGTCGAGCGGCTTGCCCTTCGGTCGGTTGGTGACGCCGGCGATCTGGGCCTCGTACGACATGACGCCGACGAGGCGGAAGCCCGGTCGCTCGGCGATGTACGCCGCGAGTGCGCCGGCATCGGACGGATCGTGCACGGGCGACCGGCGCACGCCGAGGTGGCCGAGCAGGGGCGCGTTCCACGACGCGTCGAGCTCGAGGCACACGCGCAGCTCCTCGCGGCGGGCGGGCGGCAGCACTGCGTCGACGAGGTCGAGCTGCTGCGGCGAGTCGACCATGAGCGTGATCCGGCTCGCGAGGTCGGCGTCGGTCGCGAGCCGGCGGATGCTCCCCCGCTCGGCCGTGGGGTAGCCGACGACGAGGTCGTCGACCGTGTCGGCGAGCCAGATCGCCTCGGCGAGCGTGTAGGCCAGCACGCCGTGGTAGCCGGGCTGGGCGAGGAGGGACTCGATCACGCTGCGCACGCGCACCGACTTCGTGGCGATGCGGATGGGCGTGCCCGCGGCGCGGCGGGTCATGTCCTGCGCGTTGTGCCGCAGCGCGCCGAGGTGGATCGCGCCGACGGGCGCGTCGAGTCGCCGGGTGGCGGCGGTGAGTGCGGGCCAGTACTGGGACGGGTCCGTCCAGGGCGCGGCATCCGTCGTCGCGGGGTCGAGGCGCAGGTCGAGCGACGCGGTCATCGCACGCTCCTGACCCGCGCCACGGCGAGCGCGCCGCCGAACGCGAACACGGCCGAGAGCACGAAGACGAGCACGAACGAGCCCGTCATCACGACCGCCGCTGCGCCGATGAGCGGCGCGATCGCCTGCGGCACCGCCGAGGCGATGTTCATGATGCCGAGGTCCTTGCCGCGCGTCGCGGCGTCGGGCAGCACCTGCGTGGCGAGCGCCTGGTCGACCGAGAGGAAGCACCCGTAGCCGAGCCCGAGGAGCCCGGCGGCGACCATGGCGACCGAGAGGTCGGGCACGATCGCGAGCAGCAGCGCGGCGACGCCCTGCAGCCCCGAGGCGATGAACACGAACGCCTTGCGCCGCCCGAGCCGGTCGGAGAGCTTGCCGAGGCCGAGCGAGGCGAGGATCACGAACACCATGTAGATGAGCGTGAGGAGGATGAGGTCCTCCTCGGCGTGCTCGTCGTCGAGCTGGAACATCAGGAAGTAGAGCAGCAGGCTCGTGCCGAGCGCGTTGCCGATCGAGACGAGCACGCGGCTCAGCAGGGTCCACCCGAAGTCGGGGTGCTTGCGGGGGCTGATCCAGAAGCCCGCGATGATGTGCTTCGCCGTGACGCGGGTGCGCTCGGTCGCCGTGAGCGGCTCGTCGTGGCGGAACAGGAACGGCACGGCGAGCACGACGAGGATCGCCGCGAGCAGCGCGTAGCCCGTGACCCGGTCGGTGACGAGCTCCGTCACGAGCAGCAGGCCCACGATGATGCCGACGGCCTGCGGCGCCGACATCCAGCCCGACACGAACCCGCGCTGGTTCACGGGCACCTGGTCCGAGATCGTCGCCGTGAGCGCGGCCGTCATGATGCAGAAGCCGACGGATGCCGCGACCCACGCGGCCCC
Organism: Agromyces sp. NPDC004153; assembly: GCF_053603635.1. Classification (NCBI taxonomy): domain Bacteria; kingdom Bacillati; phylum Actinomycetota; class Actinomycetes; order Micrococcales; family Microbacteriaceae; genus Agromyces; species Agromyces sp. NPDC004153. The sequence continues at coordinate 1,105,213 of NZ_JBSGFY010000002.1, forward strand.
GATCGCCCACATCTCGGACTGGAACCCGAGCAGGACGAGGGAGACCGCGAACACGAGCGCGCCGATGAGGATCCACGGCCGCCGGCGGCCGAAGCGCGAGGTGGTGCGGTCGGAGAGCGCGCCCGTGAGCGGGTAGGCGATGATCGTCGCCAGTGCGGCGACGCCCGAGATCGCGCCGAACGCGACGACGCTGTCGACCCAGTCCTCGGGGTGCAGGCGCTCGTCGACCTGCGCGGGGAGCAGCAGCTGCACGGGCGTGAGCTGCGCCATCCAGATGCCGAACCAGGCCGTCGCGAACGCGGCGATCCAGCCGGCGCCGACCCGGCGGGTGGGCTCGCCGAGGGCGGCGGGGGCGGCGGGCACGGTGCCGGATGCCGCGTCGAGATGGGTCATCGGGGGTCGGCCATCCTCGAGAGGGCGTCGGCGGCCGCTGCGGCGACCGCCCGGGCGGCGGCGTCGTCGCGCTCGACGAGCCAGGTGAGCGTGAGTCCGTCGGTGAACGCCACGAGCACGCGGGCCGCCTGGGCCACGGGCACGCGCCACGCGGCATCCGCCACGTTCGCGGCGAGCTCGAGCGAGCGCTCGGCGAGCTCGACGTAGCGCGCGTACTGGGCGAGCGCGAGCGGATGCCGCTCGGGCGACCGCAGCGCGTACTGGGTGAGCTCGAGCATCGCTTGCTCGTGCTCGGGATCGGCCCTGAGGTGCTCGAAGTAGCGCAGGATGCCCGCCTCGAGGATCTCGCGGAGGCCCTGGCCGGGCACCACCTCGGGCATGACCGCGGCCTGCTCGCGGGCGACCACGGTGGCGATGAGCTCGTCGATGAGCTCGTCGCGCGAGTCGAACGCGTAGTGGAAGCTCGCGAGCGACATGTCGGCCTCGGCCACGATCGCGCGCGTGGTGGCCTGCGCGATGCCGTGCTGGGAGACGACGCGCAGGGCCGCCTCGATGAGCGCCGCGCGGCGCTCTGGTGCGGGGATGCGGGCCACGCGGCTCCTCTCGACTCCATCGCCGACCGAAGTGGGACGATCGTCCCAGTCGGTCCAGTATGCACGAAAGCCGGGCGCAGCGCACGCGGTCGCCGCTACGCTCGGGGCATGCGCCTCGGTGTCCTCGATGTCGGATCCAACACCGTCCACCTGCTGGTCGTCGACGCCCATCCCGGTGCCCGCCCCATCCCCACGGCCTCGCACAAGGCGGTCCTGCGCCTCATGCGGTACCTCGAACCCGACGGCGCGATCAGCGACGAGGGCGTCGCAGCCATCCTCGACGCGGTCGGCGGTGCGGCGGATGCCGCGCGCGAGGCCGGCATCGAGGAGCTGCTGCCGTTCGCGACCTCCGCCATCCGCGAGGCGGCGAACGGCGAGGAGGTGCTCGCCCGCGTCGCGCGCGAGACCGGCGTCGAGCTGCAGGTGCTGTCGGGCGACGACGAGGCACGGCTCACGTTCCTCGCGGTGCGGCGCTGGTACGGCTGGTCGGCCGAGCGGATCCTGCTCTTCGACATCGGCGGCGGCTCGCTCGAGATCGCGAACGGCGCCGACGAGGTGCCCGACGTCGCCGAGTCGCTGCCCCTGGGCGCCGGTCGGTCGACCGTCGCGTTCCTGCCCGACGATCCGCCCAGAACCGAGCAGGTGCAGGCGCTGCGCGAGCACGCGGCGAGCGTGCTCCGGGCGGCCCTGCCCGACTTCGGGCACCTGCCCTCCCCCGACCACGTCGTCGGCTCGTCGAAGACCATCCGGTCGCTCGCGCGGCTCGCCGGATGGACGGAGGAGGGCGTCGGCTCGGAGGAGCGGAGCATCCTGCGCCGGAAGGGCCTCGACGACTGGATCCCGCGGCTCGCTCGCATCCCCGCCGATGCGCGGCCGGCGCTGCCCGGCATCACGGCCGACCGCACGTTCCAGATCGTCGCGGGCGCGGTCGTGCTCTCCGAGGCCATGAAGGCGTTCGACGTGCCCGAGCTCGACGTGTCGCCGTGGGCGCTGCGCGAGGGGCTCATCCTGCGCCGGCTCGACCGGATGAACTGAGGCCCGCGCGTCGGGTGCGGGTGCGCGCCGGCCGGGCGCTACGCGTCGAGCCGCGGCGGTCGCGCGAGCACCGGCGGATGGTCGCCGTGGCGGTGCACGATCCGCCACTCGTCGTCGAGGCGACGGTAGACGTGCGTCACGCGGATCGTGATCCCGCCAGGCTCTCCGCCGTCGACGCGCACGACGCCGCGCTCGAACCCGACGGTGTGCGCCGTGTCCGCTCCGACGTGCACGAGGTCGTACTCGGGCACCAGTGCGCCGTCGCTGAACCGGCTCGCGACCCAGTCCAGCGTCGCCATGACGTCGTCGTAGCCGCGCTCGATCGTACCGAAGGCGCCGAACAGCGTGACGTCGTCGATGTTCGCCCAGCACGAGCGGTACGGCGCGGGGTCGCCGCGACCCATCCCCCGAAGGCCCTCCGCCGTCCGCGCGAGCGCATGCTCGAAGCCGCTCTCCCCCACGTCGCCTCCCCCGTTCCGGCGCAGCGCTCCGCCCGCCGCGATGGATCCGAGGCGATTATCGACGCTCGCCCCGGCATCCGCCACCGTCGGCACGTGGCGCGCTGCGGGTGCTCGGAGCGGACTACGCCGTGGCGGTCACGGTCGTAGGATGGCGGCGGAGGGGAGGCGGGGATGGCCGATCCGGTCGGCGACATCATCGGCGACTACCGCGCGTTCACCGCGCAGCAGCGCGACCGCCTGCTCGCCCGAGGCATCGACATCGCACCCTACGAGCTCGGCCATCTCGCCTACCGCGTGCCCGAGTGGGACCAGTACGTGCACGTGCGGACCCTGCTCGAGCGCCACGCCGTCGCCAACACCGAGGGCGTCTGGAACGGCCGGCCGATGTCCATGATCCTGCTCGCCGAGCCGCTCCGCGTCCTCGACGGCCAGGTGATCCCGCTCATCGAGCTCATCCCGCCCGTGCACCAGCGCGTCTACAAGATGGGCATGGAGCACTTCGGCGTGGTCGTCGGCGAGGAGGTCGACGAGTTCTCCCGCCGGCACCGGGAGGCCCTGACCGGCCAGCAGTTCCAGAACCGGTGGAACGAGCCCTACTACATCCTGTTCGAGGACTTCACTCACGTGAAGTTCCACCGCCGTCCGCTGCGCGAGGTGATCGAGCTGCAGGGCGGGACGTTCGACGGCATCCAGCACGTCGACGGCTGGGTCCCGCAGCGGCTCGTCACGGCGACCGGCCCGAATCCGCTGCCGCGCTGAGCGCCCGCTGCGCGACGGGCGGCACGACCCACGCCGCGAGGAGCGCGAGCGCGACCCCGAGGAGCGTCAGCGCAACCCGCTCGAGGAACCAGTGCGCGGCGGATTCGGACTCGTCGAGGAGCAGCATCGAGAGCACGAGCACCGTCGAGAAGAACGGGAACACGTACCAGCGGCTCCCCGACGTGCCCGATCCGACGGCGAGGGCGGCGAGCACCAGCACGGCGATCGCGAGGTTCGACGGCGACAGCGCGGCGATGGTGCACGCGACCACGGCGCCGAGCACGACGGATGCCGCGCGCCCCCAGCCGCGCGCATCGAGCTGGCGCCGGTCGGGGCGGCTCACGAGCAGCGCGGCCGTGCACGCCCAGCCGGGGTGGTCGACGCCGAAGGCGAATCCGAGCGCGGCGCCGGCGGCGCCCGCCAGCCCGATCTGCACGCCGTAGGCGAGCATCATCGTCCGCGATGCGGGGACCCGCGCGGGACGGGGCGCGCGCTCCACCTCCGGCCACGCCAGCGAGACGAGCCAGCCGTACACGGATCCGCCCACCATGAGGAGCCCCGCTGCGAGTCCGGCCGCCCACGAGGACTCGGACAGTCCGGCGCCGTACAGCGGCAGCCCGAGCATCAGCATCAGCTGCGCGAGCCGCCGCGACGGATCGGCGGTCATCACGGCCACGGCGACGCAGAGCAGGAAGACCATGGCCACGGCGAGCACCGGCCGCTGCGCGACGAGCGACCCGAGGAAGATGGCCGCGCCCGCGACGACGCCGACGAGGTTGACGAGGGCGCGCTGCCGTCGTGTGCTGCGCAGGCCCAGGGCCGCCGCGGGCAGCACGCCGACCGCCAGCGGCAGTCCGAGCGACGGATCGAACACGGACGCCACGACCGCGGGGAGGGCGAGCATGACGCCGTGGGCGACGTTCCGCCACGACCACGCGATCGCACGCCGGGACTCCATGCGACCACCCTGCCGCATCCGCTCCGCGATCTCCGCCGCGACATCCCTGCCGGATCCCCAGAAGGTCACTCACAGCAGAACGCACCAAACGTCCCACAAAAGGGGGAGTCCGCCAGTACGTGTGTAGCGTCAGGGGTGGGGACGGACTATCCGAGATCCGCAGCAGGTCGCTGCGTCACGCGGGTTCGCGTTTCTGGAAAGCCGGACGTCCACCATGGGAGCACTGCACCTCGACGGTGTGGGGCCGATCGTCATCGATGACGACCTCCTCGACCACGTCTTCACCGTCATCACCACGAAACTCCGTCGCCAGGAGCCCGTCCTGCTCAGCTGGACCGACGAGGCCGGGCAGGAGCAGCGGGTGTTCATCACCCACATCACCTTCATCCGCGCCGAGTTCGACACCGCGACGCGTTCCGCGCGCGACAAGCACTGGCTCGACCGGCTGATGGTCGCGGTCAACAGCAATGCCGGCCTGTCGCTCAGCGCCGCCATCGCCGACCGCGACACGAACCGGATCCCGACGGAGGCGCTGCCGTCGCGTCCGCGGACGCCCGGCGTTGCGACCTCGCCGGCCGCCTGAACCGGCGCCGCGAGTCTCGAGACCGTCCCCGGTCGGATCGGCGACCGGGCCTTCGGGGTGTCCGGATCCCCCGCGCGACCGGCCACGGAGGCTAGCGAGCGCCTCCGGCGCGGTCAATCCCCTGACATCCCGCCCGCCGGATTCGTAGCGTGGAACGCGGTCGGCCCGGCGGCTCGATGACCTGTGGGCTCGCATGGGATCCGGCCGCGAAGGGCGGTGATGATGACCGGTTGGAACATGGACACGCTCGCGAACACGGCAGGGCCGGGCGCGGTGACGATCGTGGAGGGGACGTCCTTCTGCGTCTCCGGCCCCAACGGCGACATGGCGCCCGAGCTCCCGCACGGGGCCTTCTACCGCGACACGCGCGTGGTCTCGAAGCTGACGCTGCTCGTCGACGACACGCCGGTGGAGCCGCTCTCCTCGATCACGCCGCATCCGTATCGCGTCGTCATGGTCGGACGGGCCGGTCACGTGCCGGGTCGCGCCGACACCCCGTTGATCGTCGAGCGTGACCGCCGGATCGGCGCGGGGCTCCTCGAGACCATCACCCTGCGCAGCTTCTCGCGCGACCCGATGGCCTTCCGCGTCGAGGTCGTCATCGAAGCGGACTTCGCCGACATCTTCGAGGTGAAGGAGGGTCGCGGCGCTCGGCGGCCGAAGCGCATCGAGCCCGAAGGACCGGGTCGCTCTCGCATCCGCTCGGCGCACACAGAGGACCACGGCCTCCTGGTAATGGCGGAGGGCGCCGAACTCGTCGGCGACCGTCTCTCCTTCGACGTCGTGCTCGACGCGCGCGGCGAGTGGTCGCGCACCCTGCGGGTCGTGCCCGCCGACGAGCTGCCCGACCTCGTCGCAGCACCCGACACCGAGGAGGATGCGCTGACCGAACCGGCGCGCCGGTTCCTGGCGTGGCAGTCGGGGTCCCCGGTCTCGACGCTCGAGGACGACGCGATGGAGCGGGTCATCCGCCGGAGCCAGGAGGACCTCGGGGCGCTCCGGATCTTCGATCCCGACCATCCCGGCCGACCGGTCGTCGCCGCGGGCGTGCCGTGGTTCATGGCGCTGTTCGGACGAGACTCGCTGCTCACCTCGCTCATGGCCCTCCCTCTCGATCCGGCGCTCGCGCTCGGCACGCTGCAGACGCTCGCCGGCCTGCAGGGCGAACGGGAGGATGCCTCGTCGGAGGAGCAGCCCGGACGCATCCTGCACGAGGTGCGACTCGGCGCCACGACGAACCTCGCGCTCGGCGGGCGGTCGGTCTACTACGGCACGATCGACGCCACTCCCCTGTTTGTCGTGGTGCTCGGCGAGCTCGCCCGCTGGGGCGGACTCCCCGATGACGCCGACGATCTGCTCGCGGCCGCGGATCGCGCACTCGAGTGGGTGGACCGGTTCGGCGACCGCGACGGCGACGGCTTCGTCGAGTACGCGCGCCTCAACGAGCACGGCCTGGTGAACCAGGGCTGGAAGGACTCGTGGGACGGCATCAACTTCGCCGACGGCTCGCTCGCCGAGGCGCCGATCGCGCTGTGCGAGGTGCAGGGCTATGTCTACGACGCGTTCCTCGCCCGCGGGATGCTGGCGAAGCTCCGCGGCGACGACGAGGCCGCCGAGCGATGGACGGAGCGCGCGACCGAGCTGAAGCGCGCATTCAACGACGCGTTCTGGCTCCCCGACCGCGGCTGGTTCGCCGTCGCGCTCGATCGCGACAAGCGACCCGTCGACGCCGCCACGTCGAACATGGGGCACTGCCTGTGGAGCGGCATCGTCGACGACGACAAGGCCGCGGCCGTGGCCGAGCGCCTGCTCTCGCCCGAGATGTTCAGCGGGTGGGGCGTGCGCACGCTCGCCACCGACATGGGCGCGTACAACCCGGCGAGCTACCACAACGGCTCGGTCTGGCCGCACGACAACGCGATCGTCGCCGCCGGACTCATGCGGTACGGGTTCGTCGAGGAGGCCAATCGCATCGTCTCGGGCCTGTTCGAGGCGGCGTCGTACTTCGGCGGACGACTGCCCGAGCTGTTCTGCGGATTCGACCGGGAGCGCTATCCCGAGCCCGTCGCCTACCCCGCCTCGTGCTCGCCGCAGGCGTGGGCGGCGGCGACCCCGCTCTCGCTCCTGCGCACCACGCTCCGGTTCGACCCGTCGCTCCCGACGGGCGAGGTCTGGGTCGCCCCGACCTCGGCGGAGACGTTCGGCGACATCCACCTGCGCAACGTCCCGTTCGCCGGGCGCCGTATCTCGCTGGACACCTCGCGGTCCGGCACGTCCGTCGCCGGTCTGCCGCCCGGCGTCACCCTGCACCGCGAGCCGATCCCATCGGCCCCGGTGACCACCCGAAGGGAGCACACATGAGAATCGGCATCATCGCGCCGCCCTGGATCCCGATCCCGCCTCCGGCGTACGGCGGGATCGAATCCTTCATCGACACGCTGGCGCGCGCCCTCGACGAGGCCGGCCACGAGGTGGTGCTCGCGGCATCCGCCGACAGCACCTCGCCTGTGCCGAGGCTCGACGGCTTCGAGCCCTCGGACCCCGAGACGATGGGCGTGACCGCGCACGAGCTGCGCCATCTGCTGCGCTCGTTCGCCGGCCTCGCCGACGTGGACGTGATCCTCGACAACACGCTCGCAGGGCCGATCATCGCGAAGTCCGCGACCGACGTGCCGGTCGCGACCGTGGCGCACGGACCGCTCATCCCGCTCGAGCAGGAGCTGTACCTGGCCGCGGCCTCCGAGGTCTCGTTCGTGGCCATCTCGCACAACCAGGCGTCGCTCGCAGCTCCGGTGCCGATCGCGCGCGTCATCCACCACGGCATCCGCGTCGAGGACGTGCCGGTCGGGCCCGGTGGCGACACCGCCTGCTTCGTGGGCCGCATGCACGCGTCGAAGGGCATCCCCGAGGCGATCGAGGCCGCGGCCATCGCCGGGATCCCCCTGCGGATCGCCGCGAAGATGCAGGAGCCGGCCGAGGAGGAGTACTTCGAGGAGGTCGTGCGGCCCGCGCTCGGGTCGAACGCGGAGTACCTCGGCGAGCTGTCGGCCGACGAGAAGTACGCGCTCATGGGCGAGTCATGCGCGCTCCTCAACCCCATCCAGTGGGACGAGCCCTTCGGCCTCGTCATGATCGAGTCGCTCGCCACGGGCAGTCCCGTGGTCGCGACGCCGCGCGGATCCGTCCAGGAGATCGTGGAGGAGGGCCGCACGGGGTTCGTGCGCGGAACCCCGCGGGATCTCGCGGATGCGCTCCAGAGCGTGGGCGAACTCGATCGCGCGGCGTGCCGCGAATCCGCCGAGACCCGCTTCTCAGCGGCCCGGATGGCGGCCGACTACGTCGCCCTGTTCGAAGATCTCGTGCATCGCCCGCATCCGGTCGACCGCGCCGGAGCCGCCCGACCGGCCGCGGTGACCCTTGACGGGCCGAACTCCGCGGGATAGGGCCGCGAGGGGCAGGGTCAGACCGACCCGCCGCCGGGGTCGCCGAACAGGAATCCCGCCCGCTGCTCGCGGGCCTTCCGCTCGACCTCGAGCGGGTCGAGGTCCGACCCGTCGTCCTGCAGGACCGGGCCGCCCGGATCCTCGGCCGCGAGGTCGACGGGGTCTCCCTCCAGCCGGAGCCGCTCGTCGGCGGCGTGCTCGACGAGGGCGGGGATGTATTCGCGCACCGTGCCGTCGGCGAGCCGTGCCGCCTCCTCGTCGACGACCGCCTCGACTCGATCACGGCCCAGCGTCGGGAACCGCTGGGCGAGTCGCTCGACGACGTTCCGGATGGCTGCCTGCTCGACGGGATCGTCCATTCGTGCATTGTCGGCCCCGCGGCATCCGCGGCCAACCCTGCCGAGGTGAACGGCACGTGAACGTCGGGACCCGACCACTGCGAGTCCGTGACGACCTGAGGGGCATCCTTGAGGCCCGGAAGCGCCGACCGTAGGATGCGAACGTGGTCGACGAGAACCGGGGGGGGGGCTGTCTCCGCTTCGCCTGCGCTCGACCGCGAACTGCTGGACGCGAAGTTCAGCCCGCCGCCGCGACGACCCGGGCTCGCGAGCCGGCGCCCGCTCATCGAGCGCGCGGCGGGCAGCGGCGCACGGGTCGTCGCCGTCACAGCCCCGGCGGGCTACGGCAAGACCACGCTGCTCGCCGAGTGGGCCTCGACCGATGCCCGCGCGGTGGGCTGGGTGTCGCTCGACCGCTTCGACGACGATCCGGCCGCGCTGCTCACCCTCCTGGCGATGGCCTTCGCGCGGATCTTCCCCGGTCAGGCCGAGGTGGTCGCCGAGATGCGCGGCCAGGGCGCCGCCTCGCTGGGCCGCTCGGCGCCGCTGCTCGCCGCGGCGATGTCCCACGCCGCGGCCCCGTTCCTCCTCGTCGTCGACGATCTCCACGAGGCCGACTCGCCGGCCTGCCAGGACGTACTCGAGGTGGCGCTCGCGGGCGTCCCCGACGGCTCCCAATTGGTGCTGGCCGGCCGACACGAGCAGTCCCACCTCGCCCGACGACGGGTGGAGGGCCGGGCGTTCGAGATCGGCGCCGACGAACTCCGGGCGGATGCCGCGGCGGCACGAGTGATCTTCGACGGCGCCGGCGTCGACATCGCGGAGCCCGAGCTCGACGCGCTCGTGGCTCGGAGCGAGGGGTGGCCGACCGGCCTGTTCCTCGCAGCCCTGCTCGCACGGGACGGCGGGGACCCGTCGTCGGTGACGGGTGACGACCGGTTCGTGGCGGACTACCTCTATCGCGAATGCGTGCGGAGCCTGCCCGAGGAGTCGCAGCGGTTCCTCCGTCGCACGGCGATCCTCGAGCAGCTGTCCGGTCCGGTGTGCGACGCGGTGCTCGATCGGGCCGACTCGAGCACCCTCCTGCGGGAGCTCGAGGCTCACGGGCTGTTCCTCGTGCCCCTCGACCGTCGGCGCGGCTGGTACCGGTATCACGCGCTGTTCCGGGAGTTCCTCCTCGGGGAGCTCGGGGCGTCGGAGAACGGCTCGGTCCTGCGACTGCATCTCGCCGCCGCGGCGTGGTACGAGGAGCACGGCCTGCCGGCCCAGGCGATCGAGCACCTGCTGGCCGCCGGAGATCGGCCCCGTGCGGCCCACCTGGTGGCCGCCCTGGCCCGGCCGACCTACCTAGTCGGCCAGGTGAGTGTCGTCACCCGATGGCTCACCGAGCTCGGCGATGCGGCCATCAGCGCATACCCGCCACTCGCGATCCTCGCGGGCTGGGCGGCGGTGCTCACCGGCGCGTCCGCCGAGGCGGAGCGCTGGGCGGCGATGATCGAGCGCATCCGCTTCGACGGCGACGCGGTCGACGACCTTCCGGCGTTCGAGTCCGCACGCGCCATGCTGCGAACCGCCATGTACGCGCACGGCCGGGAGCGCGCGCTCGCCGACGCGGCGCTGGCCGTCGCGAGCGAACCGCCGTGGAGCCCGTGGCGCGACCTCGCGCTCTACCTCTCGGCCGAGGTCTCCCTGTTGAACGGCGACCTCGACACTGCGAGATCCTCGTTCGAGGGGGCTGCGGCGCTGGCGCCGCAGGTCGGGACCACCGACGCGGTGCTGCTGAGCGAGGCGGAGCTCGCGATCCTCGCCGCTCGGGAGCAGCGCTGGTCGGACGCTGAACGTCACGCCGGAGTGGCGCTCGACGCCATCGATGCGTTCCACATGGAGGGGTACCCGACGACCGCGCTGGCGCTCGCCGTCGGCGCCTCGGTCGCCGTCCATCGTGGCGATCGGCCCGCGGCCGAGCGCCTGCTCGCCAGGGGCATGCGGGCGCGGGTGGGCTGCACGTACGCCATGCCGTTCGTGTCCTTGCGGGTCCGGCTGCAGCTCGCGGTCGCATCCACGGCGCTGGGCGACGGCGTCACCACGAACCACCTGCTGCGGGAGATCGACGACCTCCTCGACCGGTGCCACGACCTCGGCGCGCTCGCCGACGAGATCGCCGCGTTCAAGCGAGAGGTGCACGGGCGACCCGCAGCCGCCGGCAGCACCCCGCTGACCCCCGCGGAACTGCGACTCCTGCCCTACCTGCAGACCCACCTCACGCTGAGCGAGATCGGGCGACGCCTGTTCATCTCCCGCAACACCGTCAGCTCCGAGGTCGGGTCGATCTACCGCAAGCTGCAGGTGACCACGCGGAACGAAGCAGTCGAACGGGCCATCGTGATCGGACTGCTCGGCGCCTGACACCCCCGCCTCGACGCCGATCGCTGCCGACCGATCAGAATGTGTCGTCGGGGGCGAGCCCCACATCGCAGCCGAGGGCCAGCGCGAGCTTCGGCGCGGCGGCCACCACGAGCGGGAGGCCGATCACGGGAACGACTCCCGCCAGCACATCCACGATCTCGCTCGGCGTCGCCCCGGCGCTCACCGCGGCATCCGCCTCGGCGCCGAACGAAGGCTCGGCACCGCCGACGGCCACGAGCGCGGCGATGCGGATGAGCGCGAGCGTCTTGCGGTCGAGCTCATCCGCCTCTCCGGCCTCCCCGAGACGATGGTCGTTGATCGTCAGCCGACGCAGCCGTTCGGTGTAGTCCACCAGCGTCCCTCCCCCCGTCGACGTCCGGCAACCATGAGGACGCCCACATTCCATTCGACGGATGTCCCGCCCGCATCACGCGAATCGTATGATCCCGCCCGCTCGACGGCTTCACGCGATTCGCATGATGTGGCCCCGGCGAGCGCGGCAGTACGGTTCCCGCGACGGCGTGTCCGGCTTGGGCCACGACCGCACGACGAAAGGCAGGACGATGAACTTCTGGGAATTCCTGGTCTGGCTCTTCTGGGTGTACATCCTCTTCGCGTGCATCTGGATCTTCATCTCGATCGTGATCGACATCTTCCGCGACCACACCCTCAACGGGTGGGGCAAGGCGCTGTGGCTGATCTTCCTCGTGTTCCTGCCGTTCCTGGCGGCGCTGGTCTACCTGATCGCGCGCGGCCGCGGGATGGCCGAGCGCAACATGGCACGCGTCCGAGACGCACAGCAAGCCAACGCGGACTACATCCGCAGCGTCAGCGGCTCCGGCTCCTCGCCGAGCGCCGAGATCGAGAAGGCGCAGCAGCTGCTGACCGCCGGGACCATCACGCAGGCCGAGTTCGACGCCCTCAAGGCGAAGGCACTGGCCGGCTGACGGCCGCCGGGGCAGCAGGAATTCGGGTTCGTGGGGAAGGGCGGACGTGAGATGACGGATGAGACGCGCGATTCGGTGATCGGTTCGCCCCTGCCGCCGGCGAGGACCCTGCCGTTCCCGCCGGCGGCATCGGGCAGCATCGCCGGACGCACCATGCAGGAGTCCACGTACAGCCCGAACCCGCCCGAGCATCACCTGCCGGCCGACGCCCCGAACGTGCTCGTCATCCTGATCGACGATGTGGGGCCGGCGCTGCCGACGACGCTCGGCGGTGCCGTGCGCACGCCGACGCTCGACCGGGTGCGCGCGCGGGGCGTCGGCTACAACCGGTTCCACACGACGGCCATGTGCTCGCCGACGCGTGCGTCGCTCCTCACCGGCCGCAACCACCACCGAGTCGGCAACGGTCAGATCGCCGAGCTCGCCAACGACTGGGACGGCTACTCCGGCCACATCCCGAAGAGCAGCGCGACCGTGGCGGAGGTGCTCAGGCAGTACGGCTACGCCACGGGCGCCTGGGGAAAGTGGCACAACACTCCGGCCGAGGAGACCACGGTCGCCGGGCCGTTCGATCGCTGGCCGACCGGCTACGGGTTCGAGTACTTCTACGGGTTCCTCGCCGGCGAGGCATCCCAGTACGAGCCCAACCTCGTGCGCAACACCACGTCGGTGCTGCCGCCGAAGACGCCCGAGGAGGGCTACCACCTCAGTGAGGACATCGCCGACGACGCGATGGCCTGGCTGCGCAACCACAAGGCACTGAAGCCCGACCAGCCGTTCTTCATGTACTGGGCGACGGGCGCGCTGCACGGCCCGCACCACATCATGAAGGAATGGGCCGACCGGTACTCGGGTGCGTTCGACGACGGCTGGGACGCCTACCGCGAGCGCGCCCACGAGGGCGCCAAGGCCGCCGGGTGGATCCCCGCCGACGCGGAGCTCACCCCGCGGCCCGAGAGCCTCGCGGCGTGGGACGACATCCCCGAGCACCAGAAGCCGTTCCAGCGCCGCCTCATGGAGGTCGCTGCGGGCTTCGGCGAGCACGCCGACGTGCAGGCCGGCCGGCTCATCGACGAGCTCGAACGACTCGGCTACGGCGACGACACGATCATCGTCTACATCTGGGGCGACAACGGGTCGTCGGGCGAGGGCCAGAACGGCACCATCAGCGAACTGCTCGCGCAGAACATGATCCCGTCGACGGTCGACCAGCACATCGCGGCGCTCGAGGAGCTCGGCGGGCTCGACGCGCTCGGAACGCCGGCCACCGACAACCAGTACCACGCCGCCTGGGCATGGGCGGGCTCGTCGCCGTACCAGGGGATGAAGCTGCTCGCGTCGCACCTCGGGGGCACGCGCAACCCGATGTTCGTGCAGTGGAACGGTCGCATCGAGCCCGACCCGGTGCCGAGGACGCAGTTCCACCACGTCGTCGACGTCGTGCCGACGATCTACGAGATCATCGGCATCTCCCACCCTGACTCCGTCAACGGCATCCCGCAGGACCCGATCGACGGCATCAGCCTCGCGTACTCGATCGACGACGCGGATGCCGCGGGCCGCCGTCGCACGCAGTACTTCGAGATCATGGGCAGCCGTGCCGTCTACTCCGATGGGTGGATGGCGTCGGCGCTCGGCCCGCGCCTGCCGTGGGTGCCCGGCGCACCCCCCGGCATCGCGACGTGGACGCCCGACCAGGACCCGTGGGAGCTCTACGACCTCGACCACGACTGGAGCCAGGCCCGAGACCTCGCCGCTGAGCAACCCGAGAAGCTCGCCGAGCTGAAGGAGCTGTTCGCCATCGAGGCGGCACGGAATGACGCACTGCCCATCGGCGGCGGGCTCTGGGTGCCGGCGCTGCACCCCGAGGATCGGATCAGCCCGCCCTACACCGAGTGGGAACTGAGCGGTGACACCGTGCGCGTGCCCGAGTTCTGCGCGCCGGCGCTCGGCAACCGCCCGAACACCGTCACGATGCAGCTGCACCTCGGCGATCGCGCGAACGGCGTGCTCTACAAGCTCGGCGGCGCGGGCGGCGGGCTCACCTGCTTCCTCGCCGACGGCGTGCTCACCTACGAGTACAACCTCTTCCTCATCCAGCGAACGATCATCGCGTCGACGTCGCCGATCCCCGCGGGCGACGTCGCGATCGAGGTCGAGACGACGTACCTCGAACCCCGGCCGGGCGGTCCGTTGCGGGTCGTGCTCCGGGTGGACGGCACCGAGGTCGGCTCGGGCACGGTGCCCGTGAGCGCACCGCTGCTGTTCTCGGCGAACGACTGCCTCGACATCGGCCGCGCGTACGGCGGCGCCGTGTCGCGCCACTACGCCGAGCGCATGCCCTTCGCGTTCGACGGCCGCATCGACCGAGTGCACATCGCATACGCGGTGCCGCGGGCGGCGGGCTGAGGGCCTCCGCGCACGCCGAACCTGGGGACCGAGGCGGAATGCGGTTGCCCCACCGCACCGGCGCGGTTCGCCGGGTGTTCTTCACCCGGCCGGGTCCCGTTCAACCGCCTCGGCGAGCATCGGCGTGCCACGAAGGAGCCCGATGTCCCCCACCCCCGGCATTCGCCGTCATGCCGCCGCGTTCGCTCTCGCCGTCACGTCCCTCATCGCCGCATCGCTGATCTCGCTCTCCGCCTCCCCCGCCGACGCGCACGGCTTCTCGACCGTCGTCTACGCGAACGCCTCCTCGACGGGGAACGACGCGGTGCGCACCGAACTCGAACTCGAGTACGACCTGCTCGTCGTCTCGGTCGCGGATTACGAGGACGCACCGCAGGTCTTCGAGGACGGCATGGACGTGTTCCAGACGGGCGACGAGAAGTCGGCCCTCGACGCGCACGCCGACGAGATCGTCGACTACGTGACCGACCGCTTCGAGGTGAGCGCCGCCGGGCAGCCGTGCGTGCCCACCCGGGTCGGCGACCTCGACGTCGTCGAACGCCAGGGCGTGCCGTACGCGGTGCTCACGCTCGACCACGCCTGCGAGCCGGCCGCGGCGCACGAGTTCCGGAGCGCGCTGTTCCCCGACGAGGAGGCGTACGTGCAGGGCACCGTCGCGATCCTCGAGTACGACCTCGACGGACGCACGGGCAACGCCACGCTCGACCGCGAGTCGCCGGTCTTCAGCACCGAGCAGGCGCTCGCCGAGCGCCTGTCGCACTTCTTCGTGCTCGGCGCCGAGCACCTGCTCTACGGCATCGACCACATCCTCTTCCTGCTCGCCCTCATCGTGGGCTCGCGACGCCTCCGCGACGTGGTGCTGGCGGCGACGGCGTTCACGGCCGCGCACTCGGTGACGTTCATCCTCGCCGCCCTGGGCGTCGTCTCGGCGCCCGGCGAGATCGTCGAGCCGCTCATCGCGCTCTCGATCGCGGTCGTCGCCGTGTGGTACCTCTGGCGGGTCCGGCGCGAGCGCCGCGACCCGGCCGCGGGCCTGACGCCCGCGAGCCGGCGCGGCTTCGACCGGGCCGATTGGGCACGACTCGGGGTCGTGTTCGGCTTCGGGCTCATGCACGGACTCGGCTTCGCCGGCGCCCTGGGCATCGACGAGCCGTTCTCGTGGCCGCTGCTCCTGTCGCTGCTCGTCTTCAACGTCGGCATCGAGGCGGTGCAGGTCTCGATCGTCCTCGCCGTGTTCCCGCTGCTGCTCCTCCTGCGCGGACGCACGCCGCGGACCGGCCTCGCGGTGGGCGTGGCGATCGCCGCCGGCGTCGCCATCATGGGCCTCGTCTGGTTCGTGCAGCGCGTGCTCGGCATCGGGTGACGGATGCCGCGGGCGCAGGCCGTGCAGCTCCGCCGCGTCCCGCGGTGAGCAGGCCCCGTCAGCCGAGCTGCAGGACGACGCCCGTGACGTCGTGCAGCACGCTCGCGACCCCGAGTCGCACCGCGGCATCCGCCCGCTCGCTGGAGTAGGCCGTCTCGTCGTGCGTGTCGGCGGTGTCGGCGACCTCGCTGCCGCGTGATGCCGCTCCCGGCCAGATCGCGGCCGTGACGTTGCCCGTGGGCTCGGGCACCTGGGCGCCGACCACGAGGAACTGCCGGTCGAGGTGGCTCGCCGTGACGAGCGCGAGCGCATCGACGAGCGCCGGGCCCGTCGCGACGATGAGGTCGGGGTCGAGGTCCATCGCCTCGGTGATGCCGCCGACGGCGCCGTCGGGAGCGGAGACCTCGACCCGCTTGAGGCTGACGCGCTCCGCGGAGGCCCACTCGGACACGCCGCTCGCGAGCTGCGCGGTCGCCGGGTCGTACTCCGCCGTGAGCAGCACGACGCGATAGCCGGCCGGCGGATGCACCGCGTCCCAGGATCCGGGCTCGGGCGCGACCGTCGCCTCGGGCGACGGCGGCGCGGCGGGGTCGGTGAAGCCCGGTCCGAGCGCGCCGACCGGATCGACATCGGCTCGCGGCGCGGACCAGTCGTCGGATGTCGCGCACCCGCCAAGCGCGAGCGCGAGCACAGCGGATGCCGCGAACGCGACGACGACGGGACGGGAACGGGCACGACGGACGTCGCTCCTGCGGCTTGGCACACGACGTTTCTACCGCACGGAAATCGCTCTCCCTCGAGTGTTCGACATCACGCGCGACGTTGTTCCACCGCGGTTCACCGAGTCGTCAGGAGCCGGGACAAACGTGACCGTCGGCCGGTTGCGGCCACCACAACCCCCGAAAAGGAGTCATCTCCGATGAAGGCATTCCCGCGCACCGTCGGTGCGCAATTCCACCCCCTGCGGCGCCGCGCCGCGCTGGGAGCCGCCGCGGCGGCCGCGTGCACCGCGATGGTGCTCGGCGGCTTCGCCGTGGGCGCCGCCCAGGCCGCGGAGCCCGCCGCGATCGACGACATCATCCTCCTCACGGGGGCTGACGAGTCGCAGCGCGTCGTCAACTGGTACGCCTCGGCGTCGACGGCGCAGGTCGTGCAGGTCGCACCGACCAACGCGATCAAGAAGGGCGAGTTCCCGGCCGACGCCGCGGTCTTCCCGGCGGTCGTGAGCGCCAACACGGTCAACGGCGGCTTCAACGGCCACTCCGTGATCACCGGCCTCAGCGAGAACGTGAAGTACTCCTACCGCGTCGGCGGCGACGGCGGCTGGTCGGAGGCGTACGAGTTCGCGACCCGGAAGTTCGACGGCAACTTCGACTTCCTGTTCTTCGGCGACCCGCAGATCGGCTCGTCGGGCAACGTGCCGAAGGACCAGGCGGGCTGGGAGGACACCCTCGACGTCGCCGTGGGCGCGAACCCCGAGGCCGAGCTCCTCGTCTCGGGCGGCGACCAGGTCGAGACCGCGAACGTCGAGTCGCAGTGGACGGCGTTCCTCGCCCCCGAGCAGCTCCGCTCGGTGCCGTGGGTCGCGACGATCGGCAACCACGACGTCGGCGGCAAGGCCTACGAGCAGCACCTCTGGACGCCGAACACCGACCGCTCGCCCAAGCACTACCGCGGCAACCCGGCCGCGCAGTCGGGTGGCGACTACTGGTTCACCTACAAGGACGTGCTCTTCATCGACCTCAACAGCAACGCGTACACCACGAGCGCCGAGCCCGGGGTCGACGCTGACGAGGCGCACATCGGCTACATCAGCGACGTGATCGCGGAGCACGGCGACGAGGCGAAGTACACCGTGCTCGTGTACCACCACTCGATCTACTCGCCGGCCTCGCACGCGAACGACTCCGACAACCAGGAGCGTCGTCGGGACTTCCCGACCGCGTTCTCCGAGCTCGGCGTCGACCTCGTGCTCCAGGGACACGACCACTCGTACTCGCGCAGCTACCTGATCCGCAACGGCGAGAAGGCGAACCCCGACGAGCAGCCGGGTGCCGACAGCGTGTTCCAGGGCCCGGGCGGCGTCGTCTACGTCACGGCGAACTCCGCCTCGGGTTCGAAGTACTACGACCTCACCGCGCCGCGCGTCGGCTCGGACTTCGGTCCCGACCCGCTCAACCCCGAGAGCCACTGGGCCAACTCGGTCGAGAACCAGGAGCACGTGCGCAGCTACGTGAAGGTGTCGGTGCGCGACGAGCACCTCCAGGTAGAGAACATCCGCAGCGGCACGTGCGAGGCGCCCAACGCGGCCGTCGAGCTCGGCCAGGAGAGCTGGTGCGGTCCTGACGAGGGTGCGAGCCCGGCGCAGCCGGTCGGCTCGATCGTCGATCAGGTCGTCATCCACGCGTACGACGAGGCCGACGCGCAGCGCGGTGGCTCCACGGCCCCGGCCGTCACCACGCAGCAGGACGACGTGACGGTCACCACGATCGACTGACCGTCCCGACGCAACCGGGTGGGTGGGTGCCGCGGCGCCCACCCACCCGCACGGTTCATCCGGACCCCGACTCGCACCGCCACGCACACGACAGGACCTCCGACACCATGACCGACTCCGCACCTCGAGCCCGGCACCCGCGACCCGCCCGCCTCGGCCTTCGCACCGCGCGCGTCGCCGCACGCACTGCCGCGGCCGGGCTCGCCGCCGCGATCGCGGCCGGCGCGCTCGTCGTCACGTCCACCACCGGACCCGCGACGGCCGGTCCGGCTGCCGCCGAGTCCGGACCCGCGGTCGCCGCACTCGGCGCCGAGTCCGACGCGGCCTGGGACGTCTCGACCGTCGACGGACCGTACGGAGCGGGTCGCCCGAACTACGACTACTCGATCGAGCCAGGCGATCGCATCGACGACCGGCTGCTCGTCACGAACACGGGCGACGCCCGCATCGACGTCCGGCTCTACGCGGCCGACGCGTTCACGACCGACGCCGGACAGCTCGACCTGCGAACGAGCGGCCACGAGCCGATCGGCGTGGGGGCCTGGCTCTCGCTGCCCGCCACCGAGGTGGCCCTCGAGGCCGGCGAGTCCGCCGAGGTCCCCTTCGCGATCACGGTGCCCGAGGACGCTCGCGGGGAGTACATCGGCGGCATCGTCACGACCGTCCCCGAGGCATCCGCCGACCCGGGCGTCGAGCATCGAGCGGCCGTCCGCGTCCGCCTCCACGTGGGCGGCACCTTCCATCCCCGCATGTCCGTCGAGGACGTGCGCGTCGACTACGCCCCCGCGCTCCTCGGCCCGGGGCGGGCGACGGTGACCTACACGGTCCGGAACACCGGCGACACGGTGCTTTCCGCCGAGCAATCGGTCGCGCTCAGCGGGCCCTTCGGTCTCAGCCCTCGCACGGCGAACGACGTCGGCAACACCCCCGAGCTGCTTCCCGGCGAGTCGTGGAGCATGTCGGTGCCCGTCGACGACGTCGCCCAGGTGGGCACGCTGTCGGTCGCCGTGACGGCGGTCCCGCTCTACACCGATCCCGCCGGATCGACCGGTCCACTCGACGCCGTCGGCTCGAGCGGGCTCGGCTGGGCCATCCCGTGGATCCCGCTGCTCGTCGCGCTCGCCCTCGCGGCCGGCGCGGTCGTGCTCGTCCTGCGGTGGCGTCGCGCCAGCCGATCCGCCTCGCCCGAGGATCAGCCCGCGGCCTCCGAGTAGTCGCCACACGCGGATCGGCGGCGGTCGAGCATGTCGACCGCCGCCGCCGCCCCGTCAGCTCAGCTGCTCAGCGCCTTGGCCTTGAGCTGTTCGTACTCGGCCTGCGAGATCGCGCCCGAGTCGAGCAGCTGCTTGGCGTTCGCGATCTCGGATGCCGCGGAGGTTCCGCCGCTGCCGGCGACGCTCCGGATGTAGTCGTCGTTCGCCGCCTGCATCTGACGCATCTCTCCCGCTCGCCGCTCGGCCATGGAGCCGCCGCGGGCGATGAGGTACACCAGCGCGGCCAGGAACGGCAGGAACACGAGGAAGATCACCCAGCCGGCCTTGGCCCAGCCGTTCAGCGACTTGTCGCGGAAGATGTCGATGAAGATCGTGATGAAGATCCAGATGCACGCGATCGCGATGTAGATCCAGAAGAGCCAGACGAGGAAATCCCAGAGACTGTTCATCGTCGTACCTTTCGTCCCTCGGCGTCATCCGTCACGCCGAACCTGCCCCGACGCTAGACCCCGCCCGAATTGCTTCGCAACACCCCCGAACGGATGACCTCCACCGCACCTTCCTGCGGTCGCATCCGTGCCCACTCCACCGCTCGTCACTGCCCCTGCCACCACGGCAGCATGGGCCCGAACTGCTCGGGCACGTACACGAAGACGCGTGAGACGGCGCTCGTGAGGATCCAGAGCCCGAAACCGGCCGCGGTGATGATCCAGGCGACCATCCTGTGCTGCTCGAAGTCCGGCAGGAGGCGGCCCTCCTTGTCGCGCTGCACGCCGGCGAGCGTCAGGATCAGGTCGATCAGCCACCAGACCCCGAACCCTCCGAGCGTCAGGAGCTTCACGATCCCGGTGCCGACCTTCCCGAGGTAGAAGCGATCGACCCCGAGGAATCCGAGCAGCCAGGAGAACATCCAGGTCGCGATGAACGATCGGTCGGACACCGCGGCCTGCTGCTGGACCGGTTCGCTCGGCGTCGTAGCGGGATACGTGGACATGGTTGCCTCCTCGTCGCCCACAGTCTCCGGTCGCCCGTCGTCCGTCCGTCGGGTCGAAGGTCCCGCGGGCACGGCGAGGAGCTCATCGCGCACGTCGCGGGACCTTCGCCCCGGCGTCGCCGACCCGATGCCGGAAGGCTGAGTCGTGGAAGGGAGATCACCATGACCGCGCTCGTCATCTACGAGTCGATGTTCGGGAACACGCATCGCATCGCCGAGGCGATCGGCGAGGGCCTGTCGGACTTCACCCAGGTCCGGGTCGCGCCCGCGGCATCCGCTTCGCATCAGTCCGTCGACCTGGTCGTCGTCGGCGCCCCCACGCACGCCCATTCGCTGCCTCGGGCAGCCTCGAGGGCGGATGCCGCGAAGTGGGCCGCCGACCCCGAGAAGCACCTCACGCTCGAGCCGGGCGCGGCCGAGGCGGGCGTGCGCGAGTGGGTCGATGCGGTCGAGGACGCCCCAGGCGCGTGGGCCGCCTACGGGACTCGCGTCGACATCCCCCGGATCTTCTCCGGCGATGCCGCCGCGGGGATCGAGCGCCGGCTGCGGCGCCAGTGGCCGCGCCCTGCGGTCGAGGCCGAGTGCTTCCTCGTCACGACCGACAACACCCTCGTCGAGGGCGAACTCGAGCGCGCCCGCGAATGGGGCGGGAGCCTGGGCAGGACCGTCTTCGCCATGCAGGCCTCCACGTCGGGCTGAACAGGCGCCGCCGTGGTCGCGATGCGTGCGTGGCGGACGGGCACGTCGTCGGGCGAACTCCGACTGGTGGAGACGCCCGTGCCCGAACCCGGGCCCGGCGAGGTCCTGGTCCGGGTCATCGCCTGCGGCATATGCCGGACCGACCTGCACGTGGTCGACCAGGAGATCCCCGTGCATCGGCGCCAGGTCATCCCCGGGCACCAGGTGGTCGGCAGGGTCGATCAGCTCGGCACAGGCGTCGATGATCTCGCGATCGGGGCGCTCGTCGGCGTCGCCTGGCTGCACCGCACCTGCGGCGAATGCGAGTGGTGCCGCTCGGGAGCCGAGAACCTGTGCCCGCGATCGGAGTACACGGGCTGGGATGTCGACGGCGGATTCGCGGAGTACCTCACCGCACCCGCCGCGTACGCCTACCGCCTGGCCGACGATGCCGATCCGGTCTCGACCGCGCCGCTGCTGTGCGCCGGGATCATCGGGTTCCGCGCGCTGAGCCGGGCGAACCTGCCACCCGGAGGCCGCCTCGGACTCTACGGATTCGGCTCCAGCGCCCACCTCGTCGCGCAGATCGCCCGTGCGGCCGGCGCGCGGGTGTTCGTGATGACCCGCGGCGAGCAGAACCGCGCACTCGCCCGGGAGTTGGGGGCCGAGTTCGTCGGCGACGCGACGGCGACGCCCCCTCAGCCGCTCGACGCCGCGATCGTCTTCGCCCCGGCGGGTGAACTCGTGCCGGTCGCGCTCGGCGCGACGCGCAGCGGCGGCACGGTGGTGCTGGCGGGCATCGAGATGACCGATGTCCCCTCGATGTCCTACGAGGCCTCGCTCTTCCGGGAGCGCGACCTCCGCACGGTCACGGCCAACACCCGTGACGACGGTCGGCGGCTCCTGGACCTCGCGAGGAACCTCGGGCTCCGCCCGACCACCACGCCTGTGCCGTTCGACTCGCTCGCGACGGCGATCGACGCGATCAGGGAGGGGCGGTCCAGCGGCTCCCTCGTCCTGCTCGTCGACGACTCGGGAGGGCGCACATGACCCGTGCGCTCACGCCCCCGGCGTGATGATCATGATGGGCGCGGGCGGTTCCACGAGGAGGTCGTGGCTGACCGAACCGAGGAAGAACCGCGTGAACGCCCCGGCGCCGTGGCTCGCCACGACCACGAGCTGCGCCGTGCGGCCGACCTCGCGCAGCACCTCGGACGCGCGGCCGACCTCGAGCCGGCCGGTGGGCTTCGCGCCGAGGCCGCGGGCGTATTCCACGGCCTCGTCGAGCAGGTCGCGATGGATCCCCTCGAGCGTGTCGACGTCCGAGCCGTATCCCGACAGGGCCGTGTCCCATTGGGCCGGCACCTGCCACGCATGCACGATCTCGAGCGGCGCGCCGAGACGTTCGGCCTCGCCCGCCGCGGCCTCCACGGCGGCGAGCGACGCCTGCGAGCCGTCGACCCCCGCGACCATGGCCACCCGCCGCTCGGTCGCCGGGGACTCGGGGATCACCGCCACGGCTCCCCCGTCGTGGCGGCCCGCCAGGCGGGACCCGACGGTCCACCTGGTCGTCCGGCGGTGGTCCGGGCCGCCGACCACGACGAGCGCGTCGGGGGCGAGTCGCTCCCCGAGCGCGTCGATCGCCGAGCCGTGCACGGTCTCCGTCTCCACGCGGAGGCCCGGATGCGACGTGCTGAGGCGCTCCGCGGCATCCATCAACCTCGACCGTTCCGCCGAACGCTCACCGGAGGCCCGGAGGTACTCGTTGCCGGTCGGCTTGCCCCCGATGGCGTGGATGAGCGTGAGCGTCGCGTCTCCGGAGTGCTCGGCGGCCCAGTCCGCCGCCCGCTCCGACCCCGTCGTGCCGTCCCAGCCTGCGATGACCTTGGTGAACATGTGATCAGGATGGCGTCGAGCGTGGCCCCGACGTGGGTCCAAAGTCACACGGCCGTCGCCCGTCACCCCGGTGGTTCGCGGCGCTCGAGCTCGTAGACCGCCGCCTGCGTGCGCCGCTCGAGGCCCAGCTTCCTGAGCAACCCCGAGACGTAGTTCTTCACGGTCTTCTCCGCGAGTCCGAGGCGCTCGCCGATCTGCCGGTTGGTGAGCCCCTCGGCGATGAGCGCCAGCACCTGCCGCTCCCTGAGCTGCAGGGAGCCGAACCGGGGATCGTCGCGATCGTCCGACTCCGCCCGCTCCGCGAGGTGACGGGTGGCCGCGGGGTGCAGCAGCGAGCGACCGGATGCCACGGCCCGGATGTCCTCGAGCAGGCGCGAGCCCGAGACGTTCTTCAGCACGTATCCCGACGCTCCCGCGAGCACGGCGGACATGGTCGCCTCGTCGTCGTCGTACGCCGTGAGCATGAGGCAGCGCACCTCGGGATGCCGCGAGCGGACCTCGCGGCAGAGCTCCACGCCGTCGCCGTCGGGCAGTCGCACGTCGAGCACGGCGACGTCGGGGCGCGTCGCCGCGATGCGGGGCAGCGCGTGCATGACGTCGCCCGCCTCGCCGACGACCTCGAGGTCGGGCTCGCGATCGAGGAGCTCGGCGATGCCGCGACGGACGATCTCGTGGTCGTCGACGAGGAAGATGCGCGTCACAGGGGTCCTCCGATGGCATCGGGGTCGGTCTCGGAGCGAGCGCCGGGCGAGGGGACGCGCCATTCGACCTCGGTCATCCCGGGGGCGGAGTCGATGCGCAGGGTGCCCCCGCGACGCTCCGCTCGGATCCGGAGGTTGTCCAACCCGCTCCGCCTGCCCTGCTCGGGGATGCCGACGCCGTCGTCGTCGACCACGACTCGAACCCAGGTGGGGTCGACCGTCACGGAGATGCGGATCTGGTCGGCGTCGGAGTGACGGGCCGCGTTCGTCAGGAGCTCCCGGACGACCGCTGCGACGTCGTCGCCGAGGGATCCGTCGATGACGAGGTCGACCGGGCCCGAGAAACTCACCGGCACGGGATGCGGGAATCCCGACGACCCCTCCGCCACCAGGTCGAGGATCCGGTGCCGCACCGATCGCTTCGGCCCGCGCGGTCGCAGGGCGAAGATGATCGTGCGGATCTGCGCGATCGCATCGTCGAGCGTCGAGATGGCTCCCTGCAGGCGAGCCGCGGCATCCGGTTGCGCATCGCCGGCGAGCGACTGCAGTTCGAGCCCCGCGCCGAACAGCTGCTGGATGACGTGGTCGTGGAGATCGCGGGCGATCCGGGACCGGTCCTCGCTGAGCTCTTCGCGCTGCCGCTGCTCACGGGCCTCGGCGAGCTCGATGGCGAGGCCGACGCGGATCGCGAGGTCGCCGGCGATTTCGAGCTCGGCCGGGGTGAACGACGCTCGGCCAGGTTCGCGGGCGAGCGCGACCACGGCCCAGACGTTGTTCGCGTGGGTGAGCGGCACCGTCATGACCGGGCCCGCGGCCCCGTCGCGGACGATCGCGAGCACGTCGACGGCGGAGGCGTCGCGGCTGCCGGGGACGACGCGCGCATCGCCCGACTCGAAACTCAGCCCGGCGGCGGTGTCCATCGACGACAGGGCACGACCGGCCAGGTCGTCGGCGCCCCAGCCCCGCGCCTCCGCGACCCGCAGCGTCAGCGGCTCGGCGCCCGCGAGGAGGATGCACAGGCGGTCGGTCGTCGACCTGGCGGCGAGCTCATCGGCGAGCAGCGGCAGCGCGGCCGTGCTGGCGGTGTCGAGCAGCGCGGACGCGATCTGCGCCGAGGCCGCCGTCCACTGCTGGCGCAGCAACGTCTCGTCGTAGAGCCGCGCGTTCGCGATCGCGAACCCCGCGGTCGCGGCGAGCGCGGAGACGAGCTCCTCGTCGGCATGGCTGAACTCGCCCGTCCGCGGTTCGGTGAGGTAGAGGTTCCCGTAGACCTCGTCGCGCACGCGCACCGGGACGCCGAGGAACCCCTCCATGCGCGGATGTCCCACCGGGAAGCCGACCGAACGAGGATCGTCGCTGAGGTGCCGCAGGCGGATGGGCCTCGGATCGTCGATCAGGGCCCCCAGGATGCCGCGTCCCTCGGGCAGGTGGCCGATCTCCGCCACCTCCTCCTCGGGGATCCCGACGTGGATGAACGCCTCGAGCCCGCCGTGCTCGGCGATGACGCCCAGCGCGCCGTACTTCGCGTCCACCAGCTCGACGGCCGCCTGCACGATGCGCTCGAGGACGACGGGAAGCTCGAGCGGTTCGACGACGGCCTGGGTGGCCCGCAGGAGGGACCGCAACCGATCCTGCGAGTGCACGACCTCGCCGGCGCGCTCGACGAGCTCGTGCAGGGCACGATCGAGCTCGGACCCCGGGTCTCCGGGGAGGGAGCCGGGGGTCCGCTGACCGGGCATGGCACCTCCGGGACGACTTGAGCGCAGGCTACCACCGGGCCGGTCGGGTCGGCAGCCGAGCGGGGGACCAAAGGCCCGACGCCTGAGCCGGGCGGGCGCGAGCATGGCCGCATGCCGTCCTCGTGAATCGCCGCGGGCGACGACGGAAGCGACAGGAGCCGGGAGGCGGGGCCGATGGATCCGACGATTCTCGTGGGCATCGACGGCTCGGTCGCGAGCCGCGCCGCCATCGCGTGGGCGATCGTCCGCGCCGGCGACCTGGGTGCCGAGGTGTACCTGATGAACGTGGTCGACGACGAGTGGGGCACGATCAGCGATCGCGACCTGCGCGAGCTGCGCAGCGACGCCGAACGCCTCGCCGCCCGTGAGCTGGCGTTCGCCCGCCAGGCGACCGACGGGGTGCCGGTCTCCGCGGGCATCGACGTCGGCGGCCCGATGATCGAGCTCGCGACGTCGGCCTCGGCGTACGAGTCCGTCGTCATCGGCTCGCACAAGACCGGCTCCTTCCACGGGCACGCGCTGGGGGCTCGCGGCCTCCAGCTGGCGGCGATGTCACCGGTCCCGGTCGCGGTCGTCACCGCGTCGGCCGGCAACGGGCGGAGCGGCGTGGTCGTCGGCGCGGGCAACGCACCCGGTTGGGTCGGAGCCGTGCGCTTCGCGATCCAGGAAGCGGCTCGCCTCGGCCAGCCGCTCATCGTGATCCGGTCGGACCGCGACCTCCCGTTCGACGAC
This sequence comes from Agromyces sp. NPDC004153, assembly GCF_053603635.1. NCBI lineage: Bacteria > Bacillati > Actinomycetota > Actinomycetes > Micrococcales > Microbacteriaceae > Agromyces > Agromyces sp. NPDC004153. The sequence continues at coordinate 1,131,352 of NZ_JBSGFY010000002.1, forward strand.
GGTTCGCTGTCGAGGCTCACGGATGCGGCCGGCGAGGCGTCCACGGTCGACGTCGTGCTCCGGCGCTCCACCGCTCCTGCCGGGCAGGCGCTCGCCGATGCTTCGGGGCGCGCGGTCCTCACCGTCAGCGGTCGTCCGACCGAGCCGGGAGCTCGCGGCTTCCGCCCACTCGGGCGGACGAACAGCGAGCTGCTCCTGAACGCCGGCGGACCGGTCGTCATCGTGCCGCACACGACCGCTGAGTGAGCACGACCGCGCGCAACGCCACGGGACGTTCGACCCAACGGATGCCGCAAGCATCCGCGAACCTCGGAACATGCCAGTCGAGCCCATCACGATCCACCGCCGCATCCCGCGCTCGTCCGATGCCGGCACGCGGACGGCGTCGCCACTGACGCTGACGATCTCACCGCTCGATGGAACGGTGACCATCTCGCGAGCACCCGGTCGGGTCCGCGATGGCATCCCGGCGAGCGGACCGGTCTGCGTCCGCGTGACCATCCGCAACGTCACCGCGCACGCCTAGGGGCACGACCTCTCGCACTGAGCACCGTCGCGAGCCGACGCCCTGCCGCAGGACCTCCGGGACGCCGAGCTCGCGTCGACCGACGCTCACCCCACCTTCAGCTCACCAGTCGGAGCCGTCGCCGAGGCGCACCTGGCTGAGGAAGACGTCGGTGATCAGGTCGTCGAGATCCTCGCGGGAGCCGAGCAGCCGCGGCGCGCCGTCCGCACCCGGCGGCGCGAACGCCTCCCACCGACCCTCCTCGTGGAACACGGATCCCAGGAACACGCCGTCGAGATCGCCGTCGCCCACCCGGATGACGTAGCCGACATCGTCGGAGAGCGGAAACGCCGTGACGGTGAGCGCATCCTCCGCGGAGTAGATCCGTGGTGAAGCCATGAGGTCACCCGCCAAGCGGGTCGGTGCCCGCACGCTCGGCCATGCGTGCATTCTCGACGCGGTCGGCGTCGGCGGCAATCATTCGTCGGTGAACGACCCGTGAACTCTTCCGGATGGCTCTGACGGAGAGCTGCTCTCTTCCCGGGTGGGCTTCGAAGGGGTAGACAGGGTCCGACGAGCGAAGGAGAGCGTCATGTCCGATCCCACCTCAGACACAGCCCCGAACACGATCGTGCTGATCCACGGATTCTGGGTCACACCTCGGAGTTGGGAACACTGGAAGAGCCATTACGAAGGCAAGGGATACACCGTCCTCACGCCGACATATCCCGGGTTCGAGGTTGAAGTCGAGGCGCTGCGTGCGGACCCGACACCCATCGAGAACCTCGAAGTCTCCGAGATCATCACCATGCTCGAGGAGTTGATCGGCAAGCTCGACCGTCCACCGATCATCATCGGGCATTCGGCCGGTGGGGCGTTCACGCAGATCCTGCTCGACCACGGTTACGGGGCGGCCGGTGTGGCGATCAACTCCGCCCCCACCGAAGGCGTGAAGATCATCCCGTTCTCCGAGATCAAGTCCTCGTTCCCGGTCTTGAAGAACCCGGCGAACCGGCACCGGGCAGTCGGCCTGACTCCCGAGCAGTGGTACGAGATCTTCGCGAACACGTTCAGCGAAGCAGATTCGCAAGCCCTTTACGATCGGTACCACATCCCGGCCTCCGGGAAGGTCTTCTGGGGTAGCGCACTCGCCAACATCCACCCGGGGAAGGACGACACCTACGTCGACTACGAAAACGACGCGCGGGCGCCGCTGCTGTTCATCTCAGGGAGGCAGGATCCGCTCTTCCCCCCGAAGGTCGGTCACTCGAACGTCAAGCACTACAAGTCGAACACCACGACCGAGATCGTCGAGTACGACGGCCCGCACCTGCTTCCCGCGGTACCTGAATGGGAGCAGATCGCCGACTTCGCGCTCGATTGGGCAGTGCGGCATGCGAAGCCCGCACCAGCCTGAATCGGTGGGAATTCCGTCTCAGAGGAGTTGAAGGTCTCAGTCCCAGGTGACCGAGTCGGCAGGAGTGGCGGAGCGCCACGGCGCCCTCCACTCGGGAGCCTCCCAGCCTTCCATGATGTAGATGCGCTCGTGGACGACGAGGTCGTCTGAGTCGAGTTCCATGAGGTTGACCGTGTACATGGGTGGACCGCCGTCATAGCTGATGAAGAGTTCGGCGACGACGAGATCTCCGTAACGGTTGAGGCGCCGCATCTTGAATGCGACGTCTGCTGGATACTTGCGTCGCCACTCGCGGAAGTTCTCAACACCCTCGTAGCGCTCACCACCCTGAGGGAACTCGAGGACCGCGTCCTCGGCATAGATTTCGTGGGCGATGTCCTCGTCCTTGCCGGAGTACTGCCAGTGGCGCTCCAGCTGCGCTCTCAATCGCGAGTCGAGCATTCGGCCTCCTCGTTGCGCCGAGTTCTCGGAGAATTCCTGTCTCGTGGTTCAACCAGTCGTGGTTGGGCCTTCACTCGGTATCTTCCCGATTCCGACGGGGCGCGACAACCCTTGCTCCATGCATGCCGCCCGTCTCTTCGAGCACGGGCGCGGCTCCTCGTCATGGTGCGGTCCCGGGACGGGGGCCGCGGGATGCGCGACCCCCGCCGACGGGTCTCAGAGCTCGGTGAGCAGCTGCTCCATCGTCGCGATCTCGGCGGTCTGCCCGTCGATGATCTGCTCTGCCAGCTCGATCACGTCCGGGTGCTGACCGTTCTCGACTTCGGACTCGGCCATGTCGATGGCGCCCTGGTGGTGGACGATCATCTGCTCGAGGAAGAGGCGTGCGGCGTCGTTCCCGGTGGCCGCCTCGAGTTCGGCCATGTCCTGATCGGACATCATGCCGTCGCCATGGCCCATGCCATCCATGCCGTCGCCGGACATCGTCGGGATGCCCCAGTCCTCGAGCCAGCCGTTCATCTGCTCGATCTCGGGGCCTTGGGCGTCCTTGATCTGCTGCGCCAGGTCGAGCACGCGCGGGTCGACGCCGTCCTCGCCCAGGATCAGGTCGGACATCTCGATCGCCTGCTCGTGGTGGGGGATCATCATCTCCACGAACATCTGGTCGCTCATGTTCGCTTCAGTCGGGTCGCCGCCGGGCGACACCGGGGATGCACTGTGATCCATCCCGGGCATCGGGTTGGTGCCTGGGCCGGTCGTCGGGGCACAGCCCGCGAGCAGGGTGGCGACGAACGCCGCGGAGGCGAGGGTGAACGTGCGAGTCTTCATCAGGGGTCCTTCGTTTCAGTCGTGAGTGGGAGATTCGTCGCCCGGGCAGGGCGAAGTGACCGTGCGGGTTGATCCCGCCGATCGCCGAATCAGGTCCGACTGATCGAGAGGACGTGCAATGACGGCGGACGTGACGGCGCAACCGCTTGAAGGATCCGGGCGGCCGCGATCCGGGTCGCCTCGAGGGTGGCCGGCCACGCTCGCGATACGGGTGGCAGCAGCAGCAGGATCGCGCCGACGAGTGCGAGCACGCAGGCGGCCATCAGCATCGAGTGGGTGGGCATCCCGGCCGGCATCTCGCATTCGCCGTCACAGGGTTCCCCACTGACCGTGTGCCGCGGCGAGAAGTGGGTTGCCTGTTTCCCCGGATCTGCATGCCCGCGAGCGACGGGGTGATGCGCGTGTTCCGAGATGGTCACGGGTCCGGCGACCGCGTGGTCGCTTCCGGAGGCGCTGATGACATGCATGGCCAACAGCCCTGCGATCAGGGCGACGGCAACGGCGAGCGACACGAGCAGGCGTGTGGCGTTGAGCTCGGTGCGCACGAACGCGCGGATTCCCGCCATCGCCTCAACTCCTCCGTCCCCGCACAGCCTAGTACCCCCACTGGGTACCCGGTCACGTACCTGGTGCCTCGTCCTTCAGGACCGCACGAGGCGTGCGATGGCCGCAGACGCCTCCTTCAGCTTCTGCTCGGCTTCCTCACCGCCCTCTTCGGCTGCGACGAGCACGCAGTGCGTGAGGTGGTCGTTCAGCAGCCCGAGCGCGACCGCCTCGAGTGCGCTGGTCATCGCGGAGACCTGGGTCAGGATGTCGATGCAGTACTTCTCGTCGGAGACCATGTTCTGCAGCCCACGGGCCTGCCCTTCGATGCGCTTGAGTCGGCGGAGGTACTCACCCTTGTCGCTGATGTATCCGTGCGTCGCGTGATCCGTGCGCATCCGGCTCGCCTCATCCATGCGGGATTCCATTCGATCGACAGTTTGACTGTGTACCCCTGAGGGGTATATTGAATGGTACCCGTCCGGGGTATTTGAGACAAGGGGAACCCTGCATGTGCGACAGCAATGGCAACCACGAGATCTGCACCTGCGACACCGCGTCGAGCGGTACGCACGAGCACTCGCATGACCACTCCGGGCACACGCATTCCGGCAGCGACCACGGTCATTCCCCGGCCGTGACGACCGTATACGGCGTCGAGGGCATGACCTGCTCGCACTGCGTCGCCAGCGTTACCGAGGAGCTCGGCCGACTCGAGGGCGTGAGCAACGTGGACATCGACCTGGTCGCCGGAGGGATCTCTTACGTCAGGGTCGGCAGTTCTCGTGCGCTCGCCGACGCCGAGGTCGCCGCCGCAGTCGACGAGGCCGGCTACGAGCTCGCGACCCTGCCTCGATGAGCACGCGGCAGGTCGACCTCGATGTGGGCGGGATGACCTGCGCCTCGTGCGCGGCCCGCATCGAGAAGAAGCTCAATCGGATGCCCGGCGTGGAGGCCACGGTCAACTACGCCACCGAGCGGGCGAGCATCGCCCTCCCCGAAGGCACGAGCGTCGACGATGCGATCGCGACCATCGAGGCGACCGGGTACACCGCCGAGCTGCCCGCTCCGCCCCCGACATCCGATGACACGGAGGCCGGGGAACGAGATGGAATGAGCGCGGAGGTCGCGTCGCTGCGTCACCGGCTGATCGTCTCGACGGCGCTCACCGTGCCGGTCGTGGCGATGTCGATGATCCCTATGCTGCAGTTCACGAACTGGCAGTGGCTCGCACTCACCCTCGCCGCGCCCGTGGCGGTGTGGGGAGCGTGGCCGTTCCATCGAGCAGCGTGGGTCAACCTTCGCCACGGCGCCGCCACGATGGACACCCTGATCAGCGTCGGTGTCCTCGCCGCATTCGGCTGGTCGCTGTACGCATTGTTCTTCGGCATGGCGGGCATGCCCGGCATGACGATGAGCTTCGCCGTGATCACTGCGCCGGGACAGGGGACCGACGAGATCTACCTCGAGGTCGCCGCCGCCGTCACCGTGTTCATCCTGGCGGGCAGGTACTTCGAGGCCCGGGCGAAGACGCGTTCGAGCGCAGCGATCACTGCCCTGCTGGAGATGGGCGCGAAGGAGGCATCCGTCATCCGCGACGGCGCCGAAGTACGCGTCCCGGCATCGACGCTCGTCGTCGGCGACCTGTTCGTCGTCCGCCCCGGGGAGAAGATCGCCACCGACGGCATCGTCGTCGAAGGCAGTTCTGCGGTCGACGCCGGCATGCTCACCGGTGAGTCCGTTCCCGTCGAGGTCGGGCCCGGCGACGATGTCATCGGCGCGACCATGAACGCGGGAGGGCGACTGACGGTGCGCGCCACTCGCGTCGGCGCGGACACCGAGCTCGCCGTCATGGCCCGTCTCGTCGAGCAGGCGCAGACCGGCAAGGCAGAGGTGCAGCGGTTGGCGGACCGCGTATCCGCCGTGTTCGTCCCCATCGTCATCGCGCTCGCACTCGGCACGCTCGTCGTGTGGCTCCTCATCGGGGCCGGGCCCGAAGTGGCCTTCACGGCGGCAGTGGCAACGCTCATCATCGCCTGCCCCTGTGCCCTCGGCTTGGCCACGCCGACCGCGCTGCTCGTCGGCACAGGCCGCGGCGCGCAACTGGGCATCCTCATCAAGGGACCGCAGATCCTCGAGTCGACCCGACGAGTGGACACAATCCTGCTCGACAAGACCGGCACGGTGACCACGGGCAGGATGTCACTCACGGACGTGGTCGCCGCAGACCCGGAGGATGAGGCGGAGGTGCTGCGTCTCGCCGGAGCGGCTGAGGCCGGGTCGGAGCATCCGATCGCAGCGGCCATCGTCGCCGAGGCACGCACGCGTCTCGGCGAGCTGCCGCGACTCGAGTCGTTCGTGTCGGAGCGGGGCGTCGGCGTGCAGGCGGTGGTCGATGGGCATCTCGTGGTCGTCGGACGGCCCGCGTGGCTGACGAGCAGTTGGGGCATCACCGTGCCGGAAGACCTCGCCGCGGCGAGTCACGAACTCGAAGGGCTCGGCCGGACGGCCGTCACCGTCGCCTGGGACGGCCGGGCTCGCGGAGTCGTCGCCGTCTCCGACACCGTGAAGTCGACCTCCGCCGAGGCGGTCGTGGAGATGAAGCGACTCGGACTCACGCCCGTCCTGTTGACAGGCGACAACCAGCGGGCCGCGCGTGCAGTGGCGGCAGAGGTGGGGATCGACGAGATCTACGCCGAGGTACGTCCTGCCGAGAAGGCGAGCGTCGTGTCGGAGCTGCAGTCCCGCGGCCGCGTGGTCGCGATGGTCGGCGATGGGGTGAACGACGCGGTCGCGCTTGCGACCGCAGACCTCGGCATCGCGATGGGCACCGGCACGGATGTCGCCATCGAGGCGAGCGACCTCACCCTGGTCCGCAGCGACCTGATCGCTGTCGTGGACGCCATCCGGCTTTCCCGGCGCACGCTCGCGACGATCAAGGGGAACCTCTTCTGGGCATTCGGGTACAACGTGGCGGCGATCCCGGTGGCGATGCTCGGCATGCTGAACCCGCTCGTCGCGGGCGCGGCGATGGCGTTGTCGTCGGTGTTCGTCGTGAGCAACAGCCTGCGGCTGCGTTCGTTCCGGGGTGTCTCCGACGGTGTTCCTGCCGCGAAGGCAACCGCCGTGGAGCGGGAGACGGTGCGACTCTGCCGCTGAGTCGCCCGTGCGGCTTCACCCATCCCAATCCGAGCAGGTCCTGCATCTCCTCGCGAGAGCCGGCGCTCCTGACGTGCACGGGAACAGCCTTGGCCGGTCGACGCGGCCTCGCCACGCCGTCGCTGACTCATGCGTCCAACTGAGCTCGGGTCGGATCGCAACGCGATCTCAGCGCACCCGGGCTCGCGCCCACCATGCGATCGTGCCGACGCCGCAGGCGGTGCCGAGCGCAAGAAGCAGCAGAACCTGCGGCCAGGCGACGGCGGCGGCAGCATCCGGGCCGGCGATGCCGGCGAGCAGCGAGGACACGGCGGGCGGCATCCAGGCGTCCAGGCCGAACGCGATCCCGAGCTGGGTGACCACGACGATGCCGATCAGCACGCCGAATCCCGCGGTCGTGCTGCGGGCCGCGCTGGTCGCGAGCGCGATGACGGGCAGGATCGCGAGCGTGAGCAGCGTGACGGCCGTGAAGGTCCACGCGGCGGGTGCGAGTCCTGCGGCACCCTCGAGCCCCAGGAGCGCTCCCGCGCCGAGCGTCGCGGCGAGGTCGAGCACCGTCACGATCGCGCCCCATGCGAGCACCATCACGAGACGCGCGGCGGCGATCGAGCGGCGCGGCACCGCCCTCGCGAAGAGCGTCGGGAAAAGGCCGTCGTCGAGTTCGCGGCCGAACCACCACGCCACGAGGATGCCGCCCGCGAGCGGCAGCGCGACCGACGAGATCTGCGCGGATGCCTCGATGAACGACGACCACGTGCGCTCGACGCCGAACGCCTCGATCTTCGCACCACTCAGCCCCTCTGCTCCGGTCGAGGGTGCGAGCAGCAGCAGGAGTACGACCGCCGGTGGGCCGAAGGCAGCGATGCCGCCGCTGACTCGGACGACCATCGCTCGGCGGAACATCACCCACGCGATCCACAGGGCCGCGCTCATGCTCCACGTCCCTCGCGACTGACATCGCCGCTGCGGCGGGACTGGACGGATTCGGGTGCACCCTCGGCGTCGGCATCGGACGCCTCATCGGCGGCGAGCACGAGCTCGAAGAACGCGTGCTCGAGGTCGACGCTCCCGGGCTGCAGCGCGCCGACGACGCGTCCGGCGTGCAGCACGGTGATTCGGTGGGCCACCCGAGCCACCTCATCGAAGTGGTGGCTCGACACGAGGATGCCGCAGCCGCGCGCCGCGGCATCCTGCAGCATCGACCGCACGAGCACCATGCCCGACGGGTCGAGCGTGTTCGCCGGCTCATCGAGCACGAGCAGGTCGGGATCGCCGAGCAACGCGCCGGCGAGTGCGACCCGCTGCCGGTTGCCCGACGAGAGCGTGTGAGTTCGACGATCCGCCCAGGCGTCGAGACGAAGCGACGAGATCGCGTCGGACGACGCGACCGCTGCATCAGCGCGGCCGAGGCCGCGCAGCCGCGCGATGACGAGCACGTTCTCCCGTGCCGTGAGCTCAGCGTACGGAACCGGCGCCTCCACGAGATGGCCCACTCGCGCCCAGGCGTTGCACTCGCCATGTCGCAACGGGTCGCCGAGGACCTCGACCTCGCCCGTGTCGGGCGACTGCATGCCGAGCGCGATCCGCATCAGCGTCGACTTGCCCGCACCGTTGAGTCCGACGATCGCGTGGATCTCCCCCGGCGCCACGTCGAGGTGCACGCCGTCGACCGCCCGGATGGTACCGAACCGCTTCGACACGCCACGCAGTGCCAGTGCCTGCGGACCGCTCACGATGCCCCCTCGAGGACGCCGAGCGCGAGTCGCACGCGAGCACCGAGCGGCCCGGCCGACTCATCAAGACCCCAGCCGAAGAGCGCAGCCGTGATCGCGGCCAGGCATGCGGCGGCGGCGATGCGCGCCACGGTCGGGTCGGTGCCGGCCTCGACGAGGGCATCCGCCACCGCCCGCTCGGTGACCTCGTTGGCCACCGCGGTCCGGGCCTTGAGTCGAGGGGTCGCCGCCGCGAGCCGCACGCGCAGCCGGGTCTCGGTCATGTCGGGCTCGTCGAGCGAATCCCACGCCGCCGCGAGCCCGCGCGCGGCTCGCGTGAGGGCCGGGAGTTCGGCCGGCTGCTCCGCGATCGCACCCGCGATCAACGGGTCGTACGGATCACCGACGATGAGGTCCTCCTTCACGGCGAAGTGCCGGAAGGCCGTCATCTCCGTCACCCCCGCCGCGGCGGCGACCTCTGCGACGGTCACGTCGTCGAAGCCGCGCTGCGACATCAACCGCAGCGCTGCGGCCTGGAGCGCTGCGTGCGTGCGCTCGTACCGCGAAGCCATTCCCTAATGTTAGTCACTAACTCAAGCGTCGCTCAAGTGAGAGTTCGGCGACGCCCGCGCTGACGGCGCCCTCCGCATGTCGGGCGCCGTCAGCGTGGGTGTCGTCAATGCGACGCCGGCACGGGGATCACGGGGCACTCGAAGGATGCCGCGGCATCGCCGATGACGAGATCGCCGGCGGTCGCCGCCGCCCAGACCTCCTCATCGGAGTCGAGCACGCCGTCGTGGTCGAGGTCACCCGAGGTGAGCGCCGCGTCGTAGCCGTTCGGCAGGCTCACCGGGTGCACCTGCCACCGCCCACCGCGGTAGCCCGGGTCGCCGGGCGCCGCCGTGGCGACATTGACCTGTGTGCCCTCGGGGAACGCATAGATCGGCTGGTACGAGCTCGCGGGCGCGCCCGTACCGGTGAGGTCCGTCGGCGTTCCCACGGTGCGGTACTGCACACCGTCGACGTAGAAGCCGGGGCCGCTGACGCCTGCGGCCTGCGCCGCCGACGCTCCGAGGAGCACGGTGCCGACGCCGAACAGAGCGACGATGACGGCGCCGATCGCCGGTCTGATTCGAGTGGATTCCATTTCTGCTCATCTCCTTCGCCGCCGATTCCGGCGGCCTTCCAGCAGTGAAACTCAGCCACAAGGCGATCTCCACGGCGCACTCTTACGGTTCCCTTACGTGATTCCGCTGTGTCGGAGCGAGTGGCGTTCCGCTCCCGTGCCGGGGTGATCTTCGCAGGTTGTGGTCGGCGGCCAAGTCTTACGGAACGCGGACGGATGCCCCCGCCGCGAGCGGTCGGCGGACACCGGACGTACCCTGAGAGCGTGTCCACCGCGCTCCCGACTCCGGTCGGCAACGAGGATCTCGTGGGCCGACGGGTCCTGCTCGTCGACGACGACCCCACGGTCGCGGAGGTCGCGTCGAGCTACCTGCGCGCCTCGGGCTTCGTGGTCGATGAGGCGGGCGACGGGTTCTCGGCCCTCGACGCCGCCGAGCGGATCGATCCCGACCTCATCGTGCTCGACCGCATGCTGCCGGGGATCGACGGGATCGAGGTGTTCCGGCGGCTGCGCGAGCGGACCTCCACCCCGGTGATCATGCTCACGGCGCTCGGATCCGAGGAGGATCGCATCGCGGGACTCGAGGCCGGCGCCGACGACTACCTCGCGAAGCCGTTCTCGCCGCGCGAGCTCGTGCTGCGCGTGCAGTCGGTGCTCCGTCGTTCGCTCGACGAGTTCACCCCCGAGTCTCCGCTCGAGTATGGTGAGTTCCGGCTCGACCCTTCGGCGCGCATCGCGACTCGGGCGGGCGAGGAACTCGCTCTCACGGTGCGCGAGTTCGACCTGTTCGAGTTCCTGCTGAAGCATCCGAACCAGGTCTTCAGCCGCGAGGACCTGCTGCAGAAGGTGTGGGGCTGGACCTACGGCGACCTCTCGACCGTCACGGTGCACGTACGGCGCCTCCGCGAGAAGATCGAGCGCGATCCGCGCTCCCCGACGATGCTGACGACGGTCTGGGGCGTCGGCTACCGATTCACGATGGGCGGTGCCACCGATGCCATGGCCTGATCTCCTCGCCGTCGCCACGATCGCGGTCGTCACGTCGGCCGTCATCGGCGGCCTCGGCGTCCTCGCACTCGTCCTGCTGCGGCGCGCCTCGCTCGTCGTGCAGGTCTGCGTGGTCGTGCTCGCCGCGATCGCCTCAGTGGTCACGAGCATGGTGGGCGTCGCCAACGAGATGTATCTGTCGGAGCACGACCTGACCGTCGCGGTCGCCGTCGCGGCGATCTCCGGCGTCGTCTCGCTCGCGCTCGTCGCCGGGCTCGGCTGGGTCGTCGCGCGGAACTCACGCGCCCTCTCGGACGTGGCGCGACGGATCGGCGCCGGCGAGCGGATCGAATCCGCCGGCCGCTCCACCAACAGCGAGCTGAACGCGCTGGCCGACGAACTCGTGGCCACGAGCGCCAGGCTCGCGGAGTCCCGAGAACGCGAACGCCGCATCGAGGCGTCCCGACGCGAGCTCGTCGCCTGGATCTCGCACGACCTGCGCACACCGCTCGCCGGCATCCGTGCGATGGCCGAATCCCTCGAGGACGGCATCGCGCCCGACCCCGCGCGCTACCACCGGCAGATGCGGATCCAGGTCGACCAGCTCTCGAGCATGGTCGACGACCTCTTCGAGCTGTCCAGGATCGACTCCGACGCGCTGCACCTCTCCCTCAAGGAGGTGTCGCTGCCGGACATCGTGAGCGACACGGTCGCCGACCTGCGGCCGGCGTCGCGCGGGCGCGACATCCGCGTGGATGCGCTACTCGCCCAGGATCTCGTCGTCATGGCGGATCCGCGCGAGCTGTCCCGCGCGATCGGCAACCTGCTCATGAACGCGATCCAGCACACCCCCGAGGGCTCGCCGATCACGGTTGCGGTCGACCTCGCCGACGACCGCGCGATGGTGTCGGTCATCGACGCGGGCGGCGGCATCGACGACGCCGACCTCGACCGGGTGTTCGAGCCCGCCTGGCGCGGATCCAAGGCGCGCACCCCGTCGCTCGATTCCGCACCATCGAGCGGGGCGGGACTCGGACTCGCGATCGTGAAGGGCATCATGAGCGCCCATCGTGGCGAGGTCGCGGTGCGCAACGTGCCGGGCGGATGCCGCTTCGACCTGCTCCTCCCCCGAGACGCCGTGAGCGCCTGAAACGAGGGTCGCCGAGCTGGGCCGACCGACCCGGCGGCCGCGAACTCGGCGAGCCCGGCATCGAGGTCCACCCTGCCGCCGCCGGTCGATGCCAGCCGCCGGAGATCCTTACGATCCCATGACGTCTCCACCCGCGTGACGGTGTGCAGGCTCGGCGCGGGCTAGCGTGGCTGATGAACGGGCGCCCCGGCCCGCTTGCAGGATGGCCCACGATGAACCCACGAACCACGGGCGTCCTCACGGTGCTCATCGGCGCGCTTGTGCTCACCGGCTGCGCCGGCCCGACGACCGACGCCGCCGGCACGAGCACGGGCACGGCCGACGTGCGCACGCCCACACCGACGCGGACCGCGGATGCCACGACCGCTCCCGCCACCGACGAGGCGATCCCCGAGGCTCCCGCCGCTCCGGCACCGGGCGCCTACGTCGACTACACCGATGGTGCGATCGAGGCGACGGCCGGCCAGAAGGTGCTCTTCTTCCACGCGAGCTGGTGCCCGCAGTGCCGCACGCTCGACGAGGAGCTCCGCGCCCAGGGCGCTCCCGACGGGCTCACCGTGTTCAAGGTCGACTACGACAGCCGCACCGACCTGCGCCAGAAGTACGGTGTGACCCTGCAGACCACGGTCGTGTTCGTCGACGACCGCGGCGAGCTCGTCTCGAGCAGCGTGCTCTACGACGATCCGTCGGTGGCGTCGCTCGTCGCGGCGATCCCCTGACCCGGACCCCACCCGATGACGGCGTCCCTCCTGCTCAGCTTCGCCGCCGGCGTCCTCACCGTCGCGGCGCCCTGCGTGCTCCCATTGCTGCCGGTCGTCGTCGGCGGCGCCATCGTGCGCGGAGCCGACGAACGCCGTGCTCGCTGGCGACCGTACGTGATCGCGGCATCCCTGGCGGTGAGCGTCGTCGTGTTCACCCTGCTGCTGAAGGCGACCACGGCGCTGCTCGGGATCCCGCCGCAGGTGTGGCAGCTGATCGCCGGAGGGATCGTCATCCTGCTCGGCGTCAACCTGCTGTTCCCCGCACTGTGGGACCGGCTCTCGGCCGCGCTCCGCCTCCAGGCTCGCAGCGGCGCGATGCTCGACCGCTCGGTCTCGCGGCAGAGCGTCGCCGGCGACATCCTGACCGGCGCCGCCCTCGGCCCGGTGTTCTCCAGCTGCAGCCCCACGTATGCGTTGATCGTCGCGGCGGTGCTGCCCGTGTCGTTCGCCGAGGGCCTGCTCTACATCGTCGTCTATGCGGCCGGGCTCGCCGGGATGCTGCTGCTCATCGCGCTCCTCGGACGTGGGCTCGTGCGACGGCTCGGGTGGCTCGCCGACCCCGACGGGTGGTTCCGACGCACCATCGGCGTGCTCTTCGTGCTCGTCGGCATCGCGGTGATCACCGGCTTCGACAAGCAGTTGCAGACCTGGATCCTCGACGCGGGGCTCTACGACCCGATCGAACGGCTCGAGGAGCTCATCGGCGCCGGCTGATTCACGGCAGGCGTGTCCGGCGGTCGCCCGCCGAATTCGTTCTCCCACGCGAGCGCGGCGATGACCGTCGACACGTACGCCGACCTCTTCGACGACGACCTCGACGTCGTCGCCGACCGGCTCGAGGAGCACCGCGCGCAGGTTGTGTGGAAATTGTGGGGAAATGCCCCGGTCACCTCGCTGCCGACCCCCGAACTTCCGCGGAATTCCGAGGGAGTTGAGGGGTAGGAGCAGGTGCTCCCGCTGGGATTCGAACCCGAACCCGCGCTCAACGAAGTCCCTGAGTCGAACGGGATCCGCGTTATCTAGCCTCACATGAGCGCTCCGCGGATCGTCTCGTCGCGTCACGCTCACACCGAATGTTGCCATTTCGTTGCCACGCGGACCGGCCTCGCATCTCAAATCCCGACTCATGCGATCGCCCTGCATACTGGGTTCATGTCCGATGGAACCAGCTCGAAGGGCGGTCGCCTTCGACGTACGCTCATGTTGGTCGCGTTCGGAACTGTTCCGCTCATCGCGGTCGGGTTCATTCTGCTATCGACCGACCCCGAGAGTCCCTGGCTTGCTTACGTCCTCTTCGGGTGCGCGCTGCTCTTCGTGATCGCAGCCACTATTGGACACCTTCGCAAGCCTTGACGCGGCGTCAGCACCGTGTGCTACTGGTTGGCACGACAGTAACCGACTGGGTTCCGGCGATAGATGCGATCCGTCGCCCCTGTTGACGGGCGTTTAGGGTGCCAGGCGACCCATCTGGTGCCAAGGAGCGAAGTCCACACTCGGTTCACGGACTAGCCAACCGAGTAGACCCCGCTGCACGAACGCCATGAGGTTCACCACAAACCACTGCATGCAGTTGCGGAGCGTGACATGTGGGCCAGACTGCCAGGGGATCACGAGCACCCAAGTCAGCCATGCAAGCGGCACCGCGATCCACAGCAGCACCATGAAAACCACGGTCACCACGAACGAGATGGGGATCGACTGCAGGGGCGGCCTGCTGTTTGGCATTGACACGGGAATCCTTCCAATTTCACACAATTGCACCACAGCATCGAAACTCTGACGCTTGAACTCGGCCCAGGCCACCAACGGAGCCTAGGTGCAGTCCGTCATCCACAAGCAGCCCAGCTTTAGCACGCACCTTCGTTTCACCGGAGGTCAACTCACCTGCGTCAAGTCCCCGCGATCCCGCTCCTCTTGTGGTGCTTTCCCTGTCCTGCCGCCCCTGCTTTACTTCCCAACCTCCCCTAGGAAGAACGAAGGATGAGTGGGGGAGGTTGGGAAGCGCGCGCAGTGCGGCAGGGGCGGCAGGACAGGGAAAGAACGGCCAATCGCGTTCGTTCGCCTATTCGCGCGGGATGAACAGCCAAGCAAACGGGCGAACGAATCGCTCCTCGTCGGCTGTCGCGCAGAGGAATCCGCTGGTTATTTGCTAAGGATCCTCGGAATGCGCAGTCTCCCAGTACTCCAACGTGATCGTGTCGCCGGGACGCGCTCGTTGGAGCTCGTGATGCAGGCGTTGGCCCTCCCGCTGATGCTCGATGGCGATGATGCTCGTAGGCCAGCCGCGCAAGTAGTCGTAGTTCTCGTTGAAGACGGCGGCCCAATCCCGCAACGCATTCGCCAGTGACGCAGGAACCTGGGGCTCACCGTCATCGAAAAGGCCATCCGGCGCCCAAAGCGGCCAACTCACGGTGTAGTCGTTCATCAATCGCAGATGCAAGGCCTCGCCTCCGCTCTCGGGCAGCGCAAAATGTAGTCAGGCGCAGCGTCCTGTCCACAGGACCAGATCATCTTCTCGCGCGTACTGCTTCTTTGCTGTTCTTCCTGTTCCTTCCTGCTTCTTTAAGGGGGACGCTGACCGTACCCCTGGAGGGTCGCTAACCGTACCCCTAAGGGGGACGCTCACCGTACCCCTCAGGGGGTCGTTCACCGTACCCCTGAACAAGGACGCCGGCGCCGTTATCCACAGGGCGTCGGCTATGAGGAAATCGGCGACGGACTCTGTCGATGGTCCTCGCTAGCCTGACTGCGTGGAACTCAACAACGATGTCGCACATTCGATTCGGGAGGGCGACGCTCGTGGGTAGCGTGCTCGCGTATTCGACCTCAGATGGCCGGCGCTACCGGGTGCTCTACCGCAAGCCCGACCACAGCCAAGGCCAGAAGCGGGGTTTCAGAACAAAGCGCGACGCCGACCTCTACCTTGCCGAGGTCGAGGTATCGAAGGCTCGCGGCGAGTTCATCGACGCATCGTCGGCCCGCGCTCGAGTCGATGGACTGGGCGACGCCTGGCTCGCCGCGCAGGAGCAACTGCTGAAGCCATCGGCGTTCGCCCCACTCGAGTCCTCCTGGCGGCTGCACGTCCGACCGATCTGGGGATTACGCGAGATCGGTGGGATCCGCCACAGCGAGGTGCAGACGTGGGTCTCCGACCTCGGGAAGCGGATGAGTGCAACGAGCACGCTGCGGGCCTACGGGATCCTCGCCGGCATCCTCGACGTCGCCGTCAGGGATCGGCGTATCGCCTCGAATCCGGCCCGCGACCTCACGCTCCCCCGCAAGAAGGGCAAGGCCAAGGTCTACTTGACCCACACGCAGGTCGAGATCCTCGCGGAATCGTCTGCACATCCCACCCTCGTGCACTTCCTCGCGTATACCGGCCTCCGGTGGGGTGAGGCGACCGGGCTCCGTGTGAAGCATCTCGACGCTCTACGACGTCGTGTCCGGGTCGAGGAGAACGCGGTGAAGGTCAACGGCAAGATCCACCTGGGCACGCCGAAGACGCATGCGACGCGGTCGGTCCCGTATCCGCCATTCCTGGCCGAGCCGCTTGCTCGCCTCTGCGAGGGCAAGGCCCGCGAGGGCATCCTCTTCGGCGACGGCGTCTCGCACATGGTGATCCCCCACTCATCGCGAGGATGGTTCGTGGCAGCCGTCAGACGGGCGCAGGGGCCGAACCCGACTTCCCGAAGGTCACGCCCCACGATCTCCGGCACACGGCCGCCAGCTTGGCGATCAGCGCCGGCGCGAACGTCAAAGCGGTCCAGCGGATGCTCGGCCACGCGTCCGCTGCCATGACGCTCGACGTCTACGCGCACCTCTTCGACGACGACCTCGAGGCTGTCTCGACCGCCCTCGATGACGCACGCTCGGCCGCAGTTGTTGCCAAGGTGTTGCCACTAGCCCAATCGACCGAGGCCTGAGGAGCCCGGCTTCCGCGTGATTCCGCGGATCTCACGGCACCGAGAACGGTGCTCCCGCTGGGATTCGAACCCAGACTTCGGCGAGTTTAAGTCGCCTGCCTCTGCCAGTTGGGCTACGGGAGCGCGGCGCCGCCCCGAAGGGCGACGCCGCGTCAACACTACTTCGCGGAGGCCGCGATCACTTGGCGGCGACCGGCTCGGCCTTCGCGTCGGCCTTCGCCGGCTTGGCCTCGGCCGGGGCCTTCACGGCCTTCGGTGCCGCCTTGCCGGATGCCACGGCGGGAGCCGGTGCGGGCGCGGCGGCGGCCGGCGGCTTCGGGCGCGCGGCGAACAACTCGAACTGGGCACGCGGCTGCTGCAGCGCCGAGAGCGACACGATGTCGCGGCCGAGCCAGAAGTTGTTCCACCAGCCCCAGAACACGCGGAACTTGCGCTCCCAGCTGGGCATGGCGAGGCCGTGGTAGCCGCGGTGCGCGAACCACGCGATGAGGCCCTTGAGCGCGAGCTTGCCCGACTGGAACACGCCCGAGCCGATGCCGAGCCCGGCGACCGCGCCGAGGTTCTTGTGGAAGTACTCCTTCGGCTCCTCACCGCGGAGCACCGCGACGATGTTCTTCGCGAGGAGCTTGCCCTGGCGCACGGCGTGCTGCGCGTTCGGAACGCAGTAGCCGCCCACGCCGCCGCCCGACAGGTCGGGCACGGCGGCGATGTCGCCGGCCGCCCAGGCGTCGGGCACGAAGTCGTCTTCGTCGCCGACGCGGAGGTCGGCGCGCGTCATGACGCGGCCGCGCTCCTCGACGGGCAGGTCGCTCGAGCGCACGATCGCCGGGTTGGCCATGACGCCCGCGGTCCAGACGATGAGGTCGGACTCGAAGGTCTCGCCCGTCGAGAGCTCGATCTTGCCGTCGACCGCGCTCGTGAGCTGCGTGTCGAGGTGGATCTCGGCGCCGCGCTGCGCGAGGTGCTTGATGACCCAGTGGCTGGTCTCGAGCGACACCTCGGGCATGATGCGGCCCATGGCCTCGATGAGGTGGAAGTGCGTCTCGTCGAACGTGAGCTGCGGGTAGTACTCGAGCAGCGCGCTGGCGAACGAGCGGAGCTCGGCGAACACCTCGATGCCCGCGAAGCCGCCGCCGACGACGACGAACGTGAGCAGGCGCTCGCGCTCGGGGCCGGGCGGGAGGTTCGCCGCCTTGTCGAAGTTGCTGAGCACGCGGTCGCGGATCGCCACGGCCTCCTCGATGGCCTTCAGCCCGATCGCGTTCTCGGCGATGCCGGGGATCGGGAAGGTGCGCGACACGGCGCCGCCCGTGACGACGACGACGTCGTACTCGAACTCCCACGGCTCACCCAGCTCGGGCGTGATGGTGGCCGTCTTCGACGCGTGGTCGATGCGGGTGACCTTGGCCGTGACGACGTTGGTCTTCTTCAGGTGGCGGCGCTGCGAGACGACCGCGTGGCGGGGCTCGATCGAGCCCGCCGCGACCTCGGGGAGGAACGGCTGGTACGTCATGTACGGGAGCGGGTCGACGATCGTGACCTCGGCCTCGCCCGCGCGCAGCCACTTCTCGAGCTTCCACGCTGTGTAGAACCCCGCATAGCCGCCACCGACGATGAGAATCTTGGGCACGGTGAATGGACTCCTCAGTATCTGTTGCTTGCGATCACTGCTCGCGAGTGCGGACAGTCCGCCTGGTATGCCGAGTGGCGCCGATGCCCAACAGCGCTGCTAGCGTACCAAATCCGGCGACCAACGAGAGCGGCACCGTGATATAGGCGAGCGTCCACGCCGTCGGGAGGAGGGTCTTCGCCTCGTCGGATCGCGGCAGCGGAGGGTCGGCGATCGGGACGACCTCCTGGGATTCGTCGCCGCCCTCGGAGGTCGGGGCATCCGCCCGGCGGTGCAGGGTGATCCACTCCGCGAGGCTGCCGAGCGGGTTGTCCTCGATCTCGGGCACTTCGGCCGTGAGCGCCGGGACGGGGTCGATGATGCCCCACCCGTAGAGCGGACTGGGCACCGACTGTCCGTGCGGATCGGCCGTCCGAATGAGTCGTTCGATGACGTTGGCCGCGCTCAGCTCGGGATACTCGCTGCGCACGAGCGCCGCGAGGCCCGACACGATCGGGGCCGCCGCGCTGGTGCCGCTCCACTGCACGTAGCTGCCGTCGGGCAGCACGCCGACGAGGTCCTCGCTCGGGGCGGCGACGGCGATCGTGATGCCCTGCGAGCTCGCGTCGAAGCTCGCGTTCTTCTCCTTGTCGACGCCGGCCACCGTGAGCACGCCCGGGATCGTCGCCGGTGCGCCCACCTCGCTCGTGCCGCTGCCCCGGTTGCCGGCGGCGGCGACGATCACGACGTCGTGCTCGAACGCGTAGAGGAACGCCTCGTCCCAGCTCTCGGGCCAGTCGCGGGTGTTGCGCGTGAGCGACATGTTGATGACGTCCGCGCCGCTGTCGACGGCCCACTTCACGGCCTCGGCGATCTGGTCGTCGTTCGACTTCTCGGCGCCGGTGTCCTGCCCGAACGCCACCGAGACGGTGAGCAGGTCGGCCTGGGGGGCGATGCCGATCACACCGTTGCCCTCGCCGGTGCCGCGGCCGGCGAGGAGCGACGCGACCATCGTGCCGTGGTTGGGGTCGTCGCCGACGGGCGTCTGCCCGTCGGGGCTGCCGATGCCCGAGACATCCGTGCCGCCGACGACCGCGCCCCTCAGCTCGGCGACGTTGCCGTTCACGCCTGTGTCGATGATCGCGACCGTGACGCCCTCGCCGCGAGTGGTGTTCCAGGCGGTGGTGAAGCCGTAGTCGGTGAGCCAGTACTCGAGGTCACGCACGGTGTCGGCGTGCGCTGGTGCCGCGCCCACGAGCGCGATCGTCGTCGCCACGGCGGCGACCGCCGCCGCCCGCACCACGACGGCGAGGGGACGACGGACGCGACGGACGCGACGCGTCACGCGCGCCCCCCGGTGTCGTCGTCGGCGGGGTCCTCGGGGTCGGGCACGTCGACGCCGTAGTCGGGGCACTGGCACACGTCGGGCGTCCACGTCGAGCGCTCGAGCGCGAGGTCGCCGATCGGGTTCGCGCCCGGGCCGGCCGAGAGCGCGTGGGCGGCGAGGGCATGCAGGCACTTCACGCGCGTCGGCATGCCACCCGCTGAGATGCCGGCGAGCTCGGCCACGACCTCGATCGACTCACGGTCGGCGAGGTAGTCGACGTGCGCCTGCGCGTAGCCGGCCCGCACGTCGGCGTCGTCCGCGAGCAGCTCGTTGCACTCGACCATGACCTGCGCGGCCTCGAGGAACGACATCGCTGCGGTCGCGACCGGATGCGTCAGGTAGTAGAAGGTGGGGAACGGCGTACCGTCGGAGAGGCGCGGCCGCGTGGCGACCACGGTGGGCGCGCCGCACACGCACCGCGCCGGGATGCCCACGACGTCGCGGGCCCGGCGGCCGAGCTGGGCCGAGACGATGCGGATGTCGCGCTCGCTCACGGGCGGGAACGGCGGCCTCATCGCCCGCTCCCCTCGGCCGGCGCGCCGACCGGCGCGTCCGCGGGCGTCTCGACGGGTGCGTCCGCCGGATCCGTCGGCGCAGGAGCGAGCCCCGCGGTCATCACGGAGTCCAGCAGGGTGCGCATCCAGTCGCCCTTCGATTCGGTCACCTCGGCCGAGACGGTGGCGGTGGCATCCGCCTTCGCCGCCTCGGAACGGTCGTCGATGACGAGGTAGCTCACCTCGCCCGGCATCACGTAGTACAGCCGCTCGCGGGCCTGGGTCATGATGAACGTCTCGTCGTTCCAGCGTTCGCGCTCGTCGCGCAGGCGCTGCACCTCCGCCTCCTGCGCGGAGACGGCGGCGCGCAGCTCCGCGATCTGCTGGCGCTGCTGGGCGAACGCCGCGATCGTCGGCGCGAGCACCACCACCGCGAGCACGAGCACACCCATCATGATGAGCGAGAAGCCTGAGAATCGGATGCCGCTGAGCCACCCCGCGCGGTCGGTCGACGCTGCTCCGCTCGACCCCGCCTTCGAACGGGCCTTCGGCGGGCGTGTCGGGCCGTCGCCGCCGCGAGCCGGGCGTGACGTCTTCGACGCGGATGCCGATGCCGAGCCCGTCGCGGACTTCGTTGCGCGGGCGGGCTTGGCGGCGTTGGCGGG
This sequence comes from Agromyces sp. NPDC004153, assembly GCF_053603635.1. NCBI lineage: Bacteria > Bacillati > Actinomycetota > Actinomycetes > Micrococcales > Microbacteriaceae > Agromyces > Agromyces sp. NPDC004153. The sequence continues at coordinate 1,152,059 of NZ_JBSGFY010000002.1, forward strand.
CGACGTCGCGCCCTTGGCCGGCTTCGACGCCGGGGCCTTCGATCCGGTCGTCGCGGTGCCCTTCGCCGCGTTGCCCTTCGTGGCGTTGCTCTTGGGGGCGGCGCCCTTCGCCGCGTTGCGCTTCGGGGCGCTGCCCTTCGCGGCATCCGCCTTCGACGTGGAGGGCTTCGGCTTCGCCGCGGCATCCGACCTCGATGCACCGGGAACCGCGCCCGGACGACCGGGGACGGCGGGTCGGCGCGGCACGCCCGACGAACGCGGAGGGCGCGGAGCATCGGGATGCATCGCCCCTCCTCACCGACCCGGAAAGGAGAACGGGGGCGGCCCCACGGCCGCCCCCGTCATGACCTCTGTCTGCTCAGGCCGTGAATCGCGGGAACGCCGTGCGGCCCGCGTACACCGCGGCCTCACCGAGTTCTTCTTCGATCCTCAGGAGCTGATTGTACTTGGCGACGCGCTCCGATCGGGCGGGCGCGCCCGTCTTGATCTGACCGCAGTCGGTCGCGACGGCGAGGTCGGCGATGGTCGTGTCCTCGGTCTCGCCCGAGCGGTGCGAGAGCACCGCGGTGTAGCCGGCGCGCTGCGCGAGCTTCACGGCGTCGAGCGTCTCGGTGAGCGTGCCGATCTGGTTGACCTTCACGAGGATCGAGTTGCCGGCGTGGCGGGCGATGCCGTCGGCGAGGCGCGCCGGGTTGGTGACGAACAGGTCGTCGCCGACGAGCTGCAGCTTGGTGCCGAGCTCGGAGGTGAGCGCGGCCCAGCCCTCCCAGTCGTCCTCGTTCAGCGGGTCCTCGATCGAGATGAGCGGGTACGCCGCGGCGAGCTCGCCGTAGTAGGCGTTCATCTCGGCGGACGTGCGGTCCTTGCCCTCGAAGCGGTAGACGCCGTTCTCGTAGAACTCGCTGGCGGCGACGTCGAGGCCGAGCGCGATGTCGGTGCCGAGCGTGAAGCCCGCCTTGCCGATCGCCTCGGCGATGAAGTCGAGCGCGGCGCGGTTGTGCTCGAAGTCGGGCGCGAAGCCGCCCTCGTCGCCGAGGCCGGTCGAGAGGCCCTTCGACTTCAGCAGGCTCTTCAGCGCGTGGTACGTCTCGACGCCCCAGCGGAGGCCCTCGGAGTAGGTCGGCGCGCCGATCGGCAGGATCATGAACTCCTGGATGTCGACGCCGGTGTCGGCGTGCGCGCCGCCGTTGATGATGTTCATCATCGGCACCGGCAGCACGTGCGCATTCGGGCCGCCGAGGTAGCGGAACAGCGGCAGGTCGGCCGAGTCGGCGGCGGCCTTCGCGACCGCGAGGCTCACGCCGAGGATGGCGTTCGCGCCGAGGCGGCTCTTGTTGTCGGTGCCGTCGGCCTCGATGAGCGCGGCGTCGACGAGGCGCTGGTCGGCGGCGTCGAGGTCCTCGATGGCCGGGCCGAGCTCGTCGAGCACGGCATCGACGGCCTTCTGCACGCCCTTGCCGAGGTAGCGGTCGCTGTCGCCGTCGCGCAGCTCGTACGCCTCGAAGGCACCGGTCGACGCGCCCGAGGGAACGGCCGCGCGCGCCAGCGAGCCGTCGTCGAGCAGCACCTCCACCTCGACGGTCGGGTTGCCGCGAGAGTCGAGAATCTCGCGGGCGCCTACAGCTTCGATGAATGCCACAGTGAACTCCTCTGTGATGGGGGTGTGCGTCGGACGACTCCGTCGTGATCCGCCAGACAGTCTAGTGAGGCGCGCTCACGCGTGACGTGCCACGGATGCCGCGGGCGCGCGGCATCCGCCCTGCATGCGCTGCCCGCCCGGCCCGCGGCATCCGCTCACCGAGCCGTCGCAGCTGCAGGGTTCGTCCGAACAGGACCGTGCATCTGCGACGGGACGGCGCACATCGACGTCAGGACCACCCGATCGTCGCCAAGAGCGCACGCACTGCCGCGAGGAACTCGAGACGCGCCGGGCCGAGATCGTCCGCGGTCACGTCGATCACCCTCCAGCCACTTCGCTCGAACTCCCGGCGCCGGCGGATATCCCCTGCCACCGCGACCGATCGTCACGGTGCCGGTCGCCGAGGTACTCGAACGCGATGCGCCACTGGACGTAGGCGAGATCAGGATGCCGCACTTCGCCGTTCGCGAGCCGGATGGGCGGGTTGGGGATCGGCTCCGGGAAACCCGCGTCGACGAGAACCAGCCGCGTATGCGTCTCACGTCTCGACTCCGCTCCGACGCGTATGCGCGGCAGCGCGGACGCAAGCGCTCGCGCCCCGCGACGGGATCCCCATGCATCGACCGCGCTTCGGAGATCGCGCAGCGATGCGAATGCAGGAGCACGCATCTCACCCCTCCGTCGCCCAGTGACGACCGCATCGCCGACGGCGATCAGGTCGTCGAGAGCGAGCGCGCTCGCAAGCTGGCACCACACGTGGGCCGGTGCGACCAACGGAAGATCGCGTTGCAACACGATCGGCGCTGCGACGGATGCCTCGTGGCCGACGACTCCCCGCCCACGAGCCCTCGTCGCCCCGGGCGGCGCCAACAGGTGAAGGGCGTGGGACCTGTTCGGCGTCGGCACGCCGAACAACTCCGCCGCAGTCAGGTGGCTGAACGCCTCGCCCGGCCGGAGCAAGGGCTCGTAGGCACGGCAGCGCTCCGCCACGTCCGCGAGATCGAGTCCTACCGAACGCACCGCGGTGAACGGCCGCTGCATGTCGGCGGCGACGAGGCGGTTGCGAGAAGCACCGTGGAAGGCAAAGTCCGCGACATGGAAGCTGGCTCCGGAGAGGTACGGCGGGAGCGGCGATCGACGGGTCACGCGCCCAGCGTGCCGGTCGACGCACGGCGGGCGAACGGACTCTCCACAGGGTGAGCGGGAACTGAATCGAGCCGGCGCTGATGCAGGGTTCAGCGCTTCGCGACCCTGCATCTGCGCCGGTTCGGCGGAGTAGAGAGCCTAAGAGAGGTCGCGGAACGCGAGGGAGGCGGCATCCGTCGTGTCGCTGCCCACCTGGGCGAACGCGTCGAAGCCGTCGGCGGACACGCGGTCGAGCAGGGCGCGCAGGTTCTTGACGCGGCGCTCGAGGCGCACGCGGGTGCCGCCCGACACGAGCTCGTCCTTGAGGCGCAGCAGCTCCGACGGGGACACGTCGGGGTCGTACACCAGCACGACCGCGCGCGGGCGCGAGTGGTCGCGGATCGCGAGGAGGTCGACGATGCGCTCGAACCCGATCGAGAAGCCGCAGGCCGGCACCTCCTGGCCGAGGAAGCGCCCGATCATGTGGTCGTACCGGCCGCCGCCGCCGAGCGAGTACCCGAAGTCGGGGTGCGCGATCTCGAAGATCGTGCCGGTGTAGTAGCCCATGCCGCGCACGAGCGTCGGGTCGAACTCGATGGCGGCGTCGGGCAGCGCCTCGCGCAGGGCGAGCAGGTCGCGATACGCGTCGAGGTCGAGCCATGCGGGCGGGGCCACGACGCCGTCGTGCAGGTGCCAGTCGGCCGACGTCAGCGCCTCGAGCTGCGCCGCGACATCCGTCGACGCGTCGACCGCCCCGAGCTCGACGAGCTCGGCCGCGACGCCGGCGGTGCCGATCTTGTCGAGCTTGTCGATCGTGATGAGCGCGCGCTCCCGCAGCTCGTCGGGCACGTTCCACGACGACAGGATGCCGCCGAGGATGCGCCGGTCGTTGAGGCGGATCGTGCAGCCGCCCAGCCCGAGCGCGTCGAGCGTGGCGATCGTGGCGGTGAGGAGCTCGAGCTCGGCGAGCGGTCCGGCCTCGCCGATGATGTCGATGTCGCACTGCACGAACTGTCGATAGCGGCCCTTCTGCGGACGCTCGGCTCGCCAGACCGGCGCGATCTGGATCGCGCGGAACACCGGCGGCAGTGCGGCGCGGTGCGTCGCGTAGAACCGCGCGAGCGGCACCGTGAGGTCGTAGCGCAGGCCGAGGTCGGCGAGCGAGAGCGTCTCACCGGATGCCGCGGCGGCCGCCAGGTCGTCGGCGGTGAGTCCGCGCTTCATCACCGCGAACGCGAGCTTCTCGTTGTCGCCGCCGAGGCCGGCGTGCAGCCGAGCGGAGTCCTCCATCACGGGCGTCTCGATCTCGTCGAAGCCGTGCGCCGCGTAGACGCCGCGGATCACGCCGAGGGCGTGCTCGCGCCGGGCCTTCTCGGCGGGGAGGAAGTCGCGCATGCCGCGCGGAGGGGTGACGGATGCGGCCATGGCGACCATTCTTCCAGCACGGGCGAAGCGATCCCGCGACGCATCCTTCCAGCACGGGCGAAGCGATCCCGCGACGGATGCCGCGCCTCACCCGAACAGGTCGAGGTCGACGCCGCGCGTGCGCGCGGCCCGCTGCAGCGCGTCCGCCTCGTCGATGCCCACGGCGAGGTACACGTGGAGCGCGTCGGCGTCGTCGCGCACGAGGTACTCGTAGTCGGTCGTGACGATGACCTCGTCGGCCGCGTCGAGGTAACTCCAGCGCACCCGCACGAGCGAGATCCGGTCGGTGAGCGCGCTGACGGCGAGGATCTCGGGCAGCGCGGACTCGAGCCCGAGTCGTCGGTAGAGCGGGTACGACGACGCGAGCCCGGCGGCCATGTCGGCGCGGCTCTCGAGCGCGCCCGCGAAGTCGTCGGTGACGATCATGCCGGGCAGGCCCCACAGCCGGGCAGTGGCCTCGGCGTCGAACTCGCGCAGCGCAGCGGCATACTCGTCGAAGAACTCGGCGAGCCGCTCCTCCTCGATGCCCATGTCGCCCTCGATCCCTCGTCGCCGTGCGGTGAAGCGTGCGGTGATGCGTGATGCGCCTGCCCCGACCGTACGCCGCCGTCGGTGCGCACGCGACCCCGACGCGCCTCCGCGCGCGACCTCGACGCGTGTCCACAGACCCTTCGCGTTCCCGACGCCGCGACGGATGCCGCCGCTAGACTCGACCGATTGCGACGTGGCGAACGGGGCGGAGGCGGCACGGTGGCGGGAATCACGGTCGAGGGGGTCGCACGCTCGTTCGGCGAGGTGGAGGCGGTGCGGCACGCGAGCTTCTCGGTCGCCCCAGGTCAGGTGGCCGGCCTCATCGGGCCGAACGGCGCCGGCAAGACCACGCTGCTCCTCATGCTCGCGACGCTCCTCGCGCCCGACGCGGGCTCCATCCTCATCGCCGGGCACGACCCGGTCACCGAACCCCGTCAGGTGCGTGCCCGCATCGGCTGGATGCCCGACACCCTCGGCTCCTGGCCCGCGCTCACCGTGCGCGACGCGCTCGCCACGAGCTCACGCATGTACGGCATGTCGAAGGACGCGGCATCCGCTCGCGCCGCGCAGCTCATCGACCTCGTCGACCTCGCGCCACTCGCCGACCGGCCCACGCGCGTGCTCTCGCGCGGGCAGAAGCAGCGCCTGAGCCTCGCCCGGGCCCTCGTGCACGATCCCGAGGTGCTGCTGCTCGACGAGCCGGCGTCGGGACTCGACCCGGGCGCGCGCGTCGCGCTGCGCGACCTCGTGCGTCGCCTGGCGGGCCAGGGCAGGACGGTGCTCGTGTCGAGCCACGTGCTCGCCGAGCTCGAGGAGATGGCCGACACCGCCGTGTACGTCGCCGACGGCGTCACGGCCGCCGCCGATGCCGTCGCCGCCGCCGGACGCACCGCGCGGCAGTGGCGGCTGCGGGCCCTGCATCCCGAGCGACTCCGCGAGGCGCTCATCGCGGCGGGCTTCGGCACCGTCGCGCACGTGGACCACCTCGGCGCGATCGTGCCGCTCGCGAGCGAGGCGGATGCCGCGCAGCTGCTCGCGCACCTCGTGAGCGTCGGCGTGCCCGTCTCGTCCTTCGCACCCGCCGTCGGCGACCTCGAGCACGTGTTCCTCGACCTCAACCGCGCCGGGGCGCCGCCCGCGGCATCCGCCCCCGACCCGGCGGCGCCCATCGACGGCGAGGCCCGCGCATGAGCGCCGCACCCGGGACGACGCCCGTGCAGGCGCGTCCGGCCGACCCGAGCCCCGACGACGGCTTCTTCGCGGGCATGTGGCTCATCGTGACGCTCGACCTCAAGCAGCGCGTGCGCGGCGCGGCCTGGTACGTGCTGCTCGGCGTGTTCGTGCTGCTCGTCACGATCGTGACCGGGCTGCTCGTGCTCGCGACCAACGCGTGGGACGACGGCGGCGGCGGCGTGTTCTCGACGATCGTGTTCTTCGTGCTGCTGCTCGGCACGCTCGTCTCCCCCGCGCTCAGCGGCAACGCGATCAACGGCGAGCGCGACGCCGGCACCCTCGCGACCACGCAGGTCACGCTCATCACGACGGCGCAGCTCGTCGTCGGCAAGTGGATCGCGGCGTGGCTCACGGCGCTCGCGTTCCTCGCGGCATCCGTGCCGTTCCTCGTCTTCGCGGTCGCGCTCGGGCAGGTCTCGGCCGCCACGATCATGGTCTCGGTCCTGGTGCTCGCGATCGAGCTCGGCGTCATCGCCGCGATCGGCGTCGGGCTCTCGGGCGTGCTCACGAAGCCGCTCTTCTCCGTCGCGGTGACCTACCTCGTCGTCGCGGCGCTCAGCATCGGCACGCTCATCGCGTTCGGCCTCGGCGGCACCGCCATCCAGACGACCGTGCGGCAGACCTACATCGGCGTCGACTGGCAGGCGCTCGAGCAGGACGGACCGCCGCCGGCCGGAAGCCTGGCCCCGTGCCTCCCGCCCGACATCCGCGAGTACCCGACGCCGCGGTTCGACCTCGTATGGGGGTTCCTCGCCGCCAATCCCTACGTGGTGCTGGCGGATGCCGCGCCGGGCACGTTCGACGAGTACGGCAGTCCGCGCGACCTCTTCGGATGGATCGCGGTCGGCGTGCGCTCGGCGCAGCTTGCGCCCGAGACCGACGTGCTCATCGACGACTGCGCGACCTGGCGCCCGTCTGGCGAGTACGTCCAGCGCGACACCGAGACGCCCCAGGAGATCTACGACCGTTCGGTGCCGTCGTGGTTCGTGGGCCTGACGATCCAGGCGCTGCTCGGCGGCGGGGCGCTGTTCTGGGCATGGCGGCGCACCGAGGTGCCGGCGCGCCGCCTCCCGGCGGGGAGCCGGGTGGCCTGACCGGGTCAGGTCGGGCTCAGGTCGGCCCGCGCGTCGGGGTGGCCGGGTCGGCCGCGAGGTCGTCGAGCACGTCGGCGAGGTCGGAACCGGCGCGCAGGAGCGCGACCGATCGCGCGGCGATGCGGTCGAGGCGCACCTGCAGGATGCGGTCGGCCTCGCCGAGCCCGTCGGCGTGCCCGAGCGCACCCATGAGCTCCCGCACCGCGGGGATGCCGTATCCGGCGCGGCGCAGGGCGGCGACGATCCTCGCCTCGCGCACGGCGTGGGGCGCGTAGTGCCGGGCCCGGAGCGGCGTGATCCGGTCGGGGTGCACGAGCCGCTCGTGCTCCCAAAAGCGCAGGGTCGACGTGCGCACGTCGAGCGCCCCGGCGAGCTCGGTGATCGACATGGCGTCGCGCTCGTCCGTCGACCCGCGCACGGGCGCGTCGGCCGCGCCGGCCTCGGCCCTGATCGCGGCGAGCGCCCGCCGCGCCTGCAGCACCTCGTCGCGCTGGCGCGCAAGCTGCACGTGGACGTCGCCGATCGAGGCCGCGGCATCCGACATCGATTGCCGCCACGCGTCGGCGAGCACCTGCCTCGCGAACACCGGGCCGGCCGCGAACGCGAGCGCGCGATAGGCGCGGAGTGCGGCCACGTGGATCGGACCGTAGGCGCGATAGCCGTTGCCCGCTCGCGCTGCACGCGGGATGACGCCGAGCCGCTCGAGGTCGCGCACCTGCTGCAGCGAATCCCCCGACGCCCGTGCGACGTCGGCGGTGCGCAGCGGATGCCCCTCCACGTCTCCTCCCGCAAACCCCACAGAAGCACTTCAAGCACATGCTTGAACCATGAGCATGCAGCAGATCATCGACGAGGTGCAAGGCCTCGAGGGCGCACTCGTCGTGGTTCCCGGTCCCGGCGACGGCACGCCCGAGCTCGCGTGGGGCGACGCGTTCTTCTACTACGCGCCCGATGGGCGGATGCCGCAGCACACCCAGCCCTACGGCACGATCGTGACGAAGGACTACCCCGACGACACCGCGTCCGACCTCGGCCCCGTCGGTCGGTGGCGCGTCAACGTGCACGTCGATCGCGCCACGTTCGTCGAGCTCACGGGCGAGGAGCCGCGGCGCCTCGAACGGTCGCGGGACTTCGCCGCGGCCGACGTCGTCAACCCGCATCCCGTGTACGGCGCGCTCGGCTGGGTCTGCGTCGTCGTCCCCGGCGAGCGCACGATCGCGACGGTCCTCGGGCTCCTCCGCCGGGCGCACGACGCGGCACGCGCCCGAGCCGAACGACGGGCGGGCGCCTAACCCGCCGACGCGGTGTCGACGGCGGTGTCGGCGGTGTCGGCCTCGGCCGCGCGCACGTCGTCCTCGAGCGCACGCACCGCGTGCCGAAGCGCGCGCTCGGCGTCGAGTCCCTGCGCCCGCGCGGAGGCCACGAGCGCGAGCAGCGTCGCCCCGAGCTCCTCCTCCGTGGCGGGCGCCGGCCGGCCCGTGGTGTCCGGCGCTGCGGCACCGGTCGAACCCCCGGCACCGGTCGAGCCTGCGGCACCGGTCGAGCCAGCGGCATCCATCGACCCCGCGGCATCCGACGCGACCGCGACCCCGACGCCCACCTTCGCGGCCTTGCCGAGCACCTTCTGCGCGAGGGCGAGCGCGGGCATGCCGCGCGGGATGCCGTCGAGCACGCTCGTGCGGTGCGGCTTCTCGCCGGCCTTGAGCTCGTCCCAGAACCCGACGACGTCGTCGGCCGTCTCGGCCGTGCGGTCGCCGCCGAACACGTGCGGATGCCGCGACACCATCTTCGCGGTCATGTGCGCCGCGACGTCCTCGATGTCGAAGTCCTCGCCGGGCGTGTGCGCGGCGATGTCGGCGTGGAAGAGCACCTGGTAGAGCACGTCGCCGAGCTCCTCGATCATCTCGTCGCGGTCGCCCGACTCGATCGCGTCGATGAGCTCCCAGCTCTCCTCGACGAGGTACTGCACGAGGCTCTCGTGCGTCTGGTCGGCGTCCCATGGGCACCCGCCCGGTGCGCGCAGCTGCGCGACGATCGCGACGAGTTCCTCGAGGCGCGGGTGTTCGGCGCTCATCCGGCCAGCATAGGCGTCAGTGCAGGAAGACGAGCAGGACGCCCACCGCGATGAAGAGCAGTCCGAAGACCAGGTCGACGATGCGCTGTCCGCGTGCCGAGCGGGTGAACCGGCGCATGCCGTGCGCGGCGAGGGCGAAGAACCCCCACATCACGATGACGTCGACGATGACGACGGTCGCCGCCACGATGACGTACTGCGGGAGCAGGGGCAGGCTCGGGCGGATGAACTGCGGCAGGAACGCGAGGAAGAACACGATCGCCTTCGGGTTCAGCAGGTTCACCCACAGGCCACGACGGAACATCGACCAGCGCGACTCGGCCTGCTGACGCACCGCCGCGGCATCCGGCGCGACCTCGACGAAGGAGGACGACTCGGGCCGATCGGAGGCGCGAGCCGCACTCGACGGCCTCGCGGGGCCGGATGCCTCAGACGACTCGGATGCCTCGGTCGTCTCGGCCGGCTCGGATGCCGCGGCCCGCTCGACCGGCTCGACCGCGACCGGCCGCCGGAGGAGCTGCCGGACGCCGAGGTAGACGAGGTACGCGGCGCCCGCGTACCGGATGACGTTGAACGCGACGGGTGAGCTCGCCACGAGTACGCCCACGCCGAGGGCGACGATCGCGATGTGCACCACGAGCGCGGCCTGCTGGCCGAGGATGCCCCAGATGGAGCGGCGGAACCCGTGGCTCAGCGAGTTGCCCATCGTGTTGATCGCGCCCGCCCCGGGCGTGAAGCTGATGACGAAGCACGCGGCGAGCAGCGTGATCCAGAGCGAGAACGACACCGGCACAGCGTAGCCCGAGCGGCGTCGCTAGACTCGCCCACGGAGAGCCGGGAAGCCTGGTCGGCCGACGCGACGGCGTCGACACCCTTCACCGACCGGCGATTCACCTCGCCAGACAGGGGCTCCCATGTCGTTCCTCCGCTCCGAGCGTGTCGCCGCGGCGCTGCTGCTCGCCGCCGCCGTGCTCGGCCTCCTCATCGCGAACCTGCCGGTCGGGGCGTCCGTCATCGCGGTGAAGGATGCGCACCTCGAGATCCCGTTCCTGCGCGTGGACCTCTCGACCGGGCACTGGATCACCGACGGCCTGCTCGCGATCTTCTTCTTCATCGTCGCGGTCGAGCTGAAGCGCGAGCTCGTGATCGGCGAGCTCAATTCGCTGTCGAAGGCGATGCTCCCCGCCATCGCCGCGATCGGCGGCGTCGTGGTGCCGGCGGCGATCTACCTGGCCTTCACGGCGGGCGGCGAGACGGTCGACGGCTGGCCCATCCCCACCGCCACCGACATCGCCTTCGCGCTGGGCGTGCTCGCGGTGTTCGGACGGTTCATCCCGACGCGCGTGCGGGTCTTCCTGCTCGCGCTCGCCGTGCTCGACGACCTCATCGCGATCCTCATCATCGCGTTCTTCTTCACGACGGACGCCGACCTGTCGTACCTCGGCTACGCGGGCATCTCCATCGCGCTCTTCGGCGCCGTCAGCCGGCTCATGAAGCCGCGGTCGGCGTACATCCTCTCGCGACGACCGCAGTGGCCGATCATGGCGGTGCTCATCGTGCTCGCCGTGCTGACGTGGTACTTCACCTACCGCTCCGGCGTGCACGCCACGATCGCGGGCGTGGCACTCGGCCTCGTGATGTCGCGGCGTCCGGCCGGTCGCGCCGCGCATGCGCTCGAGCCGTGGTCGAACGGCGTGATCCTGCCGCTGTTCGCGTTCACCGCGGCCATGGTCGTGGTGCCGCAGCTGAGCCCGGCCGAGCTCGACCCGGCCTTCTGGGGCATCCTCGTGGGCCTGCCCGTCGGCAAGCTCGTCGGCATCGTCGCGGCCGGGCTGGTCGGCGCGCTCGTGGCGCGGAGCCGTTCGGGGACGCCGCTCACGTTCGCCGACCTCGCGGTCGTCGGCGCGCTCGGCGGGATCGGCTTCACCGTGTCGCTGCTGATGAACGAGCTCGCATTCGCGCGCCTGCCCGGCGTCCGCGACGAGGGCACGCTCGCCGTGCTGCTCGGCTCGGGCATCGCGATCGTGCTGTCGGCCGCCGTGGTGACCGCGCGGTCGCGGCATTACCGACAACGCGGCGAGCGCGCCGGGCAGGGCGGCCCGTTCTCGCACTAGCGCCCGGGCCTCGACTCGCGCGCGACTCGAGCCCGGTCGAGCGGATGCCGCGACTCAGCCCGCGGCCGCGGCCGGCGCGCCCGCGGCATCCGTCTGGCCCGAGGCGGGCTCGGGTGCGGGGAAGATCGCGGTCACGAGCTTCGCCACCCACTCGATGAGGTCGGCATCGTCGGGCAGCTCGCCCCCTGGCATCGGGAACGGCACGAGGATCACGTCGTTCTGCGCGAAGTGCTTGGCACCCGGGTACAGGCGTTCGAGCCGCACGCGCCGTGAGTCGGGGATCTTCGCCGGCGCGATGCGCAGCTTCGAGCCCGTGGCGATGACGTCGGAGAGCCCGGCGAGCTGGGCGGTGCGCCGCAGCCGGGAGATCGCGACGAGGTGCTTGACCGCCTCGGGTGGCGCGCCGTAGCGGTCGACGAGCTCGTCGAGCACGGCGTCGATCTGCCCCTCCTTCGCCGCAGGGCCGCTCGCGGCCGATAGCTTCTGGTAGGCCTCGAGCCGCAGGCGCTCGGAGTCGACGTACTCCTCGGGGATGTGCGCGTCGACCGGCAGCTCGAGCCGCAGCTCGGTCTGGCCCTCGGCGACGTCGCCGCGGAACGCCGACACCGCCTCGCCGATCATGCGCAGGTAGAGGTCGAAGCCGACGCCGGCGATGTGGCCCGCCTGCTCGGCGCCGAGCAGGTTGCCGGCGCCGCGGATCTCGAGGTCCTTCAGGGCGATCTGCATGCCGCCGCCGAGCTCGTTGTTCGCGGCGATGGTCGAGAGCCGGTCGTGGGCCGTCTCGGACAGCGGCTTGGCCGGGTCGTAGAGGAAGTACGCGTAGGCCCGCTCGCGACCGCGACCGACGCGACCGCGCAGCTGATGCAGTTGCGAGAGGCCGTACTTGTCGGCGCGGTCGATGATGATCGTGTTCGCGTTCGAGATGTCGAGACCGGTCTCGATGATCGTCGTCGACACGAGCACGTCGAACTTGCGCTCCCAGAAGTCGACCACGATCTGCTCGAGCACGTGCTCGTTGAGCTGGCCGTGCGCCACCGCGATTCGGGCCTCGGGAACGAGCTCCGCGAGCTGCGCGGCGGCCCGGTTGATCGACGAGACCCGGTTGTGCACGAAGAACACCTGGCCCTCGCGGAGCATCTCGCGGCGGATCGCGGCGGCGACCTGCTGCTCGGAGTAGGGGCCGACGAAGGTGAGGATCGGGTGGCGGTCTTCAGGCGGGGTCGCGAGCGTCGACATCTCGCGGATGCCCGTGACCGCCATCTCGAGCGTGCGCGGGATGGGCGTCGCGCTCATCGCGAGAATGTCGACGTTGGTCTTCAGCTTCTTCAGCTGGTCCTTGTGCTCGACGCCGAAGCGCTGCTCCTCGTCGATGATGAGGAGCCCCAGGTCCTTGAAGCTCACCTTCTCGGTGAGGATGCGGTGCGTGCCGATGACCATGTCGACGGTGCCGTCGGCGAGCCCGGCGACGGTCTCGCGCACCTCCTTGTCGGTCTGGAACCGGCTGAGGGCGCGCACGTGCACCGGGAATCCGGCGAACCGCTCGGAGAACGTCTCGAGGTGCTGCCGCACCAGCAGGGTCGTCGGCACGAGCATCGCGACCTGCTTGCCGTCCTGGATGGCCTTGAACGCGGCGCGCACGGCGACCTCGGTCTTGCCGAAGCCGACGTCGCCCGCGAGCAGGCGGTCCATGGGGATGGGCCGCTGCATGTCGGCCTTGACCTCGTCGATGGTCTGCAGCTGGTCGGGCGTCTCGGCGAACGGGAACGCCTCCTCGAGCTCGTGCTGCCACGGGGTGTCGGGCCCGAACGCGTGGCCCTTCGCCGCCATGCGCGCGGAGTAGAGCTTCACGAGCTCGACCGCGATCTCGCGCACGGCCTTGCGCGCGCGGCCCTTCGCCTGCGCCCAGTCGCTGCCGCCCATCTTCGAGAGCGACGGCGCCTCGCCGCCGACGTAGCGGCTCAGCAGGTCGAGCTGGTCGGTGGGCACGAACAGGCGGTCGCCGGGCTGGCCGCGCTTCGAGGGCGCGTACTCCAGCACGAGGTACTCGCGCACGGCCGTGGGCGCCTGCTGGATGCCGGCGGTGCGACTCGGCCCGGTGGGCCGGCTGCCGGTCGCGACCTCGCGCTGCACCATCTCGACGAAGCGGCCGATGCCGTGCGTCTGGTGCACGACGTAGTCGCCGGCCTTGAGCTGCAGCGGATCGACGACGTTGCGCCGCCGCGTGGCGAGCTTCTTGTTCTGCCGCGCGTCGTACCCGGCCGAGCGGCCGTAGAACTCCGCCTCGGCGATGAGCGCGAGCTTCGCCTCGGGCACCTCGAAGCCGCGCGCGGCGTCGGCCTGCACGAGGTACGCGACGCCGGGATCGAGGTCGGCGGGCACCGACTCGACGATGCGCGCGGCCAGCCCCGCCTCGGCGAGCACGTCGCGTGCGCGCTCGACGAGTCCATGGCCGGCGGATGCCACGACGAGGCTCCACCCGTCGCGCAGCCGCTCGGCGGCGTGGTCGATGGCGCCCGCGACGTTGCCGGCGAAGCTCGGCATCGCATTCGCGGACACGCGCACGTAGTCGGATGCGGCCGCAGCCGCTGCTGCCGCGGCCTCGTCGGCGCCGGATGCCGCGACGACCGCCGCGGCGTCGCCGAGGTCGAAGCCCGAGAAGGTCCACCACGCGCGGCGCGGGTCGGGCTCGCCGGGCGCGCTGAACAGGGCCGCCTGTCGGAACTCGCGGACCGTGAGGAAGTCGCCCGCCGCGAGGTCGATCGGCGCCTCGGCGCCCGCAGTGGCCGCGCTCCACGCGGCGCTCAGGAACTCCCGGTTCGTCTCGGCGAGGCTCACGGCACGGCCGGTGACGCGCTCGGGCTGCAGCACGGCGACCGCGGCGCCCTCGGGCAGGTAGTGCGCGAGCGGCACGAGCCGTTCGAGCAGCGCCGGGGCGAGCGACTCCATGCCCTCGACGGGGATGCCCTCCGCGACCTTCTCGAGGAGCCCCGCGAGGCTCGGGAACTCGTGCACCATCTCGCGGGCGCGCTGGCGCACCGACGGCGTCAGCAGCAGCTCACGGCTCGGCGCGAGCGCCACGCGCTCGACCGGCTCGGGCAGCGATCGCTGGTCGGCGACGGAGAACGCTCGCAGCTCCTCGACCTCGTCGCCGAAGAACTCCACGCGCACGGGGTGGTCGGCGGTCGGCGGGAACACGTCGAGGATGCCGCCGCGCACCGCGAACTCGCCGCGCCGGGCGACCATGTCGACGCGCGCGTAGGCGAGGTCGACGAGCCGCGCCGCGAGATCGGCGAGGTCGTAGCCGCGCCCGCCGGCGACGAGCTCGATCGGCGCGAGCCCGGCGAGGTTGTCGGCGAGCGGCTGCAGCGCGGCGCGCACCGACGCGACGATGACCAGCGGATGCCGCGAGCCCTCGTCGGCCCACTCGCGCATGCGTCGCAGGGCGTGCAGCCGGCGCCCGACCGTCTCGGCCGACGGGCTGAGCCGCTCATGCGGCAACGTCTCCCAGGCGGGGAACTCGAGGATCTCGGCGTCGTCGAGGTACGGCGCGATCGACGAACGCACTGATTCGCCCTCGCGGCTCGTCGCCGTGACGACGAGGAGCGCGGGCGGCAGCCCCGCCTCGGCGCGCCGGGCGAGGAGCCCCGCGAGCAGTGGCGCATCGAGCCCGGCGGGCGACGAGAAGTCCGCGTTCCGCAGGGCTTCGGCGAGTGCGCCGTCGATCGTGGAGGCGCGCGAAAGCGCCGTGTTCAAGCCCTGCAGGATCACCGTAGGAGTCTACGCCCGGCCACCGACGCGGCATCCGGAGTGCGCTCGCCGCGAACGGCGTGACGCGAACGCCGTGACGCCCGCTCCCGCTAGCATGAGCGCCGGACGGAAGGACACCCTGCATGATCATCGCCGCAGCCGACGGATCCGCCCTCGGCAACCCAGGCCCCGCCGGTTGGGCCTGGTACGTCGACGACACGTGCTGGGCGGCCGGCGGCTGGCCGCGCGGCACGAACAACCAGGGCGAGCTCACGGCCGTGCTCGAGCTGTTCCGGGCGACGGCGCACCTCGACGACGAGCTGCTCGTGCAATGCGACAGCCAGTACGTGATCAACGCCGTCACGAAGTGGATGGCCGGCTGGAAGCGCAAGGGCTGGCGCAAGGCCGACGGCAAGCCCGTGCTCAACCTCGAGCTGCTGCAGGCGCTCGACGCGGCGACCCAGGGCCGCCGCTACCGGTTCGAATGGGTGCGCGGGCACGCGGGACATCCGGCCAACGAGGCGGCCGACGAGCGCGCCCGCGCGGTCGCGCTCGCCTACCAGCAGGGCCGCCGCGACGTGCCGAGCGGTCCCGGGTGGACGGGCGCCTGCGAGCCCGCGACGGATGCTGCGGCATCCGTGACCCACGCGAGCGCCGCAGAGGCGACGGTGAGGCCGCCGAGCGCGCCCGCGGCGACCGCGCTCGAGGACCGCGCCGCCGAGGACGCGACGCTCTTCGACTTCGACGACCCGGCCGCCGACTGGACCACGCTCTCGCTCGAGCTCACGACCGAGGAGCACGCGCGGCTCGTCGAACGGGCGCGTGCCGCAGGCGTCTCACCCGAGGAGTTCCTCCGCGGGCTGATCTGACCGGCCGAGGGCGTCGATCACGGGGCACTCGCCGGGCCGCGGCGCCTCCTCGGCGAGCGCGACGAGCGCGGCGCGCACCCGGAGCAGGTCGTCCACGCGGCGATCGAGGTCGGCGAGCCGGTCGCGCGCGAAGCCGTCGACCGGCGGCGGCGCGCCGCGGTCGGCGACCTCGAGGAACCCGGCGATCTCGGAGAGCGTGAACCCGAGCGCCTTGGCGCGACCGATGAAGCGCACGCGCGCCGCGGTCGCCTCGGGGTAGCGCCGGTAGCCGCCGTGGCTCCGTCCCGGTTCGGCGATGAGGCCGCGTCGCTCGTAGAAGCGGATGGTGCTCACGGGCACGCCCGCCGCAGCCGCGAGGTCGGAGGTGAACATCACGCCGGCGCCGGCGCCGTCCGCGACGACGACATTCGCCGACTCCGCCACTGCGCCACGAGACCCGCGCCCTGCAGCACCGCCCAGGCCAGCTCCAGTACGAGGAACAGCGCGAGCAGCGCGCTCGCTCCCGAGGCCAGTGCGACGACCATCCATGCCGAGAACGCTACGCGGCCGACCGTGTCGATCGCGATGAGGTCCATGATCGGATGACGCAGCCTGGCGATCGCCCACATCGTGACGACCGTCCCCATCATGCTGAGGAACATGAGCTCGACCGGTCCGAACTCCGGCAGCGGCGCGCCGCCGAGCCCGAGCGCCGTGTGGATCCTGCGTTGGAGGTCGAGCATGGCGGTCGCGGTCCACGGCGTCGCGAACGCGACCGTCACGACGAGGTCGTAGAGCGCTCCTGCGCGCCCGAATCGGACAGGGGCGGGCCGGTTCGCGAAGGGGGCGGGGCTGACGGAGACGTGAGTCAGTGACTGGGTCATGCCGTCATCATCGAGCCTGCACCCCGGTGCAGGGTCAAGTCCCGAGGTCGCTGAACCCCTACGCCGGCGAGTGGAACCGCTGCTGCGCGGCCACGAGACCGTGCTCGACGATCGCCTCGACGGCGTCCGCGGCATCCGACACGAGGTTCGGCACCGCCTGGCGCTCGGCGCCCGAGAACTCCTTGAGCACAAAATCGGCTGAGTCCTGGCGGCCCGGTGGGCGGCCGATGCCCACCCGCACGCGCGTGAAGCCACCGCCGTCGAGCGCCTTCGTCACGTCGCGCACCCCGTTGTGGCCGCCGTGGCCGCCGCCCTGCTTGAGCCGCACGGTGTCGAACGGGATGTCGAGCTCGTCGTGCACGATGACGACGCGGTCGACGGGCAGGGAGTAGTACTTGACGAGCGCCGACACGGGTCCGCCCGACGTGTTCATGTAGCTGTTCGGCTTCGCGATGACGAGCTTGGGGCCGCCGGGGCTGAGGAAGCCCTCGGCCACGCGCGACGGCGTCTTGTGCGACTTGAACGTCGCGCCGATGCGCGACGCGAGCTCGTCGGCGACGAACTGGCCGACGTTGTGCCGCGTCGCGGCGTACTGGGCGCCGGGGTTGCCGAGCCCGACCACGAGCCAGGTGTTGTCGGCCACGGAGTCGTCCTTCCGGCGGGAGCGCAGGCGGTCGAGGAGGCCCATGGGCGGCTCCTCTCGACGGCGCGGAGTTCGGGGGAAACGGGGCGGGGCCTGCGGCCCGCAGTCCGAGCGTACCCGGATGCGGTGCCGCAGGCCCCGTGCGCGTGTGGGCGCCGAGCGACTACTCGGCGGACTCGGCGGCAGCCTCCTCGGCGGCCTCCTCGCCCTCGACGGCCTCCTCGCCCTCGGCCTCTTCGGCCTCTGCCTCTTCGCCCAGGTCGACCTTCTGCGGGACGTGGACGTTGACGACGAGCGTCTCGGCGTCGCTCACGAGGGTCGCGCCCTTCGGGAGCTCGACGGCGCCGGCCAGGATCTGGGTGCCCTCCTCGAGGCCCTCGATCTCGACGACGATCCGCTCGGGGATGTGGGTCGCCTCGACCTCGAGCAGCAGCGTCTTCGCGTCGAGGTCGGCGATGGTGCCGGTGAACGGCTCGCCCTCGAGGTGCACGGGCACCTCGACCTGGACCTTCTCGCCGCGCTTCACGACGATGAGGTCGAGGTGCTCGATGACCTGGTGCACCGGGTCCTTCTGCACGTCCTTCACGAGGGCGAGCTGGCTCTTGCCGTCGATCTGCAGGTCGAGCACGGCGTTCGCCTTGCGGATCAGGAGGCCGACCTGGTGGCCGGGGAGAGTGAGGTGCTGCGGCGCGGTGCCGTGACCGTAGAGCACGGCCGGGATCTGGCCGGTGGCGCGGATCTTGCGCGCCGCACCCTTGCCGAACGTGTCGCGGGTGCCGGCTTCGACCTTGTTGTCTTCATCCATGGTGGTTCTCCTTGCGGGCTCGCGGCCCAGATGGGGGTGTCTGTCGTCTCGACTCGAACGCGCGGCATGTGACATGCGCTGATGCGTGAGGAAACAGCCGTGAAGCCTGGTTCCACCGCGTCGATCACGGATGCCCCGCCCGCCGCTCTCGCGGATGGCCGGGCCTCCCTCGCCGAAGTATGTCGATCGCCCGCGCCGCTGACGCGGGAGACCAAGGGGTGAGTCTACCAGCCCCGCTCGATGGCCGCGATCGCCCGCGAGACGACCTCGTCGACCGAGCCGACGTTGACGACGCGGGTGCCGGCTTCGTCGGCCTCGAGCGGCTCGAGGGCCTCGAGCTGCGAGGCGAGGAGCGACGCCGGCATGAAGTGGCCGGGGCGCGATCCGAGCCGGTCGGCGAGCTCGTCCGTCGGCACGACGAGCTCGACGAACGCCGCGTCGGGGCACGCCCCGCGGATGACGTCGCGGTAGCCCCGGCGCAGCGCCGAGCACGCGATGACCCGTCCGGTCTCGCCTGCTGCGAGCTCCTCCCCCACGACTCGCAGCCACGGGAGCCGGTCGACGTCGTCGAGCGGCACGCCGGCGCGCATCTTCTCGACGTTGGCGGCGGGATGGAGGTCGTCGGCGTCGACGAACGAGAGGCCGGGGAACCGGGCCGCGAGTCGCTCCGCGAGCGCGGCGCCCACCACGGACTTGCCGGCGCCGCTCGGTCCCATGACGACGAGGCGGGGCGGCGATGGCGGGGCGGTCATGCGTGGCAGGGTAGCCGAACGGCCCCGCCGGGGCATCCGCCGCACGGCCCTCACCGCAACAGCGCGCAACGGTGAGCCGCGCTCACAGTACGCTGGTTGGCGACCCCCCGAACTCACGAGGAGAGCTTTCGTGCCTGCAAACGGATCAGCAAATATCGGCGTCGTCGGACTCGCGGTGATGGGGTCGAACCTCGCCCGCAACCTGGCCAGCCGTGAGGGCAACACCGTCGCGGTGTTCAACCGATCCCCCGAGCGCACCCGCACGCTCACCTCCGAGCACCCCGAGGCCGGGTTCGAGGCGGCCGAGGGCTACGACGAGTTCGTCGCCTCCCTCGCGAAGCCGCGCACGGCGATCATCATGGTGCAGGCGGGCAAGGGCACCGACGCGGTGATCTCCGAGCTCGTCAAGCGCTTCGAGCCGGGCGACATCATCGTCGACGGCGGCAACGCGAACTTCCACGACACCATCCGCCGCGAGGCCGAGATCGCGCCGACCGGCATCCACTTCGTCGGCATGGGCGTCTCGGGCGGCGAGGAGGGCGCGCTCCACGGCCCGTCGCTCATGCCCGGCGGCACGGTGCAGTCCTACGAGACGCTCGGCCCGATCCTGCAGACCATCGCGGCCGTCGCGCCCGACGGCGAGCCCTGCGTGACGCACGTGGGCACCGACGGCGCCGGCCACTTCGTGAAGATGGTGCACAACGGCATCGAGTACGCCGACATGCAGCTCATCGCCGAGGCCTACGACCTGATCCGCACGGGCACCGGCAAGACCCCGGCCGAGATCGCCGACGTCTTCGCCGAGTGGAACACGGGCGAGCTCGAGAGCTACCTCATCGAGATCACCGCAGAGGTGCTGCGCCAGGTCGACGCCGAGACGGGCAAGCCGCTCGTCGACGTCATCCTCGACTCGGCCGGCGCCAAGGGCACCGGCGCCTGGACGGTGCAGAACGCGCTCGAGCTCGGCGTTCCCGAGTCGGGAATCGCCGAGGCCGTGTTCGCGCGCAGCCTCTCGTCGAAGCGCGCCCAGCGCGACGCGGCCGCCGACCTCCCCGGCCCGTCGACCGAGTGGACGGTCGACGACCCCGAGGCCTTCATCGAGGACGTGCGCCAGGCGCTCTACGCGTCGAAGATCATCGCGTACTCGCAGGGCTTCGACGAGATCGTCTCGGGCGCCGAGCAGTTCGGCTGGGACATCCACAAGGGCGACATCGCGAAGATCTGGCGCGCGGGCTGCATCATCCGCGCCCGCTTCCTCAACCGCATCGCCGAGGCCTACGCCGACGACCCGTCGCTCGTCGCGCTCGTCGTGGCGCCGTACTTCCGCGACGCCGTCACGAGCGCGCAGGAGAGCTGGCGCCGCGTCGTCGCGACCGCGGCGCAGGCGGGCATCCCGACGCCCGCGTTCTCGTCGTCGCTCGCCTACTACGACGCCCTGCGCGCGAAGCGCCTCCCCGCCGCCCTCATCCAGGCCCAGCGCGACTTCTTCGGCGCGCACACCTACCAGCGCGTCGACAAGCCCGGTGTGTTCCACACGCTCTGGTCGGGCGACCGCTCGGAGATCGAGACGACGCCTTCGTCGCACTAACGACCCGCGACGCGGGCCCGCGACGCGCATCCGGCGCCCCACGCCCGGAGCCGTGACGCCCTCCTCGCATTAGGCTGGATGCCCGAGGCGAGGAGGGCGTCGATGCGCACACCGGCGTGGCAGCACGAGGGCGACGACCCCGACTACCGCTTCACGCTCGCGAACGAGCGCACGTTCCTCGCGTGGATCCGCACGGCGCTCGCGCTCCTCGCCGGCGGCGTGCTGCTGCACCAGTTCGCCGCAACGCTCGAGCCGCGCGTCGTGCTCGTCTCGGTGTCCGTGGCGCTCGGCCTCATCGCGGCCGTGCTGAGCGTCGTGTCCTACACGCGGTGGCGCGCCAACGAGATCGCGATCCGACGACGCCGTCCGCTCCCCTACAGCTGGGTGCTGCCGGCGCTCGCCGGGGCGTGCCTGCTCACCGCGGCCGTGCTGACCTTCCTCCTCCTGGTGTCCTGAACGGTGCTCCCGTGACCACCTACCGCATCCCCGCCACCGGCGATCCCGGCCTGCAGCCCGAGCGCACGTCGCTCTCGTGGGTCCGCACGTCGCTCGCGATCGCCGTGAACGCGCTGCTCGCGCTCCGTGCGGGCCTCGTGGCGGGCGAGCCCGCGCTGCTCGCGGTGGGCGCGCTGCTGTTCGCGGCCGCGGGCGCCGCGGTCGTCGTCGGCGCCGTGCGTCGGCGGCAGCTCATGGGCGAGACGCTCACGATCACGCCGCCGCGCGGGGTCCTCGTCGGCGTCGCGGTCACCACGCTCGTCGCGAGCGCGGCCGGCGTGGCCTCGATCCTCGTGGAGGGCCGGCGATGAGCGAACGCCACCCCGAGCTCGAGCCCGACCCGTTCGACGAGGCCCCCATGCCGGGCGAGCGGCGACGCAGGGTGCTGCGCATCGCCGTCCTCGTGGCCCTCGCCGCGATGGTGATGCCGCTCGTGCTCTCGTCGGTCGCCGTGGCGCACTCCTCGGCGGAGCGCACGTGCGCCGTCGTCGTCGCCGGCTACGACACGGATGCCGCGGGCGGCCGCGTCGCGTTCGAGTTCTTCGGCCCGGGCGGCCCGGGCTGGCTGTGCTACGAGATCCGGGGCGACGGCGGCAGCCGCCTCGTGGCCAACCTCGGCATCATGCCGTCGGGCCCGCAGCCGGCGCCGACGGGCGTCCGCACGTAGGCGTCCGTGCTCGTCAGTCGCTCGCGCCGTGCTCCGCCACGTCCGGCAGGAACACGCGCTTGTACTTCCGCCCGTCGGGCAGCTCGACGGTGGTCGCCTCCAGCAGCCCGCGGTTCACGCGCTGGTAGATCGCCTGCGGCGTCACGCCGAGCCGCTTCGCGGCATCCGACACCGAGAGCCCGGGCAGGTCGGTCGGCACGCTCGACGGCCGCTCCCGCTTGCGTCGGCGGCTCGCCTCCTGTCGCTCCGCGATGGCGTCGTCGCCGCCCGCCCAGCGGTACTTCGCCGCCGACGCGCTGAGGCCCGCGGCATCCGCGACCTCGTCCCACGAGGCGCCGCCGTCGAGCGCCTCGCGCACGGCCGCGAGCGCCGCAGGGTCGGCATCGAGGGCGGCCGCGAGCGCACGGATGCCGCGGAGCCGCTCGAGCGGCGCGGCATCCGCACGGCCCGTCGAACCACCCGACGCCCCGGACTCGAGCGCGACGAGCCGCGCGAGCGCGCCCGCGGACTCGCCCGAGAGGAACGGCACGGCGTTCAGCCCTCGAGGAGCCCGTTGCGCACCTGGCGGCGCAGCACCTTGCCGATGAGCGACCGAGGGAGGTCGTCGGCCTGCACCACGCGCTTCGGCACCTTGTAGGGCGTGAGCCCGGCGCGCGCGAACTCGCGGATCGCGGCGGCGTCGAACGTCGCGCCCTCCTTCAGCACGACGACCGCGACGACCTGCTCGCCCGAGTGCTCGTCGGGCAGGCCGACGACCGCGCAGTCCTCGACGTCGGGGTAGGCGCGGAGGGCCTCCTCGACCTCGCTCGGAGCGACGTTGAAGCCGCCCGTGATGATGAGCTCCTTGATGCGGTCGACCACGCGCACGAAGCCCTCGTCGTCGATCGCCACGATGTCGCCGGTGCGGAACCAGTCGGCGCCGCCGTCGTCGGCGGGCACGAACACGGCCTCGGTCTCCTCGGGCTTGCGCCAGTACCCCGAGAACACCTGCGGCCCGCGCACGATGAGCTCGCCCTCGGCGCCCGGCTCGCGGTCGCGCGTGGGCTCGTCGGGGTCGACGACGCGCACCTCGGTCGACGGCAGCGGCAGCCCGACCGTGCCCGCCTTCCGGCTCGGCGCGACGGGGTTGGCCATGAGCACGGGCGAGCACTCGGAGAGGCCGTAGCCCTCGACGAGGTAGCCGCCCGTGGCGGCCTCCCACGGCTCCACGACCTCGGCCGACAACGGCATCGCGCCCGAGATGGCGATCTCGATGCCCTGCAGCGACACGCCCTCGGCCGCCGCCGCCTTCGTGAGCCGGTCGTAGATCGGCGGCACCGCGGGGAAGAACGTCGGCGGATGCTTCTTCACGACCTTCAGCACGAGGTCGGCCTCGAACCGCGGGAAGAGCACGAGGCGCGATCCCATGCTCATCGCGAACGTCAGGCACAGCGTGAGACCGTAGGCGTGGAACATCGGCAGCACGGCGTAGACGACCGACGTGCCGCGCTCGACCTGCGGCACCCACGCGCGCGCCTGCGCCGCGTTCGCGCCGAGGTTCGCGTGCGTCAGGGTCGCGCCCTTGGGGCTGCCGGTGGTACCGCTCGTGTATTGGATGAGCGCGACGTCCGAGGCCTCGGGGCCGATGATGTGCGCGTCGACGGGGGCGGATGCCACGAGCTCCTGCCACGGCGTCGTGCCGCGCACCTTCGTGGTGAGCGCGGCCCGCGCCTCCCGTGCCCTCGCGATCGGCAGCCGCAGCATCGCCCGCGTGAGGAACGGCATCGCACGGGTGACGTCGACCGACACGATCGAGGCCACCGCGACATCCGCCGGGAAGTCCTGGATCGTGCCGACCACCTTGTCCCAGGTGATCACGACGCGGGCGCCGTGATCCTCGAACTGGTGGCGCAGCTCGCGCGGCGTGTAGAGCGGGTTGTGCTCCACGACGATGGCGCCGAGGCGCAGCACCGCGTAGAAGGCGACGACGTGCTGCGGGCAGTTCGGCAGCACCAGCGCGACCGGGTCGCCCTTCTGCACGCCGAGGATGCGCAGGCCCTCGGCCGCGCGCTCGATCTGGTCGACGAGCTGCCCGTAGGTCGTCGTGGCGCCGAAGAACTCGAGCGCAACGTGGTCGCCGTACTGGTCCGCGGAGCCGCGCACGAGGTCGTAGAGCGACCCCTCGAACGCCTCGATGTCGTCGGGCACGCCCTCGGCGTAGGAGGCCAGCCAGGGTCGCGGGGTCGAGATGGCCATCGGTCGGCCTATGCGGCGCCGTCGAACATGCTCGTCACCGAGCCGTCCTCGAACACCTCGTGGATGGCCCGGGCCAGCAGCGGCGCGATGGGCAGCACCGTGAGGCGGTCCCAGCGCTTCTCGGGCGGGATGGGGAGCGTGTCGGTGACGACCACCGCGTCGATCGACTCGTTCTGCAGGATCTCGACGGCCGGGTGCGAGAACACCGCGTGCGTCGCCGCGACGACCACGCCGATCGCGCCGTTGGCCTTCAGCGCCTCGGCGGCCTTGACGATCGTGCGGCCGGTGTCGATGAGGTCGTCGACGAGGAGGCACACGCGGCCCTCGACGGTGCCGACGATCTCGTGCACCGACACCTGGTTGGGCACCAGCGGGTCGCGGCGCTTGTGGATGATCGCGAGGGGCACGCCGAGCTTGTCGCTCCAGATGTCGGCGACGCGCACGCGGCCCATGTCGGGCGAGACGACCGTGAGGGTCGTCGGGTCGAGCCGCGCCTTGAAGTGCTCGAGCAGCACAGGCATCGCGAAGAGGTGGTCGACGGGGCCGTCGAAGAAGCCCTGGATCTGCGCCGCGTGCAGGTCGATCGACATGATGCGGTCGGCGCCGGCGGCCTTGTAGAGGTCGGCGACGAGCCGTGCCGAGATGGGCTCGCGACCGCGGCCCTTCTTGTCCTGGCGGGCGTAGGGGTAGAACGGCGAGACGACCGTGATGCGCTTGGCCGACGCGCGCTTCAGCGCGTCGATCATGATGAGCTGCTCCATGAGCCACTCGTTGATGGGCGACGTGTGCGACTGGATCACGAAGGCGTCGGTGCCGCGCACGCTCTCGTCGAAGCGGGCGTAGATCTCCCCGTTGGCGAAGGTGCGCGCATCGGTGGGCATGAGCTCCGTGCCGAGCTCCTCCGCGATCTGCTCCGCGAGCTCGGGGTGGGCCCGGCCGGAGACGAGCACGAGGCGCTTCGATCCGGTGGTCTCGATTCCCGACATGTGGTGTGTCCTCTCCACCCGCGTGGGCCGGTGCGTCAGTCGGCGGCTGCGTCGTGCGATTCGGGCCCGGATGCCTCGTCGGCCGCCTCGGCCGCCTGGGCCGCCGCAGTGCCGGGTCGGTGCGTCCTGACCCATCCCTCGATGTTGCGTTGCGGGGCCACGTTCACGGCCAGCGCCCCGGCCGGGATGTCCTTGCGGACGACCGTGCCGGCGCCCGTGTAGGCCCCATCGGCAATCCTAACGGGCGCGACGAACACGCCGTGCGAGCCGGTGCGCACGTGCGATCCCACCTCGGAGTGGTGCTTCCGCACGCCGTCGTAGTTGGCGAAGATCGAGCCCGCGCCGATGTTCGAGTGCACCCCGATCGTGGCGTCGCCGACGTACGAGAGGTGCGGCACCTTGCTGCCCTCGCCGATGGTCGCGTTCTTCGTCTCGACGAACGCGCCGATCTTGCCGTCGGCGCCGAGCACCGTGCCGGGCCGGAGGAACGAGAAGGGGCCGACGGTTGCCCCGTCGCCGATGACCGACAGCGTGGCATCCGTGCGCTTCACCTCGGCGCCCCGGCCGACCTCGCAGTCGACGAGCGTCGTGTCGGGGCCGATCACGGAGCCGGTCGCGACGACCGTGGCGCCCTTCAGCTGCGTGCCCGGGCGGATCGTCACGTCGGGCTCGAGCTTCACGTCGAGGTCGATCCACGTCGTGGCCGGGTCCTCGATCGTGACGCCGGCGAGCTGCCAGCCGCGCACGATGAGCGCGTTGAGGCGAGCCGCGGTCTCCGACAGCTGCGCCCGGTCGTTGATGCCCGCGACGAGCCACGGCGCCGACACGGGCACGGCCTCGACCTCGGAGCCCGCGGAGCGCAGCAGCTGGATCACGTCGGTGAGGTACTTCTCGCCCTGCGCGTTGTCGGTCGTGAGGTTCGCGAGCTGGTCGCGCAGCGCGCCCGCGCCGAATGCGTAGATACCGGCGTTGATCTCGTCGATCGCACGCTCGTCGTCGCTCGCGTCCTTCTGCTCGACGATGCGGTCGAACGCGCCGTGGTCGTCGCGCACGACGCGGCCGTAGCCCGTGGGGTCGTCGTAGAACGCCGAGAGCACGGATGCCTGCGCGGCATGGCCGCGGTGCCGCTCGAGGAAGGCGGCGAGCGTGTCGGCATCGAGGAGCGGCACGTCGCCGTTCAGCACGAGGACCTCACCCGCGAAGTCGTCGGGCAGCACCGCGATGGCCTGCTCGACCGCGCGCCCGGTGCCGGGGATCTCGTCCTGGTCGACGACGACCGTGCCGGGCAGCGTCGCCTCGACGGCGGCCGCGACCTGGTCGCGCTCGTGCCGCACGACGGCGATCACGTGCGCGGCGTCGAGCGCCTGCGCCGTGCGCAGCACGTGGGCCACGATGGGCGACCCCGCGAGGGGGTGCAGGAGCTTCGGGGTGGCGGATTTCATGCGCGTGCCCTGGCCTGCGGCGAGCACGATGATGGCGAGTTGCTGGTCCATGCTCCGCCACCAGGATTCGAACCTGGTCCTCACAGCTCCAAAGGCTGTCGTGCTGCCGTTACACCATGGCGGACTGCGCGGGGGTCGGGCCCTGCGCCGCCCACAAGTCTGCCATGGCGCACGCGTGCGGCCCCGCGGCATCCGCTCGCTTTGGACTGCCGTGGGCTGCCGCCGCGCGGCATCCGTCGCACCCCGGCGGTGGGATGATGGCGGGATGACCGATGCTGACGAGGTCGACCGGATCGTGGGCGACTGGGAGCGCGAGCGTCCCGACCTC
This sequence comes from Agromyces sp. NPDC004153, assembly GCF_053603635.1. Taxonomy (NCBI): domain Bacteria; kingdom Bacillati; phylum Actinomycetota; class Actinomycetes; order Micrococcales; family Microbacteriaceae; genus Agromyces; species Agromyces sp. NPDC004153. The sequence continues at coordinate 1,178,714 of NZ_JBSGFY010000002.1, forward strand.
GACTTCGCGCCGCTGCAGGTGCTCTCGCGCGTAGCACGGCTGTCGAAGCACCTCGACCGCGCGCGGCGCCAAGCGTTCGCACGGTCGGAGCTCGAGGCATCCGAGTTCGACGTGCTCTCGGCGCTGCGGCGCGCGGGCACGCCCTACCGGCTCTCGCCGAAGCAGCTGCTGCAGCAGACCCTCGTCTCGAGCGGCACCATGACGAACCGCATCGACCGGCTCGTCGAGCGCGGGCTCGTCTCGCGGCAGACCGACCCGAACGACGGACGCGGCATCCTCGTGGAGATGAGCCCGGCCGGCCTCACGCGGGTCGACGCCGCCATCACCCGGCTCGTCGACGCCGAGTCGGAGCTGCTCGAGAGCCTGCCGGCCGCCGAGCAGAAGCGGCTCGCGGCGCTGCTGCGCAAGCTCAGCCTCGGGTTCGACTGAACGTCGGCGCGGTCGGAGGGCGGCCGGGCTCCCGCGTCGCTCCTGCGCGCGTTCACGAGCACGCTTCGGGCACTTCGTTTGCTCCTTCCCCTCGCGAGTTCCTCACTCCCTCGCGAGTTGTCCACAGCACTCGAACATACGTTCGAATTTCGCTAGAATCGAAGCATGCCCACGGCGATCGCGACGCCCCCTCCCGCGATCGCCACTGCGCCCGAGTCCTCGCCGTTCGCGATCGCCCAAGACGGCCTCGCCGGATTGATCGACGCCGCAGTCCAGACCCGTCGGCTCGAAGCCATGCAGGCGGCGATGCGCGTCGACGTGATCAATCTCGCGGTCGACTACGCGATGCGCAGCGCTGATGCGTTCACCGCGCCATCCCTGGGACCTGAACGTCGACGTGAGGTCGCCCGACGTGCCGTGATCGCAGAACTCGCGACGGCGTTGCGACTCCCCGAGCGCACGATGATGCGGCTCGTGTCGGAGTCGTGGACGCTTGCGAACCACCTCCCCGCGACTCTTGCGGCACTTCGCTCGGGCGATGTCGACGAGTCGCACGCGCGCGTCGTCGTCGACGAGACCGCGGGGCTCACCGATGCCTCCGTGCGGGCTCGACTCGACATCGAGCTCGCCGAGCGCGCCGCGACGATGACGGCTGCCGGCCTGCGTCGCGTCGCCCGACGCCTGCGCGAGTCCCTGCAGGCGGAATCGCTCAGGGAACGCCACGAGCAGGCAATCGCCGAACGCCGCATCGAGCTCGAACCCGCGCGCGACGGCATGGCCTGGCTGCACCTGCACCTCCCGGCGAGCGACGCCCTCCTGATCCACGACCGGCTCACCCGGGTGGCCGCCGACGTGCGCGACGACGAGGTGGCGGGAGTCGGCGACTCCAGAACGCCCGACCAACTCCGAGCCGATGTCGCGCGCGACCTGCTGCTCCACGGCGTCCCGCCGATCGGCGAGGCGTTCCACGTCGCCGCGGCGACCGTTCGACCGACGGTGCACGTGACCGTGCCGGTGCTCACGCTCCTCGGCCTCGACGACGCACCCGCCGACCTCGACGGCTACGGCCCGATCGACGCCGAGACGGCCCGAAGGCTCGCCGCGCACGCACCCTCATTCACGCGCATCCTCACTCACCCGGTTTCGGGCACGGTGCTCGACGTCGACCGCACCACCTACCGCCCGCCCGCCGACCTCGCCCGTTGGCTGCGGGTTCGCGATGAGACCTGCCGGTTCCCCGGCTGCAACCGCCGTGCCGCTCGGTGCGAGCTCGATCACACCGAGGACTGGGCCGACGACGGCCGCACCGCATTCGACAATCTGGCGCACCTCTGCCCGTCCCATCACCACGTGAAGCACGAGACCTCCTGGTCAGTACGACATCTCGAGCACGGCACGCTCGAATGGCGCTCGTTGGCGGGTCGTCGATACATCACCGAGCCGTCGGTGCGGATTCCGGGGCCCGATCCGACGCGCTTTCCGCCACCAGGTTCGGCCCGACCGGCTCGTCAGGTACGACCGGCTCGTCAGGTTGGAACTCCACCCGACGCGCCGCCCTTCTGACCCCTCTTGCCTCGCCGTGCCGCTTTGCCGGAGACGTCGGCATGAGCGGGCACCGAGCGCGAGCCCCGCAGGCACCCTCGGAAGCGCGCCGGCCCCCGCACCGAGCCCTGGCGAGCCCGCCGCGCACCCTCAGAATCGACCTGCCCCAGCACCGAACTCGGGCACGCCCGCGCTCACGCGAACTCGTCCGGCGCGATCCACCGCACACCGCGGTCGTGGAGGACCAGCTGCGCCCGCACCTCCACCCCGGCCGCGTGACACGCTGCACCGAGCGCGCCCGCCCATTCCCGGTCGCCGGAGGTGAGCTCCTCGCCTCCCGGACGCTCCCAGACGAAGACGACCTTCGCGGCCCCGATCTCGCCGACGATGCTCGCGAGCCGGCCCGCCAGCACCTCGGCCACGGTGCCCTCGGCGCCGCACGGTTCGTACGGATCCTCGGGGTAGCCCGCCATGGGCATGAGCACCGGCCGCTGCACGTCGGCGTCGTCGAGGTAGAGCGTCCACCACTGGCGGCGGACCGCATTCCTCAAGAGGTCAGTGACGCGCTGCCGGATGTCCTCGTCGGTCGGGATGGGGCCATGCGTCCGTTCGGTCGTCGTGTCGAGTCGGGTCATGACCCGAACGTCCCACGGTCGCCGACCGATGATCCGCTCAGGCGCCGTTCGGTGGAGCCTGAACGGGCGTCGCGAGGTGTGGAGGACGACTCGCCTACCGCCGCAGCACCCTCCGCGCAAGCCAGTTCCCGAGGAACTGCACTCCCTGCACGAACACGACGATGAGCAGCACGGCGGCCCACGTGATGACCGGCTCGAACTGGCGGTAGCCGTACACTTGCGCGAACGTGCCGAGGCCGCCGCCGCCGATGAGGCCGGCCACGGCGGTCATGTCCACGATCGCGACGAGCACGAACGTGTAGCCGAGGATGAGCGGCCCCAGCGCCTCGGGGATGACGACGGTGACGAGGATCCGGATCGGGCCCGCGCCCATCGCGCGCGCCGCCTCGATCACGCCCGGCGACACCGTGAGCAGGTTCTGCTCCACGATGCGCGCGATGGCGAACGACGCGGCGAGCGACAACGCGAAGATGAGCGCGTTGTTGCCGATGCCGGTGCCCACCACGACCCGCGCGAGCGGCTGCACCGCCGCGATGAAGATGATGAACGGGATCGGCCGGAAGAAGTTGATGACGACGTTGACCACGTTGTAGACGACGCGGTTCGACAGCAGGCTGCCGGGACGCGTCGTGTAGAGCGCGACGCCGAGCAGGAGCCCCGCGATGCCGCCGAAGAGCAGCGTGAGCGCCACCATGTACAGGGTCTCGACGGCGGCGACCCAGAACTCGCCCTGGAGTTCGAACAGGCGATCCATCAGGCTGCCTCCGTCACGTCGACGCGGGAGCCGATGCTCTCGAGTGCGGTGTCGATCGCGGCATCCGCGCCCCGGATCGCGAGCGTGAGGTGCCCGAACGCGCGCCCCTGGATGTCGTTGATGCCGCCGTACACGAGCTCGAACTCGAGGCCCGCCGCGCCGAGCTCGAGGAACACCGACGCCTGCGAGGCGTCGCCGTCGCGGAACGAGATCGTGACGATGCGGCCCTCGTGCCGCTCGCGGAGCACCGCGAGCTCCGCAGGCGACGGGATGCCCTTCACGACGGTCGAGACGAAGCGCGCCGACGACGGGTTCTGCGGGTCGGAGAACACGTCGAACACGTCGCCGTGCTCGATCACCCGGCCGCCGTCCATCACGGCGACCTTCGTCGCGATCGACTGGATGACGTCCATCTCGTGCGTGATGACGATGATCGTCACGCCGAACTCCCGGTTCACGCGCTTCAGGAGCTCGAGCACCTCGTAGGTCGTCTCGGGGTCGAGCGCGCTCGTCGCCTCGTCGGCGAGCAGCAGCCGCGGCGACGTGGCGAGCGCGCGGGCGATGCCGACGCGCTGCTTCTGCCCGCCCGAGAGCTGGTCGGGGTAGTTGCGCGCCTTGTCGGCGAGCCCCACGAAGTCGAGCAGCTCGGCGACGCGGGCCTCGATCTCCGACTTCGACGCGCCCGCGACCTTCAGCGGGTACGCGACGTTCTGCTGCACGGTCTTCGACCCGAACAGGTTGAACTGCTGGAAGATCATGCCGATGCCGAGTCGGATGCCGCGGAGCTCGCGCTCGGGCATCGCCGTCAGGTCGCGCCCGTCGACGGTGATGGAGCCCGAGGTCGCGGGCTCGAGCGCGTTCACGAGGCGCACGAGCGTGGACTTGCCCGCGCCCGAGTAGCCGATGATGCCGTAGACGTCGCCGGGCTCGATGTCGAGCGTGACGTCGTCGACGGCGACCACCGGCGCCCCGCCGCGCTCGGCGGCCGGGTAGGTCTTGGTGACGTTGGTGAGGCTCACGAGGGCCATGGATGCTCCTTCCGCACGCCGCGGCGGGCGGCGGGGCCGATTCGGCGCCCGCCGCCCGCTCGTGGCGATCGATCGTGGATCGTGGTGCGGATCAGCCCTTGGCGGACTTCGTGTCGGCCTCGACCTTCGCGAGCGAGTCCTCGAGGTCCTCCACCGGCGTCACGATCGGCACGCCCGTGCCGCCCGAGGCGTCCACGAGCGCCTCCTGCACCGCCGGGTCGGTCTGGAAGATCTCGACGAGCTTCAGGTAGGTCGCGTCGTCCTTGTCGTCCGCGCGCGCCGCGAAGATGTTCACGTAGGGCAGGGCGTTCGGGTCGCTCGGGTCGTCCTTCGCGATCGCGTCCTCGAAGGTGAGCCCGGTGTCCTCGACGAAGTCGTTGTTGATGATGGCGGCGGCCACGTCGGGCAGCGACGTCGGCGTGAGCGACGCCTCGAGCGCAGTGACCTCCACCTTCGAGCTCGCCTCGTCGATGTCGGCGAGGTCGGAGAAGATCGTGCCGCCGCTCTTCAGCTCGATGAGCCCGGCGGACTGCAGCACGAGCAGCGCGCGAGCCTGGTTCGAGGCGTCGTTCGGGACGGCGACCGTCTCACCGGCGGGGATGTCCTTCACGGAGTCGTACTTCAGCGAGTACAGCCCGAGCGGGTAGATCGCCGTCGAGCCGATCGGCGCGAGGTCCTCGCCCGCCGACACGTTGTAGTCGGCCAGGTACACGATGTGCTGGAACTGGTTCAGGTCGAGCTCGCCCTCCGTGAGGGCGGGGTTCGGCTGCGCGTAGTCGGCGAAGTCGACGATCTCGATCTGGATGTCCTCGGCTGCCGCGGCCTCCTCGAAGGCGGCCCACTGGGGGTCGCCCTTGCCGACGACGCCGATCTTCACGACGTCGTCGCCCGCGGCGCCCGCGTCGCCCGCTGCAGGCGAGGCGCAGGCGGCGAGGCCGGCGATCAGGGGAAGGGCCGCAAGGGCGGCGAGGATCTTGGTGCTGGTGCGTGACATTCCGGTGGATTCCCTTTCGGATGGGCGCGCGCGTCCAGGGTGCTGGTGTGCGTGGAGCAGGCATGGCTCCGCCACGGTCGGTGAACGATGGGGGCTTCGATGCCGCGAACGCTCGCGCACCTCCACGTTAGGCGAAGGATCTTCGGGCACTCGCCGGAGAGGTCACGATCGGTCACAGTTCCTGCGGATGTGAAGCTGTGTTACGACGGATGCTGCGAGCAACACGAACATCGTTCGTTCCGCCGCGTGCTCGGGGCCGCGCCGGCTCAGCCCTCGAGCGCCTCCGACACCTCGAGCCACCGGGTCTCGAGCTCCGCGACGGATGCCTCGAGCCCCGCGAGCTCGTCGCCGAGCGTGCCGAGTCCCACGTAGTCGCTCTGGTCGTGGCGGGCGAGCCGCTCGTGCTGTTCGGCGATCTGCGCCTGCAGCTTCTCGAGCCGGCGGTCGATCGACGAGAGCTCCTTCTCGGCGGCGCGGCGCTCGGCGCCGGCGAGTGCGGGTGCGGCAGTGATCGGTGGTCGAGCAGCCCCCGAAGGAGGCGTATCGAGACCCGACGCAGCAGCAGGTTCGGGTCTCGATACGCGTGCGCCTTCGGCGCTCGCTCCTCGACCACCGGATGTGCGTTCGGCACTCGCTCCTCGACCACCGGATGCCGCCTGCCTCCGCAGCTCGAGGTACTGGTCGACCCCGCGCGGGAGGTCGCGCAGGTGCCCGTCGAGGATCGCGAACTGCCGGTCGGTGACGCGCTCGATGAGGTAGCGGTCGTGGCTCACGACGAGCAGCGTGCCCGGCCACGAGTCGAGCAGGTCCTCGATCGCGGCGAGCATGTCGGTGTCGAGGTCGTTCGTGGGCTCGTCGAGGATGAGCACGTTCGGCTCGGCGAGCAGGATGAGCAGCAGCTGCAGGCGGCGCTTCTGGCCGCCCGACAGGTTCTTCACGGGCGTCGAGAGCTGCGCGTTCGTGAACCCGAGCCGCTCGAGCAGCTGTCCGGGGGTGAGCTCGACGGACTTCGAGCCCGAGCCGATCGTGTAGCTCGTGCGCTGCTCCGCGATGACCGCGCTCACCCGTTGCTCGCTCCACTCGGCGAGCTCCGCGAGCTCCTGGCTCAGCGTCGCGATCTTCACGGTCTTGCCGCGCTTCACGCGACCGGTCGTCGGCTCGACCGCGCCGGTCACGAGTCCGAGCAGCGTCGACTTGCCGGCACCGTTGACGCCGAGGATGCCGGTGCGCTCCCCCGGCGCGATGCGCCACTCGAGGTCGTGCAGCACGGTCTTCTCGTCGGGCGCGTCCGGCGCGGCATCCGTCACCGGGTAGACGACGGACACGTCGAGCAGGTCGACGACGTCCTTGCCGAGTCGCGACACCGCGAGCCGGCTGAGCTCGATCGGATTGCGCGCGGGCGGCTCGTCCTCGATGAGCTGGTTCGCCGCCTCGATGCGGAACTTCGGCTTCGAGGTGCGCGCCGGCGCGCCGCGACGCAGCCAGGCGAGTTCCTTGCGCATGAGGTTCTGCCGCTTCGCCTCGGATGCCGCGGCCATCCGGTCGCGCTCCACGCGCTGCAGCACGTAGGCGGCGTAGCCGCCCTCGAAGGGCTCGACGATGCCGTCGTGCACCTCCCACGTGGCCGTGCACACCTCGTCGAGGAACCAGCGGTCGTGCGTCACGACGACGAGCGCACCGGCATCCGCGGCCCACCTGGCCTTCAGGTGCTGCGCGAGCCAGGCGATGCCCTCGACGTCGAGGTGGTTCGTGGGCTCGTCGAGGAACACGACGTCCCAGTCGCCGATGAGCAGCGCCGCGAGCGCGACGCGCCGGCGCTGGCCGCCCGAGAGGCTCGAGACCTGCGCCTGCCACGGCACGTCGGCGAGCAGGCCGCCGATGACGTCGCGCACCTTCGCGTCGCCCGCCCAGACGTGCTCCTCGATGCCGCCGACGACGGCCTCGGCGACCGTGTGGCCCGGGTCGACCGCGTCGGCCTGGTCGAGCATCCCGATCCGGATGCCGCGGCGGTGCGTGACCCGCCCGCCGTCGGGCTCGAGCCGCCCTGCGAGCAGCTTCAGCAGGGTGGACTTGCCGTCGCCGTTGCGGCCGACGACGCCGATGCGGTCGCCCTCGTCGATGCCGAGGGTGATCTCGTCGAAGACCGTGCGCGTCGGGAACTCGAGGTGCAGGCGCTCAGCGCCGAGGAGGTGTGCCATGTCCCGACGAGCCTACGCGTGCACGATGCGGGCGCCGTAGACGGGCCCGTGCACGTGCACCGCGTTGAGGCGCGCGGCGGAGAGCGCGACCTGCAGCTCGAGGGCGGTGTCGGCGTCCTCGGCGAGGAACGCGACCGTGGGTCCCGAGCCCGAGACGATCCCGGCGATCGCGCCGTGCGACTCGCCGAGCTCGAGGATGCCGCCGAGGCCCGGGGCCAGCCCGAGCGCGGCCGCCTGCAGGTCGTTGTGCAGCGCGTCGGCGAGCAGGTGCGCGTCGCCCGCCCGCAACGCCTGCAGCACGGCCGCGTCGACCGTCGGCGACGACGCAGGCGCGTTGAGGCGGGGATCGGTCTCGCGGCGGCGGTCGAGCTCGCGGTAGACGCCGGGCGTCGAGAGCCCGAACTCGGCGACCGCGAGCACCCAGTGGAACGACCCCGTGGCGAGCGCGGGGCTGAGCTGGTCGCCGCGTCCGGTGCCGATCGCCGTGCCGCCCGTGAGGGCGAACGGCACGTCGGCGCCGAGCTTCGCGGCGAGCGCGTGCAGCTCCTCCTTCGAGAGCATGGTGCCCCACATCGCGTCGCAGGCCACGAGGGTCGCCGCGGCATCCGCAGAGCCGCCGCCCATGCCGCCCGCGATGGGCACGTGCTTCTCGATCTCGAGGTGCACGCCGCCGGGCACCCCGGCGGTGCGGGCGAGCAGCTTCGCCGCCTTGATCGCGAGGTTCGAGGCGTCCGTCGGCAGGCTCGACGTGTCGATGCTGCCGCCGAACACGACGCTGAACTCGTCGTCGGGCCACGCCTTCACGTCCTCGTAGAGCGAGACCGCCTGGTAGGCGGTGGCGACGTCGTGGTAGCCGTCGGGCTGCACCTCGCCGACGCGCATGAAGAGGTTGACCTTGCCGGGCGCCCGGACGTGCACTGCCTCGTCGGTCGCCGCGATCGTCATGTTTCCACGCTATCCGGTCGGAGCGCTCCGCCGGCGGCAGCGTGCCGGGTCGGTGCGGGACGTGCCGGATCAGCCGACCGCCCGCAGCCACTCGCGCATGCGCGCCTTGACCTCGGCGAGCCGCGAGCCGTCGGGCATGCGACCCCAGGTGAGGCCGATCGACGAGCGCCCGTCGGCGACGGGGCTGACCGTCGCGAGCACGTACTCGCCGCCCTCGAGCGGGAACCGTGCGGTCGGATGCTTCGCGGTGAGGTTGAGCGCGAGCGGATCCACGTCGAGCTGCAGCGTGACCACGGCGGCGAGCGCCCGCAGCGCGTCGGTCGGCGCGAGGTCGACCGTGCGGCTCACGCTCGCCTCGAACGTGCCGTCCTGCCGCTGGCCGGGCCGACGGATGCCGCGGGCCTGCTCGAACCCGACCGTGATGCCCTGTGCCCACCAGCCGTCGACCCCATGCTCGCGCACGAGCCACCCCGCGACGTCCTTGTGCGTCCACGTGGCGGCGCCCGCCTCGTCGAGGAGCGCGAACCACTCGGCACGATCCCGACCCGTCGCCGCGCGCACGGCGTCGTCGCCGACGCCCTCGGCGTTGCTGCCCACCGGCGTGCCCATGGTTCAACGGTAGTGCGGTCGGCGGAGGCGCGGAAGGCGCGCCGCGGTCGGCCGAGCCGTCAGGCCGAGCGTCAGGCCGGAGCCGTCAGGCCCGCGCTGTCTCCGAGGCCCGTGCGATCGCGAGGAAGTCGTCGACGCGCAGCTGCTCGCCACGCGACTGCGGATCGACGCCCGCCCGCTCGAGCGCCGCGGCCGCGGACGCGGACGAGCCGCCGAGCACGCTCGAGAGCGATTGGCGCAGCATCTTGCGGCGCTGCTGGAACGCCGCGTCGACGAGTGCGAACGTCGCGCGCCGCTCGGCCTCGGTGCCGGGCTCCTCGTCGCGCTCGAAGCCCACGAGCACCGAGTCCACGTTCGGCACCGGCCAGAACACCATGCGCGACACCTGCCCGGCGAGCCGCCATCGGCCGTACCACGCGGCCTTCACGCTGGGCGCGCCGTAGACCTTCGAGCCCGGGTCGGCCGCGAGCCGGTGCCCGACCTCGGCCTGCACCATGACGATGCCCGCGCGCAGTGTCGGGAAGTGCTCGAGCAGGTGCAGCAGCACGGGCACCGACACGTTGTAGGGCAGGTTGGCCACGAGCCGCACGGGGTCGCCCGGCAGCTCGGTGACCCGCAGCGCGTCGTCGTGCACCACCGTGAGCGAGCGACCCGGCTGCATGAGGCGCACGGTGTGCGGCAGCTGCTCGGCGAGGCGCCGGTCGATCTCGACCGCGATGACGGATGCCCCGGCCTCGAGCAGCCCGAGCGTGAGCGAGCCGAGCCCCGGGCCGATCTCGAGCACGGTCTCGCCGGGCTGCACGCCCGCCGCCTGCACGATGCGGCGGACGGTGTTGCCGTCGTGCACGAAGTTCTGGCCGAGCTTCTTCGTCGGCGTCACGTCGAGGACCTCGGCGAGATCGCGGATCTCGGCGGGGCCGAGCAGGCGCGGCGCCGGCTCGTCGCCGTCGGCCGCATGGCGATGGGCGTTCACGCCCCGGTCTCCCCCATGGGCACATCATCCCACGAGCCGTACACGCGCTCGGTATTTGCGGCGACCCGCGCGCAGAGCTCGTCGAGATCGGCCCCGAGCACCTCGGCCATGAACCGCACGGTGTGCGGCACGAGGTACGGCGCGTTCGGGCGTCCGCGCAGCGGCACGGGCGTGAGGTACGGGGCATCCGTCTCGACGAGGATGCGGTCGAGCGGCGCGACCCGAAGCGCCTCGCGCAGGTTCTCGGCGTTCTTGAACGTCACGTTGCCCGCGAACGAGAGGTACCAGCCGGCGTCGGCCGCGGTCGTCGCGAGCTCCTCGCCGCCGGAGAAGCAGTGGAACACCGTGCGCTCGGGCGCGCCGACGCGGCGCAACGTCTCGAGCACCTCGTCATGCGCGTCGCGGTCGTGGATCTGCAGCGCGACGCCGTGCCGCTTCGCGATCTCGATGTGCGCCTCGAACGAGCGGAACTGCGCGTCGCGTCCGTCCTCACCGGTGCGGTAGAAGTCGAGCCCGGTCTCGCCGACGGCGCGCACGCGCGGCCGGGCGGCGAGCTCGTCGATCACGGCGAGCGCGTCGTCGAGCCTTCCGGCGGCCTCGAGCTCGGGCGCCTCGTTCGGGTGCAGGGCCACGGCCGCGAGCAGGCGCGGCTCGCGCTCGGCGAGGTCGGCCGACCAGCGGCTCGTCGCGACATCCGTGCCCACCTGCACGGCCCCCACGACCCCGACGGATGCCGCGCGCTCGAGGTGCTCGTGCACGTCGAGCGGCAGCGCGCCGTCGGCGATCTCGAGGTGCGTGTGGTTGTCGTACACGCCGACGGCGAGCGGCTCGGGCGGCGGCGGATACTCGGCCGCGCGGCCGCCGTCGGAGCGGGTGCGGAGGTGCTCGGGCCGGGCTTCCGTCACTCGGCGACCTCGACGCGCGGGAAGAGCGCCGCGAGCGGCGACACGCGCTCGCCCACCGTCCACTCGTTCGCGCGGTCGATGCGCTGCTCCTGCACGGTGCCGGGCGCGCCGAGCGCCGTCCACAGCTTCGCCGCCGCCTCGGGGAGCACGGGCGACATCAGCACGGCGAGCGTGCCGAGGCCGTGGTACGCGGTCGCGAGCACGGTCTCGAGGCGGGCGCGCTTGTGGGGGTCCTTCGCCAGCGTCCAGGGCTCCTCGACGGTCAGGTAGCCGTTGAGGGCGTCGACGAGCTCCCACGCGGCGGCGATCGCCTCGTGGATGGCGAGCCGGTTCACGGCAGACCACGAGGCATCCGTCGCCCGCTGCTCGATGGCCGCGATCTCATGGTCGGCGGCCGAGAGCTCGTCGGCGGTCGGCACGACGCCGTCGCAGTAGCGCGTGATCATCGCGATGACGCGCGACGCGAGATTGCCGAAGCCGTTGGCGAGCTCGGCCTGGTAGCGCGCGGCCAGGTCCTCCCACGAGAACGAGCCGTCCTGGCCGAAGTGGATCGCGGAGAGGAAGTAGAACCGGAACGCGTCGGAGCCGAAGGTCTCGGTGATCTGCGACGGCGCGATGCCCGTGAGCTTGGACTTCGACATCTTCTCGCCGCCGACGAGGAGCCAGCCGTGGCCGAACACGCCGCGGGGCACGTCGAGGCCGGCCGCCATGAGCATGGCGGGCCAGATCACCGCGTGGAACCGCAGGATGTCCTTGCCGACGATGTGCTGGGCGGGCCAGCGGCGCGAGAACTCCGCCTCGTCCTGGCCGTAGCCGACCGCGGTGATGTAGTTGAGCAGCGCGTCGAACCACACGTAGACGACGTGCGAGTCGTCCCACGGGACCTTCACGCCCCAGTCGAACGTCGACCGCGAGATCGAGAGGTCGGCGAGGCCCTGCCGCACGAACGAGACGACCTCGTTGCGCGCGGACTCGGGCTGCACGAAGTCGGGCCGCTCGGCGTAGAGCTCGAGCAGCTTGTCGGCGAACGCGGACATGCGGAAGAAGTAGTTCTTCTCGTGCAGCAGCTCGACCGGCTTCGAGTGGATGGCGCACACGAGCTGGCCCTCGTACTCGCCCGTGCCGTCGACGAGCTCGGACTGCTGCTTGTACTCCTCGCAGCCGACGCAGTAGTAGCCCTCGTACTCGCCCGTGTAGATGTGGCCGTCGTCGTACAGCTTCTGCAGGAAGCGCTGCACGTTGAGCTCGTGCCGCTCGTCGGTCGTTCGGATGAAGTCGTCGTTGGCGATGTCGATGGTCTGCAGCAGCGGCTTCCACGCCTCGTCGACCAGGCGGTCGGCCCACTCCTGCGGCGTCACGCCGTTGGCCGTCGCAGTGCGGAGGATCTTCTGGCCGTGCTCGTCGGTGCCCGTGAGCGACCACGTGTCCTCGCCCGCCTGCCGGTGCCAGCGCGCGAGCACGTCGGCCGCCACCTCCGTGTACGCGTGCCCGATGTGGGGCACGTCGTTCACGTAGAAGATGGGCGTGGTGATGTAGAACGAGGAGGCGTCGGCCATGCGCTCAATCCTATGGGCGCGCGGATGCCCCTGCCGCCGGGTTACGCCCCGGGCGGACTCGCCTGCGGTGCCGGCCCCGACACCGCCCGTGCCGCCGTTCGCGCGGCGCGTTCACGCGTTCCTGGCGCGCTCCTCCCGGTGCCGCCGTCGCACGCTGCCGTCGCCGATGGCGGGCGGCACGGCCTCCTCGACGTCGAGGTGCCGGTGCGGCGTGAGCACGCCGAGCGTGACGTCCTGCTCCTTGATCTCGGGCTCGCGCACGCGCTGCCCGGGGTAGTCCACGATGCGCAGGCCGAGCACGATCTTGCCGGGCGCCTCGCGCTTGTCGAGCGCGCGGTACGCGTCGGCCACGGCGTCGAGCGGGAACACGTCCGCGATGGGCAGGCGGATGCGTCGTGCCGCCGCGAGCGCGGCGACTCGCCCGAGGGCGACCACGTCGCCCGGCGAGACGTGCATCACGCCGTGCTCGTCCACGGCGTCCCAGTCGAGCACGGTGAGCACGCGAGACGCGTGCACGCCGAGCTCACGGGCCGCGGCGGTCTGTCCGCCGAGGAAGTCGAGGAACGCGGTCACGGGTCCGGGCGTCAGCGCCCGCACCCGCTCGGCGAGGCCCTCGCCGTAGCCGGTCGGGATGATCCCGAACTGCCGCAGGAAGTCGAACCGGGTCTCGACGCTCGTGCCCACCACGGTCGCGCCGCGCATGCGGGCGAACTGGGCCGCGAGGCATCCGACCCCGCCGGCCGCCGCGGTCACGACCACCGTGTCGCTCGGGCCGAGCTGCAACCCCTCGACGGCGCTCCAGGCCATGGTGCCCGCCGTGTAGAGCGACCCCGCGACCTCCCACGAGAGGGCGGGCGGACGTGGCATGAGGTTGCCCTCGGGGACGACGACGTGCGTCGCCTGCGCACCGTGCGAGACGAAGCCCATGACCTCGTCGCCGCGCGAGAACCGCTCGGCGCCGGGCCCGGTCGCGATCACGACGCCGGCGAGGTCGCGCCCCTCGGTCGCCGGGAGCTCCACGGGCCAGCGCTCGGGGTGGTCGCCGCGCCGGATCGCGCTCTCGACCGGGTTCAACCCCGTCGCGAACACCTCGACGAGCACCTCGCCCTCGCCCGGCTCGGGCGTGGGCATCTCCACGACCTCGAGCACCTCGGGGCCGCCGAACGTTGCGAACCTCACTGCGTGCGCCATGTGGCACCTCCACCGTTGTGCGGTACTGCCATTGTCCCCCTGTCGGGGGGCCCGCGGTGGAACATTCAGGGAGCGTCCAGATGCGGTTCAGCCGCCGGTCGAAGTTCGGCGTGCGCGCATCGGCGCACCCGTGCGCTCAGGCGAGCGACTGATCTACCTGCGCGCCGCGAGCGCCGCTTCGTACAGGTCCCGCTTGCCGAGGCCGCTCTCCGCGGCCACGAGCGCCGCGGCGTCCTTCAGCCGGGTGCCGGATGCCGCGAGCTCGAGCACGCGGTCGAGCGCCCCCGCGGCATCCGCCGGCCCCTCCGGCGCCCCGCCGACGACGATGCAGATCTCGCCGCGCACGCCATCGGCCGCCCACGCGGCGAGCTCGCCGAGCCCGCCGCGGCGGACCTCCTCGTGCAGCTTGGTGAGCTCCCGGCACACGGCGGCGGGACGGTCGGCGCCGAACGCCTCGGCGAGCGCCTCGAGGCTCACGGCCAGGCGTGACGGCCCCTCGAAGAACACGAGCGTTCGGCGGTCGCCCGCGAGCTCGGCGAGGCGGCGGGCGCGATCGCCCGCCTTGCGCGGCAGGAACCCCTCGAACGCGAACCGGTCGGTGGGCAGGCCCGACACGGCGAGCGCGGTGATCACGGCCGACGGGCCGGGGATCGCGGTCACCTCGACGCCCGCGGCGACGGCGGCCTGCACGAGCGGGAAGCCCGGGTCGGAGACCGTCGGCATGCCCGCGTCGGAGAGCACGAGCAGGTCCTCGTCGCGCGCGAGCTCGACGAGGTCGGCGGCCTTCTGCCGCTCGTTGTGCTCGTGCAGCGCGATGAGGCGCGGCCGGTTCGGGATGCCGAGGCCGGCGAGCAGCCGCTGGGTCACGCGCGTGTCCTCGGATGCCACGACCGCGGCCTGCTCGAGCGCCTCGCGCAGGCGCGCCGAGGCGTCGCCGAGATTGCCGATGGGCGTGGCCGCGAGGATGATCATGCCCCCAGTGTCCCCCATGGCCGGCCGGGAAGGTGGTGGGGGTGGTCCGCGCGATTACTCTGGGGCGCATGGGTGTTGAGACCGGCGCCGCCGACGCGCGTGCAGCGCGTGCCGACGACGACCCGGCGGGGCATCCCGACGCAGCCGAGGCCGAGCCGACCGGCGACGACTCGCCATCCCCTGCGCCCGCGCACGCGCACGCCGCCGACGAGGACCGCGGCACGCCGCTCGACCGCTGGTGGGGTCGCGTGCTCTCGACGCCGCGGCGCCGCACGCTCTGGTACTGGGGCGGACCGATCCTCGTCACGCTGCTCGCCGCCGTGCTGCGGTTCTGGAACCTGGGGCACCCGCAGGCCATCATCTTCGACGAGACCTACTACGTGAAGGACGCGTGGACGCTCCTCCACAACGGCTACGAATCGGCCTGGCCCGAGAACGCCGACGCGGACTTCGCCCGCGGCGACACCGACATCTTCACCGACGACCCGGCCTACGTGGTGCATCCGCCGCTCGGCAAGTGGATGATCGCGCTCGGCATGGCGGTCTTCGGCGCGGACAGCGCGTTCTGGTGGCGGGCGAGCACGGCGCTCGCGGGCACCGTGGCGGTGTTCGTCCTGGCGATGGTCGCGCGGCGCCTGTGGCCGTCGACCATCGTCGCGGTGATGGCGGCGTTCCTGCTCGCGATCGACGGCAACGCCATCGTGATGTCGCGCGTGGCGCTGCTCGACAACTGGATCATGCTGTTCGCGCTGCTCGGCTTCTGGTTCGTGCTCCTCGATCGCGAGCACGCCGCCCGCGAGCTCGCCCGACGGCTGGCCGATGCCCGCGCGCAGGGGCGCGATCCGCACTACGGGCCCGCGCTCTGGGCCCGGCCCTGGGTGTTCGCGGCCGGCGTCGCATTCGGCGCCGCCTGCTCCGTGAAGTGGTCGGGCGCCTGGTTCCTCGCGGCGTTCGGGCTCTACCTCGTGGTGGTCGACGCGCTCGCGCGCCGGCGCGCGGGCGTGCCGTTCTGGCTCACCGGCGCGGTGCTGAAGCAGGGCCCGGTGACGTTCCTCCTGATGGTGCCCGTGGCGCTCGTCGTGTACCTCGCGTCGTGGACCGGCTGGCTCACGACCGACGGCGGCTACTACCGGCACTGGGCCGACGCCCCCGAGAACCAGGCCACGGGCTGGCTCGCGTGGGTGCCGCACGCGCTGCAGAGCCTGTGGCACTACCACCAGTCCGCGTACACGTACCACATCGGCGTGCACGCCGAGCATCCGTCGCAGGCGAACCCGCTCACCTGGCTCATCATGTTCAAGCCCACGAACATGTACTTCTCCTCGACCGACGACGGGTCGGGCGGATGCGGCGCCGCGACCTGCTGGGAGTCGATCATCGGCATCGGCAACCCGCTCATCTGGTGGGCGGCCGCGCTCGCGTGCCTCTACCTCCTGTACCGGCTCGTGCGCTACCGGGAGTGGCAGGTCGGCATCATCCTGGTCGGCCTCGCCGCCGGGTACCTGCCGTGGCTCGGATACCTCGATCGCACGGTGTTCCAGTTCTACTCGATCGCGTTCCAGCCGTACACGATGCTCGCGCTCACGATGGTGCTCATGCTCGTGCTCGGCCGCCGCGACGACGTGCGCTGGCGACGGGAACGCGGCATCGCCGTCGTGGCGATCTTCCTCGGCTTCGCCCTGCTCGTCTCGGCGTTCTACTACCCGATCTGGACGGGCGTGCCCGTCACGCCCCAGTTCCGGCAGCTCCACTTCTGGACGCCCGCCTGGGCGACGTGAGCGCGATGCGCGAACGGATGCCGGGACTCGCCGTCGCGGCCTCCGCGGCGCTCGTGGCGTGGCTCGTGCACCTCGCGGTGCCGGCCGTGCCGATCCTCACGGCCGCCGTCGCGCTCGGGATCCTGGTCGGCCAGGTGCCCGCGCTGCAGCCCGCCCTCGCCGGGCGACTCGCGCCGGGCCTGCAGCTCGCCGCGCGGCGACTGCTGCGCCTCGGCATCGTGCTGCTCGGCCTGAAGCTCAGCCTCGTCGACATCGCGGGCCTCGGCTGGATCACGATCGCAACGACGATCGCCGTCGTCGTGCTGACGTTCGCCGGCACGATCGGGCTCGGGCGGGCGCTCGGGCTGCCCGGACACCAGCCCGTGCTCGTGGCCAGCGGCTTCGCGATCTGCGGTGCGTCTGCGATCGGCGCGATGGGGGCGACCGTGCGCGCCCGCGACGAGGAGCAGGCCGTGCCCGTGGCGCTCGTGACGCTGTGCGGCACGCTCGCCATCGCCGTGCTGCCCGCGCTGTGGCATCCGCTCGGGCTGTCGGCGACGGGCTTCGGGCACTGGGTCGGCGCCGGGGTGCACGACGTCGGGCAGGTCGTGGCGACCGCGCAGCTCGCGGGACCGGCGGCGCTCGCGGTCGCCGTGGTCGTGAAGCTCACCCGCGTGCTCATGCTCGCGCCGATGGTCGCGATCACCGCCGCGGTCGAGCGGCGCCGCGCGATCGAGCCCGCCGGGCCGCGGCCGCCGATCGTGCCGCTGTTCATCGCCGGATTCCTCGCGGCGGTGCTGCTGAACTCGTTCGTGCCCCTGCCCGAGTGGCTGCTCACCGGCGCCGACGTCGTGCAGACCGCGTTCCTCGCGACGGCGCTCTTCGCCCTCGGCGCGTCGATCCGCGTGGTCGAGCTCGTGCACACCGGGTGGCGCGCCCTCGTGGTCGGCCTCACCTCGTGGGTGCTCGTCGCCGCGCTCGCGTACGGCGCGGTGCTGCTCGGCTGACGGCGGCCCGTCCGGCGCAGCGTCAGGTGACCGCGAGCACGAGCTTGCCGCGCACGTCGCCGGCCTCGAACCTGGCGACCGCGTCGGCGGCCCGCTCGAGCGGGAACACCGTGTCGACGACCGGGCGCACCTCGCCCGCGTCGATGCGCCGGGTCAGCTCGGCGAGGTCGTCGCCGTCGCGCTTCGCCGCGAGCGGGCGCAGGTGCTGCGGCACGAAGGGCGACATGACTGATGCCGCCGCGATGCGCCAGAGCGGACCGACCACGCGTCCCCCGCGGCCCGACGAGAGCACGAGCGTGCCGCCGCGCGTCAGGGAGCGGCTGATGCGCCGCAGGGAGTGATCGGCGACCATGTCGAACACGACGTCGTACCGGCCCGCATGCGCGGTGAAGTCCTCGGTCGTGTGGTCGATGACGTGGTCGGCGCCGATGGCACGCACGTGGTCGGCCTTCTCGGCACGGCAGACCCCGGTGACCTCGGCGCCCATCGCCTTGGCGAGCTGCACCGCGAACCCACCGACGCCGCCCGACGCGCCCGTCACGAGCACGTGCCAGCCCGGCCGGACGCGGGCGAGCCGCAGGCCCTGCAGCGCCGTCGTGCCCGACACCGGCACGGCCGCCGCGTGCACCGCGTCGATCGACGACGGTCGCCGCGCGACGAAGCGCTCGGGCACCGCGACGAGCTCGGCCCAGCCGCCCTGGTCGGACTCACCGTACACGGGATCTCCGACGCGGAATCGCGTCACGGCCGACCCGACCGCGGCGACCTCGCCGGCGACGTCGCGTCCGAGCACCGGCTGCCTCGGCCGCGAGAGGCCGAACGCGAGCCGCACCATGCTCGGCTCGCCGTGCATGAGGAACACGTCGCCGGCGCTCACGGCGACCGCGTCGACGCGGATCAGCACCTCGTCGGCTGCGGGCTCGGGCGCCTCGACCTCACCGAGCTCGAGCGCCTCGGGGCCGCCGTAGCGGCGCTGCACGATCGCCCTCATGCGCCGGCCCCGTTCGCCTCGCTGACGGAGTCGGCCCGCTCCGCGGCATCCGACACCGCGATCACGACGCTGCCCACCTTGCGGCCGGTCTCGACCCGGCGGTGCGCGGCGACGAGGTCGTCGAGCGGCAGGATCCGGTCGACGACCGGAACGAACGCGCCCGACTCGACCAGGCTCGTGAGCTGCTCGAGCTCGCGGCCCTTCACGCTCGAGTCGCGCAGGCCGGTGAACGCGATGGCCGCGCGCCGGCCGCGCCGGAACAGCCGGGTCCACGGCGTCTGCAGCATGATCGCGCCGGTCGGCACGGTCGTGAGGTAGATGCCGTGCGTCGTGAGCGCGCGACGGCAGGCCCCGAACGAGCGCTTGCCCACTGCGTCGAAGATCACGTCGTAGGCGTCGCGCTCGGTCGTGAAGTCCTCGCGCGTGTAGTCGATGACGCGGTCGGCGCCGAGCGAGCGCACGAGCTCCGCGTTCGGGCCGCTCGCGACCGCCGTGACGGATGCCCCGAGGTGCTTCGCCAGTTGCACGGCCGCCGAGCCCACCGTGCCCGAGGCGCCGTTCACGAGCACGGACTGCCCCGGACGCACCTCCCCCGCGTCGCGCAGGAACGGCAGGGCGGTCAGGAAGCCGTCGACGGTCGCGACGGCGTGCGCGGCGTCCAGCCCCATGGGCGCATGCGCGACGGCGGCGTGCTCGCCGACCACGACGTACTCGGCGGTCGCGCCCGCACCCACCTCGGCCGCGCCGAAGACCCGGTCGCCCGGCGCGAAGCGCGCCACGCCGGCGCCGACGCGCTCGACCGTGCCGGCGAACTCGGTGCCGAGCAGGCGGTACTTCGGCCGCCGCAGCCCGAAGAACAGGCGCGCGATCCAGGGGCTGCCCGAGCGGCTCACGGCGTCGGTGACGCCGACCGCCGAGGCATCCACCCGCACGAGCACCTCGCCGTCGCCCACCTCGGGAATGGGCCGGTCCTCGATCCGCACCACCTCGGCCGGTCCGTACCGGTCGAACCTCGCTGCCCTCATCGCTTCGTCTCCTCGACCTCGGGGTACTGGAACACGTCGTCGAGCGGGACCCCGAACACCCGCGCGATCTGGAAGGCCATCTCGAGCGACGGCGAGTACCGCCCCTGCTCGATGGCGATGACGGTCTGGCGGGTCACCCCGAGGCGCTGCGCCAGGTCGGCCTGGGTCATCTCGCCCTGCCGGAACCGCAGCGAGCGGATGTCGTTGGTGACCCTCGTGGGCTTCACCATGTCGGCACGCCCCTGCGGTAGGCGACGAGGCGCGTGATGCTCTCGAGCAGCGCCGAGAGCACGAAGCACAGGTAGATCACGTTCGCGATCCAGAACCAGTCGGCCTCGACCATCGCGAGCACGAGGGCACCGAGCGCGCCGATCACGACGAACGAGCTGCCGACCCGGGTGCCGAGCCGGTCGATCTCCTTGTCGCGCACGTCGCCCTTGGTGCTCTCGCTCGGGAACACGATCTCGACGAGGATCCGCAGCACGATCGTCAGCACGATCGCGCCGCCGATCGTCCAGAGCATGACCGGCACGTAGTCGACGTCCTCGACCGGGACCCCGCCGATCACCTGCGGCAGCACCAGCGAGAGGTACACGGTGTAGCCGACGACGGCGACGACCAGGTAGAGCCAGGTCCCCTTCTCCTCGTAGGACATGGTCATGCTCCTTCCGCTGCCAGGGCGCGCGCTGTCGGACGCGACGGCCCGGTCGGATCGTCGAGCCGCCCACCGGGACCTCGAGCCGAGCGGATGCCGCCGGCGACGAGCCATCCGATGAGCAGGATCTCGCCGATGAACGTGAACACCGCGACGCCGGCGTCGAGCTGGGGCGCGAGGAGCCGGATGACCGTGTCGGCCGCATAGCCCAGGCCCGAGACCAGGACGAGCGCGCCGATGGCGGTGACGACCACGCCGCGCCGCCGGATGAGGAGCCACCCCACCACGGCGAGATGCGCCCCGAACACGAGGAGCCCGCCATTCCACGCCGCGTCGAATCCCTGCACCTGCTCGCGCACGAGCGCGTCGCGCTCGGCGAGGCCGGCCGTCGAGGCATCCGCCCCGACCCCGATGCGCACCGCGTGGTCGAGCTGCGCGATCGCACCGACGAACACGGCGGCGTACGCGAGGCGGAACGCTGCCGCGAGGGCCGCACCACCAGGCTGCTCGATGCGGAGCACCCGCCACAGCCCCCACGCCACTACGATGTCGAGCAGCGCGATGCCGTAGAGGGCGAGCACGACCCACCCGTACCGCGCGCCCGCCTCGGCCACGGCATCGACCGGCGACGGTGCGGAGCGCAGCTCCTCGATCGCCCCGAGCGCCGAGAATCCGAACGCCGCCATGATCGCGAGGCCGCCCGCCGCGGCGAACCACGCCCCCGGTCGTGCCATGGTGCCGAGCCTCGGTGCCGCTCCGTTCGCGTCCACGATCCGCTCCCTCCACGAATGTCAAGAATGCTTGACATCCAGTGTCAACCAAACACGACATCGTGTCAAGCATTCTTTACATGCGGAGTCGGCTCCACGCAGCGGATGCCGCGGCAGCGCGCCGCGGCATCCGTCGTGTGTCGAGCGGCGGGGCTAGTGGCTGCCGTCGACGAGCTTGAGGCCGACGACGCAGCCCACGAGGCCCGCGATGAGGGCGAGCTTCATCCACGAGACATCCGAGTCGCCCGTGGCCATCGCCCAGATGACCGTGAGGGCCGCGCCGATGCCGACCCACACGGCGTATGCGGTGCCGGTGGAGATGTCGCGCATCGCCCAGGCGAGTCCGCCCATCGACAGCACGAGCGCGGCGAAGAAGACGACCGACGGCCAGAGCTTCGTGAAGCCCTCGGACTTGCCGAGCGCCGTCGCCCAGACGGCCTCGAGCACGCCGGATGCGATGAGGATGACCCAAGCCATGACTGCCCACTCTCCTGAGTGCCAGTCTTGTCGCGTTCCGGGTACTGGGTTCCCTCGTCCGGGGCCGCGTGGTGCGACCTGCCTCGAGGCTAGCAAGCGGGCCTGATCAAGGCCTGTGCAGGAGTGCTAGGCCCGCGCGACCTCGGCGAAGTGCTCGACCACCGGGAACGGCTCGTAGAACCCGTGCAGCAGCGCGCGCCAGCGGTCGTACCCGGGCGAGCCGCGGAAGCCCTGCTCGTGCGCCTCGACGCTGTCCCAGTGGACCAGGAGCAGGTACGCGTTCGGCGTCTCGACCGAGCGCGACAGCGTGAGGTCGACGAACCCGGGCATCGACGCGATGATCGGCTTCGCCTCGGCGAACGCCGCCTCGAAGTCGACCTCGCGGCCGGGAACGACGGGCAGGATCGCGTGCTCGAGGATCATCCCCCGAGCCTAGGGCGGCAGGATCCCGACGACGATCGGCAGGCATTCACGGCCCGCGCCCGGCCGCGCCGACGCAGGATGGACGCATGGACATCGCCGACGACGCCGCCCTCCTCGTGATCGACGTGCAGCGGGGGTTCGACGACCCCGGCTGGGGACCGCGCGACAACCCCGACGCCGAGGCGAACATCGGCCGACTCGTCGCCGCGTGGACGGACGCCGGGCGTCCCGTCGTCCTGGTGCGGCACGACTCGGAGGAGGAGGGCTCGCCGCTCGCGCCCGGCCACCCGGGCAACGCGCTGAAGGACGTGGTGGCGGATGCCCAGCATGAGCTGCTCGTCTCGAAGGACGTGAACTCGGCCTTCCACGGGACGCCCGACCTCGATGCGTGGCTGCGCGCCCGCGGCATCCGCCAGCTCGTGGTCTGCGGCATCCAGACGAACATGTGCGTCGAGACCACGGCGCGCGTGGGCGGCAACCTCGGCTACGACGTGATCGTGCCGCTCGACGCGACGCACACGTTCGACCTCGAGGGGCCGGGCGGCATCCGCCTCACGGCCGCCGAGCTCGCGCGCGCGACCGCGGTGAACCTCGACGGCGGCGAGTTCGCACGCGTCGTGTCGACCGACGACGTGGTCGGCTGAGGCGCCCGTTGCCCCCGGTTACGGCGGCGCGCGAGCCCCACCCCGTGCACGGCTAGCGTGGACCGCATGGCAGACCGCGAATACGGCTTCAAGACGCGTGCGATCCACGCGGGCAACATCCCCGACCAGGTGACGGGGGCCCGCGCGCTGCCCATCTACCAGTCGAGCGCGTTCGTCTTCGACGACACGGCGGATGCCGCGGCCCGCTTCGCCCTGCAGAAGTACGGCAACATCTACTCGCGCCTCGCCAACCCGACCGTCGCGAGCTTCGAGGAGCGCGTCGCGAGCCTCGAGGGCGGACTCGGCGCCGTCGCGACCGCGTCGGGCCTGTCGGCGCAGTACATCACGTTCGCGAGCCTCGTCGGCGCCGGCGACCACATCGTCGCCTCGGCGAACCTCTACGGCGGCTCGATCACGCAGCTCGACGTGACGCTGCGCCGCTTCGGCGTCGAGACGACGTTCGTCGTGAGTGCCGACGCCGAGGACTACGCGGCGGCGATCCAGGAGAACACGAAGGCGCTCTTCGTCGAGACCATCGCGAACCCGTCGGGCGAGATCGCCGACCTCGAGGCGCTCGCCGACGTCGCGCACGCGCACGGGATCCCGTTCATCGTCGACTCGACGATCCCGACGCCCTACCTCAACCGCCCGATCGAGTGGGGCGCCGACATCGTCACGCACTCGGCGACGAAGTTCCTCGGCGGCCACGGCACGACCCTCGGCGGCGTCGTCGTGGAGTCGGGCCGGTTCCACTGGCACTCCGACACGTTCCCGCTCTTCGGCGAGCCGGTGCCGCACTACGGCGGCCTGCAGTGGTCGGGCAACTTCGGCGAGTACGCGTTCCTCACCCGCCTGCGCGCCGAGCAGCTGCGCGACATCGGCCCGACGCTCGCGCCGCACTCGGCGTTCCTGCTCGCGCAGGGCGTCGAGACGCTCCCCTACCGCATCCAGGCGCACGTCGACAACGCGCGCACGGTCGCCG
This sequence comes from Agromyces sp. NPDC004153, assembly GCF_053603635.1. Classification (NCBI taxonomy): domain Bacteria; kingdom Bacillati; phylum Actinomycetota; class Actinomycetes; order Micrococcales; family Microbacteriaceae; genus Agromyces; species Agromyces sp. NPDC004153. The sequence continues at coordinate 1,202,176 of NZ_JBSGFY010000002.1, forward strand.
AGTGGCTCGAGCAGGACCCGCGCGTCGAGCGCGTGTTCTGGGCCGGCCTGCCGAACCACCCGCACCACGACCGCGCGCAGAAGTACCTGCCGCAGGGCCCCGGCTCGGTCTTCAGCTTCGAGGTCAAGGGCGGTCGCGCCGTCGGCCAGCAGCTCATCGAGTCCGTGAACCTGGCCAGCCACCTCGCGAACATCGGCGACGCGAAGACGCTCATCATCCACCCGGCGTCGACCACGCACGCCCAGCTCACCGAGCAGCAGCTCCTCGACGCGGGCGTCGGGCCCGGCGTCATCCGACTCTCGGTGGGCATCGAGGACGCCGACGACATCATCTACGATCTGGACCAGGCGCTCGCCCAGGCCACGGGAGGCAAGTGATGACCGACACGCTCACGACCGAAGCGACGGATGCCGCGCACGGCGCCGACCTCGAGACCGTCCGCCTCGTCAACGGGCTCTCCTGCGAGCTGCCGGCGAACTCGCCGCTCGCGAAGCTGCTGCACTCGCAGCGCACGTGGACGGGTCCCGACGCCAGGCAGCGGCTGCGCATCCTGAACGCGGCGAAGTCGGTCGCGATCGTCGGCGCCTCGCCGAAGCCGTCGCGCTCGAGCTACTTCGTCGGCACGTACCTGCAGCAGTCGAGCGACTACCGCCTCTACTTCGTGAACCCGAACGAGACCGAGATCCTCGGCGAGCCGGCCTACGCGAGCCTGCAGGACCTTCCCGAGGTGCCCGACATCGTCGTGGTGTTCCGCCGTGGCAGCGACATCCCGCAGGTCGTCGACGACGTCGTCGCCGCGGGCGCCAAGACCATCTGGGTGCAGCTCGGCATCTGGAACCAGGATGCCGCGTACTACGGCGAGGAGCAGGGGCTCACGGTCGTCATGGACCGCTGCATCAAGGTCGAGCACGCCAGGTTCCACGGCGGGCTGCACCTGCTCGGCTTCGACACGGGGCAGATCACGGCGCGCAAGACCGTGCGCTGACGGTCGGGTTCAGGCCGCCGACGACTCGGATGCCGCCTCGACGTCGCGCCCGTACGCCATGAGCAGGAAGCTCCGGCCGCTCGGGAGGTCGACGACGTACTCGCGCTCGTGCAGGCGGGCGAACCCGAGCCGGGCGTAGAGCCGCTGTGCCGACTGCATCTCGGGGCCGGTGTTGAGCACGACGCGACGGATGCCGCGACGAGCCGCGAGCTCCATGACGTGCCGCACGAGCACCTCGCCGACCCCGCGACCGCGCGCCTCCGCCGAGACGCCGAGGAACCGGAAGTCGAGCTCGTCGTCGCGCGCGACCGCCGACATGCGCCGGCCGGGCCGGGGCGTCGAGACCGTGCCGAGCAGCGCGCCCGTCGCGGCATCCGCGGCCACCCACACCTCGTGCTCGCGAGCGCGCTCGGCGACCGATTCGATCTCGACCAGGTACGCGTCGCTCAGCACGAAGTCGCCGGCGTAGGCCTCGCGTGCGAGGGCGCCGACGGCCTCGTGCTCGTCGTCGCGCACGAGCCGCACCTCGACGCCGCGGGGCGCGGAGGAGGGGGCGGGGTTCGGACTGGTCGGGTCGGTCGAGGACATCCGACCCAGCCTACGGGCCGCCGGCTGGGCGATCGCCGCGTCGCCGGGATGCCGGTCGACCTCGCGCGACACCACCGCTGACACCACTCGAGCAACTCATTGACACCAATCTGACGCAGACGGTGTTGACATGACACCACTGTGGTGTCACACTGGTGTCATGGAACTCACCGGATACGTCGACGAACTCCAGCGCCAACTGGCCATCGCAGCCGAGGCCGGCGGCGAGGAGGCACTCGGTCTCGCACAGCGGCTGACCGCGCCCCTCGACGCCTCCGTGCGCCTCGTGCTGCTCGAGGCGCTCTCCGCCGCCGCGGCGGAGATCACCGCCGAGCTCGCCCCCGGCGCCGTCGACGTGCGGCTCCGCGGACGCGACCCCGAGTTCGTCGTCACGGTCCCGCCGGCGGCGACGTTCGAGCCCGCGTCCGACCGTTCCGCGCCTGCGATGCAGGTCCCCGCGGCATCCGCTGCCGTGCCCGTCGCCGACGACGCCGCGACGAGCCGCACCACGCTCCGCATCCCCGACCAGCTGAAGGCCCAGGTCGAGCTGGCCGCCGCCCGCGACGGCGTGTCCGTCAACACCTGGCTCGTGCGCGCGATCGCCGCCGCCGTCGAGCCCGCTCCCACGCGGCCCACCGAGACCCGCCCGGCCGACGGCGACGCGAACCGCGTCACCGGCTGGGTCCGCTGAACACCGATATTCACGAAGGAGTCATCATGACCACGTACCAGACCCCGCATCCCGTCGTCGTCGACCTCGACCTCGGCTGGGGCGACGTCAACGTCGTCGCCTCCGACCGAGACGACACCGTCGTCGAGGTCCGGCCCGCGAACCCCGAGAAGTCGAGCGACGTCAAGTCCGCCGCCGACGCGAGGGTCGAGCTCGTCGGCGACGTGCTCACCGTGCGCACGACGAAGGGCTGGCTCCACTACACCCCGTTCGGCGGCAACGGTCAGGTCGACGTCACGATCCAGGTGCCCGAGGGCTCCGAGGTGCGCGGCGCCACCGGCGCCGGCCGCCTCCTGGCCGAGGGCGCGTTCGGTGCCATCGCCTACCGCAGCGGCGCCGGCGACGTGCGGGTCGACGAGGCCGAGCGCGTCACGGCCCGCACCGCATCGGGTGCGATCATCGTCGGCCGCGCGACCGGCGCCGTCGAGCTCACCTCGTCGGCCGGCAGCATCCGCATCCGCGAACTGTCGGGCGAGGCGATCATCAAGAACCCCAACGGCTCCACGACGATCGGCGAGGTGACCGGCACGCTCGTCGTGCAGGGCGCCCACGGCGACGTCACCGTCGCCAACGCGCGCGGCGCGGTCACCGCGAAGAGCAGCTACGGCAACCTCCTCGTCGAGCGCATCGACGGCGGCCGGGTGCAGCTCGAGGCCGGCTACGGCGGCATCGAGGTGGGCGTGGCCGAGGGCACGGCCGCCTGGCTCGACGTCTCGAGCCAGCACGGCGCCGTCCGCAACAAGCTCACGCCCTCCGAGGCGCCCGGCGCCGATGAGAACACCGTCGAGCTGCACGCCCGCACGAGCTGGGGCGACATCCTGATCCGCCGGCCGAGCTCGACGCCGGCGCGTTAGCCGACCCGCACACCGGCCCGCTCACACCGACCCGCACCGCCACGCACGGCCCGCCGGACGAACCACGTCCGACGTCGGGGTGGTCGAGTGCGCCCTGAAACACCCGAGAACACCGCACCAGCGCGCGACGCACGTCCGTGCATCGCGCTCCAGTTGAGAAACGGAGATCCAGATGACCACCGATCAGACCCAGGCACCTGCCATCCGCGTGCAGGGCCTGGAGAAGGCCTACAAGAAGGACCTGCAGGTCCTCCGCGGCGTCGACTTCGACGTCGCCCGCGGCAGCATCTTCGCCCTCCTCGGCTCCAACGGGGCCGGCAAGACCACCGTCGTGAAGATCCTGTCCACCCTGCTCCGTGCCGACGCCGGCTCGGCCAGCGTGAACGGCTTCGACGTGGCCGCGAAGGGGGCCGAGGTCCGCGCCTCGATCAGCCTCACCGGGCAGTTCGCCGCGGTCGACGAGGTCCTCACCGGCCGCGAGAACCTGGTGCTCGTCGCCCAGCTGCGGCACCTGCCCGGCCCGGGCCGCATCGCCGACGACCTGCTCGCGCGCTTCTCGCTCACCGAGGCGGGCAACCGCAAGGTGGCCGAGTACTCGGGCGGCATGCGCCGACGCCTCGACATCGCGATGAGCCTGATCGGCGACCCGCCGATCATCTTCCTCGACGAGCCGACGACCGGGCTCGACCCGCAGGCGCGCATCGAGGTGTGGCAGTCCGTCAAGGAGCTCGCCGCGAACGGCACCACGGTGCTGCTCACGACGCAGTACCTCGACGAGGCCGAGCACATCGCCGACCGGATCGCGATCCTCCACCAGGGCCGGATTCTGGTCAACGGCACCCTCGACGAGCTGAAGCAGCTGCTGCCCCCGGCAACGGTCGAGTACGTCGAGAAGCAGCCCACCCTCGAGGAGATCTTCCTCACCCTCGTCGGCGACGACGGCACCTCCGCCACCGCCGACACCGCCACCGCCGACGCGGCCACGACCGCCACGACCCGAAAGGACCGATGATGACCACCGCAACCGCACCGATGACCGCGACCACGCACTTCCTCGGCGACACCGCCGTGCTCACGGGCCGATCCCTGCGCCACATCACCCGCAGCCTCGACACGATCATCACGACCGCGATCATGCCGATCGCCTTCATGCTGCTCTTCGTGTTCGTCTTCGGCGGCGCGATCGACACCGGCTCCGACACGCAGTACGTGGACTACCTGCTGCCCGGCATCCTGCTCATCACGGTCGCCTCGGGCGTGTCCTACACGGCCTACCGGCTGTTCCTGGACATGCAGGGCGGCATCTTCGAGCGGTTCCAGTCCATGCCGATCGCCCGCTCGAGCGTGCTGTGGGCGCACGTGCTGACCTCGCTCGTCGCGAACCTCGTGTCGCTCGCGATCGTCGTCGGCGTCGCCTTCATCATGGGCTTCCGCACGGGCGCCGACCTGCTGGCCTGGCTCGCCGTGGCGGGGATCATGGTGCTGTTCACCCTGGCCCTGACCTGGCTGGCCGTGATCCCGGGCCTCACCGCGAAGTCGGTGGACGGCGCGAGCGCGTTCTCGTACCCGCTCATCTTCCTGCCGTTCATCAGCTCCGCGTTCGTGCCCACCGAGAGCATGCCGGGTCCGGTCCGCGTGTTCGCGGAGTACCAGCCCGTCACCGCCATCGTCGACGCGATCCGCGCCCTGTTCACCGGCCAGCCGGTGGGCTCCGAAATCTGGATCGCCCTCGCCTGGCTCGTCGGCATCCTCGTGGTGGCCTACGGCTTCGCGATGCTGGCCTACCGCCGCAAGATCTCGTGATCGGATGACGCGACCCGATGAGCCTGCCCGCCCTCCGGCGGGTGGGCTCATCGGCGTGCTGACCGACCGCCGGCGTCGGTGATCAGCGTTCGCACTCAGGCGTGCTGCCGCAGGCGGGCGACGATGGCCGCCCGGTCGACGCCCGCGTAGGCCAGCGCGCGCGGCACCGTGCCGAGCTCGGCCTGCAGGATGCCGGTCAGGAGGTCGGCCTCGCTCGTGCGCTGCCGCTCTCGGCGGCCGAGTCGACTCCCCCGCACGATCGCCTCCCGCGCCGACGTGCCCCACCCTGGACGCGTGCGCCGCGGCGTCGCCGCGAGCCGGCGGTCGTCGACCGGCGCGATGCCGGCCGTGGCGAGCGATCGCTCGCGCTCCACCGCGAGCATCGCCACGACGGCGGCGCGATCGAGCCCGAACTCGTCGAGCACGGGGCCGACCTGCTCGGGCTCCGACGTGATCGCGAGCAGCAGGTGCTCGGCATCGACGGCGGACGCGCCGGCATCCGTCGCCTCCTCGATCGCGCGTACGATCGTGCGCCGTGCGACGTGTGCGAAGTCCTGCTCAGCCACGACGCCTCCTCAGGTCGATGCCGGCCCCGTCGAGCCGGCGGATGTGCTTCTTGTGGACGGCCTGGCGGGTCACGCCGAGCGCCTCGGCGATCTCGCTCCAGCTCCAGCCGTCGCGCAGGGCGCGTTCGACGACCGCGTCCTCGAGCCGGTCGGCGTACGCCCGGAGCGCGACGACCGCGGCGAGTTCGTCGGCGAGGCCGCCGGTGGGCGGCGGTGAGATCGGTGCCATACAGGCAACCTAGGTTGCTTCTTCTGTTTTGTCAACCTCGGTTGCGTAACTGGCGGATGATCGTCGAGGACTGCTCACATGAGCACGCGACGGCCGATCCCGCGCGGTTCCGCGACGAACCGGCCCTCGGCGCACGATTCCTTCGATCTCACGGCGGATCCGTGCGCGTGCTGCGACGTAGCCTTGAGGGGTGACAGCGTTCGTCTCAGCCCTCGATCTCTTCTCGATCGGGATCGGCCCGTCGAGTTCGCACACCGTCGGCCCGATGCGCGCGGCGCGTGCGTTCGCCGAGCGGCTCGCCGACGACGGCACGCTCCCCCGCGTGACCCGCATCACCTGCTCGCTCTACGGCTCGCTCGGCGCGACGGGGCTCGGCCACGGCACGCCCGACGCGGTCGTCGCCGGGCTCGCCGGCCTGAAGCCCGACGACTGCGACCCCGACGACGTTCGCGGCGCCTGGGCGCGGCTCGGCGACGAGGGCGCCGAGGTGCGCGTCGCCGGACGCCACGCCATCACGATGACGCGCAACGACCTCAGCCTCGAGCCGCGCACGCGCCTCCCCGGACACCCCAACGCGATGACGCTCCAGGCCTGGGGCGAGGATGCCGCGCTGCCCCTCGCCGAGGAGACCTACTACTCGGTCGGCGGCGGCTTCATCCGCCGCGAGGGCGACGCGCCCGAGCAGTCGGAGGCGCTGCGGCATCCGCTGCCCTACTCGAACGCGGCCGAGCTGCTCGACCTCTGCGACGAGCACGGCGTCTCGTTCTGCGACGTCGCCCGGCACAACGAGGTCGCCGTGCACGGCGCCGAGGGCATCGACGCCGGACTCGACGCGATCTGGGCCGCGATGGCCGAATGCGTCGACCACGGGCTCAGCACCGAGGGCACGCTGCCCGGCGGGCTCGGCGTGAAGCGCCGCGCTCCCGAAGTGCGACGTCGGCTCGAGGAGTACGACCGCGACACGGCGCACACCACTGGCCTGCGCGACACGTCGACGGAGTGGCTGCACGCGTTCGCCCTCGCGGTGAACGAGGAGAACGCGTCGGGCGGCCGCGTCGTCACGGCGCCGACCAACGGCGCCGCCGGCATCATCCCCGCGGTCGGGCACTACTACCTGCGCTTCGTTCCCGGCGCGGATGCCGCGGGCATCCGCCGCTACCTGCTCACCGCCGCGGCGATCGCGAGCCTCGTGAAGAAGAACGCGTCGATCTCGGGCGCCGAGGGCGGATGCCAGGCCGAGGTCGGCTCGGCCTGCGCCATGGCCGCTGGAGCGCTGTGCGCCGTGCTCGGCGGCACGCCGCGGCAGATCGAGAACGCCGCCGAGATCGCGATGGAGCACCACCTCGGCCTCACCTGCGACCCCGTCGCCGGCCTCGTCCAGGTCCCCTGCATCGAGCGCAACGCGATCGCGTCGTCGACCGCGGTGTCGGCCGCGCGCCTCGCGCTGCACGGCGACGGCACCCACCTCGTGTCGCTCGACACGGTCATCGAGACCATGCGCCAGACCGGCCTCGACATGATGACGAAGTACAAGGAGACGAGCGAGGGCGGCCTCGCGGTCAACGTCATCGAGTGCTGAGCGCCCGCCGACGCTGACGCCCGCGTCGGGCCGGCGATCGAGTCGGTGCCGGACCCGATCGCGTCGGGGCTGTCCCCCGATCGGGACACTCGCGCAGCGAGTCGCGCGTCTGGCAACCTGTGCTGATGGACTCCCCTGACGTCTCCGACCTCGTCACCAGCGCCGGCCTCATCGGCCTCGTCATCGGCCTGGTGGTCTACCTCGCGATCCTCGCCCTGATGCTCTGGATCGGCTACCTCATCATCAAGTCGGCCGTGCGCAACGGGCTGCGCGAGCACACCCTCTGGCTCGAGAGCCGGCGGGGGATGCTGCGCTGACCCACCGCCCGAGCGGGTTACGGCCTGTTGCGGCGTCCGGCGCAACGGGCCGGCGCTCGGACTAGCGTGTCGGCATGCCGGCACTCGACCTCCCGACCGATCTCGTCTCGACCGAGTGGCTCGCCGCCCACCTCGGCGACCCGGGGCTCGTCGTCGTCGACGCGAGCGTGCTCGGCACCGAGACGCCGGCCGGCTTCCGTTGGCTGAGCGGTCTCGACGAGTACCTCATCGAGGGGCACATCCCGGGCGCGGTCTTCGGCGACCTGCTCGAGGAGCTGTCCGACCCCGAGGGGCCCTTCTCCTTCACGCGCCCCGAGCCGGCGCGGCTCGAGGGCGCGGCCCGCGACCTCGGCATCGACGACGGGGTCGCCGTCGTCGTCTACGACTCGTCGATCGGCCAGTGGGCGGCCCGGCTGTGGTGGATCCTCGCGTCGGCGGGCGTCGAGCGCGTCGCGGTGCTCGACGGGGGCCTCGCCCGCTGGCGGGCCGAGGGTCGCGCCGTCGAGACCGGCTTCGAGGCGCCGCGCGAGGCCGGCCCGCTCACGCTCTCGCCGCGCGATGGCTTCTGGGCCGACGGGCCCGAGGTGCAGCGCATCGTCGCGGGTGAATCGGATGCCGCGCTCGTCTGCGCGCTGCCGCCGAGCGACTTCCGCGGCGAGACCGGGCGGCGCGCCCGGCGCGGCCACATCCCCGGCAGCGTGAACGTGCCGGTGGGCAGCGTCGTCGACCGCGAGACCCGCACCCTGCTGCAGGGCGCGGAGCTCGAGGCGCGGCTCGCGGCCGCGACCGAGGGCGACCCGTCTCGTGTCGTCGTGTACTGCGGAGCGGGCATCGCGGCGGCGGGCACCGGGTTCGCCCTCCGGCGCGCCGGGCACGCGGACGTCGCGATCTACGACGGGTCGCTCGACGAGTGGACCGCCGACCCCGCCGCGCCGCTCGTCACGATCGCCTGAGCGCGGGCAACGGCGGCGGCGCCGGGCGCGCCCGCTTCGAACGCGCGCCCTCAGCAGGCGCAGGTGATGCCCGAGGCGATCGCGTCGCCCGTGAGCAGTTCCCCGCGCGTCCCGGGCGTCGACGCCGCGCCGAATCCGTCGGGCGCGACGTTCGTGAGCGCGTCGGCCGGCAGTTGCGCGAGCCCGTCGGACGTGTCGAACGCGAAGCCCTCGCGCACCCAGTACTCGAAGCCGCCGATCATCTCCTTCACCGGATACCCGAGCAGCGCGAACTCGAGCGCGGCACGCGTGGCGCCGTTGCAGCCGGGTCCCCAGCAGTAGACCACCACGGGCGTGCCCGCCGGGATCAGCTCGGGCGCGAGGTCTTCGATCCGGCGCCGCGGCAGGTGCAGCGCGCCCGGCACGTGCCCCTGCGCCCACGACTCGTCGCTGCGGGTGTCGACGAGCACGAACCCGGGCTCGGGCTCGCCGAGGGCGGCTGCGACATCCGACACGTCGACCTCGACCGCGAGGCGTCCGCGGAAGTGGGCGATCGCCTCGTCGCGCGTCGCAACGTGCTCGAAGAGGGCGGATGCGGCGGGAGCGGTCGTCTCGGTCATGCGACCACCCTCGCACCGTCGCGCCCCGCCCCGCCCGTGAAATCGCGCCGTCGTGCCGCGAGATCCGGCCAGCGTGCCGGTCGCCGGATCGGGACGGCCGATCAGTCCTCGGGCGCGAAGAAGGCCGTTATCGCCGCGGCGAGCGCGACGAGGTCGTCGACGTGCGCGAGCTCGCGGGCCGAGTGCATCGAGAGCAACGGCGCGCCCACGTCGACGGTGCGGATGCCGAGCCGGGTGGCCGACAGCGGGCCGATCGTCGTGCCGCACGGGACCTGGTTGTTCGACACGAACGGCTGCGTCGAGACGCCGGCCTGCCGGCACGCACGCGCCCAGAGCGCCGAGCCCACGCCGTCGGTCGCATACCGCTGGTTGGCGTTGAGCTTCAGCAGCGGTCCGCCGCCGAGCACCGGGCGGTTGCCCGGGTCGTGGCGTTCGGGATAGTTCGGGTGCACCGCGTGACCAGTGTCCGACGAGAGCAGCCAGGAGTCCGCGAACCCGCGGCGGCGATCGGTCGCGTCGGCGCCGAGCCCGGCGGCGATGCGCGTGAGCACGTCCTCGAGGAACGGCCCGCTCGCGCCCGAGCGCGACTCCGAACCGATCTCCTCGTGGTCGAACGCGGCGAGCACGCTCACGTGCCCGGTACTCGCCGGCGCGGCGAGCAGGGCGACCAGGCCGGCGTGCACCGACGTGAGGTCGTCCATGCGACCCGAGGCGAAGAGCGCGGCGTCGAGCCCGAATCGGGCGGGCGCCGCCGCGTCGGCGACGAGGACGTCGTGCCCGGCGACGTCGTCGGGGTTGACGCCGGCGACACCGGCCAGGTGGGCGACGACGTCCTGCCCGGCGCCCGTCCCCCAGATGGGCTGCATATGGCGCTGCTTGTCGAGCGTGAGGCCCTTGTTCACCTCGCGGTCGAGGTGGATCGCGAGCTGCGGGATGCGCAGCAGCGGGCCCGTGCGCACGAGGTGCTCGACGCCATCGGTGGTGACGAGGCGACCGGCGAGCTCGAGCTCCCGGTCGAGCCACGAGTTGAGCAGCGGACCGCCGTAGACCTCGACGCCGGCCTGCAGCAGCCCCTCCGCGGTCGTGGACATGCCCGGCTTGAGCTTGAACCCGGGCGAGTCGGTGTGCGCGCCGAGGATGCGGAACGGCGTCGTCGGGCCCGCCGCATCGGGCTGCACCCAGGCGATGACCGCACCGTCGCGCACCACGACGCGCCTGCCCGGTCCGGCCGGCCACTCGTCGCGCTCGTCGAGCCGCTCGAACCCGGCGGCCTCGAGTCGCGCTGCCACCGCGGCGGCGGCGTGGTACGACGAGGGCGAGTCGCGGACGAAGTCGGCGAAGTCGGCGATGTGGGCGTCACGGTCGAGATCGGGCATCCTCCCATGATGCCGGATGCCGCGGGGCCGACGGTCTCCCCGGGGTTCAGGCGAATCGCACGACCGCCTGCAGCCGCGAGCGCACCTCCATGACCTCGGTGCCGCCGAGATGCGCGGACCCCGGGATCCCCTCGCGCACGGCGCTCGCGAGTCGTGAGCTGCGCACGAGGGCGACCGCGGCGCCGCGGATGCTGCCGCCGACCGCGAGCGGCTCGGCCGCGTACTCGTCGGGCACCACGATCACGAGCGCCGTCGGCTTCACGCGGGCCGCCCGGCCGATCGCCTTCGCGCGGGCCGCGAGCGCCCGGAACGGCCGTTCCCCCGCGAGCGCCTCGCCGACGAGTTCGCCCCGCTTCAGCGCGACGGGTCCGCCCCAGTCCTCGGACTGGACGGCGAACAGGCCCGTCGGACCGAGCACGAGGTGGTCGAGCTTCGGCGGGAACCCCGGGCCCGCGGCATCCGTCGCGATGTCGTGCCAGATCGTGTAGGCGATGCCGAGCGTCGAGAGGGAGCGGGCGGTCGACTCCTCGACGAGCGCGTCGGCGAGGATGTGCCGGATCTCGCGCGGTGCCCGGCTCACGAGCGCGGGATCGTACGGGTCGGGCACGTCGACGCCGCGGCCCGACCACTCCCGGATGCGGTCGAGGTAGAGCTCGCGCGTGAGCCCGCCCGGGTGTCCGTAGGAGCGAGCCAGCGGACGCGAGTCGCGTGGGCGCTTCGGGGGCGCCGGCGCCCAGGCCTCGCGGCTCGGCGCGCTCCCGCCGCCCGACCCGTTCCGGATGCCGCGGTCGAACGCCGCGCGCGCCTCGGGCGTGCCGATGAGCACCCACGCCCGCTGCACCGCGTGGAAGCGCGCCGGGTCGCCGCCCGTGTCGGGGTGGGCGGTGCGCAGGGCCCGGCGGTACGCGAGGCGGAGCGCGGCGGCATCCGCATCGGCGGACACGCCGAGCACCTCGTACGGGGACTCGGAGAGGGGGCTGTCGGCCATGGACTCGCTTTCGGACGTGCCAACCGAGGATACCGCCGACGGCTCGGGGAACGCCGTGACCCGGCGGTCCCGGCCGCCCTCACTCGGCGGGCAGCAGCAGCATCCCGTCGTCGATGAGCGCCCGCACGGCGGGCAGCAGGTCGGCGGCGAGCGCGTCGGCGTCCACCTCGAGCAGGTCGGCGATCGCGGCGACGATGGCGGCGACCGGGAGCTCTCCGTCGCAGGCGCCGACGAGCGCCGCGAGCCCGGTGTCGAGGCTCACGACGCGTCCGAACCCGCCGCCCTGTCGCAGCAGCATGGCGGTGGGATGCTCGTCGCCGGGCCAGTGGTGGCGCTCCTCGGTCACGTCGCCCGCGACGGCGAGGCGCAGCGCCGCGAGCGCCGCGTCGTCGAGTCGCGCCTGCCGGTCGTGCGCCTCGAGGCACGCGGCGAGGTGCACGCCGAGACCACCGGCATCACCGCCCGAGCCGAGCGGACCGTGCAGCCGCTCCACCCGGGCCAACCGCGGCGCCGTCTCCTCAGCCGGGCGGCGCAGCAGCACGTAGCCGAAGCCGACCTCGCGCACGCCGCGCCGCTCGAAGTCGTCGAGCCAGGCCTCGTACAGCCGGTCGAACGCGGGCGTCCCGGGGCGCGTGCCCCCGTCGCGGATCCACGTCTCCGCGTACTCCGTGGCCCGCTGCACCTCGCGTTCGACGATCCAGTGCTCGAGGTGGCCGGCCCACCCGCGCACCCGATCGAGGCCGTCCTCGTCGTCGCGCACCTCCCAGTTGCCGAGCAGCTGCGCGACGCCGCCGTGCTCGAGGTGCTCGGTCGCCCCGCGCATCACGGCCTCGACGATGCCGTCGCCGACCATGCCGCCGTCGCGGTACTCGTACTCGGGAACCCCGGGCACGCGCGGCGTGATCACGAACGGCGGGTTCGAGACGATGCGGTCGAACCGCTCCCCCGCGACGGGCGCGAACAGGCTCCCGAGCCGGAACTCGACCCCCTCGATGCCGTTCAGCGCGACGTTGAGCTGCGCGAGCCGCAGCGCGCGCACGGAGATGTCGGTGGCCACCACGCGGTCGGCGAACCGGGTCGCGTGCATGGCCTGGATGCCGCAGCCCGTGCCGAGGTCGAGCACCGTGCGCACTGGCGTCGGCAGCATCAGGCCCGACAGCGTCATCGACGCGCCGCCGACGCCGAGCACGTGCTCCTCGCCGAGCTCGTGGCCGAGGGCCACCTCGCCGAGGTCCGAGAGGATCCACCAGTGACCGTCGCCGTGGGCGTCGACGAATGCGTACGGCCGCAGGTCGAGCAGTGGGCGAACGGATGCCGCGTCGTCCACCGCTCCCGCGCGGGTCGTCGTCGCGGCATCCCGCGTGAGCAGCCCCAGCTCGATGGCCCCGTCGACGCCGAGGCCCGGGAGTGCGTGCGCCGCCTCGGCCTCGGGGACCGGCAGGCCGAGCACGAACAGCCCCGCGAGCGACGCCAGGTCGGCGGCGGGGTCGTGGTCGGCGCGGCGACCGTCCAGCACGCGTCGCGCCGGAACGCGCTCGCCGCGATGGAGGGCGGCCGCGGCATCCGCACCCCACAGGCGGTCGAGCGCCTCGACGGTGAAGCCGGCCGCACGCAGGTCGTCGCCGAGTCGGCGCACCTGGTCGGTCGTGCGGTCGTCGAGGGGAGCGATGCCGGACGTCACCGCACCATTCAACCGCACCGGACCGGACCGCTCCCGGTCAGCCGCTGACGAGGTCGCGAACGAGCGGGAACGGCCCGAAGCCGTCGTCGATCGTGAGGTGCCCGCCGCCGCCGACCTCGACGAACGCGGCACCGAGCGGGACCGCGTAGGTGCGCTCGGCGCCGTCGGGGCAGTACGGGTCCTCGTCGCCGGCCACGATGGTCGTGCGCTCGGCAGCGCTCGCCGCGAGAGCCGCCCTGAGCCCTTCTTCGTCGGACTCCCGAGCGAACGCCGCGATCTCCGGGATGCCGCGGATGACGTCGGGAGACGGCGGCGCCACCAGCACGACTCGCCGAGCGAGCGGCGCGACCTCGCCTGCCTCGGCGCGCCGCACCGCGTACGCCAGCCAGAGCAGGCAGCCGAGGCTGTGGGCGACCACCGTGAGCGCGGCCGGATCGGTGCCCGCGAGTTCCGTGTCGAGCGCGCTGAGCCAGTCGTCGAGCACGGGCTCGTCGGGCTCGGGCAGCTGCGGGTAGCGCACGACGGCGCCGCCTGCCTCGAGCTCGCCGGCGAGCCAGTGCTGCCAGTGCCCGTCGGGGCGGCGATTCTGCCATCCGTGCAGGATCAGTACCTCTGCGACCATGCGCGCTCCTCCGTCCGCCCTTCGGCCGGTTCATTCAAGCAGGCACGGGCCGAACCCGGCCTCGTCCGCGTCATCTGGACGTCATCTCGCGTACACGTGCCTTCATGCCGTGTAACCCCGACGTCACACGGGGCACGTAGCGTTGCAGGGGTCGACGTGGCGTTGGCTACGATCGAGGAAGCGAGGGGAGGTCGCGCATGGGTGACGCATCGACGCTGGAGCGCCTGAGGCAGGATGCCCGCGACGAGCTGGCGGCGCTCATCGAGCTGCGATGCCGGCTCGGCGAAGACCCGTGGGTGTTCCTGCCCGACCTCCCGTCCGTCGACGAGCAGGTCGTGGCCACGCTCCGCGAGGAGCGGCTGCACTCCGAGCGCTGGAGTCCTGCGCGTGCCCGTGCGTACCACCCCACCGCGCGCGACGGCGATGCGGCCCGGTTCGAGTTCGAGCTGCTGCGCGACATCGCGCTCGACCATCCCGAGCTGAGCTCGGCGGTCTGGTCGGTGCTCGACCGTGTGCCGTCGGCCTGGTGACGCCCGACGCCTCAGGCCGGTGACACGCCCTCGGCGAGCTTCGCCCGCCGCTGCACGCGCATCCAGGTGATGAACCCGAACAGCGTGAACGCGCCGTAGAACACGTAGAGGAACGCCGACGCGTAGTAGCCCGCACTCACGAGCAACGGCACGCCGACGATGTCGACCGCGATCCAGATGAGCCAGAACTCGGTCCATCCCTTGGCCATGCCCCAGGTCGCCAGCAACGAGCCCATGAAGATCCACGCGTCGGCCCAGACGGGCTCGAACGAGCCGAGCGCACGGAAGATCGGCGTGAGGATCAGCGTGCCGCCCACCAGCGCGATGGCCAGGATGATGCGGTTCCGGGTGCCCGCCCACTTCGGATCGACCGCCGACTCGCTGACCTGCCGGTGCCGCGCCCACCGCACCCAGCCGTAGATCGACACGACGATGAACATGACCTGCCGAGCGGCCTGCCCGAGCAGGTTCACGGGGTTCGGGGTGTCGAACACCGCCCCGAGGAACACCGTGAAGAGCAGCACGTTGCCGATGATGCCGACCGGCCACGCCCACACCTTCCGGCGCAGTCCGCCGAGCGCGCTGGCCAGGCCGAACAGGTTGCCGATGATCTCGCGCCACAGGATCACCTGCCCGCCGATCACGAGCTGGGCGTCGAAGAGCCACTCGATGACGTTCATGCTGCGCCGACCCGACCGCGCGCGCGGAGTCGGACGACGGCCCAGGCGATCGCCCGCCACCCGAGCAGCAGCAGCGCGAGCGTCAGCGTGGCGACCACGATGAACGCGACGGCCGTGCCCTGGCCGGTGACGAGCCGCAGCAGCATCCCGACGACGAGCGTTGCCGCCCACACGATCACCCCGGTCGGCCAGACGGCGAGCGGATGCCGCCACGCCCGCGCCGCGAGCCATCCGACGCCGAGGCCCGCGAGGAACGGCCAGGCCGTGCCCCAGACGCCGGCGACGTCGAGGCCCTCGGCGTGGCTCGAACGGCCCACGACGGCGAAGACGACCACGAGCACGGCGTCGACGACGAGGGCGACGACCACGGAGGCCGTGCCGACTGATGCGCGATCGCTCATGCGACCATCGTACGGATGCCGCAGGCCCCGCCGAACGCCGTGCCGCCCGCGCCGCCGGCGCCGATCGACTACTCGAGCTCGACGAGTTCCTCCAGCGCGCCGGCGTCGTGCACAGGCAGGGCGCACACGAACGACCGGCACCGGTACGCGGTCGTCACGTCGTCCTGCGCGGTGCGTCCCTCGAACAGCTCGAACCCGGCTGTCGCGAACTCCTGCGCCTGGCGCTCGGTGACGATCGCCGCGACGGATGCCGCGTGCCGCCGGGTCGCGGCGCGGAGCAGCGCGCCCGCCCCGTCGTCCTCCTCTCCGTCGGGCACGACGGTGACGAGCTGCACGAGCGGCGCCGCGAGCCGGGCCATGACCTCAAGTGCGCCGCCGAACGCGATCGGGCGTCGTACGGCCATGCCCGCGACGGAACGCATCGCCTGTTCGGCGAGGTCGAGGTAGCGATCGCCGGCGCCGAGCGCGTAGAGCCGCCATGCGGCATCCGCGCAGGCCGTGACGCCCGACGGCGTGGCGCCCTCGGCCGGGTCGCTCGGCAGCGCGAGACCGTACGACGCGAGCACGGGATCCGCGCCCGCCGGCGCCGCGAACGGGACGCTCGAGCTCTCCATGCCGTCGGCGGCATGCACGCCGACGGCGGCGGTGGCCGCCCGATCGATGAGGCGGCGAGCGGCCTCGGCGTAGCGCACCTCACCGGTCGCCGCAGCGAGCTCGAGGAGGCCACCGGCCAGCATGCCGGTGTCCTCCAGCGTCGCGACGGCGTCGGATGCCACGTCGTCGAGCGACGAGCGCACGAGCGTGCCGTCCTCGCGCACGTGCCGCTCGAGCAGGAAGTCCGCGGCCCGACGAGCGGCGTCGATCGCCGCGGCGTCGTCGAAGACGAACCCCGCCCGCGCGAGACCGCCGATCGCAAGACCGTTCCACCCGGTGAGCACCTTCTCGTCGAGCGCCGGCGGCTCGAGCCCGGAACGGCCGGCCGCATCGCGCCGGTAGTAGCCGCCCTCGTCTCTACGACCGTCGATCCAGCTCTCGGAGTCCTGCGCGCTCGCGAAGCCACCGCCGGCCAGCTGCATGCGCTCGGCGAGGAACCCCACGACACCCGCCGCGAGCAGGTGGGCGAATGCGGCCGCGCCGTCGCCGCGACCGAGATCGGCGGCGACGCCGAGCAGCAGCGCGTTGTCGGTGAGCATGCGCTCGTAGTGCGGATCGCTCCAGTCGGCGCGCGTCGCGTAGCGGAAGAAGCCGCCCTCGACCGGATCGCGCAGCGGCGACGCGCCCATGAGCTTCAAGGATCGCTCTGCGAGCAGGCGACCCTCGGGGCCCGCCTGGCTGAGGAAGCCGAGCACCGGGGCGACGGGGAACTTCGGCGCCGTGCCGAACCCGCCGTGCAGCCGGTCCTCGTCCTCCGCGAGCATCGCGACGGCGCCGTCGAGCTCGGCCGGCCCGGGCAGGTCGCCCGCGGTCGAGGCGACGGATGCCGCGGCCAGCGCCTCGGCGACGGCGGCGGCCGTCTCGTGCAACTCGCTCCGTCGCTCGCGCCATGCCTCCTCGACCGCACGGAGGACCTCGGCGAACGACGGCACGCCACGCATCGATCGCGGTGGGAAGTACGTGCCGGCATAGAACGTCCGTCCCTCGGGCGTCGCGAACACGGTGAGCGGCCAGCCGAGTTCACGCGTGAAGGCGGATGCCGCGGCCAGGTAGCTCGCGTCGACGTCAGGGTGCTCCTCCCGGTCGACCTTGATCGCGACGAACCCCGCGTTGAGGAGCTCGGCGATGGCGGGATCGCTGAAGCTCTCACGGGCCATCACGTGGCACCAGTGGCACGTGGCGTATCCGATCGAGACGAGCACGGGCACATCGCGCTCGCGCGCGGCGGCGAAGGCCTCGTCACCCCACGGATACCAGTCGACGGGGTTGTCGGCGTGGGCCCGGAGGTAGGGACTCAGCGACGCCCCCAAGCGATTCCCCATCCCCACAGCCTAGGCCGGATGGCGTCGCGTTAAACCAAGAAGAGCCACCCAGCACTGGGTGGCTCTTCTCGAATGTATGTCCGGCGGTGTCCTACTCTCCCACAGGGTCGCCCCTGCAGTACCATCGGCGCTGCGAGTCTTAGCTTCCGGGTTCGGAATGTGTCCG
>NZ_JBSGFY010000003.1:0-4428 GCF_053603635.1 Agromyces sp. NPDC004153
GAATATTGCACAATGGGCGCAAGCCTGATGCAGCAACGCCGCGTGCGGGATGACGGCCTTCGGGTTGTAAACCGCTTTTAGTAAGGAAGAAGGGGCTTCGGCCTTGACGGTACTTGCAGAAAAAGGACCGGCTAACTACGTGCCAGCAGCCGCGGTAATACGTAGGGTCCGAGCGTTGTCCGGAATTATTGGGCGTAAAGAGCTCGTAGGCGGTTTGTCGCGTCTGCTGTGAAATCCCGAGGCTCAACCTCGGGTCTGCAGTGGGTACGGGCAGACTGGAGTGCGGTAGGGGAGAATGGAATTCCTGGTGTAGCGGTGGAATGCGCAGATATCAGGAGGAACACCGATGGCGAAGGCAGTTCTCTGGGCCGTAACTGACGCTGAGGAGCGAAAGCGTGGGGAGCGAACAGGATTAGATACCCTGGTAGTCCACGCCGTAAACGTTGGGCGCTAGATGTGGGGACCTTTCCACGGTTTCCGTGTCGTAGCTAACGCATTAAGCGCCCCGCCTGGGGAGTACGGCCGCAAGGCTAAAACTCAAAGGAATTGACGGGGGCCCGCACAAGCGGCGGAGCATGCGGATTAATTCGATGCAACGCGAAGAACCTTACCAAGGCTTGACATATACGAGAACGCTGCAGAAATGTAGAACTCTTTGGACACTCGTATACAGGTGGTGCATGGTTGTCGTCAGCTCGTGTCGTGAGATGTTGGGTTAAGTCCCGCAACGAGCGCAACCCTCGTCGCATGTTGCCAGCACGTTATGGTGGGAACTCATGTGAGACTGCCGGGGTCAACTCGGAGGAAGGTGGGGATGACGTCAAATCATCATGCCCCTTATGTCTTGGGCTTCACGCATGCTACAATGGCCGGTACAAAGGGCTGCGATGTCGTAAGGCGGAGCGAATCCCAAAAAGCCGGTCTCAGTTCGGATTGAGGTCTGCAACTCGACCTCATGAAGTCGGAGTCGCTAGTAATCGCAGATCAGCAACGCTGCGGTGAATACGTTCCCGGGCCTTGTACACACCGCCCGTCAAGTCATGAAAGTCGGTAACACCCGAAGCCGGTGGCCTAACCCTTGTGGAGGGAGCCGTCGAAGGTGGGATCGGTGATTAGGACTAAGTCGTAACAAGGTAGCCGTACCGGAAGGTGCGGCTGGATCACCTCCTTTCTAAGGAGCATCTGGACACCGCAGGGTGTTCCAGGCATGCCGGATCAGACCGAACGTGTCTGCCGGCTGCTCATGGGTGGAACATTGACATAGGTCTTCGTCTGAATGGTTCAGATCTAGTACGCCTCGCTTGCGGGGTTGGAACGGTCGGGGCCGGGATGGCGGGGACGTGCACGCTGTTGGGTCCTGAGGGACCGGACAACCCCCGCGCTTGTGAGAGTGGCGGGGGGTGATGGTTTCTTCAGACCTTCACCGATGATGACCGTGGGTTGTCGGGGGTGGGGGTTCTGGCCGTCTGTTGAGAACTACATAGTGGACGCGAGCATCTTAGATTCAACGTCGCCGTTCTTCGGAGCGTGGACGTTGGGTCACAAGATTCGTAGGACGTGCCCTTCGGGGTGCGTTCGACTAATCATTGGTCAATCTCGTATCGCATCTTTCGGGGTGTGGTGCGCGATCGATTCAACTCATGTGATTTCAAGTTTCTAAGAGCAAACGGTGGATGCCTTGGCATCTGGAGCCGAAGAAGGACGTCGTAATCTGCGATAAGCCTCGGGGAGCTGATAAACGAGCTGTGATCCGAGGATTTCCGAATGGGGAAACCCCGCCAGGCCCTTTGGGTGACCTGGTGACTCCCGCCTGAATGTATAGGGCGGGTAGAGGGAACGTGGGGAAGTGAAACATCTCAGTACCCACAGGAAGAGAAAACAACCGTGATTCCGTGAGTAGTGGCGAGCGAAAGCGGATGAGGCTAAACCGGTCATGTGTGATACCCGGCAGGGGTTGCATGGTCGGGGTTGTGGGACCTTTCGTGCTGTTCTGCCGGACAGCGACGGTGACGTGCGTGGTATAGGCGAACCGGATTGAAAGCCGGACCAGAGTGGGTGTGAGTCCCGTAGCTGAAATGCCATGCCGGCCGGAAGGGGATCCCAAGTAGCACGGGGCCCGAGAAATCCCGTGTGAATCTGTCAGGACCACCTGATAAGCCTAAATACTCCCAGATGACCGATAGCGGACAAGTACCGTGAGGGAAAGGTGAAAAGTACCCCGGGAGGGGAGTGAAATAGTACCTGAAACCGTTTGCTTACAAACCGTCGGAGCCTCCTTGTTGGGGTGACGGCGTGCCTTTTGAAGAATGAGCCTGCGAGTTAGTGATCTGTGGCGAGGTTAACCCGTGTGGGGTAGCCGTAGCGAAAGCGAGTCTGAATAGGGCGATTCAGTCGCAGGTCCTAGACCCGAAGCGAAGTGATCTATCCATGGCCAGGTTGAAGCGACGGTAAGACGTCGTGGAGGACCGAACCCACTTCAGTTGAAAATGGAGGGGATGAGCTGTGGATAGGGGTGAAAGGCCAATCAAACTTCGTGATAGCTGGTTCTCTCCGAAATGCATTTAGGTGCAGCGTTGCGTGTTTCTTGCCGGAGGTAGAGCTACTGGATGGCCGATGGGCCCCAACAGGTTACTGACGTCAGCCAAACTCCGAATGCCGGTAAGTGAGAGCGCAGCAGTGAGACGGTGGGGGATAAGCTTCATCGTCGAGAGGGAAACAACCCAGACCACCAACTAAGGTCCCTAAGCGCGTGCTAAGTGGGAAAGGATGTGGAGTTGCACAGACAACCAGGAGGTTGGCTTAGAAGCAGCCACCCTTGAAAGAGTGCGTAATAGCTCACTGGTCAAGTGATTCCGCGCCGACAATGTAACGGGGCTCAAGCACGCCACCGAAGTTGTGGCATTGACATTTGTGGTAGGCCTTCGTGGTCCAGCCGTGTTGATGGGTAGGAGAGCGTCGTGTGCCGGGTGAAGCGGCGGTGGAAACCAGCCGTGGACGGCACACGAGTGAGAATGCAGGCATGAGTAGCGAAAGACGGGTGAGAAACCCGTCCTCCGGAAGACCAAGGGTTCCAGGGTCAAGCTAATCTGCCCTGGGTAAGTCGGGACCTAAGGCGAGGCCGACAGGCGTAGTCGATGGACAACGGGTTGATATTCCCGTACCGGCGAAGAACCGCCCACACGAGATCAGAAGTGCTAAGCATCCCAAGCCGTGCGGATCCCTTCGGGGTGATGCGCGGGGCGGCATGCGACCCCGTCTGGTGGAGTGAGCGTATTAACAGGTGTGACGCAGGAAGGTAGCCCAGCCCGGGCGATGGTTGTCCCGGGGCAAGCGTGTAGGCCGAGCGATAGGCAAATCCGTCGCTCATACAGGCTGAGACGCGATGCGGATGAAAAGTGGGTGATCCTATGCTGCCGAGAAAAGCATCGACGCGAGGTTCCAGCCGCCCGTACCCCAAACCGACTCAGGTGGTCAGGTAGAGAATACCGAGGAGATCGAGAGAATCGTGGTTAAGGAACTCGGCAAAATGCCCCCGTAACTTCGGGAGAAGGGGGGCCCGAAGCGTGAACCTGCTTGCCAGGGGAAGCGTGGAGTGGCCGCAGAGACCAGTGGGAAGCGACTGTTTACTAAAAACACAGGTCCGTGCCAAGTCGCAAGACGATGTATACGGACTGACGCCTGCCCGGTGCTGGAAGGTTAAGAGGACCGGTTAGCCGCAAGGCGAAGCTGAGAATTTAAGCCCCAGTAAACGGCGGTGGTAACTATAACCATCCTAAGGTAGCGAAATTCCTTGTCGGGTAAGTTCCGACCTGCACGAATGGCGTAACGACTTCCCAGCTGTCTCAACCGCGAACTCGGCGAAATTGCATTACGAGTAAAGATGCTCGTTACGCGCAGAAGGACGGAAAGACCCCGTGACCTTTACTACAGCTTGGTATTGGTGTTCGGTGTGGCTTGTGTAGGATAGGTGGGAGACTTTGAAGCGGGCACGCCAGTGTTCGTGGAGTCATTGTTGAAATACCACTCTGGTCACTCTGGATATCTAACTTCGAACCGTGATCCGGTTCAGGGACAGTGCCTGGTGGGTAGTTTAACTGGGGCGGTTGCCTCCCAAAAAGTAACGGAGGCGCCCAAAGGTTCCCTCAACCTGGTTGGCAATCAGGTGGCGAGTGTAAGTGCACAAGGGAGCTTGACTGTGAGACTGACAGGTCGAGCAGGGACGAAAGTCGGGACTAGTGATCCGGCAGTGGCTTGTGGAAGCGCTGTCGCTCAACGGATAAAAGGTACCTCGGGGATAACAGGCTGATCTTGCCCAAGAGTCCATATCGACGGCATGGTTTGGCACCTCGATGTCGGCTCGTCGCATCCTGGGGCTGGAGTAGGTCCCAAGGGTTGGGCTGTTCGCCCATTAAAGCGGTACGCGAGCTG
>NZ_JBSGFY010000004.1:0-3091 GCF_053603635.1 Agromyces sp. NPDC004153
CAGCTCGCGTACCGCTTTAATGGGCGAACAGCCCAACCCTTGGGACCTACTCCAGCCCCAGGATGCGACGAGCCGACATCGAGGTGCCAAACCATCCCGTCGATATGGACTCTTGGGGAAGATCAGCCTGTTATCCCCGGGGTACCTTTTAGCCGTTGAGCGACGGCGCTTCCACATGCCACCGCCGGATCACTAGTCCCAGCTTTCGCTCCTGCTCGACCCGTCAGTCTCACAGTCAAGCTCCCTTGTGCACTTACACTCAACACCTGATTGCCAACCAGGCTGAGGGAACCTTTGGGCGCCTCCGTTACTCTTTAGGAGGCAACCGCCCCAGTTAAACTACCCACCAGACACTGTCCCCGATCCGGATCACGGACCAGAGTTAGACGTTCAAAACGACCAGAGTGGTATTTCACCAATGACTCCACCCGAACTAGCGTCCGAGCTTCACAGTCTCCCACCTATCCTACACAAGACGTTCCAAACGCCAATGTCAAGCTGTAGTGAAGGTCCCGGGGTCTTTCCGTCCTGCTGCGCGTAACGAGCATCTTTACTCGTAGTGCAATTTCGCCGGGTCTGCGGTTGAGACAGCGGGGAAGTCGTTACGCCATTCGTGCAGGTCGGAACTTACCCGACAAGGAATTTCGCTACCTTAGGATGGTTATAGTTACCACCGCCGTTTACCGGCGCTTAAGTTCTCACCTTCGCCACTTACGCGGCTAAGCGGTCCCCTTAACGTTCCGGCACCGGGCAGGCGTCAGTCCGTATACATCGTCTTACGACTTAGCACGGACCTGTGTTTTTAGTAAACAGTCGCTTCCCCCTGGCCACTGCGACCCCCACCAGCTCAGACAGCAAGTGCCATCACCAGCAGAGGTCCCCCTTCTCCCGAAGTTACGGGGGCAATTTGCCGAGTTCCTTAACCACAGTTCACCCGATCGCCTTGGTATTCTCTACCTGACCACCTGAGTCGGTTTAGGGTACGGGCCGCCACAACACTCGCTAGAGGCTTTTCTCGGCAGCATAGGATCATCCACTTCGCCACAATCGGCTCGGCATCACATCTCAGGATACATGTGAGGCGGATTTGCCTACCCCACTCCCTACATGCTTACCCCAGGAACAACCATCGCCTGGGTTGGACTACCTTCCTGCGTCACCCCATCGCTTACCTACTACCGCATCGGTTCGAGCGTTCGGCCTAACACCAGACCCGAAGGTCTTAGCTGACTTAAGGACTCTTAGCATCAACAGGTTCGATATGGGCGCGTTAAAGCGGGTACGGGAATATCAACCCGTTGTCCATCGACTACGCCTGTCGGCCTCGCCTTAGGTCCCGACTTACCCTGGGCGGATTAGCCTGGCCCAGGAACCCTTGGTCATCCGGCGCGAGGGTTTCTCACCCTCGATTCGCTACTCATGCCTGCATTCTCACTCGCACAGCCTCCACCACTCGATCACTCGGCGGCTTCACCGGCTGCACGACGCTCCCCTACCCATCAACAAGAACCAAAGTCCTCATCAATGCCACGACTTCGGCGGTGTACTTGAGCCCCGCTACATTGTCGGCGCGGAATCACTTGACCAGTGAGCTATTACGCACTCTTTCAAGGGTGGCTGCTTCTAAGCCAACCTCCTGGTTGTCTCTGCGACTCCACATCCTTTCCCACTTAGCACACGCTTAGGGGCCTTAGTCGGTGATCTGGGCTGTTTCCCTCTCGACTACGGAGCTTATCCCCCGCAGTCTCACTGCCACGCTCTCACTTACCGGCATTCGGAGTTTGGCTGACGTCAGTAACCTTGTCGGGCCCATCGGCCATCCAGTGCTCTACCTCCGGCAAGAAACACGCGACGCTGCACCTAAATGCATTTCGGGGAGAACCAGCTATCACGGAGTTTGATTGGCCTTTCACCCCTACACACAGGTCATCCCCCAGGTTTTCAACCCTGGTGGGTTCGGTCCTCCACGAGGTCTTACCCTCGCTTCAACCTGCCCATGCGTAGATCACTCCGCTTCGGGTCTACAGCATGCGACTCAAACGCCCTATTCAGACTCGCTTTCGCTACGGCTTCCCCACACGGGTTAACCTCGCCACACACCATAACTCGCAGGCTCATTCTTCAAAAGGCACGCAGTCACATCACACAAGAGACAAGCCCTTGTAAGCTCCTACGGCTTGTAGGCACACGGTTTCAGGTACTATTTCACGACCCCTCACCGGGGCACTTTTCACCTTTCCCTCACGGTACTAGTGCACTATCGGTCATCAGGGAGTATTTAGGCTTACCAGGTGGTCCTGGCAGATTCACACAGGATTTCTCGGGCCCCGTGCTACTTGGGATCCCCTCAAACAGTCGACAAGGTTTCGCCTACCCGGCTCTCACGGTCTACGGCAGCCCTTCCCAGAGCTTTCAACTACCCCATCGATTTCTCACTGTTCGACCGACCGGCAGATCGATCAAGAAGGTCCCACGACCCCGAACATGCAACGCCTGCCGGCTATCACACATGCCCGGTTTAGCCTCATCCGCTTTCGCTCACCACTACTCACGGAATCACTGTTGTTTTCTCTTCCTACGGGTACTGAGATGTTTCACTTCCCCGCGTTACCACCAACCGCCCTATACATTCAGGCGGAGGCAACACCACATGACTGGTGCTAGGTTTCCCCATTCGGACATCCCCGGATCAACGTCTGGTTGGCGACTCCCCGAGGCTTAACGCAGCCTCCCACGTCCTTCATCGGCTCCTGATGCCAAGGCATCCACCGTGTGCCCTAAAAAACTTGGCCACAAAGATGCTCGCGTCCACTATGCAAATCTCAAACAACAAACAGCGACCGGATCGCCTCCCACCACGTGGAAAGATCCCCGGTCCTGTGCTCCAGAGGAGAAGAACACCCCCTCACGGGGGATGGCCCGTTTCCTCAGGACCCAACAGTGTGTCCAACCAGTCCCAGCCCCCTCGACGGGCCTTCCCACTCCCTCTTACGAGGGCGGTACCAACCCGCAGGCAACCAGACCTGGTTGAGTAGCCAGTGCTCCACTAATGAGCTGCCGAGCATCAGACGTTCGCTGATGATCTCGACGT
>NZ_JBSGFY010000005.1:0-2550 GCF_053603635.1 Agromyces sp. NPDC004153
GGTTTTCATGCGGACTGACATGTATTTCGTTATACAAGATTTGGTCGAAACTCGCAATCTCTACGCAGACGCCTCTAAATATCTGCGATATTGGATTGCTCGGGTATGGCGCATGTTGTGTCGGGGAATTTCCTGTCATTCCAGCCCTATTGGAATGCTCTCAAAAAGAGAGCGGAGGCTTGTGCAAGCGTATAGCTTCTTCTTGCTGTTCGGAACCACAGGATGCCTTACCCTCGCGCTCACTGTTACCCTGCCAACGATTGCCGCAATTGCCAATCGGGCATTGTTCTCGATGACTTCAGGAGAGCTGGACCAGATCGCTGACGCTATTGCGACTTTGGTCGTCGGTGGTGGCGCTCTGCTACTTTGGCTCCGAATGTGGTGGCGTCGCCATGGCAATCGGGTGCATGGCATAATTCGGCAGGCCTCAAGTGTAATCGGGCGAAAGGGAGGGAGGTGATCAGGATGGAAGAGATCGTTATTCGCAAGCTGGAGCAGATCGAAACGATCAGCGACAGCCACCACTAAGGGCTATCTGTCAACCTTAGTGAAAAGTGGATAGGCGTGGACTCGTTGTGATCTATTGCTTGGTAACCGGCAATGATCGTTCAACGAGCCGCGCCTGTTCGTTTGGTGGGGCCCATCGAGCAATCTCAGAGAGACTGGAGTTAATCGGCTCTGCAGGGCGCCTCGGCGTAGCCAATGCCGTTTCGCGGGTGTTTGAGATCGATGATCTTGCTTGGACTAAAGGATGTCACAGAAGAGTGTGGGGCGGGCATTTCTCCCGTATGGGCGGGGCAGGGCTCCGGCGAGGTGGTGTTGACGGCCTGAGTGTCCGATTCAAGGGATCAGTCACGCTGCGGGGCATCGCGCTCAGGGACCGGGGCCAGGAAAGCAAGCAGGCACGACCTTCGCGATCATGAGGTTCTCGACGCCACATGATCACCAGAGAAGACCGTGCCTGCTCTGTCATCTTCGCCGATCAGCCTGGCCCTCGGCCACCTGGCCGAACAACCCCTGACCCCCGCCGCAGCGTCTGACTGCGTCAGCCTGCTGGAACGCTTCGAGCGTCTTGCCGATCCCCGCGACCCGCGCGGTGTCCGTCATGGCCTGGCCTCGCTCTTGGCGCTGGTCTCGGTGGCCGTGCTGGCCGGAGCACGGTCGTTCACTGCGATCGGCGAGTGGATCGCTGACGCACCCGCCCAGGTCATGGCCACATTAGGCGTACGGCGAGACCCGCTGAGTCACACCTGGCAGCCTCCGGATGAGTCGACGGTCAGGCGTGTCCTGCAACAGATCGACGCCGAGGAACTGGACGCGGCGGTCTGCGACTGGCTGGCCGAGCGCGCTGCCGCTGCGGCCGCATCGGCAGCGACCACGCCAAAGACAGGGCACCGCCACTCGGCGCGCCGGGCGGTGTCCGTGGACGGCAAGGCGCTGCGGGGCGCACATGCTCCCGGCGGTGAACCGGTGCACCTGCTGTCTGCCTTCGACCAGGTCACCGGCCTGGTACTGGCACAGACCGAAGTCGACGGCAAGACCAATGAGATCACCCGGTTCCGGCCCCTGCTGCAGCACCTCGACCTGACCGACGCGGTGATCACCGCCGACGCCCTGCACACGCAGCGCGACCACGCCCATTTCCTGGCCACCGAGAAGAACGCGCACTACGTCCTCATCGTCAAGAAGAACCAGCCCACCCTGTACAACCAGGTCAAACGGCTGCTGTGGAAGCAGATCCCCATCCAGCACCGCGAACGCGATCGTGGACACGGCCGATACGAACGGCGGACCCTCAAAGTCGTCACTGTCACCGCCGGCCTGCTGTTCCCCCACGCTGTCCAGGCGATACAGATCAGGCGTCAGGTCCAGCACCTCAAGACGGGAAAGTGGACCACGGTCACCGTGTACGCGATCACCAGCATGCCCGCCTGGCAGGCCGGCCCCGCCGACCTGGCCACCTGGATCCGCGGCCACTGGTCCATCGAGAACAAGCTCCACTACGTCCGCGATGTCACCTTCGCCGAAGACCACTCCCAGGTCCGCACTGGCCACGCTCCTCGCGCCATGGCCAGCCTGCGCAACCTTGCCATCGGCGCGTTGCGCCTGGCCGGAGCTCGCAACCTCGCCCAGGCGATCCGTCATCTGTCCCGGGATGCCACCCGTGGCCTTACCGTCCTCGGCCTAACGTGATCAGAGAACCGGACAAATCTCCACTATGCCGAAGCCCTGGTCACCACCTTGCCCCACGACATACGCTGCCGCGCCCGAGCGTGATCGTGGGCCCACAAATACGTCGGCTGTATCCCGTGGTGACTGCGCCGGATCGCCACGATGCCCGATCGTCCTTGACGCCGCCTACCCGCCCGCGAGGGAAACCCGGTGAGCGTGAATCCGTTCATAGAGACGGAGAAGCAGGGCTTCAGTTCATACCACCAGCGCCAGCGAGCGGCTCTCGTTCTCTGTTATAAAACGCGTCGAAATCAAGCCGATAGATATGGGTGAATTCGCTTCTGAGAAACGCCGTCCACACGAAACCAAGCATCAGGT
>NZ_JBSGFY010000006.1:0-2169 GCF_053603635.1 Agromyces sp. NPDC004153
CGCCGTTCCCACTCCCTCTCGCGAGGGCGGTACTAGCCGGTCAGCGATCACGCTGCGCCGAGTAGCCAGTGCTCCACTAATGAGCTGCCGAGCGTGAGACGTTCGCTCACGGACACGGCGATGGACTGGAAGCTTCCGCCACCAGCCTGTGCTCCTTAGAAAGGAGGTGATCCAGCCGCACCTTCCGGTACGGCTACCTTGTTACGACTTCGTCCCAATCGCCAGCCCCACCTTCGACCGCTCCCCCCACAAGTGGTTGGGCCACGGGCTTCGGGTGTTGCCGACTTTCGTGACGTGACGGGCGGTGTGTACAAGGCCCGGGAACGTATTCACCGCAGCGTTGCTGATCTGCGATTACTAGCGACTCCGACTTCATGGGGTCGAGTTGCAGACCCCAATCCGAACTGAGACCGGCTTTTAGGGATTCGCTCCACCTCACGGTATCGCAACCCTCTGTACCGGCCATTGTAGCATGTTTGCAGCCCAAGACATAAGGGGCATGATGACTTGACGTCATCCCCACCTTCCTCCGAGTTGACCCCGGCAGTCCCCCATGAGTCCCCACCACCCCGAAAGGCGTGCTGGCAACATGGAGCAAGGGTTGCGCTCGTTGCGGGACTTAACCCAACATCTCACGACACGAGCTGACGACAGCCATGCACCACCTGTCACCCGGTCCGAAGAAGCCCCCATCTCTGGGAGTGTCCGGGCGATGTCAAGCCTTGGTAAGGTTCTTCGCGTTGCGTCGAATTAAGCAACATGCTCCGCCGCTTGTGCGGGCCCCCGTCAATTCCTTTGAGTTTTAGCCTTGCGGCCGTACTCCCCAGGCGGGGCGCTTAATGCGTTAGCTCCGGCACGGAGATCGTGGAAGACCCCCACACCTAGCGCCCAACGTTTACAGCGTGGACTACCAGGGTATCTAATCCTGTTCGCTCCCCACGCTTTCGCTCCTCAGCGTCAGGTAAGGCCCAGAGAACCGCCTTCGCCACCGGTGTTCCTCCTGATATCTGCGCATTTCACCGCTACACCAGGAATTCCGTTCTCCCCTACCTACCTCTAGCCAGCCCGTATCCACCGCAGACCCGCAGTTAAGCTGCGAGCTTTCACGGCAGACGCGACAAGCCACCTACGAGCTCTTTACGCCCAATAATTCCGGACAACGCTTGCGCCCTACGTATTACCGCGGCTGCTGGCACGTAGTTAGCCGGCGCTTCTTCTGCAGGTACACGTCAACTTCGTCCCTGCTGAAAGAGGTTTACAACCCGAAGGCCGTCATCCCCCACGCGGCGTCGCTGCGTCAGGCTTCCGCCCATTGCGCAATATTCCCCACTGCTGCCTCCCGTAGGAGTCTGGGCCGTGTCTCAGTCCCAGTGTGGCCGGTCGCCCTCTCAGGCCGGCTACCCGTCGTCGCCTTGGTAGGCCACTACCCCACCAACAAGCTGATAGGCCGCGAGCCCATCCCCAACCGAAACAACTTTCCACCACCACCCGATGCCGGGGGCGGTCGTATCCGGTATTAGACCCAGTTTCCCGGGCTTATCCCAGAGTCAGGGGCAGGTTGCTCACGTGTTACTCACCCGTTCGCCGCTCGAGTACCCCGAAGGGCCTTTCCGCTCGACTTGCATGTGTTAAGCACGCCGCCAGCGTTCGTCCTGAGCCAGGATCAAACTCTCCATAAAATGCTTGAAGCATTGCTGGAAAGAGTGTTTCCAAGCGTTCGTCATATACCTTGACGAGGTATTGCATGTAAATCATGCACTGGCTTTTAACACACTGTTGAGTTCTCAAGAAACGGACGCCTGACCGTCAACCACCCGGCCGCACTCGCTTCGTTATGTCTTAATTCTTTCAGCCCCCGCGATCCGAGTCAAATTGACTCTTTTCGCGAAACCTGCCGAGAATTTCGACCGCCCCTTTCGGGACAACCCCTTAAAAGTACTCCCGCATCCGATTCCTGTCGAACCAGACGCACCGGCAGACATGACGACAACCGGCGCGGATGTACTGGAAGAGGCTCCCCCGGACAGCCGACGATGATCGCCGACTGGGTGGGACTGGTGAACTCTATGTACGACTCCGCCAACCGTCAAATCAACGCACCGCCGAACCCGCAACACATCCCTGCTTGCCGTACCAAACGGACATTGGTGGGTATGAACCACAAGTGAG